>NZ_JBEWXT010000001.1:2191424-3550348 GCF_040538665.1 Aureibaculum sp. 2308TA14-22
CTACAAACCAGAGAGCAACATATTAAACGTGAAAAAGCAACATCTAATATTTGTACTGCACAAGTTTTATTGGCTGTTATGGCAGGTATGTATGCAGTATATCATGGTGCTGAAGGCTTAAAATACATTGCCAATAAAGTCCACAGTTTAACTACCATCTTAAATGATGAAGTTAAAAAATTAGGCTTAGCCCAAGAAAATACGGCATTTTTTGATACGCTAAAAATAAAGGTGAGTAATACCAATGCTGTTAAAAAAATTGCTGAGGCGTCAGAAATCAACTTTTTATACATAGACCATACTACTATTAGTGTTTCACTAAATGAAACTACTACCATTGCGGATGTTGACCAAATCATTTCAATTTTAGCTGAAGCTGAAAATGCAGAACATAAAGACTGTGCTAATTATGTGGAATTGAATTCAATTCCTGATGATATTAAACGTACTTCAGAATTTATGACACATGAGGTTTTTGAAAATTACCATTCGGAAACAGAAATGATGCGTTATATTAAAAGATTAGAAAATAAAGATATTTCGTTGACGGATTCTATGATTTCTTTGGGTTCGTGTACTATGAAGCTGAATGCCGCTTCTGAAATGTTACCCTTAAGTTCTAGTAGCTGGAATAGCATTCATCCGTTTGTGCCTATAGAACAAGCACAAGGTTATCAAGAAATGCTTACTGATTTAGAACATTCTTTAAATATTATTACAGGTTTTGCAGCCACTTCATTACAGCCTAATTCGGGTGCTCAAGGTGAGTATGCAGGCCTAATGGTTATAAGAGCCTACCACACTTCTCGTGGTGAATCACATAGGCATATTTGTTTAATTCCTGCTTCTGCACACGGTACAAATCCCGCTTCTGCGGTAATGGCAGGTATGAAAGTGGTAGTTACCAAAACGTCAGAAGACGGTAATATAGATGTGGATGATCTTCGTGAAAAAGCTGAATTGCACAAAGATAACCTCGCGGCGTTAATGGTTACCTATCCATCTACACATGGTGTTTTTGAAAGTGCCATTAAAGATATTACTGAAATCATCCATAATAATGGCGGACAGGTGTATATGGACGGTGCCAATATGAACGCACAGGTAGGGTTGACCAATCCGGCAACCATTGGTGCAGATGTTTGTCATTTGAACCTGCATAAGACCTTTGCCATTCCACATGGCGGTGGGGGACCAGGTGTTGGCCCTATTTGCGTAGCTAAACATTTAGCTCCATTTTTGCCTACCAATCCTATTGTTAAAACTGGTGGTGAACATGCCATAACGGGAATTTCAGCCGCTCCTTGGGGTTCTGCGTTGGTAGATTTAATTTCGTATGGTTATATTAAAATGTTAGGTGCTCAGGGTTTAACTAAAGCTACCGAATATGCCATTTTAAATGCCAATTATTTAAAAAGTAAATTAGAGAAGCATTTTAAAATTTTATATACGGGAGAAAAAGGTTTTGCCGCCCACGAAATGATTGTTGATTTTAGAGAGTTTAAAGCTAAAGGCATAGAAGTAACAGATATTGCGAAACGTTTAATGGATTACGGCTTCCATGCTCCTACCCTTTCGTTTCCTGTTGCTGGTACCTTAATGATTGAACCTACCGAAAGTGAAAGCAAACAAGAATTAGATCGTTTTTGTGATGCCATGATTTCTATTAAAGCTGAAATTGATGGGTATGAAGAAGGAACCGACTCCGTATTAAAAAACGCACCACATACACAAGCGATGCTGACTACTGATGATTGGCAGTTTAGCTATACCCGAAAAGAAGCTGCGTTTCCGTTACCGTATATTTCAGAAGCCAAATTTTGGCCACCTGTACGACGAGTTGATGATGCGTATGGTGATAGGAATTTAGTGTGTAGCTGTAACCCTATTGAGGATTATATGGAGGTTTAAATTTTTTAATTTTATGAAAATAAATAATGTACAACTATTGCGGATATAACCGCAATGCGGTTATGCAGTTGTTGTGTTTAATTTCGACCAACCCAAAGAATGAGTAATATTAGTCCAAATAGTCTTTTCCATTTCACGCCTAAACTGGAATATTTGACTGAAATTTTCAAAAGAGGATTTCAACCCAGATATTGTTTCGAAGACTTAAAATTAAACGACTCTCGTTCGATTCGTGGATTCAATTTTGGAATTCCAATGACCTGTTTCTGTGACATTTCTTTAGGACAAATCAGCAATCATATAAATACCTACGGCAACTATGGAATAGGAATGAAAAAAGAATGGGGAATAAAAAAAAGACTGAATCCTATAATTTATTTAAACAAAGATTCATATGTAGCAGAACCATTGAGCATTATAGCCGAAAACGCACTCAAATTGAATGAACTTAAAGATGAAAACGTGAGAAAAATAGGTGGAGATATTATGAACAGTTGGGTTTCTCTCTTAATGTACTCAAAGCCCTACTCTGGAAACTTTAAACATCAAGGCAAAGAACATAAAGATGTGAAGTTTTATAATGAAAGAGAATGGAGGTACATACCTACAAAAGAAGAAAAAGCTGCACCTCACGGTACTTTGAGTAAAGAAAAAATGGACAACCCAAAGGAATTGGAAAAAGCGAATGAAAAATTAAAGAACTATCGTTTGCGTTTTAAAGAAGATAATGTTAAATATATTTTCGTAAAAGAGGAAAGCGAAATTCATAAAATGGTTAAAGAATTAAGGACAATTAAAAGTTCGATTTATGATAATAAAACAATCGATATATTGACATCGAAAATATTGACAACAAAACAAATATTTGAAGACTTTTAAAAAACCACATACAACATTGGCTATAAGTAATTGCTTGTTCTCGCCTACTTCTGAAAATCCTCGCGGATTTTCAGCTTGGTGTGTACTTGCAAAGTTAAGTGCTAACCCACGCAACTGCTCATAGCCGAGACCGTTGGAATTCATTCAGCTATCGCTGACTAAAGTGGCTCGAACATCAAATTTTTTTCAAAAATCCGCTGCACGAGACGGATAATGGCTATCGCACTTCCGTGCGACTTAACGCCTCATTATCTTCCACTTTTTTGTATCTTCGCTCTCAAAGCAGAACTGCGTTTAGCAGGTCATTGTAACACATTTAAAACAAACTCATTAATAGAATGAATATTGAACAAAAAAATTAAAATATCACGCTCGGATTTAATTGCTAAATGTGACCAATATCTGAATGGAGAAATCGTAGAAAATGATTTTGAAAATTATGCTTGGGAATTAATCACAGAAGATTATTTTGATTGGGATGATGAAATTATATCTGATATTGTTTATCAATGGGATAGTCCTGAACTTAATTTTCCAATTACTAAAAAGAATATCCAACTTTGGAAACATCAATTGGAAACTGGCGAAGACTTATTGAAGGATTATAATTTATGGGATGTGCATATTGACTTACAAAAAGAAATTTGTGAAAAATATAAATCCAAATGGAATCCGATAAATAAAAAATTAAAAATTGGTATTGGTTCTGACCTGAATTTTAACCCAATTCACGGATTAAGACGTCCCAAAGAAGAAGGAACAACAGGGTGGTATATTTGGGCTGGAGAATATTCGGAATGTGATGATTTTTTTAAACCAATATATGCGGAGCATTTGCTTCAAATTAGACCTGATTTAATAAAATATTTCGGTCTTGACATTGGTTATCGTTTCTTAATTGACAAGAAAGGGTGTGAAGATGTATGGTTTGACGGAAAACTAAAAACAATTTAAAAAAACGCTGCACTACAAGCTAAATAAATAATAGAGAATTCCAGTCTGCTTATGAAAGTATAATAATATTCTATTCAGTTTTTATTTGCTAAATTCGTCGTTAAATCAGGTAACTAAACCCATACATTAAGTTTAAAAAATTATGAAAAAAACACTATCCCTTATTATACTCGTTTTTTGTTTACAAAGTTGCACCCTACAATCTGAATATTCTAAAAATGATGCTCTTGTTCAGTCTTTTGAATGCCTAAAAATTAAACAGGAGCTGGGTGAAGTCAGTAATTTAAGAAATCCTTATTTAATGAAATTGGGCGAAGTATTGAGAAAAGATTCAATACCTAATAAAAGTCTTACGGATAAAATTACAATGATGTCAACTAAAATAGACCAAACAATTACGAGTAGTAAAAAACGTATTGTAGCTTTAAAATCGAAACATAAAGACACGCGTTTTTTTGATGCAACTTTAGAATATCTAGAATTAAACGAGAAATTAGAAGCTAAGAATACATTACTATTTAGCAGCTTCATTAATCCCAATAGAGATAGAGATAAAGAGATGCTATTGGGTCAAGAAGTTGGTACATTAACGCAACAGGTAATGAATGAACAGGCAGCATACAAAAAAAAGGAATCTGAATTTCATAATGACTACGCTATTGTTCAACGCGAAGTAGATTCTATTATTAGTGTCATTAGGAATTAATAATTATTTCAATGGCTAAAATGAAAGCTTATCAATATGAATATAGAATAAATGCCTTCAAAAAAATCCAATTCCACAAAGTCCAATTTACATCCTCGAAACAAAAACCGAGAACGTTATGATTTAAAGGTATTGGTTAACTCAAACCCTGAATTGGCAGCTTTTGTTAAACCCAATAAATATGGCGATGATTCTATAGATTTCTCAAACCCCAAGGCTATAAAAATATTAAATAGGGCATTATTGCATCACTATTACGACATTAAAAATTGGAATTTTCCAGATGAAAATTTATGCCCACCCATTCCTGGAAGAGCAGATTATATTCACCATATGGCCGATTTATTATGTGAGCATAATTTTGGGAAAATCCCTACTGGAAATAAAATCACCTGTTTGGATATTGGTATTGGGGCAAGTTGTATTTACCCCATTTTAGGAGCTACCGAATACGGTTGGAATTTTATAGGGTCTGATATTGATTCAAAATCAATAGCATCTTCACAACAGATAATTGATGCTAACCTTTCACTCAAAGGCAAAGTTTCTTTTAGGTTACAAGAAAACCCTAAGGATGTTTTTTATGGAATACTGACCCGAGAAGATAAAATAGACATCTCTATTTGTAATCCTCCTTTTCATGCCTCTATCGAAGATGCTCGACGTGGCACACAACGGAAAGTCAAAAATTTATCGGGTAAAAAAGTAAAAACACCACAACTCAATTTTGCTGGAATTTATAATGAATTGGTTTGTGATGGCGGTGAATCTAAGTTTATTACCAATATGGTTAGAGAAAGTAAAAAATTTGGTAAAAACTGTTATTGGTTTTCAACATTGGTCTCCAAACAATCTAATCTCAACCAAATATACAAAGCATTGGACGGCTTTAACGCAATTGAAGTTAAAACTATCCCAATGGGTACAGGTAACAAATCAAGTCGAATTGTGGCTTGGACTTTTTTATCTAAATTGGAACAAAAAGAGTGGAAATTAACCAGGTGGGCTTCATCAAAAAGTTTAGCAAAAAAATAACGTGGTATCAGGCTCATAATGCCTATCTGCAAAGCACTAAAAATAAAATCCACTGTTTCTTTTAGAACTACATCTAAAATAGTATTTTTGTAATTGCGTTTGTAAATTTTACTTTTAAAGAAAATGAAGGAAATAACAAAAGAGACCTACATCAATTGGTACAAAGATATGCTGTTTTGGCGAAAGTTTGAAGATAAACTGGCCGCCGTTTATATACAGCAAAAAGTCAGAGGCTTTTTACACTTATATAACGGTCAAGAAGCAGTATTGGCGGGTGCACTGCACGCCATGGACCTGACCAAAGATAAAATGATAACCGCATATCGAAATCATGTGCAGCCTATTGGCATGGGAGAAGACCCTAAACGGGTTATGGCGGAACTATATGGTAAACAAACCGGAACTTCTCATGGCTTGGGTGGTTCTATGCATATTTTTTCAAAGGAACATCGTTTTTACGGAGGACATGGCATTGTAGGTGGTCAAATACCACTAGGTGCTGGAATTGCTTTTGGTGATAAATACAAAGGAAGTGATGCCGTCACGCTAACTTGTTTTGGTGATGGGGCTGCACGACAAGGTTCTCTGCACGAAACTTTTAACTTGGCCATGCTTTGGAAATTACCAGTTGTATTTGTCTGTGAAAATAATGGTTATGCCATGGGAACCAGTGTAGAACGGACTGCAAACCATACAGAAATTTATAAGTTAGGGTTAGGCTATGATATGCCTAGCAAGCCAGTTGACGGAATGAACCCTGTAAAAGTGGCAGAAGCTATGTACGAAGCTATTGAACATGCCCGAAAAGATGGGCCTTACTTTTTAGAAGTTAAAACGTACAGGTACAGGGGACACTCTATGAGTGATGCCCAACATTACAGAACTAAAGATGAAGTTGCTGAATACAAAAAATTAGACCCCATAACTCAAATATTGGATATTATCAAAAAAGAAAAATACGCTACCGATGACGAAATAAAGGCTATCGATAAAGAGGTTAAAGAAAAAGTAGCAGAATGCGAAAAATTTGCGGAAGAATCTCCATATCCGGATAAGCAATTATTGTACGATGTGGTTTACGAGCAAGAAGATTATCCATTTTTGAAACATAGATTATAAAAATTAAATTGGTAATAGAAAACTAGTACTAGAATAAAGTTTTAAAATAAAATTTATGGCAGAAATTATTAACATGCCCCGTTTGAGCGATACCATGGAAGAGGGTGTTGTAGCAAAATGGTTAAAAAAAGTTGGAGACACGGTTAACGAAGGTGATATTCTTGCAGAAATTGAAACCGATAAGGCTACAATGGAGTTTGAATCTTTCCATGAAGGTACATTGTTACACATTGGCATTCAAGAGGGTGAGACTTCTAAAGTAGATACTTTATTGGCTATTATTGGCGAACAAGGTGAGGATATTTCCGATTTATTGAAAGGTGCTAAAGAAGAGGCTCCTAAAGAGGATGAAAAGGAAGCTGCTAAAGAAGAAAAAACAGAAACCAAAGAAGAAGCTAAGTCTAGTGCTAGTGCCGATATTCCTGATGGTGTAGAAATTATTACCATGCCACGTTTAAGTGATACTATGACTGAGGGGACAGTGGCTACATGGCTTAAAAAAGAAGGTGATGTCGTTAAAGAGGGTGATATTTTAGCAGAAATAGAAACTGACAAAGCCACTATGGAGTTTGAATCTTTTTATGAAGGTACATTACTTCATATTGGTATCAATGAAGGAGAAACCGCAGAAGTTGATAGTGTTTTAGCGGTTGTTGGAGAAAAAGGAACTGATATTAGCGGATTAGTAAAATCTATTAAAGAAGGTGCTTTTTCAAAATCCGAGGATAAAACAGAGGATAAACCTGCTCCTAAAAAAGAAACAGCCAAGAGCGAATCGCAATCTGTTCAAAAAACAGAAACTGCTCCAGTTCAAGAAGCTAATGTTACCACAACCGAATCAGGTGGGCGTATTTTGGCTTCGCCTTTAGCTAAAAAAATAGCACAAGAAAAAGGTATAAATTTAGCTCAAGTAAAAGGTTCCGGAACTGGTGGCCGTATCGTAAAAAGCGACGTAGAAAACTTTACACCAAGTCAAGGTGGATCATCTGCAATGCCTTTTGTACCTAGTGGACAAGAGAGTTTTGAAGAAGTACCAAACTCTCAAATGCGTAAAGTTATTGCCCGTAGATTGGGTGAATCTAAATTTACGGCACCACATTACTATTTAAACGTTGAGTTTAATATGGATAATGCCATTGCTTTTAGACAGCAGTTTAATTCTGTACCTGACACCAAAATTTCTTATAATGATATGGTTGTTAAGGCAGTGGCATTAGCGTTAAAAGAACACCCGCAAGTAAATTCACAATGGTTTGATGATAAAATGAAAATCAATCATCATGTGCATATTGGTGTTGCTGTTGCTGTTGAAGACGGTTTACTAGTCCCTGTTCTAAAATTTGCTAATGAACAAAGTTTACAGCAAATTGGGGCTAAAGTGAAAGAGTATGCCGGAAAAGCTAGAAATAAAAAACTAACACCTCAAGAAATGGAAGGTAGTACTTTTACGGTTTCAAATTTGGGAATGTTCGGCATAACCGATTTTACCTCGATTATAAATCAACCGAATTCGGCAATTTTATCCGTTGGTGCCATTGTTCAAAAGCCCATTGTAAAAGAAGGTCAAATTGTAGTTGGCAATACCATGAAATTGACATTAGCCTGCGACCATAGAACTGTTGATGGTGCAACTGGTGCTGAATTTTTATTGACATTGAAAGGATATATCGAAAATCCTGTTACGATGTTGGTTTAAAAAAGTAGGCGGTAAAAAGATGATAGTGAAAAAGCCTGAAGTTTTCAACTTCAGGCTTTTTCAGTAAATTATAGCACAGAACTTTCTATTTCAATATCTGCATGTTCCCAAGCCTTTCCAAATTCCTCTTTTATTTTTTTGGCTTCTTCTATTTTACCTTGGGCTTTTAGGCTTTTATACAAACCTGTTAGCGACCATCCGTTTTGTCTTAAAACAGCCAAGTCTTCCTTATAGATTTTTTCTGCTTCTTTAAATTTTTCTGCTTTTAACAATATAGCTCCCAAATTTTGGCGGGTGGGTATATGCCAAGCAGCAGGTTCTGTATAGGTCAAACCATCTTCAAAAGCCACAGCGTTTTCAAGATGTTCTATTGCTTTTGAAAGGTTTCCTTTAAGAGCAGCCAGTTCTCCTGCCACAACTTCATAAGCTATATTGGCGGCATGGATGGATGCATTATTGGCAGTAGCCACCAATGTTTCCAGTTCTGGATCCTTTTTAAGCTCGGCAATAGCCTCCAATTCTTCCTGAGCATCTTTTATATTTCCTTTTCTAATAAAAGCAATTCCCCTAGCATAATGTTGTATCAAACTCAAATGTTTAATTTTTGGATTTGGAGTTGGAATGGTTAAAATTTCATTCCATTTTCCAAATCGCGTATAGGCTAATAAAGGAGTAGCCGCAAAATCTTGTAAAAAAGTTAGTGTCTCTAACTCGCCTGTAGGCACTTTTTCAGCAGTCTTTTTGGCAGCATCAATGGCAATGTCGCTATCACCTAGCAAACTTGCAGAAGACCATAAAAAATGAATATTATGAGGATAATACCCCAGAGGATATATTCCTTGAGCAAAACATTGAGAAATATAATCTTCGTCCGCTAATATAGCAGCTTGATTCACTTTAACGGCATCCAAATATCTTCCTACTCTAATATAAATATGTGAAGGCATATGCACGATATGTCCCGCTCCAGGCATTAACGAGGCTAGTTTATCAGCACTGGCAACTCCCATATCCGGATAAGGCAGTTCTACCATGTGAATATAGTAGTGATGTCCTCCAGGATTCTCTGGTTCAAGTTGCATCGCTTTTTCAAGAGCAAGCTTAGCCTCTTTTATATTTGGAGACGGATTTCCATCTTTATCCCAATAATTCCATGGCACGGTATTCATTACCGAAGCAGCATATAAAATTTGAATGTTAGCATCTTCAGGATATAGTTGAACTACTTTTGCCATGGCGTTCATATAATCCATATTGAGTTCTGCTACATCCTTTGTTAAGTCTTCACTGTATCTTGCCGAAAGGGCTTTAATTAAGGCCTGCTCCTTGGCAGTTGCCTTAGATGAGAATTGTTTTGCTTTAACCATTGCTTCATTGATTTTATTCAATCTCTCTTCATCTGGTTGTGGATCATTAATATTTGGTCCTAAAGCAAATGCTTGCCCCCAATAATTTATAGCCACATCAGGAGCCAATCTAGCTGCTTCCAAAAACGAACGGTGTCCTTCAGCATGGTTAAAAGCATAGCTTAATTTTATACCTTGATTAAAAAAGGCTTGTACTCTTTCATTTTTGGTACTGATAGTAAAATTAAGGTTTCCCAAATTTTCAAACAACGGTGATATCTGCCTAGTAGTGTCTATGTCTGTCAGTAAATATTTAGTTGACGTACATTTAATAAAATTAAAGCCCGTTTTGGGTGGAGCATCAGAGGTAATTCCGGCAAAGGTGCTACTTAAAAAATAGGCGATCGGCAATAGTACAATGCCTAATAAAATAAGATTAGTTTTAGTTTTCATTTGTTTGTTTTTATTAGTTTTATTGGTTAAACGGAATATCCCTTCAAACCATTTTGGTCGGCTTAATAATTGCAAATGGGCCTTTCACAATTTTAAAACTAGTTTTTATTTACTTTTTTTCAGCCTTCTTTAGCGGAGAATGGTGTTCATGAACTATTTTCCATCCATTTTCAGTTTTCAAAAACAAAAGTGTAATCTGGTCATTAACTACCACAAGATCTTCTCCAAATTTTAATTGGAAATCTGAATGAAAGGTAACATTGGCTACATCTCCATAAACTGCAATTTGCAAATCCTTTGCGTCGAAATTTACAACTTCGGTTACTGCACCAAAAACTTCACGTTCGTAAGCTTCGTTGGCCTCACCGTCATTTCTCAGTTCCCCATTTTTAAATTCTGTAAACTTTGGACTATAGGCGTGAAAGGAAATAAGTTTATCGATATCACCTTCTTTAAGACTTTGTGCAATTGCATCAAATGTCTCCATTATTTCTTGTTTTGCTTCTGGAAACTCGTCATTTAACAGATCGATTTTAACTTCAGTGACTTCTTCTTTTTGTTCCTGGTGCTCTTTTTGTTTACATCCCGTAATTAAAATTCCAATAATCATAATTAATGCAAATGTTAGTTTTGTTTTCATAATTTTTTTGTTGGTATGGTTAGTAAAAAATTCTTTTCTAAAAATAAACTTAATATTTTATCTTTCAATGAGTTAATTAACTAATAATTAACAGACAAAATCATATAGGACGAGTTCACATAATAAATGTCCCAATCCCTTATATAATTTATCAGATAAAATTTAAATTCTCAATTTACCTTGCAATTAATATGAAGTCAAGAGGGTTTTCCCCCATTTTAAAAAGGGGTTTTTCCCTTTTTTTAAATAAGTAGCAAAAAATAAAGCCTGAAATTTTTAATTTCAGGCTTTATTTATGTGCAAGTTCACATTTTTATTTATTCAGTCATTTCTATCTTTTCTGCAGGTACTTTCTCCACATCAACTAAGTTAAGTCCGTCATACTTCACTAAAAATATACCTTTATTTATAAAACCTCTATTCCCATTTTTAGTATATAAAAATTTACTTGAAATTCTTTCAGATGCACCTCCAGAAAACGCACTGTTAACCATGGAAAAAGTAGCCATACGAGCCAATGCATCATAAGTTATATCAAAACCTTTAAAAGCATATTCTGAAGGCTCAAGGTGATTTTTAGCCTTATAACTTTTAATAAATTGTTGAACATTATTATTATTTTCATCAATGAAATTTTCCGTTGCATAGTGTAAATTAACTCTTGCTAAATGTTGATTTTCAGCCTTTTCAAAGTTGCCATTGAGGTTCACATTATGATGTAGTGCAAAAAGTGTAATATTGATTTTTTCAGGCATAGCCCCTAAATTCTGGACAACATCATTCGTAACTGATGGGTCATCAGACAATAAAATTACCCAATTCTCTTTATTATCAAGTATACTTCTTTTAAAGAAATCAGGTCTGATATAACCTTTTTCAGGACTTAATATTTTTAATTTCCCTAAAGAATCTATCTTTCTTAATTCACCTATTTGCTTCGTGTATTGCAATTGATTTTCTTTGATATCGTCTTTTATAACAACCAAATTTTCATCTTTAAAATTCTCTTTAACATAATCTAACACTTTCTGAGACAACTCTTCTTCTGAAGGGGTGTCTTGTATCGTATTTTTAGAAGCAAAAACACTATGGTCTTTGGATGAAAGTGGAGAAATAATCGCAGTATTCTGACTACCTAAACTTTGCGATACAAATTTTACATTATTTAAAAATAGAGGTCCAATTACGGCATCAACATCATTAAATTGATTGGTTTTTATAATTTTGGAAACTTCAGTCAGTTTACTTTTCGTATCAAAAACTTTGGCGGAAATAGAGACCCCTTGTTTTTTTAATGAGTCTAAAGCCATTTCTGCTCCTAAATAAAAATCGGTTACAATATTTAAGGTTCTATCGGTATCAAAATCCAAACTGCTTTTTCCGGTAGTGAACGGTAGTAGAATGGCTACTTTTAAATTGTTGTTCAAGGAAAAGTTTTCGCTAAAACTTTGACTACTGTCAAGTGTCAATACTTTGGGGATTCTAATGACTTCACCTACTTTAACTCCATTCTTTAATTCAGGATTATTCAATACCAATTGTTCTTGAGAAATTTCAAACTTTTGGCTTAAACTAAAAAGGGTTTCTCCTTTTTCAATTTGGTGGGTTATACTATCATCATTTATCGCATCGGGAATTTCTTTTCTGTTGGGTACATTAATTATAGTATCAGCCTTTAGCCCCTCTTTAATCTTAGGATTCATCTTTTCCAACTCTTCGACTGAAATACCGTAACGTCTGGAAATCATATATTTGGTTTCCTTAGGTTTGACCAAATAGGGTTTTACTGTTTTATCTTCCGCTTTAACTTCTTTAACTTTAACTTTATAGCCTCTTCTTACAGGTATTTTAATTACTTGCCCTGCTTTTAAATCACCTACTCTTAGCACTTCGTTGTGTTTTCTAAGTACACGTTTAGAAGCTCCATATTCTTTTCTAAATCTAAAATAGTTTTCCTGTGGTAAAACTTTATGATATAAAAACCCATCCAACACATAATCACCATCTTCAATATTAGGTATAGCCTTATAAGCACTGTTTGGTACTATAACTACTTGATCTATACTTACCTCATTATTCTTAATATCTGGGTTTAGTTTTAAAAAATCGGCTTTTGAAATGCTAAATTTTTGAGTAATACTAAATACAGTTTCTCCCTTTTTAACTTGATGGGTTATGTATTTTTTTTCTTGAGAAAAAACACTTGCTGCTACTAAAAAAAATAACAGTATCGTTAATTTTATTTTATTCATTTTCAATTAATTAAATCCATTTTAATTTGAGGGTTTACTCCCACTCAATTGTTGCTGGTGGTTTAGAACTAATATCATATACTACTCTGTTTACCCCTCTTACACCATTTATAATTTTATTTGACGTTTCCTGCAAAAACTCATAAGGTAAATTTACCCAATCAGCAGTCATGCCATCAGTTGATGAAACGGCTCTCAAAGCTACAACTTTTTCATAAGTACGCTCATCTCCCATTACGCCTACTGAATTAACAGGTAACAACATTGCTCCTGCCTGCCAAACACCATTATATAAATTCCATTTTTTTAGACCATCTACAAAAATAGCATCTACTTCTTGTAATATCCTTACTTTCTCGGCTGTAATATCACCTAGAATCCTAATTCCCAACCCTGGGCCCGGAAAAGGGTGTCTGCCCAATAATTCAGCATCAATTCCCATAGACGTTCCAACTCTCCTAACTTCATCTTTAAAAATCATCCGTAAAGGTTCTACGATTTTTAATTTCATAAAATCTGGCAAACCGCCTACATTATGATGACTCTTAATAGTGGCAGATGGGCCACCGCTCACAGAAACCGATTCAATTACATCAGGATAAATAGTACCTTGTGCTAACCATTTTACATCTTTAATATGATGTGCTTCGTCATCAAAAACTTCAATAAATGTACCACCAATGGCTTTACGTTTTAATTCAGGTTCCGAAATTCCCTCAAGAGCTTTCAAAAAACGTGCCGAAGCATCTACGCCCTTAACGTTTAAACCCATATGCTCATACTGGTTTAATACGTTTTCAAATTCATTCTTACGCAACAAACCATTATTAACAAAAATACAATATAAATTTTTGCCAATGGCTTTATCTAAAAGTACCGCAGCAACTGTGGAATCTACACCTCCAGATAAGCCCAATACAACTTTATCATCTCCTAATTGTTCTTTTAGTCTATCCACAGTGGAGTCCACAAAAGAATCAGGCGTCCAACTCTGAGCCACCTTAGCAATTTTAACTAAAAAATTTTCTAATATCTGTTTACCATCTTTAGTATGATATACTTCAGGATGAAATTGAATGGCATAAGTATCTTCTTCTTCAATCTTATATGCTGCATAAACCACATCTTCAGTACTTGCAATATTTTTATAACCCTTTGGCAACTCTAAAATAGTATCAGAATGGCTCATCCAAACTTGACTACCTTCATTTACATTGGTGAAAAAATCTTCATTATGATCTAGGTAAGAAAGTTTTGCCCTTCCGTACTCTCTGGTATTTGACGCACCGACTTTACCACCATAAAAGTGCACTAGATATTGAGCCCCATAACAAATACCCAACAAAGGTTTTCTCCCTTTTATTTTTGATAAATCAGGTTGAGGAGCATCTTCAGCATTTACCGAACACGGACTACCGGATAAAATAACAGCTTTGTAATCGTCAGCATTAAAATTGGTACTATTATATGGGAAAATTTCGCAAAATATATTTAGCTCTCTAATGCGACGAGCAATGAGTTGGGTTACTTGTGAACCAAAATCTAGAATTAGGACTTTTTCTTGCATCTGCAAAAATAAAATTTAATTCTTAAAATTTCAGCTGCTTTCATTATTTGTTTATAAATTGTTCAAAATATACTTGTATGGTTTTAGATCGTTTTCGACTAAAGCATAAATTATAGCATTATGACCTCAAAAATTTATTTTATTTTAAGATTAGTGGTTGCATTTATTTTAGTTCAAACATTATACTTTAAATTTTCAGCACATCCGGATAGTGTTCATATATTTAGCACATTAGGACTTGAACCTTACGGCAGAATTGGAATTGGAATATTAGAATTAATTGCGGCAATTTTATTATTTATTCCAAAAACAGTTTGGATGGGTGCCTTATTATCATTGGGTATTATTTCAGGTGCTATATTCTCTCACCTCACAGAATTAGGCATTGAAGTAAATGGAGATGGTGGCAAAGTTTTTTATATGGCAATTATTGTCTTTGTTTTATCTGCTATCATTTTGCTAAAAAACAGAAAAAACATACCATTTATTAATAAAAAAGTGTAAATGGTTGATTTTCATTAATTTGCTCAATATTATTTAATATATTTGAGCTCTATCTAACTATTTTTCTAACTATCATTTTTTTAACCTTGCTATTATTCCGTATAACTTTTAGCGGAACAATGCTTAAAATTGCTATGTATGATTACAGAATTAGAAAAAAAAGTTCACAAAAACACTTTACTTATTGACGATTTACTTACAAAGTATTTTGTTAAGAATTTAGGAAGAAATGATTCAAAAACCATAACTACTCTTAATGCAAATGGTAAATTTTCCTTTGTTCAAAAAGTAAAACTATTTAGCGATTTGGTTACTATGCCTAAACTAGATAAGGCTAAATTTAAAGTCTATGCCAAAATAAATAACGATTTAGTTAGCAATGATATTTTGGACCCCAATTACTTTGATAGCATACGCAACTACCATCCCTTTTTAATGAATACCTATTTAACCGGATTAGAGGTACTCACATTAAAAGAGAAATTGCTCTTCTCAATCGACCTATTTTCTAATGATATTGTTAAGCTAACAAAAATCTATACAGAAAAACCTCAACTTTATTACCAAAAAAAGACAAAAAACATATTTTCTAGATAACTTTGGCTGAATGAAGCAAGAAGTTAGAAAAGCCGTAATGGCTATAATAGTAAACGACGAAAAAAAAGTTTTAATTGGTTCCTCTCCTAGAGATGGTGGTTATAAGTTTCCGCAAGGCGGTTTAGATAAAGGCGAATATTTTATTGATGGTATTATCAGGGAATTGAAAGAAGAGTTGGCTATTGGTATAACCGAAAAAGATATTTTACAAAGCTATACCGAAACTGTAGGTTATGTTTACCCTAATGAGGATAAATATATTTTTAAAAGACAAGAATTAAATATTGTTAAAGTACAATTTAACGATAAAATGAAACTTAAGCCTCAAGATGATGAGTTTGAAGATTTGATTTGGATTTTACCATCAGAGTTATCCAATTACAATACCTATTTTAGAGCTGAAGCTTATCAGAAAGCTTTAAAAATTTGCGGACTACTTTAAACTATTATTTTATTTCAATTTTTTCACCTAAAAAATGAGGCTCTACACCTAATAGTAAGTCAACAAAAACTTTTACTCTAGCCAAATATTCTCTTAACATCACTTTTGTTCCAGATTGCCCTCCAACATCTTTTGCATTAAAACCTATAGCTTTAATTCCATTTTTTTCGGCAAGATAAATAGCTCTTTCGTTATGAAATTTTTGAGAAATAAAAGTAACTTCAGTTAATCCGAAGATTTCCTTGGCTCTAACTACAGAATCTAAGGTTCTAAACCCAGCGTAGTCCAAAAATATTTTTTCAGCTGGAATTCCTCCTGCTATCAAATCGTTTTTAAAATCTGTTGGTTCATCGTTATCTACTGTGCAGTTATCGCCACTGACTAAAATAAATTTAATTTTTCCAGCTTTATATAATGCCACAGCGGCATCAACTCTATATTGATAGAATAAATTAATACGTCCATTTTTTAACAGCTTAGAAGTACCCAATACTAAACCAACCTTATTCGAATTTATAGTTGAAGTATCATCAAATATTTTATCTTTTGATGTACTTACAACACTATAATTAGCAATAAAAATCATCAATAATGGGATAATGACAATAGCCAATAGTACGTATTTAAAACGCTTTTTCACTACAATTGAATTATTGTAAATTTCCCTTGTAATGGATGAAGTTTTTCCATCAATGTTGGAATCAAATTATCCCCATAAGCTAAATACAATTCAGAAAAGTTACGTTGCCGTTCTTCCAAGCTTTGGTTGGGAAATAGTTCGTCCTGAAGATTTTTTACACGATCTACTTCATCCTTTAGTTTTCTTTTTTGGGCTTTTAACAATCGTTTTTCCAACTTGTCCAAACCTTTTAATTGTTTTACCTCTTGAGCTTTTACGGCACCAATAAAAGATTTATCTGTTTTATTTGCCAATACTGCTAAATCTTTAAACTGTGCCTCTAGATGGCTGCGTTGTTCGGAAAAATCAATCTTAATTTCTGAGATTTCCTTGATTTTTTTATTAACTAACTCATTTTGATTTAAAAATAACTCGTCAATAGTAACATTTAACTTTTCAGCTTTTTTACACTGTTTTTCTGAAATTATCAAAGCAGAATTTCGCAATAATAAAATAGGAAATGGAACTTTCACTGAATTAAAATAATCTTTGAGTTCTAACCAATATGCCAACTCGCCGCCACCACCTATATAACACAAATTGGGCAATATAACTTCTTGGTATAATGGTCTCATAATTACATTAGGACTAAACCTTTCAGGCATCTCCTTGAGATGTTTTAGCAATTCATCTTTACCCCAAGATATGTTAGTATCCACTACTTTGTAAACTCCATCTTCAAAAACAATACGTTCCCTAATCTCATTAGTTAGGTAAAACAAATTAATTTCACGTGGATTTACTTGAATATTATAATTCTTTTGAAGTTCTTCTATACTTTTCGATACTTTTTTAAAACTGGTTTGATGTAAAAGTTCATCTCCTACAAAAGGAATAAATAACTCTTTTAATTTTTTATCATCTCCATCAATAATTACCAAACCAGATTCGCTAAATAATTTATTGGTCAAATATCTAGTAGCCTCTGTTAAAGTATCATGTTTCAAATATGCCTCTTTAAACAACTGTATCAAATAATTAGCATTTTTTGAGGCATCTAACGTTTTTTCAAAAACAGCGGCAACATCTTCTAAACCTTTTGTAGATAAACGCCCTACTCCGCCTTTACTATCTCTATTCCAACTTATTTTCTGACCTTTAAAATTGAAATAATTAATTTCGTCAAAATCATGATCTTCGGTTGCCATCCAATAAATAGGAACAAAGTTATCATTAGGAAATTCTTCTTTTAATTGTTTGCAAAGATTAATCGTTGATATAATTTTATACAAAAAGTATAGCGGGCCTGTAAATAAATTGAGTTGATGACCCGTTGTGACGGTAAACGTATTTTCCTTTTTGAGAAGCTGTATATTTCGCTTTGTTAACTCAGAAGCTTCAACATTTTGATATTGATTTTCTAAAGAGTTGACTAAAACAGTTCTCGACTCTGCTGTAACTGACAACCGTTTTGTTTCGATTTGCTTTTTAAAACCCGAAATATTAGGAAAGTTTGAATAGAACGATTTAATCTTATCCTTTTCATCAAGATAATCACAAATAATATCAGAAAAATAGCCTGTTTTGGAAAAAGGAATCTGAGTAGTACAATCGTCTTCTATCATGTGATAAAAGTAATGAAAAGATTCAAGATTTAAAATTTAAGACTTAAAAAAGAAAACCCCTCTGTCCTTCGGACACCTCCCTTTGAATCCCGATAGCTATCGCGAGGAGAAGAACCATTTTATTTACCATTTACGTTGGAGATTGGCTCTCCGTACAAATCAAAATCACCAGCCTCTGTTATTTTTACGTTAACAAACTGTCCGAGTTGCACATAATGTTTAGTGGCATCAACAATAACGTCGTTATCAACATCGGGTGAATCAAATTCAGTTCTACCAAAAAAGTAATTTCCTTCCTTTCTATCAAAAATACATTTAAACGTTTTACCTACTTTTTCTTGATTCAGTTCAAAAGAAATTTGACTTTGAATTTCCATTATTTCAGCAACGCGTTGTTCTTTAATCGTATCCGGAATGTCATCAACCAAAGTGGCAGCATGTGTATTTTCTTCATGCGAATAGGCAAATGCCCCTAGCCTGTCAAAACGAGTTGCGATAACCCAATCTTTCAGTTCTTCAAAAATTTCTTCGGTCTCGCCGGGATATCCCACAATCAAAGTAGTTCTAATAGCCATTTCGGGGACAGCAGTTCTAAATTGTTTTATAAGATTTGTAGTCTTTTCGTGCGTAGTACCGCGACGCATGGATTTTAATATCTCCGTATTAATATGCTGTAATGGTATGTCTAAATAATTACAAACTTTAGGTTCATTTTTCATTACCTCAAGCACATCTAAGGGAAAACCCGTTGGAAACGCATAATGTAAACGAATCCATTCTATGCCCTTAACTTTTGCCAGTTCTTTAAGCAAATCTGCCAAAGCCCTTTTTTTGTAAATATCCAATCCATAATAGGTTAAATCTTGAGCAATTAAAATCAGTTCTTTAATACCTTTTTCGGCTAAACTTTCGGCTTCTTTTACCAAATTCTCAATGGGAGTAGAAATATGTTTACCACGCATTAACGGAATGGCACAAAAGGAACAAGGCCTATCACAGCCTTCGGCAATTTTTAAATAGGCATAATGCTTGGGTGTGGTGGTTAAGCGTTCGCCAATCAATTCGTGCTTATAATCGGCTTCTAAAACTTTTAATAAATTGGGCAAGTCGTGCGTGCCAAAATACGCATCAACATCAGATATTTCCTTCTCTAGATCGGGCTTATAACGCTCACTTAAACAACCGGTTACAAAAACCTTGTCCACCTCACCCTTTTCTTTTTTATGTGCATAATGCAAAATTGTATTGATGGATTCCTCTTTGGCTTTTCCGATAAATCCACAAGTATTTATGACCACAATATTGCCATCATCATTTTCATCTTCATGAACCACTTCTTTACCATTAGCTTGCAATTGCCCCATCAATACTTCAGAGTCATAAACGTTTTTAGAGCAGCCTAAAGTAACAACATTGATTTTATTTTGCTTGGTAGATTTTGTACGCATTTAGCTTTATTATTTATTGCAAAAATAGGCTATTATGCTTTAAATAAGTCCTTTTTCTTTGGCAATGCGAATAAGGTCTTCGTCATTTCCTTTTTTAACATCGAGTAGTTTTCTCAAATGACTTTTTTTCTTTTCAATAGAACTCAAAGACAGATTAATATATTGATCTAAATCTTTAGTTTTAATACCTTGTTCCAAATGCATTAAGATTTTAATATCATTATCGTCAAATTGATCCTTTTCTTTACGGAGATTGATATTATTCAGGTATTTAACTACAGTATTGCTGTAAAATGGAGGGTTTCTCAAAATGGTCTTAAAACCAGAAATAAACTCAGCGGGATTGCTATCGTTTTTAATTAATAATCCGTCAGGGTTAATCTTTGTTAATATATTATGGATACTAAGGCTATCGTTATTTAAGGTTAAAATAACCACTTTCGCCTTTGAGAAGTTCTTTTTTGCATATAAAGCTAAATCTTCCCCTGATTTATAGTTCCCATCTAATGAGGGTGGTAAATTCATATCAAAATAAAAAAGATCGTATACTTTTTCGGATACGGCCTGTTTCATTTTAGTAATGGCCTCTTCACAATCAGAAGCAATGTCAATCTGTATATTAAAATCTTCAAGATCGGCATAATTAAACATACTTTTATAAGCTTCGATAATCATTGGATTATCGTCCACTATTAATGTGTTTATTAGCTTTTTCATTACAGTAAAAGAGGAAAAGGGTATCTAACAAAGTTAGTAAATTATTATTAGATAATAGTATATGGTATGTTAACTACTATTGAAGTTCCTTTTTTCAGTTCAGAATTAAATGCTACGTTGCCATTTAGACGTTCCACTCTAGATTTAATATTTTTAATTCCTATTCCGTCTTTTTTGGCATTTGTATTAAAGCCTATTCCATCGTCAATTATTGTTAGGTGTATGGAATTATCGTCACTTTTTAATATAACTTTTACGTTATTTGCCTTAGCATATTTATTTATATTTTGAACTGCTTCTTGAACAATGCGGTAAATATTCATTTTTATATCTCCAGGTATTTCTTGCCAATTTGTATCAGTATCTGACAACAACTCATAATTATAGCCATTGGTTTTACTTTTTTGAATCAAAAGATCTTCAATTAGTTGTGTATAACCTACATCAGCATCAATGGCATTGGCATGTAACTCATGCGAGACGCTTCTTATTTCGTCAATAACATTAGAAAGACCTTCAATGAATTCTTCTCTTTTTGAAACAGCGTCAGGGTTATTTTGAGGATTTAGAACCGCTAAGTTCATTTTAATTCCGTATAAATTACCCAATACTCCGTCATGCAGTTCTTCGGACATTCTTTTTTTCTCATTTCGCTTACCTTCGTCGAGTTTGTATTGTTGCGTAAGCATTAAATTATAGATTTCTTCATTGGCTTGTTGCTGTTCTTTTTCTAATTTTAACCTGATATTTTTTAGCCGCTGGTCTCTAATTATATAAATTAAAACACCTAGTAATAAAGCTATTGAACTTATAATCAGAATGCGTTTTTTTTGTTCGGTCAGCACTTCTTTTTCCTCAGCCAATGCTTCGTTTTCCTCTATAAACTCATCAGTTTCAAAACGGATACGAGCAAATTTATTTCTGATAGCTCTTTCTTCTTTTAATAATTCATCATTTAGGGCTATATAGCGTTGTGTATATGTATCACTATTGTTTTTATCCAATTTTGATAATAATAATAATAAGGAAGCCAAAAGGTCTCTATAATTTTTTGACCGTTCTGCCAAGTCTTTAGCTTCATTTGCTAATTGTAAAGCTTTTATGGAATCATTATACGTGGCATAATATTCTGCCAAATGCAATTTATTAATGGTTTTTCCTGAAATATCCCCAATGCTATCTCTGAGCTGTAAAGATTCATGAAATAATTCACTTATGCCTATAGTATCCTTTAATTTAAACTTACTATAAGCTAAATTGTCCAACAACATGGCGTATAGCTCAGTATTCTTTTCTTTTAAGCTATCTGTTTTTAGGGCTTGTATATAATTGTTTATAGCTTTATCATGTTGATTGTTATTTTTATAAACTACACCTATATTATTTAAGGTATTGGGTTTGAAAGTATTTTTGATTGTTATTTTGGCTTCATATTCTAATGCTTTGTTATGATAAAATAATGCTTTATCATATTCTTGTAGCTCATTAAATACAATACCCAAGTTGTTATAACATTTATATAACTGTCTGTTTTTCTCCAAGGGCTTTAATAATTCAATGGCTTTTATAGCTGTCACTTCGCTACCTGTATAATCTCTAAGATCAGATTGAATAATGGCCATGTTCATTAGCATTCTACCAGAACGATAATCATCACTTCTCTCCTTATAAACCTTATGGGCTTGATAATAATAATAGTAGGCACTGTCTTTAACATTTTCTTTATTAAAAAAATTTCCCAGATCCCAATAATTAAAGGCAAGTGTTTTTGAATCTCCTAATTTAAAAGATAATTGAGTAGATAGATTATTCACTTTTCGAAACGATAAAGAATCATTTAACCTGTAATAGTTCAAAGCTATTTCTGAAAAATAAGTATTTCTAAGTGTGTCTATACTTTCTAAAAGTGTATTTTTTAATGCTTTCTCTAAATATAATTTCCTTTTTTGGATTGAAAGTTTATTATCACTTGAATAATTAATCCAAATATTTATACTATCCTTATTTTTTGTAGAATTATCTTGACCTAGAAAATTATCCCTAGGAAATGTAATAATTGAAAAGCCAATTAAAAATGTAATATAAAGATTTAAATATTTCAATCTATTTGACAATTTGATTATGCTCTACAAAGCTATCCAATAAAATCAAAAAACCCTAAGCAAATTACTTAAGGTTTTATTATAAATTTGAAAAAGTATCATTTTTTAATCATCATCCCTCTCATCAACTTCATTTCCTTGATCTCCAGTATCAGCAGAAGTTTTTACATCAAATTCTGTTTGCTCGGCTTGTGCGGCTTCATCTAATGTTGCATCTGCATCACAAGAGTAAAAAGCAACTGATAATAGTAATAGTGCAAAAATGTTTTTTAAGTTCTTCATAGTTTCTATTTTTTTAGTAGGTTATAATTAATTTTTTATTTAAGCTCGTAAATAGTGTCTTTACAAGCATTTTATTTAACTAGTTGAATTGATTTTGAAGCTTCAAATTCTGTAACAAAACTACGCTGAGACACAACCTAAAGCTAATAATTTAGCAAGGTTATAGTAGATGATAGGCAAAGAGAAGTGTATTACCCACACATGATAGTAAGTGGAAAAATTAAATTCTTAATTTAATGACAATAGTGCATTTTTAGAAATAGATTTTTCTAAAACAACGACATTTTCTTTATACGTTTTTGAAAATGGAATGGCAAAACTATTTTGCTTAATGGTGCATTTAGATTTACCAAAGTGGATTCTAGATACGTATTTTTGGTTTACAATATAGCTATTGTGGATTCTAGTAAAATTTTCAGGTAATATACCTTCAAAAAACTTAAGTGTCTTATAAGCACTAATTGTAGTGCCATCATCCATAAAGAAATCTGTGGATGTATTGTCAGCTTTTAAAAATAGAATTTCGTCCATTTCAATAAATCGGTAGTCTTTATATGACTTTAAGCATAATTTATTGGAAGGTTGTTTAGGCTCTAATTTTAGCCTAGCTACAGATTTACGCAACTCAAAATCATTTATGGGTTTTAAAATATAATCGTAAAAATTATTTTTCATACAGTTGTACGCTTCATCTTTTGTTGCTGACAAAGCGATAATATGAGGCATATCAGTAAGGTATTTGTACAATTCGTTTACAAAACTAAAGGCATTCGTACAATTATCTTTGCTGTAATCTACATCAATAAAAACAATATCTGGTGTATATTCTAAAATAGTATCAAGCGATTGGTTATAACATTCTGAAGCACCTACACATGCAAAATCTACTGTATTATCAAAAAAACTCTGTATTTTTTTGATTGTCGATTTGTTATTCTCTATTATAGAATATCTATTTTGCATAATCCCTTAATTTAGTTGCACTAAATTACGTAGTTAATTTATTTTTTCTTAGGTATTTAACCACAAAATATGCATTAAAAAACCACAAATTTTTACGGTTTAAACCGTAAAAATTTGTGGTTTTTTTTCGAAAGAATTGCGGTTTTTTATTAAATAAAGTCCTAAGTATATCGTTATATTTGTATCAGAATTGAAACAGCAAGTGTAGCTAAACACATTATGTATAATTTAGCCCCAAACCCAATGATCTACTTTCCTAAATTTCCACTTATTACTAAGGAAGTAAGATTTTTTCATAGCAAGAATTTTACTATAAATCATTGGGAAGGGCTTTTTATTACTTATTTAGAAAGAGGTGTTTTATAATTTTTGCGAAAAATAATCACTTTAATCAATTTGTTTTAATAAGGGAGTTAATGTGATAGAGGTTCGAAAGAGCCTCTATTATTTTAAATCTATGAAAATCCATTGTTACTTTTAAAATTTATGAAAAACAAATCATCTCAATTACTTGTAGTAGGATTGTTATTAGTACTGTTAGGAGCTGTCTTAAAAATTTTTAAAATGGAAATATACTCCAACACTATCCTAATTGTTGGTTTAGTCTTAGAAATTTTGGCTGGAGTATTGTTTTTCTACAATCGCGTAACGCCTAAAAGACGATAAACAAGTACTTTTTTAAAAAAATATACTTATTCCATTTCGTTAATCAGATATTAATCAAGTTATTTTTATACGTTAAACCTTTTGTTTTGAGTTATGTCTAACAATAAGTTAATATAAAACTCCATGAGACATCTTTTAACTCTTCTCTTGCTCTCGATGATTACAGCTTCATGTTCTTTAAACGACAATACTATTATCGAAGAAAATAATAATGAAATTTATTTTCCACCACTATCTGGTAATGAATGGGAAGCGGTGAGCCCTTCTTCATTAAATTGGAATACAACTGAATTAGAGGAATTATACACCTATCTAGAACTGAAAAACACAAAGGGATTTATCATTTTAAAAGATGGGAAAATTGCAGTTGAAAAGTATTTTAATGGTCATAGTCAAAACACTAGTTGGAGATGGTTCTCAGCTGTAAAAAGTTTAACGGCTACTGCAATTGGTATTGCTCAAGATGAAGAATTTATAAATATAAACAATAGAACCTCTGACTATTTAGGAAGTAATTGGTCCATATTAACAAAAGAAAAACAAGATTTAATTACTGTCAAAAATCACCTATCAATGACCACCGGTCTGAAAAACACTCCGAATAATATTTTAGCCTGGACATGTATAGCTCCACTATGCATGAGCTACAATTATGATGCTGGGACTAAATGGCAGTACCATCAAGGTGCATTTTCACAATTACAGAGAATATTGAGTCTGAATACAGGAAAGAATTTTAAAGTATACATAAAAGAAAAAATACTTGACAAAACTGGTATTTCTGGAAGCTGGGAAACATTTTTAGATGTAAATATTTTTTCTAGCAGTACACGAGGAATGGCTCGTTTTGGTCTTTTGGCACTAAATAAAGGTAAATGGGAAGAAAAGATAATAGTTAGTGAAGATTATTTTAATGAAATGACAAATACTTCTCAAAACCTCAATAAAGCTTATGGATATTTATGGTGGTTGAATGGGAAGGAGAGTTATAAAACACCACAATCAGAACAAATATATGCCGGAAAATTAATTCCAAACGCCCCAAATGATTTATTAGCAGCTCTAGGGGCTAACGATCAAAAAATTTACGTAATCCCGAGTAAAAATATGGTTGTTATTCGTTGTGGCGAAAGTGCTGAAAATGCCGAACTGGCCACATCAAGTTTTGACAATGAACTTTGGGGCAGACTAAATTCAGTAACTAATTGAATAAATTTCTTTGCTAATTTCTATTTGAAGAAACTATCTACAAATTCAACTTTATTAAAAACTTGTAAGTCATCAACTTTTTCTCCCACACCGATATATTTAACAGGGATTTTAAATTGATCTGAAATACCAATAACCACACCCCCTTTTGCCGTGCCATCTAATTTAGTAACTGCTAATGAAGTAACTTCCGTAGCTTTTGTAAACTGCTTGGCTTGCTCAAATGCATTCTGACCTGTAGAACCGTCTAAAACCAACAATACATCATGTGGAGCATCATCTATAACCTTCTGCATAACACGTTTAATTTTTGTGAGTTCATTCATTAAATTCACTTTGTTGTGTAAACGTCCGGCAGTATCAATAATTACCACATCTGCATTTTGGTTTACTGCTGACTGTACCGTATCAAAAGCTACAGAGGCAGGGTCACTACCCATTTTTTGCTTTACAATGGGCACTTCTACTCTATCCGCCCAAACTTGCAATTGGTCTATTGCGGCAGCCCTAAACGTATCACCAGCACCCAAAACTACTTTTAACCCTTGCTTTTTAAATTGAGCTGCCAGTTTGCCAATGGTAGTAGTTTTCCCTACACCATTTACACCAACCACCATTAAAACATAGGGTTTTTTATCTGATGGGATAGTAAATTCGGTTTCGTTACCTAAGTTAGTTTCAGATAAAAGACCTGCTATTTCCTCTCTTAGAATTTGGTTTAGTTCGTCTGTGCCCAAATACTTATCTTTGGCAACGCGGGCTTCAATTCTATCGATTACCTTTAGCGTTGTAGCTACGCCTACATCAGAAGAAACTAATACTTCTTCTAAATTATCTAATACATCGTCATCAACTTTAGATTTTCCTGCTACAGCTTTAGAGAGTTTGGAGAAAAAGGTAGTTTTGCTTTTCTCTAAGCCTTTATCTAAGGTCTCCTTTTTTTCTTTCGAAAATATTTTTTTGAACAAACTCATTTCTAAAGTTATTAGTTATTCTGTAAACAAATATAAAAAACAAAAGCTACTTCCATAGACTATGAAAGTAGCTTCATTAAAATTTATAAAAACGATTATTTTTTATTGAAAAAATCGTTTACTTGAGATGGATCCATTATTGACTCAACAAAAGAATATGCTCCAGTTTTTGGAGATTTTACCATTTTAACCGCTTTTGTTAACCTTTTTGAGCCTGTTTGTAACGATGCTACTGATTTCTTTGCCATTATTTTATCTCTTTATGTATAGTCATTTTCTTTAAGATAGGATTGAATTTCTTCAATTCCATTCTATCAGGAGTATTTTTTTTATTCTTAGTAGTTATATATCTAGAAGTGCCCGGTTTACCACTTTCTTTGTGTTCGGTACATTCTAATATAACTTGAATTCTATTACCTTTACCTTTTGCCATTGTATTCTATTTTTTCAAAAAGCCATTAGCTCTGGCCTCTTTAATTACGGCAGAAATGCCCTTTTTATTGATGTTTTTTAAAGCTGATGCAGATACTTTTAATGTAATCCATTTATCTTCTTCAGGAATATAAAAACGCTTTTTCATTAAATTAGCGTCAAATTTTCTTTTGGTCTTGTTCATGGAGTGTGAAACATTGTTTCCTACCATGGCTTTTTTTCCTGTTAACTCACAAACTCTTGACATTTTCTAAACTTTTAACTATGTTATTCTAAACGAGGTGCAAAAATAATAAATTAATTGAATTTACAAACAAAAATTTAAGTGTTTTTCAATAAGAATATTCTTAATAATTCCAATGCCTTTGTCGAAGCTCTTTCAATTACCTTTTCACGCGGTTGACCAAAATTAAATTCTTCTGTATTAATTTCATTCGGTGTTAAAATGCTTATAAAAACAACTCCTACAGATTTATCCGTTTTATCGGTTGTTGGCCCAGCGTTACCAGTAACAGCTATTGCATAATCGGTTTTATACAATTGTTGAATTCCTTTGGCCATTTCTTCAGCTACATCGGCACTTACCACAGAATGCTCATCAATGGTTCGTTTTGATACTTTTAAAATATCCGTTTTAATCTGCTCGTTATAACTGACCACGGATCCTATAAAATAGTTAGACGCTCCAGATACCGAAGCAATCATTTTAGCAATACTCCCTCCCGTGCAACTTTCGGCTGTTGCTATAGTCTGATTTTTAGCAACTAATAATTTCCCTATCAACGTTTCTATTGATTCTTCTCCTTCAAAACCTACAAAAATATCCTTAACGTAACTTATCAATTCATTTTCTAGCCTCAACATTTCACTCTTAAGGAGTTTTTTATCAAATCCTTTAGCAGTTAAGCGTAATCTGACTTTGCCTAAATTAGGTAAATAGGCCAACTTGATGTTTTCAGGCAATCTGTCTTCCCACTCATCCAATCTTTCAGCAATTGCACTTTCGCCTAAACCATAGGTCAATAAAGTTCTATGCAATATATATGGACGATTATATTTTTGCTGCAAATAAGGTATCACATCCTTTGAAATCAACGCTTTCATTTCGTAAGGTACCCCTGGCAACGAAATAAATACTTTATTCTTTTTTTCGAATAACATTCCTGGAGCAGTCCCAAACTTATTATTTAATACCGTTGCCTTTGAAGGGACGAAAGCTTGTTTACGGTTAACATCGGAAATTGGTGTAGTTATGTATTTGGCAAATAAATTTTCAATGTGTTTTAAAACCTCATCATTTTGAATTAAAGAATCATTAAAATATTCGCAGAAAATATGTTTGGTAATATCGTCTTTTGTAGGTCCAAGTCCTCCAGTAACTATAATTATATCAGCATTTTCTTCTGCTTCTTTTAACGATTTTAATATATGATCCCTATCATCTTGTACCGAAGTAATCTGAAAAACGGAAACACCAATTTTATTCAATTCTTGGGCAATAAATGCAGAGTTGGTGTCTACAATTTGTCCAATAAGTATCTCATCTCCGATCGTAATTATTTCTGCATTCAAATTGAAGTTCTTTATTGTGAACAGCAAATATAATCAAGTGTTTTTAAAAGGTAAGACCCTAGACTTTGCAACTATTTACATATATTTACGCCAAAATCTTATATAGTATGCAAAAAATAGCTCTTTTTTCTTTCTTTTTACTTATCTCTTTGTCTTGTAATGCTCAAACTGAAGTTGATAAAGTTAACGAAACGGTTTCAAAAAACGATATTGAAGGCCACATTTATTTTTTGGCTTCAGATGAATTAAAAGGTAGGGAAACTGGTACGCCAGAAATAGATATAGCAGCGTCTTACTTGGCAAATTCTTTTAGAAGATATGGTGTTAAGCCAGCTGGTAATGGTAGTTATTATCAAAATGTAGAACTTGAAAAAATAAGCAAGGCAAAAAATTTGTCCATTAGCTTAAACGGTACAACTTCTGACAAATTAATTCCTGTTGAAGTAGCCAATACCAGCTTTAGCGGAGAAGCCATTTATCTTAATTACGGGTTTGAAGATGATTATAAAAATAAGAATGTTAAAGGTAAATTAGTAATAGTTAAAACAGGTTCTGCCGAAAAAGACGATGCAAGATCGGCATTGGGATTTGGTAGAGAAAAAAGAAAAATAGCAGCTAAAAATGGTGCTATTGGACTAATTGAATTAAGCAGTGCAAATGATGGCATTTGGAATAGATATGCAGCTTTTTTAGGTAGAGAAAAAATAGGGCTTAAAAGTGATGATAAAAAGTTTAGTCATTTATGGTTACAAGATACTAGCGGAAATATTTCAAAATTAATAAATAGTTCTAAAAAAATTACAGGAAAATTAAATATATCTGGTATTGTTAAAAAAGCAATTCCTTCTAAAAATGTAGTAGGAATGGTAGAAGGTACCGATCCTAAATTAAAAGATGAATTTGTTATTTACTCCGCTCATTATGATCATATAGGCATTGGCAAACCCAACGCCAAAAATGATTCAATCTACAATGGAGCTAGAGATAATGCTGTGGGTACAGTTACGGTATTGAGTGCTGCTGAAAATATTGCAAAATATCCCACAAAAAGATCTGCGTTGTTTATATTGTTTACTGCTGAAGAAAAAGGATTGCTAGGTAGTAAATGGTATGTGGAGCATCCCGTAATCCCTTTAGAGCAAATGGTGTATTGTTTTAACAGTGATAATGGTGGTTATAACGATACTTCAATAGCAACCATTGTGGGATTGAACAGAACTACCGTAGGCGACCATATTAAAAAAGCCGCTTCAGATTTTGGCTTAACTGCGATTGATGACCCAGCTGGTGAACAAGGCTTGTTTGATCGTTCCGATAATGTAAATTTTGCAAAAAAGGGGATTCCCGCTCCGACATTTAGCCTAGGTTTTACGGCTTTTGATGCCGAAATAGGCAAATACTACCATCAGGCAGCTGATAACCCAGACAATTTGGATTATGATTATTTAGAACAATTCTTTAAATCGTATGTAATGGCTTGTCGATTAATTGCCAATGACCCTAAAACCCCTTTTTGGACAGAAGGCGATAAGTATTATGAGGTTGGTAAAAAATTGTATAACAAAAAGTAGGTTTTAATTTTTTTTGTAAAAAGGCTTGTTCTTGGATTACCTAACCTTTACAGATGACAATATATTTATCAAAAAATATTGAACATGACGCTATAAGTTATGATAAAGCTAATCAGAACCAATTCTCAAAACAAAGATTTTATTAAATTGGTAAAACTGCTTGATGCCGATTTGGCTATACGGGATGGTGACGATCATGATTTCTATAATCAATTCAATAAATTGGACAATATAAAACATGCAGTTGTATTATACGAAAATGAAATACCTTTAGGTTGTGGAGCAATAAAAGAATTTGAGTCAGGATTGGCCGAAGTGAAGCGAATGTTTACTTTACATAAAGCAAGAGGAAAAGGAATTGCAAGTCAAATTTTAAATGAATTGGAAAATTGGGCAACAGAATTAAGTTTTAAAAAACTAATTTTAGAAACAGGGGTAAACCAACCAGAAGCTATTGCTTTATATAAGAAGTGTGGTTTTAAAAGAATACCAAACTACGGCCAATATACCGGAATTGAGAATAGTTTTTGTTTTGAGAAAGTCCTGACTGCCAATTGAAGATTTATTTTCTCGGATGATATTTCTCTACTACTTCTTTTAAAAAAGTTTTATCTACATGCATATAAATTTCAGTTGTGGTAATGCTTTCATGCCCCAACATTTGTTGAATGGAACGTAAATCGGCCCCGTTCTCCAGTAAATGTGTAGCAAAGGAGTGTCTAAATGTATGCGGGCTTACGGTTTTGCCCAATTCAGCTTTAATCGCTAAATCTTTTATGATTATAAAAATCATGTTTCGAGTTAGTTGTTTCCCTCTTCTGTTAAGGAATAATGTATCTTCATAACCCTTTTTTATGTTAACATGGTTTCTGATTTGTTGAACATAGATATTGATATATTTCTGCGTTTCTCTATTTATTGGCACAAAACGTTCTTTGTTGCCTTTTCCTGTTACTTTAATAAAACCTTCAGCAAAAAACAGATCGGACAGTTGTAGTGTAATCAGCTCTGTAACACGCAAACCACAACTGTACAAGGTTTCCAACATAGCTCGGTTGCGTTCGCCTTCTGGCGTACTTAAATCAATTTGATTAATTAATAGGTCAATTTCTTCAATAGCCAATGTATCTGGTAATTTTCTACCAATTTTCGGAGTTTCTAAAATCTGTGTTGGGTTATCTTTTCTGTAATTTTCAAAAATTAAATAATCGAAAAAGCTACGCAAGCCTGAGATAATTCTTGATTGACTTCTGGCATTCACCTCTTTGGAAATATGATAAATAAATTGTTGAATAATTTCATCATTAATTGTTTTGGGCGAAGTTTTAATCTGGTTTTCTTCCAAAAAAAGAATAAGTTTTTTAACATCTCTAACATAATTTTCAACTGAATTCGAAGATAAGCCACGTTCAATTTTTAAGTACAATTGATAATCATGTAAAGCGTTTTGCCAAGTCATACTTAGGTGATGGTTTTTTTATATCTTGCAATATTAAATTAAAAAAAATAAAACGAGTGAAAATCATAATTATTAACGGACCAAATTTAAACCTACTCGGCAAACGCGAACCTACAATTTACGGCAATGCTTCTTTTGAGGAATATTTTAAAAGTTTACAAAAAAAATATTCTAAAGTTCAGCTTGACTATTTTCAATCGAATATTGAAGGAGAGCTAATTGACAAATTACACGAAGTAGGTTTTGATTATGATGGCATCATTTTAAATGCGGCTGCTTATACACATACCTCTGTTGGTATTGGCGATTCCGTAAAAGCTATTGAAAGTTCTGTCGTTGAAGTGCATATTTCAAATGTACATGCTCGTGAAGAGTTTAGGCATCGTTCTTACATTTCAGCAAATGCAACTGGTATTATTGTTGGTTTTGGATTGAAAGGGTATGAATTGGCTTTACAAAGCTTTATAAAATAAATGTAAAGAATTTTACACTTTCTTAATTACGCTCGTTACAATTCCCCAGATTAAAAAATCATTGTCTTCGGTAACTTTAATAGGCTTGTAATTAGGGTTTTCCGGTTGAAGCCAAACACAATTATTTTCTACTTTTAAACGCTTTACGGTAAATTCGCCATCAATAAAACAAACCGCAATTTTATTATGTTGGGGTTCTAAGCTTCTGTCAACCACTAAAAGATCATTGTTATCCAATCCGGCACCAATCATAGATTGTCCACTGACACGGGCAAAAAAAGTAGCTTCTTTATTCTTGATAAGTTCTTTGTCCAAACTAATGCGTTGCTCCTTAAAATCGTCAGCAGGTGAAGGGAAACCAGCTGAAACAGTAGCATCAACAAGGATAGCTCCTGTATTGTCAAAAGCATCGGGAGTATAAAAAATTAAATTTGGAGATGTATATAAACTCATTTTATTTAAGGTAAGAGCAATTAAAATATAATTGCATCCACTAAAGCAAATATATGTGTTTTTTTGTAGTACTGATGTGTTGATATAAGATTTAACACGAAATCTAAAATCATACCCTTACCCTTTAAAATTCTAACTTCTAATTATTATCTTTGCATCTCTAAAAATGATGTAAGCAAATGTTTTCAAATTTAAGCGATAAATTAGATAAAGCCATTCATGTTTTAAAAGGACATGGGCAAATTACCGAAATAAATGTAGCAGAAACACTAAAAGAAGTCCGTAGGGCTTTATTAGATGCCGATGTTAACTATAAAATTGCCAAAGATTTTACCAAACGTGTTAAGGAAAAAGCACTAGGGCAAAATGTATTGACAACCTTAAACCCAGGCCAATTACTCGTAAAGATTGTAAAAGATGAGTTAACCGAGTTAATGGGCGGTGAAACCGTAGGTATTAATTTAGGAGGTTCGCCTACCGTAATTTTAATGTCGGGTTTACAAGGTTCAGGTAAAACTACTTTCTCTGGTAAGTTGGCCAATTATCTGAAAACTAAAAAATCGAAACATGTATTGTTGGTAGGTTGTGATGTTTACAGACCCGCCGCTATTAATCAATTAAGGGTAGTTGGCGAGCAAATTGGGGTTGAAGTTTATGCCGAAGAAGGTAACCAAAATCCTGTTGAAATTTCTCAAAATGCAATAAAACACGCCAAAGCAAACAGCAAAAACGTAGTTATTATAGATACCGCTGGTCGTTTGGCTGTTGATGATGCCATGATGACTGAAATTTCTAACATCCATAAAGCGGTAAACCCACAAGAAACATTATTTGTAGTAGATTCAATGACAGGTCAAGATGCGGTCAACACTGCGAAAGCCTTTAACGATGTATTGAATTTTGAAGGAGTTATCTTAACCAAATTAGATGGGGATACTCGTGGTGGTGCAGCATTATCTATAAAATCGGTTGTTGATAAACCAATTAAGTTTATTGGTACTGGCGAGAAAATGGAGGCTATTGATGTTTTCCATCCCGATAGGATGGCCGAGCGTATTTTGGGCATGGGCGATGTGGTTTCTTTGGTGGAAAGGGCTCAAGAACAATATGACGAAGAAGAGGCTAGGAAAATTCAAAAGAAAATAGCAAAAAATCAATTCGGATTTGATGATTTCTTAAAACAGATTCAACAAATTAAGAAAATGGGAAATATGAAAGATTTGGTGGGTATGATTCCCGGTGTTGGCAAAGCCATGAAAGATATTGATATTGATGATGATGCTTTTAAAGGAATTGAAGCTATTATTCATTCCATGACTCCAGGCGAAAGAAGTACACCGGCAACGATTAATGCAAGTAGAAAAAAGCGTATTGCTAAAGGTTCGGGAACTTCGGTTCAAGAAGTAAATCAATTGATGAAGCAGTTTAACCAAATGAGCAAAATGATGAAAATGATGCAAGGTGGTGGAGGCAAGAAGATGATGCAAATGATGAAAGGAATGCGATAAAAATGATTTGAGACTTAAGATGTTAGACTTGAGACTCAATAAAATTTAATATCTAACGTCAAATATCTTACTCTTTGTATTATGACAATTCTTGACGGAAAAAAGACATCAGCCGATTTAAAATCGGAAATTGCCGAAGCGGTAAAACAATTAAAAACACAGGGTAAAAAAACGCCACATTTAGCAGCGGTTTTAGTTGGTAATGATGGTGCTAGTATGACTTATGTCGGTGCCAAGGTTAAGGCCTGTGAATTGGTTGGGTTTAATTCTACTTTAATTGAACTGCCTGAAGAAACCTCAGAAGAAAAGTTATTACAAGAAATTGAAAAGCTCAATACCAATGATGATATTGACGGATTTATTGTGCAATTACCGCTACCAAAACACATTGACGAACAAAAAGTGATAATGGCAGTAAACCCCGATAAAGATGTAGATGGTTTTCATCCGACCAATGTTGGAAAAATGACTTTAGATTTACCTTCTTTTTTACCCGCTACGCCTTTCGGAATTCTAGAATTATTAGAACGTTATCAAGTTGAAACCTCAGGAAAAAATGTTGTTGTTATTGGTAGAAGCCATATTGTAGGAAGGCCAATGAGTATTTTAATGAGTCAAAAGCGTAAAGCTGGAAATGCTACAGTAACTGTTGCCCATAGCCGAACTAAAAATCTAAAAGAATTGACTTTGAAAGCTGATATTATAGTAGCAGCGTTAGGCATTGCCGAATTTTTGACTGGAGATATGGTCAAGCAAGATGCAGTTATTGTCGATGTGGGAATTACTAGAGTTGATGATGCAACAAAGAAGAGAGGTTATAAATTGGCGGGCGATGTGCATTTTGAAAGTGTGAGTAAAAAAGCGAGTTTTATAACACCAGTCCCAGGTGGTGTTGGACCAATGACTATTGCCATGTTATTAAAAAACACATTACTAGCTTGCAAGAATAAAAGTTAAAAAACAGATTTTATTCTAGTGAATTCCAGATGTCAAGATACATTTTCCAATCTTGATTCTCTTTTTTCCAAACAATTACATACTTTCCCTTAAAAGCTGTAGTTGTATCATTTTTGGCATTCTTAGAGCTTCCTTCATAGTAGCCGTAATCATAAGCATAACCATCAATTACGTTTATTTCTTTTGGCGTGGCTTTATGAGATATTATTTTTATGTGTTTAGGTAATTTCCATCTTTTTTTAATGGCATCATAACCCTCAATAATATCCGATTTTTCAGGGAATATTTTACCGTCTTTGCTGTAAAAAGAAGTTAGTTTATCAATATCGCCATCTATATAAGCTTTAGAAAACGCCTTACTGCTCTTTAATATGGCACTTACATCTTCACCTTTACCAACATACTCTTGTCCATAAACGGAAGCAGTTAACAATAATAATAGAAATACAGTTTTAATTCTTAGCGACATAGTGAATTTAAGAATTAATTTAATAATGTAAGGAGTGTGATTAGTATTACAACAATTACTTTTACTAGAATCATAATATTTTAATTTTCAATAAAATTACAAATTATGATGTTTGAATAGTATTGCAAAAAAACAATTAGCAAAAATTTAACCTTTACTTTAACATAAGCAGAGCTTATTTGGCAAAAAGTTGACTTAAATCTTTAAAAGCTTTAAATTCTAGTGCGTTACCCGCAGGATCTAAAAAGAACATGGTGGATTGCTCACCTACTTCACCTTCAAACCTAACATAAGGTTCTATGATAAATTTAACATTTTTTGCTTTTAGTTTATTTGCAAAATCTTGAAAAGTATCCCAATCTAAAACAACACCATAATGTGGTACGGGCACGTTCTTGCCATCTACAGCATTGGTATGCAAATCTTTTTCCGATTTTGGTTTGTAATGGATTACCAACTGATGCCCAAAGAAGTTGAAATCTACCCAATGGTTACTACTTCTGCCTTCTTCACATTCCAGGGTTTCATTGTAAAATTTTCTGCATTCCGCTAAATTATGAACGGGAATGGCAACGTGAAATGGTTGTACTTTTGTCATGATTATATTTTTAAGATTCTCTATTTACTAAATTCATTGAAAATGCGGGATTACAAATGGCTAAATATTCGCAAGGTACATCAAAAGGATTTGAGTATTGTACTCTCGTATTTTTATTTATTTTTATGGATTGCCCCGCTTCTAAAACTATTTTCTCACCTTCAATTATAAATTGTTTTTCGCCTTTAATAATATAAGTATATTCATCAAATTTTGGAGTTTGAAAAGGCTCTGACCAATTTGGAGGAGCTATCATGTGGGCAATGCTGATATTGGAGTTGCCATCGGTTGCTAAACCAAAATGTTCTTCGATAAGTTTACCATCATCTGTTGGAACAACAAATGGTGATTTTTGTATACTGTATTTTTTACTCATTTTTAATATATCGTTTTATTATTCATTGAACAGCTGTATTGTGTAGGTCAGCAATTCAGTTCCGCCAGTTTTTCCGTGCCCAGGAATAACATATTCTATATCAGGCAACTCTTTTTTAATCTTTGCAACTGTATTAGACCACTCTGTAATGTTTGCATCTCCCAAATATCCTTTTTTTGCTCCAACTGTTTTTAATAAACAACCTCCAAAGAGTACTTTTTCACTTGGTATATAGCTCACAATATTATCTTTTGTATGTCCTTCACCGAAAAAGAGATTCTTCACTTTTTTGCCGTTGAGTTCTAAATCTTGGTCAAAATCTAAACTAACTTTAGGGATTTCTGAGTTTTGCTCTTTTGCTAATTCTATGGTTTTTTTAGAAGCATAAGATGGGATGTTACTTTTATGAAATTCGGTTAATCCACCAAGGCAATCATCATGAAAATGCGTTGCCACAACCCCTTTAACGTTGACTTTTTTGTTATTTTTTAACCAATCAATTAATTCTTTAGAAGTTACATCATTAGTTGGAGTGTCAAAAACCATAGCTTCGTCACCATTAATAAATAGCATGCCGTTACAAGCTACATTACCAAAATCTTCGGTTTTTAAATAAGAGATATGAACAAAAGTGTTTTCGGTTAATTGTTTAATGATAAGGTTTTCTGTTTTATAGACTTCCTTCTTCTGTTGAGACTTACAGGAAACTAAGGCAAAAAGAACCAAAATGCTTATTAGGTATTTAATTTTCATGGAGATGTATTAATAAGCATTAAAAATAGCAAATCCTTTACGAATTCATTAATTTTGTCAACTAATTTATTTTTGATGACCATCCAAGAAATCACAAGCAAGGCAATTAAAGCCGGATTACAAGAAATTTATAATGTTGCTATTGAGAATGTGGAGTTTCAAGCGACCCGAAAAGACTTTGAGGGCGACATAACCGTTGTGGTTTTTACATTTTTAAAGACTATTAAGGGCAACCCAGTTGAAATTGGTACCAAATTGGGCGAATACCTGACCAAAAATGTAAAGGAAATTACAAAATACAATGTACTAAAAGGCTTTTTAAATTTGGTGTTGAGCGATGCTTATTTTCTTGAAAATTTTTCAACTATTTATAAAATAGAAAATTTTGGAATTGCTCCGGTACAACCTGAAGAAAAATCGATTATGGTGGAATATTCCTCACCTAATACAAATAAACCTTTGCACCTTGGGCACATCCGAAATAATCTGCTGGGTTACTCTGTTGCAGAGATTATCAAGGCATCGGGTAAAAAAGTGTATAAAACTCAAATTATTAACGATCGCGGTATTCATATTTGTAAAAGCATGTTGGCTTGGCAAAAGTGGGGTAATGGTGAATCTCCTGAAAGCACAGGCTTAAAAGGCGATAAACTGGTCGGTAATTATTATGTGAAATTTGACCAAGAATACAAGAAGGAGATTGTTGATTTAATCTCGAAAGGCTACACCGAAGATGATGCAAAAAAACAAGCTCCACTTCTGCTTGAAGCCCAAGAGATGCTTCAAAAATGGGAAGCTGGAGATGAAGATGTAGTGAGTTTATGGAAAACTATGAACCAATGGGTATATGATGGTTTTGAACAAACCTACACAGCTTTGGGTGTTGATTTTGATAAAAATTATTACGAAAGCAATACCTATTTATTAGGTAAAGATATAGTTGCCGACGGTTTAAAGAAAGGCATATTCCTTAAAAAGGAAGACGGCTCGGTATGGATAGATTTGACCGATGAAGGGTTGGATGAAAAAATAGTGTTACGATCGGACGGAACGGCTGTGTATATAACGCAAGATATTGGCACGGCGATTCAACGAATAAAAGATTATCCGGATGTCGGTGGATTGGTCTATACCGTTGGTAACGAACAAGATTACCATTTTAAAGTACTGTTTTTGATCTTGAAAAAACTAGGTTTTGATTGGGCAAAAAACCTTTATCATTTAAGTTACGGAATGGTTGATTTGCCTTCGGGCAAGATGAAATCGCGTGAAGGTACGGTTGTTGATGCCGATGATTTACTAATTGATATGACCAATACCGCACGGGAAATTTCAGAGGAGTTGGGTAAATTGGAAGGCTATACAGATGGTGAAAAAGAAGCCTTATTTAAAATCATAGGTTTAGGGGCATTAAAATACCATATCCTAAAAGTGGACCCTAAAAAACGTATTTTGTTCGACCCAAAGGAGTCAATTGATTTTCAAGGAAATACTGGACCATTTATTCAATATACCTATGCTAGAATCCAATCCATTTTACGCAAGGCAAATTTCGACCATGATGACATGTCGAGCAGAATCGAGACACCTTTAAACGACAAAGAAAAATCGGTTCTAAAACAATTGTCTTTATTTCCAGAAGTTGTACAACAAGCGGCGGATAATTACAGTCCCGCAATTATTGCCAATTACGTTTACGATTTGGTAAAAGAGTACAATTCTTTTTATCAGAGCATTCCTATTTTGGCTGCTGAAGACAAAAATGAAAAACACTTTAGGGTACAACTTTCTAACAAAACGGGAGAAGTCATCAAAAACGCTTTTGGCTTATTAGGAATTGAAGTACCAAAGCGGATGTAACTAGAGTGATTGAATTAATGTTTTTCTGATCTTTATTAGAAAAATACTATCTTTAGAGGGTGTAGTATTAACTTTAATAAAAACATTATGAAGAACGTATTATTTTTACTCGTTTGCACTTTCTTATCCTTTAGTAGTAACGCACAAAGTTTTATTGGTGCTTGGCAAACCACAACCACTTCTGAAGACGGTGAACAAATAAAAAATGTTGTCATTTTTTCAGAAGGGTATCAAGTATTAACAGCATTTAATGCTAAGACAGGAAAATTTATAATGACCAATGGAGGCTCATGGAAACTAGAAGGAGATACTATGACAGAAAAAGTAGAATTTGACACAAATAATCCTGAACGTGTTGGAACTGAAGTAAGCTTTAAAGTTTACAACAAGGATTCTATTATGGGTATTGTTGGTGATAAAGCAATATGGAATAGAATTGATAAAGGTGACCCAGGGAAACTTCAAGGTGCATGGTTAATGTCGGGTAGAATTAGAGATGGTAAAACACAATCACGAGATACTAATAGACCAAGAAAAACTATGAAAATTTTGTCTGGCACTCGTTTTCAATGGATAGCTTACAACACAGAAACAAAACAATTCATGGGAACAGGCGGTGGAACTTATACAACCATAGATGGGAAATATACCGAAAATATAAAATTCTTTTCAAGAGATGACACCAGGGTAGGTGCTAGTTTAGAATTTGATTTTAGTATGAAAGATGGTAAATGGCATCATTCAGGTTTATCTAGTAAAGGAGACCCAATTCATGAAATATGGAGTTTAAGAGAATAGTATTTTCTTGTTACCTATTTATCTTTCCAAAAACACTATCCTATCCATTCCAGAAACCCTACCTTTGTCAGCTTATAAAATTCTATGACATTTAAAGACTTAGGCTTAATTGAGCCAATTTTAAAAGCCTTGAACCAAAAAGGCTATACAAACCCAACACCAATACAAGAACAAGCTATACCCATTCTACTGAAAGGAAAAGACCTTATGGGTTGTGCACAAACGGGTACAGGTAAAACGGCCGCGTTCGCTATTCCAATTTTACAACATATTTATAATAAGAAGCAACAAGGTAGCGATAATAAAAAAATCAAAGCCCTAATAGTTACTCCTACACGTGAGTTGGCCATACAAATTTTTGATAATTTTAAAATTTATGGTAAAAATACGGGCATTAAATGCAATGTGATTTTTGGTGGTGTAAAACAAGGTAAACAAACGGCTGCTCTAAGGCAAGGTGTTGATGTTTTGGTAGCTACTCCAGGCCGATTATTAGACTTGATGAACCAAGGTTTTATCAGCTTACGCGATATTGAGTATTTTGTATTAGATGAAGCCGACCAGATGTTGGATATGGGCTTTATTCACGATATTAAAAAGATATTGGCAAAATTGCCACACCAACGGCAATCACTTTTCTTTTCGGCTACTATGCCCAAAAGTATTGTGGACTTATCTAGAAAAATATTAGGTGATTTTGATACCGTTACGATAAAACCTGAACAAGCAACCGCTGAAAGAGTTGAACAGGCCATTTACTTTGTCCATAAAAAAGCAAAAATAAAATTGTTAATTCATTTGCTGGAAACGCAATCCATAGATTCTACGTTGGTTTTTTCAAGAACCAAGCACGGTGCTAATAAGATTGTAAAATTGCTTGATAGAGCGGGAATAAATGCTGCTGCAATTCACGGTAACAAATCGCAAGGAGCTAGAGTAAAAGCTTTAGAAGGTTTTAAAGATGGTCAAATTAAAGTTTTGGTGGCCACGGATATTGCTGCTAGAGGAATTGATATAGACGAATTGGCTTTGGTAGTTAACTATGACTTGCCAAATATTTCAGAAACATATGTGCATAGAATTGGCAGAACAGGGCGTGCTAAAGCTAGTGGCGTTGCTGTCTCTTTTTGCGATAAAGACGAAAGGGCTCATTTACGCGATATTGAAAAATTAATTAGACAGAAAATACCCGTAATTGCCGAGCATCCTTTTGTAGATTTTGTGGATAATAATCCGCAAAACGAAGAGAGGTCAAGGATGCATAATCGACCGAGAAACTCTTCTAACAGAAATAGGAACAATAGGAATAGAAACAATAATAAGGGCAATAATAACAATCATAAAAAAAGGAGTCAATCAAATTCTAGGAATAGATAAAAGGCGACAAATCAATTATGCAAATTTTTGATTTTAATAAAAATAGTGATATATCAGATTGGAAAATAACCAACGATGTGGTTATGGGTGGAGAATCCGAAGGGCATTTTATACTGAACGAAAACGGTCATGGTGTTTTTAAAGGCAATGTATCTTTGGAAAATGGTGGTGGATTCTCATCTGTTAGTTATCAATTCGAACCTATTAGAGTTAAACAGTATTCAAAAATCATTCTTAGCCTCAAAGGTGATGGCAAAATGTATCAATTTCGGGTAAAGGTTGACAGAACACAACGTCATTCATATAATTATAAATTTGTAACTAACGGCAATTGGCAAACTTTTGAAATTCCGCTAGCAAAATTTTACCCCATATTTAGAGGTAGAAAATTGGACTTACTCAACTTTTCTGAAAACATTATTTCGGAAATTACATTTTTAATTGCCAACAAAAGCGAACAATCGTTTGAATTACAAATTGCAAATATCAGTTTGGAATAATTGGCTATATTTACCTCAACAATCATTTAGCAAAATCAACTCACGTGAAAAAATCACTACTTTTACTACTCATGTTTTCCATTTTTTCTAATAATTCCGTTAAGGCTCAAGACTGGCCTAATCTTAACAAATATAAAAAAGACAACGCCTTTTTAGGAAATCCACACCAAGATGAAAATCGAATCGTGTTCATGGGTAATTCCATTACTGAAGGCTGGTTACAGTTAGATTCTACTTTTTTTGAGAATAAAAACTATATCAATAGAGGTATTGGCGGACAAACGACACCGCAAATGTTGCTTCGATTTAGAGCCGATGTTATCAATTTAAAACCAAAGGTTGTTGTAATTTTGGCAGGCACTAACGATATTGCTGGCAATACTGGCCCAATGAGTTTGGAAATGATTATGGATAATATTATTTCTATGTGCGAATTGGCATCTGCAAACAATATTAAAGTAGTCTTGTCTTCGGTACTTCCTGCTTTTGATTATCCTTGGCGAAAAGGTCTAAAGCCTAACGAAAAAATCCCAGAACTGAATAGACTCATTAAACAATATGCGGATGATAACAATCATGTTTATTTAGATTATTTTTCAGCTATGGTCGATGATAAAAATGGATTGCAAAAAAAATACACTTATGATGGTGTACACCCCAATAAAGAGGGATATCAATTTATGGCTCCGCTGGCCAAAGCCGCTATTAAAAAATTATTAAATAATTAGTATTATGATCAAACAAATCTCTTTTTTTATTATCACATTGGTTTTCATTTCTTGTCAATCTACGGCACAACAGCAAGAAAAACAACTCACTAAAATTGCATTTGGCTCTTGCGGGCATGAAACGCATCCATTGCCCATTTTTGATGTAGTGGCAAAGCATAATCCTGATTATTTTATTTTTTTGGGAGATAATATTTATGGTGACACAAAAGATATGGACGTTCTAAAGGCAAAATATCAAAAACTTGCCGATAAACCTACCTATCAAAACCTTAAAAAAAACACTGAAATCTTAGCGACTTGGGACGATCATGACTATGGCTGGAATGATGCTGGGAGGCATTACCCATTTAAGAAAGAATCCAAAGAAATATTTTTAGAATTCTTTGAGGAGCCTAAAAATTCTGAGCGGAGAAACCATGAAGGAATTTACACTTCTTATATGAAAGAGATCGGCAATAAAAAAATGCAAATCATATTATTGGATAACAGAACGTTTAGAGATGATGTTAAAAGAAATTCTGGCGAGTTTAAAGATGATAATCGTTATTTTTATGGTCTTGATTATGCCCCATATAAAACAGCAGATTCTACATTTTTAGGTGAAGCACAGTGGGAGTGGCTAGAAAAAGAACTACAAAAGCCGGCAGATTTAAGAATTATAGGTTCTGGTTCTCAGTTTGGTATTGAATTTAATGGTTACGAAGCTTGGGCAAATTTTCCGAATGAGCAAAAACGGTTGCTAAGCCTTATAAAAAAACACAAAGCCAACGGCGTACTTTTTATAACTGGAGATGTGCATTATGCTGAAATATCTAAATTGAAAGAACCCGATTTGTATCCCATTTACGATGTTACGTCAAGCGGACTTTCCTCCACTTGGCATTTTGCAACACCTAACAAAAACAGAATTGAAGGACCAGTAATGGAAAATCACTTTGGACTCATTACTATTGACTGGGCAGCGAAAATTCCTGAAATAAAAATGGAAGTGTGGGATATTAACGACAATCAACGTTTTGAATATACCATTAATTTGGATGAGATAAGTTTTAAATAATGCTATTCACTCTAACAAAGTGGTCATTCATCTAATTATATAATGGATTAAATTTTCATTGATTATTTTTATCCCATAAATTAATCATTATGAAAACTAAAGCGTTCTATTCTTATTTTTTAATTGTTTGCATTGGATTTATGGGCTTGTCCTCTTGTGAGACAAAAACCAAAAAACTTGCTATTCCAATGAATTTGGAAAATCAACAAGTAATACCCAAACCTGTATCAGTTAAAGCCACAGGTAGTTCTTTTGAAATTACTAATAAAACCGCGGTAATTTATCAAAACGAGCAAACCAAACCTATTGCCAATTATTTAGCCGAAATGTTACGTCCCGTTACGGGCTTTGACATACCGGTTAATGTAATGGAATCAAAACCATCTTCTGATCACATATTTTTAACCTTGACGGACAGCATATCAACAGATCAAGGTTATGAATTGGAAACCAAAGAAAATGGTATCATAATCAAAGCAAATAAACCTGCTGGTATATTTTACGGAGTACAAACGTTGCGTCAATTGCTTCCAGCAAGCATAGAAAAAAATTCTAAAATTTCAGATACTTTATTTGTGGCTACGGGTACAATTAAAGACAGTCCATCGTACGGTTATCGTGGAATGATGTTGGATGTTGCCCGTCATTTTTTCGGGGTTGATGATGTAAAACGTGTAATTGATCTGCTATCTATTTATAAAATGAACCGCTTGCACATGCACCTTTCCGACGATCAGGGATGGCGTATTGAAATAAAGTCATGGCCAAAACTAACAGAAATTGGAGGTAGTAGCGAAGTTGGCGGTGGCGAAGGCGGCTTTTACACCCAAGAACAATATAAAGACATTGTTAAATATGCTCAAGATCGTTTTATCACTATAGTGCCTGAAATTGATATTCCTGGTCATACTAATGCGGCATTAGCATCATATCCTGAATTGAATTGCAATGGTAAAGCAACAAAATTATATCATGGTACCAAAGTGGGATTTAGCACATTATGTATAGATAAAGAAATTACTTATAAATTTATTGATGATGTTTTTGGTGAATTGGCTGCCATGACGCCAGGAGAATATATCCATATTGGAGGAGATGAATCGCATGTAACTCCCATGAAGGACTATATTCCGTTTATGAACAGAGCTCAGAAAATTGTTGAAAAGCATGGAAAAAAAGTAATTGGTTGGGATGAAATCGCTCATGCTGAATTATTACCTAATACCATAGTTCAGTATTGGAAAATAGGTGAAAATGCCCGAAAGGGTATTAAGCAAGGTGCTAAGGTGTTAATGTCTCCGGCCGAAAGAGCGTATTTAGATATAAAATATGATTCTATTACCGAATTGGGATTGACCTGGGCAGGACTTACAGAGGTAGATGATTCTTATGATTGGGCATTGGAAACGTTTGAAGAAGGTGTCTCAAAAGAAAATATTATCGGTATTGAAGCTCCGTTGTGGACAGAAACCGTTGAAACCATAGATGATATAGAATATTTGGTGTTCCCCAGAGTGATAGGATTGGCTGAAATAGGGTGGACACCAACTTCACAAAGAAGTTGGGAAGATTATAAGGTAAGATTAGGAAATCACAAAGACCGGTTGGAAGCTTTGGATGTAAACTATTATCCATCTAAACTTGTACCATGGAAATCAGTTACTGATTTACAAAAGCACACCATTACAAAGTAAATTTTAGCCAGAACAACACACTTTAAAAACGGAATTAAAAGCCAAGCTAAAATTTTTTTACTTGGCTTTTTTAGTTAGCACTTATTTTATGAAACAAATTTTAAAATATATTCTCCTCGGTATTCTATTGATTGGTTGTTCTGAAAACAATAAAAAAAAGGACTCAAAGGTACCATCAGATGCCAATTTTAAAGTGATTGCTTATGTTCATGGATGGAATAATATTTTAGAAACCCACAAAGAAAAAGCCAATCAAATTACCCATATTAACTATGCTTTTGCCAATATAAAAGATGGTAAGGTAGTTGAGGATAAAAGTTCTGATACAGAGACACTAAAAAAACTAAATGAATTAAAGCAAGTTAACCCTGCTTTAAAGATATTGGTTTCGGTTGGCGGTTGGTCGTGGTCCAAAAATTTTTCAGACGCCGCTCTTACTGAACAGTCTAGGGAAGTTTTTGCCAATAGTGCAATTGCTTTTATGCAAAGGCACAACATAGACGGTATTGACTTAGATTGGGAATATCCAGGTCAAATTGGTGATAATAATACCTTTAGATCAGAAGATAAAGAGAACTTTACAGCCATTCTTAAATTGATTCGTGAAAAATTAGAGGCCATAAGGCCCAATACCTACTTATTGACCATTGCAACGGGTGCAAATCAAAAATACCTTGACCACACCAATATGGCGGAAGCTCATCAATATTTGGATTTTATAAATATTATGACTTACGATTATTTTACTGGAGGAGGAAGTAAAACGGGGCATCACTCAAATTTATTTGCTTCATCATTTAACTCTAATGGGATTAGTTCAGCAAAGGCAGTTGAGCAACATGTAAATGCTGGTATTCCTATTGAAAAATTAGTATTAGGCGTTCCTTTTTATGGCAGATGGTGGAAAGGTGCAAATGATGAAAATAATGGATTGTATCAAGATTCTTCGGGCGAAAGAGGTGGATATAGTTTTAAAGAAATTGAAGAAAAATATATTAATACAAACGGATTCGAAACTTTTTGGGACGATTCGGCCAAAGCACCCTATTTATGGAATGCCACCGAAAAACAATTTGTAACCTATGAAGATGCAAAATCGTTAAAGCATAAGATTGACTATATAAAAGACAACAAGATGGGTGGTATTATGTTCTGGCAATTATTTGGCGATAGTGGCACTTTATTAAATATTATTTCGGATAATTTGAAATAGTATTTAACCTATAGTGCCTGTTTAATTGTTAATAAAACCAGATTTTTTTCAGCAGGATATTTGTTGTTATTTATTCGGCTTTAGAATACTCTTTATAAATAGCATCTTTAAATACTTCCCAATGGCCATCAGTCATACGGTCAGCGTTAAATAAACAAATACCCGCAGCTCCATTTATCATAGATTGTTCAATAGCATCAACCATTTCATTTGGTGTTAATCCATGATCTTCTGGATCGGGACGATCCGCTCTTTCACCTGGAAATGGAGTAATAAACAATCCACTATAAATAGGTTTTTTACCATTTACAGAGGCTACTTCTTCTTTAACCATTTCTCCTACCCATTTTGCATCTTTTAAATAAAAATCGTTATAATTCATAGGAAAAACAGCATCTAAATTCCACTTGTTCCACTCTTGCCTTACTAATTTCTTGGCAATGGTTGGTCCAGGGAAAACAGCTGCATTTATCTTTTTATTTTTGGCATGTACTACTTCGGCAAGTCTATTCACCATATTGGTAATCAAATCATACCGAAATTGCTTCCATTCTTGAATTTGTGAAGGATCTTCGGCTTCTTTTATATCAATATCCGTCTTTTCTTTAAAGTCAGTTACACATTCATCACAATAACAGTAATCATATTCTGGAAATTCTCTATCCATTACCAAATCATACTTTTCCCATAATCCTTCTGCCAAAATAACATCAGGAAAACGAATATAATCTAAATGAATACCATCAACCTCTTCAACATCTGCTACACTACCGTATAAATCTGCTAAAAACTTATAAACACTATCCTTACTCGGGCATAAAAATTTATAATGTGATGCATAAGCGGGTTTTTCAAAAGCAGATTCTCCTTTGCCATTAATAGCATACCATTCAGGCTTTAATTTAGGATTTTCTTGTTGAATCATAGTTGGTATCCAAGTATGGAACTCCAATCCAGCATCTTTTGCAATTTTACCGACACGTTTATATGTTGCCGGGTCATGCCCCCCATGATACATAAGACCATCTATACCGTGGTCTTTAAAACCTTTAAACTTGGTTGTCAATTCACCATCTGTCGCTTCACCTGGACCACCAGTCCATGCGTAAACAGGAATTTTAGTTTTGGGATCAACTGAATCTGGTTTGTCTTTACAGGACAACACCACTACAAATACTAAAAGAAGAGTGAGAATTTTATTCATTACAAAAGGTTGATTAAATTAAGTGCTAAAGATATAAAATTTAGGATAAACTTTTTTATTAAAAAAAAAGCAACCCTTTTTTTAAACTAGTATCTAATCTTTAAAACCAAACCATGAAACGACTTATAATAATTTGCCTTATAATAACAGGCCTGACTTCTTGTACGGATGAAGATGTTTATTTAAAAAATACAGAGTTAATAGGCAAATGGAAATTAATTGAACACTATTTAGACCCTGGTGATGGTAGTGGTACTTTTATGCCAGTTAACAGTAAAAAAACCATTGAATTCTCTAAAAAAGGCATAGTTAAATCTAATGGAACGCTTTGCACAATTAGTAGCGAAACTGGCAGAGTGAGTCTTGGAATTTTCAATGACAAAGATGGAACAATAACTCCAAAAATAGGTTGCAATTCTTCTGGATATAAAATAAATTACAAACTCGTTGATGGCAAACTACAATTATGGTATCTGTGTATTGAAGGCTGTGCCCAAAAATTTGAAAAAATTAGTAATTAATAATTATGTCAAAAATATTTCAAATACAGTTGTTCGTTTTTCTCTTTGGCATTGGGTTTAGCTTACATGCTCAAGAAAACACTAAAGAAACACCCATATTATCCAATCAATCTTTAAAAAAAATAAAAATTGGTTTGTTTTATTCATTAGATAAGAATTTGAGTGATAAAAGTCAATCTACTAGCAAATATGAAGGGTATGCTGCAGAATATAATAAGCACAATTACAGTTTAGGTACCGAAATTGAATACAAACCAAATTCAAAATTTTCTATCCAATCTGGACTAACTTATTCAATTAGAGATTTTACAGGCACTTTTTATTGTCATGTTTGTGATTTTATTGCAGCTCCTCAACCTGAGGATATAAATCAGCAATTTTTAGAAATACCGCTAACAGCCAAGTATTATTTTTTATCAAAAAAAGTTTTACTTTTTGCTGAAGCTGGCTTTATAAATCAATTTATCATAAAAAACAAACTGAACGAAAACAATTATAATGCAAATGCCAAGGCAGCATTAGGAGTTGGTTATCAATTTGACAATAGTTATAGTATTGAAATCTCTACTAACTATCAAAGTGGAATTTCTAATCTATACAAAAATTCAAATTTTAAACAACAACTTTTAGGATTTAAAGTTGGAATTAAAAAAGAATTGTAACCTAATTAAATTTATTACCTTAGGAGCATAAATATATTATCATATGCGTTTTTTTCTTTTACTTATTAGTGTTTTTTATTTTTCTGCTATTTCTGCTCAAGATTCAAGAACAAACTCTAACACTATTACATTTTATGCAAAAGATTCTGTAGTTATTACCGCAGACACTTATTTTATAGAAGGTATCCCTCCAACTGTTTTATTGTGCCATCAGGCTGGATATAGCCGTGGCGAATATATTGATACCGCAAAAAAGCTTAACGAATTAGGTTTCTCTTGTATGGCCATTGACCAACGTTCAGGCAAAGGCGTAAACGGGGTAATTAATCAAACGGCAATTGATGCGGATAGTAAACTAAGAAATGTGGGGTATGCTGGAGCAAAACAAGATGTTGAAGCTGCCATAGATTTTTTATATAATAGCAATGGTAATAAGCCAATAATTTTGGTGGGCAGCTCCTACTCCGCTTCATTAGCCTTATGGATAGGTAGTGAAAATGATAGAATTAAAGCCGTTGCCGCTTTTAGCCCTGGTGAATATTTAACAGGAACCAATTTAACAAAAACCATTAAATCTATAGAAGTGCCAATTTTTGTAACTTCTTCTAAAAGAGAAGTTAGGCCAGTAGAAAAGCTCGTTAGTAAAATTAAGCCTGATTTGGTAACCCAATTTAAGCCAGAAGTAAAAGGTTTTCATGGATCTAAAGCATTATGGAATAAAAATGAAGGCCATCAAAATTATTGGGATGCTTTTAAAGCTTTTTTATTAAAATACAAATAGAATTACAACAACTCTAACACTCTTTCTAAAGCCATACTCCTAGATGCCTTAATTAATAGGGTAGTATTTTTTACTTTAAGATTTGGGAAATGTTTTTTAAAATCATCAAAAGATTTAAAAAGTGTAATGTTTTTATCTGGACTAGAGCATTTATAAAAATTTTCACCAATTAGGTATGTCTTTTCCAAAGATAGCTCCCCAATCATATCAATAATAGCTTGATGTTCATATTCAGCCGTATCACCTAATTCGAACATATCTCCCAAAATTGCAATTTTAGATTTATCAGATAATCCAGATAAGTTTTCTAAAGCAACCTGCATACTTGATGGGTTTGCGTTATAAGCATCTAGAATAATTTTATTGGAATTTTGTAAAATAATTTGTGAGCGATTGTTAGTCGGTACATAATTTTCTATAGCATCTATACAATCCACCTCTTTTATATTAAAATAACTACCCATAGCCAAAGCAGCTGCAATATTATTAAAATTGTAAGATCCTATCAATTGGCTTTTAACAACTTTTTTATTGAATTCAACATGTACAAAAGGATTAGCTTCTATAAAATTTATTGGGAAGTCGGAATTGCTACCACCAAAAGTGACCTTCTTGATGTCTTTTGTTTTTTCTAATTGCAATGTATCATTTGTATTAACAAAAGCTTTTTTATTATGCTCTTGTAAATACCTATATAATTCAGACTTACCTTTTATTACGCCTTCTACACTACCAAAACCTTCTATATGGGCTTTACCAAAATTAGTAATATAGCCGTAATCTGGTTGTGCTATGCTGCTCAAAAATGCTATTTCTTTTATGTGATTGGCTCCCATTTCAACGATTCCAATCTCGGTTTCTGGTGTCATAGAGAGTAATGTTAATGGCACACCAATGTGATTATTTAAGTTCCCTCTTGTGGCAACGGTTTTATATTTTTTTGAAATTACGGCATTAATTAGCTCTTTGGTAGTCGTTTTACCATTGCTACCGGTAAGACCAATAATGGGAATATTAAGCTCATTTCTATGATAAGTCGATAATGCCTGCAAAGTTTTTAGTACATCTTCTACCAAAATAGTATTTGGTTGCGTTTGATAAGTAGCTTCATCAACGATAGCATAGGATGCTCCTTCACTTAAAGCCTTTTCAGCAAATTTATTGCCGTTAAAATTATCCCCTTTTAAGGCAAAAAAAAGGCATCCTTTTTCAATTGTACGTGTATCAGTTGAAACTAGGTAAGACTGTTTATAAAGTTGGTAGAGTTCTGAAATGTTCATTGGCTAAAACTAAAAAAAAACTCAATACAAAATGTATTGAGTTTTAATTATTTATTTAATTGATAACTTTATTATCTTCTTGGCTCTTTACGTCTTCTTTTATAAGACATTGCTCCTAACTTATCAGTGGCACATCTAAAGCCGATATAGTTGGTTGCCATATACTCTGGCAGATATCTACGTTGTGCAGGGTCTAACCAATAAGCTCTATCTTTCCAAGAACCTCCTTTGTAAACTCTAGACTCATTGCTAATCAACGTATTTCTCTTTTTGGTATCGTACTGCTGAATGATTAATCCGCTTTCACCAATTTGCTTAGGTGTTTGGGGTGAATTATACATTCTAGGTGCATTTTCCATATCTTCTTCATCTTGATAATAATTTCTAGTTGAAGCTAAGTCCCCATCATTAATAGCAATATTATCAGCTTTTTCATAATTAGGTCTCATAAAAGCATCACGCTTAGTAATTGGCACATATTTAATACTTCCAGGTAAATCTTTTGGAACGATCTTACCGTTATCTAATGTATCAAATTCTATACTGTTATAATCTACTACTACTACTTTACCTTCTTCATCAATTAAAGGTTTTTTAAATACATTCCCTCTAAAATAATTAAAGTCGTTTGCTTCGTTATCAACTATAGGTCTGTATACATCTGCTACCCATTCTGCAACGTTACCGGACATATCATATAAACCAAATGCATTAGCATCGTAAGATTTTACTTTGATCGTAATATCAGCCCCGTCATTACTCCAACCAGCTAAACCACTATAATCACCTTTACCTTGCTTAAAGTTAGCCAATTGATCGCCACCTCTTCTTCTAGACTCATCTCTAGTAGATGTTCCGTTCCAAGAGTATTTTTTTCTACCTCTAATAGTATTGTATTCTCTATTTTCAATTTCTGCTTTTGCAGCATACTCCCATTCAGCTTCAGTCGGTAATCTAAAACGTTGTGTTAACAAACCGTCAGATGTTTTTACATGACGACCTGTAAAACCTTGATCAGATTTTCTTGATCTTCTATCTCTTCTTGATGGTTTTGAATCATCATCACTTGCAGCATCATCTACATCAGAATTTCCAGCATTTTTATCCGCTTTTCTTTCTTTTCTACTTTTCTTTTTAACTCTATCATTTGGATCTGGCAAACCTCTTCCGTAAATATCTTCATTACCATCAAATAGTAAATCAGGATTTGCTAAATAGGTGCCCGTGTCAAATCTGTTTTTACCTTCTACAGTTACAGAATCCATATCAAACAAAGACTTTAAAACACCTTTGTCCATTAGTATTTTTTCATTAACTCTATCAGTTCTCCATTTACAGTATTCTGTAGCTTGTAACCAAGATACACCTACAACAGGATAATCAGAGTAAGATGGGTGACGCAAATACGCTTCAGACAACAACTCATTAAAACCAAGAGCATCTCTCCAAACCAATGTGTCTGGCAAAGCAGATTGATAGATTTTTCTGTAATTGTCATCAGCAGGAGGATATACCTTTTCTAGATATTGTAGATAAAACAAATATTCTAAGTTTGTAACCTCAGCTTCATCCATATAAAATGAACGTACTTGTTGTTTTGTCGGTGTAGTATTCCAGTCGAACATTACATCATCTTGCACACTACCCATGGTAAATGTACCGCCTTCAATAAGTACCATTCCTGGTGGTACTTTTTGACCAGAATAATTAGTGTTAGCCGTAAAGCCACCATAAGTTGGATCGTTAAATTTCCAACCTGTAAGTTCAGAATGTGTTCTGGACTTTTTGCCACAACCTATTAAAGTAGCTGCTGCTAGTACTGTTAACAAAACTTTGTTTCCGATATACCTTCTCATATTTAAACTTCTTAATTTATTTATTTTTGAGTTGAATCTTCGGCATTAGGGGTCTAATTTTTGGACACATTATGCCTATTAATGCTAGTATAACGATAGTTTTATTTCTTTATTATATGTTGTGTTATAAAAAATAGTGTTAATTCTGTTAAATTTACGGACACATAAAATAAACCCTTAATACAAGCTGTTTAATGTTTAATATTAATATTAACAAAATATAAAATAAGTATGTTTAACTTGCGTTCCGTTTAATATATTTATGAACTCGTTCCTTTTGAAAAAGTTTGCTACTCACTTAATATACCTATTATATATAGTTCCTTTCCTTGTTTATTCACAAAACACGGTTAGAAATACTATATCTGGACTAAAATCTTTTTCTACCGTAAAAAATTCTGCTCTCTCTCAAGGTACATGGTACAAATTTGCGATTGATACTACTGGTGTTTTTAAAATTGATAGATCATTTTTACAAAGCTTAGGTGTAAATACTAATGAAATTAATCCAAAGAATATCAAAATTTTTGGTAATGGCGGGCAATTATTACCACAATTAAATAGCGATTTTAGATACGATGGATTGCAAGAAAATGCCATTTTCGTAAAAGGCGAAGATGACAATAGTTTTGATAATAACGACTACATATTGTTTTATGGAGAAGGGGCACATAGTTGGGATATAGTTCCATCTCAACCTAATCAAAGTAGGCATATCAATAATATATATAGTGATAAAGCTTATTATTTTTTGACTGTTGACAACGGAGCAGGAAAACGTATTACCAATGCTACCGAAATTACTACTGCGGCTACACAAACCATTACAACCTATAACGATTACGATTTTATTGAAAATGACAATACAAATTTATTTGCTAACGGTCAACAATGGTTTGGTAAAGACTTAAGTTTTGAAAATACAACGACAAAAATATTTCAATTTGAGAATTTAGATACTACCGAACCTATATCAGTTAGAGTAAGAGGTGTAGCTATCTCTTCTACCTCATCTTCTTTTGAGGTCAAAATAAATGGTCAAAATTTAATGACTATTAATATCCCAGCAATTCCCTCAACACCAGGCAATCTGACTTTAGCAATTCCCCGAGAAGGTTTGCAAACTACAACTGTAGGCAGTATTCCTATTGAAGTTGAAATTACTTACAATAACAATAGTAACCCTTCCGCAAAAGGATACTTAGATTATGTAGAAATAATAGGTGTTAAAAAACTAACTGCTAATGGTAAACAGTTCGCTTTTAGAAATTTTGATGCTTTAAGCAACCCTTCAATTATAGAATATCAAATTGAAAACAACAATAACATATATCAAGTATGGAATGTTACCGACCATATCAATCCTCAGATTGTATTGAATCAATCTAGCTCTGGTCAGTTTAGTTTTAAATCGAATGGTGGTTCATTACAAGAATTTATTGTATTAAATGAAAATGATTACTACGAACCCGAAATTATTGACCAACCTAAAATCCCTAATCAAAATTTACACAACCTAAAAGATATTGATTATGTAATCATCACTCAAGATTTTTTAATGAATGAAGCGGAACGGTTGGCTACTTTTCATAGAAATAATCCCAATTTAACCGTTCAAGTTATCAATTTAGATCATATTTATAACGAGTTTGGTTCAGGTTCTCCTGATTTAACAAGTATTCGTGACTTTATAAGACATTTATATATTAATGCGTCAACTGATGAAACCAGAGTTAAGTATGTTTGCCTGTTTGGCGATGCATCTTATGATTTTAAAGACAGAATCAATGATAACAATAACATTGTCCCATCCTTTCAATCTTTTGAGAGTTTTGATTTAGCTCGATCTTACGTTACCGATGATTATTATGGCATGATGGATGAAGATGAAGGAAACTTAAGTAATACCGATAAACAGGATGTAGCCACTGGTAGGTTTCCAATATCTACTCTAGACGAGGCCAAAACAACCGTTGACAAAACATTAAATTACTACAACACCGAATCTTTTGGAGACTGGCGTAATAAAATCACTTTAGTAGCAGATGATCCAGACGTGGCTAGTGAATTTGTGTTACAAGAAACGGTAGAAAAATTAGCTGATACCATAAAAAATAGAAGACCTATCTATAATTTATCTAAAATTTATGCTGATTCTTATGTACAAGAAACTTCAGCTGGTGGCGAACGATATCCTGAGGTGAATGAAGCCATAAATAATGCTGTTGAAACAGGTTCATTGGTCATTAATTATTTTGGTCACGGAGGTGAAGACGGCTGGGCAAATGAGCGTATTTTAGAAGTATCTGGAATTAATTCTTGGAACAACCTCAATAAATTACCTTTATTCATAACTGTGACCTGCGAATTTTCGAAGTTTGACAATCCACTCAGGCCAACTGCGGGCGAATCCGTTTTTTTAAACCCCAACGGAGGTGCTATAAGTTTAATTACTACCACACGTGAAATTTTTATTAGTGTTGGACAGCGTTTTAATGATATATTAACTAAAAAACTGTTTGGATTTAATGGTGAAGATTTTACCATTGCTGAAGCATTGATGGCTATGAAAAATGACCCGTCAGCACCAAATAGCAGTCAGCGTTTATTTGTTTTTTATTTAGGTGACCCTGCAATGAAACTGGCTCGTCCAAAACCTAGTATTAAGCTTACTCAAATGAACGGACAAAACATCGCTTCAGCTACCGACACACTTAAAGCATTATCAAAAATAAGTTTAGAGGGTGTTATTACCGATGCAGCTGGGAATAGCTTGACCGATTTTAACGGAGAACTTTCCGCTACCATTTTTGACAAATCAGTTGACAGAATAACCTTAGACAACAATAACTTCGGCAACAAACTCACTTTTGACGCCATAGAAAGTAAAATTTTTAGAGGAAGAGCATCCGTAAAGAATGGTATATTTAATTTTGATTTTATTGTTCCAAAAGATATTAGAATAGCTTACGGTAAATCAAAAATAAGCTTATATGCCGATAATGATAATATTGATAAAGGAGGTGTAAATCAAGAAGTTGTAATTGGTGGTATAGACCAAAATGCACCTGAAGACAATATTGGTCCAACTGTTCAACTTTTTATGGATGACGAATCTTTTGTAGATGGAGGTAACACAAGTGAATCGCCGCATTTAATTGCTGTTTTAGAGGACAGTTCTGGTATCAATACTTCCATTACTGCAGTTGACCATGATATTGTAGCAATTTTAGATGGCGATCAGGCCAATCCGTTTATATTAAATGACTTTTACGAGACCGAGTTAGACGACTTTACCAAAGGGAAGGTGAAGTTTCCATTTCGCAATTTAGAACCAGGTCTGCACACCATAAATTTTAAAGTTTGGGATACATACAATAATTCATCAGAAGCTACGTTAAATTTTGTTGTAGTAGATAACAGCGATTTGGTATTGAGCAATGTTCTAAATTATCCTAATCCTTTTATAAATTATACAGAGTTTTGGTTTAATCATAACAAACCAAATGAACCGTTAGAAGTTCAAATTCAGATTTTTACAGTTTCTGGTAAACTAATTAAAACGATCAATCAAAATGTACAATCTGAAAATCTATCTCGTTCGATTTCATGGAATGGTTTAGATGACTTTGGTAATAAAATTGGAAAAGGGGTTTACATATACAAGCTCAATGTAAAATCGACACTAACAAATACTAAAAACGAAAAATTTGAAAAACTTGTCATTTTACAATAAAGTGAATACGTTCAAAACCCCTAACTCAACTATTCTAATGAAAAATTTTCTTTTACTAATCTTAGCTTTTTTGTGCGTTAACATTGCTACTGCACAAGAAGAACCTAATCCGATAACAACGGCCGCTCCGTTTTTAACGATAGTGCCTGATGCACGTGCTGGTGGTATGGGTGACATAGGCGTGGCTACCAAGCCCGATGCCAATTCTCAACATCACAACCCTGCAAAGTTTGCTTTTTCACAATCTCAATTTTCTGTAGGTGTTAATTACACGCCTTGGTTGCGTAACTTAACCAATGATGTTTTTGTGAGTAGTTTGGCGTTCTCAAATAAAATAAATGAGCAAAGTGCTTGGGGTGCTAGTTTAAAATATTTCTCGTTAGGCACAATTGATTTGACTGATACAGGTGGAAACCCAATAGGAACAGAAAACCCGAATGAATTATCTTTTGATGGGTCTTACTCGTTAAAATTAAATGAAACTTTTGCCTTAGCCGTGGGTGTACGTTATATACGTTCAGATTTTGCTTTAAAGGTTGAAAATTCTGACTTAAAAACAGTAAATACTTTTGCTGTTGATGTTGCCGGCTATTACCAATCAGAAGAAAAAAATTATGGTAATTTTAATGGTATTTGGAGAGGTGGATTTAACCTTTCTAACATTGGACCAAAAGTTACCTTAACAGAAGGTGGCAGAGAAAGTTTTATACCTACCAATTTAAAATTAGGAGGTGGTTTTGAATTTATATTAGATGATTTAAATTCGGTTACTGCTAATTTAGAGTTTAATAAATTATTGGTACCTACTCCACCGATAAGAGATGAACAAACTGGTGAAATTATAGATGGTAAAGATGATGATGTAGGTTTTTTACCTGGTATGTTCCAATCATTTGGAGATGCTCCAAATGGTTTTAGCGAAGAACTTAAGGAATTTACTTGGGCATTGGGTGCTGAATATATGTATGACAACACTTTAGGTTTACGCCTTGGTTACTTTAACGAAAATGACTTAAAAGGAGCTCGCAAATATTTTACGTTAGGAGCCGGATTCAAATTCAAAAGTTTAAATTTAGATCTCTCTTATTTAATAAACTCTTCAGATGTTAACAATCCGTTGGAAAATACCTTGCGTTTTTCATTAACTTTTAATTTTGGAGATTTATTTGATTATTAAGAATCAAACAAATAATATAATATCAAAAATCATTTTAGTATTTTAGCTAAAATGATTTTTTTATGCAAAAAATTCAAACTACAACTGAATATATTCTTTACAATACTGTTGATGAATTAGATAATGTTGCTAAAGATTTAATGGCTGAAGCAGTAAAGGCTAGAGAAAAGGCTTACGCTCCCTATTCAAACTTCAGTGTTGGTGCAGCTATTTTATTGGATAACAATACAATAGTTACAGGTAACAATCAAGAAAATGCAGCATTCCCTTCTGGTTTATGTGCCGAACGTGTTGCTATTTACAATGCTGGAGCAAATTACCCAAAAAATAAAATTAATACCATTGCTATTTCTGCAAGTTCTACCAAGCATAAAGTTAACAAGCCTGTTGGACCTTGTGGTGCATGCAGACAGAGCATAGCTGAATACGAAAACAAGCAAAAACAATCCATAGCCATTTATTTTATGGGAGAAGAAGGACAAATTGTTAAAGTAAATGCTTTAAAAGATTTGCTGCCTTTTGGATTTGATGAGAGTCTTCTCTAAAATACGGTTTCATAGTTATGCAAGACATTAAAAATAGAAAAGACATTCATTTTTTAATTAGTGAATTTTATAAAAAATTACTTTCAGATGATTTGGTACAACATTTTTTTGAGGATATTATTAAACAAGAGTATTTAGAAGAGCATATCGAAATTATTACCGATTTTTGGAATGGTATTTTATTCAATGTCCCAGATTACAAAAGAAATGCTATGCAGCCACATCTTATATTAAACCAAACCAAGCCTTTTAAAAATAAACATTTTAAAAGATGGTTACATCATTTTAACACCTCTATAGATGATAATTTCAAAGGCGAAAAAGCAGAAATGGCAAAAACAAGAGCGTTATCCATTGCAACAATTATGGAAATAAAAATGAATAAAAAATTTTCTTAATTTAAAAGAGAACTTCAGCCAATCAAATACTAAATCAGAAATTTTTTATTTACCTCACCCGAAACTGTCGAAAATGTCATTTTCGACCTCTCCGAAGGAGAGGTAAAATTGAAAATATCTTAATATTAAAAATAAAGAAATAGCTAATCTTTATTAATCAGGTTTATTAAGTTATCTTAGCTGGTGGAAAATATATAAGCCCCTACTATGAACTCAGTTATCACCGGAACCGGTAGTTACATTCCTAAAATAATAAAAAAGAATGCAGATTTTATTGATGAACGTTTTTATGACGCTAATAATGAACCTTTTGAAGCTTCTAATGCCGTTATAATCGAAAAGTTTAAAGCCATTACTGGTATTGAGGAACGACGTTATGTCAATGACAATATGGATTCTTCAACTATAGCAACCTATGCTGCTGAAAAAGCAATTGAAGATGCCAATATTGACCCCGAAGAATTAGACTTTATTATTCTAGCTCAAAATTTTGGAGACATAAAAAAGGAGACCATCCAGACAGATATTTTACCAAGTTTGGCGGCAAGGGTAAAGCACAATTTAAAAATAAAAAACCCTAACTGTGTTGCATATGATATCATCTTTGGATGTCCAGGATGGGTACAAGGTGTTATACAAGCTGATATTTTTATAAAAGCCGGTGAAGCAAAAAAATGTTTGGTTATTGGTTCAGAAACCTTATCAAGAGTATTGGATATGCACGACAGGGATTCAATGATCTATTCTGACGGTGCCGGAGCTTGCATAGTGGAAGCAAAAGAAAATAGTGATTCTAAGATTTTAAGTCATGCTTCGGCCTCCTATACTCTTGATGAAGCCAACTATTTATTTTTAGGAAAATCTAACATCCCCAATACCGATCCAGGTGTACGATATATAAAAATGCATGGTAGAAAAATCTATGAATTTGCCTTAAACAACGTACCAAATGCCATGAAAAAAGCATTGGATAAAGGTGGTGTCTCCATAAGTGAAGTTAAAAAAGTATTTATCCATCAAGCGAATGAAAAAATGGATGAAGCTATTATTAAACGCTTTTTTAGATTGTATAAAACTGCCGAACCTGAACATGTTATGCCTATGAGTATTCATAAATTGGGTAATAGTTCTGTGGCAACTGTACCTACACTATTCGACATGGTAATTAAAGGAAAGCTTGAAAATCATGAGTTGAAAAAAGGTGATGTTATTATTTTAGCATCGGTAGGTGCTGGAATGAATTGCAATGCGGTGGTTTATAAATACTAGACACTAGATTTTAGATATGAGACATTAGACTTTAACTACCCTGATCTATAAAATTACAACTTAGTATTATGTTAAAACTCTATATCATTGGGATTTGCATTTTAATTATTGCCATATTGGCTAATGCCATTATTGTGAAAATTGGATTAAAGTCTTGGTACGATTTTTTTGAACTACTGAATCAATTAGGTACTGAAGCTTTTTCTAAACTTTCTATCTTAGATTATTTATGGTTGTTTGTTGGTTACCCTTTTGTGTTAGGTTTGGGATATTTGATTGGTTTGAGAGTTTATAATTTTATTTTTTAGATTATGACGGAAAGAGAATGGGTAAAAAGCATTTGCGAAGATTTAGAAAAAGAACTGAAAATCTTTAATGATAATTTAAGGGTTAATGAGTCCAAAAAACTACCCTACTCCAGTGAAGTTCTGGAGTATAAGGACGATCAACCATTCAGGCAAAATTATTTAAAATATGAAACTGACTTTTTGGTTTATGAAGTTTTGGATGAATGTTTATGGAAACCTAGAGTTATTATAGAAGCGAAAATAAATAGTATTACTACACATGACGCAATTACTTATAGTCAGAAAGCTCAAACACATAAAAATGTTCACCCATATTTGCGATATGGAATCTTAATTGGAAATAGGAAACACCATCCATTACCGGGCAGATTGTTTAGACACGGACAACACTTTGATTTCATGCAGTCCTGGAAATCCTATGAAAGTGATAATAGTGAATGGCTACAATTAATAGAAATATTGAAGAGTGAAATCGAAGCAAGTTATGCATTAGAGGAAATAATCTTTAACTCTAGAGCAAAAAATAGAGTCAAATATACTTTATTACATAGACCTCTAAGGCTTCAGTAGAAATCTAAGTCTATTCCTCCAAGACCTCCTCAATCACCTTACCTGTATTGGTATTTGGAGAAGTAATTTCTTAATGGATAAGATTTTATATTTATCTCAAAATTAAGGCTTTTTTTACATTTAATATTATATTTTTGATAATTGATATGAGAATTAACGTTAATTCGTTTCCAACACCATAAAATTACAATTTGATCAACTATTTTAAATATATTGGCAAGTATTTTCTTATGCTAAAAGAGGTTTTTAAAAGGCCTCAAAAAGGTTCTATTTTTAGAGAATCTATATTTAAAGAAATAGAAGACTTAGGAATTAGCTCCATAGGAATCGTTGCCTTTATTTCCTTTTTTGTGGGTGGTGTAGTTGTTATTCAAACAGCGTTAAATTTAGACAACCCGTTAACGCCAAAATACCTTATTGGGTTTGCCTCAAGAGAGTCGTTAATTTTAGAATTTTCCCCTACGCTAATTTCAATAATACTGGCCGGTAAAGTAGGTTCGTATATAGCTTCAAGCATAGGGACTATGCGTGTCACAGAACAAATAGATGCTCTTGAAGTGATGGGTGTAAATTCGCTTAATTATTTGGTGCTACCTAAAATTATTGCCAATGTTTTCTTTTATCCCTTTGTGATTATTATCAGTATATCACTGGGTATTTTTGGCGGATGGGTTGCTGGTTATTTAACAGGTTTGGTAAGCTCAACAGATTATATAATGGGTATTAGAAGTGCTTTTGATCCATTCCATTTAGTATATTCTATGATTAAAACATCTGTTTTTGCTTTTGTAATTGCTTCTGTGCCTGCCTATCACGGATTTTACGTAAGTGGTGGTGCCATTGAAGTGGGTAAAGCTAGTACACGTGCCGTTGTGTGGACGAGTATTGTTATTATTGTATTAAATTACTTTTTAACACAAATGTTATTAGGAAAATGATTGAAGTAAAAAACTTATTTAAAGAATTTGACGGCACTCCTGTATTAAAAGGTATAGATGCCACCTTTGAAAACGGAAAAACTAGTTTGGTTATTGGAACGAGTGGTTCTGGTAAAACCGTTTTTTTAAAATGCATGTTGGGTTTACTTCATCCAGAAAAAGGAGATATTTGTTATGATGGAATCAATTATAAGGACATGGGTGATGATGAAAAACGCGATTTAAAAAAGGAAATTGGCATGGTTTTTCAAGGAAGTGCATTGTTTGATAGTTCTACCGTTGAAGAAAATGTTATGTTTCCATTAAAAATGTTTACCGAACAACGGTATGAAGAAAAATTAGAACGCGTTAATGAAGTACTAGCAAGAGTAAATTTAGAAAATGCCAACAAGAAGTTTCCTGCAGAACTTTCTGGAGGAATGCAAAAACGTGTAGCCATTGCAAGAGCAATTGTAATGAACCCTAAATACTTGTTTTGCGATGAACCTAATTCAGGATTAGACCCTAAAACTTCTACAGTAATTGATAATTTAATTCAAGAAATTACCAAAGAATATAATATCACCACCATCATCAATTCGCATGACATGAATTCGGTTATGGAAATTGGCGAAAAAATTATTTTAATGAAACATGGTGTTAAAGAATGGGAAGGTACAAGCAACGAAGTTTTTAAAACTGATAACAAATCGCTGGTAGATTTTGTATATTCTTCAAACCTGTTTAAAAAAGTAAGAGAAGCTCAATTGAAAGAAGGTGGTTTGTAAACTATTTTTTTTAGAATACAACACACCGTTTTACTCCCTAATAATCTTTAAGGTATCTAAAGCTAATCTCGTTTTCAGCCAAAGTTTCAATTTTGCTTCTTGTTGGTTTATTTCCTGTTGTTTCAGCTCTTTTTTCCATTCAATACTAAAAAAAGCGATGGAATCAATCTTAGAAAAATCTGTTACCACTTTTTTAGCATAACTCATTTTTTCAATACCTTCATAATTAATTTTTGCTTCTTCACTAACTGACTGAAAAGGGATTTGATCTTTATAAAATTTATTAAGCTCACTCTCGAGTAATCGTATTCTATCTTCCTTTTCCTTTATACTTTCATCACGTGAAGTAATAATTTTTTGGTTTTGAGAATATAGTTCTTGAAGATTTTTAACCTGTTCAATCATTTCGGTATCGTCCTGTTGTTGTATTTCAAGCTCCACATCTTCTAGACCTAGTTCAACCATCCTGTCTTTCCAAATATCTACTTTAGCATCAGACACAGAATTAAACAAAGGTAACGTGATTCTCCTATTAGCATAATCAATATTTTTATCATCCTCACCAATAATAGACACCCCATTTTCCTTTAGCTCAACCACGAAAGATTTTGCAGTCTTTTTAAATTCATTTTCTCTAAATAAGTTATAAAATGAAAATATACTACCTGCTAGTATAATAAAAGCAACAATTGATGCAAACTGACCGATGCGTTTACGTTTGGCGGAATTGATGTACTTTACCATCGGAAAACGTAAAAACTTAACGATAACAAATGTAGAAAGGGCTATAAAAATAGAATTGATAATAAATAGGAACATGGCTCCAAAAAAGTAGTTCAACTGCCAGGTTGCCAATCCATATCCCGCGGTACATAAAGGCGGCATCAAGGCCGTGGCAATAGCCACACCCGCTACGGTATTGGTCTGGGGCTTGGGTCGGCTCATAGCAACAATAAGTGCCAAGCCACCCGCAAGAGCTATAAATACGTCCCTCACATCTGGTCTTGTTCTAGCTAAAATTTCTGTAGTTGCATCTTGAAATAAAGGAATACTAAAAAACAGAAATGAAGTTAACAAACTCAACACCACCATAACACTTAAATTGACCATAGATTTCCGTAACGTATCAATATCGTTTATACCTATGGAAAGTCCAATACCCAAAATAGGCCCCATTAAAGGAGCTATTAGCATGGCACCGATAACAACAGCAGTTGAATTGGCATTTAATCCTATAGAGCATATAATGATAGAGAAAACCAAAATCCATGCAGTGTGTCCTTGCATGGAAATATTATCTTTTATCATCTGCACTGTCCCTTCTTTATTGGTGTCGTGCTTTATATTTAATAATTCAACAAGAAATTCCTTTACTCCACCCAAAAGACCGGTAGCCTGTTTTTTGGCTTCTTGCTTTTTTATCTCAAGATCAACTTCAACTTTATTATTTTCTTCCATGGGGTCAATGTTTTTTCTGCTGAAGCAGTTTTATACTAAATCATCACCAAACTTATCTTTTACCTCTGCAACTATTTGTTTTATGTCTTGTTCTTTATTTTTAGGATAAATCAATAATACATCATCCTTATCAACTACAATAAAATCATCAAGACCCTGAATGATAACGTGTTTGTTTTTTGCAGTACGTATCATGTTATTCGATGAATCCTTTAATATAGTATTAGCATTAACTATTGCATTTTGCCCTTCTTGTTTTTCAAGTTTATCATATAATGAGCTCCAAGTACCTAAATCGTTCCATCCAAATTCTACGGGCAAGGTGTAAATATTTTCTGCCTTTTGCATAATACCATAATCGATAGAAATATTTTCTGCCTTCTGGTAATTATCTTTTATAAAATCATCTTCAAAATCTGTATTATACGCTTTATTTCCTTCGCAAAACAACCTGCTCATTTCAGGCAAATAATACTCAAAAGCTTTACTTATACTTTTGACGCTCCATATAAATATTCCTGCATTCCAGACATAATCACCGCTTTCCAAAAATTTTGTAGCCGTTTCAAAATCAGGCTTTTCTGTAAAATTAATTACTTTTTTTATTTCTGCATCATCATTTTCAAATTTTATATAACCATAACCAGTATTAGGGTTACTTGGTTGAATACCCAGGGTCATTAGCATATCGTTATGCTCACAAGCATCAAATGCTGTTTGGATGTTATTGACAAACTCCTGTTCATCTTCTATCCAATGGTCTGAAGGTGCAACAACCATTACTGCATTAGGGTCTTTTTGCTTAATTTTTAATGCTGCATATAAAATACACGGAGCTGTATTTCGCATGGCAGGTTCTAACAATAATTGGTTTCCCGTACAATCTGGTAATTGTTGCAACACTAGTTCTTTGTATTTAGCGTTGGTGGCGATTAGAATGTTCTCTTCAGGGATTAATTTTGCAAGCCGTTTAAAAGTACGTTGCAATAGAGAGTCTCCTTTCCCAAGCATATCATGAAACTGTTTGGGAAACTGTGAAGTACTTACTGGCCAAAATCTTGAACCTACACCTCCTGCCATTATAACTGCGTAATAATTTTTCTGCTTCAAAATATATTTTTTAGTTTTCTATTTATTTTATTTTATCACAACCTCAACCTCTGCATTTTGATGAAATAAATATCGCTTTTTAGTTTTTATTTCAATGCATTCATATCTGGTTCTTCGTTTTTCAATCATTTCAAAAATACGATTATTATGGATAAATTTACTATTGGGCGATAATTCAAAAATATAATTTAAACCATTCTTTTCATCGAATTTTTTTAGAGCTAATGATAAGTAAACATCAGCATCTGTACTTGCCTTAGGGTTTTGTAAATAACGTGCCAAATACGGTAATATTTCTTTAGGATAAATATCTGGGGTAACAAAGGGCAACATTAAATGCTGAAAATTCATTTTCCATTCAATACCATGAGGTTTTACATGCCCATTCTTTTGATGTGTTACCAAGTGGGCGATTTCGTGAATTAATGTCAATAAAAAACGATAACGGTTCAAATCGTTATTAATAGTGATTTGGTATTGACCAGTTTTTAATTTCCTAAAATCGCCATGTTTTGTTTTTCTATTATTAACTATTTTGAGATGGCATGGATATTTTTTGAGCAAATCCAGCACCAAATTAACAGAATCTTGGGGAATATATTTTTCTAGGATTTCTCTTTCCTTCATTATTAGGGTGTAGAAGATGAAACTTGCAACACTTTGCCATTATAAAACTGATGTCCTGTTAAGGAAAAATTAGCAATATAATTTGCCATTTCTTCAGCAGTTATTGGTGCTTTATATCCCGGAAAAGCAGACTCCAACATTTTTGTTTGTACCGCACCTAAAGCTAAAGTATTAAACACAATTTTTTGCTCTTTATATTCTTCTGCCAACAATTCCATTAACGTAATTACCGCTCCTTTTGAGGAACTATATGCTGAAAGTCCAGGGAATTTCATACTCCCCTGAATACCGCCCATACTACTTATTGCCACCACATGGCTACCCGATTTCAAATAAGGCAACATTGTTTTAGTCAATCCAGCTACAGCAAAAACATTAACTTTATATACTTCTAAAAATTCTTTACTACTGGTTTCTGCAAATGGTTTATTAACCAAAGCTCCTGCGTTATGGATTAATACATCAACAAATTTCCAATTATCATTGACAAACTGCGAAACTTTTTTTAGTTGATTTTCATCGGAAATATCTACCCTAATTACGGAAATATTCTTATGTGTTTTTTGTAATGCTATTAAAGTTGAAGTATTTCTGGACAGTGCTAAAACATGATGCTCTTGTCCAGCCAAAATTTTCACCATTTCAAATCCGATGCCCCTACTCGCTCCAGTTATAATTATGTTTTTTTTTGCCATGTTATTAGATTCTAATCATTTGTCAATGAAACCAATAAAAATTTAATACTTTTAAGGTTCAAATATAATCATTAACTAACCAATCTCAATCATGAAGAATTTTCTAATCAGTTTTTGTCTTTTATTCAGTTTAACGCTAGTTGCACAAAGCACGTATTTGCATTGTGGGAAATTAATCGATACAAAAAATGGAAAAGTACTAAACGAAATGACAATTATTGTTACTGGAAACAAAATTACCGATGTAAAAACTGGATACATCAATCCCAAATCAAAAAAAGATAATACCATTGATTTAAAATCCAAAACTGTAATGCCTGGACTAATTGATATGCACGTACATCTTGAAGGTCAACTGAACCCAAAACGTTATATAGAACCTTTTATACTTAATGATGCAGATGTGGCATATAATGCTCAAGGATTTGCAAAATCAACTTTACTTGCGGGATTTACAACAGTTAGAGATCTTGGCGGGAGTGGGGTTAATGTTTCATTACGAAATGCTATCAACCAAGGTAAAATTGATGGACCACGTATCCTTACTGCTGAAAAATCATTGGCAACAACGGGTGGTCACGCTGACCCAACCAATGGTAGAAGAAAAGAACTCATGGGCAATCCAGGCCCTAAAGAAGGTGTTGTAAATAGTGTTGAAGACGCTAAAAAAGCAGTAAGACAGCGTTACAAAAATGGAGCGGATATGATTAAAATTACAGCGACAGGTGGTGTATTAAGTGTTGCTAAGAGTGGACAAAATCCACAATTTACTATTGAAGAAATCAAAGCGATTACCGAAACCGCTAAAGATTACGGAATGCACGTTGCAGCACATGCTCATGGCGACGAAGGTATGCAAAGAGCCATTTTAGGAGGTGTAAAAACCATAGAACACGGCACACTAATGAGCGAAGAAACTATGGAACTAATGAAAAAACATGATGCCTATTATGTACCGACTATTACTGCTGGAAAATCTGTTGAAGAAAAAGCAAAAATAAAAGGGTATTTTCCTGAAATTATTGTTCCAAAAGCGTTGGCTATTGGACCTAAAATTCAAAGTACATTTGGTAAAGCCTATAAAAAAGGCGTAGGCATTGCATTTGGTACCGATGCGGGTGTTTTTGACCATGGCGATAATGGAAAAGAGTTTGGCTATATGGTAGAAGCAGGTATGCCAGCAATGAATACCATACAGTCCGCTACTATTACCAATGCCAAAGTACTGGAAATGGAAAGCGAGATTGGTCAAATAGCTACTGGATTTATAGCCGATATTGTGGCTACAGATGATGACCCAACCAAAAACATCAACACCATGGAAAAGGTAAGTTTTGTGATGAAGGAAGGGAAGGTTTATAAAAAGTAATTTGCAGAGACCTCACAGGTTTTGGAAACCTGTGAGGTCTAACTTATAAACTAATTCTCTTCTTCCTCAAAAATAATATGTTGATATGCTCCAATATCTGGAGTAGTGGTTCTGCTCACCTTTAAAATATCAAAAGGAACTTGTAACGCTGTGTTAACGTCAGCATTTCCATTGGCATCAGAATCATCGCCAATGATAAATTCATTTTCGTTAACATCTTTAAAATCGAGATTGCCATTTTGTATGATATTCTGATATAAAGAAGTGTTGGTAAAATCAAATAACGGATTAGTTAACAATTCGTTATTGTTGGTATTAAATTTTAGCATACAGTTTTTTACGTTAAAATTGAATTCGGCACCATCAATTTTATCTAACAAAAACTCAACATCTTGATTACCATCGATAATACAATTGGTAAAATTTGCTGCTTTTAAATCTCTCGTTTCAATAATTTCATTATTTCCTTCATCAAAATAGGTAAAGAAATTATTAACCAAAACAGAAGGAAACTGCCTAAATCCACCATTCCAATAATTGGCAAAAGTACTGTGGGTAAAGTTATATTTTCCACCAATAGTACATGCTAAAGTAGATTGTCCGCTGTTGGCAACTACTAAATTTTCTCCCAAAATATTGGTTTCTCTGCCTAAAATACCGTAGTTGGACGTATTATAAATCTGTGTGTTTTTAATAGTCAATGTAGGGTTGGTATTCCCAACAGAATCAACCAGAACACCAATTATATTGTTTTTTATGGTAGTATAATTGATACTATTATTTTTGCTTCCCGCTCGTAACCAAATGGTACCCCATTGTCCTGAAACATCTTCAAATTCAGGTTCCAATCTATCATCTTCAAACAGAACTTCATTTTCAAATTCGCCGTTTACCTTTAAGGTCGCATTCTTTTCTACAATAATACCTGAATTATCGTGAAAGTATAAGGTTGCACCCGCATTAATAGTTAACGTAGTATTTTCAGCTACGCCTACATAGCCGTAAATCAAGTAAGGTTTTTTATTAGTGAATGTGGTGTTACCAGATAATGTTGTTCCCTTAACACCCAATAATTCCCCTTCGGAATTTTGTCCTAAAATAATCGTTTCATAAATAAAACTTCCGTCAGGTTGTTGAGCTCTGTCGGGTCTGATTAGATTGACATCCAATACCAACGCCTCTAATTTAACGTCTTGTTCATTGGCATTAGACTGAAAAACTATGGAATCTCTATAAAAGAAATCCGTATTTTTTAGTTGCTCAAAGTCAACAGTTGCTTCCACAAAAACATAAATGCTATCATTGGCTAGAATATCTATGTTTTCAAAAAAATTGCCAGGAATACCATCTACATTTAATCGGTAAAATGAATTGTCCCCTCTACCTAATTTAATTTGGGGAATGGTGATAGCCTCATCGCTTCTGTTATATACTTTAAAGCTTTGTGTGCTTGAACTAATATCGTCAAAAACGCGGTTTAGCAAAAGTGTATCTGCCGAAAATTCTAAATTACCTGTGCTTACAATTGTACCAAAATCTTTACGGCAAGATGTTATTCCTAACACTACGAATACAATAAGAATTGAGTACAATAATCGCATCATTGAGACTTTATAGGATATAACTTTATGAAATTGTATTTATTGCTTTTTATTGAGCTTAATCTCAAATAAAGTATTCCATTTTTTTCCAGTAACAAAAAGACGATCGTTTTCGGCATCATAGGCAATTCCGTTTAATACATTATCATCACCTTTTTGACCCACTTTTTCTTGCAAACCTTTTAAATCGGCAATACCCTCTAAAGCACCTGTTTTTGGATTAATCATTACAATGCTATTGCGTTGCCATACGTTTGCAAAAATATTTCCATTAATAAACTCTAGTTCATTTAATTCAGGAACGGCTCTATCAATCGTGTATGCTTCAATATGAGATTCTTCAGCCCCAGTTTCTGGATTTAAAAACCAAATCTTATCAGTGCCATCAGATTTTATTAACTTTTCAGAGTTATGTGTTAAACCCCAACCTTCTTTGCTTTGAGCGTAATGGAATTCTTTTTCTTTTTCAAAAGTTTCTAGATTAAAAACAAAACCTTTTCCGCCTTGCCAAGTTAACATATATATCTTATTGTTAAAAATTGTCATCCCTTCTCCAAACAGGCTTTTATCAATATCTATTTTTTGAAGTACTTTACCTGTTTTAAGTTCTACCTTTCTCAAAGTTGATTCTCCTCTTTGCCCAGTACTTTCATATAAAAACCCGTTATGGTATTCTAAGCCCTGTGTAAATGCATTTTCATCATGTGGATATTCATTTACAATCTCATAGGTATATATTTCAGGAGACTTTTCAGCAAAAAACAATACAGTATTGGTTAATTTTTTTTGACCTTCGGGATAAAAAACGGTTGCCGAAATAGCATTTGTACCTAATTTATGATTCGAAATATCAATATTTTCATTTGTGCTTAAGCGTACACCATTTAAATAATAGCGAACAGAATCAATTGGTTTATTATCTTTTTCTGAAACAGAAACCGTTAGCTTTTCATTGGTTTTTAAACTCTTTGGTGATGTTAATTGTAGCTTATACGAATTACCGCATGAACCTAAAAAGAAAGCCGTCAAAACCAGCGATATAATAATTTTATACTTTTTCATGTAAAATACTGTGTATTATGTTTGAATTTTCAAAAATAGTATTAAATTTGCACTCTCAAAATAGCAAAGCGATTTATTTAAACTAGCTATTTTAATTTAACATTTAAAAAACTTATAAGATGAAAAAAGGAATTCATCCAGAAAATTATAGAATGGTAGCTTTTAAAGACATGTCTAACGATGATGTTTTTTTAACAAAATCTACTGCCGATTCAAAAGAGACGTTAGAAGTAGATGGTGTTGAGTATCCTTTAATTAAATTGGAAATTTCAAGAACTTCTCACCCTTATTATACCGGTAAAGTTAAATTGGTTGATAGTGCTGGTAGAATTGACAAGTTCAAAAGTAAATACGATAAGTTCAAAAAGAAGAAATAAATTTTTGAATATAGAATTTATAAAAACCTCGAAATTAAATTTCGAGGTTTTTTTTGTTTAGTATTTTCATTCACTCTTTTTAAATTCTTGAATTTACTTAGTTTTAAACCTTAATACTAAATATCCAATAGTAGCAGATAGCAACGAGCCAATAAGGATACCAATTTTGGCAGAGTCTATATACTGTGGACTATTAGAAAAAGCCAAGCTAGCAATAAAAATTGCCATAGTAAACCCAATACCCGCTAAAAAAGAAACACCGACAATCTGCTGGTTGTTAATATCATTTGGCACTTGTATTAATTTCAATTTTTTTGCTAATAAAACCACAAATGAAATACCAATACTTTTACCTAACACCAAACAAATAACAATATTGATTATTAATGCATTTTCAAATGCTATGTCACTGTTTAAAATAACGCCAGCATTAGCTAAAGCAAATACAGGTACGATAAAGTAGGCCACCCAATCGTGTAGTTTGTGCTCTAAATGCTGGAGTGGTGATTGGTATTTATTTGTCCAATCTTCTAAATTATCAATCGCTTCAATTTGCTCGTTAGAAAGAATAGGTTTTTCTAATACACTCGCTTGTTTAATATCATCAGTGATTTCTTGAAGGTTATCTACAAAATCTTTTGTTTTAATTTTCTGCATTACAGGTACTGAAAATGCTAATAAAATTCCTGCTAACGTTGGGTGAACACCAGATTTTAAAAACAATACCCATATAATTGCCCCAAGACTAATCAGTATAAACTTAGAATAAAAACCTCTGTAGGACAAAAAATATAAAACTCCTAATAGCAAAGCGGCAACTATCAACATAACAATATTGATTCCAGAACTATAAAAAATAGCAATTACTAATACGGCAGCAATGTCATCAACAATGGCAAAAGCTGTTAAAAATACTTTAAGACTTAATGGAACCCTATTGCCCAATACATTTAATACAGCCAATGCAAAGGCAATATCCGTTGCCATTGGTATACCCCAACCTTTAATAGTTTCAGGGTTTTGATTTAGAATAAGATATAAAATTACAGGAATAACAACACCTCCAACCGCCCCAAACAGAGGAAAAGCTAATTTTTTAACTGAATTTAATTCACCTATAAGGAACTCTCTTTTAATTTCTAATCCTATTAAGAAAAAGAAAATGGCCATTAAACCATCGTTTACCCATAAAATAAGGGGTTTGCTTAGCTCAAAACTTTCGGAAGTAAAACCTAGTTTATATTGCCACAAAGCTTGATAATAACTACCAAACGAAGAGTTAGCCCAAACAAGAGCAATTATGGTAGCAAGCAACAACAAAATACCGCTAAAACTTTCAATTTTAACAAACTTTTGAAACGGAGTTAACAGTACTTTTTTAATCATTATTTTAGTTTCTTATATTTTTTTCATTTGCTGCTTCATCATTTTAATCTGCTCGTTTAACACTCCGTGTTTGTCTAATTTCTTAGCTTCAGCTATTAAGTTTGTAGCTTCACGTTTTCTTCTTTTGGTCATGGCTACACCAGCCAGTTGTAGTTTGGCCATAGCTACATCATGACTCATGGACAAACCTAATTTCAACGCTTTTTTAAAATATTTTTCTGCTTGCGTCAAGTTGGTTTGAGACACCAATATGCCATTTAAAAAATTATAATACCCTTCTTGTTTTTGAACCAAAGCTGCTGACGGATTCTTAATAAAACCTAACCACTTTTGCGTACCCGCAAAATCTTGTTTTCGTAATCGCAAAAAGGCTAGTAATATAAATTCGTTTTTAAAGTAGAAAAATATAAAAACCCCTGCTAAAAATAATAAGGCTATACCATTACCAATATGCTTTTCAGCAAACTGAAAAACAGCCCATACTACTATAGCTACGGCAATTACTAATTTTATATATTTATGAAACATGTTATGTTGTTTATTGATTAAATTAATGTTGTTTGCAAAATTACATAATCTATTGAATGATTGAAAGATTTAAGCTTAAAAGATTATTGACCACACGATAATGTTAAAATGTTCATAAAATGTTTACAATTAGCCATAACTATAAAAATAATACTAGTATTGCAATCGTTAAAAAATGCAATTATTATTGTGAGAGAAATAAAATGATATGCTTAAAAAAACACTAAAATATGTAATAATTAGCTTGTTAATTTTGGCTGTTTTATTCGGTCTTTTTTTAACATCTGTTTATCATGGCGTTTTTGGTCCTATTCATACAGTTGAAGAGTTAAAAGAGTTTAAAAACCAAACTGCTACTTTAGTTTTATCTGAAGAAGGTGAATTGTTAGGTAAATTTTTTGCTGAAAACAGAACCAATATTAAGTTTGAACAGTTACCTAAACATATAGTGGATGCATTGGTAGCAACCGAAGATGCCAGATACTTTGAACACGATGGTGTAGATTCTCGCAGTTTGTTTCGCGTACTTTTTAAAACTATCCTTTTTCAAGATAAAGGTTCAGGCGGGGGAAGTACTATAAATCAGCAATTGGTAAAGAATATGTATGGTCGCAAAAACCATGGGCCATTAAGTATGCTAGTCAATAAAAGTAAAGAGGCTTTTTTAGCCTATCGACTGGAGAAAATATACTCTAAAGAAGATATTCTGACTTTGTATTTGAATACTGTTCCTTTTGGGGAAAATGTTTTGGGTATTGAAGCCGCCTCAAGACGCTTTTTCAATAAACCAATTGAGGAAATAAAAATTGAAGAAGCAGCTATTTTGATAGGTATGCTAAAAGCTAACACCTACTATAATCCAAGAATTTACCCAGAAAATGCTGTACAACGTAGGAATGTCGTATTAACTCAACTAGAAAAATACGAGTACATTACTCCACAACTTAAAGATTCTCTACAACAAATTCCGTTACAACTCGATTATGCCAACTTAGCATCTGAAGGTCCAGCTAACTATTTTTTGGTACAGGTTAAAGATGAAGTGAAGAAAATTTTAAAAAGTTACAATGCCGCAAAAGGTACAGAATATACAGCTGATAATGATGGGCTAATTATTACTACAACACTTAATTTGCATTTACAAAATCAAGCTCTAAGTGCTTTTAAAAATCATTTGAGTGTAATGCAAAACCGCTTACAGAAACAATATCGCACTGGCAGCAGTCTTAAACAATTAAATGCTTTGGTAAGCAAAGAATTAAAACGTTTAAAATTGACTTCAAAAGCTAATGAAAAACAATCGAGGCAACTGTTTAGTTGGAATGGTTTTTACACAGACTCCATTTCTGTGCGTGATAGTTTAAGGCATTCACTTACTTTACTGCATGCCGGATTATTAGCTATGGATCCGCAAACAGGAGCAATAAAAACTTGGGTTGGAGGTATTGATTTTGGCACACAACCTTACGATCAAATTTTTGCACAACGCCAGGTAGCATCGACCTTTAAACCCATTCTTTATGCTACCGCTTTAGAGCAAGGCATAACACCTTGTTCATATTTAGATAATAAACCTTTGATTATTTCTGATTTTGACAATTGGCAACCCAATAATTATGACAATTCAACAGGTGGTAATTATTCCATGGTCGCAGCTTTGGCAAAATCAATGAACATCCCTACGGTAAATTTATTCTTGAACATACCCTTTGGCAATTTAGAAAACATATGGAAAGACTTCGGTTTTACTCAAGAATTGCCAAAAAAACCTTCTGTTGCATTGGGTACTGCCAATTCAAGTATCTATGAGTTAAGTAGGGCTTATAGTGCATTTGCCAACGGAGGTTACCTCGTTCAGCCAAATACTATTATAAGTATAAAAACTGCTGATGGTACGGTTATCTATAAAAATAGATTAATAAAACATATTGAAGAAGATAGAGTTATTGACCAAAATACTTCCGTATTACTCACATCAATGCTTCAAAAAGCAATAAATGAGGGCACAGGAACCTCTTTAAAAAATAAATACGGTATAACTATTCCCATTGCTGGAAAAACAGGAACATCTCAAGATTATGCCGATGCATGGTTTGCTGCCTATACACCAAAATTGGTTATAGTTACAAGAGTAGGTGCATCTTCACCAGGCATTAGATTCAATTCGGGTACAAACGGATCAGGCAGTAAATTAGCTTTACCTTTAGTTGGTAAAACACTAAGGTATGTACAAAAAAAATATTCTGCTCCATTTACACCGCTACCAGAACAATTTACAAATGCTCTTGATTGTGAAGATTACATGGAAGACTCAAAATTCAATTTATTTTTTGAAAACCTTTTTAACAAGAATAAAACTACTCTTGATAAAGAACAACGCAGAGCTGAACGAAAAGCAAAAAGACAGCAACGCAAGGCTGAGCGTAAAGCCAAAAGAAACAACAATTAAATTTTTATTGTATCTTTACTTTAAATATTCAATCTATTAAAAATAGATACTAAATCATTTTTTCAATTTTTCCCGCTTTGAAGTGGGAATAATAATGGTTTAGTTGTTTTATTAGTGTAGAATTAAATGCAATTTTTAATTTTAACCTAAAACAAAAAACATTATGATTAAAAAACTCCCCTTATTGATGGGCTTAATATGCTTATCTTTTAATGGTTTTTCTCAAGAAAATTCTAATAAGGTTTATTGGTACACCTCTCCTGATACAGAAGGGTACATCAGTTTTCAAAAATTGGATTCTAATGACAAACCTAATGCTGGCACTACATTAAACACTGTAGTAAAAGCAAATTTCGACAATGAAGTGTTAAACTTCAATTTAAGTACGGTTACTGAATCCAAAAAAATGGTATCAGCAACAGAGTTTAAGTTTAATGGAACTATAGATGCCAATATTGACCCTGTAAGTTTTACTGGAACAAAAATTAAAGCTGATAAAAAGAATATCTCTTTTTGGCACTTTAAAGGTGATTATGTTGATGAAATGGAAACAGATCCAGATTTTCAACGCTTTACTTTTGCAAAATATAATGCAACATTAAAATTACCAGCAAGAACAATTCCATCATTTAATTTATGGGCTATTGTTCCTAAATTACCTTTTGATAGAAAAGGAACATTCAGATTTAATGCTCTGGATGAAACCAAGTTATATGTAAAGAAAAACCAAACGGTTAATTATTTAGGTACTACCACAACTAGCATAAATGGTGAAAAAATGAAACTTCACAAATTTGTACATCAAGGTAAAGGTATGAAACCTGCATATTATTGGGTAAGCAATGATAGAGAATTGATGCAGGTATTGTTAGATGATAAATACACCTTTACGTTAAGTAATAAAGAAGCTGCACTTCAAACAGCTTTACTTACTAAAAGTGAAGATTAAAGTTGAAATTTTAACTACAATAAACCGAAGTAATTTAAAATGCTTCGGTTTTTTTATTTTTTAGAATTAATCCCTTTGTTATAAATTTGTACATTTCAGATATGAAAATCAAATCAATCTATATAATAATGCTAGTTTTTGCTTTGCTGCTCGTGCTGATTTTATCAAGTGAAACTACTTGGCGTCTATGTTCGGTTTGTGGAGTTCAAGATTTTGAACGCTCATTGTTCGGTAAAAAAGTAGAATTAATAAGTACACATGAAGTTGATGAATATGGCACTTATGCAAAATGGAAAAAAGAACACGGAAAAACATGTGACCATCAATGGAAAATTATAGATGAATCTTCTGAAAAAGTCCAAAAGCACCTCGAAAATTTAAACTAGATAAAAATAATTATCTTTAGTGCATAACTTTTACAAACTAAAATTATGCAACTGCACTTAACCTACAGTAAGAGCCTTCTAAAAATAATCAGTATTACTTTATTAGTGTTTTTTACCGCTTGTAAATCAGATACAAACAAAACCATATCAACCGATACTACCGATTTTCGGTTTGAAGAAATTACCATCACCAAATTGCAGGAGGGTTACAACAATAATAAGTTTACAATAACCGAGGTTACTCAAAGCTTTATAAACCAAATAGAGAAGATAGATGACAATGGCCCTCAATTAAATTCTGTTATACAAGTAAATCCTGATGCAATAACCATTGCAGAGCAATTAGACAAAGAACTGCAAGAAGGAAAATCTAGAGGAGCTTTACATGGTATTCCCGTACTATTAAAGGACAACATCGACACCCATGACAATATGTTCACCACAGCTGGATCAAGAGCTTTGCAAGACTCCAAACCTTTACAAGACAGCCATGTAGCAAAAAGTTTACGCGAAGCGGGTGCAGTAATCCTTGGAAAAGCAAACCTGAGCGAATGGGCCAATTTTAGAGGGGAAATGTCCTCAAGTGGATGGAGCGGTATTGGAGGACAAACCAAAAACCCATATATCTTGGACAGAAATCCATGTGGTTCCAGTTCAGGATCTGGTGTTGCAGTCTCGGCAAATCTGACCGTTTTGGCAATAGGTACTGAAACAAACGGCTCTATTGTTTGCCCATCGAACAACAACGGCGTTGTGGGTATTAAACCAACAGTTGGCTTGGTGAGTCGCTCAGGAATAATTCCCATTTCATTTACCCAAGACACAGCGGGGCCAATGGCAAGGACTGTAGCCGATGCTGTTATCTGTTTAGGTACGTTGACGGGAGTTGACCCTGACGACAGTAAAACATTGGCCAGCAAAAACAATATCAAAAACGATTATACTGAATTTTTAAACAAAGATGGTCTAGAAGGCAAAAAAATTGGTATTTATACCGCACCATTGGGAAGAAATTACAAAGTGGATACTATTTTTAATAAGGCTGTTGATTTTATTAAAAGCCAAGGTGCAGAAGTAGTTGAAATCGATAGAATATCAGATAACAATGTTGGCGGATTGTCTTTTCAAGTAATGCTGTACGAATATAAAGACGGACTGAACAATTACTTTAAGTCGTTGGGCAAAGATGCAAAAATCAAAAATTTGGAAGATTTGATTGCTTTCAATAAAAAAGATTCTATTGAAATGGAATTTTATAACCAACGTTACTTGGAAATGGCTTTGGAAAAAGAAGGATTGGATAGTGATGGTTACAAAGAAACCGTATCAAAAATGCTTGAAGGTGCTAGAAAAAAAGGTATTGACAAAGTGATGGACGAACATAATTTAGATGCCATCATTTCACCCACGGGTGGACCAGCCTGGAAAACGGATCATATTAATGGCGACTCTTTTGGACTGGGTAGTTCTTCACCAGCTGCCAGAGCCGGATATCCTAATATTACCGTGCCGATGGGTTTTGTGGATACTTTACCTGTAGGGATTTCCTTTTTTGGTAGGGCTTGGAGCGAACCTATCTTGATAGAAATTGCCTATGCCTATGAGCAAGGCACAAAGCATAGAAAAGCACCAGAGTTTCTTAAAAATTAAGTCAATGGATGTTATTAATATAAAAGAAAAATTTTCTATTTTTAACGACTTTTGGTCGCCAAAAATTATAGGTCAGCTCAATGGACAAGATGTGAAGTTGGCAAAACTAAAAGGAGAATTTGTTTGGCACAATCATAAAGACGAAGATGAATTGTTCTTTATTATTCAAGGTACACTGAAGATTGAATTTAGAGATAAGATAGTTACATTGAATGAAGGGGAAATGCTTATCATACCTAAAGGAACAGATCACAAACCCATTGCAAACGATGAAGTTTTAGTGTTACTTTTTGAACCGTCAACTGTAAAACATACTGGAGAGGTAAAACATAAATTGACTAAAGAAAAGTTTGATTTTATATAATTCAATTCTTCTAAAACACTACTTTCGCACAAAATTAGATTAATGATCGCTTTAGGAAAACACAATACACTTACCGTTACTGAAAAAACAGATGAGGGACTGACCTTAAGCGATGATAACAACGAAAAAGTGCTATTGCCAAATCAATATACTCCCGAAAAATGTGAAATAGGCTCTCAAATTGAAGTTTTTATATACCATGACAATGAGGGTAAAAAAATAGCAACCACTAAAAAACCAAAGATTCAGTTGTATCAGTTTGCGTCATTACAGGTAGTGGCAATGACAAAAGTAGGTGCTTTTTTAAATTGGGGACTTGATAAAGACCTCCTCGTTCCGTTCAGTGAGCAAAAGCAAGAAATGACCGAGGGCAAATGGTATATTGTACATTTGGATCTGGACGAAAATACAAACCGACTTTTTGCAAGCAGTTATGTGGAAAAACAACTACAAAATATAAACATTACGATTTCGGAAGGAGATAAAGTTAATCTGCTCATTTATCAGAAAACCGATCTGGGCTATGTGGTCATAATTAATAATGAACATAAAGGATTGGTTTATGAAAATGAGGTTTTCTCAAAAATAAACATAGGCAATAAGACAGAAGGTTATGTAAAAAAAATCCGTGAAGACAAGCATATAGATGTTTCTCTACAGCCTATTGGTTATAGAAATTTTAATGACTCCAATAGTAATCTTATTATGAAAATCCTTGCTAAAAATAACCGTTTTTTGCCCTTAACCGATAAAAGTTCTCCAGAAGAAATTTATGAAACCTTTGGAATAAGTAAAAAGGCATTTAAAAAAGCGATAGGTTTTTTGTATAAAAGACGTTTTATTACTTTAGGGAAAGATGGAATTTCATTAACCAAATAAATAATAACTTTACTCAACTTATTTCGTACCTTCAATCAAAACCTCTAAAATGTCAATGGCCGCTTTTGATATTTTTGTACCAGGGCCAAAAACACCTACTACTCCACTGTCAAATAAAAACTGATAATCTTTAGGCGGTATAACTCCACCTGCAATAACCATGATGTCTTCCCGTTCGTAATTTTTAAGCTCTTCCAAAACTTGGGGTACTAAGGTTTTATGGCCTGCTGCTAATGAAGAAATACCCAAAACATGTACGTCGTTTTCTATTGCTTGCTTGGCGACCTCTTTTGGTGTTTGGAATAACGGACCTATATCCACATCAAAACCCAAATCGGCAAAACTGGTCGCCACTACTTTCGCACCACGGTCATGTCCGTCCTGACCCATTTTAGCGACCATTATTCTAGGACGGCGACCATCCAACTCGGCAAATTCATCCGCCAAAGCCGTAGCTTTTTTAAAATGTTCGTCGTCTTGTATTGCTTTGCTGTACACTCCTGTTATTGAATTTATTTTTGCTTTGTATCTGCCAAAAACTTGTTCCAAGGCATTTGAAATCTCTCCTAAGGTGGCTCTATGTTCGGCAGCTTCTACCGCCAAAGCTAATAAATTTCCGTTACCTGTTTTGGCACAATCACTTAATTTTAAAAGTGCTTCATCAACTAACCCTTGATTTCTATTCTCTTTTACACTATTTATTCTATTAATTTGAGCATTACGTACAGCATCATTATCAACCTCTAATGTATCCAAACTATCCTCTTCTTTAAGCTGATATTTATTTACACCAACTATAATATCTTGACCGCTATCAATTCTAGCTTGCTTTTTTGCGGCAGCTTCCTCTATTCGCATTTTTGGAATGCCTTTTTCTATCGCTTTGGTCATTCCACCAAGCTCTTCCACTTCTTGAATCAACTGCCATGCTTTTTGGGCTATATCCTCAGTTAATCCTTCCACATAATAAGAGCCCGCCCAAGGGTCAACAGTTTTGGTAATATTGGTTTCTTCTTGAATATAAATTTGTGTATTCCGTGCAATTCTTGCTGAAAAATCCGTAGGTAAAGCAATAGCTTCATCTAAAGCGTTGGTATGTAAACTTTGGGTGCCACCAAAAGCGGCGGCCATGGCTTCAATGGCTGTTCTTGCCACATTATTAAAAGGATCTTGAGCGGTTAAACTCCAACCACTGGTTTGACAATGTGTTCGTAATGCCAATGATTTTTGGTTCTTGGGATTAAACTGTTTCACAATTTTAGCCCATAACATTCTACCTGCTCTTAATTTTGCTATTTCTTTAAAATGCTCCATACCTATTGCCCAGAAAAAAGACAATCTCGGGGCAAATGTATCAATATCCATTCCCGCTTTTAAGCCGGTTTTTATGTATTCCAATCCATCTGCCAAGGTATATGCCAATTCGATTTCAGGTGTTGCACCTGCCTCTTGCATGTGGTAACCCGAAATGGAAATTGAATTGAATTTTGGCATATTTTTACTGGTATATTCAAAAATATCAGCCACAATTTTCATGGAAGGTTGCGGTGGATAAATGTAGGTATTACGCACCATAAACTCCTTGAGAATATCATTTTGAATGGTACCTGCTAATTGTTCCGTACTTACCCCCTGCTCTTTTGCCGCCACAATATAAAATGCCAAAATAGGAAGTACCGCACCGTTCATGGTCATGGAAACGGACATCTTATCTAAGGGAATTTTGTCAAAGAGGATTTTCATATCTTCAACTGAATCAATTGCAACACCTGCTTTGCCCACATCGCCTTGTACACGTTCATGATCGGAATCGTACCCTCTGTGGGTAGCCAAATCAAAAGCTACAGAAAGCCCTTTTTGACCCGCTGCTAAATTTCTCCTGTAAAAAGCATTGCTTTCTTCTGCAGTTGAAAACCCAGCATATTGGCGAATGGTCCAAGGACGGCGAACATACATAGTTGAGTATGGGCCACGTAGGTAGGGTGGAATCCCGGCGGCAAAATTTTCGTGAGGAAAGTTTCCAGGTCGGAGCTCGGAGTTTTTAGTACTTAGTTTTATATGTTGAAGGCTTTTCCGTGACATTATTCGTTCTTTAACCGTTCTTGTTCTAATTTTTCAGCCAATCTTTTTTCAATTATTGGTTTTATAACCGTTTTTCTCGGTTTAATTTTTACAAAAGGATACAGTTCCAATTCGGTTTTCATTTTATCGGTTAGGTTTGGATGCTTATTTGTTCCCAATAATACAAGTTCGCCATTATCAAACTGCTGCTGTTCTTTTGTGGCACTTTCTTCTATTTTACGTTGAATTGTTCCGGCCTGTAACTGTTTTAAAAATCCACCGTTTTTTTCAATATCCTTAAATAAATCCAAAGCCTTTTCCGCAATTTGATTGGTCAAAGCTTCTATGTAATACGAACCGTCCGCAAATTGATTAGCTTGTTTAAAATGACTTTCCTCTTGTAAAATTAAGAGTTGATTTCGGGCTATACGTTCACCAAATTCGTTCTTTTTATGGTACAAACTATCATAAGAAACGTTAGAAATTACATCTGCCCCTCCCAAAATGGCACTCATACATTCAGTGGTAGTTCGTAACATATTTACATTATAATCATATAATGTTTTATTGCGTAAACTGGGTTTTACAAATAGGTTGGCATTCATAGTTCTTCCGTACTCTTTTGCAAGTAATTGCCAGAGGTATTGAAAAGCTCTTAATTTAGCAATTTCGAAGAAGTAGTTGCTGGAGACGGCGAAGTTGAAAACAATCGATTGAATAGATTGCTTCGCTTCGCTCGCAATGACGTTTAAATACTCATTGCCATGAGCCAAGGCATAGGCAACTTGTTGCACAATAGTAGCCCCAGCGTTTTGGTAATGACCAGCATCAACAGAAAGTACTCTAGTATTATCCGTTGCTATGCTAAGAATTTTTTCTAAAACCTTATGGTCTTCTTTAATACTTTTAAACCAATTGCCCGTTTTGGCAAGATTGCCGATAATGTCCAAGTTTAAAAAGACATTGAAGGATAAGCTTATTTCAACCAGTTCAAGTAAAAAATCTTCAGAAAGAAAATTGAGTTTGAAGTAGATTTGTAAAGAATCTTCACTATTGCCCTGAACAGTAAGTTCTTTTACTAATTGCCTTATGTTAAACGGCTTATTAGCTTCAAATTCAATTGAAGTTGCTCCACGACTTAGAGCGTCTTTTGCTAAAAAATTTGCTGTTTTTTCATCAGAAACAAAAATGGACTGGCAAATAGAAAATTGTTTTCTTTCGGAATCAATACTCAAAAATTCAGTATCATTTTTATGATAAAAAGGTTTTACCTTAATACCTTCATTAGATTCCCACACTAAGGCATCATTGTAATCAGCTCCTTTTAAATCTACTTGAATTTTTTGTTTCCATTGTTTGGAAGTTACAGATTCAAATTCATTAAACAAATCATCGTTCATGGCTATTCTTTTATAGAATCGAAATCAATAATATAGATATCTTCGTCCTTACGCTTCATTTTATACTCTTCACGGGCAAATTTTTCCAAAGAATCTGGATCCATTAAATTCTTGATTAACTTTTTATCCTTTTCAACCTCAGCATCGTAAAATTCATTGGCCTTTTCCAGTTTATTTATTTCTTGATTTAACTCTCTATGATTTAGATAAGAATTTTCATCAAGAAATACCATCCAAATTAAAAATAACAACAAAATAAGAATATATCTGTTACTGAAAAATTTAACCACTTTATGTTGTCTAAACTCTTTAAAGGTCATTTACTGTAATCTTTCATTGATTATGGTTCTCACAATATCTATGGCCACCGTATTGTATTTATTGTTGGGGATAATAATATCAGCGTATTCTTTCATGGGCTCGATAAATTGTTCGTGCATTGGTTTTAATGTAGTCTGATAACGTTGTAAAACCTCATCCATGTCTCTAGCCCTTTCCGTAATATCACGTTTTAAACGACGGATGAGTCGCTCATCAGAATCGGCATGAACAAAGACTTTAATGTCCATCATATCACGTAATTCTTTGTTAGTCAATATTAAAATCCCTTCGACGATTAGCACCTTACTTGGATGTGTTTTTATAGTATCCTTGGTTCTATTATGCCTTGCAAAAGAATAAACAGGCTGCAAAACGGTTTTCCCCTTTTTCAATTGTGATAAGTGATTTACCAATAAGTCAAAATCTATTGCTCTGGGGTGATCAAAATTTATTTTTGTACGCTCTTCAATAGTTAAACTATCGGTTTCCCGGTAATAGGAATCTTGAGAAATTACTGTTACATCCTCATTGGGCAATTCGTTGATAATCTGATTTACAACTGTTGTTTTTCCGCTTCCGGTACCACCGGCTATTCCAATTACAAGCATTAAATTCAGTATTTGATTAGTGCAAATTTAACCTAAAATGCATGATTTTACTTCTCAATTTTTAAAACTTCTTCTTCGGTAAATACTTTATTATTTGAATTTCCAAAGTTATTGGTAATATAATTCATTACATCAGCAATTTCTTTGTTAGATAAACCCATAGCGGTCATAGTTCCATTATAGATTTTACCGTTTACAGTAATTTCTCCCGATTGACCAAATTTTACCGCTCTAATGCTTTTTTCGCGATTTTTCATTAAATAATCTGACTTTGCTAAAGGCGGCGTAACTTTTTCCACACCTTTGCCATCTGGTAAATGGCAATTCATGCAAAAATCTTCATAAATAATTGCTCCTCTATCTATACTTTCTACAAATTCTTTACTCTTTTTATCTTGACTATAACCAAAACAAAAGTAGAAAAATAGTATGCTAGGAAATATGATTTTAATCATACTTTTGGAACAATTTTAACTATGCCTAAATTTTCAATGCCTACATAAATATAACCATCCGGTGCCTGTCTAACACTTCTTACACGCCCTAAACTTTCAAACATTTTTTCTCGCTTAACGACTTCATTGTTTTCTAATACCAATCTTTCTAAATATTGAAATTTTAATGATCCGACAAGTAAATTTCCTTTCCATTCGGGATATTTATCTGAAGAAACTATAGTAAAGCCGCTAGGTGCAATAGATGGTACCCAATAGAACAAAGGTTGCTCCATACCGGGTAATGCAGTATGATCAGTAAATGATGTGCCGCTATAGTTTACTCCATAGCTAATTTTTGGCCAACCGTAATTTAATCCCTTTTGGATGATATTGATTTCATCACCACCTTTTGGACCATGTTCATGTGTCCAAATTTCTCCAGTTTCAGGATGCTTATACATACCTTGTGGATTTCTATGACCATAGGAATAAATTGCCGTTTTAGCATTTGACTCATCTACAAATGGATTGTCTGTAGGGATAGTACCATCTTCATTCAGACGGTAAATTTTTCCGCCATCTCTTGTGATATCTTGTGGATTTTCATCACGATTACCTCTATCGCCTACAGAAAAATAAAGAAAACCATCATTGTCAAATGCTAATCTCGATCCGAAATGTTGTCCTTTAGTTGTATTAGGGGTGGCTTTGTACAAAAGCTTCTTGTAAGTAAGTGAGTTTCCTTCTAATTTCGCTCTCATTATAGCTGTATTGCCTCCATCTCCATCACCTTCTTGAGAAGCATATGAAAAATATATCCATCCATTTTCGTTATAGTTAGGATGAGCAATAACATCCAACAAACCACCTTGGCCTCTTTGATAAATTTCAGGAAGACCACTAATGATTGTTTTTTTACTATCTTTAAAATGAATCAATTCACCCGATTTTTCGGTAATCAAAATACTACCATCAGGTAAAAACGTCATCCCCCAAGGTATATCTAATTCTTGAACAATTAATTCGGTAGTGTAATTTGTATCGCCTGGTTCTTCAGCTTTAACTTCAGATTCTACTTGTTGTGCACAAGCAGAATAGTTAATAAATACAAAAATTAGAAATGAAAATTTATAAAACTTCATAATAAGTGTGTTAATGTTTAGAGGAACTAAAATTACAAATAAATCTGTATTGTAACTATTAATAAAAACTATATATTTGCACCTCAAATTTTTAGAGGATAAATTTTGATTATTTTTCTAGAAATTTATTGAAATTTTTACACTTCGGGGTGTAGCCCCTCGACTTCGCTCGGGATAAACTACACTACGAATTTATATTTTTCGGGGTGTAGCGTAGCCCGGTTATCGCGCCGCGTTTGGGACGCGGAGGTCGCAGGTTCGAATCCTGCCACCCCGACAAATAGGGTATTAAAATAAAATATATAATACCTAAATTAATGAAAGCCAGTAAAATACATTTTTGCTGGCTTTTTTTATTTCCATTTGAACGTATATCTCTTAGTGTCCTATTTCGTGCCCTATTTTTTTGGAAATAAATTCCTATATTTATAGTTCATAGCCCGTATTTGACTTTCGTGGCGATTTGGCTTTCGTTTAACTGATTTTTTAATTAAAAACGAAAGTAATGACAACTACACACACATTTAATGTCCATTTTTGGTTGAAAAAGTCTTCAATCAAAAAAGATGAGACCGTACCCGTCTATGCCCGTATTTGGGTAGATAGTACTCCTGTTGATGTAAGTACCAAGGAAGCTATTTTAGAAGTGCATTGGTGCACTTCAGCTAGCAGAGTAAAGAAAAGAGTGAAAAACGCCAAATGCTTCAATGAAACTCTGGATGATGTACATTCCAAAATTAAAAAAGCCTACAAACAACTCAAAGAGGAAGGTAAATTCATCACAGCACAAGCTGTAAAGCTTCGGTATTTAGGTAAAGATAAAGTTATTTCAACCTGCAAAGAACTTATAGATTATCATAAAAAAGAAGAATTAAAAAAATTAGCACCTGGAACTATAAAAAATTATAGTGCTACCGAAAAGTATATTGGAAGTTTTATCAAAAAAGAATTCAAATCGGATGATGTCCATTTGTGCCAAATAGATTATTCCTTTATCGTCAAATTTGAAAGTTATCTTCGTACCTGCCCACCCCTACGCAAATCCCAACCTCTGAACAATAATGGAATCATGAAACATCTGGAACGTTTGCAGAAGTTTACAACTCTGGCATTTAAACATGGTTGGATAAAATTAAACCCATTCACCATGTACGAATTAAAGTACGAAGAATTTGATTGTCCCTTTTTAGAACAATTTGAGCTAGATGCGATTTCCGTTATTCCAATATCAGATAAAAGTATGAATTTGGTAAGGGATATTTTTGTTTTCGCCTGTTATACTGGCTTATGTTATATAGAAGTAAAGAATTTAAAAAAACAGAGTATCGTTAATGGGATAGATGGAGAGCAATGGATTATGGTAAAACGTCAGAAATCTAAAATACCAGTAAAGTTGCCATTATTGGATGAAGCCAAAGAAACTTTAGAAAAATATTACGATTACCCATGCATTGAAAACAACTATTCACTTCTTAGGGTATTTAGTGATCAAAAAGTTAACAAATACCTTAAGAAAATGGCCAAACTATGCAACATTGATAAAAACCTGACCTTTCATGTGGCACGGCACACATTCGCAACTACAATAGCACTTTTAAATGGTGTTCCTATTGAAACTGTATCTAAGCTATTAGGTCATAAAAAACTATCGACAACTCAAAAATATGCTAGGGTCATTGAAAAGAAAATCAGTAAGGATATGCAACACCTAAAAACCAAGCTGAAAACTAATTCAAGAAAAAATTTGGAGTATAGAGAAACTGAATATGGGCATTTGAAAATAGTATAATAAAATTGTAATTTGCTGATAATATGGGAAAACAATTACTATTGGTTATCATATCTCTTTTTTGGGAACTACTAAATACTCTTAGCGACCAATTATTTTTCACTTAGGTTATAGCCTCATCTCCCTATTCCCATTTTTCTCCTTAATCTGAATTGATAATTTTTCAGAATCCCCTAACGTAAATTTTGGCATCACAATTACAAACTTATACGTTTGCCCATTCAAAAAAGTTTCCGGAAGATTATATCTATAGATAGGTTGTATTTGCAATTTCTGAAAAGAAGATTTTCTTCTTTTGTTCGTATTTACGCTATAAAAGTTAATGTAATCAACTTCAAAATCAATTCCAGATCTATTATTGATTTCAATTACCGCATACACTTCCGAACGGTCATACACCAACTTTTTAAGAGAAAATAATATTGCTTTACCATGTCTTGCTTTTTGAATGAGATGTTTTTTAGTCAACAGATACTTACTAAATTTTTCAAAATATTCCTTTCGATATTCATAGGGATTTTGAGTTTGAACTTTTAGCAATGAGTCTTGTGGTACTGCACCGTTTTTATTATTCTCAGTTTTAGGAATTTCATTCCCAATACTATTTGTTTTTGGAATAAAATAATTCAACTTTTTGAGTTCTTTATTATAAGTAATTATATATGAGAAAACAGAACCGTCATCTCCAATAACCAATAAATTACTTGCTGCACCAGGCTTCGCTTGTAATAATCCTAAATATTGTTCGGTTTCTGTGTTATAGGTAAATACAAAATTTCTTGAACCAGTTATACCTTGTTTTATTGGTGTTGGAAAAAACAGAGCCACACTCTTTTGGTCATTGGCATAAATGGTGTCCAACGGTTGTTGTGCTTTCATAGAAACAGAATAAGCAAGGAGTATTAATATCAGAAATGTTTTCATGCGAGTATAATTTTAATAAAATGGCTCAATGAGGCTTTAAAATAAGTTTATAGTTATTGATGATGGTTACTTTTATCTTTCGATTATGGCGTTGAAATACTTTCGATACACCACTTACTTGTGGTACGCCTGGGATATTTACTTCATCGATTAGTTCCCCTGCCACTTCCTTAGCGATTTCTCCCTTAAAACTGTTTTCTACATAAATGCCCTCGCTGCCATCCTGAAAATCGAATGCCCTTAGTTTGGTGGGTACATGATTGATATTTTCAATTTCAATCATTGCTCGGTTTGGCTGAAATTTTATGAAACCATAGATGAGTGAATTTCTGGAAACCAACTTTCCATTGATGGTGGCATCTTTGGTCAATCGCATCCGCAATCGATAATTCTTTTTGACGACTTGATTCCCATCTACTTCTACAAAAATGGCTTTATCCGTGTTGGTCTGCTTTTTGGTATTCTTGTTTTGTGCTGGACTTGATGCGAAAAACTGCTGGTGTTCCACTCCCATTCTTTTTGCCGAGACATATTTTTCTTGAATTAATTTCAAAGAATCTTTGGTAGTATCGACTGGAATACTTTTGGTTTTCGGTTGAGAGCTATTATAACTGTTTTGGGAATAATGTAGTTGTCCGTGACGGTAAATACTATCTATGATGCGTTGTTTATCCTTATCAATCAATTCAGGATCATAAGTACCGGTAGAGTCCAACAGGCGTTCGTCATAAATACTTGGAGCATTGGTCTGTCTTACTTCTTTTAAATCATTCAGAGCATCGAGTTTCGATTCATATTGTTTTTGTTCGTCTTTGAGTTCTGGAACTGGGACTTCGTTATTTTCTATGACCGATTCTTCATCTTCCTTAAATAATGTCATGGCATAGGCTATGATATACAGCAAAATACATACTAAAATCAAAACGAATACTATTTTCTTTTTGTTAAATTTCATTAGGATTAAATCTTTAAGTTTTCAAATTGTTTTTTATTTTGGACTTTCACTCTTTTTTAAGGTTTTTTCGAAAAAATTGGTGATTAACAACCCATGTGTATTGTTCGGAAAATTACGCTCTACATGAATTAAACTTCCAGTAGTGGTCAGTTCATATGAATCGATTACCGACCCTCGGTTAATTTCAAATAAAACAGTACACTGAAAACGGTAGGGTTCTTTTTGTAATTCTACCTTGGATTCAATTTGGATAACCCGTTGTACCAAAGAATATTGTAACAATCGGTTATATACCCCATCCGACTTTTTTTGCCGATAGATCGCATCTACGGTACTATCCCCCAACCAGATTGCTTTTGCCAAGTTCTTCTCATAGTTACTGGCATCTATATTATAGAAATAGGTATGGAACAATTCCAAATGGGCCTTGGCTTCTACTTCCAGGTTTTCTTTTTGGGAAACCAATTGCAAGGGAATGACTTGGCCATCGGTATTGACCATAAAGGCATTGTTTATGGATTGCTTATAGATATGGGCTACCATAAATATAGCTACGACCGCTATGCTGGCGGATCCGATCACCACCGACAGAACGATAAATCGGTTTTTTTTTAACAAAGTGTAAATATTTTTATAAGGTGTTCTCATTTTACTATTAATTATTTTTATCATCTTTTTTTGCCAAATGTGGCTTAGCCACCAGTAAAGAGTTTTAAGGTAAATGTGGTGGCCCGTCGGTACAATTTGAACTTTAACAGTACGATAAAACCTATCGAGCCAAACTCGATTAAGGGTGCAAAATATTGCTCCCCCCAATCCGTACCAAAGAGATTGCTCCAAAAGTTGGTGTTGATTTCCGTGTAGATGTTATTGACAAATACATTGACTAGAAAGAAAGCGGGAACCAACATATAGACCCCAGCATAGAGCTTAAAAAAGTTATAGGCCAATGCCCTAAACTTTTCAAAAACCGCCAAGCTGATAACCAAAGGAAAAAACGCTTGCATAATCCCTAACAGAAAAAAACGCTCTGCCAAAAACAAGGGATAAATAAACAAATCCAATAGCCACAGAAAAACGGCAATGATAAAGGACAATACCCGCAAACCAAAGAATGGTGTTACCAGAGCTTCATATAATAATGCCATGGCTTTCTTTGCAGCATCGATAATCCCAACTTCGGTTTCTATATCAATATCTTGCAACTGTAAGGGTAGTAACGCTGGAGCGGTATCGGTATACTGGCTTTCAATATTGACCAAAATGGAATCAAAAACACCCAATAGTTGAGTCGAGAAAATGACCAAAATTACAATGGCAAAATTCTTGGCAAGTTCTGCTGGGGTCAATCCCCAAGTATAACCATCTTTTGTTGCTACACCTTCATTGTATTTTTTAAGGATATTGACCAAAAAGAAAAGCACTGCCAAAGTTTTCATTCCTGCAATAGTATATTGAGAAAAGTCACTGCTTTTAATCGTGGTAAAAACAGCATCGATATATTCCAGTCCTATGCTTAATGATATCATGGCTATGGTTTAATGTTTGGCTTCTCTGTTATTGATTTTATCTTGCATTTCCCGAAAGGCAACAATCTCTCTATACAATCTGGTTTTTTGATTGATTTCGGCTACCATTTCATTGGATTGCTTTTCTTTAGCCTTTATCATTTCCAAGCGTTCTGCATCAGTCATTTTTAGGTTATCACTTGATAATATTTCACTAATAAACTTGACATCCTTTACGGCATTATCAATAATTGCGTTAAAGGAATTACTAATCCGTTCGATTTCTTCAGGTTTGATATAAGGAGAATCCAAAATAGCTCTCAAATCATCTTTTACCACATTAAACAAGCGTTCATTGTTCTTTGCTAATTCTTTTACAGCTTTTAGCTGTTTGATGACATTGCTTACCTTTTCTATATTTTCTTTTTGTTTCTTGAGAAACTCTACCGTCTTTATCAGTTTATCGGTTTGCTTTCCTGCTTCCGTCAAGGCTTTTCCTAATTGAACATAGTTGGTATGGTCGTAAACAGGCTCACCCTGGCACGCACCGCGTGCATTTTGTAAAAGGATGAATAATGTCGCTAAGAGGATTTTTTTAATTGTATTGTTCATGGTTTTTAATGTTAACAGGCATCGCCTGATTTGTTTATTATTTGTTATGTTTATAAAATCTGTAATACTAAAACAGTCAATGACGGTGCTGGAGAAATTTAGTGATGGCCTTTTCCATATCATTGGTCTCATTATAAATGTCCTTTATGGCCTCGTTTTCCACACCATCGGTCAGATAGGCGGCATAGACTTCTGGTGGTACTTCCAATCTGAAAATATTGCTCTCCTTCCCTATTTTGATAAAGATTTCTGTATACTTCCTATCGCCAGTTAGGTTGTTCCGAATGGACTTCAATTGGTTAAGATCATGTGAGGACAGATTTAACCTTTTTTGGAGTTCGCCGTAACCTTTTTCATTGTACAGACTGTATATGACCTGTGTATTCTCCAGAATACTAGCCGAAGTAGCATTGTTCGGTAATTGGTTGATGGATTGCAGGATAATACCAATTGCCCCATTTTGTTTACGGATGGCTTGGTAGTAATATTCAACACTTTCCAAAACATTTTCAAATTTGAGTTGTTTAGCAAATTCATCAAAAAGAATAATCCCTTTTTCGGCTTTATTTTGCCAAATGGTACGTTGGATGGCAGATTTAATCAGTTTCAGCATCACCGATAATATTTCTTTGTTGTCCTTGACTTCGTCCAGTTCAAATACTATTAGGCGTTTATCTTCAATTCTATAAGTCTGGTCTTTGTTTACATTGAAAAGAAAACTATACAATCCGTTACCTACATATTCAGACAGGATATGTAGGAAATCATTGAGATTCAAATGACGTTCGTGAATGTTAAGCGTCTTTAACAATACATTCTTTTGAGCTTCAACAAAAGCATATAGTGAAGCCAACGAATGGGTGTCTTTGACACTATTTTGATAGTAATATTGTAATACCTTTTTTAAGGCTACGGACTGTGCCTTGGATGCTTCTTTTCTAGAGGCCAACAGTTCCAACAAAAAGACAGCCAAATCTTCCAATCGATCCGGGGCCACAATACCGTTGGCACTTTTGGGCATATAAAATGGATTGATTCCCAAGTTTTTACCATGCTCATAACGAAGTATCACATGGTCATTGGGATAAAGTTTTGCAAATTTGGCGTAGGATCCGCCCAAGTCAATAATGACAACTCGTGTACCACTTTCGAAATACTGGCGTAAAATATTATTGGCTAAAAAAGATTTCCCTTCTCCAGTCGGAGCAAATATGGCAAAATTTCGTGCCTTGATACGTTTCTTTTGTTCATCCCAGACATCTTTGAGTACAGGAATGTTATGCTGCCTATCATTAAAAATGACACCAGTAGCATCTGATTGATAGTTGGTATTGTTTATATATAAACACAAGGCATGTTTTAAATCGGTTACATAGACATCTTCATTGGAAAAATTGGAAGCAAAACAACAATAGCTATTGACAAAATAATGTTTGCGTTCTTCACCTTTTGGATAATAGGGTATTATATCCAGTTCCTTAAACTCCGCTTTAATATTCGAGGCAATATTACCTAGCCTCTGCGGCTCGCAGGACCAGAAAATGATGTTGAGATGCCCTCTGATGATTTGTGAAGTTTCATCTTCATTGATTTGACTTAGGATATGTTCAATCTTTTTGAGAACTACGCGGTTTTGGGTGCCAAAATTGATGCTCTTCTTTAATTCTTCAATTTTCCTTTCGAGCAGTTTTCTCCATTTGTGTTTATCATCCAAATAGAGGATTTGATTGACAATATGATTTTCATCGATACCCAATCCCAAACCATCAATAAAACCTTGGTGGAATATAAAATCGTTGGAAGTAAACTTGTCATCGGGTTTGCTGCTTTGTACAGCATCTCCAAAACACAGTTCGCTATTAACTGCTAATACATCAAAATGGTTATTACCGATTTCAATATCCGAATTGTTCAATAAAATATCTGTATCAAAATCTTGATTAAAACCATTAAAATAGGTGTCGGTTAATGATAAGATTTCGTTTTGGTTTAATTGTAGCAAAGAAACCTTTCTGCTATTGTTTATAAAAGAAACGGTATCATTGACCGCTGATATAAAAGCTTGTACAGTATGGTCGAGTTCGGTATGGATGCTTTTTTCTACACTTCGAAAAGGATTGGTATATTTTGAAGCATTTAGAGCTTTGTTATATGGTAGTATAAAAAATAGATAGCAATTATGCTTTAGATATTCCCTTCCTTTAAAATAGTCATTGGTCGCTTTCTCCAAAAAGCTTTGATTTGGCAGCATTGCTGCTTTATAGTTACTTTTTTGGTAAATATCTTGTTTATGGACAACGGTGCTTGTTGGCAATGATTTAAAAGCTTGAAACCATGTGCCATGCAATTCTTCAAAGTCTTTTTCAGAAAGTGAATAAACTTCTGGGAGTGATGTTTTATAACATAGAATGACATTTCCATTATTAGCGAAAACGACATGACCTTGGATATCAATTATGGGATGGTATGCAGAGAGATTTATTTTTTTCATGCTTAGAACTATATTTATTTTCTAATAATTATCTTTTTACTAAATCCCTCGGTGAGGGAAAGACACGCTTTTTTATTGCTAATGGTTTTTGGGAATACTTTTTTGAAATAGAAATGAGAAGGATTATTGGTCAAATAGATCAAAGCGATGTACAAGACAATATTGAATATCAATGCTGTAAGAATCACAATGAAACCAAAAGAAAAAATGATAACCATAAACGAGCCGATAATAGATGTCATCATCAGGGCAAATAAGGAAATATTCAAACCCATAATCTCAGCTTGTTTTCTCATGTTTCTATAAACTTCAAATTTTCTCAAACTCACAGAGTTTTTTATTATTTAGATTAAAAATGTATTTTTAATTATATAAATGCATCTATGATGCCTAGACTACTATTCCTATTAAATAGGTGAAGATTCCTACAACTGCACCCGCAATAAGTACAAAGACCAATACACGGGTAATCCCTTTTTTTAAATCCGAATTCTCTCCAAAGAAATGTCCAGCATTAAAAAGAAAGCCTATTAGAAAAATAACACCTAAGATGATGGGGAAAATGGAACGGACGGTTTGAGAAACATCATTTACGGAATCTTCAATACCTCCAATTTGAGCAAAAATAGAAGTGGTGATAAAAAATGCTACTGTGGTCAATGCGATTGATTTTTTCATAAGAAATCTATTTTAAATTTTTACTTGATTTTGATATATGAAAAATAATGTATATTGCTATACAAAATACTGTTAATCAGTATTTTGTGAATAAAATAAAATCTAAAAGGGATTATATCCCTTTGATGTGAATTGGCATCAAATGGTATGAAAAATGAAAAGTGTTATGTTGATAACTGTAAAAAATTGGAAGGGTATAAGGCTAAAAAACGTCGTACTTCGACTTCGCTCAGCACAAGTTTTGTTGTTATTGGTTCTCAAAATGTGTTTTGTTTTTGGACAAAATGAAGGGTCTAAAAAAGTCATTGTTATTGATCCTGGACATGGTGGAAATGATTCTGGGGCAATTGGCATAAACAGTATTTTAGAAAAGGATGTGGTTTTGAATATTGCTAAGGAAATTATCAGACTTAACGAAACGCTCTTTGAGAGCGAGTTTGATATTTATTTGACACGATATAAAGACACGCTGATTTCTCTAGGAGATAGAACTAGGTTGGCAAGAACTTTAAAAGCGGACGTATTTCTATCTTTGCATTGCAATGCGTCTATGGTCATGTCTAAAGGAATGGAAGTTTATGTACATCATTCGGATAAGCCACTTACTAAAAGTTCAATTGGGTTGGGTTTGTCTGTCCTAAATGAAAGTACTGAAAAATTGGGCTTTAAAAAACGTGGTGTTAAGTTTGCCAATTTTCAGGTATTGAGAGAAACGGTTGCTTTTTGCCCATCAATACTTATTGAAACAGGGTTTTTAACTAATAATGATGAAGCAGATTATTTTCAAGAAACTAAAAATATTAGGGCAATGGCATTGTCCATTTTGATAGGAATGTATAATTATTTAAATATATAGAATTATGAAAGAGTTTTTAGTTGAAATTGTTGAACTTTTAAAAGAATTAATTTTATGTTTCTTCAAAGAAATAATGAGAATGAAATGATTAATCTAAGCTTCGGACTATTATCCTTTGATATTTTATCTGAATTATGTTGCAATCCGCATATCCGAGGTTCATCATATCAATGCTAAAATCCATAATTTATACTTTTAAAAATTGTTCAAATAAAACTTTTGCATAATACTTCCCATAGCGATTTACTAAATACTTACTGAACAAAATTGGCAATAAATAAAGAATACCAAATCCAATACTAATATTGAATGCTAATGTATTCGGAATGAAGCTTTTAAAAAAATAAAGGTTTAGTAATGATATCAATGCTGCTATTGAGCAACCACCTATCAAATTTCTTGTAAAACCGTATTCTATATTATGTTGTAACAATAAATGATTGTCTCTTGTAGCATTCCTAACTTGAGCTACAGCACTTATAATTGTTTTACGGGCTTCTAGCACGTTTTCAGCTTCTTCAATTTTAGTAAGGAGCTTAATATCAAAATTTTCTTCAATTTTTTTATGAATACTACTTTTTATCTTTTCTGCAAAGAAAGTGCCTGAATGAAGTAAGAAATTAGTTGTAGGCATATTTATTTCATCTTTAAAAAATACTTTTTGAAATAATTCCTTAGATACAAATCTGTTTATCTGGGTCATCAGATAAATTATGGCTACTGAAATAGTTATATCACTTACCCATTTGTATCCTTTAAGAAAATCTATAAAATCAATTATTTTCTCACTAAAACCAAAATAGTAAAGTGTTAATATTGGGATAGCACAAATTATAGTAGGAAATAACCTTGCCTTTATATAATATTCTGTTGTTTTCATTAATTAAATTTTAAGGTTGTTAAGGTATATCTGGAATTCTCCATCATCTCCCAGAATTAGCATCAATGCCGGCTGTCCAATAAGTTCGGCTTCTCTTATAAGTTCAGCAAATTGTATTTTATCATCTCCACTCATATTTAAACTACAGCGTCTGGGATGGCTATGCCATTCACCTAAATATTTCAAATTCTGATTAGTTATTTGACTAATCCTTTTCAATTCATCAGAAACACCATCGATACCTCTTATGAATAAAGTAGGCCTTTCAATACTATCCTTAGGGGACAAAATAGTGTGAGTAACGTATATTTTCTTGTAATAAGTGTCAACTGTTCCAATTAAAATACCACCTGTTTCATTAGGTAGCTTATTGTTCCTATGCTTTGAAATTATATTCAGCAGGCTAATTTCATTTATTAATACTGTCCAATCACTTATCGCTACTCTATGCCACTTATCAATGGCGAAATTGAAGTGTTTTACAGAATGAAATTCATCCAATCTCCAAATTTCAATATCAGCGGTACTACTCAATAATTTCTTTTTGAAATTTTTTGAAGCAATACCAGAAAAGATAGATAGATTTTCTTGTGGTATTTTTGAAGTTATATCTCTGCAACCTCTAGCGTAACGTATTTTATTAGTCTGTTCAAATTCTAAGTGACCTACCAAATCAGAGCTTTGCATTAACTCTTTATAATATTGAATTTCTAAAATATCAAGTGGAAAATCCCCTTTTTTATCTTCAGTAAGCATTACTAAATCAGTACCACTTGGATTTAGAAAGGAAGATAATTTTCTGGGACCTTCTATCTCATTTGCTAAATACCTTTCAGCTCCAATAGATGTTGACATATCCACTATTATATCTGATTGTTCTAATATAGTTTTGTCTAAACTAGAAATGTCGGAAGGGAATGCTTTAGAAAACTCATTATCACTTAGAAGCTCATTCGCCTGCTTAGATAGGACCTCTGCTTTATTTAGAGATGTGTGTTCTTGAATATTGGTTGATGCGTGTCTAATAAAGTTATGTGGAAGAAGAACATCCTTGTCAATTAAATTCCAACAACCAAAACCATTCCTAGCTAAATTCATAAAAAATTGAGACCCCAATGCTCCTAAACCTATCAATGATATTTTACTGTCGATACAGCTACTATTCTCTATACCACTATATTTTCTAGCCCACTCTACATCTAGGTCTGGTATTGGGTTAAGTATTTCAACTTTAATTGCTCTCAGTTTTTTTTCAGAAAAATTTTCACCGGTCTGATGAATGTTTTTAGTTCCCAAAATAGTAAACCCGTATAGATTTAATATTTCGCCTAACGTGCAATCTACTTTAAAGGAAATAAAGCTCGGTTCACTTTGGTCTCTATCTCTAACAATAGGAATTTGGACATTTATGAATAGTATTGCTTCCCAAAAATCTTGGGCTTTATTTAAGGTTAGTCCGAACTCACCTAATTCTAATATTTTTGGTTTTAGAAAATTCTTAAAACTTATTCCTTTAGAATTAAACAATTCAACCAAATCAAAAAGATTATCTACTCTTTGATGTACGACTCCATTTTCTATAGGAGTAATAGAAACAAAAACTTTATGAAAACCTTTTTTTACTGGATTATCAGTACTCTTGTAAAAATTACCAGATAACTTATCAAAAAACTTATGAGTATTATTACCCATAATCATACCTCCCTTACCTATAATAAATGGTTCTAAATGCTGGTCTTCTCGATGCAATGCATCGATTGCAGTTAGCTCTAACCAATTTTTTATTGATTGTAAAAAAAATGAGCCAGACCAATTATGCTTTAACTCTTCAAAAGATTCTTCAAAAAGACAAAGACTAACTGGTCGTTCATCTTTTGTAATATTGGTATGAGGTAAGCCTAAGGGAAAATCTTTTCTTAAAGCATAAACTTTGGGTAGATTCCGGTTATTTACTGAAGTAATTACTACTAAATTTTCTTCCTGTTGTATATCGTTTATGGGGTTATTAGGAATATCAGGAAGAATATTTAAATGTAATAATTCTTGTTGTCCATTCGCATTTGATACTCCTAATAATTTAATAGTATTATCAAAAGCAGAAATTGATGATACAATTTGCTTTGAATGGTCGTTTTTTAAATCATCGACTTTTAATTCTTCACTTGAAGGTTCGGTGTAATCTTGCTCCATATTTTTAACCTGCTCTAGATGGTTTTTTAGCTCCAGCACCTATTGCAGCTGTTGCCGCTCTTTTTATGGTTGCACCGTAATCATTAATTTCAAAAACTATAGCTTTTTTATGGTCATCATAAAACTTCTGGGTGTTTTCGAAATTAGTATTTCCAACAACATCAACATATTCATTTCTAGCCGGATAGTGTGGTGGATTATCTTTATCATCAACAACTAACTTGGATGTAGCAACAACTTTTGCACCAGTTAATTTATAATTTAAAATATCTAAAGAAGTTTGTTTTGGTTCTGAATTATCAATGTCTTTATCATCGTCTTTATACGGGGTGTCATTGAAAAAAGTCCAAGAACAATGGTGGGGTGTTTGAAAAATGTCCCATTCTAAAGCTTCTGTGTTTTTATTTTTCTCTGATTTCTCTTTTATCGTAGCCCATCTGTAATGGTCTGCATCTCCACCGTGAAGAATCCTACACGAATAATCAGTTCCATTGTTTTTATAGAATCTAGCTTGGTATACAACACTTGACATATTTCTATCTCCAATGGCATTGCTTTCGACAACGTCAGCTTTGAAGGGAGCGTGAATAAACAAATCAAATAGCTCAAAACTTATACCGTTTGCTTCTGATACGATATCTCCTGGTATATGTTGGGGAACGTTTGTGAAATTACCGTTATCGTCATATCCAATCAAAACCAACCTATTGCCGCGTTCATCCCTGGAACTATCATTATTTTTATAGAGATTTCTTCTACGCTTCACCTCTTTTCTAATTACTCCTGCATCGGAGTCATCAGATATTTCGCCATCGCCTAAAATATATTCGTTAACCCATAATTCGTCAATAATAATTTTCTCATCACTATCAACATATGAGCTCACTTTTCCAGTGTGAAAATGATTGCCAAAATTCTGACAATGGTCATTGTCGTGATGAGTTAAGATGAAAATATCTGTATATGACTTGTCATCTCTTTTTTCTAATTCTTCAACAAGGTCTTTTTTGACATCATATATGTCATCTTTCACTTCTCTAATTTTACAGTCGGTTATAATGTTAGCGTTGCCGACTTTAATTAAAGTGGTATCACCATTTCCAACGGGGTAATATTTTATTTTTTTCTTACTCATAATTTATTTTTTTAACAGTATTATTTACAATTTTTAAGCCATTTTTTTTATTAAACATATGACAGAATGGCTATTTAATATCATATTATTGTATAATTATAGCAGTCCACTTGGAGAATCCACCATAATCAACCTTCTAATTAGATTTCTCTAACATTGAAACCATACCACTAAGAACAATAATAGTGCAAGACTAAAGACGATAGCTTTTACTGCGTCACCTTTTACATTTACGCAATTATTCTTATGGCAAATACTAAACTCTCCTCTGGAGAAATTAATTGAATTCATATATGAATTTTTAAATTAAACAATCTCCATTCGGAGCTGTGGAGTTCCGCTCGTTACTTTCCATTACTATCTTTTCTGTTGCTCCTGATATATTCTTTGACGGTTATTGTTTTACCACCTACTTTTCTTTTGTGTTCTGGTATTCTGTTGAACTTTTTACCTGATGAATCTTTTGCCATAATTTTATCTTTAAAGTTGTAGGAATTTCCTTATATTTGATTCTCCCTTATTACTATTAATTTTAAATAATTTGTCTTACATAGTTATATGATTAATAGTATATATGGATATAGAAACCCATTTATTAGTTATTGCCGAGAAGGGAGAGTGCCTGTCTCAGGCTGAAAAATCAATAGCCTTGCTATATGAAACCTTTAAAAAATTCGTTTACAATGTTACCTATCAACATATTGGATTCGTATTACAAAGAGAAGAAGTTTCTTTGACCGTGACTTCAGAAGTCTTTTTGAAAATATGGAACTCTCCATTAGATTGGGACTTCGATAAGAAAAAGCACGACACGCAAGAAGACGGGTTCAAGGCATATCTTGCTACTATAGCCCATTTCAAATTAATGGAAGAACTTAGGAGAACCAAAGCTCTCAGAGAAGAAGAATTTAACATAATTGATGATGAGGACAGTGATTGGAAATGGGCTTTGAATGAGCATGAGTTTGATTATCTAGATAAGGAACTGGTAAAAAAACGAAATTTAGTCGATGAGTGTTTATTGGAATTCCCTGAGCGAAAAAGAGATATAATACGAATGTACTATTTGCTGTATGACGATCAAAAACGAATGACAAAGGAAAAAATAAGTCTTATGGAGGCGATTTTTGAAACTACTTGGCAAAACATTCGTCAAATCATATCAAGGTCAAAAAAGAAGGTAGAGGAATTATTAAAAGGTAAGTTATAAACTACAAAAAAATGGCATCTAACAAAAAGGACATCGGAAAGCTCTTGAGAAAGTATGGCTATGCTATGCCCAAAAATTCTGATGAAATTACATCTTTTGAAAAAAAATTTGGTGATAATTTTACCGTCCCCAATAAATGGCCAAAAATAGAGGCTATCATTTCTGAAGAGAAAGCTGTATATAAAATTATCCCTATTAAAAAAACTGAGAATAAGGCTATGAGAAATTTAGCAATGGCAGCACGGGATGGTAAGAAAATATCTAAAAAAGACAGGGAACAAATGGACAAGGATAAAAAAAATGCAAGGAAAAAGTGAGTTTATTTCCCGAAGTGATGTGGAGAATTTGAATGATTTGGCTAGTAGTATAGCCGATTACTACTTCCCAAATGGTCAAATCGACCCTATCGTAATCGCAGAAAAAAATAATATTTCATATAGCTTTGGAAATTATTCAGATTCCTTTGATGGCCTTCTAGAATGCGAAAATGAAGATTTTCACATTTTCATAAATTTAGACAGGCTAAAACAGGCATATTCTGAAAGAGCACGCTTTACATTTGGCCACGAGCTTGGTCATTATTTTATAGATAATCATAGAAACTCTTTATTAAAAGGCTTATCTCCCAGCCACTGTTCTCTGACTGGCTTCAAAAGCAAAAATAGAGCAGAAAGGCAGGCTGATTACTTTTCTTCTTGCCTGTTGATGCCCGAGACTGGATTTCGAAAATATTGCCACAGAAAGAAATTTGAATTTAGAATAATTGAAGAGCTTTCAAAAAAATATGGCACTAGTAAGTCTTCTACTTCACTTAGGTTTTGTGCAATAGGTAATCATCCTATTATGGTGGTGTACGCCTACGCTAATGAAATTAAATGGTATTGGTCATCCAATGATTTCAGGTTTCGTTGGCTTAAATTCGGAAAAGATAAATTACCTGAAGACACTGTCGCTGGTGAATATTTTACTCTTGATAGGAAAGTATCAGGAACCGAACCTATATTTGCAATGGATTGGTTTGATATTAAATTTTCGAAACAGGCAGACCTACCGTTCAAAGAGCATTGTCTCGCAAACGGGAAACACACCCTAAGCATTATATGGGAAGAGTAGTTTTATTCTTAAGTCCTTTTGTCCTTACTACCCTTATCAAACGCCACCAAATTAAACAACTGTCGCATTCGAGAACGCACGCGATTCCCATACCATTCTTCCAATTCTTGGGCATTCAAGTTGGTCGTAGCATGAGTGATTACTTTATGCGAAACCCATAAATCATATCGACTCAATAAAATTTCACCTATCACATTACAATCATTCCCATAATGTTTTAAATTTTGTTCTATCCCCAAATCATCAAAGCAAAAAGGTTTTGTATTGGTATAATTTTCGATAATTTGATGACCGTCTTTTTGATATTCAAATGAGATGTTTCTAGCGGAGTGCATTTGGTACTGCCTTTCTTTCGGGACAATGTGCCTAATCAAGCCCATCAACGATGTTTTACCACATCCAATTGGTCCAGTTAACAGAATTCCTTTATTGAGATTTATATCGTGCTTTTTACAATTTTCTTTATCTCTGATAATATAAATCAACAGCTTGTAAATAATTTTAAAATCTTCTTCATAAATTTTAAAATGTGAGCCAAATAATAACTTTCCTTTGACATCGAGATACGTTATGGTTTTAATCAAATCATAGTAAATTGTGTTGTCCTTGATTTCTCCAAGGACAAATTCTTTACCTTTTTCCGTTATTTTATAAGGGTTCTCCATAGTTCTTGTCAGTATTTATATTGAGGTTGTCCAATTTTTGTTCTGGTGCTTTTCTTGTTTTTTCTTTTTTTATTTCATCAGCTTTTATCATCCAGTTTTTTGCCGTTGCCTGCCAATCCACAATTTTTGTTTTGCCACCCACTTTCCAGCCAATACCTTGGTAGTGGTTGTAAAATTTTTTAGCTTCTAATGTTGACCAATTTTTTTTTGAAAAAAAATTAATAACTTCATTTTCATTTTTGGGTTGGTCAAGTTTATTCTTGTTTGTTTTATTTATTCCTGTTTTGATATGTTTATCTTCAGATACCACCACTTGTTCGTAGGTTGTCTCGATATTGGTATAGTTTGGATCTAAAGGCGATTCAGAGGTTGTCCCAAAATTGAACATCCTAATTTTACTTCCTCTAAAGGGGTTATGTGAAGGTTCATACAAGATGTATTTCCAATAACTAAGCTCTTTAATACAACGATGATACGTTGTTCTAGAACCTAATTTTGATAAATCCATAACCTCACCACGATTTATATAAAATGAGGGCTTAAAACGATAATTGTTCCAAATTTGAAATAGGGCCATATATAAACTAATATGGCTTGGATTTAAACGGTTATCCTTTGAGAATTGTTCCAGAATTCCATTGAGATGTTTGATATAATTGAGATCTTCCAAAGTTGACTAGAATTTATTATGAATTTTGTTTTGTTCCAATACTTTGTTGATTTCGGCATAGTCATAATACAGCACTCCACCGACTTTGGTATAGGGTAACGTACCATTAATTCTAAGGTTCTGTAAAGTACCAGGCGAAATACCTAATAATTCTCTAACTTCTGGAGATTTCAGCCATTTCTTAACGACTGGTCCAGATTGGTTTTCTAATAGTTTTTTAATTTCATCTAGTAATTGCATTTTGAAATCTAGAAGATCTTCTGTAGTAATAATTGTTGCTGTCATTTGTAAAACGATTTTTAAAACAAAGCCGCCTGTGTTTAATTTTTTAAAGGCGACCTTGCAATGATTTGACTTTCGTTCTGCAAATTTGAGTAGGTTTATTGGGCTTTTTTCACAAGTTGCACCCAACTTGGGTAATTTTTTTATTCATTTATTTTAGTGGAAAATAGTTCTATTTAGCCAATAGGATAGCGAATTTAGCTAACAATCACCGCTAAATTATATGATAACTTGTTCAATTTTTGAACTACCAACTTGGGTACAACTTGGGTGATTTATTCATCAATATCATCCATGCGTTTTTTTAATGAATTGCTTAAATTTTCTAAAAACTTCGTCCTGCCCGTTTTACGGTTTCTGATTTCTAAAAAAGTTCTGTAAAAATCACCCAATTCAACATTGAAGATTCTTTCTGTGATGGAAGCTATTTCTTTAATGTCAGCCGCTCCACTATTGATTGCTCCACTGCTATGTAATGCATAAATTAATTCTGTCAATGCAACCTTTGAGGAAGTCCATCGTAATCTTGATTTTTTATGTACGTCAAGTGGCGATAAGGCTTTCGGGTTCTTGATACCAAAAAGTCTATTTTGGAGATAGTTCGCCAATTTATCATAACCTTTTAGCTTTGCCAAAACAATATCATGGGAGGTGCAGAATTCAGGGGAACGAAAATATGAACCATTATTACCTAGGTTAATGCCGTTGTTGTTTGTTCTTGTATAATACAGTTCATCCAAATGGGTATTTCTTTCATTTACATATTGAATAAATTCAATATTACTGTTATAAAACCGATTGATTCTCTTGATTCTTGTGTTGATATGTTTTTTTTGACACCTGACCGATACCTTTGGGAATTTCACTTCTAATGAACGAATTTCACTAAAATAAACCAGTTTGCTCAATGGATTTATCTTGGTTTTTTTGAAAAAACGAATTTCTTCGCTTTCGTTTTTAAAACCGCATTTTAGAACCAAACGGTTCATTTCTGAAAGAATAGCGTTACAAGCAAGTATTGAAAAGTTAGCTTGATTTATAATCTGCGGTTGTTCATTTTTGATTTCTGATAATCGGGCATCAAATTTTTGGAGTAGTTTTTCGAATTTCATAGGCAATTGATTTGGGAGAATTATTCATATTCCAACAAATCTATATCCTGAAATTTCGGACAAGTGTTAAAAAAATGTGATTTAACAAAGATTTATGTGAAATACTTAATAAATTTTTAACAAAAATTGTGCCTAATTGCGGGCATTTAGCACTAAATTCAATTAATTTGATGCTATATTCTAACTTTTTTTTAAATAACATAAATTTTGATTTTAAAATCGATATCTATTCAGATTACATCTCTCTTTTTATTTTACTTTAATGAAGTAAGGCAATCTATCTAAGGGTACAACAGTTGTGATCGATTTCCCTCCCCTTATAACCTCCCCTTCATCAGATTTCCATTTTCCTTTAGGTAAATAGACAACCCTTTCTAAAGTATTTTTCTCTAAATGAGGAGCTACAAGAATATTATCTCCCAATACAAACTGGTCTTGTATGTTTTCAAATCCTTCATTTGGAAATACAAAATCCATAGTTCTAACAATTGGCATCCCCGTCGTGGTTGCTAATCTTGCAAGTTTCATAATTTCAGGAACAAACTGTTTTCTTAGTTCTACTGCTTTTTTAACAGCATCAAGGTGTTCTTTATCTAAAATACGCCAAGGTGCTACCGAAAATTGCATCATAGGCATAAGTGCATGTGTTTGTGCCGAACGCACCACCAAGTCTTGATCTACACTTGATGCATTTAAAAATGAATTAAACTCTCCACCCCCTATCATATCTGGGCAAGTGAAAGCATAACCTAATAAACCTTGCACCGTGATAGATGGAATAAGCTTTTTTAAATCGTACCAAGAATGCCCTTTATCACTTAAGCGTTGTGCTAAAGGTTGTCCTGCCATTTTCCACATAGCCCTGTATTCGTTAAGCCTAAAGCTTAATCCTATTTCTCCAAATAATTTTGTGTGTTCGTTAGGCGTTATGTTTCCTTTATAACTAACCAACCTTTCTGGATAGAAACTCGTATCTCCAGCATCTAATTTATACCCATCTACTCCATATTCATCTATTAACCATTGTAATTTTCCTTTAAACCAAGCCACATCAGTTGGGTTTGACAAATCGAGAACAGCACTCACCCCATTCCACCATCTTATCATTGCTGGTGTGCCTTGTGCTACCCATGGTTTGGCAGCCTGTTCTACATTTTTAGGATTTCTTAAAAAAGCGCCTTTTTTCTCTAAAGCGCGGTATTCCTCTGTATCGGGACTTACAAATGGACACACCCAAAGCATAACTTTAAAACCTAAATCGTGTAATTCTTTCATCATGGCTTTAGGGTCTGGAAATCGCCCATGGTGGAAATTCCATTTACCATAATCTTCTTGCCAATTATCATCTATCATTAAAACTCCTAGAGGCAGTCCGTTATCTATAATAGCATGTGCATATTCCAAAATGTCCTTTTGATTTTGGTCGTACATTAACTCTATCCAAGTGTTGTATTGTGGCTGTTTAAAAAGTAATTCGTCTGGCATTTTTCCATTCGCTGGGAAATATTGTTTTGCAGCCCACTGAAAAGCTTCTTTTAAGGTTTTTCCGCCTGTGCTAAATTTAATTTTGCCTTTTCTAACTTTTATGTTAACGGTGTTCTCTGTAATGTTAATAGCAAGCGGCTCTTCAGACCAAATAACCCTTCCTCTATTTGATAGCAATAAGGGTTGTATCTGATTACCTTTATTATTTCCATACATATCAAACATGTAACCAGGTTTAAAAGGCATCTGTATAGCATCATTAACCGCTCCTCCAAACCATTTTTCGTGTTCATTGATAGTTATTACTAAAGAGTCTGAACTCTTTTGGGCAAATACAAATGTATTAGTTAAACATAAAAAAAGAATGTTTATGTAATTTTTTTTTATGAATTTCATATTTAGTAACTATTAATAGTTTTTAATTTATTAAAAATTTTCACTGGAGCTTTAAACACCGTTCCGTGTCGAGTTCCTTTAGGAAAACATATCATTTATTTCTTCCCAATGTTTCCAATCTTTGGTTTTTTTAGCACCCATATGACCTTTTCTATACTTATCAAAATACAGAATCCATTCGTTATTTAGTTTCACAACAGAAGGTCCTTCAGCCCAATACTCTTCTGTAACCGTAAAAGGTTCTATCGGTTTACTGTATGGGCCTTCAGGTTTATTAGATTCAACAACCCTTAGGTTTTTAGCTGGAGGCCATCTGGTTTCGTCTTTAATTACCATTAGGTAATTATTCTTGTTTTTAACAATTGTTCCATCTATTACATTAAAACCTTTATCAAAAAATAGTTTGGTCTTGGTAAAAGTCTTAAAATCTTTTGTTGTAGTATAATACATGCGATGGTTATAGCCATTATCTCCAGATTGATCAGTTTCAGGAAAGCGTCCAGGAATGGTAGTTGACCAACAGATTATATATTGCTCCTTTTGATCATCATAAAACAACTCCGGTGCCCAACAATTCTTCGCTTCAGTTTCATGTTCCATGACAGGTATATATTGTTGAGTAGACCAATTAATAAGATCTTTAGAATTAGCATAACCAATGCCTTTTTCACCCCAACTTATTGTCCAAACCATATGAAACACGTTATCCGGCCCCATTATTATACAAGGGTCTCGCATAAGCTTATCTTGACCTATTTGAGGTTTTAAAAGAGGTTTATCATTATTTAATGCTTCCCATTTTAAGCCGTCTTCACTATACGCTAGGTGTAAACCATCTTCTCCGTTTCCTTTAAAATAAGAAAACAATAAAGCCTTTTTTTGATTGCTACAGCTTAAAAACAAGCATAGAAATATTAATAGTGGAACATTTTTCATCAATTTATTTCTGCGGTAATGTATAGTCTATCTTACTTCCTTTTTTCACTACTGGACGTATTACAAAACTGTAATGATACTCTTTAGCAGGCAAACGAAATGGTACATGGGGCACTGCTGCAATAGACCAACTATCGTCTCCTCCCACTCCCATTTGTTTATGATCTATATTGAGTGTAATAAAATCACGGTCTGGCAAGTCAGCTATATGGCCTCTACGATCTGAAAGATCTTTAGTGCTATATGGCCAAGCACTAACACTTAATGGTTCTGCACTTATAATCTCTAAACCTTTTCCTATTACATTGGTTAATGAAGCCCAACGTACTCCAGTATAATTATTACTTTCCTGAGGGCGTACATAATGAAAGAAATCGTTCTTTACAGATTTTTTGTAGCGACCAAATGCAGCACTGGTAAGTCTATCTGAATAATTTGCATGCGGTCCTCGCCCAAACCACTGCATGGTATCGTAAGTATCATCTAACTGTACTTGCATCCCAAAACGTGGAAGGTTTGGTAGTTTTTCGTTTGGGGACAAACTACTGTATACCAAAATATCTCCATTGCCATATACAGTATAGTTTAGCTCTAAAGTTCCCGTGGCTCCTTCTATTTTATCAGAAACAGGTAAATTATATATGGCTTGAATGCTGATATGTTTATCGTTTTGATCTTTAATATTAAAACTTTTAAGTGATAAATTTTCTGAAGCTAGTTTCCAATATCCTTGTCTTTTTGGCATATTAGAACCAATATCATTATCGGTTGGAGGCCTCCAAAAATTGGGTTGCAACTTCCGTTTTATTGTTTCTAACCCTTTTACTTTTAAGGATGATAAAAATCCATTTTCTTTATTAATGGTAGCTACTACATTTTTGGTTGCTATCTGTATTTCTGAATTGGATTCGTTTACATTTAATTTAGATATAGTATTCCATTTTTTCTGGTTTGGCTTTTCATAATAAGGTAATTCAAATTGCTCCCATGAGGTTTCATGTCCTACTTTAGCCCAAGAAAATGCTTTGTTTAATTTAAAACTAATGGTTATATAATAATTTGAACCTGGCTTTATTTTAGGCTTTTTAAAATCAATTTTTAAAGTTCCTTTTTCAAGTGGTGCTAATTTTGGTGCGGTAACAATACCTTTTTGTAATGTTGTTCCGTTTTCTTCTAATTTCCAATGCACATCGTATCTACTTAAATCTGCAAAATGATGACGATTTAAAATATTAAATGTTCCAGCCTCTAAATCTGCTGCTGAAATTTCAATAGGTTGATGCACTTTTTTAGCTTCCCAAGTGGCAGGTTTTGGGGTTTGATCAGGCGAAATAACCCCGTTATTATTGAAGTTACCACTATGTATTGGTTCTCCAAAATCGCCACCGTATGCCCAAAAGTCTTTTCCTTCTTTATTTTTAGCTACCAAAGCACCATCGGTCCAATCCCAAATAAAGGCACCAATAAAGCGTTTGTATTCTTTGATAGCTTTCCAAAATCCTTGAAAATCTCCCAACGAGTTTCCCATAGCATGTGCATACTCGCAGTAAATAACAGGTCTAATATCATTAGGGTCGTTAGCTAATTTCACCATATAATTAAGCCCATTATACATCCGACTTTTCATGCCCACATATTCAGGGTCTTTGCCTCTAATATTATCCCACCAATCATTTTGTGCACCCTCATAATGTACAATTCGTGTGGGGTCGTAATCTTTCATCCACGCACCCATGGCAGCGTGATTTGGCCCCATACCACTTTCATTTCCTAAAGACCAAAACACAATAGACGGATGGTTCTTGTCTCGCTCTACCATGCGGATTGCCCGTTCTAAAAACGAATATGCCCAAAGAGTGTTGTTAGTTAATTTTCCCGTAAGTCCGTGGGTTTCCAAATTGGCTTCATCTATTACATAAATGCCATATTCATCACATAGTTCATACCAATACGGATTATTAGGATAATGCGATGTACGTACAGCGTTGAAGTTAAATTGTTTCATCAGCAACACATCTTTTAGCATTATTTCTTTTGGGACTACTTTCCCTCTAAATTGGCTATGATCGTGCCTATTTACACCATACAACAACACGGGTTTTCCATTTACAAAAAACTCTCCATCACGCAGTTCAGTTTCTCTAAAACCAATTTTAGTGCTTCGTGTTTCTATTAGTTTTCCTGAAGCGTCTTTTAGATAAAAAACTAAAGTGTATAAATTAGGAAACTCAGCTGACCATTTTTTAGGGTTTTCAACTTCAGTTTCCATAAAGCCAAATTTAACCGTACCTCTTTGTGGATACCATTCATTAATAATTTTACCAACATTACTGGATAATTTATCGTTTAAAACGGCTGTTCCAGTGGCATCAAATAATTGTGCCTCTAAAGTCCAGTTTTTAGCTTCTTCTTTATTTTCGGCACTAATTTTTGGTCTAATACTCAACGTGGCATCTTTATAATTTTCATCTAAATCGGTGCGAACATTAAAATCGTAAATAAAGGTTTTTGGTACAGCTTCTAAATACACATCTCTATGTATTCCGCTTAATCTCCAATGGTCTTGATCTTCTAAATAAGAGCCATCACTCCACCTAAATACTTTTGCTGCCAATACGTTTTCGCCTTCCTTTAAATATGGTGTAATATCGAATTCTGCTGGTAATCGGCTACCTTGGCTATAGCCTACTTTCTCACCGTTAATCCATAAGTAAAAGGCTGAACTTACACCGCCAAAATGGATAATTATTTTATTATCCGACCAATTTGCAGGTAACGTAAACGTTGTTCGATAAGAACCAACAGGACTATCATTTTTAGGAATATAAGGTGGTTTAACCGGTACAAACGGATAGGTAACATTCGTATAAATAGCTTGCCCGTAACCATGTAATTCCCAATTGGCTGGTACAGGAATGTCATCCCAATTTGAGACATCAAAACTAGGATTCTCAAAACCCTGAATGCTTTGCTCTATTACAGGTGCAAAACTAAATTTCCAGTTGCCGTTGAGGCTTTTATATCTTGGACTTTCTACACGTTGACCCTTGAGTGCCATGGCTTCATCTGGAAAAGACACCGATGTAGCTCTTGCTGGTAGTTTATTAATCCCAACAACTAAAGGGTTTTCCCAATCGTTAATTGTTTGGGCTGATGCTATAAAAACCCCTAATAATATGTAACAAAAAAAAGTTGTAATTGTTCTAAGTTTAATCATTTTAATTTTCTTATTTTTATTTAAAAGCTTATCAGTAATTAATTATCTAAATGTACGCTCTATTTCTTCCAAAGAAACCCCTAAAGTAGCCTGAGCTATAGCATCTAATTTTGCCTTATAACCTTCAAAATGAAAGGTGTATTGTATATGTGTTATACTTTCATTGGGTTGAAGTGCCGCTGCTGGTGATGATGTTTCCAACTCGTAAAAAGGGCCTAACGGCTTTCCTCCATCTACAGAGCCATCGTTATAAGAGTTTACCACATCCCCTGCAAAAGGCTTATCTTGTATTTCCCATTTAGAGTTTACATAGTCGGTTACGCCCTCTGGTTTATTATACTTAACCAATGTAAGTGTACCATTTTCGGCATCATAGCTTCCTGCTATATCTTTTGCTCTTTGTGGCGAAAGCCCTATTTTACTTCTATGTTTTCCATCAGCTTTAAAATAGGCTACACCATCTTTTTCAATCAAGCGATCATCTGATAACTTTCCAAAAGACTCATAAACATTTACGGCTTTATCAACTGCTTCTATGAAAGGCAATACTACTGTAGTTGTTTGTGAATGTTTATACATTCCCAACATCCAAATAGACAATAACCCATTGTCTTTTTCCCAAGCTACTTGACTTACGTTTTTGAGTTTGTTTTCTGTTTTATAGCCTACACTTTTTAACCCTTCTATTGATTCTATACCTAAAACTTCTTTTGTTTCATCTTCTGAAACAACAGTTACAGTTCTATCAATTTGCATATTAAATGTAAAATCTGAATAGTTTTTCAAAGACGCCGTTTTTGTAAACGAAACTTTGTTCTCAGATTGTTCTACAATATCAAAAGGCTCTAAATCTATAAGTTTGGGTGTTTCCCATAATTCAAAGATAAAATCTTCATCTTTTTCAAAGAAAATAGAGTATTGACCGCCTTCTGGCCCTAACCAAAAGCGCTCTTCCCCACCGTAAACATTAATTTGCGGATTAATCTCTCCAGACTCATAATGCCCTTTATTAATCCAACCATAACTGGTTCCAGCCATACCATTTGCGGAGCTCGTCATAACACGCCCCTGAAGTCTTGGAGCAACGGCAATCATACTTTCCCCCGATTGTAATACAATCAAGTCTTTTTCATATTGCTTCATAAAATCAACATCTTCCTGAAAAGGTTCTGTTACTTTTACCGCTTCTGTAGTTTGAGTTTGTTTACTTTCTTTTTTTTCATTTTTACACCCTATTAGTAAGATTGAAAAACATAGTATAAAAATTGTTTTTTGTAGCGGATTTAAAATTGATGTCATCATTTTCGTTTGTTTGTTAATAATTCCTTTTATAAATTTAATTTGGCTTTACCCATTTTCCAAAACCTGGCTCTGCAAATTCCATAGGTGCATAGAAAATACTTTTTTGCTCCCATTCTTTTAAGATAGGTTGTAAAGCTAACTTAAATGCTTCATAGTCCTTATTATCTTCTTGTGTCCACCCCACTTCAGCATACGCCGCAATACGCGGAAATGTCATAAAATCCATATAACCACTCTTCGGTATCCATTCGCCCCACATTTGACAGCCCAGACCTTTTATACGATTGTGATATTTTTGATCTAATCCTTGAGGAATAGGATTAAAATTATAAGCTTTTTTTAATGGAATATTTTTATAGTCATAATCTAAATAGGTTTCTGAATGCAAGGAATTAACAATATCGTATCCATTCTCTGCAGCCGAGGTCATGAGTTTAATATCACCTCGCCAAAAGTGAATCACTGAAGATTTTGATAGTTCTTTCTCTGCGCCTGTATCTTTGTCTGACTGATAATCATGTACATTATGTCCTAAAATCTCATTCCAGCCCATCATGCGTCGTCCTTTAGATTCTAAATAATTAGAAATACGATTGGTGAAAACTACTTGTAAATCAGCAAAAGTCTTCAAATTATTTTCCTTCATATAGTTTTTTACAAAATCTGATTTCTGCCAATGGTCATATTTAGCCTCATCACCACCAATATGAATTACTTTTGATGGAAACAATGTAATAACTTCATCTAAAACATCGGTTAGAAAATTATAAACTCTAGGATCTGCAACGTTATAAACATCTTTACTAACACCAAACCAAATAGGTACGTCTATATCTTTACCCGATGTTCCTAACCATGGATAGGCAGCTATTGCTGCTGATGAGTGCCCTGGCATTTCTATTTCAGGTACTATTGTAATATGCCTTTTCTGTGCATATTTTACAATCTCTTTAATATCTTCTTGTGTATAAAACCCTGCATGAGATTCTCCGGATTGTATTGGACTGTTCCATTTTAAAGGTCCTACTTGCGTGCTAGGGCGTTTAGAACCTACTTGTGTTAGTTTTGGGTATTTCTTTATCTCTATACGCCAACCTTGATCATCTACTAAATGCCAATGAAAAACATTCATTTTTAAACGCGCCATTTCATCTAAAAGCTTTAGTACTTGAGCTTTTCCTTGAAAATAACGTCCTTCATCAAGCATAAATGCACGCCATCCAAAACGAGGAGTATCATCAATTTTGACGTACTGAACTTTCCCATCGGAAGAAATTAATTGCCTTAGGGTTTGTAATCCATAAAAAAGTCCTTGTTCGGTGGCAGAAATAATATCAATTCCTTGTTTACCCACATTAAGTTTATAAGCATCTTGAGCGTTTTTATTTTTATCTAATTTGAAACGAACTACTTGGTTTCCAGTGCTTTCTGATTGAACATGAGTTTGAAGCTTAAAATCGTCTTCAAACATGTTTACAGCGTAGTTTGTTAATTGAAATAGCTCGGTATGCGTTGTAACTATTGTAAGTGTATTTTTTAATTGTAATTGCCCTTGTTTTTCTTCAACCTTATTGGGCTGTGGAATAATTCTAACAGATTGCTGAGCTTGTACATATATAGTAAAAAGCCAAGTAAAAATTAACAAAAAAAGATGTTTATTCATAATTAAATACTATTTATAAGTTGATATTATTGAAATTTTATCACCTGCTTTTAAATTTTGTTTTTTAAATTTAAAAGTTAAAGCATTGCCATAACTAGAAATACTTCCTTTTAAAGAAACGCCATTTAATATTACTTCTACTTTTGATGGTTTGCCTTGAAGCATATCTAACTTTATTTTGTTTAAAGCTAAAGTTCCGTATGCTATTTTAATGGTATTTTGTTGTTTGTCTTGAGAGCTTTTTTGTGTAAATGTTCCCCAAGCTTGACCAGATATAAAAGCCGATTTAAAATCTTCAGGAGTTATTTTAGGTGCAAAACCTATTTCTCCCTTTGGCTCGTGCAATGTAAAACCTGATGCACTTATAAAAGCACCATAGCTAGACATGGCTCTAGTATAATGGTTGCCATATTCCACTTCATTATATGGATTTCTTTTATTTGGGGAATACCTTTTGTGGATGGCTTCAATCATGGTCATCCCTTCTTCTACCAATCCTTCTGCAATCATATGTGCTGCTGCTTGATAGGTAAAACCTGTCATATTTTCACTAAAATACCCAACTACCAATTTATCCCAATCACCATTCTCAATACCTGGTGCCTTTTCTGAGCCTCCTCTTGGAAAAGAACACATTACCGTTCCTGATTCGCCAGGGAGGGAATAAAAACGGACATTTTTAATACTAGCAGTATCGAGATATTTACCCATATCTTCATGATAATTATATTTGAAGATTGATTTAAGAGCTTTTTTAGTTTCATCTTTCGGCAACACACGAGGCAATCCTGCTTGCATTGCCCAAGATTGTCCTAATACCTGATCTATATGGCATCCTATATATGAGTTAGGAGTCCTTCTGTTTTCAGGATCTAAAATATTAATAAAGTACTCTCCATTAAAAAGTTCTTTGGTCATATTCTTTTTTCCTATGTCTGCAATTTTAGCACATTTTCTCTCAAATGATTTATCTTTCATTTCTTTTGCCATGGCTTCTCCGGCTCTTAAAGCAGCATTATACATGCTACTTGTCCAAGCTATTTTACCATACCACATCTTATCTAATGTATTGTATTGAATGCCTTCTAAAATACCATCAGGACTACCTGTTTTTTCAGCATCGTGGGCAATCATATACTGAATACTCTTTTTAATTTTTGGCCAATAGGCTTTCAACATATCCATATTAGGAGACGTTGTATGCTCACGATACATGCGTAGTACTGTACCTGCGTGTCCATCTATGGCATAATCGCGCCCGTCTTGACTACCATAGCCTGGGTATTCTACACTTCTATATTTTATGATTCCGTTATCTTCGTTATAAGAAAGTCCATAATCTATCTGTGTTCTCAACTGGCGAGCTAATCCTGGAAATACACGACCTAAAGCTTGCTCGTAATGAAATACGTGTGTACAAGTACCCTCGCCTAAATATACCCCTTCCATAGTATAAAAACGCCCTTCGTTACTAGGGTCATCAGAAAGATCATCAAAACGATAACAAGCTCTTGTTGCTAATGTACTGGTGTTTAAAAAAGTCCTGTTTAAAAACCAAGTTGGTAAGCTTGCATCATACCAAGTAGCGTTCCAAGTTTTAGTTGTTTCGAGGTATTTTTCTTGGTTTTCTAAAATAGTATTGGCAACATCTGTTGAGGAACTGAATTTTTTATTATAATAATATCTTAAATTTTCTTTATTTTTTAGATCATGTAAACCACTTTCTGGACGGTGCACATTGGGGAAATACCAAGACAATACAAATGTAATGCTTTGGCTTTCTCCGGGTTTTAAAACCATTTGTTTTCCTATGGCACCTACTAATTTATTTCCTAAATTAGTTTCTGCATTGTCTTTTTTAGAAAGACTTATTTCTGTTAAATTATAACTAATATCACTTGGTGCCTTTGCATTTCCCCATACATTTTCTCCTTCAAGCAATGTTAATGTCATGTTTCCATAATCTGGCAAATCTTTATCTTTTTCGGTTACTTCCGAAGATCCAATTATTTGAATGTAATCATTAGACTTTACAATAACGTTTTTATGTTTTCCTTTGGCTTGCAAATGTGTTTGAAAATTAGCCATATTTTGCAACCATCCCAAAAGTTCTACTTCTAATTCTTTTTTTGAATCATTTGTTAATGTATATTCCATAACTATTGCAGGAAAATCTGACGATTCATGGTCTGTAGGAATAAACGGTGAATACGCATTTAGTTTTGCCGATATTGGAAAATTAGCATCTTTATAAGTTACCTTGCCCACTGGGTATTCTCCTTTAAAAGAAATGTTTGAGAACCCATCTGAATTTAAAGTTCTTATTAAAGCATTTCGCATTCCTGGGAGCACTTCTTTAACTTTTACAGCAAAAGCTTGTTCAAACCGTTTATCCTGTAGCATTGGGTTTACATAAAACTTATCATCTCCTTTACCGTAATTAATACGCCCTGTATTAAAAATATCCCAATACCAAAGCTGTCCATCTCCACCCAGGTAGACTTGCCCCGTAGTAATACCACCTATGGGCATGCCTATATATTTTAGTTGTTCTCCTGTGTATATTTCTGATGTTGTCTCTTGTGCTTGTGCTAAAAATGAGCACAAAAAACTAATAAATAATAGATGCAACTTGCTTAGGTGTTTAGCTTTCATAAAAAAATATTTATTGGTATTTCGCATTATAAGTAATTTTATTTATTGTTTAATTGTTTTCCTTTACAATAAAAGTCACATTAGTAGTTTTACTAAACACTTTCTCTTTTTTAAATTTCACCTTGCCATAACCGTTCAATGTAAATGATTTTAAGGTAATGCTACCGTTTTCAACAGTAAGCGCTACTTTTTTCCCTTTGGTATTATTTTGAATTGTTAGTGTACCATATTGATAGCCATTTGACCAAAAGTATGTGCCAGCTTTGGCATTGAAATTGATAGTTTTGTCTACAGCAGAATAATTGAAACCTGTATAACCTAATATGCCTGCCCATGCTGCCATAGCTCTTGCATATCGATGTCCGTATTCGCCTTCGTTAAAAGGGTTTCTTTTGTAACCATCATAGCGATTTCGGATATCTTTAAATATTTGAAGTCCGTTTTCAGTTTGTCCCTCATATAGCATGTGCGCCGCGGTGCTATACTCGAAACCTGTCATGAGTTCTGTGTAATATGGAAACGGAAAATCAAGTAAGGTGCCTTCATTTGGATAAGATGCCATAACAAGTCCTGCTTCTTCACCCAGAGCAAAGCTTCTAAAGGTGTTAAAATGGTCATTAAAGTTGTCAATATAATTATACTTCATAATGCTTTTTAGGGTTGTTTGCACATGGTTTTCATTTAAAACATAACCCAAACCTGCGGTATGTGATAAATATTGCCCTACCAATTGATCTACCAAACAACCTTTGCCCAATTGTGCAATTTTAGAAGTCCCTTCAGGAATATGATGTTCATAAAATTCACCGTTAAAAATATTGGCATCTATCCATTTATTACCTTTATCAAATAAGGTTTTACACGTTTTTGCAAAAGCTTTATCGCCGATATGATTTGCCATTTTTTCTGAGGCCTTTAAAGCCCCTAAATACCAAGCCGCCATTTGCGGGTTAGGACCTCTGTAAGCAATATCCATAGTGTTGTGTTGCTCGCCTTCCATAACACCGTCTTTGTCTTTATCCCAAATTCCTGTCCATGCAAATGCCATGGATTTTTTTATGTTTGGCCACATCTCTTTGAGTTTGGCATCGTCGCCAGATAATTGCCAATCTCTATATATTTTGATGAGTGTTCCCATTTGCCCATCTGCCGCTCTACCTGTGTATTTTTTTGAATTCTCGATAGGTAATGTGACTCTGTAACTTTGACCACCATCATCGTTTACCGTATGTAAAAATTCTACTTCTCTAAATTTTGTAGAAAGGTCTCCAAAAACAAACGGAACGGTGGACTCGTAATTCCAAACATGAGAACAGGTTCCGAAACCCCACCCTGAAGATTTACTTGCTCCTATTTTGGTACCTTTTACACTGCCTGTTCCTTCGTAACCAAAAGGTAATCCGTCTGCAGTACGAAATACGGTTTGACTTCGAAGGTTATTCAAATTAAAAAGTCCTGCTTCTTTTAATACTTCTGGAATATCGCTATCAACTAACTTGCTTACAAAATTTACGGTTTCTTCCTCTAAATCATCAAATTTATTAGCCGTTTTTTCGGCTACATCCCAGGCATCTTTATATTGAGTGGTATAATAATTACCTACAATAGTATCTTTACCATAACCCCAACTATAACTTACTCCTGCATCCCACGCTTTTCTATTTGGAAAATGCCATGTGAGCATAAAAGTAACTTTTTTAGATTCACCTGGTTGCAAAGTCTGCTTCACCGCAAGAGTAGCTGGTGGTGTTTCTATCTTTCCTGCTTCTGTAACATTATGGCCATCCATAAAGGTGGTTTTACCGTCGCCATCAACTACTTTTCTGCTCTCTGGGTGATCGGTTAGTTCACCATCTTCAATAAAATCATCCCAAAACTCTCTAAAAGTCCAATTCCAACCTAATCTAGCCCAAGAGGTTCTGTAACTAACTTCTCCTTGAGAAAGTGTAGTTAAAGCCATAGTACCCCAGTTCACGTCTTTTTTATCAACACCATTGGAATACATATAAAGTCCTTTTATGTCGTTAGACTCCTTATAATCGTTATAATTATCTTTCGGTTTACCTGACCAACCATCTACTCCTATATAGTTAGGTACCATGCCTACAACAGAAGTTTCAATAGGTTTGTCTGTTTTATTTGTTATCACATACCGTAATATAGCTACTGGTATACCACTTTTATCTGCATCGCCCATTATCAAAGGATTAAAGGCTTCTAAACGAATGTCTAAAGGCACATCTTTATGCTGAAAATTAATTTGCGCTAAGGGATATGCTGCTGAAAATGTAGTTTCTTCAAAACGAGGGAAACCAGAATTTACTGCATCGGCACCCCAATCACCATAATATTCTTTAGTAGATACAGGACCTTCTAAAACTTTAATAGCAGCATCTTTATTTTGTTCTTTATAATACAAGGCAAAAAATGGTCCATTAGCTATGGTTGGGCCTACAAACTTAAAAGCAGGTAGGTAGCCTAAAGCACCACGGTTCATAATTTCCCAATCGCGTAAATCACCTCTACCACCTACAGATACGGTTCCTGTACCTATACCTCCTAAAGGCATAGCTACTTCCTCGATGTACTTGCCTTCGTAAGTCTTTAAAATAGGCCAATTGTTATTCCAATTTTGGGCTATTATTATTTGTGCAAAAAAACAAATGGTAAGGACTGTAAATGTTGTTTTTTTCATTATAATTCTATACTTGTTCTGCAAATCTATGGGTTGGCATAGGTTTACCTAGGGTTAAGTGATTGAGTATTTGTATTTCGAATTGTATACCCTCCTCTGAGCAGACACTTATAACGTCGTCCATGATATCCTTTAGGGTTCCCGAACTTGTTTCTGCCCTAATATTAACAATGATATTAGCAGATACATTACTAAAAGGTGTACCTTTTAAGCTGAGTTCGTGCTTTGTTCCTGTAAGGTTAGCTTGTAATTCTGATGTGCCACTTTTTAAAAAGGTTTTCATGTGTCCGATAGCTATGTTTTCATTTTGAAAAACAGCTTGTAACAACTCTAAAAGCCTTACATTAAAGTCTGCCCACGGAATAAGTTTTCCTTCCTTGTGATAAACAAAAAATTTGGCATTATACCAACCCATTTCAGCTTCACCTTCTGCATAGATATAATAATCTACTTGGGCTATTCGGGTGCCTGATTTTTTATCGTTTTGCAAATCTTCTAACCACGATTTTAAGCCTATATTTTGTAATGCGGAAATAAATTTAACAGGGTAATCTGGAAATTTTCCTTCCAAAAACAATCGAATAGTATTTTGTTGTTTTTCGTTTAAAACATCAATTTTATTAACAACTAAATAATCGGCCTCCTCCAATTGTTTCAAATAAATATAGCCTGAACCCGCTTTGGTATTTTCTTCGGAAGCCAGTATCTCCTGTAACTTTGCAGGATCAATAAGTATTGTTAGAGGTGTTAAATCAAAATAACGCTTATAATACGATTTTATGGGCTGTAATAAAGTAGCGGACAAATCAGTACAGCTACCAACGGGTTCTGCTAAAATAATATCGCAGTGTGCAGTATCTTTTAAATAGAGTGCGGCTTCCATCAATCCATCAAAATCGCAGCAAAAGCAGCTTCCTGCTATTTCTTGAACCGGCATTCCATTTGCAGATAATACATGGGTATCTACCAGTCCCTTGGCTTGATCGTTAGTAATTAAGCCCACACTTTTACCTTCTTGCTTTACAATGTGAGCAACGGCACTTAGGAGTGTTGTTTTTCCCGCTCCTAAAAATCCGCCTATAATGATGAGTTTCGTTTTCAATTAGATTATCCTATAACTATTTTCAAATTATCTCTTGCTTTTATTGCTTGTTTTTTAAATGATAAAAGGTATTGGTTCTCTGTACCTGTATTTTCCACTGGAATATTTTCACCATTTAATTGCAGGCTTACCGCTTTTTGAAGTGTTGAATCGCTATAAATTTCAATTTTCGAAAGCACCAATTTTCCATAGTTAACATTAATGGAATTGGTTTGCTTGCCGGCATTTCTTTTCTGTATAAATGTTCCCCAACCTTCGGCTGCTGTAAATGGTGCAGTAAAATTTTCAGGTGTTATTTGAGGGTTGAATTTTATATAGCCTGCTGGTCCGTGAAAATCAAACCCACATACCGCCAACAATACGCCGTAGCTTGCCATAGAGCGACTGTAATGATCGCTACATTCTATCTCGTTAAACGGATTTCGCTTTACGGCATTATAACGATCGTGTATTACTTTAGCAGTCGCTAATCCTTTTTCTAAAAGCCCTTCCCATATCATGTGTACCGCTACCTGGTATTCAAAGCCATTCATAGCTTCATCAAAATAAATACCTGGGCCACTCCAATGGTCTGGGTTTTCTTCTCGTTTTTCCATACCTGGTACTGCTTTTTCTGCACCGCCTTTTGGCCATGTACACATAACAGTAGCAGCTTCACCTTGAGCAGCATAAATTCGAGGGCCTTTAATAGCTTTATGCGCTTTTTGATAAGCAAAGGCATCTGGTGCAAAATTGTATTTCCAAATAGATGCTAAAGCACTTTTGGTTTCTTTTTGAGGTACAACACGATCTGGCAACCCTAATTGCAATGCAAAGCTTTGTCCCAACACTTGGTCTATATGGCAACCATCATTTGAGTTAATGGCTCTTGGATGGTTTTCATAATCTGGTTTATGGATAAAATATTCACCATTAAAAACTTCTTTTACAATATTTTCACGTCCTTTTTCAAGTAAGCCATCACAAATGCTTGCAAAAGCAGTATCGTTCATTTCTAATGCCATTTGTTTTCCTGCTGCTAGGGCACCTAAATATAACGAGCTAATCCAACCCATAGGTCCATACCAAGCGGCATCTAAGGTGTTAGTTTGTTTGCCTTCTAATAAGCCATCTTTATCTTTATCTTCATCAATAATAAACTGTACTGATTTTTTGATTTTCGCATAATTTGTTCTCAAAAAAGCATCGTTATTAGATAATTTGTGTTCGCGATACATACGCATAATGGTACCACAGTGCCCATCGTGTGCTACGTGCCTTCCATTTTCAGCTCTATAAGCATATTCTCCTGTATTATCTATAAACCCAATACCCGATGCTAAATCGGTTTGTTCTCTTAAATTACGTTCTGCTTCTGGAAAAATACGTGCCATACCTTGTGCATATTGCCATACATGTTGGCAAGTACCTGGGCAACATTCTACACCTTCCCATCCCCAAACACGCCCGTTGCTAAAGCGTTGTAAAGTGGCTGTTGCCATAGCGTTGATAGATATAAAGCTTCTATCGAGCAGCCAATAGGGTAAAGTTGAGTTATAGTAAGTTTTATTCCAAAGGCGTGTGCCTCCTGCTAATTCTTCGAAATTAGAGCATATGTAGTTAGCAACGTCATCTGCAGATGTAAAACGAGTACTATAATGCAGTTTTAAATTTTTTATATCAGAGACACCCATTAAATCTCGTTTATGATTTGGTTGATTATTAAGATGCGGAAAATACCACCCTAGTACAAAAGTTACTTCTTTTTCTTCTCCTGGCTTCAGTTTAAAACATTTCCCCAAGGCATTGGTTTGTACTTTATCTAAGGAACTTGCGTAGGATGTATTTTTGTTTTTTTCTTCTAATGCTGAAAAAATATGGGACATGCCACCTTTAGTATCAACATTAAAAGCGGTTTGCGTTTTTTTAGTATTGTAAAGACTCCACGACATAGAGCCATAACCATCTTGTTTGGATAATTGTGCTTGTCCTTCGGCTTCGTAAAACAATGTGGTACGGTTGTCTCTTTTTACCAAAGTAGCTTTTCTATTACCCAAACTTGTTTCTTTAGTATAAGGGCATACGGCGTTTTCTAACCAGCCTGCTAAATTTACTTTTACTTTTTTAGATGATGTATTTTTAACTTTATATGAAAGAATGGTAGCTGGGTTTGAAGATTTATCTAATTCTCCTGGAATAAAGGGTGAAAAAGCTTCTAATTGAACCTCAACTGGCAGATCATTGGCTTTATAAGTAATTTTAGAAATAGGGTATTCTCCTCTGAAACTAATATCGCTAAAACCTTCTTTAGAAATTTTTTTGATGATGATTTTCCCATTCTGCTCAACCTTAATGGCTGCTCCTTGTATTACAGGTCGGTCTTCGCGGTCAAACATTTTATCTGGATAGGCATAATGCCCACCTTGTTCCATTCTAATTAATAATTCGCTATCGGGGTTTCTATTGTATCGTGTGCGGAAAATATGCCAAAGCCATAATTTACCATCGCCTCCCATATACAGTTGCCCACAACCTATACCACCAACGGGCATGCCTATATATTTTAGTTCATTATTATTTGATGTAAATATGTCTGGCACACCTCTTTCATACAAGGATTTTATCCAGGCTTTAGATAGTTTTTTGTCTTCTGGAATGAGGTGTCCATTTTCGTCATAAGTGAAGGGACCTGCAAATACGGGCATTGTAGGTAAAGCAAAAGCCGAAAGCCCTAGTGCTGATTTTTTTATAAAATCTCGTCTTGAATTCTTTAGTTGCCCTATTTTTATTTGTTTATCGTTTGCCACACTATTTATTATTTTAATATAGGTATTATAAAACTATAAGTATTATTTTTTTGTGTTTCTTATATCATACATTTTATCACCTATAATCTTGCTTTTGTTAATAATTTCATTGTAAGGTGTATCGCAAACATCTACAAATCCTATTTGATAATTTTCGCCATCACCTCTACCTGTAAATGCATGCTCTTGATATTGAAACCAATGCGTTCCTACTACTTGTGGATTTTCAAGGGCACTAGCTACATAGTTGTAGTAAAGTAATGCACGTTGTTTTTGATTTAATGCACTGCGCAGCCCTGTATGTGGCATGCCCCGATCTAAGGCACCAAAATGAAATTCGCCTATAATAATTGGCAAATCATTAACAGTAGTATCAAACTTTATTTCTGAAACCGTATAATTATATCTGTTAAATGATAGTACATCACAATATTTACTTGCAATTTGTACTACTTGCTTTTGATGCACACTTACGTTTGGATAGCTATGAAAATCGAGCCTACTACCTAAATATAACTTATTGGGAGCTTCTTCTTTTAAAACTTTTTTTACGGTTTTATAGTATTTATGAACCATCAAAAAATTAAAGCTTTCAACATTTTTTTTGCTACCAGGGTAAAGCGATGCATCTGTAACTGTAGCAATATCTTCCCAAGTAGAAAATGAAGATTGCCACTCATTATTTAATTCTTGAATGGCAATATATTCATCTTTTAAAAAATCTATCCAAGCTTGTTTTTCATAGGTATCCTTTTTTGCTGCTATACATGTTATTGCTATACTTTCCCAACCATGTAATTCGTTATCTACAAAATAGCCAATACAGTATGGATCTTCTGTAGTTTTTTTGTAGTCTTTAAAAGCTGCTTTTAAATTTTTTTCAAAATCTGGATTACACATATTGGGCATTTTTAAATTCCCCAAACGTTCTGGCCATTTGTACCCTATATTTGTCGTATAAGGCGTTTTTTGCATCTGATAAACTTTAGGGTCTGACCAGTTTCCTATGGTATTAACTCCCCAAGCCTTTAGCCTTTGGTGCATGCGGTTATTTGAAATTTCTTGCCAATCTTTACCATATTTCCTATACAAATTAGCCTCTGCAAAATTATACGTTTTATATGCATTGCGTTGAGAATAAAATTTTGAAAAATAGTCGGTACTATCTGGCAAAGCTTCAAAATAATCTTCTCTTTCTTGTACTTGTGTAATTGTATTTGTATATCGTACACAATTAAGCCCTTGTGACCAAAATTGATGTCCTAAAGGTGTTATTAACCACCATTTATTTTCATGTTTTTTTGTGTAAAAATGCCCTGAAGCAAAAAACATAGGTCCTTTTTTATTGCCACCATAAATATCTAAATCTTTATTGGTTTGATAAGCTTCTAATGCTTTTTGTTCTTCCTTGTCAATATCTTGTAATTGGTTATCATTAAGTATTTTCCCTTTCCAAATTTTGTGTTTGTATTGTCCATATCTATCGACAAACGGAAAAAATTCACGCTTCTTAAAACGTGCCGTATCTTGCCAAATATTCCCACCACTTTTTATTTCTGTTATTTTGAATAGTCCCCTTTTAGCATTGTGAAGTAATTGTAATTTTATACTTTTAATATTCGTTTCGTTTAAATTTTCCCATAGCCAGAGATGACCATTAGGTAATCCATTCATCCCTTTTAATTGTTTGTAGGGATTATCTTCAGGCAAGCGAGTTCCTTTAAAATAAAGTCGTAAAGAATTTTCTTTTTTAGGCGCAATAAGACTAGCTCCGTTATTCCAAAAACTATTATCTAGTTGTCCTTTAATTTTTAATGGTGAATCCGATATGTTTTTAATCAGGATATCTATATACGTTTTACCCTTAAAATTTCTTTGTAAAGAATCTATAAGTAAAACAATACTATCCTTAGAGCTGTTTAAAGTTAATTTAGGGTTTTGATTACCATCAAATTTTTCAGAGACACCATTTTTAATAGTAAAATCGATACTTTCTTTTTTTTTGCATGCCAAAAAGAAAATAACAAACAAGAATAAAAGAGTATTTCTTTTCATTTTAGTTTAATGTCTAACTTTTATAAAACCAGTAATTGTTGAGTCAATAACTTTCACAAGAATATTTCTTAATCAAAAACAGCTATTTTAAATACAGATACCGGAATATTAATATTAGGTTTATCAAATAGAAATTTTAAAGAAGTTGTTTCTAGTTCTTCTTCAAAGTCTATTTTGTTAATTGTTTGGTAATTATCTTCGCATTGATAAACCAACTTATTTTTATCATCAAATATTTTATAACTTTTGACTACTGTGTCTATTTCTGAATTTTTATGAGTCAATAAAATAGACTCTAACGAATCATCAAAATTGGCATCAAAAAACAATTTAACCTGTTTTATTTTTTGAGTTTTCTTCCATCTACACACTACGTTTGGACTTTTGTCATTTAGATTGGATACCCAAGCATTAACATAACCGTTTGATGTTGGTCGTTGTTCTAAATTATTTATATTTTCTAAATTAAACTTATCAATTGGTGGTTCAATTTGCATCGCAATATTTTGACCAGCTGGTTTTCGGTCTGGAGTCCAAAAATCAAAAGCATCAATCCCTACATCATTTGGCGGGTCTTGTCTTCCAAAATTAGAAACAGCTTTATTAACTTTTTGCTTTACAGTTATAATACCAGGATATAATTCTTCAGATAATTGTACTTGAACATCTTCATTTTTCATAAAGCATAAATAAGTGTAACAATCTTTACTAAACCCCTCTTCTAAGGTAAAAGTGATGTCTTGAATACCTTTATCTAATTCAAATTTGCTAGCTTGTATATCAATATCTGGTGTAAAGTGCTTATTTGTACTACTCCCTTTTAATGCAATAGTTAATGTTGTGTCTTTTTCTGCTTTAACAGAGACACTTATCTTGTAGGTTTTATTCGCCTCAAACGGCAATAATTGAGCTGTATTGGTGTCTAATGTCTTCCATACATCTGATGGTTTAATATTATTAAGTTTTAATTCTGAAGTGGCGATTAATTTTGCTTGCCCAACAAGATCTTTATCATCAGCAAGGGTTAATCTTGGTATGCTTTGTCCATCTTTATTTAACACTAACTGTAATTGCTCAATGTTTTCTTTACTTGCAAGTTGACGAGGTGAATAATTATTTTGCAGACATAATGCAACTGCTTTACCAACTGCTTGCCCACCATGTGCACAAGTTAACATAACTCGAGATGACCCAAAAGCTACATGCGATGCGCTAATAATTCTACCTGCTAGAAATAAATTTTTAATGTCTTTGCTGTAGTAACATCTGAAAGGAATTGAATAGACTCCTTTACTATGCCATTGTGTACATGAGTTGTGCTTACTGTAAACCCCATCAGCTGGATGTAAATCCATTGCCCAACCACCAAAAGCTACTCGATCGTAATAGTCTCTTTGTTCTACAATATCTTTTTGAGTAAGCATAAAGTCACCTTCAAATCTTCGACTTTCTCTTTTACCTGGAATGGTTCCCACCCATTCTAATGTTAGATTTTCTGCTTCAGGATATTTTCCGCTATTCTTTACATAATCCCAAATACCATAAATTACTTTCCATAATTCAAATTTTATATCTTCAGATTGATGTATGGTATCTAATCTACCTCCATATTCAACCCACCAAAGTTTACATCCATGATCTCCTAACTGATAATTTTTAATTCGGGGTAATTCAGCTGCATCATTAATAGCAAATGATGGTGCAGTGTAGCTAACTGGTTTACCTAAATCTTTAGTGTAAAAATACAAGGAATGTCCTAATAAATTACCGTAATCTTCTATGTTAGGGGAAAACCCTTCATCAAACTCTTCTGGAGGTTCAGCACCCATTCTAAAAGATGCTCCAGATTGAAATGCTACTATTCCATCTCCTGATGCATCACAGAAAAAAGGAGCCTTTAATAAATAAGTAGTTGAATTTTGGCTACAAAATGCCTTGACACCTTTAATGTTTCTATCATCTATTTTTTGAGTTTCATAAACCGATGTGTTTAATAGTAAAGTAATATTTTCCTCTTGATAAACTTTTTCTAATAATACTGTATCAAAAATTAAAGGGTTTCCCTCTTTATTACGCTTAAGGTTATCCAATAATATTTCGTTAATTAAACCGCCTTCTCTAGACCATCTATTGTTATTCCCCATATGAGACGTAGCCCCTAAAGCCCATAATCTAACCTCACTTGAGGCATTTCCACCTAATACTGGCCTGTCTTGGACTAAAATCACTTTTAAATTGTCCCTAGCCGCTGTTACAGCAGTACAAACACCAGCTAACCCTCCACCAATAACAACAAGGTCAGTTTTAAGCTCTGAAAGTTTATTATCTCTTGCAACTTTAAATTCACTTTTTATCATTTTCTTTGGATTTACTGCTCTTGGTCAATGAACATTTTTAGGTTTATAAATTTTGGTTAAATTGATCGTAATTGTTCTTTAATTTTTTCCTGAACTAAACTTTATTTTTGGGTGAATGATTAGTGCTGCTAAGATAACAATGCTACCCATAACTAAAACAATGCCGTTGGATTCTTTTGCCATTATTCCTAAAATTAATATTAGTATGCCAACAGCCATTAGAGTTATAGCTAAAACTTTTATACCAAAGGTATTTTGCTCTGTTGATGCTTCTTCTTTATCTTCTTCTGTTATCTTAGAAGCTTTTTCTAAATACATTTTATAATCTTCACTCTCATCAATTTCTTTAAATTTGGCATACAACTCATAAACAAACAACAAAGCAAAAGGCAGAAGAGCTCCTAAAAGCATTTCGTTTGCTCTTGATAATTTTTCGCCCAACACCGGTTCGGCAAAAAGCATAAATGCTATATTAATAGTAAGACTTATTAAACTGATTCTTAAAATAGATCTTCCTGTATGCCTTTTTGAGAATAGAGCCCAAATTGGTGGCCCATATAGTGAACATCCTGTTACAGCTCCAATTGTTAATACCATATTTACTATCCCTCCTGCTGCTGGCACTAACAACGCAACCCCAATAGTGCCAATACCGAATAAAATAGTAGAGAGTTTTGCTACACCCATAGTTTGTTTAAGTGTAGCCTTGGGTTTTAAGGTTTTAAAAATATCATTAGTAATAACTGATGCTGCTAAATTTAAAGTTGTGTTTACAGAACTAGCTGTAGCAAATACCATACCTCCTAACATTAGTCCTAACATCCCTAATGGCAATACTTCTTTACAAACCAGTAAATAAGCTCCTTCATTTTCTAACCCCCCTAATGTTGGGCTTAAAACTTTATAGATCATAGGTGGTAACATCCAAATAAAAGGACTTAATAAATATAGCCATCCAAAAGTAAGCCCTACTTTTTTAGCACTTTTAGCATCTTTAACACTAGTATAGCGCTGTACATAAGCCCAATTACCACCAATAAAAATAGTATTATATATAGCAAAAGCTGCTATAAAACCCCAAGAGTACTCTGTTGTAGTCCAATCGAAAAAATTATCCGGTGCCTTATCAATAAAAGCATTTAACCCACCAACTTCCTGTAAGGATAAATATACCACAATGAATACAGCTGCTGTTAATATGACGAATTGTAAAACATCTGTTATAATTACTGCCCATAATCCCCCAACAACAGTATATAATAAAATAAGTAATCCTAAAACTATAACGCAAGCTGTAATAGAAAATCCAGTAGATACATTTATTATTTTAGCCACAGGATATAAAAATGCTCCAGAATATCCTAATGATAGTATAAGTATCAAATAGGTGTAAAATTTTTGGGTTTTATCCCCCAATCTGTTCCTTACAAATTCAGCCGCTGTTAAACTATTGGTCTTACGCCATTTAGGTGCTATTAAATAAGCCACAAAAAAACCTCCTAAACACATAGCCATTTGGATGGTAATAGCTACCCAACCTAGCTCATAAGCTATTGATCCCCAAACCACAAAAGTTCCTGCTGAAAAGAAACTCATAAATAACGATAAGCCACTTATAGACCAAGGTACTGAGCCTCCAGCAGCAAAATACGACTTCATGTCTGACCCCCTTTTTCTAAAGGCTAAACCAGCCATTACAATTAATAAGGAAAACACTATTATGGTGATATAATCTATGTTGCTCATAATTACTTTAATTTTAAATTTAAATTTTAACTAAACTTACGTTTAGACTTTTCTTTCTTTTAATAACGTAAATCCAAAATAGTACAGTAATAATAATGGTCGCAAATGCACCTCCAACATACGCAGTGTTATTATTTAAGTTAAACCCTTCTGGAGCTATTAAAATATAAGTACTACATACCATGGTCATTAATATTGCAGGCACTCCAGAAATCCAGTATGCCTTTCCTTTATAAATTAAAAAGACTGTAATAGTCCAAAGTACAACGGTAGCTAAGGTTTGATTGCTCCAAGCAAAATAGCGCCATATAATACCAAAATCTATTTGTGTAAGCGCAAAGGCAATTACAAAGAGAGGAATACTTAGATATAGTCTGTTTTTAATCTTTTTTTGATTGAATTTAAAAACATCTGCCAGAATTAACCGAGCCGATCTAAAGGCTGTATCACCAGAAGTAATAGGTGCTGCTACAATTCCTAATAAAGCCAATATTCCACCTATTTTTCCTAACATATTAAGTGATATTTCATTTGCTGCCCATGCTGCATTGTTATTGTTTTCAGCCATTGCTATATTCAAGCCTTCTACATTACCAAAAAATGTCATAGCAGCGGCGGCCCAAATAAGCGCTACAATACCTTCAGTAATCATAGTGCCATAAAATATTTTTCTTCCTAAATTTTCATTTTTCATACAACGTGCCATTAAGGGTGATTGTGTCGCATGAAATCCAGATATAGCACCACAAGCAATGGTAACAAATAATATAGGGAACAAGGGCGTTTCATCTGGGTTAGATGTCATATTAACTAAATTTTCAGGCACCAATTCTGGTATTTGGTAATTTCCAAAAAATAAAGCTATTATTAATCCAACTGCCATAAGTAACATGGCTATTCCAAATATTGGGTATAGCTTACTTATAAGTTTGTCAATAGGTAATAAGGTTGATAGTATATAATAGGCTAAAATAATGGCTACCCATGTCCAAACACTCCACATGTTATTGGTCATTCCATTAATTATTTTAGCTGGTCCCATTAAAAACACAGTTCCAACAAAAATTAAAAGTACGACTGTAAATACACGCATTATGTGTTTTACATTATTTCCTAAATATTCTCCTACAACCTCACTAATACTCAAACCATCATGACGTACAGACAACATACCTGAAAAATAATCGTGTACTCCACCTGCAAAAATACTTCCCAGTACAATCCATAAAAACGCAGATGGCCCAAACATAGCTCCTGCAATGGCTCCAAAAATTGGTCCTAATCCTGCTATATTTAGAAACTGAATTAAAAAGATACGCCATGTAGGTAAGGGCATGAAATCTATATCGTCTCTTAATTTTTCGGCAGGAGTAATACGCTCTTTTTCTACGCCAAATACTTTTTCTACAAATTTGCCATAAGTGAAATAAGCAACAATTAAGATGAAAATTGAAAGTAGAAATGAAATCATTTAGCGTTTTTTAAAAATTGTTTTATCAAGTAATTATAAACATACTCTTTATTTTTACTTGCTTTTATTAGATTAGACTTAACCTCTTTATTTATTTTTTTTGAGTCTTCTTGTAAATATTTTAAATATTGATTTAATTGATTTTTTGTCATACTATCCAAATAGTTTGACAAAATATATACTACATTAGGATTTGCTATTTTTATTTTTTCAATTAAGAGCGTTCTAGAATTGATATCAACATCTGGGAATAAACTATAAAGTTGATAAGATGTATTTTGATTTGATAAAAAATTATTTGGAATCTTTTTTAAGATATAATTTCGCGTAGCAGCATCATTTGTTTTAAATATATTTATTATTTGTGTTGCATCTCTTCCAAATTTTTCTTTATCTAATTGTTTTAACGCTTGTAATTGGTAGTCTTTGTAAGGTGAGTATAAAAAGTAATTATTAAGTGCTTCAGATTGAATTGATTCTAAATAGGTTTTTATTTTACGTTTAACTTCACCATGTACTATATGCCAAAGTGTATGGCATGAATACAATCCACCTTTAACAACTGATTCTTTTACTTCTTTTTTTGTAGCTCCAGAAACAGCATCAATACGACCAAATACTATATCTGGTTTAGATACTGGTACTTCATCTATTAAATCAGACATTTTTCGCCTCTTGAGTATGGAATTATCATCCAATAACAACTTATGAAGTTTTTCATAGTCTGCTTTTTCAAAAGGATCATGTTCAAACTTTGTGAGTGGATATGTGCCATCAATACCGTAACCTACATAATTACCCAATAAATTCCAGTAAATTTTAATCTTCGCTAATTTACATTCTCCATCTGCACATACTGGAGTTTCTATATCTGAGAAAAACAATCTTGGTTCTCCTTTGTTATTTGATAACAATCTAACCTGATGTGACATTGAAGTGTTATATGTAGTATCTAAAGACTTTATTAAAAACTCAAAAACAGGTTCATCTTTTGTTATTTCTCTCCATTCATCAGTCATATTAAAAAACATAGGATTATAGTCTTTTTTCGACTGAAACCCGATGAAAATTAATATTATGATAAATAAAGGTTTATACATTATTGCTGATCTTCTATTAAATCTAAATACTCTTGAAGGTGTTCTGTATATACCGCTCTTGGGTTTACATTATGCTTTTTACATATAACAGCAGCTAAACCTACTGCAGCACCCATTTGCCCTGTTGTAAGCATAACTCTTGGACCTCCTAAACCTATATGAGAGCAGCTAAAATTTCTACCAGCCATAAATAGGTTTTCTATATTCTTTGAATACAAACTTCTATAAGGGATATAATACTTTTCTGTGTCATAAAAAATAGCTTCTGACAGAAAATCTGGTTCATTACTATCTTTTAAGTTTCTTTGAAAATGAACATCTACCGCTCTAGATTCTTCAACTACTGCATCTTTAAATTTTGTGTTATTTTTTACATCATTAAAAGTGTAAACATGGTCACCTATTAATCTTCTAGACTCTCTTTTACCAACCAAATAAGACACCCATTGCAATTTATAATACTTATTCTCTTCTAATTTTTTTGCGTTAGCAAACGATCCGTAAATGGCACGAAGCATATGATCCCTTATGTCTTCAGCATCATGAATTTGATGCAAATCGTTTCTTGAAAACTCCCAATACCACTCACCTGCTATAGCTTTATGGTCTTTGGAGATGTCTTTAGCCCAAGGAAGTTCAGGAAATTTATGCTCTTTATCAGTTTTCTCATTTTGCCAAAGTACAGATGAGCCCATAACAAAATTATCAGCTTCTTCAGGACTCCAAAGTTCTCCCCATTCATCCCATGCTTCTCCATAGGTTGCTGCGCTTTCTCTTCCATAAGAGAACTCTGCTCCAGCCCAATACCCTATCCAGCCGTCGCCTGTAGAATCAACAAAATAAGGAGCTGTAAAACGAACGCGCTCTCCTGTTGATGTATGTTTAGCATCTACATGTTTTATAATGTTATTTTCTGATTTGGCATCATAAGCTCTCCACTCTAAAAAAAGATCTATATTTCTAAAGCTCTTCATGTTTTTGTCTCTTTTCTCTTGATCGTACTTAGCTTCAAACGAACCATTAGGATAATGTTTGGTATCTATCATTTTTAAAATACGCTCATATTTACCATGAATTCCTAGAGTGTGCACTCGTATTTCTTCGCTTGCATTACCACCCAATACGGGTCTATCATGAATCAAAGCTACTTTTAACCCTTGCTCTGCAGCAGAAATTGCAGCTGCACAACCTGCTAATCCACCTCCAGTAATTACTAAATCATATTCTTTTACAATTTCTGGCACAGTAGTTTCCCCAAGCTTTGTTTTTCTCCATGTGTTTAAGTTACTCTGAGAATTTGTTGGACTAATTTTAGATGTACTAAAATAAATGGCATCGCATCTACCATTAAACCCTGTTAAGTCTACTAATTGAATTTCTACTTGACTGGATTTTACATTAACTTTATCAACATATTCCCATGTCCAACCCGCAGTTTTACCTAAAGTTGTTTTTAATTTTTTACCGTTAACAATTAATTTGAATTGCCCTGGTGCTTCCCAATTTCCTGGAATCCAGTTTTTGGTTCTTGCCCAAACATGATATTCTCCAGGTGTATTGAAATTAACTTTTGTTATTGCATTGGCTACTCGTTCTCCCATACCATGAGCCATTAAATACGGTGATCCCATTTGCTCTACAAATTGAGGATCTACTACCCAACCTCCTTTTTCAATAAAACTTTCAGCTTCTATTAAAATATCTTGTTGCCCAATAGCCTGATTAAAAATCATAACGGTGCAAATAGTTAGTAAAAGTTTTATTTTTCTCATAGTTACGCTACTTTTAAAAGATAGTATTCGTTTATTTATTATTTACCCATTAACTTAAAAGTGATAGGTCCATTACCAAGAAATTCATCTTGGACTATTAATTTTAAATGTTCATTTTCTTGTTTGTATTCTACTTTTAGTTTAGAACCCAACATCTCAACTTTATTTACTTTATAAGTTGTACTGGAATCATGACCCAAAGTCGGAATAATAAGTTCGCCTTGAGCAGGATTTAAAACTATTACATATAAATTGTTATCTCTAGTTGTAAATCGCACATCGTTAGATTCGTACAGTGGTGCATCGACAGTACGCTCGTTAAAATGCAAACCTTCTTCGCTGGCTTTTTGTCCTTCTTCGCTGGTTTCGCTAGCGGCCACTTTGTGCCTAACCGGTTTTTTTCCATGTACGCTATAGCCATCACCATAAATTTTCCAAGGACGTGTTTTGTATATGGCTTCACCGTTAGTTTTTAACCAATTACCCACTTTTTTCATAACCACTTTTTGTTCTCGTACAATGGTTCCATCAGGGTACAATTCTACACTTACTAGAAGGTTTCCGTTTTTACTTACAGCTTCAATTAATGATTCTATAATGGTTCTTTCGTTATGCCTTTCTGGTTTATCCATTTTATAAAACCAGCCCGTAAATGTTAAGTTACCTTGCCATGGTTCTTTTCTTAATTTTTTGGCTAAACCACGCTCGATATCATTAATCACTCCATTTCCAACGCCTTTTACATTAATAACCGATTGTATTTTACCATGTTTCTTTAAACTTTTATTGTAAAAATTTGCCGTTACTTTTTTGCCGTATTCGCCATAGGGGAAGTTATAACCATCAAACCATAATAAATCTAAATCGTATTTATTTACAAGTTCCAGATGCCTTTTCATCCAGTTCTCCTTCATTTTTTCTTCCCATTCTGGTGTCCTTTTTTCTGGTGGTAATCCATATAAATCTGCTGGATCGTAGCCTTCCCACCATTTACCTTTTCCGTCTTCTTTGGTCATGTGTCCATCATAAGGAATTCCTTTTTTAGGACCTTCTTTATCTGCTCCAAAAGCGGGAAGCCACCAACCCATATAACGATCATCGTGCGAACTGGTACCGTAATAAAGTCCGTATTTACGTGCCGATTTCCCAAATTCTCCAACAATATCGCGTTTAGGTCCTATATTTACAGAATTCCACGGGTGATGTGAAGAATCAAAATTATCGAAATGGTCATGATGATTTGCCATAGACACAAAATATTTAGCACCCACTTCTTTAAAAAATACCATGAGCGAATCAGTATTTAAGTTTTTGGCTTTCCAACTGTGTATTACGTCTTTAAACCCTATTTCTGATGGATGTCCGTATTGCTGAACATGATATGGATAGGCGTTTGCGCCCCATGTTTCTCGTCCTACATCTTGCATGTACATGTTTCTGGCATACCAGCCTCCGCCAACAGCAGGTTTTGTTTGTGGTCCCCAATGCGTCCATATGCCAAATTTGGCATCTCTAAACCACTCAGGGCATTCAAATTGTTCTGCTATATCATCCCATTTCGGAATGTCGCTTTGAGCTTTACAAGAAAAAAAGCATCCTATTACTATAACTAAAGCTACTATGTTTTTCATAAATTCCTTTTTAATTTATTGAAAATGTTCCTGTTTTTTCAAAATACCCTAAGCCATAACTTACACTAATGATATCGGATTTTTTTACTTGTAAAATCCCATCTTCTTTTTTTATTTTTTTACATTTAAATTTTACCTGTCCCTTTAAATATTGAGAATAAGGGCCTTCTTCTATAAGCGTAACTGTTACTTTATCGCCTCCTGTTGATGTAACTTCAATATCTAAAGTGTCTGCCTTATTTTCATCAAAATTTATAGGTGCTTTTAATCTGATTTGAATGGTTTTTTTATCTTTTTTTGTAAGCTCTATTTGGGTATCATCATGAGCCAAATACGCCATACTTACATTGAATGCGGTATTGTGTTGCACCCAGCCTTCTGTCCAACCCAGATTTCCTATTTCTGGATGATTAGGGTAATGATTGGTTTTAGGTGAGCCATCAAAAACAAAACGAACTTCTTCTAATAAACCTACGCCACCATGATGAAAAGAATACCAACCTAGTTCTACACCTTCAATTTCTCTTGGGGCATCATAAGAAAAATGTCTACCCGTTGGGTTTCTACCAAAAGCATTATCAAAGTGCGACCAAGTGATTCTATCTAACTCCTGTTTTAAATCTTTATTTTTAATGACACTTTTAGCGGCAATAGCACTAGCAGGAAGACTTAAAATATTTCCTGTTTCATTCCATCCATTAGGTACCCAATCTCCATCATCCGTATATTTTCTAAAATCCCACATATTGTTAGAGCGACTAATAGCAATTTTTGCCCATTCTTCTGCTTTTTCAACCAACCCTTTTGGTGATCTTTTAGGATATTGATGATAGAAATAAGCGAAAGCTCGCATGGTAATATGCTCAGACATACGTTGTCCTTTGGTGGTTAATGGGTCTTTCCAATCTAAATTAGCGATCATCCATTCCATTTGATTGAATGCTGCGTTAAAATATTTATCGGCATCTAATGCATCTTGCTTTTTAGCGACTTCGTACATCATTAAATTAGGAATTACAGAATGACCAGGAGGTAACTCTCCCTTATTCGTTCCCATTTTTGTTTTTAATGCCAATAGGTTGTGCTCCGGACTTTGGTCGTAACGCGTAGATCCCTTAGATACTGTTGATTTTTCCCAATTATCTACTGTGTATTTATAAACTATATCAAAATTTTGTTGTGGTAACCATTCTTTTAAATAAGGAAATGCATATAAGAAATGAGCCAATTCTGCTTTTTGCATTTCATGATGTAGTTCTTCAGAAATCTTCACATCAGCATCCCAATGTATCATTTTCACAATATCTGGCGCATCGGCTTTATACGGCTCTAATTTTCCCCATTTACCTTTATATTCTTCTGGAAAGTTACTATTAGGCACATACTTTATTTTTTTATCCAATCGTTTGTACGCCTCTGGATTAGAAAGGTATTGAGCCACCAAAGTTTGCATGGACCAGTTAAAAAAATCACCATCTCTCCAAGCCCAAGAGAGGCTTCTTATTTTATCAGTCGTGCCTAAATAATGTCTTGCCCCTATCATAAAATCTACCATATTTTGATACGTAACACGCTCTAACCAATAAGGGCCTATTCTAAAAGGATAAGAAGAAAACGAATCGATAACAACTTCATACTCATCCGATGATAATGGGTTGAAATCTGAAAAATCTCCTAAATGATTATTTACTTTTCCTTGATATTCGTTCTTTTGTGTTTTGGTGTTTTTTATATAAAATGTTGTGTTATCTGGTATTAATGGTGATGTAAATCTTTTGGGTTTTCCTAGATTATACCCGCTTTGATTTACTATAATTTCTTTTACTGGTGTGGCATCTTTTGATACATATTCTTGACCGTATATTTCAAATTCATTGACTTTTACTTGTCCGTTATCACGAATTGCCAATCGAATTCTATCTGTTAAAACTGGCTTTTTAAACTCTATAGTTATTGTTTTATCTGTGTTGTTTACAGATTTTTTTAAGTCGTTATAATATCCATTAATAAAGGTTTGAAGTGCATATGATGCTACGGATTTACCATCTACATGCTCCATATTTAAAGTCACTTTCACGACTTCTGTGGCTCCCGGTAGCGTAACCAAAACCCATTTAAGCTCGTTGGTTTCTTTACTTACCCAACAACTTTTAATATTACCATCTATGGCTAGTTTAGTTGTTATATCATCATTTCCATTACTTGATGTTGCTTTCCCTACGAGAGAAAGATTGTTTTGTCCACACATTACGCTTCCTGACAACATCATTAAAAATATTATACAAATTTTCATAAGAGTTATTCTATAAATATTACTGGTTTATAATTACTGAGTGCTTTTTTCATAAAATCTAAAATAGTCATACTGTGCCATACTCTTTTCTTGATCGTCATCGTTCCAATTGGCAGCTATTGCAGTTAGCCAAATATTTATTTTATCATGCACAAATTTATTAGCTGGGTAATGAGCAACTTTTTGAAGTTTATCATCAACATAAAACTTGATTTCTTTTTCGTCCCACTCAAAAGCATAGGTGTGCCATTTACTAGCATCAAAATTTTGAAGAGAAGTAACATCTGTTGGTGGGGTTGGTAAACGCCCCCATTCTTTTCCTGTTTCATCCCAAACAATAACATGTTGCGTAAAGTTATTGAGTCCATTTTGTTCGGGCTCGCCTAAATGCTCTGTTGGATTTTCATAGCAATCTATTTCAGTGCGCCTTATCCCTGGATAGGTTGTACCCACCTCACCATTTTCAATAACTGCTGCCATCGCCCAAAAGGAATGATGCCAACCTTCATCTGTTTTACCATCGTTATCATCATCGATTCCATCTCCTAACCTTGAGCGCACCTCATAATAACCATACCTAAATTGTTTTTTAGAAACAATACCCGCTCCTGAAGCTTTCTTTCCTTGAATAGGCTCATCAAATACATTTAAATTTAAGGTTAGAACTCCATCTTTAACTTGTATATTTTCTTTAAGCTGAATACTTCTATGTTTATTATCGGTACGATAAGCCCATTTAGAGGTGTCTAAATCTTTATTAAATTCATCAGACCACACTAACTCATAACCATCTTTCGCCATAATACTTGTAACATCTGTAGTTGCTACAGTATTATTATTTTTTGACTTACAACCTGAAATAATTATGAATAAAAAAATCAATAAATGTTTCATGTATTCTTATTAGTGGTTTTTGTCTGTATCATTTCTATTCTTTTATTAATTTCATTAATATATTTACAACTTCATTTTAAATGAATGATCCTCTATTATTTTATAATCAGAAGCTCCTTGCTCTCCTATGGTTTTAATAAAAAAATCATATTGTTTTTTAGGGTTAAGATTTTCCACGATCAATGATTCTATTAACGAAGTAGTATAGGTAAGTTCAAATTCCTGACCTCCTTTTTTCTCCATTACTTTAATATTATATCCTGTGGCTTTAGCTACCGGATTTATAATAATTATAGCTCGCTTGGGTTGCCTAATTACTCCTATAACCTTCGGAAATGATAATTCGGATTCTTCGTTTGGGGTAACTGCTATTTCATGACTCCATTGACTGGGAAATCCCCATTGTGCTCTTCTTCTGAATTGATAATAGTAGGTTTGACCATTAGAAAGGTCAGGTATTTGGCAAACCCCTACATTTCCTAAAGAAAATGAATAATCATATTCACCAGGTCTAATTCCATATCGTACGTCATAGAGAAAGTCTGTCCGATCCACCGAGTATCCTATAAAAAAACTACCGTCAGCAGGAATCGTACTTCTAATTATTGGAGGAAAGACATCTCTACCAATGGTAACTTGTCGTATTTCTGAACTGGTTTCACCAAAATTATTCACAGCTATAAGTTGTATATTATAAGACTCTCCAAATTTTAATTCTGGTATTTCAATATAATCGTTAATGGTAAGATCAGTTTCCTTAGTTAATTCCTTTAATCCATATCTTGCTTTCCATGATGTAGCCAAATCAGACTTTTTAAATATGATACGAACGCCATTAGAGCCTCCATGAATTTTTAGAATATTTGGTTTTGAAGGTTTCTTCAAGTAAGTAATTGTATCATAAACGGTATAATACTGCGGGTCTAATAATGCTATTTTGATATATTGACCACCATACCGTGGAATCTGCCATTGTATTTTTTTTTGAAATTCCTTACTTCCTGGTTTCATATCAGGTAAACGTATCAGCTTTCCATCAGCCACACGTCCTTCATTATCTAAAACATACCATATAAGCGAATACCCCTTCATGTCATAAACAGGAAAGTCATTAACGTCTCTAGGGTCTAAAATCAAAGATGTAGTTATCTTTTGACCTGACATAAGAGGCTTTGTTGAATGATCCAACTCTTTAATTTTAAATGGAAGGTATTCTTTCCTCAAGTTAAAAAATGCAAGCTTTGGTCGTCTAAAAACATCCACGACACCCCACGTCCTGTTTTGACTTGGAGGTGTAGACCAGGTCGGGCTTGCTTGCCAAGAACTTCTATAGTCATTAAATGTCCAAAAAGAGGTTCCAATAACGTATGGCTTATGTCTTAATTCTTTTAAAAGAACATCGGCATTAATAATTCCTTTATTTAGATTCTCACTATTAAGTTCTTTTCCTAACTCTGAGATAAAAATGGGTTTATTCGGATAACGTTGATTAGTCATATCTGCTCGTTTTCCCCAATTACTATAAGAATTCACCATAATTACATCACAAAATTCTGCTGGATCATTCTCTTCAGTCGGAGCAGTATCGGAAACGTATAAAGCCAAACGCGTTGAATCTAATTTTTTTGCTTCTTCAATAGCCAATTTCACATATTCTCTTACTTTCAAATTACGCCGCTTACTTCCAATCTCATTGCCAACACACCAACCTATCACTGAAGGGTGATTGAATTTTTCATGTACCATTCTTTTAAGCCATTGTTTTGGGGTTGGATGATCTGGATCAACCATCGGATCAATTTGCCAAAGGGGGACTTCTTCAAAAGTCATAATCCCTTTCTCATCCATGTAATCCAAAAATGATTTGGGCAACGGCAAATGACTCAATCTTGCCATATTGGATCCTAAAGATTTCATTAAATCAATGTCTTCCTTTATTCTCCATAGAGGAAGAGTGTTTCCAGTGGTACGATCTTCAGGTACAAGATTAAAACCTACTGGACGAATAATTTCCCCATTAAGTTTAAGCTCTAACCCATTTACTTCAATTTGTCTAATACCAAAACGATCTTGTAAGCCGTGCTTTTTTAGCTTTGCATCAGGATTATATATCTGTACTTTAGAGGTATATAAATGTGGGTAATTAAAATGCCAAAGATGAACGTTTTTTTTAGAGATCTGAAAAGTCACAGCATGAAGCTTTGTTGTTCCAGCTTCAATTTCCAAGCTACCTTCAGAGTTTTTAGGAACCACCAATTTTTCTTTGTAGTAGAGTCCTACATTATAATTGATACTTCTATCAACATAATCTTTATTGACTATTGCAAATTTTACATTCACTTTTGCCGTTCCTTTTTCTATATTCGGGGTTGCTGTAATATGTTGATAATCTAAATAAACCTTATCGGTGATTTCAACACAAACAGGTCTTCTAATTCCTCCCCAATTCCATAATGCACCTCGTTTAAATGTGTTATCTACAAGTACTGTTATTTGATTAATAACTCCATATTGCACGAACTTGGTGATATCAAATTCAAATGGCAGGAAGCCCATATCATTTTCGCCAATTAATTGACCATTGAACCATATTTTAGCATCATTATAAACACTTTCAAATTTTAAGCGTAGTACCTTTCCTTTTAGATCGATTGGTATTTTTATCGATTTCTTATACCATGCTTTACCTGAGTAATCGGCATATTCATTTTTCAAGTCCCAGTTTCCCGGAACCAGTATGTCTTCCCATGTGCTGATATCAAATTTTTCTTTGAACCAATTCTCTCTTAGTCCTTTATTGTATCTATCAACTTTAAAATACCAATTCCCATCCAACGAAATGAATTCTGAGTTTAATTTGGTATCGAGAACTATCTGATTATTATCAGTTAATTTTGATTTATCTCTATTTTTCTTTTCTAAAGAAATAACTCCATATGCTAGAGATCCACCATGAATTAGTTGCAAAAACAGAAGAGTAAATATAATTGAGATGAGTTTTTTCATTTAATGTTTTTTCCTATTTATGGTGATTTTTAATATTTACTTATTTAGTTAATTTATTGTCCTCATTAAGATTCATTACCTCAACGCTTAGTTTATTAATAGTTTCTTCATTTCTTAAAAAGGTAGCATTCTTATATTCTTCGAAAGCATAAAAAATTTCTTTCAAATTTTCTAATAACCCTTTATCATTAATATTCACCATCCAATCATCCAACTTCTTAGGCATAAAATCCAGTTGGTCTTTCCATACTGGATTTAATGTCAAATTATTTATATCCGTTTAACTTTTATATCTAATCGCTTACCAAACACACCGTAACCATATTTTAAACTCAGATTAGAATCTCCCTCTAACTGAATTGTATTAGGTAACGTTGACGATTTAAGCGAAAACTTTAATGTTGATTTATATATTGAACTACCTGGTTCTGTTTCTTTCAATGTTATTGAACTAACAAACTCTTCCCCATTATACAGATCTACTTTCAAAGTAGTTCTTTGTTGATTATTTAAAGAAACTGGTGCTTTAAAAACAACATCATAGGATTTATCAAAAATTATTTCTTGCATATTTGTACCTGTATTGTCTTGAATCTCAAACTGCATATTATGTAATGAAGCATAGGCTAAACCTACATTAAAAGCTGCATTAAAATTCACCCAACCCTCTGGCCAGCGGAAATCGTCTTTTACACCATTTACATAATGTTCAGTAGCTGCAGATGAGCTTAAGGTTCCTCTAACCAATTCTAACCGTGCACATACATCTTTTTTATATTCTTTTGGCCACCCTCGTTCTACACCTTCATAATCTTGAACGCCTCTATTTGCTGAATGGGCACTTACCGGATTTCTTCCAAAAAGATTATCAAAATGTGAAACTGCCAATGTCTTTAAACGTTTACGTTTTTGTTTGTTTTCAACTATGTGAGACAGCTCATATGCTAAAGCTGGAAATGCAGCAATATTACCCGGTTCATTCCATCCTGGATGCGACTTTGGCAGCTTATTGCCATGTCTTGGAATAGACCAAAGGCTGTCATTATATTTCCTAAAATCCCACTTGTTATTAGATCTGCTAATAATAATGTCTGCATATTTATCTAAATATTCCTTAAGACTTTTTGGAGCTAATTCATTAAACTGATTGTAAAAAGTAGTTAAACTAGTGTACAGTTTATATTCACTCATTCTTTGTCCTTTGGTAGAAATTGGGTCATTCAGGTTTAAAGAATCAATAATCCAGTTTGTTTGATCTATAGCTGCTTGTAAATATCGCTGCTCATTCAAACCTTCACGCTTAGCTACTTCATACATTAATAAATTTGGTAAAATAGAATGTCCAGGTGTTTCTCTCCCTTTAAAAGATCCTATTTCGGTTTTTACATCAAACAAGTTGGTTTTCTTCCATTGTTCAATGGTAAAAGTTAATGCCTTTTTATAAAATGCTTCTGGTATATATTTTTTATAGGTTGGGTATCCGTAAAGAAAAAATGCGAACTGTTCTATGGTTTGATCATGAATTTTATTCCCTTTTGGGTCTCCTGATGGATCATGACTATCAGGATCTAAAAGATACCAACCTACTCCCCAATGAATTAATCTTATAATGTCTGGCACATCATCACCAATTAAAGTTTCTAAATCAGTATAATATTTCCTTGCTGTTTCTAAAGCTTCGTCATCGTTAGGTTCATCTGTAATCCTGAAATCTTTAGAAAGAACCCTCTTTTTATCAGTATCATAATTAATTTCTGGAACTATATTTTCAAAATAATTTGGATTTGACAAATACAACATTACCAACGATGGCATTTCAAAAGAGTAATATGTACCATCTCTCCATGGGCACCCACCATAAGCAGAATTGTGAGTTCCAATTACACTTCTTGAGTCAATCATAAACTGAAGTGCTGGTTTATAACTAGTATAAAACATTAAATATGGGGCGATGCGAAATATATCTGATTTTACACTTCCTATTTTGATAAAGTATTCTTTATTTGCATTTTTGGGTTGAAAATCTGAAAAATCACCAATGCTATTTTTGATAATGCCTTCATATAATTGCTTTTCATTATCAGAAGCGTGCAAAGTAAATTTTGTTCCATCACTCAAATCAGAGGTTGTAAAACGTTTCGGCCACTCACTATCAAAACCACTTTGGTTAAGGTATATTTTTATATCTACCTGATTTACTGCTAGAGTATCTTTTGTTTTATTACAACTAACCAAAAATATGATGATAATAAGCATCATATTCTTTTTCAAAAGCCGATTAAACATTAAGATTTTCATTTGAATTGTTCTATTTACCAATTTTATAATTATGGTTGGGCTTTATTTCAAAACTTGCATATCCACTAACTACTTCATAATCAAAAGCTACATCCTTATTTTCTGTAATGTCTTTAACTTTTAATTTATCCTTTGATGCCCAACTACCATTGTTTGTAATTGTACTAATACTTTCTCCGTCTGGATAAGTGAAAGTATAGGTTACAGACGTATTAGATACCGGATAAACTTTTGCTTTTAGGGGTTTGCCATCAGCTGTTCTTTCAACAATAACACCTTTACCTCCAATAAAAATGGGTGTTTTATCTAGTGGTATTTCAAAACCTTTCAATGTTTGGTTGCCTTCATATTTTTCTCCTGTCTCATAATCAAACCACACGCCCTTGGGTAGATACACATCCATTTTTCCAGATTTATGATTTTTTAATAATGGCGTAGCTAAAATAGATTCACCAATCATCCATTGATAATTTGGTATGCTTGCAACATTTGTGACATCCGGATAAGCAATTGTTAATGGCGTAAGTGTTGTTGGAAAACCTGAATGATAGCCTTCTAATGCGGCACTATACATATATGGTGTTAATTTATAGTGTACATCTATTGCTTTTTTAAATAAAGCTTTTTTTTCTTTAGGCCAATTTTTGGGATATGCCCCTACTGCTATTCCTGCTGTTAGTGATAATAACCATGTATGTCTAATATTTCTATCTACATCATTTACATTATGCATATTATGCACCCCAGCAACATCTGAATATACATTAGGAAAACCACTTGCTGCATATTGCATATAAGATATAGGTATTCTTTTTGTAATATCATTTACACCAGTGTCGTTAATTCTCAGGAGCGTACCTGGAGCAGTAAACTCTCCATTTCTTGCCATTACCCAACCGCCTTTATCTGCAATTTCTACAATGGGTTTGTTAAAAATCCCCGTTAATGAATCTAGTTGCATCATGGTATCTTCTTTTATACCATCTATACCCCATTTAGCATATTGCTGCTGATACCATTTTGCAGCACCAGGCATATCTCCATCTAAAAGATTTGATGGTACAATAGGAAAAACTCTTGATGTTTTTTCAACAATATCTCCTCTACTATCTAAAACTAAGAACTTGTTTTTCTTTGCTTCTGTTGTTAATTCATTGCCATAAAATGAATCAACTTTTAAATTTTTATCACGTTTTTTTGTCTTAGGAAAATAAGGCCCTCCTTCTGGGATAAAATTGGTTCTTAAGCCTATCATCCATTTCATATCATTGGCGTGCATCCAGTCTTTTAAAAGTTTGGGTTTTGGGAATTTTTTTCCCCATCTGCCAAAACTGGTTGTGGTACCGCCTTGATCCCAAAAACCGGAACCAGTAACTGCCCATTTTATGGGATAGTCGTTATCTCTAAAGTGTTGTAGTATTTCTTGAACCGTTTTTTGGTTTGTATTCCAACCTAAAGCATCCCAAGATTCCCAGCCTAATTCAAACAACCTTGATTTTGGTTTTACATCAGCATATCCTTTTTCTTCTCTAACTTGTTTATAGTTTTTGTATATAGACTTTAAGTCTCCAATAAAGTAGTAGAAACTAGCTGCTCCTGTTTTTGAAATATTCATAGTATATTCTTTCTCATCTAGAGTCACATTTTTTTCTCCTCTATCAAAGAATACACCAGCTAAATTATTTTTTGGAAATACAACAAACGAACTAGCCCAACGTTGACCTCCTCCATCATTAATTATATTATATGATTTATTTTTGTTTTCAAGTAAATTAAAAGATTCTCTAAACGCTCCCGCATCACCTAAACCATGTGCTACTGGCATTCCTCCCAATCGTAGACTAATATTTGTATCCAAATTTGTATTAGGTTTAACAGTAAACTTAGCAATACCTGCCTTAAAGCTTACTGTTACTTTTGCTGTTTCTCCTTTTGAATTAGCAACATCAAATAATACAACATTTTCCGATTTATTTCGATCTATAATAAATGAGGATATTATAGGATAGCCATTGATAAGCAATCCAGATGAGTCTACGGCAGATGCTAAAATATCTCCATTAGTGTTTTCAAATTGAAATTGAAATGTACTTGGGTTTATTTTTATAACGTGGTTGTCATCACCAATATATATAGCTTTTTTTTCTTTCTGAGCTTTACAGCTTAAATTAAAAAAGCTTAGACATATAATAGATAAAAAAAGGTATTTAATTATATTGAAATTCATTGTGTTTAATAAAAATTGTGTGCGGTCGATTTTTATAATCTAGTATTCAGAATAATTCATTTACTTTAAGCTATTTTATTAATTGATTATTGATCTATTTGTTAGGTATTGGCATAGAAGTTTCTTCATCATCTAGACCGTCATTCCAGAATAGCTCTGACATGCGAAAATCTTCTTGATTACCCGATGAACGTGAATAGTACCATTTACCATCTAAATCTCTCATAATTTCTGCTGCATGCCATGGATTGATGCGTTTTACCAAATCATCTGTAGTCCATAAAAAAGGGGATTTGCTTTTAAATATATCTTGCCCCCCATGAGGCCACGTTGGTCTTGCTGAAAGTGTTAAATAGTAATACTCGCCTCGTTTCACTACAAATGGCGATTCTACCCCAGGGTTTTCGGTATTTTCGTCAAAACAAATTTTTGGTCCTTCCCAATTTACCAAATCTTTACTGGTACTATAACCAACTACCCAATGCTTGTCGTCTTTTAACATACTGAAATACATAATCCATTGATTATTTATCTCATCACGAAATACCATAGGGTCTTTATTTTTTTGATTATTAGTATGCTCATTACTATAAGCAAATAGTGGTTCTTCTGAAGGGTACTCCCAATTATATAAATCTTTTGAGGTAGCATATCTAATTTGGCGTGGCACACCAATACTAGTATAATACATGTAATAAGTATTTTCATGTTCCACTATGTGCGGAGCCCAAATTTCTCTATCTCCGTCATTAAATGGTTCACGCTTTTCCCAACCACGTTGGGTTAATGAATCTGCTGTGAGATGAATAAATGTTTTATGCCCTCTTTCAATTCCGTATAAATGCCATTTTTTTTCTTCTGTGTTATATATAATGGCATGATCATAGGCATATGGCAACTTATATATGGTAAACATTTCGCCTAATGTAATAGAATCTGTAACTTCATTGTTAGTAGCTTCTATCTGTGCCGTTTTGCTGTCTTCTTTTTTTACATTGTTACATTGTATAAAAAGCGCTAAGAATAAGACATAAGAGCCTACTTTTAAAATTTCTTGTAATTTATATTTCATTTTATTCTAGTTTATATATTTTTAAATTATAATAAGATAAAAATCACAAACAATGCTAAATTTATAAATTCTACGCACCGTTTACTCTCTCATATACTTATATGCTATTGATTGATACAATTATTATTCTAATGCTTAAAACTTAGTCACCACGTTTAGTTTTAATCTTTATAACACCATTTCCTCCTCGAAGACCATAAAGACCGGCATCTGCATGCTTAAGAACTGTAACAGATTCAACCTGAATTGGATTTAAGGACAACACTTGACTTTTATTTGCATTAATTCCATCAATAACAAACAATGGTTCCGGAGAAGAAGGAACTCCAAACTCAGCTTCAATAAATAGGCTAGTACTATTACCATGTCCGTTAATCCTTATTATACCAGTACCATTGTTTCGATCCTGTATATATATTCCAGGTTGATTAGCTAAATAATCTAGCATGTTTAAATAATATTTTTTAATCTTATCTTTCTTCTTTTTTCTTTTAGAAGAGGCCTTGGTAATAAATTTTTCGATGTTTTCATTAGAATTCAAGTTTACTTTTTTAAAAATAATTACAACAGAATTATTATTTTGATAGGTTATCGCTTCAGTTCCAAAATAAGGTGATTTTGCAATAATTTTTTCAGGAGATTTTTTTGTTCTAATCTTAAAAAATCCATTTGAGTTTGTTTTTGCTTTTTTTTTCGAGTTAGTGTTATCAATAAAAATGAAAATCCCTTTCATTGGAATATTTAATGAATCTTTTACAAAACCTGAAATTATAATTTTCTTGTTTACATTTTGAGCTTTTACAGATAATGTCATTGTAAGAGCAATAAATACTACCGTTAAACTGAATATTTTTCTCATAGTTTTGAACTTTAATATATCTGCTGACAATTCATTAATGAATAAAATATTTTATTTTCTAAAAACTAGTTCATTTTTATCAGCTGAAAATAATCATCATTTTTTGCAACACCTATAACTTTTAAATTATCTGATAAATTAATCAGTTGTGCATTTGCAACATCTCCTTTAACATATAATCCACTTTTATAAGGCATTAAAGGTTTAAAATTTCCTTTTCCATCGCCCTCTAAATAGAAACCGTAGCCAGCATCTTGCCTTGGAGTTTCTACCTCAAACCCGTAAATATTTCCAAAAAGCAATAAATCCAAATTTCCATCTTGGTTAACATCTTCTGAAATAATCGATGTAATTGCTGTGGTTTGAGCTTGCATTGGCAATTGTTTTATAGTGAAATTTCCTTTACCATCATTCTCAAAATAACTTGTTGCAAATGTATTCGCTTCGTACTTTAAGGCTGCATCTATATTTTCTTTACCATAAACATCTATTAACTCAGCCGAAGCAAATTCATGGTAACTCTTAAATTTCTTCTTTATAAACGGCATTTGCTGAGAACTACAACTTCTACCTCTTAAAGGAAATAGTTTTCCTTCTTGATGATAACCCAACACTATATCTAATGTACCTGTGTTATCAAAATCTTTTGCATAAACTTCAAAAGGTTCATCTGGAGTAGACTGATACTTACTGTTTAAACCTAAATTCCCTGCTATTATGTCTATATCCCCGTCATTATCATAATCAGCAACATTTAAAGAAAACCACCAACCCGTTGCTTTTTCTAAGCCTAATTCGGTTGTAATATTTGTAAATATTCCTTTGTTATTTTTTAGTACACTAACTGGCATCCATTCTCCTACTAAAACAAGTTCCTTTACATTATCGCCATCTATATCGGTCCATTCTGCATCAGTAACCATTCCTATTTCATCAAGCACCTTAGCGTTAATATTAGTGAACTTAATGTTTCCATTTTCTGAGTCATTTCTTAACAATAAGCTTGTGCCCGAAAGAGGGTATTTTTCTGGGCTTTGACGCCCACCAACAAAAAGATCTTGATCTCCATCATTATCAAAATCATAAGGTTTTACAATAGAACCACTAACAGCTGGTACATTTTCAAATGGGTTTTCAGCCTTTTTGTATATTCCATTATTATTCGTGTACAATCTATCTTGATAATACTTGGATTCTACACCATATTCATTACTACCGCTCACTACATATAAATCTAAATCACCATCATTATCGGCATCAAAAAATGATGCTCCAACATCTTCGTATTGTTTTTCTTTTATAAATAATGATTCGTTGGAATTCTTGAACTGACCGCCCCTATTTTGAATGTATAGTGCTGCTGAGTATCCTTTAGCTCCACCAATAAAAATATCGTCTAAACCATCATTATTGATATCACCAACACTCATTGCTGGTCCTTCTTGAGACATTTTATGGGGTAACAGGCTTTCTTTTATAAAGTCATTATAATCGTTTTCTTCTTGCTTGTATCTTAACTCAATAGATTCTGTGATATCCTGAAACAAAACGTTTTTAGGAGAGTCATAATAATATTTATTATTTTCATTTGGATTATAGGTAATGGTCATCTCTTTATTAACCTCAATATCAAATAACGTCTGTGACTTACCATCTGGCCAAACAATGTTTATAGAATCTACTTTTTTAGAATCTCCAAGTCCAAAATGCAATGGAATTGCCATAGCAGATTGATAGCCCCTTGTATAATAATTTTCGGCAATAAAGGTTTCTTTGTTTGCAGTAACTATAACTCTAGTTCCTAATGCATCTTTATTATTAGACGTCCCTTGTAGTTTAATCGATAAAAAGGAATTCGATTCTTGATTATTACGATAGAGTATAGGAAAGTCATCTACATTGTTAACAATAATGTCTAAATCTCCATCATTATCAAAATCTGCATAAGCTGCACCGTTAGAAAAAGTAGCCGGTTGGGTTAGATTTAATTTTTCGAATACTAAATTTTTACTATTTAAATAAAAATAATTTTTCTTTTTTCTTGTTGGCATTTTACTCAATAGATCCTTCATATATTCTTCTTGATTAACACCTCCTTTTTTAATAGCTTCTTTCTCTTTCTTACGCATGTATATTAAAAAATCGTTGTTCCTTATATCTCTCTTAATTCCATTAGAAATAAATAAATCTCGAAAACCATCATTATCCATATCTAATAATAGCGGTGCCCAACTCCAATCTGTAGCTGCTACATTGGCAAGTTGCGCTATATCAGAAAAAAGAGGAACATTGGTATTGGGTTCAAGTCCATTATTTATTTGAAGTGCATTGTACATGTATTGAGAATGAAGTCCTAAATCTTCAATGGTATGAAATTGTTCAGGGTTCATGGCACTCATACTGGCTTTTTGACTATAATTATCTTCAGCCATCATATCAAGAGATACAATATCTAAGTAGCCATCATTATTTATATCTGCTATATCATTACCCATTGAAAACGTGGGAACATGCCCAAATGATTTCAATGAGGTTTCTTTAAAGCTACCATCTTGATTATTAAGGTATAGATGATCTTTTTCATAATAATCATTACTAGTGTATACATCTGGCCAACCATCATTATTTACATCTCCAATAGCTATACCTAACCCAAAACCGATATTATTACTAATAATTCCTGCTTCTTTTGTTACATCAATATATTTTCCGTTATCATTTCTATATAACTTTTCACCAATTTTATTTGATGTTTTTCTCATTACTTCAGAAATATTATCTGTATTGTATACATCAATATTATGATTGATTAAAAACATATCAAGGTCTCCATCTTTATCATAATCAAAAAAAGACGCTTGAGTAGAATTGTGTGGTAAATCTAATCCATATTCTTTAGCTTTATTTTCAAATAAAGGAATATTATTATCATCAACTCCAATATTTATAAGTAACTCATTTCTTAACGGATCATCTGATTTAAAACGTCCAGATTTAAGCAGATAAATGTCTTTTAAGCCATCATTGTTTATATCCACAACGGTTACTCCCGTGCAAAACCCACCATCTCCTTGGGCTTTTGCGGTTACACTTACATTCTTAAATTTTAAACCTCCTTTATTAAGAAATAATTTATTTGTACTTAAGTTACTTGTAAAATATATATCCTGTAAACCGTCATTATTAAAATCTGCAACAACTACGCCAGCTCCATTATAAAAATATTCATAATACAACCAATTCATGGTTGTAGACTCCTTTAAATTATTTTTAAAAATGAGACCCGTATCATCAATGGTTAAAGCAGAAAAGAGTTCATCGTCTTTTTCTTCTTTATATGTCTGTATCTCTGAACATGAGAAGAATATAAAAACAGAACACAAAGAAATAGATTTTAATATAAAAAAGGAAAACAACTTACTCATAACAAATACAATTTAATAAAATACCAACATTTACAATTAAAAATTAAATCTGTCAAAGGATTAATGTCACTTTTAAACACAAAAACACCCTCTTAATAAAACAAATAACTCAAGAGGGTGTTTACTAATACTAACTCAATTCAAAATTTATTTTTAATACCCTGGATTTTGAGTTAAATTTGGAGCCAATAGAATATCCTTATTAGGAATAGGGTACAAATACTGTCTATTGGCATCAAAGCCCATCTCAGCAATTTGACTTGCATATCCTGCATCCGCCAGTGGTTTAAAGTCTGCTATTCCATCTTCATCTAATTGAGGTGTCATCCCCCAAAACCAGAAACTTTCTATAAAAGCAGCATTACCACCATCGTTTGGATTAGCAAGTACATCGCCCGTTAACAAACCATAATAAGGACCATTCAATACTTTTTCGGCTATACGCCATCTTATTATATCCATATACCTTAGACCTTCCATAGCAAACTCAGCACGTCTTTCATTTCTTACCACATACCTAAGTTCTGCTTGATTTGTTGTAGTAACTGTAGGATTTGAATGTACTGAACTCGCATAAGCTCTATCTCTTACAGCATTGATCGCATCTAATACACTAGCATCGATTTGATTTAGCTCAATTTTTGCTTCGGCATAAATTAATAGCACATCCGCATATCTCATGAGGATTCTATTTCCATCTGGAAGACCATCTGTCCATTCTTCATCAATAAATTTTCTATACAACAACCCTTGATAATTAGAATGCGGCGTAAAACTTTTTGTGTTTTGATTTGGCCAATCTAAAGTATTGGTAAAGTAATTAAACGCTACAGGTCTAAAAGGGTGTGGTGTTATTTCGTATCCCATATGTCTAGTTCCATCTGAAACTAATCTGCCATCACCATCTTCTAACGATCCAAAGGCAACTATAGTAGCAGCACATCTAGGATCTCTATTTTTAAATGGATTCTTAGGGTCAAACAATGGTGATTCATCAATTGGTAAGCCATCAATACATTCATACGACGCCAACAAAGACCAAGTAGGACCAGTACCTGCCCAACCTCCATTAACTCCTCGAGGTCTCCATGGTTGTAATTGACCACGTGCTGCTGATTCTGTGGTACCTTTTGATTCATCTCTAGGAATGTAAAAAATAAGCTCATCTGAGGTTCTAGTAACCGATTTGAATAAATCTAAAAAATCTGGGTGCAAATCATAAACTCCTAAATCCATACAATCCTTAGCAGATTCTGCAGCTATTGCAAAATCTCCTACATATAAAGCAGCTCTAGCTTTCATTGCCATGGCAGCTCCTTTTGTGGCATATTGCAGTCCAGATCGAGTGGTAGGTAGCTTTTCTATAGCACTATCATAAAACGCATAAACTTTTTGTAATATTTCATCTTTACTAGTTCTACCTGCATTAAATGCTTCTTCTACCGACAATTGATTCTCAAAATATGGAACATCGCCAAAACGAGTAATCATATAAGTCCAGTAGTTTGCAAGATGAAAATCTGCTTCACCTAAAAATTGTTTGGCGTCAATTTCTGTAAGTATTCCTGATTGATTTAAAATTTGAGTTCTTACAGATAGTGTCCTTGCGATTGCTTTATATAAATGCGACCAATTAGTTGCTGAAGTACCATAATCTGCATCTACAGTACCAGCTTTTATAGCACTAAGGTCTTGTCTATAATTAGAATCATCATCTATTGAAAATCTAGGGTCTTCTAACTTGTACCAAGTTTCCCTATAACTCTCATTAAGTCCTTCTCTAAATTGTTGTGTACTTGTAAATGGAGCCGAAGTGGGTGCATCTCTAGGAGTTAAGTCTAATTCCGTACAAGAGACTAAGGCTAAAATAACCAAATTTAATACTAATAACTTATTAATAAATTTTCTCATTTTATATATTTTTAAAAATTAAGTTGTACTCCAAAAACTGCTGTTTTTGTTAGGTAATATGAACCTGCATTTGTTTGCTCTGGGTCTATCCCTTTCGGTAAATTATCAAATCTAAATAAATCAATTCCAGTAGCATAAACTCTTAATTTAGTCAACGGTAATTTATCCATAACATTTTGTGGTAAAGAGTAGCCTAATGTTAAACTTTTTATCTTTAGATAAGATCCGTTTTTTATCCAGAAATCTGAAAAACGGTAATTGTTAGAATTAGATCTTAGTGATGCTCTAGGGTATTTAGCATTTAAGTTCTCTTGGGGCGTATTATAAGTACTCCAAAAATTACCATCATACAATTGCGTTTGATTTTCTACTTGAGGGTCTGGCAAAAGAATATCTCTGGTAAAATTAAAATTCTTTTTTGCTACGCCTTGAAAAACTATACCCAAGTCAAAACCTTTATAACCCATATTAAGATTACCTCCATATGTGTAATGATCTAGTGAGCTTCCTAAAAAATCTCTATCAAAGCTATTTATAACTCCATCTGGTTCACCATCAGGGCCACTAATATCCTTGTACTTAATATCACCTGGACTTACAGCTGAACTTGTAACTGGTGAGTTATCAACCTCTTCTTGAGTCTGATAAATCCCATCTGAAACATATCCATAAAGACTTCTAAACTCATGACCTTCTTCAGAAAGCGTATTTCCAACGAAAAGTCTCTTATCGTTTATATCTCCTATGATAGATTTGTCATCAAACATAAAGAATCTAGCACCGTAAGTAAAATCTTCACTAATATTATCATTCCATGAAATAGAAGCTGACCAACCTTTAGTTTGCATACTACCAACATTTACTGTAGGATCATCAAACCCAACTAAATCTGGCACACTTAAACTTAACAACATATCTTCAGTATCTTTTATATAATACTCAGCTTCTATTCCAAGTCTTGAATCAAACAATCCAAGATCAACTGCGAAGTTTTTAGTAGTTGTTGTTTCCCATCTTATGTCTGGTGTTGTTAAAAATCGTTGAGATAAACCTCTTACTTGTTCGGCAGTTCCTCCTTGATCAATTAACACGTTACCAATTTGCAGTACCGTTAAATACAAATAGTTACCTAATCTATCATTTCCTAAACTACCATAAGATCCTTTTAACTTTAAATATGATATAGGTGAATTTAAAGATTCGAAAAAGTCTTCGTTAGAAACCGTCCAAGCAGCAGATACTGATGGAAATGTACCCCATCTGTATTCACTACCAAATCTAGAAGACCCGTCATGTCTAACTGCTGCACTCACATAATATTTATCTTTATAATTGTAATTAACTCTACCAAAACCTGAAACATAAGCTACTTCATTTACCGTAGGATCATCTCCCTTATTATCGAAAACACGATCTGTAGGAGCCTGACTTAAATAAGGGAAATCTGCACTTAAATACTGGTCGGCTCTTACTCGTAAATTTTCTCTTTTAGAAGTAAAGTCCTCATAACCAGCAACTACACTTACACTATGCTCTCCAAAAGTTTTATCGTAATTAATAAAGGCTTGTTTAGTATACGTATTCATATTATCCCTTCTCTCACTTAAACTTGGTTGAAAAACTTGGAATATATACTGCGGAGCTTGTAACTGATCAGGATCATCAAATGCCCAATAAGGTTGCGGTTTACTCCATGATTTGTTCTCAACAAAAGTGAAGTTTGGTGCTAAATTCAAGGTAATCTTTAAATCATCAATAGGTTTAAAAAATACACCTATTTTTGCGTTTAAATTGTATGAATTTGTATTACTAAAACTTCCAGAGAATAATCTTGCATTAGCATTACCTCCACCTCTCCCGCCAGCGATTCTTCCATCTTGATGAAACGCATTAAATATTGGGGCAGCAGTTGTATTACGAGTAGGATCAAGAATTGGATTATCATTTTCTACCAATCTAAAAGCAACATCAGCCGTAACTCCAATTCTGTCGCTTATCTTTATATCATTATTTAAACGTGCTGTGTAACGTGTCCATTCTCTAATAGCATACAATGCATCTTGGTTTTCATACCCAAGAGAGAAATTTGTCTTTACTTTATCAGATCCTCCTGAAATATTCACATTATGCCTAGTTCCAGTAGCTTGCTTCTTAATTAAAAGAGAACTCCAATCAGTATAAGGATACATATCCCTATCAACTAAGTGCTGACCAGCTTTATACGCATCAATAGTAGCTTGATTATAAACTGGAAATTCACCACCGTCAGGATTTCCAGCATCATTCCAACGCATCTCATTAATTATTTCCATGTATCTGTCTGGACCAACAAGTTCGCGTCTTTCTGAAGGTGAGTTTATAAAATATTCCCCACTGTAAGAAGCATTTAAAGTGCCAGATTTGGCTCGTTTTGTTGTTATAATGATAACCCCTGCTGCTGCACGAGACCCATAAATAGCCGCCGCTGCACCATCTTTAAGGACAGAAATACTTTCAACTTGGTCTGCTGGCACTACATCTATAGAACTAACAGGCACATCGTCAACCAAAATTAAAGGATCATTACTTCCTTGAAGCGTTGTGTTACCACGTATTCTAATAGTACTTGAACTTCCTGGAGCAGAACTACTTCTATTAACGGTAACACCAGCCACACTACCTTGAAGTGCATTTGAAATATTAGTAGAACTTCTTTGCAATATCTCTTCTCCTTTAACGATTTCAATAGAGCCTGTGATGTCCTTTTTAGATTGAGTACCATACCCTACAACTACAACTTCATCAAGTTGAGAAGCATCCTCTATGAGGGTGATATTAATAGTAGAATTGCTACCCACAGTAATGTATTGGCTTTTAAAGCCAATAAAACTTACCACCAGAATATCTCCTTCTGATGCATTTATGGAGTATTTTCCATCAAAATCCGTTTGTGTTCCGTTAGATGTCCCTTGAACTATTATGCTCGCACCAGGCAATGGCATATTATTCACATCAATTACGGTACCACTTACCGTTTTTTCCTGTGACCACAAGAAAGTGGTACAACAAATAAAAATCAAACAAAATAAATAGTTTTTTTTCATACAAGTTAGTTATTAATTAGTTCTCAAAACTAAGTTATACAGAAAACCAAATCCGAAAATGACAATCAAAAATTAACGGAAGCGTTACCGAAAGCGGTTTAATTTTTCGGAAGCGTTACCGAAAAAATTAAAGTCATCTAAGGAAAATACTAAAATATTCTCCATATAGCTATTAAATATGAACAATAGAAACATTTAATTTTTTAGATTCTCATTTCTTAACTTTATTTTTTTTTAATTAATTTTGCCAAAACTATTACGATTTCTAATAAATATTTGTGATTTTCCGAAAATTATCAGAAATAAAATTAATTTCCGAAAACTCTATTTTATTATTTTTTATAAAAAGTATTTAAAAAGAACTAAATGAAACATGTTACAATAAAAGATATAGCGAAAAAATTAAATGTTTCTATTTCTTCCGTATCTCGGGCTTTCAATGACAAATATGATATACGAAAAGAAACTAAAGAACTCATTTTAAAAACGGCAGAAGAAATGGGTTATTTTCCAAATCCGATAGCCAAAAAATTAAGCCAAAAAAAAACTTTTAACATTGGAGTGGTAGTCCCTGAATTTGTAAATGAATTTTATTCGGAAATTATTATCGCGATACAAGCGGTTTTTATATCAGAAGGATATCAAGTTTTGGTTATGCAGTCGGACGAAAATAAGGAACAGGAACTGACAAATGTCAAAACCTTGATTCAGAACATGATGGATGGTTTAATAATAGCACCAACAACTGACGGTGAAAATATGGATTATTATCTTAAGCAACAAAGTAATGGGTATCCTATTGTTTTTATGAACAGAGTAGGGAAATCACTTCCAGCTTCCAAAGTTGTTTTTGACAATCAAAAATGGAGTTTTTTTGTCACGGAACACCTTATATATCAAGGGCACAAAAAGATTTACCATTTGGCTGGTCATAAAAACTTATGTGTTTCTAATGAACGAATCAATGGGTTTATACGAGCATTAAAAAAGCACAAAATTTCAGAAGAAAATTATAAGATAATCGAAACAGGGTTATTATCTAATGAAGGAATAGCTACTGTTGAAGATTTGATCTATAATCATGATCTTCCAGATGCTTTATTCTGTGAAAATGACCTCGTGGCTATGGGGGCAATAAAAAAGCTGAAAGATAATGGCTACAGAGTTCCAGAAGACGTTGCTGTAATGGGCTTTACCGAAACCCGTATGGCGGAACTCGTAACTCCCCAGTTAAGTAGCGTTAGACAACCAACATATGACATGGGTAAAAAAGCTGCAGAGCTTCTTCTTAAACACATTGAAAATGAATCTTTGGAGCCGGAAACCATTATTATGAATGGAGAATTAAAAATTAGAGAATCCTCCGTTAAAAATACGGCTGATTCAAAGTAAATGAATATTCACTTTAGGTTATAGATTGCAAAATCAATTTGCATAAATATCAACCTTATTATTTAATATTAAAATATGTCATCACATTTAAAATCACACCCTCATCGTCGTTATAACATATTAACCGATGAGTGGGTTTTGGTGTCACCGCATAGAACCAAAAGACCATGGCAAGGAAAAACAGAAGATTCGAGCAAAAAGAAATTTATTGATTACGATAAAAAATGCTATCTCTGTCCAACTAATAGTAGAATGGGAGGTGATATTAATCCTGAATACAAAAACACCTATGTTTTTAAAAATGATTTTGGGGCTATTTTGGAAAATACACCACTCTTTGAGTTTAACGATGGTTTACTGAAAGCTGAAGGCGAAAAAGGAATTTGTAAAGTGATTTGCTTTTCCGCTAATCATTCGTTAACCATTCCTGATATGGAGCTAAATGATTTAGTTAAAGTAGTTGAAACTTGGCAGGATGAATTTATTGAACTAGGAAGCTCTTCTGAAATTAATTATGTTCAAATATTTGAAAACAAAGGTGCTATAATGGGATGTAGCAACCCGCATCCGCACGGCCAAATTTGGGCTCAATATTCTATTCCAACTGAGATTCAAAAAAAGACCAACTCACAAAAGGCGTATTTCCAGAAAAACGGAAATAGCTTGCTAGCCGATTATATAGCACAAGAATTGAAAGCGGGTGTGCGTATTGTTTCTCAAAATGAAAATTTTGTAACTTTAGTACCCTTTTGGGCGGTTTGGCCTTATGAGGCAATGATTGTACCCAAAAGGCAACGAACAAACATAATTGGGCTGACCCATAATGAAAAACTGGATTTTGCACAACAGTTAAAAGCATTGACCCAAAAATACGATGCCCTTTTTGACACCTCCTTTCCATATTCATCCGGGATACATCAAGCACCGACGGATAACAAAAATTATGATGAATGGCACTGGCACATGAGTTTTTACCCGCCATTGTTGAGATCTGCAACCGTAAAAAAATTTATGGTAGGTTACGAAATGTTTGCTATGCCGCAACGTGATATTACAGCTGAAATAGTAGCTAAAAAATTAAAATCATTATAAGATGAAAGAAAAAGAATCAAGTACAAACAATTGGGATTTAATTATAGATTCTCCAGGAAGAATCAATATTATCGGAGAACATACCGATTATAATAACGGTTTTGTATTGCCTACGGCAATTGATAAAAAAATTCAATTCAAATTCAATAAAAATGGTAGTCAAAACACCTGTAACATTCATAGTAATAATTTTGATGTAGGCTTTACTTTCGAACTAGATGCCGTAAGTAAAAGCGATAAACAATGGGAAAACTATATTCTAGGTGTTATTTACGAATTAGAACAGTTATCTGATAAGTTAAAAGGATTTGATTGTGTTTTGGATAGCAATATTCCAATAGGTTCAGGTGTTAGTTCTTCAGCAGCATTAGAATGTGGTTTGGCTTTTGGGTTGAATGAATTATTTAATCTTGGCCTATCCAAACTAACCATTGTTGAGTTATCGCAAAGAGCAGAACACAATTATGTAGGTACTAAATGTGGAATTATGGATCAGTTTGCATCTGTAATGAGCAAAAAAGATCATGTAATCCTATTAGATTGTCAATCCTTAGATTATCAATATGTCCCAATTAAAATAGAACCTTTTAAAATACTATTACTAAACACAAATGTCTCCCATAATTTGGCTTCTGGAGAATATAATATAAGAAGATCTCAATGTGAAGAAGGTGTAAAAATTATAAAACAAAAATATCCCAAAGTAAATTCTTTACGTGATATTTCCAATACTATGTTAGATGAGTTTAAAAACGAACTTTCTGATGTAATATTCAATAGATGTAAATACGTAGTTGAAGAAAAAGAACGTGTATTAAATGCCGTTGAGGCATTAAAAAATGGTCAACTCGATAAACTCGGCGAATATATGTATGAAACCCATGAAGGGTTACAAAACTTGTACGAAGTCAGCTGCCCCGAATTAGATTTTTTGGTTGACTTTTCTAAAAAATATGACGAAGTTATTGGTGCTAGAATGATGGGAGGCGGTTTTGGCGGATGTACTATAAACATTATCCATCAAGATGTCGTAGAAAATTTTATTGATCAAGCATCTAAGGCATACTTTGAAAAATTCAATATTAAACTGACTGCTTTCGAAGCTATGCCAAGTGGTGGAACTAGTGTTAGTTATAAAGTAACTCGTTAGTTTTTATGGGTCTCAAAATTTTCATTCAAAAATAGATTTCGCTTCAGCATGAATTTTTAAAAAATTAGAATCTAAGTTAGCTCCGTTAAATTCCTTAAACTCGGGCAAACTTTTCTTGATTTTTGGAAATTTAAATTGCACCCTTTTATCCTTACCATCCGCAAAAGTGACAAATTCTCCTTGCTTTAGTCGAAAAAAAGCATCTGCTCTTGTTTTGGCAACTTCCTTCTCCCCTTTTGTAACACGAGTGTCAAAATTGAGGTTGTAACCTTTATTGATACTTCTGGTCTCTTTTTTCACAATCTCAAAAAAACGTTCATAGTACTTTGCGGTATCTGGGTCATTTGCCTTTCCAAAAAACTGATAGGATAGATTACTTAAAATAGCACGGCTTGGTTTATCTCCATACATCATATCGTTCTGAATTTTATCTTGTAACACATAAAGGGTTACAATATCATAACTTCTTAAGGTTGCCGGAATACGGTGCATATTTAACAACCGAATGGTAGAGGCTTCTTCCAACAATACAAATGAAGGATTTTGATACCTTTCGCTCATCTGTTTGGTAATAGTGTGCATTATGGTAGCAATGACTGGGGACAAAGAAGCTTCTTTTTTGGGATTATTCACAATAGAGATTACCGCTGGATTTTGAGGATTGTTGACATCCAATGGGATATCATCAGCCGAAAGCACCATAAATATTTTTTTGGTGCTGATTTTTTTAAAAGCATTAGCCAAGGTACTTTTTACTCCCGCCGTTTGCCTGTCCGAACCTACCCCACTGATAAAAGCATCCGCCATAGCTTTGGCCGTTAAATCTGCTTTTAAGAAAGTGATAAGTACCTTGGTTTCTAAATGCTGGTATAAAGCGATTAAATGTGGGATGGTACAGTAGTCCTTATAATCTGTTTTGAGCCTCCATATCAAACCACCAATTAAGCCTTCCACGGCATCCTTAAAAAATCGAGAAGTACTGTTATTATCTGATTCCTTTAATTCCAACAAATTTTCTAACAAAACCTTTGAAATTTCATAGACACTTTCTTCATCTGGTAAATACCTTGGAGCAATGGGGTTCACTCTGTGGTAAATGGAATCAAATGAAACAATATAAAAATCAGTACTGCTTTTCTGAAATATAGGATATGCCATTTCGGTAATTTCAAAATTCTTATAGTCGTGCATGACCCCGCAAAAAGCATTTTTGCCAAAGTGTTGTAAAAAATTATAGACCACACTTTCGGTCTTACCACTCCCTGCCGCTCCAATAATAGAGACTCCCCTTCGGATATTGTCTAATACAAAACGTGAACCTTTTGTATTGAGTACCACCCTAAATTCTTCATTCTTACTCTTAGTGATGTCATCTTTGGCAAAAAAGACATACAACAAAACATTTAAGAACAAAAACGGAATAATTATATATAAAAGCATCTTCATAAATGAAGAGAAATCCAGAGCATAATACCCAATCAATGATATACCGATTATACATAGACACATCAGAAAAAAACCGTAACGTACAAATCTTATAATTAGATAAGATATACAGCATAGTGTTAAACCATATAAGATCAAGCTGTAGATTTCTTCCATAATTTACGTTCTGAAAAATTAGTCTTAAATTCCTATTGACCCTGAGTTTATCATCTTTCCAACGCCTTTTTTAAGCTTTATAAATGCTTTAAATGCCAGTTGCACTTTGTTGGTAGGTATGTTGGGAATATTAGCTCCTGATTTATAGAGCAATCTAAAAGCCATTTGTTTTTCGTTCGATGGTAAGCCCACAAGTGTGGCAAAAAACGTTTTGGGATCTTTTATAAACATATTTTTGGCTCTATAACTTTCTATAAAATTCCTATTATAGCCAAAGGTGGTGTCAAATCTTTTCTCCGCGGCTTTATAAAATTTTTCCCTATGAAATCCTTGTTTTACTTTTTTGCCATTTAAGATAGTTTCTGATTCTTTATATTTTGATCCTGGGGATAGGCTAAACGAATTGGTGTTGTCCTTTCTACTGACAATAATATGGATATGGCTTTGGTAACCTTCTTTTTGCACTCCTCTCACAATGCGTTTGCCCTGTTGTTGGTGTGGGGCTTCTTTTTCCAGTTGGGTGATTTTTCTTTCCAATTTTTTGATATTTCCTGTTGATGCCCCTTCTTGAATATCCCTTATTTTAGTTTTGAGCTGGAGTATTTTCGTAGCATAGGGTTGGTTCTCTTGAATCTTTTTGTCTTGTCCTTTATAAGTACGTTCATGCTCAAGCTTGGCATAGTATTTAATATCGTCCACCGTAATTTTTTGATCCCTATAAAAAGCATTCGCATAATCCTTCATGATTTCCCGAACATACTTTCGCAATAGTTCAGGGTTGTTATTTATATGTTTTAATTCTCGTTGGCTTGGACTGACCACCAAAGAATAAAATTTAGGATCCTTTTTGGAAAGCTTGGCCGTATTGCCATCGGTTTCGGCAATTACTTCTTCAGAACTTATATTGTCGTTGTACTGGTCAAAAAAATGTTCCTGAAGCTCTATGCTTTTATCCTGATTTTCCTTTTCCAGATAATTGACAAAATCACGGACACTTCCTTTATAGTTCATACCGGATTGTTGTTTGGTAATAGCGATATACATTTTCTATAAATTTTTTAACGTTCGTTTCAATTTTATAAGCTCTGCTTCGGTGACTTCCAATTTCAAATAGTTCTTGCCAAAATTGCTCTTAACTATTTTGACCTTATCTAGCACATTGGAAAAATCTTGTTTTACCAAATTCATTTTCTCGGTCAATCGTTCATATCTGATTTTGGGCACGGTGGCTTCTTCAATCCGTGTGTTTTGTAATTGTTTATCCATAGGATTATCTGCAAACTTTTTTTCAATGAGTATAGGTTCTTCCTTTGTTTGTGATAGGTTTTCTTCAAATAAGGACATGAGCATGGCCGTTGTCGGTTTGGTCTGTTCCTTTTCTATGCTCTTGATTATGGCGATAATCGCATCGGTCCGTTTTCTGTTTTTTACGATTTCCTCTACCATACTCCGTTCAAATCGATCAGCGGGCATAAAGCCGTGCCACTCAAAAAAATTAATGACGGTTTCCAAGGTTTCCGAATAGGATTTTGATACCTTTTTGGAAAATCGTTTGAACCTTGACAGGGTTTTTCTTTTTAACCGTACCGCTTTAAAGTCATCCATTTTTCAATCTGATCCTATGTGCATTGTGACAATTTTTTTCAATGTTTTCAAGGCTTTTCAAAGGAATTGTGACAATTTTTTAAATTATTCCGAACCTTAATTTATATCAAAACCTCCATTTTATATGGCTTTTCGAAGCAAAATAAAACTGTAGCGTTGCTTTAGCACGCTACCCTCTTGCTTCTCCATTCCGCCCCGAGTTCTCGGGGCAAAATTTTCAAACAACCGAATATCTTCGGTCGCTTTTTAAAGGTATTTTATTTACTTTAAAAATGAAAACGCGGAATGATTTGAAACAGTTCGGTTTGATAACAAATTGTAGGAATTAGTGAAAATCTACAAATAAAGACGTCAGGTTTTTCTATTTGAATGTGTTTATTTTTCAAAAAAAACAATAAAAAAGCCTCTGAATATTCAAAGGCTTTTTCTTGGTTCAAATCAAATTAGATGTTAAAAACGTATTGATAAGAATACAGATTTTTAATCGCTTCCTCTTCCAATACATCATTATAATTTAAATGATGTTCTTTGGCAAAGGTTTTAAGGTCATTCCCAAATTTACGTTCGATATCTTCCTTAGATTCCAATAGTAAACGTTGTTGGGTATTATCATCGAGGTTGTTGTAATTCAAGTAAATCATAACATAAATTTTGAATTATAACAAATCGTTATCAGCAAAACTAAAGTACTCTCCATTGGGTGTAATGATAATATGGTCTAAAACTTTAACATCCAATAATTGAGAAGCCTTTTTAATTTTTTGTGTTAACTTTTTATCCGCTTCACTTGGTTTTAAAGTACCACTTGGGTGGTTATGTGCCAATATAATCCCAACCGATAATGTTTTAAGCACAATGCCAAACAGAATTCTTATATCTACTAACGTTCCCGTTATTCCGCCATACGATAGCGGAAATATGCCCTTTATCTTATTGGAATTATTTAATAATAGAATTTTAAATGTCTCGTGCAGACCAATGGTTTTTCTGTCCCAATTTTTAAAAAGTAGCTGGGCAACTTCATCAGAACTATTTACTGATTTTGATTTTAAAGTTCCTACTTTTTCTCTATAACTTATCTGTATTTCATTAACTTTGTCTTTACTCATAGCTGAATGTTTATTTTGGAATTCGTGAATCTTCGATTTCATTGTTTTTCTTTTTTAGGATTAATAATGAAAAGAGGGTGCATCTTACCACAGTAACACCCTCTTTTATTTTTGGTTCTTACTTACTGGGCTTTTCGTTTAATAGTAAGATTTCATTGGCTATAATCTCCGTTACGTATCGTTTTTCATCTTTGGCTTCATAGCTTCTCGTCTTTAGTTTGCCTACGACACCAATTTCTTTACCTTTGTTTACAAACTTTGCGATAATGTCCGCAGTCTTGCCCCATGCTATGACCGTATGCCAATTGGTTTCCGTTTGTTTTTCTCCCTTGCTATTTTTGTAGTTCTCATTGGTTGCCAATGATAAGCGGGCAACTTTCTTGCCACTTTCAAGGTTCGTAATGGTTGGTTCTTGTCCAACATTTCCGATTAACTGTACATGATTTTTAATTGTGCTCATAATAAAAGATTTAAATGATTAATAATTCCCCTTTTTAATTTAAACCGAAATCAATTTTAAGGGGTGTTTGTATGATTTCTTTCGTGCAGAGCACAATAGATGAAGTGGGTTTTGTCAAGACTTTTAGAAAACAAATCAGGTGAGTCTGCGACGTAGTAAAATCCTTGGATTTTCAGGGAAGTAGAAACCTTATTTTTTTCTAAAACTTTGTATAGTCTTTACAAGTTCCATAACGGCATTAGCAATTCTTTTAAAGCCATTTGTGACGAGAGCGTTACCGACAGTTAAGCGAATAGAACAAATGGATTTAATTTAGAATTGGTTATGTCATGCCTGTTTTTCGCTGTCCCGAAAAACAATAAAGGCTTCATCTATTATAAACCCCTTAAAATTGTGAGCCAAATACTTAATTTTTAGGGACTCTCGACAAAGACTAAAGAAGGCTTTGTTGAGAATTTCGTTAAGAAAATAATGTGTTTCGCTTTCCGCTGAAAAGCGAACTTCCTTCTGAAGTTTATAAGGTTCGATATTCAATCCAATAATGAACACAGGAACAAAAAATATATTGAAGATTATAAACTTCAGAAGGATGTTTAAGACTTTTTTTATAGAGAAGCTCTTTGTCCGAAATGCTCCCGATAGCAATCGGGAGGAGCGACAATGTGCTGAACGAAATAGTATGGCTGTAGTATAATTAAAACTCCAGTTTTGAAAGGTTCTGGAGAAACCTTTTGCAATTTTTCTTTAAACCTTGGCATATATTTCATCAAACAATCTTTTATCCAATTTTTCTTGTTGTGAAAAGGTTTTTTTCAAGGTATTATGAAGCATCCAATTGAAAGCATTGTAACCTACCCATAAATTCGGTTTTGAGTAAATCGGAATTAGTTCGTTTTCAATTAGATCAATAACCTCACGTGATTTTTTTGATGGGTCTTCGTTCTTATCACTACATTCATATCGGAACAGTTTTGTGCTTTTAAGAATTTCCTTAACGAATGCCTTGGTGTCAATGATTTCAATTTCTTCCATTTCTTTAAATTTTCGAGTAACTTGGTAATATTCGTTATTTAAAAATTTATCGAACAATAGATTAAGGCTGGGCATTATCATATTGACACTATTTTTCGTATGTCTAATTGAGAAAGCTATTTCTGATTGTGATACATGAAGTCCATTTGTACATACTTCTCTATAAAACCCAAAATGTCCAGAAGTTTTTTCACTTCCATCGTAGGAGTTTTTAAAACGTAACATAGGTAAAATCTTATCCTGTGCATTCTTTAACGAGAACTGATTATCATTCTCGATTATAAAATCGGTTATAAATGACCTATCGTTTCTATTTATTGTACGTTTATAATATTTTAGATTCGCATCTATCAATAGCTGCTCGGCTTTATTGAAAAAGAGTTCATTTGGAATATGACCATACCTCTTTGATACCACATTAACAATCTTGCCATTGGAAATAATGGCATTTTCCATTCCTCTTCTCGGTGTGATTCCCGTAATACTTTGTAAAGATTTTATTTCCGATGGAACGAAAATCTCATCTTGTTGTAAATTTTGTAAATACATACTATTTGATTTATGGTCTGTCAATTAACAGACCTGATTAAAAAAAGAAAACCTACTCTTTCGAGCAGGTTTTCATTGTTCAAGAAATTTTAAAAATTAACTACAGTTCAAATTGTACAATCTGTTCTTCAATTTCAGATTTACGCTGTTCCAATGTGGACTGTAAATGAGTTGTTACCAACTTTATCAAATTCGTATTGGTCGTCTTGAATTCCAGATTACGGGAATCTTTAAGGAAAAACGAACCTGAACCATCCTGATTGTAATTGAACTTTGTAAGTTCGGTCAACGTTTGAGCTAGTCGTTCGCGATTTGCTGCCAAACCTTTCAATTTCTCTAATCTTTGGATTCGGTCATCCAAATTGATTGTTGGTTTTTTGGCAATAATTGCCTTTTCATGGACAACGGTTTTTCCGATAGCGTCATCAGTTAACTTCTTTTGTACTTCCTTCTTAACGGTTGCATTTTCTTTTTTTGCTGTTCCGTTTTGCTTTGCTAATTTTTGCATAATTAAAATTTTTAAAGATTAAACAATATTTGAGCATTACGCAAACGGAAGACAAAATTTTGGAGCGTAAAGGAAACGGGATAAATAGTGAGCAACGAACGGTTTATGCCGTCCCTTTTTCGAGAAATATTTTGCGACGTTTATATTTCGGTAATATTGTATATATACTATAACTTCTTACTCAAAAGACAATTATTTAAAAGTCAAATTTAATTTGTTTCCGAATGATGTCATTTAAAATCAATTGATTAGATTTGTCACTTAGAAAGCTTAAAACGCTCACTTTGATGTCTTAATTGATGTCCTATTTTTAAAATAGAGAAATAAAATACTGGTATATAAGGGAATAGGTTTTAATTTCGAATCCTGCCACCCCGACAAAAGAAAACTTTTCATTTTCAATGAAAAGTTTTTTTGTTTTATAAAGATTTTAAACGTGTTGAAAGAAGTAAGAACAAAAATAATCCTACCCATCCGAAAAAGATGTTTAGAGAATATTTATGGTATGTACATTTTAATCAATATCTCACTAAGTTTTTCTATTTGTAATTTTAGTATTGACCTAATTATCTAGTTGTCTTTAATTTTCGAATAAGTTGTAAAGTTTCTTTTATTATATTAGCTAGTCCTTTAAATCTTTATTCGCTAGAATTTCTTTTATCTTACAACTCTACTTTACTCATTATTATTTATTAAAAATCTTCTATTAATAACAAAAATGGAAAAGGTATATTGCTCCGTATCAAAAAACTATAAATTGATGTGCATAAGCATATTAGTGAATATTAGTAGTTGTTATAAAAGTCTCAAATTTGCCGAAACAACCATTTTTAAAATTTTAGCATTAAAAAAGGTATTTTGAAAATAAATCTGTAATATATACTCTTTATAAATAATGAAACATTGATAGTTTTTTTAAAACTTAAAAAAGATATAACCAAATGAAAATAAATTCAGTTAACTGGGATTTGATTATAGATTCTCCAGGAAGAATCAATATTATTGGAGAACATACCGACTATAATTATGGCTTTGTTCTGCCAACTGCTATTGATAAAAAAATTCAGTTTAAATTCAATAAAAATGGTAGTCAAAACACTTGTAATATACATAGTAATAATTTTAATGTAGGTTTTACTTTTGAACTGGACGCCGTAAGTAAAAGCGACAAACAATGGGAAAATTATATTTTAGGCGTTATTCATGAATTACAACAATTATCTGATAAATTAAAAGGATTTGATTGTGTGTTGGATAGTGATATTCCAGTTGGTTCAGGTGTTAGTTCTTCGGCAGCTTTAGAATGCGGTTTGGCATTTGGTTTGAATGAATTATTTAATCTAGAGTTGTCTAAACAAACCATTGTAGAATTATCACAAAGAGCGGAACACAATTATGTAGGTACTAAATGTGGAATTATGGACCAGTTCGCATCCGTAATGAGCAAAAAAGATCACATAATCCTTTTAGATTGCCAATCGTTGGATTATCAATATGTACCCATTAAAATAGAACCTTATAAAATACTGTTATTGAATACTAATGTCTCTCATAATTTGGCTTCGGGGGAATATAATGTTCGTAGGGGCCAATGTGAACAAGGAGTGGAAATCATTAAGCAAAAATATCCTAACGTAAATTCTTTACGCGATGTTTCCTGTTCAATGTTAGATGAATTTAAGACCGAACTTTCAGAAGTAATCTTTAATAGATGTAAATACGTAGTTGAAGAAAAAGAGCGTGTTTTACAAGCAGCTGAGGCATTAAAAAATGGTCAACTCAATAAACTCGGCGAATATATGTATAAAACCCATGATGGATTACAGCATCTTTATGAGGTAAGTTGCCCGGAATTAGATTTTTTAGTTGATTTTTCTAAAAATTATGATGAAGTTATCGGTGCTAGAATGATGGGCGGTGGTTTTGGTGGCTGTACCATTAACATTATACATCAAGATATTGTAGTTAATTTTGTTGAAGAAGCCTCAAAGGCGTATTACGATAAATTCGATATTAAACTTACCGCTTTTGAAGCTATGCCATGTGGTGGAACTTCAAATTACTTGTAAAAAAAATATTAGTTTCAAATTTTGTTCACAAAATCTTTATATATAGGCTTTGGTGAAATTTTTTAAGACGGTATTAATATAGTTAACGCAAATAAAGAAAAGAGCTTTAGCTTCATATAATTTTTTTGATTTAACATATCTTTTTAGAAAACCATAAGTACTACTCTCGGAAATTTAAAAAAGATGCTAACCAATTTGACAACAATAATTATAAATATATCAGTACTATTTTCATTATTATTAATTTTGTATTTTACTTTAAATTAATTATTGAATGATAATTACTTATAAATATCAAATACTATCAACTATAGCTTTAATTGCTATATTACTAATAATAGGTCAATTGATAAAATTAGCCATTAGAAAATTTACACTTCTAAAAGCTATAGACTTAAATAGAAGAAAAGTTATCTTAAATTTACACTATTTAATTTTATATATACTCTTTGCTGTTTTTATCGCTATTATTTGGGGTGTAAAACCTAGGGAATTTACTGTTTTTATATCTTCTATTTTAGCGGTATTGGGTGTTGGCTTTTTTGCACAATGGTCTATTTTATCTAACCTTACTGCTAGCGTTATATTGTTTTTTAGTCATCCTGTAAGAATTGGCCACAGAATAAGAATTATTAACAAAGATTATGATTGGGTAGGCACAGTAATGGACATTTCTGGATTTTTTGTTTTTATGAAAACCGACAAAGGGGAAAATATTACCATACCAAATTCTATTGTCTTACAGCACGGTATTGAAATTTTAGACGATACAGAAGATGATATTGGATAATATTTCTATTTTTGCCAACCAATTTCGGGGCGTAGCTTAGTCCGGTTAAAGTGCTGGTCTGGGGGACCAGAGATCGGAGGTTCGAATCCTCTCGCCCCGACTATTAAAGCCAAAGATTTTTTTCGATTTTTGGCTTTTTTATTTATCAAAAAATGCTAAAGCTGAAATACCTTCTTCATTAACATCCACTTTTCTCCCGGTTCTGCCATAGGAAGTGCTTGCTGATACTTCCACATTAATTCTTCCCATTTTTCATTTTCGGGATATTTGGCATCTATTGCTGCTTTCTTTTCAAAAGAAAAACTATCATCTACTTCCATAATCATAAACATACGATTGCCAACTCTATAGATTTGCATATCTAAAATGCCCGATTCTTTAATACTCTGAATTATCTCAGGCCATACTTCTTTGTGATAATTTTCATAAGCTTTTATTAGCTTTTCATCATCTACCAAATCTAATGCTAAACAGTGTCTTTTCATGTTAAATGATTTTATGCAACATTTTTAGTTTCGTGCTTTTTAAAAACAGTATAACCGTACCAAGCAATATAGATAAAACAAGCCAAAGGCAAGATAAAAGAGAAGTTTACCTCTGAAACCCCAGCTATCGTAGTATCTGCAACTCCGTTACCTCCAGCATCTATTATCATTCCTTGTAATTTTGGCATTAAGGCTCCACCTACAATAGCCATAATTAAACCTGCGGAACCCACTTTAGATTGATCTTCTGTTAAATCGCCCAATGCAATACCATATATGGTTGGAAACATTAATGACATAAAGAAAGATATAGATACCAAGCAATATAGACCTACAATTCCTTCTATAAACATTGTTCCAAGAGAGAATAATAATGAAAATATTGCAAAATACATTAGCAGTTTACCTGAACTTATAAAACGGAGCATATAAGTACCAATAGCACGACCAATGAAGAATATTATAAAAACAGCTATTTGGTAGTAACCTGCGGTAACGCTATCCATACCAATCGCTTCGGCATAATGATAAATGTAGGTCCAACACATAATTTGAGCTCCTACATATAAGATTTGAGCTAACACACCTAATACGTATTTTTTATTCCTTCCGAGTGTTTTAAAAGTATCTACAATACTAGGCATACTGCCTTCATCTTTTGATTGTGGCATTTTGCTAACTACGAATAGCACAAAAACACCAATTAAAACTAACCCTAAAATAACATATGGGTTTCTGATTACCATTAAATCTGAAGTTTTCACTAAAACCTTAGAAGCCTCATCCAATGCACTAAAATCATCTATATCGTCAGATTGTAAATTTTTCAATACAAATTGCTGTGCTACCAATACACCTGCAATCAACCCTACTGGATTAAAAGCTTGAGCCAAATTCAAACGTTGCGTCGCAGTTTCCTTTGCCCCCATTGCTAATATGTAGGGGTTTGCTGCCGTTTCTAAAAATGCCAATCCGAACGTTAAGACGTATAACCCTAAACAAAAAAATAAAAAACTTTCTGACTGTGCGGCTGGATAAAACAACAATGCCCCAGTGGCATACAATGCCAACCCAATTAAAATACCAACTTTATAGGAGTATTTACGCATAAACATCGCTGCTGGTAATGCCATGCAAAAATAGCCTCCATAAAATGCCATCTGCACCCAGGCTGCTTCAGAGTTAGTAAGCTCTAATACTTTTTGAAATGCCTTTACCATGGGGTCAGTAACGGCATTTGCAAATCCCCATAAAACAAATAAGGAAGTAACCAATATAAACGGAATAAGCATCTTTTTAGATACTACTGGTATTTTGTTTGTTGTACTCATAATTAGGTGTGGTTTTAAAATTGGGTGTAAAATGTTTTATTTTAATAGTTGATTTATTCAGTCAGTAACGATCTATCTAAATGAACATATCCGCCATCAACAAAAATAAACTGTCCGGTTGTATGCGATGATTTTTCTGATATTGTAAATAAACAAGTATTAGCTATTTCTAACGGAGTTGTCATTCTATGTCCTAAAGGGATTTTTTTTACAATCTCCTTTAATTTTTCTTCTCCATTTTCTAGGGTTTTAATCCAGGTATCATAGGCAGGTGTCCAACTTTCAGCAATTAGGATAGCATTAGAGCGTATTCCGAATTTAATCAAATCAACTGCCCACTCACGTGTAAGTCCGAGTACCCCACCTTTAGATGCCGCATAACCAGAAGTACCTCCTTGCCCTGTCAAAGCTACTTTAGAACCAATATTAAGAATATTTCCTTTTGATTTTTTTAAAAAAGGTAAAGCATATTTTACCACTAAAAAATAGCTTACCATATTCAGTTTTAATGAACTCATAAACTCCTCATAAGTAGCATCTAATCCTACCCCATCGTTCACACCCACATTGTTTATTACAACATCAATTCTGTTGTACTTTTCAGTAATGGCTTTTACAGCATTCTTAATTTCATTAGGTTTAGTAACATCAGTTTGGCAAAAAATAGCATCAATACCTTTGGCTTGAATTTCTTTAACATATTCAATGCCCCTTTCATTTCTATCAATAATGGCCGGTATGGCACCTTCATTGACCAATTGCTGTAAGATGGTCTCCCCGATACTTCCTTCCAAGCCTGCAGCTCCAGTTATTACAACAATTTTATTTTTTAAGTTTAAATTCATTCTGATTGTTTATTTGGTAATCTTTATCCACAAAAATTTTCTTACAAAATCACAAAGTCGTTTGTTGTTCAAAATTGTTTAAGGCCACCCTCATCCCATTATCCAAAATAGTATTGAGATGGTCAACAATTACTAACCGTATGCCTTTATATTTATTTAAGTCCTCCTCCCAAAAATCAACATTTGCCAAAACCTTTTTTGTAAGGTCTTCTATTTCTAAATCTCCTCTATCATGTAATTCCCAGAGATTGGTAAAAAAATCTAAAACTTTTTTATCATCCTTTAGAGCAATTTTTTCTCCACATCGATCTCCTTTGTAAAAAGCAATGAGTGCCGCTAAAGAAAATAACAACTTTTTTGGCAAAGCATTTTCTCTTTTAATAAATTCTACAACAGAAGGCAAAACCCTTGTTTTGTACTTGGCAACAGCATTTAAGGAAATACTCATCAATTCATGCTCCAAATAAGGGTTTTTGAACCTATCCAATACATCATTTGCAAATTGGTCTAATTCCTTTTTAGAAAAATCTAATGTAAGGCAAATTTCATTAAAAATGGCTTCCTTTAAAAATTTCCCCACACTTACATCCTCTAAACTCTCACGTACTTTATCAATTCCGGACAGATAACCTACAGGTACTAAGGTGGTATGTGCCCCATTTAAAATTCGCACTTTTAGTGTTCTATAATTTTGAAGATTAGTAACAAATTTTACGTTTAAATCAGTTTTATCAAAAGGTAATTCTTTTTTTATGCTTTCTGAGTCTTGAGTTTCAATTATCCAACTATGATATATTTCTCCTGCAACAACTAATCTATCGCGATACTGCAATTTATTTTCTATTTCAACTATTCTGTTTTTAGGATATCCAGAAACAATTCTATCTACCAAAGTATTGCAAAAAAGATTAGCTTTCAAAATCCAATTTTTAAATTTATCACCAAGCTCCCATAAATCAGCATACTCAAGAATATTCTTTTGTAATTCTTCACCATTATTTTCAATTAATTCACATGGCAAAATGATGAAGCCTTTTGATAAGTTTCCATTAAAACACTGAAATCTTTGGTGCATTAAAATTGTCAACTTAGCAGGAAATTCTTGGGGTGGTTTATCATTATACTTATCTTCAGGATTAAATTTTATTCCGGCTTCCGTAGTGTTAGAAACAATAAAACGAAGGTTTTCATTTTTAGCAATACTCAAGTATTTTTGCCATTCTGGGTATGGGTTTATGACCTCTTGTACGCAACCGATCACTTTTTTTTCTTCAACTAATTTCTCGTTTTTGATCCCTTCTAAAACCACCGTAAATAATCCGTCTTGCTGTCTTAATTCTTTATAATTTCCTTGCTCTGTGGGTTTTACAATTATTACCCCAGCATTAAAATCTGTCTTTTCGTTTAAAACCTGAACCATCCAATCTACAAAGCAACGTAAAAAGTTACCTCCGCCAAATTGTATTATTTTATTGGGGTAAGTATTCGCTTTTATTATTTCTCTGCTTAGATTTTTCATTTATAAAGAAACACCTCTTTTCCAAGGGATAAAATCATCTTGTCCTTTTAAATTTGCTTTGACCAACACTTCACCACTAGCCACTTTAATAATGTAATTCAGTATTTTTTCACCCATACTTTCAATTGTATCTTCACCTGTTATTACAGTACCCGCATTTATATCTATAATATCATTCATTTTTTTATATAATTCAGTGTTACTTGAAGTTTTTAAAACTGGTGCAATTGGATTACCCGTTGGCGTACCTAAACCCGTTGTAAAAACAATAATGTTACAACCAGATCCTGCCAAGCCCGTTGTGCTTTCAACATCATTTCCTGGTGTACATAACAAACTGAGCCCAGGTTTTGTTACTTTTTCTGCATAGTCTAACACATCTACAACTGGTGAAGTGCCTCCTTTTTTTGCCGCTCCGGCAGATTTCATGGTATCCGTAATCAAACCTTCTTTAATATTACCGGGTGATGGATTGTTTTCAAACCCAGAACCTACCGCAACTGCTGTCGCAGCATAAGAATCCATTATATAAGTAAACTTTTTAGCATTCTCTACAGTCTCACATCTATTAATCAATTCTTGCTCTACACCATTGAGTTCAGGAAATTCTGACAAAACAGCACTTCCGCCTAAAGCAACTAATACATCTGAAGTGTGGCCAAGGGCCGGATTTGCAGAAATGCCTGAAAAACCATCTGACGCACCACACTCTAAGCCCAAAATTAATTTACTTAAAGGTGCTGGTTTACGCTTAATTTTATTTGCTTCGGTTAAACCGATAAACGTTTGTTTTACCGCTTGTTCTATAAAACTGCGTTCACTTTTACTATTCTGTTGTTCTAAAAAATAAATAGATTTAGAAAAATGGGCATCTTTCTTTTTTATAGCATCTTGCAAAATAGAAATCTGTGCATTTTGGCAGCCCAAACTCAATATAGTTGCTCCTGCAACATTACTATTAGTAATATAGCCTGCCAGCAGATTACAAAGTGTATCAGAATCTTGACGAGTACCACCACAACCTCCATTATGCTTTAAAAACTTTATACCATCAACATTCTGGAATAATCTATTCCTTTTCAGCTCCTCTTTTGGAGTAACAATAGGGGTATTTAAAATAACTTCTGCTGATGCTCCATTCTTATATTGTTCAATTAAAACATGAGTATCTACAGTAAAATCTTTTTTAGTTTGATAGCCTAAAGCTTCTGCCAAGGCACTTTCAATAACATCTATATTTCTGTTTTCGCAAAAAACCAAAGGAATTACTAGCCAATAATTTGCGGTACCTACGCTTCCATCTTTTCTGTGATAACCATTAAAAATACTGCTTTTAAATTTAGAAATATCTGGTGCTTTCCATGAGTATTTTTTTTTGGAGTCTTGATATTCTTTAGAAGTATGTTTACAATTTATGGCGGTAATTGCCATTCCTTTTTCAATTGTCTGAGTAGCTTTACCAATTAAAACACCATACATAAAAATTTCATCGCCTACATTAAAGTCGTTCAGGGCAAACTTATGTTTAGATTTTATATCTTCTTTAAGAATTACTTCTTTATTGTTGATTGTCGCTTTATAACCTTTTTTTAAATCGGATATAGCTACTACAATATTATCATGGGGATCAATTTGGATATAATTTTTTGACATCTCTATTTGAAATTTACCATAGCCTTTATAACACCAGCTTCAGTATTCAGCCAACTATCAAAGTTAGAAATCATATCTAAATAATGAACATTATGAGTAATAAAAGAATCTGTGGGAAATTGATCTAATACATTGATTACATGTTTAAAATCCTCGGTAGTGGCATTTCTACTGCACATCAAAGTCATTTCTTTGGCATGTATGGCTGGGTGGTTATATGTTAATTCACCTTTAGATAAACCAACCAATACAAACCGACCTCCATGAGCCATATAACTTGGCCCGGTTTCTAATGCCTTTTTATTACCAGAAGCATCAAATACAACAGTAGCTAGCTCGCCATTGGTTATTTCCAAAACTTGTTTCACAGGGTTATCGCTTACATTTATAATATAATCTACACCAATTTTTTCTTTTGCATATTGTAATCTATTATTGTTCATATCTAAAACAATTACCTTGGCTCCTTCTATTTGTGCCAGTTTAGCAATACCAATACCAATTGGTCCACAACCAATTACTACAACATATTCTCCTTTTTTTAACTCTGCTCTTCTAATGGCGTGAGCACCAATAGCTAAGGGTTCTACTATTGCCATTTGATTGTCACTTAAATGATTGGCTGGCAATAAAATATCTACAGGAGCTGTAATTTGTTCTTGCATACCACCATCTGTATGTATGCCTAAGACTTTTATATTTGTACAGCAATTAGTTTTACCATTTCTGCAGGCAACGCAACTATTGCAACTGAGATAAGGCATAATTACAACTTTGTCTCCAGCTTTTATCCCTTTTTCATTTTTATCAATTTCCAAAACTTCAGTTGCTAACTCATGACCTAAAATTCTTGGATAGGTGAAAAAAGCCTGATTACCAGTATACGCATGTAAATCAGTACCGCAAATCCCCACCTTTTTTATTTGTAATAGTGCTTCGCCATCCTTTCTAATAGGGTTTTCTTTCTCTTTCAGTAAAAATTCCCCAGGTTTTTTACACACAATATATTTCATCTATAATTTAGTTTTTCTGAAATTGGCGTATTTGTTGCCTAAAAGTTTTACAAATTTAAAACAACAGCCTTATAAAGCCACCAAGCAATATACCAATACCGATACTTATTTTACCTTAAAAGTAACTATTCTTTAAAACAACCTTGAACCAATGCAAAACAAATTGATGTTTATGCATTGTAAGTTAACCATTTTGGAAAACAACGTCTTTAAATTAAACTGACAATAAAATCAAATATTAATTGATAAATTCAGTTTATGTATAGTAAAGTCTGTATTATGAAAAAATTACTTATCATTTCGGTTTTTGCTTTTGGTATAATATCATGCTCTTCAGAAAGTGATGACCCTATGGAGCCGCCAGTAAAAGATGTTACCTATAAAGATGATGTAAAAAGTATAATTGATAGTAAATGTATTAGTTGCCATGCCAGTACCCCTCAAAATGGTGCTCCAATGGCATTAGTTGCATCTGCACAGGTTAAAGAGGCCATTGAAAATAGAGATTTAATTGGTAGAATTACAAATGGTTCTATGCCCCCTGGGAATGAAAATTTAACAGCTGCTCAAATACAATTAATTGAAGATTGGGAAAAGAACAGTTTTAAATAAAACTACCTTCTAATAATTAAAATTTCATCGTCAGAAAACTCCATCCAAGCAAAATCGTAAACATAATGGTACATTTTTCCATGTTTGTTACTATTAAAATGTGTTATATATTTAAAATTAAATTTCTTTTTGGCCAAGACTAATCTCTTTATTTTTTTCTGATAATTATTTTTACCCAAAAGTTCTAATAAAATTGATCTGTTTCTATGTAAAATTTTATCAATTTCTTTTGCGTTAATTTTAGTAACCCTTCTTAAATTGGTATGATAATAATTTTTGCATTTTACAGAACAAAAAATTTTATCAGTTCTTCCAATTATTAATTTTTTACAAATTTTACACTTCATAACCTCTCAAAGGTATATATTTTAATTGAAAAAACATATAGTCGTTTTTAACGGTTAACAAACGGTTAATACATTTTTACAACCTACTTTTTAATCAAGTTTGCCTAAATTTACATTCCATCACCATTCCATTAACCATAAAAACTATTGCAATGGACGTACCTATTATTTACGAACCTTTAAAAAATGCCAAACGTATAAAAATTTATATTCCCTATGAGTTGCATGAGGTAAGGAAATCGTTTAAGCAACTAAATTCTACCTATTGGCATCCCAATCAAAAGTTATGGTCTATAGTTAATACTAAAGAGAACTTGGCTCATGTAAAAAAAATATTTAACGGTAACTTTAGTACAAGTGCTGAAAAACTACCTATACCTATTAAGGAAGTTGTTTTGAACGAGAAAGCTATTGATACACTTTTAGAACTAGAAAAAACGCTGACGTTAAAGCATTATGGACAATCAACCATAAGCAATTATAAAAAAATGTTTTCTGTTTTTTTAACAAAATTTATGCACCATGATCTTAAACAAATAAGTAAAGAACAGATAGAGCAGTTTATATTTGATCTTATAAAACAAAATAATATTAGCGAAAGTTATCAAAATCAGCTTATTAACGCAATAAAAGCATATTATGAGCATGTATTGGGTTTGCCAAGAGAGTATTACGATATAGAACGTCCTAAAAAAAGTAAAAGCATACCTAATGTTCTTAGCCAACAAGAAGTTTTAAGCATATTACAATATCATACCAATATAAAGCACAAAGCTATATTATGGACTATATATAGTGCAGGATTACGAATTTCAGAGTTAATTAATTTAAGAGTGGTTGACGTACATTCAGAAGAAGGCTATCTATTTATTAAAGATAGTAAAGGCAAAAAAGACCATAAAACCATTTTATCTGACAATTTGGTTGATTTATTAAGAAAGTATTATAGACTTTATAAGCCATCATACTGGTTATTTGAAGGGAAAACCGGTGGTAAATACAGTACTACCAGCGTTAGAGCAATATTTAGAAAGGCCGTTACTGAAACTAATTCAAACCCTTGGGCAACAGTACATACTTTACGGCATAGCTTTGCAACGCATTGTATAGAAAACAATGTAAACTTAAGGCATTTACAAAATATGTTAGGACACAATTCGCCTAAAACAACAGAGTTATATACCAAAACCATTCAAATAAACAATAAAAATATAAGTAGCCCACTAGATAGTTTACTTAAAAAATAATATATTGCAACTATAACGGATATAACCGCAATGCGGTTATACAGTTGTTGGCAACAAGCTAAAAAATGACCGTTTCAGAATTAAAAAATACAGCTAAAAAACATAAAAATGAAGGCGACTTTGTTAAGTCAATGGAACTGTATGAAGAACTCTGGAAACAAGAAAAAAACGAATGGAATGGTTATTTTCTCGCTCAATTATATCGCAAGTCAAACAATTTTCATAAAGCAAGAGATTTACACAATCAACTTGCCCAAACTTATCCAAACTTCAAACCTTTAAAAACCGACAAGCTTTGGTTGGATTACAGCGAAAAAATCAAAGATTGGGATAATCCTGATTTGGTTTCAGATGCAGAAGATATTTTGTCAAGAACAAATCAACACGATCAATACGAAGGAAATATTTATAGAAAAACTGTTTTAAGTACAGTTCGCTATTTGTGTTATAAAAATGACCATAATGAGGCATATAATTGGCTGCTAAAATTAGATCAATCTAAGATTAGTAATACTGGCTTCCTATATGACGGACAATGGTTTCCTGCTGATAGAAAAGTTTACTTTATTAGACTTGCTGATGTTTTAATAATTCTTGGAAAGTATATTGAATATATCGATGATTGTTTTGAAAAATTGGATTTTTCGCCTATAAAATTAAGACAATTTAAAAGCCATTTAATCGAGTCTATCACTTATGACGATTATATATCACGTGTAAAATTGGCAAGATATATAAAGAATTTTCAAGAAGAATTCGAGTTGCGTGAAAAAAAGAATTTAAAAAACATATATAACCCTAACAAGACTATTTCAGTAAGCGATTTAAGTCAATATTTATTTTGTCCAGTTAGTTATGCCATAAATGCAACTTACGAAATAGATGCAAATGACACTTGGGAAAAGGACGAATGGCTTGGAAATCGAAGAAATTTTAGTGACAGACATAGGATTTATAATCAACATAACGATTTCAAAAAAGCATTTGACGATTCTGACATTCTCATAAATGATGAACTTAAAAAGGATTTTGACAATTTATTTAACTCAAAATTAATAGTTGACAATGTTTCAAAAAGCTTACTTCAACTTTTTACAGACAGTCAAAAATCCATTGTTGGAGCACCAGATTATATATTAAAGAATAGTAATGGAAATAACATAGTTATAACAGAGAAATTTAGCAGTATTCATTCAGCTGATTCACAGACACCTTTTGACAGCGATTTAGTTAAACATTTTGCCTATTTGGAAAAATTTGACAAAATGGATTTAGATTTTGGTTACTTCATTACTTGGTATTGGGAATTAATTGACATTGAAACAAACACAGGAAGAATTAAAAAGAAAATAAAAATAACATCTTACAGAATTGTAAAAGTTGAGCGAAATAATACCAATTCTAATAAACTTAATAACGCCTTAAACCGAGTTAAAAGCCTAAAAACTACTAAATCAATGCAAATAGATGCGGACAGAATTTCTTACGCAAATAAATGTTTTAGTTGTAGCGTATTTAGTTATTGTAATCATAAAACTGGAAGATTCGACCAAATTAATTTACCTTACGAATTGACCGAAATAAAGGAAATAAAAAAAGTAGAACCAAAAAAACCTGACAACGGAATTGAAGATGATGATTTACCATTCTGACAAAGCCAGTTGCCAACAATGTATATAAAACATAGCTATTACAGGCTTTCCGAGAGGTTTGTATGTGTTTGCAAAGACCGCCAAATTTTTAAATTTGGCTTTTAGTAAAATAAAGATAAAAAGAAAATTTAAAAATTCGGCTCGTGTATAATCCGAAAAGTTAGCGTCTATTTACACGCTACGTTTCATATACGAGACCGTTGGCAAACATTAAACAGAACTATGCGGAAATTTGAAAATGTTGAATATACAAAGCCTTTTGAATTACTGCTTTTATTTACTTCAACATTACTTGTGTTTTCTGGAATGTTATTCTTGCTAAATAGAATTATGGATTTTGGATTGATAAAAGGAATTTTAGCGTTGGTTATAGCTGGACTTTTTTTCTACATTTTCAAAAAGAAGTTTATAGTAAAAATTTCAGATTTTGAATTAACATCAAATAGATTGGAATGGAATAATAAAAGTGTTGATTTTAAAAATTTGGAGTATTATAAAATTCATTGGATGAAAGGAGCTGGAATAAAATTTAAGCTCAAAAACGGAAAAAAATTACGAATAAGCTCGAATGATAATTTCTGCAATTCTGAACAGTTTGTGAGTTTATGCCAAAATATTGACTCAAAGCTCTTGACTTATAACAACGGACAAATAATAAGAAAGAAATCATTTTTTGAATCTAAACAAGGCTATTACTTTACAGTTATTATGTCTGTTTTGTTTATAATTGGAACTATTTTTAAATCGATTACAGACGAGAAATTTAATTTTGGAAATATTACATTAATTTTTGTTTCCTTAGCAATTGTATGGAGTGGAGTTAAATGGAAAAGAAAATAACGATTTGCCAACAACGTGTATAATCAATTGCTTGGTTATCGCCTACTTGGAAATTCCTTCGGAATTTCCTCTGGTTCGTTTCTTATTTACTAACTTAGTTCCTAACCAACGCAACTAACCATACACAACAACGTTGTGTGTAATTTGAGAAATGAAGAAAATAGATAATGAAATAGCAATTGAATTTTTAGACCACGTAGCTATTCGAGTTGTTGATATGGAAGCCTCTGCAATTTGGTACGAAAAAGTATTGGGACTAAAACGTTATCAATTACCTGAATGGGGAGACTTTCCAATCTTTTTACTTTCTGGAAAATCTGGAATTGCATTGTTTCCTGCGAATACAACTGACACTAAACTTGAACCAACTTCAAAAAATGTAAAAATTGACCATTTTGCATTTAATGTGACAAGTGAAAATTTTGAAAAAGCTAAAAAAAGATATACCAAATTGAATTTGGAATTTCACATCCAAGACCATCATTACTTTGATTCGATATACACAAAAGACCTTGATGGACATACTGTTGAATTAACGACTATTAAAGTGAATGAACGAGAATTTTATAAATAAAAAACTACACACAACAACGTGTATAATTAATTGCTTTGGCAAGTGCCTATTTGGAAAATTCCTTCGGAATTTTCTCGCGTTCGTTTTTGTTTACTAAATTAGTTGCTTAAACACGCAACTAACCATACACAATACCGTTGCCAGTAATTTGAGCGAACGAACAAGAATTGAACAATGAACAAGGAAAAATGCTACAAATGTGAACGAAAAGCGACTTCAAGAGAGCACGTTCCACCGATTTGCTTATTTCCTGAAATGAAGGACACAAATGGAATTAATTTTAGAAAAGATTTAATTACAGTTCCTTCCTGCGATATTCATAATTCGAAAAAATCAGACGATGACGAATTTCTTTTATTGTCTTTATCAGGTTTAATGAAAAATAATCCTGTTGGAAATTTTCATCAATTAACTAAAGCAAACAGGTCGTTAAAAAGAAAAAATAAGGATTTTATAGAAAAGCAAATTTTGAGAAATCACAAATATGCTAAAATCAAAACCACAGATGGAAAATTTCGACTGGTTTCAATAGGAAATCCGAATTCTGAAAGACTTATTAATTGTTTAGAGCATATCGCTTATGGACTTTTTTATCAAGAGTTTAAAGAAAGATTTGAAGGAGAAACAAAAATGGTATTGGAATTTATTGAGTATGCGGACGAAAATATGCAGACATTCAAAAAGTTTCTTAAAAAGAGTTTTGAGCTAGAAAATGAACTGAATAGAGGAATTAAAGGCGAGAATCCGAAAGTTTTTTACTATCAATTTCTTGACCCAGATAATTTTGGACTGATTGGCTTGCGAATGGTTTTTTATGAAACTGCTGAAACCTATGTGTCTTTTAAAGGAAAAAATGCGACAGAACCATTTGACTTGGGAATGAAATTTATGCAAGGTGGATTTAAAACAACATTTGAAGTCGGAGATGAAAAATTTGAATTTAATAAATAAAAAACTACTGGCAACAACGTGTATAGCTCATTGCGGCTGAATTCCTATCGGAATTCAACGCTTATTCGCTATCTTTGGGCAATGGCGGAAAGAATCCTGTGGATTTTTCCGCAACGAGCCATACACAAACTCGTTACCTGCAAGCTGAAAAATGAGAATCCGAAAAAACATACAGATAATAATGATTTTGCTTATTTGCTCTTGCAATGAGAAAGCGGAAAAGCAAAAACCTGAACTGAATTCTGAACCAAATATCGAATCTAAAGCTGAATTAAAGACAGAATCGGAATTAGATACTGATTATTCAATATCTGCTGAACTTTTTGCAAAAGACGTTTTGAAAGAAAACTTAAGAAAGCATACTTTCGATATCGCAGATTTAAAAAAGCCTGTACACGCCCAAATTTTTTATAATGTTGGACTACAAAAAATAGAAGCATATTCTAACAAGAATTATCCGAAAAACTCTGAACCTAATTATTACGAACATTTCACTCTTTTTGTTGCTACTTATCATAGTGAGATTAATGCACTAAAAACATTTGAATTATTAAAGCAAGTTTCTAAAAAGAGCTTTAGTGAATGGCAACAAATTGACAAGGAAGTTTCTCTTCGAGCAATTGCACTTAATGTCGGAACAAAACCAGGCGGAATGATAATCCAATCGGGAAGACAGATATTTAGTTTAGTTAAGACTTGCCGAGAAACACCAATTGGCGGAACTTGGAGTGATTACGAAAAGAAGTTTATTAAATATTTGACTAAACGTGGTGATGAAGAATTTAAGGTTTTGAATTCACATTGTGGAATGAATAAATACGAATTAAAAACAATAAAAGCCAGCAGGTAACACCGTGTATAATTCATTGCTAGTTCTAGCCTACTTGGAAATTCCTTCGGAATTTCCTCTGGTTCGTTTTTGTTTACTAATTTAGTTGCTGAAACACGCAACGAAATCATACACAAACACGTTGTGCGTCATTTGAGAAAACCGAAATGCTAAAGATATTTAAGCAAAATATTAAATCTGAATATCAGGAAAGATTAAAAAAATCGTTTCCAAAAGAATTGCATACGGACTTGAATGAAGTTTTGAAAATATTACCATTCGAAAATAATCAAGTCAAATTATGTGATGGACAAACTCACAAAGTTGACAATCTGATTCACGAATTGGAATTGAATATTGAATTTGACAACGAAACCCTAACAATTCCTTATAGACTTTACTTTAACGAACCAAATCCAGAATTGGAAAAGTCTTTGACTGACAAACAAAAAGACATTTTAAATTGTATTTATTTGCGTCATCACAATGGATATTTAAGAGAAAAACGACTGAATTTAATATCTGATAGTTCAGAAAAGTGGACTGTTCCATTTATAATCCATTTAATTGGCGAATACGTTTATGAATTGCTTCCGATTATTGACAAAAAAATAAACGAAAATACTTTGGATTATTACGCTGAATTTAGAGATGAAAACCCTAAATATTGGCAACAGACTGAAAGTAGAATGATAAGCTATTGGAATGAATATTATAGATACAAATTCCCGAAACTGAAAGAATATTTGGGATTTGAAATTGTTAACCGAATAAAAAAACGAACGCACAACAATGGCTATAAGTAATTGCTTGTTCTCGCCTACTTCTGAAAATCCTCGCGGATTTTCAGCTTGGTATGTACTTGCAAAGTTAACCGCTAAACCACGCAACTACTCATAGCCGAGACCGTTGGCAGTAATTGAAAATGAAGAATCAAGTAGTTAAAATAAATAAAACGGAATATAAGGAAGTTGTAGATGTTTGGGAAGCTTCAGTAAGAGCTACTCACCATTTCTTAAAAGATGGAGATATTGAATATTTCAAGCCTTTAATTCTAAACAAATACTTGGATGCAGTTGAGTTAAGATCTATAAGGAATAGAAACAATGAAATCATCGGATTCTCTGGTGTGGCTAATCATAATTTAGAAATGCTATTCATTCATCCTGATCATCGAGGGCAAGGAATTGGAAAAAGATTATTAGAATTTTCCATTAATGAAATGGAAGTTGATAAAGTAGATGTAAACGAAGATAATAAACAGGCCGTCGGATTTTATCTTCATAACGGTTTCAAAACCGTAAACCGATCAGAACTCGACTCTTTGGGAAAGCCCTATCCGATATTGCATATGGAATTAATAAAATAAAAACTACTGCCAACAATACCTATAATTAATTGCTGGGGATTTTCCTGCGGAAAATCCACGCATTATTACTATGTTTAGGTTGCAGCGGGAAATCCTGCGGATTTCTAAGGTCGTTACTAATCATAGCCGAGACGTTAGGCACAAGTAAGAAAAAAACCAATATGGTAAGAAGTACAATTAATCCAGAAACACTTTTTAATTCAACCCAATACGGGTTTTCACAAATTACAATTTCAACGCCTGGGAAAATAGTATTCATCTCTGGTCAAGTTGCATGGGATGAAAACCAGAATATCATTGGAGGAAATGATTTAGAAAAACAAACTCGAAAAGCAATTGATAATCTGAAAATTGCTATTGAATCCGTAGGTGGAACTATGGAAAATATTATGATGCTAAGAATTTATAAAGTGGATTACCAGAAAGAAGATGGACCAATTATCACTTCAATACTCAAAGAAAATTTTGGTACCAGAAATCCACCTGCGAGTACATGGGTTAGTGTAAAAGGACTTGCAAACGAGGGATTTATGATTGAAATAGAGGCTCAAGCTGTCATCTAAAAATTAAATATAGAGAAAGCACTTAAAGCAATATTCAATACGTAACGGGAGAAAGCAATTGTAAAATTGAAAGAAGCCTGTGCCTAACAAAGTGTATAGTTCATTGCTTCGGATTTTTATTGAACTATCGAAAATCCTCACGGATTTTCCCTCACCCCAACTTTTTTGCTAAATTAGTTGCTACGCAACTAACCATACACAAACCATTACCTGCAAGCAAAATGAACAAACTGAAAGCTAAAATAAAAACCGAGTTTTATTTCGTAAAATAAAGCGAAGCTTTCATTTTTTTTCGGTCTATTAATTAAATAGATTATTGAAAAATTGAAGTTGAAAAAATTTTATTTATCAACTAAAACCTAAAGCGTACTCAATAAAAAACCGAACAACTATTTGCTCGGCTTTAGTTTACTAAATAAGTAATTACTGTAGTTCGTATCTTACGCTTACACTGAAAATATGATCGGTAAGGTCTCTTGTACTATAAAACCCTCTTTTGCTTTCTTCTCTATAATTATTAAGGTAAATTATCTGTCCTATTTTTTTGCCCGCACTTTTTGCAATAATAGTTGCTCTAGCTTCAGCATCAGCAATAGCTTTTTTTGACATATCTTCCACTTGTTGAGAAGATAATGGTTTATAATGAACGTATTTCTCATTTATATTTACACCTGAAAAGCCGACTGATAACAATTCGATAAATTTTTCTTGAGAGGTAGTTTCATACTGATAAACCATTCCCTTTTTTCTGTAACCTAAGACTGTATAGGCTAAAGCATCTTCCTTTAATTTGGACACATCAACATTACTACTCTTTAATTTATCAAAATAGTCGCTTTTTATTTTATCGAAAGTAATGTTTTGGTCATAACTACTATAGGCTAAATCTTCTGATACAATAATTGTAGCTGAATATTTTTCTACTTCTCTTTCATATTCAACTTGCCCATTACTATCTATATAGGGTTTATCTATTTGAGCAAAAGAAAAGGAACTTACCATTACAAAAAGTAATGCTAAAAATTTTACATTGATTAATTGATTTGTTTTTACTGATTTCATTGTTTAGTGTTTTAATGTTATTATCTTTAATTCTTTTTGAGTAACTAATTTCTATACAAATGTGAGCAAAATGCTATCCTAATATAACACCTTATTAAGGGAAATATTTTACCCCTGTTTATTGGGGTTGTTTATCTGCTTTCTATTTAGTGTTAGTAAAGTTATTTCTGGCCTCATGCCTATTCTGCCTGGAAAACCTAACCAGCCCAAACCTCTATTTACGTATAAATATTGGTTTTTATGTTTGTACAGGCCTGCCCAATGCTTGTATTTATATTGTATTGGGCTCCATTTTTTATTTCTTAGGCTAAAGCCAGCTTGCATGCCGTGGGTATGACCCGATAAGGTTAAAGCAATATTCGTTTTATCGATTACCTCCTCCGTCCAATGAGAAGGATCATGAGACAATAATATTTTAAAAGAAATATTTTTTGTGTCTTTTAAAGCTTTTTCTAAATCTCCATATTGTTTAAAGGGCGGCTTCCCCCAATTTTCCACCCCAATAATTGCTATTTTATCTGAGTTTAATAAAATTATATCGGCACTGTTTAATAACAACTTAAAGTCAATTTTTTTAAAGAAGTATTTAATTGACTCAAAATTATCTTTTTTTTCTTTTGGTGTATTCCATTCGCTATAATCTCCATAATCATGATTTCCCAAAATGGCAAACTTTCCTTGTGCAGCCTTTAATTTTTTAAAAACGGTTGCCCAGCCTTTAAGCTCCCAAGCAAAATTATTTACCATATCTCCGGTAAAAAATATAATATCGGGTTCTAAATCGTTTATAAATTTTACAGCTCTTTCTAGGATGTGGTAACGTGAGTTAAAACTTCCAATGTGAACATCAGAAATCTGAACAATTTTTAAACCTGAAAAACTTTTCGGCAAATTTTCAAATGCTATGTTCTCCTTATAGACTTTAAACCTGTAAACCGCTTTAAAAATAGCGTACACAATCACTAAAAAGGGTAAGAGTCCGGCAAATAAACTTAACAGTACTATAGGGACAAACCACTTTGTATCTACCGCTAAAGAGTTTGTAAAATAAAGTATAGCAAATACTATTACAAACAATATTTTTGGTATAAAAGAAGATATAGTAAGTCCGTAAAGTGAAGAAATTAATAGTTGCTTTCTCCCAGGGTGTATAGCGTCCATTCTAACTTTTAAAATTAAAATTGCAGTTATCAACCCAATTGTAAACAACCAAAAAGCAATATAAACAGTACTTTTAATTGTAGCCGAGTTGATATAATCTATAATGGGTTGCAAACCAATAAAAGCCAATATATCAATAATTAATATACCTAGGCACAACAACAAAATGGTAAAAAAAGAATACGATCGCATTTTTAAGATTATTATAACAATATAATTTTTTTATGTAAAAATAGAGTGTTAAATTTAGATATTATTTAATGAAGTTCAACTTTTTAAAAGTCAGAAAAAAATGGAAGTAATTGTTCAATTCGTAAAAATGCCAACTAGTGAGACCATGGAAACTTTTGTAAGAGAGCGTTTAGAAAAATTAGAAAAAAAATATGATTGGATTATTAAAGCAGATGTATTTTACAAATTAGAAAATGACCCAACAGGGAAGGGTAAAATATGTGATATTAGATTAAGCCTACCCGGCCCAAGGATTTTTGCTACTTCGGATGAAAAAAGTTGGGAAGCTGCTACTGACGAAACTATTAGAGACATAGAAAAACAGCTTAAAAAACGTAAAAGTAATATGGCAACGCATTAGTGAATCCCTTATCTTTTTTAAACAAAAAAACGAAAAGCCAATTAACAAGTTAATTGGCTTTTTTTAGTATGTAATTTATTAATAACTTCATAATAAAAATTGATAAAAACTAACTTGAATAGCAGTAAAATTATTCTAAATTTGTCATTCTAAAATTAGAAACTAATGTCAGAAAACATAGAAAGATTAAAATGCTTAATAATAGGATCTGGACCTGCAGGTTATGCGGCAGCAATTTATGCAGCAAGAGCAGATTTAAAACCAGTTATATATACAGGTTTAGAACCTGGTGGACAATTGACAACGACCACTGAAGTTGATAACTACCCAGGTTATCCTGATGGTGTAGATGGCACTATGATGATGGAAGATTTTAAAAAGCAAGCTGAACGTTTTGATACAGACGTCAGATTTGGCCTAGCTACCAAAGTAGATTTTAGCGATGAAGAAGGTGGTATACATAAAGTTACTATTGATGGTTCTAAAGAAATTGAAGCAGAAAGTGTAATTATTTCTACAGGTGCAACGGCTAAGTATTTAGGTTTACCAAGTGAAGAACGATTAAAAGGTGGTGGTGTGTCCGCTTGTGCCACTTGTGATGGATTCTTTTACAAAGGGCAAGATGTAATAGTGGTTGGTGGCGGAGATACCGCGGCGGAAGAAGCTACTTTTTTGGCCAAATTATGTAAAAAAGTAACGCTGTTGGTTCGTCGTGATGAAATGAGAGCCTCTAAGGCAATGCAGCATCGGGTTAATAATACTGAAAATTTAGAGGTACTATATTTTACGGAATTGGATGAAGTTTTAGGAGATCAAGTTGTGGAAGGTGTTAGAATTGTTAATAATCAAACAGGCGAAAAGCGTGAAATTGAAGTGACCGGAGTATTTATTGCTATAGGACATAAACCAAATACAGAACTGTTTAAAGGTATTTTAGATATGGATGAATCTGGTTATTTAATTACTAAAGGGAAATCGACAAAAACTAAATTACCAGGTGTTTTTGCTGCAGGCGATGTACAAGATAAAGAGTACAGACAAGCCGTTACTGCTGCAGGTACCGGTTGTATGGCAGCTCTAGATGCTGAAAGGTATTTGGCCGCACTAGAAAATTAAGACTACCAATCAAAAATATAAAAAGGGGCTTTTCAAATTTGAAAAGCCCCTTTTTTCAACAAAAAATGGAAAAACAACGCGTTTGATTAGTTTATCTATATTTTTTACCCTCTAATACTACCACCAGAAGAGCTATTTTTTTGAACGTTTTCTGGATTGCCAGAATATCTAACATTACCCCCGCTACTAGCACTTGCATTCAATTTTCCTGTAACATTAACTGAGATATTGGCTCCGCTAGAAACATCGGCATTACAAGATTTTGCTACTAATTCTTTGGCTCTAATATTGCTACCACTTGATGCGTTTGCCATAAACCCACCAGTGGCACCTTTTAATCGTGCATCTGAACCACTACTTGTATTGCAAATTAAGTCAGATACATCTAACATTAACCTCACACCTGCCCCACTTGAAACCCTAACATCAAACTCATCTGCTGATATTGTATTTTCTGAACGTACATCTGCTCCGCTAGTCGCTTTAATCTTAATAAGATCAGTTGCGGTTAAGTACACTTTTTTTGACTTTGCACTCCAAATATTTTTTTCAGAATAAATACGCAGCACTCCATCTTCTACTTCTGTTATAATTAAGTCGTGCAAGTTTTCATCTGCCTCTAACGATAACGAAGTTTCACTTCCCATTGTCAATTGAACATCAATACCATGACTTACAGAAATTGCATCAAAATCTGATGTGATGGTTCTGTCTTGTTTAATAACATTTCTATTTCCTTTTACGCCATCGAACATACACGATGTTGTTATAAATAGAAGTAGTACTGCTGAAATTTTAAATACGTTTTTCATTTTTTTAGTTTTAAGTTTGTTAATTCTATTTTTTTATTTGATGCAATTTCTGTTGAAAATTGTTTCATTTCAAATTTTAAATACCGAATTGTATTTTTTATAGGATGAAATGTAACAATTAATAATTCTATTCGGTTTTATGGTCATAACTCAATACTCTTTTTAACAACCACTTATCGTTTTCAATTATCCAAAGATGTGTAAAATAAGCTATACCAGTTCTTTTATCGTCTTGGTAAAATCGATGTGTCCCCTTTTGAATTGCTCCATATAATTTTCCATCGTTTTCATTTAAAGGAAAAACCTCCAACGTTTCTTCTAATAATTCTCTGCGAAGTTTATTTGGCGATTTGCAGAGTCCATTTTTAGTGTTTTCTATAAAATTGTTTTTACCTTTTAAAACTCCGGACTTGTCATGGTAAAATTCAAGGTCTTCATGTATTAATAATGCTAGAGCCTTAAGGTTGCACGTATTAAAACTTGAATCAAAAATTAAACTGTCATTTACTTTTAATGTTTTATACAATTCAGAAGTCGTTTCTACTTATGCTACAATTGAAAGTGACATAAAAGTAAAAGTAAAGCATATTATAATTTTTTTCATAAGTCAATTATTTTATAATTACACCTTCATTATCTACCTTAATTTCAGCTTTTTCGCCATCGTCTTTAAATTCAATTTTAAGACTGTCCTTGTTAATGTCAATATTTACCTCATCTTTAACTTCAATAATTGTATCTTTCTCATCATCATTACTTTCAGATTTTGGTGGTGGACAATCCAAGCATTCCAATCCCTCATCGGTCATTTTAAAATAATGCTTAACCATATCCCTGCTGTATATATTGTTGGTGGTTTTAATATGTCTTAAAAATACCCTAGCCGACTCGTCAAAATAAACCACTTGCCCTTCGGGTATGTATAAGTTTATTTTTAAATCTTGATTTCTAAATGTATTTCTACTGTCTGTTAAAAAATAACTATTGAACAGTAAATTTTTACCCATTTGTTGATAGTTATAATCAATACGTTCAGCATTTTCTCTAGCTACTAAACGCGTTCTACCGTTTGCCCTTTTATAAATTTTAGTGTAAAACTCTGTACTATCCGATTTTCTAATTGATATATTTACATCGTTAGAGTAAAATTTAATTTCGTCATTAGCATCCAACACTTTTTTGAAAAATTGACGGTTGTTAAAATTGTTGTTATTTGATAAATCTTCATTATCGACCATTTTTATGGTTAGTGTATCTGAAGGCTGAATATATAGCTCGTTTTTCTCAATTGAAGAACCTTCGTGTGCAAATTCAGCCCCTTGTCTTATTCCTAAATAAATAACAGAGAACAATGCAATAATCCAAATAGCTAGTAAAACTAACTTCGTTGCTCTACTCAATATTTTAGTTTTATTAGATAGGATAAACAACCCTAAAACAAATAACATAAATAGTGGGATGCCTGCCAAAAGTAAAGCCAGTAAGGACATTACCCAAATTGGTGCAACCGTAACATTAATCAAATCTAAGTCACCATTAAAAATACCATCTACACCAATAAAACTTGCAGTGCCCGCAGTAAACAAACTGACAACCAATGCAATTAAGCCTATTACTGAACCCACAATAAACATTACACCAATAAACTTACCGATTACCATAAAAAAGGCTACGATTATTTTGCCTATGGTACTGATAAAATCTTGTAAGCCATTTCTAGCTCTACTTCCGCTCCTTCTTAGATCTTTTTTTTTTACAGCGTTTGAAACATTTTCGTAACCATCTTTAACGGCGTCAGATACGTTACCGGCAGCATCTTTTACGCGACCAGAAACGTCTTCAAATTCCTCTCTAATTTTCTTTTCAATATTAGAAATATTAACAGCCTCACCTTCCATTTGCAATTTGTCAGCAGTAGTTTTTGCCTCAGGTAACAATATCCATAAAATGATATATAATAAGGGGCCAAAACCTAAACCAAAAGTAGCTACTAGCCAAGCAATTCTAATCCAAATAGTATCTACATCAAAATAATGTGCAATACCAGATGATACACCACCAATAAATTTGTCGTCACCATCTCTGAACAATTTTTTCTTATTTGATCTGCTACTGTAATTTCTGCCCGAATCATCTGTAAACAGTTCTTCGTCAATCATATAATCCTCTGGCTGCCCCATTACAGCTATTACTTCATCAATATCAATTTCACTAATAACTTGACGCGGGTCTTTAACCCTTTCTGATAACAACTCACTAATTCGCGATTCTATATCATTAATAATTTCGTCTCTACCTTGTGGGTCGTCACTTAACGAACGACGGATAGCATCTAAATATCTTCTTAATTTTTGATAAGCCAGTTCATCAATATGAAAAAAGATTCCCCCTAAATTTATATTTATTGTCTTGTTCATTTTTTTGTTGATTTTTTACTAGTTACTGTATTAACAGCCAGGACAAGATCTGCCCAAGTTGTGCTTAATTCTTTTAAAAACAAAATGCCTGTTTCAGTTAATCCGTAATATTTTCTTGGAGGGCCAGATGTTGATTCTTCCCACCGATAGCTTAATAAACCTGCATTTTTCAATCTTGTTAATAGTGGGTAGATTGTACCCTCAACAACAAGCAATTTAGCATCTTTAAGGCTAGAAAGAATTTCATTGGTATAAGCATCTCCATCTTGTAATATGGACAAGATGCAAAACTCCAACACGCCTTTTCGCATTTGTGCTTTTGTATTTTCTATCTTCATTTTTATCTATTTAATTACTGATTACGATTAATATAAAATTAATCAGAAAAATGAGTAATGTTGTTAAAATTTGTATCATTTTTATTTAATTTAGGTTTGTTTGTTTTAGTTAATTTTATCTCTCTTTATAAAATTTATAGTTAAAGGATAATTATAAATTTCTCCCCTACTCGCTTTTATGGCGGCTACTATAATTAGTATGAATCTTATAAATGCTATTATAGCTATTAAGCTTCCTATGCTTAAAAAACCAAAAAGGTGGTCAAAATCAAAGTGAAAATTAAAATTGTCCATATGATCAAAATCATCTATATGCCTCAAATAATTAAAAAAAGAACCAAAAGCAAAAGGGAACATTATCATTCCTAAAATGAACAAATAAAGTGTATAACTTAAGTTAAAGTTTACGGCTTCTATTCCGTTTTCATCCAAATAATTGCTCTTATCTTTACTTATTGACCACATAATTACGGGACCAATAATACTTCCGAAAGGAAAAACAAAGCTTAAAAAAGCTGATAAATGAATTAAAAATCCTGTATTTTTTTCGTTTTGAGTTAACATAATTTTGACTTGTATAATACTTTCTTATGCAAATATATATATAAAAGATAATACTATGCAATACAAAGTACTGTATTTTAACATTTTTTTAACATTTTAGTTTCGCTTGATACAGGCTTGCGTTCTATTTAAAACCTTCTTTAATTGCTGTTTTTCAGCAACTTAAATGGTTTAAAATTGTAAATAAGCCTTAAAAATAATTAGAATATATAATTTCACTATCTTGCATTAAAATTTAGTAAATGTCAAAATTCACGGTAAAAAATTTAAATAAATTCTTGTTTTTTAAACTTCCATCTGCATACATTTCAGGTGTAAGGGTAAAGTCAATATCTGAAAATGAGGCAATTGTTACGGTAAAACATCGGTGGATTAATCAAAACCCATTTAAGTCATTGTATTGGGCAACTCAAGGTATGGCATCAGAATTGGCAACAGGTATATTAGTAATGAAACAAATTGACGAAAGCGGTAAAAAAATATCCATGCTTGTTACCAAACAGAATGGAACATTTACTAAAAAAGCAACAGGAAGAATAAACTTTATTTGTAAAGACGGTCATTTAATTAAGAAAGCCATTGATAAAACCATTGCTACTGGTGAAGGTGAAACACTAACAATGATGGCCGAGGGTTTTAATGAGAGCGGAGATTCCGTTTCAAAATTCGAATATGAATGGAGTATTAAGGTACGAGGTTAGAAGTACAAGGTACGAAGTAAAAAATTTGTAACTTAGTGATCTGTTACCAATAGAACATGAGAACAGAAAAACTACAAACTAACAAACCCAAAATATGAAACGAGCATTGTTTCCTGGATCTTTTGACCCCTTAACCCTAGGGCACTACGACATCATTGAACGTGGTGTTAAAGTTTTTGATGAAGTAGTTGTGGCTATTGGTATTAATGCCGAAAAAAAATATATGTTTTCTCTAGAAAAACGTAAACAATTTATTGAAGATGCCTTTAAAGAATTTCCGAAAGTAAAAGTGGTTACTTACAAAGGATTAACGGTTGACTTTTGCAAAGAAATAGATGCGAAATTTATATTGCGTGGCTTGCGTAACCCAGCAGATTTTGAATTTGAAAAAGCTATTGCACATACCAATAGAGATTTAGCACCTGTTGAAACAGTGTTTTTATTAACCTCAGCAAAAACATCATATATCTCCTCCTCTATCGTTAGAGACGTAATTAGAAATAATGGTGATTATAAAATATTGGTTCCTGAAAGTGTAAGGGTTGATTAATTTCAAACAATTTTAGGCAAAAACACCTCCGCCATCATACATCTGGCACTTCCTCCTCCACAAGTTTCAATAGTATCAATTGGGCTAGATAATATTTCGCAATGGGTATTGATTTTAGTAATCTGCTCAGTGGTCAAAGATTTGTGTGCAGCCTCACTCATTACCAAATATCTTTTTTCGTCATTTCCTTTTACTTGCAACATATTACCCGCAAAACTGGCAACTTGTTCTTCAGTAATTGCAATAACTTCTAAACCGTCCTCTTTTAACTGTTTTAGTACGTTTTTCCGTTCTTTTTTATCATCAATACAATCCAAGCAAATAATGGCAAAGGTTTCTGCCAAACACATCATTACATTGGTATGATAAATAGGAAGCCTTTCATTTTCAACAGTTTGGTATGCCGTAAAAATAATTGGAGTGTATTCAAAGTCTTCACAAAATTCAATAATCAATTCCTCATCTGCCCTCGGCGATAATGCACAATATGCTTTTCTATGCTTTCTGTCCAGAGCCAAACTGCCAGTACCTTCTAAAAAGATGTTTTCTTCTTCGGCAGCAGTATAATCTACAATATTATTAATGACATATCCTTCTTTTTCTATTATGTCAAAAATGTCTTCTCTACGTTCTGACCTTCTATTTTCGGCAAACATCGGATAAATGGCAACATCACCATTTTCATGAAAAGAAACCCAATTATTTGGAAAGATAGAATCTGGAGTATCTTGACTTTCAACATCTTGTACAACAATAATATGTAACCCTTTAGCTCTTAATTTCTCAACAAAAGCGTCAAATTCTTTTTGAGCTTCTTTATTTATTTCACTGTTTTTTAAATCAATATCTTCTTGAAAATAATTATTGACCGCAGTCTGTTCGTTCATCCTAAATTTTATCGGACGAACCATTAAAATAGTATTGGTAATCTGTTGCATTAACGTATTCATATTTTAAGGCTCAAATCTAATCTAAAATTCAATAATATTTTACATTTTTGGTGATTCTATTAAAAATATTGTAAATTCGTATTATATAGGAGGTTACACATTAGCTATGAAAAAAATATTTTTCTGCATTTTATTGCTTTGCATAACAATAGGTTTTGCTCAAAATTCAACTATTAAGAAACCTCATTATGATAAGATAAAAAAGAACATCGCTCAAAAAACCTCAAATCTTTATTACCCAAAATTGGTAGAAAAATTTAGCAATGCAGATACTACAATGACATTGGAGGAGAAAAGGCATCTGTATTATGGTTTTATCCATCAAAAAAATTACTCACCCTACACACGGTCTGATTATACAGACAGTTTAAGAATCACTTTAAAAAAGAAAAATTATAGTCCTGATGATTTAAAAAATATTGTAAAGTTTTCTGATTCCTTGTTAAGATATAATCCATTTAGTTTAAAGGCAATTAACTATAAAATTTATGCCGAAAAGCAAATGAATGATTCTATAAACCTTTTAAAAGATTATACGAAAATGAGAATTATCACCGATGCAATGTTAAGCTCAGGTGATGGTCACTCAAAAGAAACCGCTTATTATGTTATCAGTCCAACTCATGAATATAGTTTGTTAAATCTGTTAGGCTATAAATTTGGAGGCAAACAGAGCCTTACTGATCATTATGATTATTTGACCTTAGAAGAAAATGAATATGAAATCAAGGGCTTATATTTTGATATTAGTGCAAGTCTAAACCATATGAACAATCTTTTCAGTAAAAAAGAATGAAGTACATTGTTTTTATAACTCTTTTATTATTTTTTTCCTGTACCACTAATAACCCCAAACCCAACATAGAACCTGAACCAAAAACTGAGTATATTAGTGCAGTTGACTTATCCTCTTTACCTGAAATTGAATCAAAAAATATTACTTTTTACAACAATGACAATAACTCAGAAAGTGCTATTTCTATTCTTAAAAACAATGGAGTAAATACCGTTAGACTTAGAGTTTGGAACAATCCAGAGAACAAACATTCAAGTTTTGAAGAAGTAAAATCATTTTCTAACCAACTACATAATTCAGGATTAAAAGTTTGGCTTACCGTACATTATTCTGATACATGGGCCGATCCAGGAAATCAGAACCCATCAAAAAATTGGCAAAACATTACGTTTTCAGTACTAAAGGATAGTGTTTACCATTATACCCGCAGGATTATGACTGAAATAAAACCTGATGTTATACAAATTGGCAATGAAATAAATTCCGGATTACTTTTACCATATGGAGATATTAACACTAATAAAAATCAGTTTTTAGAAATTCTAGATATAGGTACTCAAGCAGTTCGAGACATTTCAGCGGATACAAAAATAATGATTCATTTTGCCGGAATTGAAAATGCTGATTGGTTTTTTCATCAAGTTAAAACAGTTGATTATGATTATATTGGCTTATCCTATTATCCTATTTGGCACAGTAAAAATTTGAATAATGTTAAGGCTACCCTCTCACAATTAAGTAAAAAATATCAAAAAGAAATTCTGATTGCTGAAACCGCCTATCCGTTTACGTTAGACTGGAACGATTGGACTAACAATATTGTTGGTTTGGAAGAACAAATTTTACCGCAATATCAAGCATCGCCACAAGGACAGAAAGAGTTTATACTCAAAATTAAAGAATTAATTATGGCAACAGAAAAAGGAATTGGCTTTTGTTATTGGGGCGGAGAACTTGTTGCATTCAATGGTAACGAAGCAAAAAATGGCTCTCCATGGGAGAATCAAGCTTTGTTTGATTTTGACAATAAAATATTACCGGTAGTATCGGCGTTTAAATTCTAATACCATATAATTCAAAGTTATGACTAAAATCTATTATAAAACTTTTTTCTTTATTGTTATTGTTTTCTTTAGTTCTTGTGCAGAATTACAACAAGTAGTTAATGAATTACCCAATGGCACTTTAACCAATGCCGATATTGCAAGTGGTTTACGACAAGCTTTGGATAAAGGAATAGATGAGCAAGTAAAAAAATTAACGCTAGAAGATGGTTTTTATAAAAATGATTTGGTTAAAATAGGTTTACCAAATGAACTGAAAAAAGTTGACAAAGCACTAAGAGATATAGGTTTAAGTAAGTTAGCTGATGAAGGGGTAAAAATACTCAACAGAGCTGCTGAAGACGCAGTAAGTGAAGCTACTCCTATTTTTGTAGATGCCGTAAAAGGAATAACATTTACAGATACCAAAAACATTTTATTGGGAGAAGATAATGCCGCTACAGAGTTTTTGAAATCCGGTACTTCAGATGCTTTATATAACAAGTTTGAACCCGTTATTAAAACTTCTTTTGACAAAGTTGGAGCAGATAAAATTTGGTCAGATTTAATTAACAAATACAATACTATTCCGTTTGTAAAAAAGGTAAATCCTGATTTAACAAATTATGTTACACAAGAAGCGTTAAATGGTGTTTATACGATGATTGCTGTTGAGGAAAAAGAAATTAGGACTAAAATTTCTTCTCGTACAACAGCTATTTTGCAAAAGGTATTTGCTTTGCAAGATTAATTGGTTTTAAGTGTAAATACACTTTTATTCTCTAAATTCTTTTAAAAAAACATTCCCACAATTTTCATTTGTCATTACATTTAGAGTTTGTACTTTTGACAAAACCAAATAGTACATGAGCAATACCAAATATGTTTTCGTAACGGGAGGCGTAACATCATCGTTGGGAAAAGGGATAATAGCCGCATCATTGGCAAAATTGTTGCAAGAAAGAGGCTACTCGGTAACCATACAAAAATTGGATCCGTATATAAACATTGACCCTGGAACATTAAATCCTTATGAACATGGCGAATGTTATGTTACAAATGATGGAGCCGAAACCGATCTAGATTTAGGACATTACGAAAGGTTTTTAAATATCCCTACCTCACAGGCCAATAATGTTACAACAGGTAGAATTTACCAATCGGTTATAGACAAGGAACGCCGTGGTGATTTCTTAGGTAAAACCGTACAGGTTATACCTCATATTACCGATGAAATTAAATCTAGAATTCAAATATTAGGAAATACCGGTGAATATGATATTATAATTACTGAAATTGGTGGTACTGTTGGTGATATTGAATCATTACCTTATATTGAAGCTGTACGTCAATTAGAATGGGAACTTGGCGATAATAATGCTGTGGTAATCCATTTAACTTTAGTTCCTTACTTATCTGCTGCGGGCGAATTGAAAACAAAACCTACGCAACACTCGGTAAAAATGTTAATGCAGAGTGGTATAAATCCTGATATTTTAGTATGCAGAACAGAGCACCATCTTTCTGAAGATATTAAAAGAAAATTAGCTCTTTTTTGTAATGTCAAACAAGAAGATGTAATAGAGTCAATTGATGCTAAAACTATATATGATGTACCTGTGTTCATGTCTAAAGAAGGGCTGGATAATGTAGTATTAAAAAAATTAAAGCTCTCTACAGATACACCACCAAACCTAAATCAATGGAATGAGTTTTTGCGTAAACATAAAAACCCAAAGCATACCGTTGAAATTGGTTTAGTAGGTAAATACGTTGAATTGCAGGATGCTTATAAATCAATATCTGAAGCTTTTATCCATGCAGGTTCTTCTCAAGAAATCAATGTGAATTTGCATTGGATTCATTCTGAAAGTCTTACTACAGAGAATGCCGCTCAAAAATTAAAAGGACTAGATGGTGTTTTAGTAGCACCTGGTTTTGGACTTAGAGGAGTTGAAGGAAAAATAAAAGCAATACAATACATAAGGGAAAATAATATTCCATTTTTAGGAATCTGTTTAGGCATGCAAATGGCTGTTATTGAATTTGCAAGAAATGTCTTAGGATTAGAAAATGCTAATTCTACTGAAATGGATAAAGAAACACCCCATCCTGTTATCGATTTAATGGAAGAACAAAAAAACATTTCTAATATGGGTGGTACCATGCGTTTAGGGGCGTGGGATTGTAAATTAGAAAAAGACACCAAAGTTTATGACGCCTACAAAACTGAAATGATAAGTGAACGTCACCGACATCGTTATGAATTTAATAATGATTATCTGGATGAAATTACTAAAGCTGGCATGATAATTTCAGGTGTTAATCCAGAAACAAAACTGGTTGAAACTATTGAAATACCAAACCATCCTTATTTTGTAGGTGTACAATATCATCCAGAATATAAAAGTACCGTTTTAAACCCACACCCATTATTTGTGGCTTTTGTAAAAGCATGTTTAGAGGTAAACTAATTTTAGTACAAAATCAATAGATATGAAAAGAAGCATAACATTTTTGCTCATAGTATTGACTATTATTATTGTGCTTTCAAGTTGTGAACGTGATGAAATTTGTATCGACCCGATTACTCCAAAATTAGTTATTACGTTTTATGATGTTGATGAATCCGAAACAAAAAAATCGGTAAACAACTTAGCTATTGAAATTCTAGATATAAATAAAAGTCTAGACACTATAGGAACTGATTCTATAGGAATTCCTTTAAATGTTTATGAAATAAAAACCACAATCGTATTAACTACTGATAGTAAAGATAACAACCTAATCAATAGAGACACTATCCGTGTAAATTATGAGGCAGAAGATGTATTTGTAGGCAGGTCATGTGGTTATAAATCCATTTTTAAAAATGTTAGTATTAACAGAGATTTTAATGATACCGATAAATGGATAAACAGTTTGGTTGTAAATCAAACCGAAATTGAAAATGAAACCGAAGCACATGTTACAATACTGCATTAACATACTGTTTTTACTTTGGGTTACGATTTCTTTTTCGCAAGGCATCGGCTCTGAACAAAAAGACACTATCTACTTGAATAAGTATGGGTTACGTGTAGGTGCAGATTTGTATAATCCTATTCATACGGCTTTTGATAATACTAGGAAAGGATTAGAAATTGTTGGTGATTATAGAATTTCTAAGAAATACTTTGTCGCTGCAGAGTTAGGCTATATGGACAATACTACCGATGAAGATTTTATCAATTTTACAACTAATGGTACTTACATTAAATTGGGTGTTGACTATAATGCTTACGAAAACTGGTTAGATATGGAAAACATGATTTACGTAGGTTTTCGTTACGGGTTCAGTACTTTTAGCCAGACCTTAAACTCATTCACTATAAATAATGATGTGTTTTATGACGACTTAAGAACTGTTGAAGAAGGGCAAAAGTTTAATGGCTTAAATGCCCAGTGGGGCGAGATAGTTTTGGGTGTAAAAGCAGAACTGTTTAACAATATCTATTTAGGATTTAGCTTTAGCGGAAAAAAAATAATCAGCTCAAAACAACCAGATAATTTTAAAAACTTATTTGTTCCAGGGTTTAATCGTGTGTTTTTAAATAATTCAGGATTTGGATTTAATTACACACTTTCCTACTTAATTCCGCTTTATAAAAAGGCGAAATAATAATTTTTATTTATTTTTACTACTCTAAAAAATATGTTATGCAAAATATACCAAGCGTAGATTTATCAGATTTCTTATCCAATAATCCAAAAAGAAAACAAAAATTTGTTGATGAAATTGGTAAAGCATATGAAGATATAGGCTTTGTTGCATTAAAAGGGCATTTTTTAAGCGACAGCTTGGTTGATGACTTATACGGTGAAATTAAAAAATTCTTCGCTCTTCCAACAGAAACTAAACGCAAGTATGAAATTGAAGGTATTGGTGGCCAACGTGGTTATGTTTCTTTTGGTAAGGAAAGTGCTAAAGGGAAAAAGGAAGGTGACTTAAAAGAGTTTTGGCATTTTGGCCAATATGTTGAAGACAATCCTAAATTGAAAGAAGAATACCCAGATAATGTATCCGTCAACGAATTACCTGAATTTAATAACGTTGGTAAGGAAACCTACAAAATGTTGGAGAAAACTGGTGTTTTTGTGCTAAGGGCATTGGCTCTATTCTTAGACTTAGATGAACATTATTTTGATGATTATGTTAAAAATGGCAATAGTATTTTAAGACCCATACATTACCCACCAATTACCAGTGAGCCCAAAGATGCAGTTAGAGCTGCAGCCCACGGTGACATTAATTTAATTACGCTGTTAATGGGAGCCCAAGGCCGTGGTTTACAAGTACAGAATCATAAAGGCGAGTGGTTAGATGCCATTGCTGAATCTGATGAATTGGTTATCAATGTTGGCGATATGCTCTCACGACATTCCAATAACCGGTTAAAATCCACCATACACCGTGTGGTAAATCCACCAAGGGAAAAATGGGGAACCTCACGCTATTCTATTCCGTTTTTTATGCATCCAATCAGTGAAATGCCATTAAACTGTCTAGAAAATTGCATTGACGATGAGCACCCTAAATTGTATGAAGATATTACTGCTGGTGAGTTTTTAAATGAACGTTTGATTGAATTAGGATTGATAAAAAAGTAGTAAGTATAAATTGCATGGATTTACAAGATCAATTAAAAAATTTATTTCCAGATCATAAACCTGAAAAAGTAGAAAAACCAAAAGAAAAAAGTGATATTTGGCTACAAGACGATCTCATTATTTGCAAATATGAAAAACGCAAAGGGAAGCCTATTACCATTTTAGAAGGTTATACTGGTGCAACCTCAGATTTTAAAAAACTGGCTAAAGAAATTAAAACTAAATTTAGTGTTGGCGGTAGTTTTAAAGATGATAAAATTATTATTCAAGGTGACCTAAGAGATAAGATTATGGAACTTTTAAAACAAAAAGGCTTTGCTGTGAAACGTGTAGGAGGTTAAATCAGTAAACAGTCTACAAAAATTATAAATACAATAGTTAAAACTTCTAAGATTGAACGTGAAATCTAAAACTGCAAACCCTAAGCCAATACCTCCCTCTGAGCTAATTTTAAATAAAGATGGTAGCGTATATCACCTTAACCTAAAACCTAAAAACATTGCTAATACAATCATTTTTGTTGGTGACCAGGATCGAGTTGCTAAAGTTGCCAAACATTTTGATACCATCACTTTTCAAACTCAAAAGCGAGAATTTAAAACTATCACAGGAGTTTATAAAGGGAAAAAATTATCTGTAATTTCGACTGGTATTGGTCCTGACAATATTGACATTGTACTCAATGAATTGGATGCTTTGGTAAATATTAACCTAAAAACCAGAACGATAAAAAAAGAGCATCTAAAACTTTCTATTGTACGTATTGGCACTTCTGGATCGTTACAGAGACATATTCCCGTAGATAGTTTTGTATTATCAACCTATGGATTAGGAATGGATGGTACTCTACATGCTTATGATTGTGAACATATTCTTGAAAATGACATTGAAGATGCTTTTATAAAACATACCAATTGGAGTAAAAGAAAAGCCAGACCCTATATTGTTAAAGGGAGTGCTACTTTAGAAAAAATAATATCAAGTAACACAACTTTTAATGGTTTTACAGCAACTGCAAATGGTTTTTATGGCCCACAGGGCAGGGTGCTCAGGTTAAAACTACAAGATCAAGAATTAAACTCAAAAATTGATAATTTTACATATAAAGACCTAAAAATAACCAATCTTGAAATGGAAACTGCGGCTATATATGGCTTGGCAAAATTATTAGGCCATGAAGCCCTCTCCATGAACGCCATTATTGCCAATAGAGCAAATGGCACTTTTAGCGAGAATCCAGCTGAAACGATTGAAAACCTAATTAAGTACACCCTAAATAAGTTAATTAAATTATGCAAAAAATAACCATTGGTGGTGTGCCGGAACATTTTAATTTACCTTGGCATTTGGCCATAGAAAATCACAAATTCAAAAATAAAGGTATTGATTTGCAATGGAAAGAATTTCCAGGTGGTACAGGTGCAATGTGTTCTGCTTTACGTGATGGGAGTATTGATGCTGCCGTTATTTTAACCGAAGGCATCATTAAAGATATTATAGCAGGCAATCCCAGTAAAATTGTAAAAGTGTATGTTAATTCTCCCTTATTATGGGGCATTCACGTTGCAAAAAGTTCTAATTTTTACTCCGTGGCAGCTCTTGAAAACGCTAGAATTGCAATTAGTAGGTACGGGTCAGGTTCACATTTAATGGCAAAAGTAAATGCAGTAAAGCAAGGTTTTAATATTGACCAATTAGAATATGTCCCAATTAAAAATTTGGATGGAGGTGTAAACGCACTAACCAATAGTAATGCCGATTATTTTATGTGGGAACATTTTATGACCAAACCCTATGTTGATAATGGTACTTTTAGAAGAATTGATAATATTGAAACTCCCTGGCCTTGTTTTGTAATTGCAGTTCGTAATAGTACATTAGAAGATGAATCAGAAGCTATAAAAACAATTATTAAAGTAATTAACAAACAACTCGACTATTTTGAAAACGCTCTGGAAAACGAGCAATTAATTAGGCTATTTTCTAAACGTTATCAACTTCAAATAGAGGATGTTAAAACATGGTTATCCTTGACAAAATGGAATAGAAAAAAAACTATTTCATCTAAATTAATTAATAGTATTCAAAATAAATTGACTGACTATGACGTTATTAAGGAGACAGTACCTGAAAAGGTATTAATTAAAAAAATGTTTTAATTTAGTTTAGTAACAACCAACGAATCTAGGTTATTTTTTAAAATAACCGCAAAGTGCAATCAACCAACCAATCTTTAAGTCATTTTAATATTAGTATTGAAATGACTTTTTTTATATATCATTGTTTCTATTTATAAATTGAAGACTTAAACAAATTAAAAGAACTAACGGTAAAATTTATTTATATAATTTCCGTTTTATTTTGGCAAAGTTATTGTAATCTAAAAAAATAAAACAAATACTGTTAAGGATTGGTAGGAAAATAACAATTTTGAAATCGCGAATCAATTCAAATTATATCTATATTTGTTGAACCCATTTTCTAAACTAAACGACTTATTTAAAATCAATAATCTTGTATTTCTTTTTTAATACAAACTAAAAAGAAATATCTATAGATAAAATATGAGTAAAAAAATAAAAATACTTTGTTTGTTGTTTGCATTTGCCAACTATGGTTTCAGCCAAACCGATACAGAAATCTATTTATTTGATTTTGTTCAAGGTGACAGCATTATTGTGCTTGATAACCCTGTAAATATTTCTGACAATAAAGGATATGATAACCAGCCTTCTTTTTTAAATGATGGTTCTGGCGTTTTATATTCCTCAACACGCAATGGGCAAACAGATATTGCACTTTATGATATAGAGAATAATGTAAATGTATGGCTGACGGAAACTGACGCCAGCGAGTACTCTCCTATTCAAACCCCTGATAAAAAATATTTTACGGCTATTAGATTAGAAAAAGATGGTAGTCAACTGCTTTGGAATTACAAATTCAATGGCAAAAAACAAGAAGTACTAATTGAGAATTTACGTGTGGGTTACCATGTCTGGATTTCTAAAAAAATGTTGGCTTCTTTTGTAATAGGTGATCCTTCTTCTTTAGAAGTTTCAAATCTAAAATATAAGATAAAGTACCCTATTGATAAAAATATTGGCAGATCTATCTTAAAAATACCCAATACAGAACTGTTAAGTATTATTAGCTTAGAACATGAAGATCCAGAAATTTATTCTATAGATCCGATAAACAGTGATAAAGAATATATTGCAGACCCCCTAGAAGGTGCACAAGATTTAGCTTGGACACCAGACGGAACTATGATTATGGGTAAAGGTGATAAATTATATAAATTAAAACCTGGTACCGATAAAACTTGGGTAGAATTTGCCTCATTATCAACCTATGGATTAAACGGTATTACAAGATTGGCTATCAGCCCTTTTGGAAATAAACTGGCTGTAGTAGTTGATGAAGCCGAAGCCTCTGAATAAAACCCTAACTACTTTAAACTGTTCATTTATCAACTATTCAAGAGAATTTTAATAAGTTTGCGGATAACTTTTTAACTAAAATTCTACTGATGAGATTATTTGTTTATACAGCTTTAATACTACTACTAATTGTACCAAGTGCCTGTGGCAAAAAAATAGTAAAGGACAAATGGCTAAAAAAGGAAGCACCCGCTGTATTTAAGGCACGTTTTGAAACCACAAAAGGTAATTTTGATATTGAAGCTCATCGCGAATGGTCACCTAAAGCCGTAGATAGATTATATCAACTGATTTCCACTGATTTTTATACCGATATTGCTTTGTATAGAGTTGTTCCTAATTTTGTGGTACAGTTCGGCATCCATGATAACGCCGATTTAAATAAAGCTTGGAGCAGTTATAAGGTACCAGACGAAGCTGTCAAAAAAAGTAATGCTGAAGGGACTATAGCATTTGCCAGAGGCGGAAAGGAAACTAGAGACACTCAGTTATTTATTAACTTAAAAAACAATGCTAGATTAGATTCTATATTTTATAGCGGAGTTACTGGATTTCCGGTAATTGCAGAAGTTACAAACGGAATGGATGTGGTAAAATCCTTTTATGATGTTTATGGAGAAAAACCTGGAAGAAAGCAGGACTCTATTCAAAAATCTGGTAATTCTTATTTAAAATCTACTTTTCCTAAATTAGATTATATAAAAAAAGCGTATATTGTCAAATAATTGTTTGCTAAAACAAACCCTTACAAAAATATCTTTAAAGTCTAGGCACGTTATAAAAGAACATTCCGCAGCTAAGAAAATTGTAAAATTTTCATAAAACTACGGAATGGGAATTAAATGCAATAAAATAACGTGCCTTCTTTAATAAAAGTATAATTTACTTCAAAAGGTTTTGTTATTTTACACTTTTTGTACTAAAATTCCCGTTTTTTGACTTTTTCGTAGAATATATGGTCTTATCGTCTTGAATAATTAGGGGATTCCTTGGTAATCATCACATCATGTGGATGGCTTTCGTTAATACCTGAAGCAGTAATTTTAACAAATTTTCCAGTAGTTTTTAGTGTCTCGATATCTTTAGCTCCACAATACCCCATCCCCGCTCGTAATCCACCAATAAATTGATGAATGCTTTCAAACAAATCACCTTTATAGGGTACACGACCTACAATTCCCTCGGGTACCAGCTTTTTAATATCATCTTCAACATCCTGAAAATAACGATCTTTACTTCCTTGCTTCATAGCTTCAACAGAACCCATACCTCGATAGGATTTAAACTTTCTACCTTCATAAATAATCGTTTCACCTGGAGACTCTTTTGTTCCCGCTAATAATGAACCTAACATAACCGTATCTGCACCAGCGGCAATCGCTTTAGGAATATCTCCCGTATAACGGATTCCACCATCCGCAATTACAGGTACGCCGCTTCCTTTTATAGCTTCGGCAACATCTAAAACAGCTGAAAATTGTGGAAAACCAACTCCAGCCACTACTCTTGTAGTACAAATAGAACCGGGCCCAATACCAACTTTAACAGCATCAGCACCAGCTTCTACCAAATATTTTGCAGCTTCGGGTGTTGCAATATTACCAACCACAACATCTATATCTCTAAATCTCTTTTTAATCTCTTTTAGTACAGTAACCACACCTTTGGTATGACCATGAGCGGTATCAATAATAAGAGCATCTACCCCTGCATTTATCAGTGCCTCAGCCCTATCAATAGCATCAGGTGTTACACCTATTGCCGCTGCTACACGCAACCTTCCATAGTTATCTTTGTTAGCAATAGGTTTCTGTGTTACTTTAGTTATATCTCTGAAAGTAATTAAGCCTTCTAATTTGTTTCCTTCTACAATTAAAAGCTTTTCAATTTTGTTTTGTTGTAATATTTTTTCAGCATCCTTTAAAGAAGTTCCTACTGGTGCAGTTACTAGATTTTCACTAGTCATAACTTCTACGATGGGTCTATCATTTTGATGCTCAAAGCGTAAATCTCTGTTGGTAACAATTCCTTTAAGCATTCCGTTATCATCTACAATAGGAATACCACCAATGCTATGCTCTCGCATATTATTTTTTGCATCAATTACTGTTGCGGTTAAAGGTAAAGTTACCGGATCTATAATCATTCCACTTTCGGCACGCTTCACTTTACGTACTTTGATGGCTTGTTGCTCTAAAGTCATATTTTTATGAAGTACCCCTATGCCTCCTTCGCGTGCCATGGCAATTGCCATTCTACTTTCGGTTACCGTATCCATAGCGGCGGACACAATTGGGACATTTATAGTAATATTTCTAGTGAATTTTGACTGTATATTTACTTCACGTGGTAGTACTTCTGAAAAGGCTGGGACTAAAAGGACGTCGTCATAGGTTAAACCTTCACCAACGATTTTTGAATTTTGAATACTCATGTGCAATTAAAATTAGATAACAATTAATTGCACGCGAATTTACAATTATTAATTGATTTGCTCTGTTAAAAACTTTATTAATTCTAGTAAATCCATAAAAATTACCAATTAATAATTTGCAAACCTTTATTTTTTAAAAAAGAATTGGTTTTACTAAAGTGATTATTACCAAACCAATAACCACGATTTGCACTTAACGGAGAAGGATGACCACTAGTTAAGATATGGTGTTTGCTTTTAGCAATTAATCTTGTTTTTTTCTTGGCAAAGCCACCCCATAATAAAAAAACAACATTTTCTTTTTGCTCCGAAATTTGTGAAATAACAGCATCTGTAAAAGTCTCCCAACCTTTATTTTGGTGCGAAGCTGCTTGATGGGCTCTAACAGTTAATGTTGCATTTAATAATAAAACACCTTGTTTAGCCCAACGCTCTAAATTGCCGTTTGGGGGAATTGCTAAACCCAAATCTGTTTCAATTTCCTTGAAGATATTTTGTAGTGATGGCGGTATTTGTATGTTTTCTTTTACAGAAAAACATAAACCATTAGCCTGCCCTACGCCATGATAGGGATCTTGACCAATAATTACCACTTTTAAATCGTGAAATGAACAATACTCAAAAGCTGCAAAAATGTCTTTTCCTTTAGGGTAGCACGTAAATTGTTTGTATTCAGATTTTACAAAAGAAACCAAGTTTTTAAAATACTCGGAATTAAATTCTTGCTCTAAAACTGGTTTCCAACTTTCAGCTATTTTTACATTCATACATTCAGTGTTAGACTATTTTTTAGTTACTTTTGTTTAGAACTGATTTAAACTTTTCACGTTTAAGCGAAAATTAGATCTTTTTTGACCAATTGAAGACTTTTTTGAGTTGCATAGCAGAGCTAAGTAAAGAAAAAAAGGCAAAAAGTGGGCGAAAAAGAATAATTTTTTTAGCAAATGGAAAAAGTTTAAATCAGTTCTTTACCAAAAATACAATTTTGAGCAGTAAAATTACCCATAAAACACTTAAAGATTTAGAGTTTGACGTTGTGTTGAACAGCATTGCAGCTTATTGTCATTCCGATTTAGGAAGGAAGACGGTATTGGAAATTACACCTATTCAAAATAAGTTAAAATTAACCGACCAATTACAACAAACAAACGAGTATTTAGCCTCATTTGAAAATGAAAACAGAATACCAAACCATCAGTTTGATGAAATTACAAAAGAAATTCATTTATTAGGTATAGAAAATAGTTTTTTAGAGCCTAATGCATTTCAGAAAATTGCTAAAATATCTGAATCCGTTATTGAATTACGCTCCTTTTTTAAAAAATTTGCTGAATATTTTCCTACACTTTTTGGAGCTTCACAAAAAATTGAGGACACAAAAATAATCCATGAGAGCATTCATAAAATAATCAATCGCTTTGGAGAAGTATCGGACGATGCCAGTAATGAACTCAAAAGTATTCGTAAAGAAATAAGCAAAGCAAAAGGTGAAATTGGTAATAGTTTTACCAAAGCTTTAAACCACTATGCTGCTAGTGATTATTTAGATGAAATTAGGGAATCTGTAATTGACAATCAACGGGTTTTGGCTGTGCAAGCCATGCATAGAAAAAAGGTAAAAGGTGCGTTGCTCGGTAATTCCAAAACTGGAAGTATTGTATATATTGCTCCTGAAGCAACTTTAAAGCTGAATAGAAAGTTACAGGATTTAATTTATGAGGAACAGCAAGAGGTAGTTCGAATTTTAAAACTACTAACCAACCAAATTAGACCTTATAATGGCGTGTTAGAATATTATCAAAATTACCTTAGTCATTTAGATGTGGTTGCGGCCAAGGCCAATTACGCACAAAAAATAGATGGACTACTTCCAAAAATTTCTAATGAAAAAAAGGTATTATTGAGAAATGCCTATCATCCTATACTATTAGAAAGTAACACAAAAAAGAATATCGACACTGTTCCTCAGACCTTAGAGCTTAATCAAAATCAACAAATTATTGTTATTTCGGGTCCCAACGCAGGCGGAAAAAGTATTACACTTAAAACGATAGGTCTATTGCAGGTTATGATGCAGTCGGCAATCCTAATTCCCGTTCACGAACGTAGTGAGGTGTATTTTTTCGATACCATCTTAACCGACATAGGTGACAATCAATCTATTGAAAATCAAATGAGTACTTATAGCTATCGCTTAAAAAACATGCGTAACTTCTTACGTAAGTGTAATGAAAATACATTGTTTTTAATTGATGAATTTGGTACAGGAAGTGACCCAGAATTGGGCGGTGCACTGGCCGAAATATTCTTAGAGGAATTTTACAATAAGAATGCCTTTGGTGTAATTACCACACATTACTCCAATTTAAAAGTGTTGGCCAATGAGCTGGAAAACGTTACCAATGCCAATATGCAATTTGACGAGAGAACATTAGAACCGTTATTTAAATTATTTATCGGCCAAGCCGGAAGCTCTTTTACGTTTGAAGTGGCTCAAAAAAATGGTATTCCGTTCCGTTTAATAAACAGGGCAAAAAAGAAAGTAGAAAGAGGTAAAATACGATTAGACAAAACAATATCTAAACTTCAAAAAGAGCGTAATAAATTACAAAGAACTTCAGAAAACTTAGAAAAAGAGCAAAACAGGGCAAAAACTCATACCGAGAATCTTTCCGAAAAAGAACAAAAAATTCAACAAAAACTGGAAAGTTTCCAAGAACTATATGATAATAACCAAAAAATGTTATCCATTGGCAGAAAAGTAAATGAAATGAGCAATAGATATTTTCAGACCAACAACAAGAAAAAACTACTTGCTGATTTCATGAAATGGATTTTAATTGAAAAAACTAAATATACCAAATTAAATAAGCCACAGAAAAAGACCAAAGTTCAGAAAAAAAAGGAAGTTGAGGCTAAAAAAACAATCGAGAAGAAGCTAAACGAAACAAAAAATGAAGTGTTAGTTGAAGTAAAAAAGATTAGAAAAAAGAAAGCGGCAATTGAAAAAAAGGAAGAGAAAGCAAAAGCAGATTACAAATTTAAAATTAATGACAGGGTAAGGTTACCCGATGGAAAATCAGTTGGTACTATCGATAAAATTGAAAAAAATATTGCTACCATCAACTACGGATTATTCACCACAAAAACAAATACCAATCAATTAGAGTTGGTTGAAGCTGCTAAAAAATAAAGCTATCTTGTTCAAAATTATACTCTTATAAAATTTTTGCTTACTTTTAACAAAACTAAATATTAACTAAAACTACATAACATGAAGAAATTTTTAGCATTATTGCTATTTCTTTTGTTTATTATTTTGGCATGGTTTAGCTGGAAATGGTACAAAGAAACCATGCTCTGTTGCGATAACGCTGTGCAAGTTGAAACAAAAGAAAATGTAACACCAGTGGTTGATGAGGTCAAATACGGCCCATTAGTCTATAATTGGAATTCTGACAAGCCAATAACAAATGACCTTTGGCCCAACAAGAAAAATGTAATACAATCAGCTGATGCTGAAGGTAAAATTTTAAGAATAGTTGGCCCATATTATAAAGACGAAACCAACAACACTTCCTTTAAAAATATTGGTTTAGCAAGGGCTAATGCTGTAAGAGAAATACTATCTGATTCCATTCCAATGGAAAGAATGGAAATTGACAGTAAATTGATTTCCAATGCTAAAGATGCTAAAACAGCTCCTTTTGGTGGTACTATTCTAGATTGGAAAGTAAGAAATGATAACATTAAGGAAATTGATAATAAAACGTTAATCTATTTCCCTTATAACTCTGCTAAAAAGCTGGAGAATGAAAACATTAACAATTACTTGAAAGATGTGGCCGAAAACCTTAAAGGAAATAAAAAAACAATAACGTTGACAGGACATACCGACAATAAAGGCAGACCTGGATATAACATGAGGCTAGGCTTGATAAGAGCCAAAGAAATAAAAAAGATTCTGGTAAAATTAGGAGTTGAAGATAACCGGATCTCTGTTGGAACAGAAGGTGAAAACAACCCTATCACATCAAACGATACCGAAGAAGGTAGGCAGAAAAACCGAAGGGTAGAGTTAGAAATTAAATAAATCAACAATTAAAAAAATAAAATTATGTTAGCATTACAAATAAATACTACAGCATGCGATGGTTCAGATATGTTTTGGCCATGGTTTTTATGGCTATTAGGAGCTTTTATATTAGGGTTACTTTTAGGTTGGTTACTATCAAAACTTTTCGGTGATGATAATGATACAATAGACTATTCAGCTAAAATAAAAAGCTTGGAAGCAGATTTAGCAGCTTGCCGTAAAGAAAAAAGTACACTGGCAGCAAGTGCGGCAGCCACTACTGCCTCATTAGCTGCAGCCGTAGTCCCTACTAAGGAGGATGATTCTGTTAAGGATGACTTGACCAAAGTAGAAGGTATTGGTCCAAAGATCAAAGGTTTACTAAATGACGATGGAATATGGAGCTTTGTACAATTGTCTGAAGCCGAAGTTAGTAGATTACAAAAGATTTTAGATAATGCTGGACCGCGTTATAGGGTTCACAATCCTAAAACTTGGCCAGCCCAATCTAAAATGGCCGCAGAAGGCAAATGGAAAGAACTTGAAAAATGGCAAGATGAATTAAAAGGAGGGTTGTAAAATTAAACTTTAAATAATTTAGTAAAGCTCCAATTTTTAATTGGAGCTTTTTTATTCTTGATATCATTTTATCTCTTAATTGCAAGAATAACTCTTATAAGATACTCCAATTGAATAAAAATTGGAACGTACTAATTAAAATTGCCCATTAATATTTGGGCATCCTTTAGCCCGTTGGGGGGTACAAAATAAATTGACCCCCAATGTTATTTGATGGTGACCATTATTATCTAATACAATATTTCCAAACTGTTTAGTATAAGTATAGGAAAATTGAAATCTTTTATAATCAAATCCAATAATTGGGGTTAGTTGTTTAAGGTTTTCTATTACATTTTCCTCCATACTATTCCTGTAAGATAATCCAGCCCAAATTTGTTTATAATCTCCAATTTTTTTATAAGCTTTTAGATTTATATCCATTGATAATTCACTAGTCCGTTCAATAAGTTGTAACATAATCGATGGTTCAAATTGCACACCGTTATTTCTCCCCCAATAGTAACCCAAAGTAAATAAATACCGCCTTAAATTTAAAGACTTATAATTGTAATTCTTGGACTTATTGGTTTGTAAAAGAACATTTTTTATGGTTAAATAAGAAAAGGCATCTATGTAATGATAACCAATACTAAAATCGGTATTATAATAAGAGTCAGATTTTATAATTTCTGAAAGAGCAACATCTGGGATTATAGATACAAAATCACTTCCATCAACGCTATTTTGCACAAAAGCACCAGTTAAGGCCAAAGATAATTGATTTAATGCTTGCTCTCTTCCAAAATTAACGTGATATGCATAAGTAATTGATATCCCCTTTTGAGCATGATAACCATTTTTGTCGTTAAATATAACCCCTCCTAAACCAACACTCTCACCTATCCTTTGATGATAACTTAATGTCTGCAATGCTGGAGATTCAGAAACTCCAGACCATTGTTGTCTATGTGTTAATCTTAGTTTTGCACAATTTCCTATACCAGCTGCAGAAGGGTGTAACAAAAATACATTATCTGATAAATAATCTGTATAAACTGGTAAGGTTCCTTGAGCCTTTACTAGCATAAAAGTAATACTAAAGACAAAACATAATAATTGAATTTTATAATTACTAATCATTTTCCTATCAAACTAAAATGTCCTTTTAATTGTTCTCTTGATTTTAACTGGATCACATACCAATAATCTGTATTTTCCATACGCTTTCCATTATACTTCCCATCCCAAATTAAATTACCTTGAATTAATTTTGACAACACTTTACCATATCTATCAAAAATAAAAATATATTCAACAGCGTTATCATTGTCAATTACTTCCCAATTATCATTTACACCATCATTATTTGGGCTAAAAAATTTAGGTATTGTTATAGGGTTGGTAGTAGTTTGACTAGTAGTTATGAAACTTATTTCTGAACAGTTTATTGCGTTACCAACCGAATTATAAGCATCAACTCTTACAAAATAATTAGTGCTTCTATTCCATTTACTTAAATAATTATAAACATTAACATTTCCTAAATCAACTTCGTCTAATACATCTGAAGCTCCAGCACTTGTGCCAATTGAAATTCGGTATCCATCAGCATCAGATACTAAATTCCAGCTTATTGAAGAATTTAATGAAACATTGGTTGATCCATTTGATGGAGATGTTACTTCAGCACAATTGGGAATGTTTTGATTTATTACTGTTGTAAAAGTGCTTTCTGTACAGTTTATTGCATCTCCAAATGAATTATACGCATCTATCCTTACAAAATAATCAGTATTTTCCTCCCATCTATTAGAATGTGTATAAACATTAAGATCACCAACATCAACAGCATCTAATACATCTGAAGCTCCAGCACTTGTGCCAATTGAAATTCGGTATCCATTGGCATTAGACACAGAATTCCATTCTATTGAGGAATTTAACGAAACATCAGTTGCACTATTTGATGGAGATGTTACGCTAGCACAATCAGGTAAAGCTTCACAGAGTAATTCAATTTCAGATTCTGTCAATTCTCTATTCCAATACCTAAACTCATCTAAAATACCATCAAAATAATACGCTGGTAGTGCTGAATGTCCGTCTTTTCTTCCAATACTACCAGGATTTGAAGTGTAATTTACTGCTCCACCTGAACCTTGGTAAGTTCCATTATCATTTTCACAATCTATATACAATTCCATATCTGTTGGACCATTAACTATACCAACAATATGATACCATCTATTGACTTCTAGTTGAGTAGTTCCGATTTTTGATCTTCTGTTGGAACCTGTAGTATTTCCAGTATTGTCTCCATAATTGATAGCTAAATACCCTGAAGATAAATTCATCCATACACCAGTATGATTGTTTTGGGCAAAATCTGTAGTAAAAATTACAGACTTTTCATTTGAAACATCATTAAAGTTTATCCAAAAAGAAAAACTAACAGGTAAATCTGGTTTTAAGCTTACATCATTAGGGAAATTTATATATTCATTGACACCATTGAAGCTATAGGCTTCATTAGCATTTCCAAACCTATCATTAGTTAAAGTTGCATTCGACACTCCGTGGAGCCCATTTCCACTTGCATCATTAGTATCGCCAGAAAATGGATAGTAAAGTAATAAATTATCGTTGATACTTTGAGAATATAGATTTCCCAAAACCATTAGAATAATGATATTAATAATATTTTTCATCGTCAATACAAAATAATCTTAAAAAGCGAAAATTTTAAATCATTAGCAAAAAATAACGCTATTATTCCTTATCATATCGCTCCATTTCCCTATCGTAGAATGAAGAAACCTGTTCTATAAGGTTGTTAACTTCATTGGTAAGATCTTCTTGATTTTCACCTCTTGCATCTTCCAACCATTCTATTTCATCGTTGACCAAATTAATTATAAACTGTGGATAGTCGGTATGGATTATAAAAATATCATCTGGAAAATCGGTATTATCGCCAAGTAAAAATTTTGGTAATTGCATATATTAATTTATTAAATTCATTATTTCCTTATACATTTTTTCACCAACATTGTCTCCGTACAAGTTTTTGGAAAAATCAGATTTTTTTAATTTAAACCCCTCAAAAGCGGTTAACATTTTTTTGGCATGACTTCCAACAATTTTAGCGAATCCGTTTTCGGTCAACTCAATCCATTCGGTTTCTTCTCTTGCAATGATACAATGTTTTTTATTAAAATAGGCTTCTTTTTGTAGTCCTCCGCTATCGGTTAACACCATTTTACAATTGTTTAACAGGGCTAACATATCAAAATACCCAACAGGATTAATCATAGTAATATTATATGATAAATTATATTTTTGTAAAATATTCTTTGTTCTTGGATGCAACGGCAAAACAACATTACAATCCACATTAATTCTTTCTAAACCTTCAAAAATAGATTTTAACTTTTTAACATCATCAGTATTTTCTTGTCGATGTATGGTTGCCAAAATGAAATTATCTCTTTGTAAGGATAATGAATGTATAATATTCGATTTTTCCTCTAATGTTTTACTATAAAATTCAACGGCATCTTTCATAATATCGCCCGAGTTCACAATTTTACAATCAATACTTGTAAAACCCTCCTTATTTAAATTGTCAACTGCTGTTTGGGTGGGGCATAATAACAAATCGGAAATTCTATCGGTTAAAATCCGATTGATTTCTTCGGGCATGCTCATATTAAATGATCGTAACCCGGCCTCAACATGTACTACTTTAATTCCCAGTTTTTTTGCTGCCAATGCACCCGCTATTGTGGAATTGGTATCACCGTAAACCACAATTAACGCGGGTTTTTCATCCAACAACACTTTTTCAATTTTTTCGAGCATCTGCCCGGTCATAGCCCCGTGGCCCATCCCATTGATATTTAGATTGTATTTGGGCTTGGGTATTTCCATCTCTTCAAAAAAAACAGCACTCATATTACTATCAAAGTGCTGACCCGTATGTACAATTACTTCTTCAAGTTCTTTATGATTTGCAATAATTCTGCTCAATACAGCTGCCTTAACAAATTGTGGTCTCGCTCCAAGTATGGTTACTATTTTTTGCATTAATCCAATTGATTTAAAATTTTTACTAAACTTTTCGTTAAATTTTTGCGATGGTATTTTTCAATATTCTTCGTTCTAGAATATAGCGACTTATCCTTAAAATTTGAATACAAATTGAGTATAGTTTTTTTCATATTCATTGCATCATTAAAATCAACTACCGCTCCTGAACTTGTTTGGTTTATTATATCTGCTAAATCTCCATCTTTTGGACCAATTGCAAAAATAGGACGTTTAGCTTGTAGGTACTCAAATATCTTACCTGTAATAATTCCTTTAGCACTTGGCACATTGTTTACTAGCAATAATAATACTTGAGCTTTGTTATGAAAATCAACAACTTCATTATGTGGTAAATAATCTATTATTTTGGTATTAGATTTTAAATTGTTATTTTCTATACTTGCTACAACTTCATTTGCCAACTTACCGACAAGAGTAAGTTGAAAGTCTTTTGCAAAAGATTCATTTTCATTGATTAATTCAGATAATACAGTAAATAAAACTTTCGGATTCCTATCGACATTTACCATACCCACATGAACCAAACTGAATTTATTATCCAGCTCAACTTCAGAAGTATTCAGTTCTCCATCATAACCATTCGTAATTACCTCAATGTTTTTATTATACTTTAAGAAATTATGTTTCATGGTATTACCCACTACCAAAACACAATCAGCTGTACTAACAACTTCTTCTTCCAATTGATTATGTTTTTTAATACTCTTTTGGGTTAAAGGTAATTTATGAAAATAATCGATGTCCGTCCATGGATCTCTAAAATCAGCAATCCATTTTAAGCTTAAACTCTTTTTTAATTGTAAACCTATTAAATGTAAACTATGAGGTGGACCAGTGGTGATAATTACATCAACGGGGTTGTCTTTAAGATAGTCGGTTAAATAATTCAAAGACGGTTTTATCCAATATTTACGAGCATCTGGTATAAAATAATTTGCCCTAACATATTGCAATACTTTACCAAAAAAAGAGGGGTTATCAGTTAAAAATCCTGCACTTGTTTTTTTGTTCTTATTGCCAAAAAAACTTAAAATGGTATTGGGTTCTTTGATAGGCTGCTTTAGGGCATCAACAGAAACTGGAATTTCATGTTGTAAAGTATAATCTTCAATGGCGTAATTAGCATTATCAACGGTATAGACAATAGGTTCAATACCAAATTCGGTTAAGTATTTTACAAACTTTAACCAACGTTGAACGCCCGAACCACCAGCTGGTGGCCAATAATATGTAATGATTAGGACTTTCAATTTTCTAAATTTTGATAAATTTGAATCAAACTGTTTGATGTTTTTTCCCAACAAAATTCATCATCAATAAATTTTTTCCCATTTCTACCAAAGTTATCACACAAAGGTTTATCGTTATACAATTCTAAAACTTTTGTTTTAAAATCATCTGTATCTTTTTCGACATGTACCAATCCACTTTTGGTCTTTTCAACGATATTTTTTTGAGCAATTGCATTACTTACCAAAACTGGTTTGGCAAAGCTCATATATTGAAATATTTTATTGGGATAGGCCACATCATGCTGTACATTTCTATACAAAGGGGAAATACCAATAGAAGAACTTAAAATATAGGATGGAAATAAAGAAACATCTTGCCATCCCTGAAAATCAACATATTGATTTACGCCAAGTTCTGTTACTTTTTGTTTTAATATTTCATCTGCAGAGCTTGATCCAACAATTACCAATTTAATATTCGATATCGTTGTTTTTATATCTGGAATAGCCTCAATTGCGGTTAATAAACCCCTCCGAATTCCCGTATCTCCCAAATATAAGATTACAAAATCATTCTTATATTTTGATATTATACTTTCATCTTTAATAAAATCCTGATAAAACGATTGATTTACTGTATTAGGAACGACTGCTATTTTATTATTATTTATTTTAGTTCTGCTTAGTATTTCTTCTTTAAAATCATTAGACACAGTAATAACTTTATCCGCACGTTGAATAAACTCTTCCTCTTTCTTTTTCCATTTTTTTGAAGAAATCAATATATTCCCTGGGAATTTCTTAACATGAGGATAGTGCTTCATAATTTCAGGCATATTGTCATGTAAATCTAACACTACCGGTAGATTTAAGCCTTTATTTGCTTTAAAAACTGCCCCTGCCACTCTCATATCATGAATGTGAATAGCTTCAATATTATTATCTTGCAAAAAATGGGAAATCTTTTTTGATAACATATTGGAATAAAAGGGAAAAGTATAAGCTAAAGCGGATAATTTATATGTCAGCTTGTTAGAAATATATCGTTTTACATAAAAACCATTTACGGTTTCACTATCTGGTCGGTTATCATCTTTATACTTCAGGCAAAATAAAAATACTTCGAAACCATTTTTTACTAAGGAAGTTGCCTCGTTTTCAACCCGGGGATCGGGTGGAAAAGTTTTGTCGAGTATCATCCCTATTCTCATTATTTAAATTGTTTTTCAGCGTAAACAGCGTAATAGCGAGGGGTAAATTTTCTTAGAATTGGTCTAAATCCTATCTTTTTTACCGGACTAGTCCATTTTTCAGTTTCTTTTATATTCCAACCTGCTTTTTGAAGCAACCAATCGAATTGCCAATCTTCAAATTCGTGATAATGTCGGTCCCATTCCTCAGTCTTCGACCTATAGGCTTTTGCAAACCATAAATTAAGAGGAATTGTTGCAACGATTTTCGACGAATTTAACGCTCTTAATACGTTAAAGGGAGCAATTAGATGTTCAAATATTTCAAAAGCTGTAACAGCGTCAACATTGTGTTTTTTAACTACCTCTGGTAGAATATCTAAATCCTCTCCTTCTGTATTTATAACCGTGTATCCATGCTTTTCCATAATTTCACTAAAAACATTTCTTGTTCCTAAATCAAGAATTGTGGCTGGTGCAGGGACTACTTTTTGTAAAAATTCTAATGTATGTGCGTATCTTTTATTATGATGACTCATTATTCTTTTTCTTTGTATCAACTAAAAACCATCCTACAGGGACTAATAACAATAGAGCATAAGAAATCAAAGTAATAGTATTTCCCTTTTTTACAATAGTTGGTTCAAATTTAAAAACAATTTCATTTTTTCCCGCTGGTATTACCATAGCTCTCAACACATAATTTGCTCTAAAGTGTGGCGTTAACTTACCATCAATATATGCATTCCAGCCATCTTTATAATAGATGTCTGAGAAAACAGCTACTTGTTTTCTATCGGTATTACTTTCATATTTTAAGACATTGGGCTGATACGCTATTAATTTTATAGAAGCTAAGCTATCTTTAGCAAAAGGAGCTTCTTTTAGCTGACTTCTAAATTTAGCATTAACAACAACTTTTTGTTTGGTATTTAAACTATCTAACGCCTTAATTTCTTCATCAGCCGAATTCACATATTCAACATCATTTACAAACCAGGCGTTACCATTAGCTTCTTCGTTTTGCTGTAATCTTTTGACACGATTGTTATCTTCAAAAATGATGTATTTAGTATTTAACATATTTAATACTTCAACATTATTTTTGGCAATCTGATATTCAAATAATTCTTGATAACGCCTCGGTTTTGCAGCATGATAGCCACCAATTGAATTATGAAAATAAGAAGTACTACCATCATTTATAGGGTTTACGGTATAATTGGCAACTCTGTAATAAGATTTATCCTTAAGAATTTCTTTATCAATATCAGAGGCCGTAAATGGGACTTCTTCTTGTTTTTTGGACACAAAATCATCAGCATTTACATAGCGTTTATCCACACCAACCAAATCAAACAAAATCAAAACAGCAAAGGAAATAATTACTACATTCTTATTGATTTTCCCTTTTAAAAACACCCATAAAAGTCCACTTGAAATTAAAACTAATAAAAAAGAACGTAAACTATCTTTAAAAAAAATTGACTTTCGGTCTTCAATTATCGCTTCCGAAAACCCAGGAATTTGCTGTTCTAAACCCGCATCTCTAAAACTTTCAAAACTAAATAAACTTGTTCCAAACAATGTAAATAACAAAGTGAGGCCTCCTACTCCGTACAGAGCATATTTTAAATGTTTTAACTTATCGACATGGTTATCCTTATCTTTTAAAAATTGATTTAAGGTGATAATAGCCAATAATGGAACTGCTAATTCAGCAATTACTTGTATTGATGATACTGCCCTAAATTTATTATACAGTGGCACATAGTCTATAAAAAAGTTAGTCAATGCCGGAAAATGTTTACCCCAACTCAACAACAACGAAAAAATAGTAGCCGCCAATAACCACTTTTTTAGATTTCCTTTGACAAGAAACAAGCCGAGCACAAATAAAAAAATCAATACTGCACCAATATAAAATGGAGCTTCAATTATAATTTGTTCTCCCCAATAGGTAGGTAAATTTTCAGAAAATTGTTTGGCTTGTTGTCTCCCTATTTTATCTTTTAAAAACAGATAGGTATTAGAGTCTTTACCCAAATTTTCACCACTTCCACCGCCATAAAACCTCGGAATTAAAAGACTAAAACTTTCCGCAATTCCATAACTGTATTGGGTAATATACTCCCTATCCAGTCCGGTAGTTATATGTTCTTTAGGCGTGCCGTCAGAATTAATGGTCAATTCACTTTTACTACGTGTACTGTGTGCGGCATACTCATTTGTGGCCAATAAACTGGTCGCGTTAACTCCAATTGCTAATATCGCGGCTCCAGCCAATATGAGTGTACTTTTTATAAAATGTGGGATGGTTTTTTGTTTAAGTGCATCTACTAAATAGACAATGCCTAAAATCAATATCATGAAAAGCAAATAATAGGTCATTTGGGGATGGCTGGCATTTACTTCAAATGCTAAAGCAAGAGCAGTTAATATAAATCCTGACAGGTATTTTCTTTTAAAAACCAGTAATATACCCGCCAAAACCATGGGCATATAAGCAATGGCATGGGCTTTAGCGTTGTGCCCAGCACCAAAAAGGCTAATAAAATAGGTCGAAAACCCAAAAGCCAATGCACCTAAAATAGCCAGCTTCCATTCCACTTTCAGTACGTATAAAAGCACAAAAAAACCTAGAAAGTATAAGAATAAATAGTCTGCTGGTCTGGGTAAGAATCGTAAGGCTAAATCAATTTTTTTAATGTAATTATGTGGATAATATGCACTAACATTATAGGCTGGCATTCCACCAAAAGCCCTATTTGTCCAATAAGGTTCTTTATTATTTTCTTTTCTATAATCAACTATTTCTTTAGACATACCTCTAAACTGGGCTATGTCACTTTGAAAAATTTTTTTCCCTTCTAACACAGGTGAAAAATAAGCCACAGAAGCAATAACAAATACTAAAATAGCGACAACAAAAGGGATAAGTTTATTATTCATTGTATAATTTTCTGTTATTGTTTTTATTCAACATCTTCATAATCAACATATTCTCCCACATCGCTATTGCTTTTCGAATTGGCATTTGGAGTTTTATCTATTACCGTCTCACCTTCCTTTACATTTTGGTTTTGAGATGCAGTTCTTCCCTGTTGTTCATTAAACTTTTTCTCTACATTTTGCATCATTTTATTCATAAAAATAGGAAAAACATACCTGCCTATAATTTTGAGAGCATAATAAATAGCCAAAATAATGAGTATTGTTCTTATAAAATTCATAATACCAGCTTCTTGCATAAATTAAAATCTAAAAAAAGATTTTTAAAATTTGTTCCCAAAAATAACAATTTGAACGCAACAAATACGTTAAGTAATACATAAATTGGTAATTTTTAGTATTAATACTCCCGTATGAGAAAATTCATCTTGTTTTTATTCTTAAGTTTATGCTTCCAAATAAGTTTTGCACAATATACTGAGGTAATAAATTCTAAACGACCAGGTTTTTCCGATAGCCCATATAGTGTAGGAACAGGAGTTTATCAAGTCGAGGCAGGATTTTTCTATAAAAACATTGGTAATTATTTATATTACGATCAAACTCTAGAAGAAACATTTAATTACAATAGCAAGGCATACGGAACAGACGTTATGCTAAGGACTAGTCAATTTTTTGAAAGATTAGAAATTAATCTGGATTTGTCTTTTGGTCATGAAAGTAGGAATTTCACACAGCCAAACGTTTATAGCGAATCTGCTCTAGGATTGAGTAAGTTTACTGTTGGAGCAAAATATCTAGTATATTCCCCCACATATACAGATAAATCAAAAGAAATACGTAGTTGGAAAAAAAGAAATAGTTATGACTGGAAAAGATTGATTCCTGCTGTAGGGGTTTACGCTGGTTTAAATACTAATCTTTTAAGTAAGTTACATAAAAACTCAGGTGGATTAAGCCCTAGATTTGCCTTATTTACACAAAACGATTTATCCAATAAATTTGTATTGATAACAAATTTTATAATGGATAAAACCTTCACAGATGAAGCGGAAAATTCCTATATTATTACTACAACATACTCATTAACAGAAAAAGTTTCTGTTTTTGCCGAAAACCAAGGCTTTTTAAGAAAAAATGTTCCTAATGATTTTCAGTATGGAATTGGAGGTGCCTATTTGTTAACTAAAAACATGCAAGTTGATGCTGCTTTTCGTTACATAAAAGATGAACGCGGAGATGATACCTATTTTTTTGGTGCTGGAGTTGCTTGGCGATTGGATAGGCATATAGACAAGTTTAATACGTTAGATTCTGAAGGTAAGGTTACGAAAAATAAAAAAGAAGGTGGTTTCTTTTCGAGGCTATTTAACAAGAAGGATAAAAAGCAACGCAAGGTTAAAAAAGTGAAGGCTAAAAAGAAAAAGGTAAAAAAGTTGAAGCCTAAACAAACTAAAGCTCAAAAACGTTTAGAAAAAGAGGCTAAAAAGAAAGCAAAAGAGGAGAAAAAACAGGAGAAAAAAGACGCTAAGAACTACAATAAAAATTATGACCCTGACAATAATTAACTTGTCGCTAATAAATTAATTATCTATTTCTTTTTTGTAGATTTGGGCTAATTAAAAGCCTATAATTATTCTCGGATGATAACCATAAAAAAAATTACTTCAAAAAGTGATTTAAAGAAATTCGTCAAGTTTCCATTTACTATTTTTAAAGACAATCCGTATTGGATACCTCCTATTATAAAGGACGAATTAGAAGGTTTTGATAAATCAAAAAACCCTGCTTTAGATAATGCCGAGGCTCACTTTTTTTTAGCTTATAAAAACAACACCATAGTTGGTAGAATTGCGGCTATTATAAATTTTGTTGAGGTTAACCAACAAGGATTAAAAAAAATGAGATTTGGTTGGTTTGATGTTATTGATGATATTGATGTAACTGAAGCTCTCTTAAATAAAGTAAACGAAATAGGCAAACAACACAATTTAGAATATATTGAAGGTCCATTGGGCTTTTCGAATTTGGATAAAGTTGGTGTTTTAAGCGAAGGGTTTGACCAATTGGGAAATATGATTACTTGGTACAGCCAACCTCATTACAAAGTCCATTTTGAGCAATTAGGCTATTTTAAAGAAAAAGAATTTATTGAAAGTATTTTTTCGTTTAATAATGTGAAAAATCCTGAAGTTTTTCAAAAAGCACAAGCCTTAATTAAAAGAAGATATGGATTAAAAGCTATCACTTTTACTAAGACCAAGCAGATTATGCCTTATGTTGATGAAATGTTTGACCTTTTTAATGCGACCTACGCTAAGCTACCTACTTTTGTTCCAATTTCTGAAAAACAAAAGGCTTACTTTAAGAAAAAATACATAAGCTTTATAAATCCTGAATACATAAAATTTGTTGCAGACAAAGAAGGTGAAATAATTGCTTTTTCTATTGTCATGCCAAGCTTCGCAAAAGCATTACAAAAAGCCAAAGGCAAACTATTTCCATTTGGATTATTCCATCTTTTAAATGCTAGAAAAAACAGCAAAGAAGTTCTATTTTATCTTATTGGTATACGTCCAGATTATCAAAATAAAGGAGTAACTGCTATTATTTTTGATGAATATTATAAAGTTTTTAAAGAAAAAGGTATAGAAGATTGTATTAGATCATCAGAATTAGAAGAAAACCACGCTATACATCAATTATGGAAAAATTTTGACCCAGTCATAAATAAGAGGAGAAGAACGTACAGAAAGGAAATTAAAAATTAGTATTTATATTTTGCTGGCAGTAAGTGCTAAAATAACACTATGCAACTTTTTTACACATCTAAAATAACCAAAGACTCCAATACTTTTACTTTTGATAAAACAGAGAGTAGGCACATTGTTAAGGTACTTCGTAAAAAACCAAATGACCAACTTTTTATAACTAACGGAAAAGGCGAATTATTTACTTCTGAAATTAGTATAGCTAATGATAAAAATTGTACTGTTAAAATTATCAATGTTGAAACTAGAGAAAAATCTTGGAATTACTATTTACATGTTGCCATAGCTCCCACTAAGAATATTGATAGGTTTGAATGGTTTTTAGAAAAAGCAACAGAAATTGGCATTGATGAAATAACTCCAATACTTTGCGACCACTCTGAAAGAAAAATAATTAAAATGGATCGGTTGACTAGAATTTTAGAGTCTGCAATGAAACAATCACTTAAGTTTCAGTTACCAAAATTGAATAGCTTGACTTCCTTTTCTGACCTTATTATGCATAATAATAGCGAAAATTTATTTATAGCTCACTGTGAAGATTCCGATAAAAAAACACTGAAACAACTATTAAAACCTCAACAAAATGCAACCATTTTAATTGGACCAGAAGGCGATTTTTCAAACGCTGAAATTGAAACCGCTATAGATAAAAACTTTAAGCCAATTTCGTTAGGTAAAAGTAGACTACGCACAGAAACTGCTGGGATTGTTAGTTTACAAACGGTTTCAGTAATTAATCAATAAAAAAAGCATCACAAATTTGTGATGCTTTTTAACTTATTCAAATATACATTCAGTAATAAAAACGAATGATAGCTAAGCTATCCTTAATTATTTTGCTCCTTTCACTTCAACTTGAAGTTCGATATTGTCATCAATTAATTTATCTTTTGCTAAATCCGTAATTCTAGTTGATCTATATTCAATACCCCATTCCGTTCTATCAATTGTAAATGGTTCACTTTTTAAAGTAACACCGCTATCACTAACAGATACTACAGCAGGAAATTCAATATTTTTCTTAATACTTTTTACAGTTAAGTTACCTTTCACAACAGTTTTACCATCTTTTTCTTCAACTCCAGTAATTGCAAAAGCACCGTTTGCATGGTTCTCAACATCGAAAAAGTCTCCACTTTTCAAATGTCCGGTTAATTTTCCATTTTTCTCAGGGTCCTCTAGGTCTAGAACAACGATAGAGTTCATATCAATAATAAAATTACCACCAACTAATTTACCTCCTTCTACAGAAAAATTACCTTCAGAAATTTTTATAGTACCATTATGTGTACCTGTTAATTTAGACCCTTTCCATGCTAAGGTAGAACCGTCAACATCAGCAGCGTAAGATACCGTCTTTGCTGTTGTTTTTGCAACCTCTTCAGCCTCGCTAGCTTCCGTCTTGTTTTTTGCATCTTTACATGCCACCATTGCCAATCCTATAAAAAGAATTGTAACCACCTTTAAAATTTGATTTTTCATTTTATTTTAGTTTAAATTTAGAAGTGCAAAAATACAAAAGAAACTCTGATATTCAATATTGTTTTATTAACATCATATTAAATAAAAAATTAATAGATTTGTAAATATACTTTTTCATTTCTATGTATAGGTTTTTATTTTTTCTTCTTTTTTTATGTGCTTCTGCACATTCCCAAGAAGTTGCTATTTTAAAATATAAAGGTGGTGGCGATTGGTATGCAAACCCTACGGCAGTACCAAATTTGATTGAATTCTGTAATACAAATATAAATACAATAATTACCGAAAAACCCGAAACGGTTGATGCTAATAGTTTAGATATTTTTAATTATCCTATACTTTTCATGACTGGGCATGGAAATGTTTTTTTTGATGACAACGATGTTCAAAACTTAAGAAATTACTTATCCTCAGGAGGATTTTTACATATTTCTGATAATTATGGATTGGATAAATTCGTTAGAACTGAATTGGAAAAACTTTTCCCTGAGTCTGAGCTCCAAGAAATACCCTACAACCATGCAATTTACAATCAAACGTACAAGTTTGAAAGTTTACCAAAAATTCATGAACATGATGGTAAAGCACCGCAAGGGTTTGGCTTATTTGTTGAAGGTAGATTAGTCCTTTTTTATGATTACGAAAGTGATTTGAGCGATGGCTGGGAAGATGAAGCCGTTCATAACAACCCTGCACCTAAAAGAGAAAAAGCTCTGCAAATGGGTGCAAATATTATTGAATATGTTTTTAAACATTAACACGAATGAACTCGTTGACAAAGTCCAGATTAACTTTGACAGTGGCGGGCTTTGGGTATTAAACATTACCTTAGCCATTATAATGTATGGCGTTGCTTTGGGCATTACTAGTGATGATTTTAAACGTCTGTTTAAAAACCCTAAAATTGTATTGGTTGGTATTTTTAGCCAGTTTGTACTTTTCCCTTTAATCACGTTTATTTTGGTCTCAATTATTAACCCTACACCCAGTATTGCGTTGGGTATGATTATGGTTGCGGCCTGTCCTGGTGGTAATATTTCAAATTTTATGACCCAATTAGCAGGAGGTAATGCGGCACTATCCGTCAGTTTGACGGCTTTTGCCACCTTGGTTGCTGTGTTAATGACTCCTATAAACCTAGCATTTTGGGGTAATTTATATGAGCCAACTTCACAAATATTGAGAACAGTCCAGTTAGATCCTTTTACATTGGCAAAATTAGTTACCTTAATTCTGGGTGTGCCTTTAATTTTAGGTATGTTAACACGAAAATACTATAAACAGTTAGCCTTTAAATTGGCGAAAATTTTAAGACCACTATCTATCGTTATATTTTTAATATTTATTATAATCGCATTTTCCCAAAACCTTGATGTTTTTACAGAATACATTCATTTTGTGTTACTTATTGTTATTTTTCATAATATTATGGGATATCTTGGCGGATTCTATTTTGCTAAAGCCATGCGTCTTAGCTATTATGATCAAAAAACGTTGGCCATAGAAACTGGTATTCAAAATTCCGGGTTGGGTCTGTTATTATATTTTAACTTTTTTGGAGACCTAGGTTTAGGCGGAATGGCTCTTTGTATTGCTTTTTGGGGTATTTGGGATATTGCCTCAGGATTGGGTCTGGCCTATTACTGGTCTTTAAAAACCGCTAAAATTACTTCTTAGTTTTGAAACGTATTTGGTATCAGTTAGTTAAAGTTTATATTAGCACAGGACTCTTCTTTTTCTATAAAAAAATAATAGTAAAAGGCAAAAAAAATATTCCCAAAAAAGGAGCAGTTTTACTGGTTGCTAATCATAAAAATGCTTTAATAGATCCCCTTTTAATTGCCACAACCACACCTAGAGATATTCATTTTTTAACCCGAGCCAGTGCCTTTAAAATAGGTTTTGTTAAATGGATTTTGTCAACGGTTAATATGTTGCCTATTTACAGGTTAAGAGATGGTAAAGAAACCTTAGCAAAAAACGAAGCCATTTTTAATCAATGTTTTGACTTATTAAACAAGCAGCGGTCTTTATTGATTTTCCCTGAAGGTACTCACGATATTAGGCGTTGGGTAAGGCCACTTAGCAAAGGCTTTACTAGGATTGCTTTTGGTGTTTTTGATAATTATCCTAATGTGCAATTACATATTATTCCCGTTGGCCTAAATTATACCCAAGCTGATAAATTTGCAGAAAGTGTTTCTATCTATTATGGAAAACCAGTATTAGCAAATGATTTTTATGATAAAAATGATTTTAACGGTTCAGCTCTTAAATTAAAAGATGTAGTTAGAGAAAAAATGCAAGAGCTGACTACTCATATAGCTATTGAAAATTACGACGAAACGATAAACAAATTAGGAAATGTAGATTTTTTGCAACCCGAACTTGTAAATAATCAAATAGTAAATTCTAAATTCCAAAAGACAAGTATTAAAAATGGTATCAGCCAAAACGGATCTTCATTTCTTTGGAAACTATTAAAAAACATAGTCGGCATAAACAGCATCCTACCTCTGTTAATCTACAAAGCTATTGAACCCAACATACAAGAAATAGAATTTGTGAGTACCACAAAATTTGCAGTTGGTATTACTGCCTTTCCACTATTTTATACACTACAAAGTTTGGTAATTAATTATTTTTTTGGAGGTTACTTTGCCCTACTCTATTTGGGGCTAAGTATTTTATCGGTATTAATTTTAGTTAAAACTAAATAAGCTTTCTAAAAATTAAGTTTCTTAAATTCTTGTATTTTAGTGTTCTCCAATTCTTTAAGATCGATACTAAATACTTTTGGTGAAGCTAATTTGGAAAAGTTACTTGGCACATAACCCCCTAAAATATATAGCTTATCTTTATGATAATACATTTCGGGAGACTTTAATCTTAAATTAATATGATATTTATTTAGTTGGTTAGTTAATGTGTTAAAAGTCAAGAACAAATTATCATCGAAAATATAAATCATAGTTCCGTCGGTAGTTAACCCAGGTCGTTCCATCCGCTCAAATAATTTACCAATCCTCTGCCACTTTCCAGATACTAAATCGAAAGATTCGATAGTATTCAAAACATTGTTTTTAAATCCTCCAAATAAATAAAAAGTGTTTTTAACCAATATACCCTTAGCTTCTTTTGCTACTGGCATATTATTTAATTCGTGCCAATATCCAGATTCAGGGTTATAGACATGTGCTTTATTTGTAAATATCTTACCGCCACTGGTTTTTACTTTTGTAGAGCCACCCAATACAATTAGTGTACTGTCGTAAACAAAAGAAGCTGCATTTATGGCTTGGTGCGGATTAGAATTATCTATTTTTATAGTATTGGTTTCAATATCAAACCGTTCAATCTTATCATCTAAATACTCTAATTTTCTGTTTCTTGATAATCGCTTACCTCCATGTACATATATTTTGCCCTCAAAATAATTTAAATTGTGATACGCACGCTCTCTAAATTCTAGTTCAGGGTATTCCCATGCATCTCTTTCAATATCATAAATTTTAATGCTCCCATCGTACTTTTCCCAAGAAGGATTAAGCCTCAGATTCTTCATAAGACCTCCGTTCTCCATACTTTCATCTGCCGCTCTTATCGCTATATTCTCAATATATGATTTATCCCCTCCAATGATATATATTTTACCATCTATTATAATAGAACCGAAGGAATGCACTGGGTCTTTTATTGAAGAAAGTTCTTCAAAATCCAAACTATATTTTAACTTTCGCTTAGCAGAAATATTAACTTCTTGAAGTTGTTCAGTATTCTTTTTGAGACGAATGGTTACTAAACTCTTATTAAATCGTGAAAGCGGGTATTTTTTAGTAAAGTATCCTACAAAGGAAAATGCAATAGTATCTGTATTCTTAAAAGTCTTTTTTGAATCGATAAGGAATTTTCCGAGCCTATCCGTGGTAGTACCCTTAGCTATACTTTTTACATAAACATTAACATTCTGAATAGGTTCGTTAGTGATTTCGTCTATAACAACACCTTTTATTTGTTGCCCATGAACGGTTAAACCAGCTAGCAAAAACACCAACAAAACGTTTTTCATAACTTTTAATCTTTATTGAAAATGCCAAAACTTAATACTTAATCGCTTTTTTACTAATCTCAGTACCGTTTTCAAAAGTTGTATTTAAAATAAGTACAGTACCTTTTCTAATGTTATGTGTGTTTATTCTAAACTCACTATCATTGGGTAACATATTTACCAATAATCTACCTGTAATGTCATATATCTTTAATTCACTTATTATCGTTTTTGATTTAACTAACAATGCATTGTCTTCATTAACTACAATAAAGTCATTATTTAACTCCAAGTCATCAACACCTAAAGTTGATTTGGCAAATTGTAATGTAAACCTATCATCGTAACTGCCCCAACTTGGTAACGTAAAGTTATAAGGCTCTTGTTTTAAATCATGAGTTACATTCAATTCATTATCAACTAAATAAATATCATTATCTTTTAACACACCTTCAAAACGGTCTATACTAATAGTATAATCTATAGAAGTATTATCTATATAAGAATTGAAAGCCAGTGGCACTTGTTTATCAGTAGTAAAACTGCTCAAGCCTTGAATACCATATTTTAAAGTGTCTATTTTCGAGTATAGGTTTATCCATCCTTCGCTAATTTTAATACCATCATATAGTCTATCAAAATTATCAGTGGCATTTTCAAAAAAGCCAATTAAAATTTGACTAAAGGCCCCACCTTCACTACTTTCAAAATTCAACCAAACTCTATCTTTTTCGGTTGCTGACTCTTTTTTGTTATCTGAACCTCTAAAAAACTGTGTGTTTAAGTCTTTTTCACGCATAGCATCAGTAAAAGTTAGGGTATCACTTACGGACGAAATGGCTCGCACCATAAAACCTTGACCCGATCCAATATAACGAGTTGGAACTGCACCAGTTGGATTCGATGGAGATGGAGAACCAGTGCCAATACCGCCTGCTAAATTATAAGAAGCATAATCATCACTTGTGTATTGTTCACCACTCGAGCTACCATTGTTAGGCGTATAATGCGTCCAAAACCAAATTGTACCTCCTACTGACAATTTATTAGTACTATAATCAAGTAATTCATGAGCATCAATGGCTGAAGGGTATGGATTTCCAACTAAATTTAAATCGTCCAATAAATTTGGATTATCATTAAAAACCAAATCGTTACTTCCAATAAGTTGAATTTTTCCAGTATTAGGTTTGCCGGAAAAAGTAATATCTGTTGTCGAAGGGTAACTAACTCCCGTGGTTGGTCCTTGAGAAATGTATCCTTTACCTGGCGTCATTACTGAATTAGATGCATTAATCCATTCACCTAGAACTTCACTACCTCCTGTACCGTTACTATTGGCTACGGATTGATCCCAATAATAAATACGCCCTTGGTTGTAATTTGATGGTGGAAAAACATTTATTGTATTTTCATTTTCTAGTGGCGAAGACCAATAAGTATAATCGCCATTGTTTGTTAATTGCGTTGTTGTTTCTGTTTTACCAATAACACCTATTATGCTTACCAAACTATCAGGGCTAAATTCATTAACGGTATATAAAGAGGCCTTATCTCCAAGTGTTAGGAGACCACCATTACCATTATCAACAATTAAACTATCAGACACTTCAATATAATTGGTGCTTGTGTTGTTAAAATCGACAATACTTTGTATTAGTAATTTACCTGCACTTAATGATCCATAAGTTTGATCATAACTACCAGCAATAATAGCACTTCTAGTTCTGTCGGAAGTTCCATTATCCCAAATACTTCCAAATGTCCAAGTAGTTGCACCTGTATTCTGCGTACCTAAAGCAATATTCATATCACTAAGTGCATTATCAACTTCAGATAATGCTAATTCTGTATAATTAGTTGCAGTAAAAACAGTAGAAGACTCCATGGAGTTAGTATAACCTTTTGCGAAACTTTTATTTTGACCCCAATTTGGTGGTGAACCACTAGAGGCTACAACTCCTACAATATCAACCATATTATCAAAACTAGTATTGTCATTAGTGCTTGAAATTAAAATAACATCATCACCATCAAAATTACAAACTTGGTCTGAAATTGTATGTGCCGAACCTAAATTCAGTGGCGGTGGCAGAGCTGCAGACGGGTTTTTAAACAATATTACCTCTCCGGGTAAAATTGGGTTATTTAACCCTGCACTCCCTACAATCTGAACGCTTTGATCTGGATTACTTATTTGGATAGTTCCGTCTATCGCTTTTGTCTCATCAAATAAAGCCAAATAATAATCACCTCCATTTATAGGATTTGAAGAAATGTTTTTAACCTCTACCCATTGGTCGTTGTTTGCCCCTTCATAATATTGTGTTATTAATAGCGAAGGAGTAGCGTTAGATGGCGGTACTATTGGGTACCTATAGAAACTTATAATTTCAATGCCCGATGTATTAATTATAAAACCACTTGATGTATCATTTGGGTAAGGATTACCGTCTTGGCCCAAATAAGAAATTGTAGCTCCGTTACCGGGATTTGCAGATAAATGAAATAAGATTTTATTTCCTTGTGTTTTAATGCTATCAATTGTTGAGGTTAAATCATTTAATGCTGAATCTTCAAGTCTAAAATCAACCGCATTGCCGTCAATTGACAAAGCCACAGCATCGGTATCAACCACCAACGTAGTGTCGTTTTGCATAAAAGCATCGGTAATAAGAGGGGTTTCTATTTCTTGAGGAAAAGTTTCGCCATACAAATCTCTGAGTACAAGAGGGGAAATTCTGTTGGCAAAGGTTTTGTAACCATCTATATAAGGAAAATGGCACGCATCACCCATCTGACCTATTCCTTGTGTAGACATAATTGAAATATTGCCATTTTCAAATGCCATCTGCCGTTGTGCCTCTTTTATTAAGTATAAGCCATCATAACAAGCTCCATTTCTTGTTTGAAAAATATAAATATGCTCTATATTAATATAATCACTTAACCAATTATTTTTTAATGTTGTGAATTTATTCTTATACTCGGCTACAGTTAAGGATGCTGACGCCCAAGGAGTAGCAGTAGCATTACTTTCGCCTTGAGCCCAAAAAACGGCTCTAACTTTATCTCCAAGACCAGTCTTATTAAGTCGATAATCTAATTTTTGATAAACATTGTAATAATTCGGATTTGAACTATTAAAATCTTTAGCGAAATACCTGATAGGCAATCCAGGTGCAGCTCCATTAAATATGGCCACGGGAACTTGTATTGAATCTAACAACGTTTTAGCCAACGTTAGGCCCCATTGTCCAGTATTTCCATTAGAGTCATTATCACCATCGCCTTGAGCTATATACCAATTATCGTTATTTATGAGATCAACGAGTGAATTAGCGTCAGATGCTTGAGCATATACCCTTATAAAAGGGCTTTGGTTACCATTAGCACTCCCTCCATATTGTTTTGCCTGGGCATTTGATTGTCCGTTGATAATAAACGCATCACCGGCCACCAAACTATCAACCGTATGTTCTATGGTTTCTACAATACCTGTTTTACCATATATTTCAACTTTGTAATTAGCTAATTCTGCCAAAATTGGAATTTCAAAATCAAATGGAGCGTTAATTCCAGAATAAACTAAAGGTTTAGAAATTGAATCTTGAAGTAAATTATTTCTATACAACTTTACTTTAAGAGAGTCATAAGGCGTTAAGGTGTTCTCTACATTACCATTAATAATAATATCTCCTTGATTTGTAACCAAATCTCTACCTATTAACTGTTTATTTATGGGTACAGTATCATACACCACCTGTGCATAACCTACACTACACAGTAATATAAATACCAATGATGAAAGTAATTTCATAGGAATTCTTTTTCATTTGGTGGAACCATCTTAGCAGAACAGTTCAACCTATTATTTTTATAGCAACTTTTTCTTGCTGTAAAGGTATTATAATAATAGCATATAGCAAAATCATAAATCTTTAAGCCTTAATTGGATACATCTATTATCTACAGGTTGCGTACTATTCGATAAATTTTATATATAGTATATGCTTATCCATTAGTAAAACAACTAAGTGATTAATAATCCTAGTTTTCCAATTTTTATTTGAAAATGGTCAAAGCAATTATTCATTAATAATCGCATCCTGAATAATCTGTTGAGCTTCGGTTCTGATGCTATTCTTTACCAAACCTGAATTGGTTGCACTGGGGTACACTCTATTGGATAAAAATACATAAACCAGTTCCGTTTCTGGGTCGGCCCAAGTATAAGTACCAGTATAACCACTGTGACCAAAACTTTTCGGAGATACACAACCACAGGTAGCTTTTTCTCTAGGATTTATTTGAGGCTTGTCAAAGCCTAAACCTCTACGGACATTATTTTTTGAGTAATACCGTTTGTTAAATTTTCTAACAGTTTCTGCTTTAAAATAGCGTTTACCTCCATAATATCCTTCTTGCATATACATCTGCATCATTTTGGCTACATCGTTAGAATTGGCAAATAAACCTGCATTACCGTTTACACCACCAAACATGGCAGCACCCTGGTCATGTACATAACCATGGAGCAATTGATTTCTAAAATATAAATCGCGTTCGGTTGGTACTATTATTTTTTTAGAAAATCTTTCTAAAGGTTTATAGGTTAATGTTGTTGCACCCAGAGGTTTGTAAAAAAACGAATTATTGGAAACGTCCATTGTCTGTTTATATTCCTTTTCAAAATAATCTTTAAACAAGTAAAAAATAAGACCACTATATTTATATCGTTTTCTATTCAACAAAGGGGCATTGGCTATGGCTTGATACATACTATCTTTATAGTCAGTTCTCAAGTATAATTTGTTAGCAACCTGAATAGAAAACTCTTTTGAAGGTTTGTGTCTGTAATATTTATTAGAAATTTTTTGGGTAGTACTGTCAATGGTTTTTAAATAATAAGGTATCCATGACCGTAAACGACCATAATGCGATAAGGCCTCTTTAACCGTTATGTCTTTTTTATCGGTAGTATCTAAAACCTTGAATAGTTTTCCGATTGGTGTATCCAACGTAATCTTACCTTCCTCTTCAGCTTTCATAACCAATGGCAAACCGCCTAAAATTTTAGTGATAGATGCGAGATCATACAAATGCGTATTCTGAACCCTAGTTTGTTTTTTATCTGTATGGTACCCAAAACTTTTTCTATATACCACCTTACCCTTTCTTGCAACCAATACCTGTAAACCAGGTGCCATTTTAGATTTTACTACTTGCTGAGCTAGAGAATCAACACGTTCTAATTTTTTCTTACTCATGCCCACACTTTCAGGTACTCCGTAAGACAATCTGTACAAATTAGAAGAGTTTAAGCCAGAGCCAGCAGCAAACTCATTATGTATTGAAACTGGAAGTCTTCCTTTTGTACTTAATGCCCCAAAAATTTGCTGTGCAGAAACATCTTGAGCTATTTTACTATTCTGATAAGAAACCAATACACTTTCAATATTGGTAAATGTTTTAATATCTAATAAGCTATAAGCACTTGCAAAAACATTTAAAATAACACGATTGTTTCTCGCAATTTCTTGTAGCCAAACTAATTCTTTATTTGAAAATTTAAAATCTTTCCAAGCACTTGCGTTCGATTTGTGATACCCTATAATTACGAGGTTGTACTTCTTTAATTTTTTGATGACATCATCGAGTTTTTTGCCAGAGACAACATCAACCTGCGTATAATCATTTAAGCGATTGATAAAAGTAGTATTATCATCGTCATCGCCTAATTTCACATAGGCAATTTTTGCTTGAGCCAAATCTTTTACAGGAAATACATCCAATTCGTTTTTTAATAATGTTGTTGCATTTTCAACCAGTTTATGATGCAACACCTCAGCATCTTGTCCATTTAAATCATCTTGTAAACCACTTAGCTGTATGGGCTCAGCATTTCTTAATCCTGCCCAATATTTTGCTTTTAAAATCTTTTTAACCGATTCATCCAATCGTGCTATTGTAATAGTACTATCTGCAACGGCTTGTTGTAACGCCACAAACGACCCTGGAATATCCTCGGGCATGGTAATAATATCATTCCCCGCTTTAACTACCTCCAAATTAATCTCAGCCGAACTGGAAAAATTGGCCGCACCTTTCATGTTTAAGGCATCCGTAAAGATCAGGCCTTTAAAACCCATTTTTTCCTTGAGCAAATCGGTTACAATATTTTTAGATAGCGACGAGGGTAATGCCGTATTGGGTTCCAATTCCGGCACACTTAAATGAGCCACCATTAGGCTAGCTAAGCCGTTTTTAAACAATTCTTTGTATGGGTATAACTCTACAGCGTTAAGTCGTTCCTTAGAAAAAGGAATTGAGGGTAAGGCTAAATGAGAATCAACATCAGTATCACCATGTCCAGGAAAATGCTTTGCATTGGCCAAAACATTTTGACTCTGCATACCTTTTGTAAAAGCAACGGCTTTAGAAGCTACATTTTTTGGATCTTCACCAAAAGAACGGTTACCGATTATCGGGTTGGCAGGATTTATATTTACATCCACCACAGGAGCAAAATTCACATGAATTCCTAAACGACTATGGTGTTTCCCTAACATTGCACCAAATTCCTCAATTAAACTTTCATCTTGAATGGCACCCAATGTCATGTTCCAAGGAAATCGGTAGGTATTGTCCAAACGCATGTCCAATCCCCATTCGCCATCAATAGCAACTAACAAAGGTATTTTAGCCTGACTTTGAAAATCATTGGTCATCTGAGCCTGTTTTTCAGGTGTACCTTGAAAAAACACGAGCCCACCCACATGATATTTTTGTATCAGAGCCGTTACATCGGCTTCATGTTTGGCATCTCTATTAGAATAAGCGGGAATCATAAACAATTGACCTATTTTTTCGTCAATGGTCATAGATTTCATGATGCTATCTACCCAAACATTTTGACCATACGTATCAAATTTATCTAAAGGATCTGTCTCTTGTGCGATACTAATAGTAGTTATAAAAAGAAAAATAACGGAGAGAATTCTGGTATTCATAGATGAATAGTATGTTTTATAATTAATGTGCTAAAAACTTTGCATGCCAACTTTTACTCGCTTGTACTTCCCAAGCGGATTGTAAATCTGCCTTAGAATTTATCATATTGTTAAAAACGATGGTGTCAGCATTTATTTTATTTTGTGCCGCATATTTTTTAAAATCGCTTAACGAAACGGTATTTATGTTTGTACCATCTTTAAAAGAAACATTCATTTTATTTAATAAATCAATAGCAAAGGCTTTTTCTATTTCTTTGATAATATGAACCGAACTATCTATGGAGCAACCTGAAACTTCATTTACGTTTTCGTCAACAGCTAAGATAACAAACTGATTGTATTCAATTTTAAACGAAGCCGTTAAATCATCACCATGGCGTTTCCAATTTTCAACAAAATTTCTTAGATAGTCGGAAATTTGTTCCACCTCGTGCTTGGTCAATGTTCTGTCTGCTTGATACACCCAAACTCTTGAAGTATTGGGCAATTCATTAAAATTTACATACATAAGCTTACTTTAAAATAATTTAGTGTTTAAACTGCGTAATTTAATGGCAGTCAATACTTTTTTGGTGTATAACGGAAAATCTGCATTTTGTATCCATGAGTAATAGCCTTTGTCTTTTTCTAACACATCGGCTACTTTTTTTCCTTTATACTTACCAAAGGTAAAAATTTCTTCGTCTTTTTCATTAAACATAATAAAACCTGCAAAATCAGCTCGTTTTTTATGCGAAGAAAACTCATGTAAAAACTTTACATCATTTTCTAAATCGTCATATTTATCTAATTGAGCTTTTAAAATTTCGTAGGTAGCAATGGTATCTGCCTCTGCCGAATGTGCATTTTCTAAATCCTTATCGCAATAATATTTATACGCTGCACTTAATGTACGTTGTTCTTTTTTATGATAAATAACTTGCACATCAACCCCTACTCTATTCTTCATATCAAAATCAATACCAACCCGTAAAAATTCTTCAGCTAATAGCGGAATATCAAACCGATTCGAGTTAAAACCAGCCAAATCACAACCTTCAATTAATTGATTAATTTCTTTGGCCAATTCTGCAAACGTGGGTTCGGTTACTACTTTTTCATTATCAATACCGTGTATGGCAACAACCTCAGCAGGTATTTCCATTTCAGGGTTTACCAACCAGGTTTTACTTTCTTTATTTCCGTTTGGGTGTACTTTTAAAATGGAAATTTCTACAATACGGTCTTTGGCAATGTTAATGCCTGTCGTCTCTAAATCAAAAAATACAATAGGTTTATTTAGTTTTAATTTCATAGTTATTTTTAAAAAACCAAAGATACAATTTGTATCAAGATATTTTATTATTTAACATTTTGTTTATTAGTAGATATTAACTAAATTTATTGGCTCTACGAGTCGCTAAATTTAGATTTAAAAGTGTTTAAGCTTCTCGCTGGTACAAAGTGAAAACCGAAACCCAAAAATGAATAAAGAAAGAGCAATTACATATAGTTTATTATCTCACATTAGAAATAATGGAACGTTGGCAAAAGGTCCAATTGATATTTTTATTCCTTTGATTAAGCGAACCCTATCTAAAATGAATATGGAAGGAATATTTAAAGGAAAAAGTATTTTAGAAATAAAAGCGGCAAGTGAAAAACTCTATCAAATTGATTTTCCTATCCCTGTCTTAAATAAAATACTGACACAAATTTGCAATGAAATAAATTCAGATGAAATGGAACATTTCATTTTATATCAAGATGGTTCCTTCGCTCTAAATCAATATTCTTTTACTGATTATGAGGATTTAATTGAAACTCAAACAAATGAAATCAATGAACTGGAAGATTTGTTTAAAGATTTTTGTAATTCTTCCGAGTTGGAGATTGAAAATAGTAATTCAATATTCAATTTTATTGAAAAAAATAAATTTACTCTTTCAAAATACATATCACATAGTCAAGAAACAAATGCAGCTGATTATACTAAAGAAGCACAATTCATAGATTTTTTTAAGAGATTCCCAACAATATATGACAGAATCAAAAACATCTATATAGGTTCAATTATAGCTGGGTATATAGAGTATAATTCCGATGATGCAAAAAGAGAGATAATATTACTTCTTGATACTAATTTTATAATTGGCTTGATCGATTTAAACACACCCGAATCAACACATACTTGTAATACTTTATTAAAAATTGCTCAACAACAAAATTTTAAAATTCGCATATTAAAAGATACAATTGAAGAAACTATTAATTTATTAGAGGCGAAAGCAGAATATTTTGACAAATCCTTTTTACAGAGAAAAATTAATGCAGAAGATGTTTATAATGCTTGTGAGAGAAGAAATTTATCAAGAACTGATTTAGAGCGTATAGCTGACAATTTGGAAAAAACAATAGCTGAATTAGGAATTACTATTTTACATAGCACAGATAAACTGAAAAGGGAGGCAAAATATACCGATTTATATAAAGTTTTCCAAGAAGTTCGGAATTCGAAAAAATCGGCTCTTCACGATGCTGCAGCAATTCTGTACGTAAGCAAACAACGTAAAAAGAGAATTAAAGAATTTGATAAAGTAAATGCTTGGTTTGTAAATAATTCATCTTCAGTAGTTGGTGATTCAATTTTTTTAAAAAATGGTTTTCAACCAGAAACAATTAAAGCAGATGATTTATTAAATATTTTATGGTTAAGTAACCCACAAGTTAACAAATCTATAGGCACAGACGATTTAGCGGAAATTGGTTTGACTTCAGCTATTTCATTAACTTTAAGCAAGGACTTACCAAAGTCAAAAATAATTCGAGACTTAGATGACAACATACACAAATACGCTAAAGAGGAAATTAGTGATACCGATATTATTAGAGTTGCAACACGAATTACAAATAAGCAACTAAAAAATATTGAAGAATTAAATTTACTGGCGACAAATGACAAAGAAGAATTTGTAAAAAGACTTCAAGATGAAGCGAATAGACAAAAAACAATTGAAGAAAAAAGAATTCGAAAATTAGAAGAAGTATTTAAAAATATTTCAGCAAGAACAGATGAGCTAGAAAAATCAAAGAATGAATTTCGAGAAAAATCAAAAAATATTGATTCACTTTTAAAAGAAAAGGAGTCCAAAGAGAGTGAGTTAGAAGAAAAACTACTTGTTGAACAGAATAAAAACAGAGAAATATTAAGGGATACTTGGTACTCGGAACAACTAACTAAGTGGAGAAGAAAAACATGGATTGAATTCTTTATTTTTGCCTTAATTTTCATTCTTGGTATTATTTATATTCTTTTTGAATCTAATTGGAATTTAAAACAAGCTATCGCCTATTTCAAAGTATTAAAAGCAAACATTATTGTAAGTGCTTTGATTTCTTTGATTCTATTTATTTGGAACTATTTTAACATCAAAACTCTTTATGCCAAATACAGGAGTCATTCTAACATTCAAAATTTCAAAAAAGGGCTGAAGATACCTGAAAAAATGAAGGAGTTGAAGAAAGCCAAATAGTTAACAGCGATAAGTGTAATCCTAATTTTATATTAAATAAACTAAAACTCCCTATCCGTATCAAAGCCCTCTAAATACTCAGCAACACGTTTTACAAACATACCACCTAAGGCACCGTTGACCACTCTATGATCATAAGAAGTTTTGTCTGGTCGAGCGGAGTCGAGACCTATTACAACGGGAATAGTGAATAACCTCTCGACTCCGCTCGAGGAGACACTCTGACTCCACTTAAGAAGACATACCTTAAGGAATGACAGAAGTACAGAAGTAACGTGTCTTGATTTTCGCCTTTTAATGTTGTCAGGTCGAGCCTTTCGGCTCACACTTAAGACAGGATTAAGTTGAGACCTCAGTCATTTAATTTATTATCCGAATGACTTTCATTTCTGCACTGAGCCAGTAACTGCAATAAATCGTAATCGCCATTAGCTAAAGCTAACTTCTTTTTACCGCTCCATTTTTTTATTTTCTTTTCAAAATAAATAGCCTGATTAACATCATTGAATTCTTGATGGAAAACAACTTCAACAGGTCTTCTCTTGTAAGTAAAGCTAGATTTATTTAATCCTAAGTTATGTTCATCTAATCTTCGAGATATGTCATTGGTTATACCTGTATACAATAAACCATCATTGCATTTTAGTATATAAACGTAGTATAAATTCATGATAAACCTCTCGACTCCGCTCGAGGAGACATTCTGTTAATTTTAAAACTCCCTATTCACATCAAAACTCTCCAAATATTCAGCAACACGTTTTACAAACATACCGCCTAAGGCACCATTGACCACTCTATGGTCATAAGAGTGAGATAAGAACATTTTATGACGTATGCCAATAAAATCGCCTTCTGAAGTTTCAATAACTGAAGGTACTTTGCGTATAGCACCTAAAGCTAAAATGGCTACCTGTGGTTGGTTTATAATGGGTGTACCCATAACACTACCAAAACCGCCTACATTGGTAACGGTATAGGTACCGCCTTGTGTGTCGTCTGGTTTTAATTGGCTGGTTCTGGCACGTTGTGCCAAATCGTTAACCGCTTTGGTCATGCCCATTAAATTCAATTGGTCGGCATTTTTAATTACGGGTACAATCAGGTTGCCATCCGCTAAGGCAGTTGCCATCCCTAAATTGATGTTTTTCTTTTTAATTACTTTGTCGCCATCCACCGAAATATTTATCATCGGGTAATCTTTAATGGCTTTGGCAACGGCTTCCATAAAAATTGGGGTAAACGTAATTTTTTCGCCTTCTCTTTTTTGGAAACTGTCTTTTATCTTGTTACGCCAATTGACAATTTTGGTAACGTCAACTTCAATAAAAGACTGTACATGAGCAGAAGTCTGTATTGAATTTACCATATGCTGAGCTACCAATTTGCCCATTCTGGTCATTTCTATGATTTCATCTTGTCCATTAACCGAAACTGGAGCTACAGGCGTTGTTTTTTGAGATTGAGCAGGTGTTTTGGCTTCAACTGGCTTGGTTTGTGTAGCTTGTTGAGGCATATTTCCTCTATTTGCTACATAAGCCAATATATCATTTTTAGTAACTCTATTATCTTTCCCTGTTCCTATTATGGCTTCTAATTCCGCCATAGAAATATTTTCCTTTTTAGCAATGGTTTTTACCAAAGGAGAGTAAAATTTACCCGAAGGAGAATTCCCAACCTCAGCAACAGGTTCATTTATAGCTGTAACTTCTGCAATCGAATTTTGAATCTCAATAACTTCTTGTGGTTCTTCAATTTTTGCTTCTTGTATAGGGACTTCAACTTTTGTATCTTCAACTACTCCATTTCCTGAAATTTCAATAATGGCCAGTGTTTCTCCAACTTTTACAACGGCATCTACATCATATAACTTTTCAACCAAAACGCCTTCTACTTCACTTGGCACTTCTGAGTCTACTTTGTCAGTAGCAATCTCTACAATGGCTTCATCTAACTCAATAGTATCCCCAACCTCTTTTAACCAAGAAGTGATGGTTGCTTCTGCAACACTTTCGCCCATTTTAGGCAATTTCAGTTCAAATTTAGCCATTGTTAGAATCTATTTAGAGTAGTGCAAAGGTATTAAATTGATAAATTAATACCCCCTTTTATGGTCAAAATTATTAAACTCCTAAGTTTTAAACCCAATCCTTGGGATTTTGCAATACGTTAAGCAATTTCTCTTCTTCGCTTCCCTTTTCAGGTTGATGGTTATATTTCCATTGCACATGAGGCGGCAAACTCATTAGAATACTTTCGATACGTCCGTTCGTTTTTAATCCGAACAAGGTGCCTTTATCATGTACTAAGTTAAACTCCACATAACGGCCACGACGAATTTCTTGCCAATTGCGTTGTGCTTCAGTGTAGGGTAATTCTTTTCTTTTTTCTACAATAGGCACATAGGCTTCTAAAAAACTATTGCCCACTTCGGTTACAAAATTGTACCAGTTTTGCATGGACATTCCGTCCGTTTTTTTACAATAATCGAAAAATAAACCTCCCAGACCTCTGGCTTCGTTACGGTGTGTATTGTAAAAATATTCATCGCAACGCTCTTTGTATTTTGGATAAAATTCAGGATTGTGGTTATCACAAGCTTGCTTACACACTCGATGAAAATGTTTGGCATCTTCTTCAAACAAATAATAAGGGGTTAGGTCTTGACCACCACCAAACCAACTATCCACGATTTCGCCTTGCTTATTGTACATTTCAAAATACCGCCAATTGGCATGTACCGTTGGCACAAATGGATTTTTAGGATGCAACACTAAGCTCAATCCACACGCAAAAAAGTCAGCTTCTTTAACGCCAAAATGCTGTTGCATGGTTTTTGGTAATTCGCCGTGGACCGCAGAAATATTTACACCTCCTTTTTCAAAAAAGTGACCATTTTCTATAACTCTAGTTCTTCCACCACCACCTTCAGGTCGTTTCCAAATATCTTCTTTGAACTTGGCTTTACCATCAACTTCTTCTAGCTTTGAGGTTATGGTATTTTGTAAGTTTTCTATGTAGTTGTAAAATTTATCTTTCATAATCATTTTTCTAATAAATCAACTCCAACTTCCGAGTTTGAACTATTTAAATCGACTGGCGTTATCCTTTTTTCATAAAATGTCCATTATGGGCTTCATATAACTCCATGTCTAAAGGTTGTTCACCAGGAGGGGTAAATTCTTTTATTAGCGTTTTAATCCACTTATATCCGCATTTTTTAGCTACACCAACACTAGGCAAATTATCTTTATGCGAAATAATTTGTAATGTTTCTAAACCTAATGTTTCAAAGGCATAATTTGACAAGGCCTTGACGGCTTTAGAAGTTAAACCTTGGCCCTCAACTTCATATCCAATACAATACGCAAACTCTCCTTGTTTTTTCTCCCAATCTAATTCTTTAATATAAATAACCCCAGCAAGTTCCCGTGTTTCTGAATGTTTCAATGTAAAAAGAAATTCTTCTTTATTCTCAAATTGTTTTACTTTTTTTTCTACAAAGAGTTTAGATAATGTAGGGCTTAAGTTTTCGGCTAAGGTATTTGGAAAGTAACGTTGTAATCGGTCTGCATTTGCCACCATAAAATTACAGATTTTCCAAGCGTCACCCGAATGTATCGGGTTAATTTCAAAACCGTCGAATTGATCAATCATAAAACATCAGTTTTATGATTAATACGTTCAACAGTACCGATAGAAGCCGCGGTAACCGAAAATGGTAACACTAAAATTACTCCAATAATGGGAATCATTAAAAATAACATAAAAACGATGCCGTTACCAATTGCCAACCCTTTATGTTGCTTTACAAAAGTTATACTATTACTATAGTTGTAGTGTCTCTCTAACGTATAATCCATATTTCCAAACCCAGCATAATAGGCTTGAATTAAAAATAACAAAGCCGTAGTAAAAATATTAAGTACAGGAATAAAACTTAACAATAAAATTGGAATGGTAAATAGTAATTCCTTTCCTAAATTCCGAACATTAATTCTTATACCTCGCCAAAGTTGATTGCTAAACGTTGTATTTCTATGATGATGTTTGTCTGATAAAGCCACTCCAGAAAAATGAGCTTCTATTTTTTCGGAAACAGGACTCATAAAAGGAGCGGACAATGCCATAATAATGTGTTTGTACAATATCAATCCCAACACAGCAATTGACAAACCACCTATAACACTGCTTATGGTTGTGAAAGTTTCTTTGCCCCATTCCCATCTCCAAATTTTCGCAATATAGTACCCAATATTATCTGATAATCCATAAGCTAAAAAACCGATAATTATAGCCGTAACAATGCTGATTACAATAGGAATAAAAAAATATTTCCATAGTTTTAGTTTGGAGATTAATCCGAAAGATTTGGTATAAGCTTGAATACTTTTAAAAACATTCTTAATCATGTATGAAGTAACTATTTTACAAAATCAATGGTCAAGTTTTTCAATATAGACTAAATTATTACTATTCTTTTTAATCTCCTCAGTTGAATACACGAGTTTGGCGTCTGCCACTTTTTCAATTAAAACATCAATAAATTGCTGTGTCTCTCTTTCATCATTTTGAATAAATATTTTTCTACCAACATGATTATTGTGCGAGTCCATTTCTCTTTCTAACGGCTCATTTGGCGAAAATTCTTCGTGCCAATCAGTTATTTTTTGGGCAAAGCGAATAGCCTTTCTTGTATTTCCTCTCCATCTTGAGCATTTTTTTGCAATTAAAATATTCCAGAGTGCATGTCTAAAAGCATTGGTAACATTATTTTTATGATGTAGTTTCCCATATAATTGGTCAGAAACTTTTACTGTTTGATAGGTTGCCAATAGAGTTGGAATAAAGTTTAATGGATGCCTAATAAATAATAGAATAAATGACCAAGCATTACCCTTATTTACTAATTTTATGAACTCTAATTTATCCATTAACTATTATATTCTTTAACAGCTTCAATGAAGGCTTTTGCATTATCTAACGGAATGTTAGGTAAAATTCCATGCCCCAAATTTACAATATATTTATCTTTACCAAACTCATTTATCATCTGGTGCACCATCTTTTTTATAGTAGCTGGTGGGGACAATAATCGTGATGGATCAAAATTACCTTGAAGCGTAATTCTTCCACCAGACAAGTAACGTGCGTTTTTTGCTGTGATTGTCCAATCAACCCCTAAGGCACTTGCATTAGATTTTGCCATTTCATGTAATGCAAACCAACACCCTTTACCAAATGCAATGACCGGAGCATCATCTTTTAATGCCTCTATTATTTGATTGATATATTGCCAAGAAAACTCTTGATAATCAGTGGGTGATAACATTCCACCCCAGGAATCAAAAATTTGAACTACATCAACACCTGCCTTTACTTTTGCTTTTAAATAAGCTATTGTAGTATCTGTAATTTTTTGCAATAGTTGGTGTGCAGCTAACGGTTGTGTAAAACAAAATGCTTTTGCTTTATCAAAGTTTTTACTCCCTTGACCTTGCACCACATAGCACAAAATTGTCCATGGAGAACCCGCAAAACCGATTAATGGAATATCATTATCCAACAATTCTTTGGTCGCTTTGATTGCTTTATATACATAATCCAATTCCACATTTACATCAGGTACAATAACTTCATCAACTCCCTTTTGGTCTCTCACCGGATTTGGTAAATAGGGTCCAAAATTCGGTTTCATTTCAACCTCAATATTCATAGCCTGTGGTATTACCAAAATATCACAAAACAAAATGGCAGCATCCATGCCATATCTTCTGATGGGCTGCACTGTGATTTCACTTGCCAATTCGGGTGTACGACATCTTGTAAAAAAATCGTATTTCTCGCGAATAGCTATAAATTCCGGTAAATATCTACCCGCCTGACGCATCATCCAAACAGGTGGACGGTCAACAGTTTCACCTTTTAAGGCTCTTAAAAATAAGTCGTTTTTTATCATTATTCTGCTTGAAGACTAAAACTTATCAGGTTTTGAAAACCCACCGTTTCATTCGGTTTATTTAAAATTATTTGCCACGCTTTCCATGGCTTTATCAATTGCTTTTTCTGTTTTTAATAGATTTTTTTCGCTTAAAGCTGATGACAAAAACCATGCTTCAAATTGCGAGGGAGGTAAAAATATACCATTTTTTACCATTTCCCAGAAAAATACAGCAAATTTTTTGGTATCGGATTGTTGTGCTTCTTCAAAATTAGTTACGTTGCCTTTCTTAAAAAAAGGATTAATCATTGAACCAAAACGATTTACTTCAATATCAACGTCGTATTTTTTTGCTTTCTCTTTTAAAAAGTTCTCTATTTTTTCAGCAACCTCATCAAATTTCTGATATGGGTTTTGTTTTTTCAATTCGGTTAACGTAGCAATTCCTGCAGCCATGGCGATAGGGTTACCGCTTAAGGTTCCTGCTTGATACATAGCACCCAAAGGAGCCACCATTTCCATAATTTCATTTCGTGCTCCATAAGCTCCTACCGGAAAACCACCACCAATTACCTTACCCAAACATGTAATATCAGCTTCGACACCTAATAATTCTTGGACTCCTCCAAATTTTGAACGGAAACCCGTCATTACTTCATCAGCAATCAGTAACGCATTTTTAGAGGCTAAATATTCTTTTAATTTAATTAAAAAATTATCTTGTGGTAACACCACACCCATATTCCCCGCAATAGGTTCAATAATTACACCGGCGATATCATCATGCTTTTCAAAATGTGCTTTAACACTATTTAAGTCATTATAATTAGCAATCAACGTATTTTTTACCGCCCCTTCGGGCACTCCTTTGCTTCTAGGCAGACTCAACGTAGCTAAACCTGAACCCGCAGCAACCAATAAAGCGTCAGAATGACCATGATAACAACCTGAAAATTTAATGATTTTATCTTTACCTGTATAAGCTCGTGCCAGACGCAAAGCACTTAAAACGGCCTCCGTCCCTGAGTTTACAAAACGCACTTTATCCATTCCAGGAAAAGCATTACAAACTATTTTAGCAAGTTTAATTTCGTTTTTGGTTGAAGCCCCAAAAGTATAGCCATTTTTTAAGGCTTTTTTAATTGCCTTTTCAACTTTTTTATGTCTGTGTCCCAAAATAATTGGGCCATAAGACAATACATAATCTATATAGTTATTACCATCAACATCCGTAATTTTTGTGCCTTTTGCCTTCTTGATAAATAGCGGATTACCGCCGACAGAAGCAAATGCCCTCACGGGTGAATTTACCCCACCAACTAAGTGCTTTTGTCCCTTTTTATATAGTTTTTCTGAATTTTTGTAATTCATTCTTTGTCAGTATTTTAACCCCGAAAGGATTTAGAACCCTTTCGGGGTTGTTCTTAGTTAAGTCTTTTAGCAGCCTCTTTTGCAAAATAGGTAATGATAATATCTGCTCCTGCTCTTTTCATGGACAATAAGCTTTCTAGCATTACGCTTTCTTCATCAATCCAACCTTTTTGCCCAGCAGCTTTTATCATGGCGTACTCGCCGCTTACATTATAACAGGCAATTGGCCTATCAAAATTATTCTTTAGATCGCGAATAATATCTAAATATGATAATGCTGGTTTTACCATTAATATATCTGCCCCTTCTGCATCATCAAAAGTGGCTTTTCGTATTGCTTCATCTCTATTAGCGGCATCCATCTGATAGCTTCTCCGATTTCCAAAACTTGGGGCGGAATCTGCTGCATCTCTGAAAGGACCATAATATGCCGATGCATATTTTACAGAATAGGCCATAATCGGTAAATCTGAGAATCCTGAATTATCAAGAGCTTCTCTAACCATAGCAACGGTACCATCCATCATTCCAGAAGGGGCAATCATATCAGCACCTGCCTTTGCATGTGATATGGATTGTTTGGCAATATTTACCAATGTGGCATCATTATCAACATCGTTATCCTTTAAAATTCCACAATGCCCATGAGAAGTATATTCGCAAAAACAAACATCAGTAATCACATATAAATCAGGATAATTCTTTTTGATAAAACGAACTGCCTTTTGAACAATACCATCATCGCTCCAAGTTTCTTTACCTTCATCATCTTTTTCTGATGGAATACCAAATAATAAAACTGCGGGAATATTAAGGTTAACTACCTCGTCTAACTCTTTTGAAACTCTATCTAAAGAAAAACGTTTAATTCCTGGCATGGAAACAATCTCTGTTTCGATATTTTCACCTTCTTCAATGAATAGCGGATAGATTAAATCATCAACCGATAATTTAGTTTCTCTTACCAACCTGCGAATGTTATCAGATTTTCGAAGTCTTCGTGTTCTATACATGTTACTGCGATTTTACAAAGTGTAAATTTGCCAATTCTATAACACTTTCTATTGTGGGTACTTGTGCAACTTTCACTTCTTTAAAATGTTTTCTTGCCTCTGATGCTGTGGTTTCTCCAATACAAAAAGCAATTCCAACTGGATCATTTCCTTGAATATAACTTTGAACAGTAGATGGACTGTAAAATAAAATTCCATCCGTATTGTCCCTAACCTTTTGTGGACTAAACATCGTTTTATACGCCTCCACTTCATTTACTTCTACATCATTTTCTGCTAAAAAATTTGGCAGCTCATCCAAACGCAAACTACTTGTAAAATAGGTAACCTCTTTCCTTTTTATATCTTCAAGTAAAAGTGGGGCTAATTTCTTTGCGTTTTTAGCCGTCAATTTTACGGAGCCAATTTTTTTCTCAACCAATGCTTTGGTTCTACGACCTACGCAGTAAATATTTTTAAATTGTAACTCGGACAAAGAAAAATTAGTTGCCAATGATTCCACTGTGTTCTTACTGGTAATTATTACATTTTCCAATTCACTTTTTAGTACTGGTTGCGGAATTCTACTAAACCTAATTTTAATAAAATCACTATCGGTAACACTAATATCTTCATGAACCAACTTGGACTGTGAAACTGTTAATTTTTTAGTAGAACAAATTTTGAACTTCTTTTCAAATTTATCGTAATTGGGCATCAACTTTTTACCCCCTCTTTTGATGATGATTTCAGCGGTATCTTCAGCCAAATACCTATGCTTCCTTAGTTTTACAGTCTTGTTTACTTCTTTCTTACTAGTTCCATCCTCACTTAAAATAATTCCTTTCAGGGTAATTTCTTCGTCGTTAATGTAACATAGTGCACCAATAGGAGCCGAACAGCCGCCTTCTAATATATTCAAAAACTTGCGCTCTACAGAGGTACAAATTTCCGTTTCCTCATGATTTAATTTTGCACAGGCTTCTTTAGTAAACTCATCTTCTTCAAGAGCTGTCATCATAATAGCTCCTTGTGCAGGAGCAGGAATCATCCAACTTAGGGTTACTATATTTTCTGGTTTTATACCAATACGCTTTAGCCCAGCAGCAGCGAAAATAGCTCCATTCCAATCTTCGTTATCCTTTACTTTTTGTAATCGTGTATTTATATTTCCGCGTAAACCTACTACTTTGTGAGATGGATACCGATATAACCATTGTGCTTTACGTCGTAAACTACCTGTTGCAATAATAGCATCTTTTTGAGCTAGAAATTCCTCATTGTCTTTAAAAACCAATACATCTTCTGAAGGGCCTCTTCTCAATACTGCAGCTTGAATAATACCTTCGGGCAGAATTGTTGGAACGTCTTTTAATGAATGTACCGCTATGTCAATTTCATGATTAAGCATGGCGATATCTAAATTACGCGTAAAAACTCCTGTAATTCCCATTTCATAAATGGGTTTATTCTGCACTAAATCTCCCGTGGCTTTAACCGGTATTAACTCCGTCTTATAACCTAAATATTCTAATTGTTCTTGTACGGTTTTTGCTTGCCACATCGCGAGTTCACTATCGCGTGTGCCTATTCTAATTACCTTCTCCATTATGATTCATTCAGTTGAAAAACCTTTGAAATTAGTGCAATACTTTCGTCGGAGGAGGAATCATTATCTTTTAAATGATTAGCAAATTGCTTCGTTATTTTCTGAACTATTCTATCCGACAACAATTGAGCTTGTTGTTCATTAAAATCAGATACTTTTTTACGTTGATAATCAATCTCTTCTAATTTAATCTCTTCCAATCGCGATTTTAAGGCTTTTATTGTTGGAGCAAATTTACGTGTTTCTAACCAAGCCTTAAATTCTTTTTTTACGTCTTCAATAATACCTTCGGCTATTGGAATTTGTGATTTTCTTCTTTTTAACGTACTATCAGTAATTTGCGAGAGATCATCTAAATGAACCAAATTCACATTTTTCAATTCAAGCACATCATTAGATACATTTTTAGGAATTGACAAATCTAAAATCAACAACGCCTTATCCTTAGAAAGGATATCTTTAGATACTGTTGGATGTTCAGCACCAGTAGCTACGATTAAAATATCAGTTTTTTTGATTTCGTTTCTCAAATCGGAATAATCAGCCACGGTAACATCAAACTTACCTGCTACTTCCAATGCCTTTTCTTTGGTTCTATTCACCAAAGTAATATTTTTATTATGTGTATGCTTTACAAGATTATCACAAGTATTCCTACCTATTTTACCTGTTCCAAATAACAATATATTCTTATTTGAAATTTGCTCGGTGGTGTTTAAGATAAATTGTACAGAAGCGAAAGACACAGAAGTTGCTCCCGAACTAATTTCTGTTTGTGTTTTTACCCGTTTACTTGCAATAATTACGTTATTTACCAAACGCTCTAAAAAAGCATTTAATAAATTTAAGTTTTTAGACGCTAATACACTTTTTTTTAACTGACCAATAATTTCAAAATCGCCCAAAATTTGACTTTCCAGCCCAGTTCCTACACGGAAAATATGGTTAATTGCATCATTATTTTTATAAATGAATGCCACTTTTTCAAATTCTTCAACTGTTCCGTTTGAATGTTTACAAAGCAATTTAATTAGTTGAAAAGGGTGTGCAACAAAGCCATAAATTTCGGTTCTATTACATGTAGAAATAACAATAATTTCATCAATACCGTCTTCTGAAGCTTCTTTTAATAAATTTAGCCTAGTTGATTCAGTTAAACTAAAACGACCCCGAATTTCGGCATTGGCTTTTTCGTAGCTCAAGCCGATACAATAAAAAGAATGATGTTTAGAGATGTTATAACGTTGCATAATCTTTAGGTCGGAAGCAAAAATAAAATTAGTAACTTAAAAAAAACAACGCCAAAAGGGTTTTTTATATCGCTATACGTTTTTTACTTGCTTTTAAAGTATCAAATTAACTATAAACCCTATATTTGCTAACATTATGATATTTCAATCTTATCAATTTAGAACAATTCTAAATAATAAAATTTTAACAGATGCCTAAAATTATGTTAAAAAATAACGCCAAAAGTTCTCTACAAAAAAATGAAGTTGAGTCTGGTATATTGTTGCTAAAATCTCAAAATGAAAGCAATGATATTCAAATAGTTACCCACCGAACAGACAGTAGTTATATTCAATTTCATTTCTGTTTAAAAGGAGCTTCAAAATTCTTATTTAACAATGGTAATTACAGTTTTGATGTAGCTGATGAAAATTCATTATTACTCTACAATCCTCAAACCGATTTACCCCTAAATTTAGAACTAGCCGCAAAATCTTGGGTTATATCACTATTTATATCCATAAAAAAATTCCATTCGCTATTTTCAGAAGAAGCAGATTTTATTCATTTTTTAACCGATGACAACAGGGGCAAAAAATACTACGATACTAAAGCGATATCTCCAGCAATATCTGTTGTCCTTAATCAAATGGTAAACTTTAACATAAATAGTTCAGTTGAAAAGTTGTATTTAAAAGGTAAAATATATGAATTACTGAGCCTATATTTTAATCATGGCGGAGAAGCAGACATTGAACAATGCCCTTTTTTAGTAGATGAACAAAATGTACTTAAAATCAGGAAAGCGAAAGACATTATTATTGCCAATATGACGGAACCTCCAAGTTTACAGGATCTGGCCAATGAGGTAGAACTCAATTTAAAAAAACTTAAAACAGGGTTTAAACAAATATATGGTGATTCCGTGTATAGCTTTTTGTTTGACTATAAGATGGAGGTAGCTCGTAAATTATTGGAAACCAATCAATACAATGTGAATGAGGTGGGTTTAAAAGTTGGTTATAGTACCTCCAGCCATTTTATAGCCGCTTTTAAGAAAAAATACGGGACGACACCGAAGAAGTATAAAAAATAGCCCTCCCGATAGCCATCAGGACTAAATCCTTCCACAAGGGAAGGACTTCTACTCAGACGTAAAAGAAAACGCCTAATGAAACAACTTACCCATAACGAAATAGACAACAAGCAACAGAAATTTCCGATAACCATTGTTTGTGATGCAATTAGAACACCCGAAAATATTGGAATGTGTTTTAGGATTGCAGAATCTTTTGGCGTTGAAAAGATATATATTCACGAGAATTCGATAGGTTTAGAAAACAGAAAAGTTAAAAAAACAGCAAGAAATACAATACATCAAATTGAACATGAAAGATATGGCGATTTTAACAAGCTGATATCAAACCTTAAAAATGACGGGGTTTTTATTGTTGGTCTTGAAATTACCGATAAGAGCAAAAAAATTCAAGATTTTGATTTTAAAAAATATCCTAGAACAGCTCTAATAGTAGGTAGTGAACGAAACGGAATTTCTGATGTAAACTTGTTAGACCAAAGTGTTGCCATCCCCATGTATGGAAAAAACTCTTCAATGAATGTAATTCACAGTTTAGCTATTGCACTTTATGAAATTACAAATCAATTAGATAAATTTTGAATATTACTCGTCATGCTGAACTCGTTTCAGCATCTCATTACCATTTGATGATTTCAATATTATTGAAAACGACCCTGAAATCGAAGATTCATGAATTCCATTGAAAAAGAACAGGAAATTAATAATGAATACCTGCAGAAATATCGTTATATTGATTAGGGTTCAATCGCTTTCTCTTTTTATACTTAATCAAATTCAATGCCTCCTTAACCAATTCATTATCAGTTTTAGTATCGTTTAACATGACGCCCCTGTTTGCCGTTATATAATAGGGCTTTGTTTTTATGCTAGTATCTTTCTTTTCAAAAGCAATATAATACAACCAATCTGTGTTGCCATAATCATTCAGATTTTTCAATTTGAAAAAATACACATCTATAGTTTTCTCATCAATTATTATCTTTTCTTTTTTAAAGAAAGAAATTTTATCTTTCTCTTTATCATAATAGGCAGTTGAAAATAACTTGGATTGAGCATATTTTTGTTGAAACTCTTCAGTTTCTAAAACTTTTGGCAATAGCTTGTTCACCTTCAGCTTATCAATCAAAACACTAATATTTTCTATTTTACCGATCGTTTTGTCGTTCAATTTTTTTGGTATGGATAACCTTTCGGACTTTAACAATACATAGTAATCGCTCAAGGCATTTACATCGTTACTTTCTAAAAGCTTAGAATAGAATTGTTTAATATTACTATCCTCTTTAAAAGGGTATAATAGATTAACATAATAGCCCAATAACGATTCAGTAGCGTTGGAATTGCTGTATGAATTTCGATCGGTAAGGCTTCGTTTTAATTCAATTTTAGCATCATTTAAAAGTTGTGCTTTGTATTTTTTATAAATTTTTGGTTTAATTAAACTACTATCTTTAAGTCTAGACAATAAGCTATAAATTGGTTTTTTATATTCTCTTATGCTAGAGTATTTTAAAAGCTCTGGAAACAATTTCTTTTTTAAACGTAAAGAATCTTTTTTATACGGGCTATCAAAAATAGTATTCATTGAATAATTACCTATTGGAAAATCTTTCTCCAATAAATCCAATACCAACTGATATGATTCACTGTTTTTCTTATCGATTAATGCTTTTATAATATCAATCTGCGTTTCCGGTTCGCTATATGATTCTATGTATAACTGCTTTAAAAATGGTGATGTTTTTTCACTTTTTAAGTCCGACAATTCACGTATAATATATCCTTTAGCATATTTTTCGTCTTTAGAGAATTTATATGTTTTTAACATAGAAATCATTGCATCAACATCTTTTTCTGTAAAATTTATCAGATAATGAGCATTGTCGGCAATGCTATCCTTATTTTTAAGTGCTTTAAAATAATCGCCAACTTTATTTTCAAAAACGTCCTTGCCTAAAAGTGTATCTAAAGGGATAAATGTATTGTAAAAAGTTTCAACGAATTTTGAGGAAGTGCTTAAACTGTCTTCCATAGTTTTCAGTTCAAACAATACTCCTTTTTTAAGTATGTTTTTTATTCTAACACGTTTTGCACTTAAACTGTCTTTTGCCAAAAAAGAATAGGTATAAAGCCCATTTTCCTTTTTCTTTTGTTTGTTTGTCAACTTAAATCTGTAGGCATATGATTTATCTACATCACTCCATAAACTATCAATATTGGCGAACATTTGTAAATCGTGATATTTAGTTCGCTTGATACTAATGTTCTCATTGGTTTTAGAACTGTATTGCGTAGTTTTTGTTTTTGCTTGGTAAGGTTTCTCTTTTACGCCTCCACCGTAAAAATTCATAGGAAATGGTGGTTTGGTATTTGTTTTTACCGTAAAGTAAAGAGCAGTATCCTGTACTTGTTTAAATTCATCTTTATAAATAATATCTTTTAGTGTAAATGAATTAAAATAATTAATACCACTGGTTGTATCCTTTCCAACATAACCCAATAAATAATAAATCTCGTCTTTAACAATACTTTTTAAGGCTAGCTTCACATTGCTTACAGAATCTAAAATAGCTTCAGATTGATAAGTAGCATATTTATTAGAAATATCTTTTCCGTGATCTTGTTTTAATTTTAAGTTTTTATAAAAAGCTTTGTGTATGTATTCTGCTTCAAACTGATCCTCTTCAATATAATTAACATCGTGCAATGGTACTTCTTGCAAAAAGTAATATCCGTTATCGTCATAGGCATGAATCAAGTTTTTACCTGCAATATCAAAACTTTCTGAACTGTAATTTTCCGGTATTTTAATCGAGTACTTTCCAAAACTTGGCGAAAACTCAATATGTTTATTTGAAATCGGTCGGAAAACGATCGAGTTAAAAACGGAATCGGCATGTTTTAAAGCATAGTCGCCTTTACCACCTAACTTAATGATTACTATTTCTAATGGTGTTTTGTATATATGGTATTTCTGATAGTCGTTCTTTTTGGTTTTGTTTAAAATGCTGATACCAGGATAAGGCGAGGTTAATAGTTCTTTTTTGATGATTTTTCCTGGAATGTCTTCATACAGTAAATGGTCGATGTCGTCCAAATCAATTTTAGTACTTCCGTTTGTATTTAGATAATCAAAAGTGTTCATTCTTGTTATTGCCAAATATCCGCCATTGGCCATATCGGTAGCAACATAATATTTTTGATTAAAAAAATTCAATTCTAATAACTTATCAAAACTTAGAATACTTAAAAAATTATCTGGGGTCGACTCTTTTTTTAATGTTGGCTCAACAAAAGTTGATTCCAATTTATTTTTCATTGTCGTTGCCACGGAAGTTCTTCTTGAGCTTAAGGGAGTAACGGTATATCCTTTTCTTCTCAGCATTTCTATTACTCCGTTTTCTCCAGGCAAATGTGCCGCACCTATACCCGTAAAAACAGATTTACGGTTCATTAGTGTGTCTAAAACGTTAACCATATTTTCATTCCGCTGGTATAACATGTATTTTCTAAAATGCTCGGTATTTGTAGCTTCACCAATAGAATCCAGTAAATCTAAATTTCTATCTCTATACGCATCTTCTGTAAGTGTATACATTGGTTTTGTTTCATACAGCTTTCGCAACCACGTGTCTTGTTGCTTTTTCATGGCATTGTAACTTGCCTTTGTAACCAAATAACGCGATTCGTTAAAATCTTCAAGACCCACGACTGGTTTATGATTCTTTTTACCCGCTTGATAGATAAACATATCTAAATATGTTTCTTCTTCAAAATTATCAGAACCCAGCTGCTTTCTGTACAGGTAATTATTAACCAATGAATTGTCTACACGTATAGCACTTCTAAGGGCTAGTTTTTGCGGAAAGGGCAATTCAAATAAAACGGCATAAAAATCCTTATTATAATAATTACGACCACCGTAATAAGACATTCCTGCATTTATCATTTCGTAACTATTTTCTAGCCATTCTGTGGGATCAGACTCTAAAGCCACAACTTCACTTTTTTCTAACGATTTGTAAAAAACATCGTCTAAACGAAAAGCAACTTTACTACTTACGTGCATGGTTCCATATAAATAAGAATCTTTTTCAAGGTTATTCCCTGATATTTTCCAAAGCAGGCTTTGATATTTTTGTTGTGCGGAAAGCACCGTAAAAGAAAACATTAAGGATATAAGAATGATTTTTTTCATGTATTTATTTTTTACAAACATATTGATTACTACAATCAATTAAACCCCTGTTTTAAGGGGGAAATTATTAATATGTTCTTTTAGAGCTATTTAGTCGGTTAAAAACTAATTTTTATAGTGTAATGCAATAAGGCATTATTAATAATACAACAACTGAAAGAGGTTAAATCCTAATAAAGCATAAATATATTTATTAAGCTGAAGATGGCAAATTCAAAATGAGTAAAATGTACCAATCAGTTAGTTAACGGTATTTTTTCAAAAATCTTTTTGATTTACACTTTTTAAGCGGAAATTTAACGAATAATTGTATTTTTGTAAGCCAATTTGTCATCAATGAAGAAAGGAATTTTATTAGTCAATCTTGGCTCTCCAGATAGTACCAAAGTAAAGGATGTTAGAAAATATTTGGATGAATTTTTAATGGACGAACGTGTTATTGACATTCCACGATGGAAAAGATACTTACTGATAAAAGGTATTATTTTAAATACGCGACCAAAAAAATCTGCCAAGGCCTATAAAAAAATTTGGTGGAAAGAAGGATCGCCCTTGGTGGTAATTTCAGAGCGTTTTGCTAAAAAAGTGGCCGAAAAACTCGATGTTCCGGTTGTTTTGGGAATGCGATACGGTTCTATGAGCATTGAAAAGGGTATTGCCGAACTAGAGCGTAAAGGTATTCAAGAAATTTTATTAGTACCGTTATACCCTCATTATGCTATGTCTTCATTTGAAACTGTAGTAGAAAAGGCTAAGGAAATCAATAGAAAAAACTATCCCACCATAAAAATGGATGTGCTACCTGCGTTTTACAATCATCCTAATTATATTGAAGTAATGAGCAGCAATCTGAAACAACATTTATCAGATTTCGATTACGACCATATTTTGTTTTCCTATCACGGTATTCCCGAAAGGCATATTTACAAATCAGATACTACAAATTCGCATTGTAAAATAGATGACTCTTGCTGTAATACAGGCTCAAAAGCACATAGAACCTGTTATAGACATCAATGTTTTGAAACCACAAAAGGTATTGTAAAAACTTTGGGGCTCAAAGAAGGAACGTACAGCGATTCTTTCCAGTCACGATTATTAAAAGACCCATGGCTAAAGCCTTACACCGATTTTGAATTGGAACGTTTGGCTAAAGAAGGCATTAAAAATCTCGCAGTAATTACACCTGCTTTTGTAGCGGACTGCCTAGAAACGCTAGAAGAAATTGCTATGGAAGGCGAACATCAGTTTAAAAGTGCTGGAGGTGAAAAATACAAACACATACCCTGTCTAAACGATAATGACGATTGGGTTGATGTAATGGTAAATTGGGTTAATGAATGGGTTGGTGAGCCGGTTACACTTTGACTGGAGATTAACGAATAACGAGTGTTGATTGATGAATTTTTCAACAATTTAAGAATTAATTACTTATGAAAACAAGCGATTTAGAAAATAGAGTTATTAATTTTTCGGTTCTTATTATTAACATTTGTGACAATCTTAAAACCAGTTATGCGTCTAATTATTATGGAAATCAACTGATTAGATCTTCTGGAGCATCTGCTCTAAATTACGGCGAAGCAAGGAGTGCCGAATCACCAAAAGATTTTGTTCATAAAATGGGAATTTGTTTAAAAGAACTAAGAGAGAGTTATAATTGTTTACGCATTATAGATAAAGCCAACCTTTATAAAGGGAATCAAAATAAAATGGAAGAAGTGTTGGATGAAAACAACCAATTGATTTCAATTTTTGTTACAAGCATAAAGACATCAAAAAACAATAATTCAAAAGTCAAAAATCGTTAATCGTTGTTCGTTAATCAAATTTTTAAAAAGTGAACTACCTCTACCTCAAATCATTACACATTATTTTTATAACCACATGGTTTGCAGGGCTGTTTTATATTATTAGATTATTTATTTACTACAAAGAAGCCGAAGATAAGCCTGAATTGGAACAGGGCATACTGCAAAAACAGTATAAACTGATGATAAAAAGGCTGTGGTACATTATAACTTGGCCCTCAGCAATCCTTACATTTATTTTTGCCTCTTGGTTACTTTACAATCAACCTATTTGGCTATCAACCACATGGATGTGGATTAAATTAGGTTTTGTATTATTGTTATATCTTTATCATTTTTCCTGCCAGCATATGGTCAATCAAGTTGAAAAAGGACATTTAAAATATTCAGCTTTTGGATTACGAATCTGGAACGAAGTGGCTACCATTCTACTTTTTGCTATCGTATTTTTAGTAGTGTTAAAAAATTCTTTGAGCTGGGTTTTTGGTACGTTAGGTATAATTGGCGTTTCTGTTTTATTAATGTTGGGAATTAAACTCTATAAAAGAATTAGAGATAAGAAAAATTGGGATAAAGAATAAGAAGACCAGTCATAAATTGACAGGAGAAAAAGACTATTATAATTAGTTGAATAATTTAAAATATTGATTCAATGCTTAAGTTAAAAAACCTGGTACTTGCTGTAATCGCTTTTGGTGTTATTTCTTGTAGTAATAAGAATACTAAAAAAGAGCCGCAATGGCAATCTCTTTTTAATGGTAAGGATTTAGAAGGTTGGGTGCCTAAATTTTATCATCACGATCTTGGAGATAATTACGCCAACACGTTTAGAGTAAAAGATGGTGCTATTCAAGTTAACTATGACGGCTATACCGAATTTAATGACCGTTATGGACACCTTTTTTTCAACAAATCGTTTTCATCGTATCATTTAAAGTTTGAATATCGTTTTACAGACCAATGGATGAAAGATGCAGCATCATATACCTATAGAAATAGTGGTGTTATGTTTCATTCTCAAGATCCTAAAACCATTTTAAAAGAGCAAAACTGGCCCATTTCTGTAGAATACCAAATCTTAGCTGAAGAAACAGAAGGAGTGAGCAGACCAACTGGTAATATGTGCTCACCTGGAACCGAAGTCTTTGTTGATGACAAAATGGATCCAAGGCATTGTGTGCAATCTACTTCTAAAACGTATAAATGGAATGAGTGGGTAAAAGGAGAGTTAATTGTTTATAGTGACTCCTTAGTGATACATAAAGTAAATGGAAAAGAGGTCTTAAAATATACTAAGCCCCAAATAGGTGGCGGAACAGCCAATGGTTTTGACCCTAAAATTAAAATTGATGGAAAACCCTTAACCGAAGGTTATATTGGTTTGCAAGCAGAAGGACAAGGAGTGGAGTTTAGAGAGATAAAAATAAAAGAGTTTTTGTGATGGACAAATAGTCAATCTAAACCTCTTTCTTTTTAAGTCTAATTTTCCGAACATATTCAACTAAAAAATAGACTAGCCCAACATAAATGATTATTCTTCTTCCCGGAAAATCTATATGCATTAGACTAAGAATTGCTACCACAATTACTAATATTGAAAGGGCGATGTCAAATATTTTCTTCATAATATTAAAAAATTATTATAATTCGTCTCTTTCTTTTCTTTTAAAAACAGCCTTTTTACAGCCTTAACCCTTAGTTTTTTATTTTTTGATGTTAAAAAATCACTATTTTTAATATCAAGTATTTTCTTCTTAAACTTTTCATTAACACTATCTAGGTAATCTCTTTGACGGTCGTGGTGTATTTCTAAATTCATAAAATAAAAATTAACAGTTTCCAACGGTTCTACCTATCATATAAGCTATTTCTCCTGCAAATAAAATTACAGCAACAGCTGATAGTATCACAACTGATCTTTTGTTCATTTTTGAAATTTTATATTCCATAATTCGGATTTAAATTTAAAACAAGATACAAAATTATTTTAATTTGGAATTTAATTATCGATTTTACCCCTGTTTCAAACTCCCCTCAAAAGGAATTCTATTTAAGATACTTCTCCCTAAGGTAATTTCATCGGCATATTCCAGTTCATTACCTACAGCAATTCCTCTGGCAATGGTAGAAACATTTATATCTAAATCTTCCAATTGCTTGTAAATATAAAAATTGGTAGTATCGCCTTCCATGGTTGGACTTAAGGCAAAAATAATTTCTTTAATTGTACCTTCTCGTACTTTAGATACCAAACTGTCAATAGTCAAATTTTGAGGGCCAACACCCTCAATTGGCGATATTTTTCCACCCAATACGTGATACATTCCTCTAAATTGAGCTGTACTTTCAATAGCCATCACATCACGTATATCTTCAACAACACAAATTACCGTTTCGTTCCTATTGTTATTGGCACAAATTTCACAAATCTCCATATCAGAAATATTATGACACCTTTTGCACAGCTTAACTTTCTCCGTTAAATGTTGTAAAGCCTCCGTTAAATAAGTTGTACGTTCTTTAGGTTGCTTTAGTAAATGTAGCACTAAACGAAGAGCTGTACGCTTACCAATTCCAGGTAATTGAGACACTTCATTTACAGCATTTTCCAATAGTTTTGAAGAAAAATTCATGGTGGCTAATTTATAAAAATTAAACTAGAAATTCTCAGTTCAAAACTCGAAACATCAAACTAAAAAAACCTTATATTCGTATTCTATAATTAAAACTAACTTATGCAACCTTTTCATATTCTCCTTTTAATTGCTGGCTACTTTGGTGTTTTAATTTTGATTTCTTTTCTTACAGGAAAGTCAGCTACCAATGAAACCTTTTTTAAAGCGAATAATAAATCGCCTTGGTACGTAGTGGCTTTTGGTATGATAGGAGCTTCACTGTCTGGCGTTACTTTTATTTCTGTACCAGGCATGATTGGCGGGCAACAGTTTGCATATATGCAGGGTGTTTTTGGTTTTTTAGTAGGCTATTTGCTTATTGCATTTATTTTACTTCCGCTATATTACAAAATGAACGTCACCTCTATTTATCAATATTTAGAACAACGTTTTGGTAAGGTAAGTTATAAAACAGGAGCATTTTTCTTTTTACTTTCTAGAGTTACGGGTGCATCTTTTCGATTATTTTTGGTCGCCCTAGCCATGCAATATATCGTATTTGAACAAATGGGCGTTCCATTTTGGCTGACAGTAGTCATTTCAATTGTGCTGATTTGGGTGTACACATTTAAAGGCGGTATTAAAACCATTGTGTGGACGGACACTCTGCAAACCTTAACGATGCTTTCTGCGGTTGGTTTGGCAATCTACCTCATTAACGATAAAATGGATTGGACCTATTTAGAGTTTTTACAAACCGATGCCTTTGCCGAAAAAGGAAGAATTTTCTTTTTTGACGACCCAAATAGTACTACTTACTTTTGGAAATATTTTATAGGCGGTATATTTATAACCATTGCCATGACAGGTTTAGACCAAGATATGATGCAGAAAAACCTCACCTGCAAAAACAATGGCGACGCTCAAAAGAACATGATTTCGATGTCCATATTACTGGTTATTGTTAATTTTTTCTTTTTATCGTTAGGTGCATTACTTTTCATTTATGCGGAAAATTTAGGTATCAGTATTCCCGAAGTAGATGGCAGAACCAGAACCGATTTGCTATTCCCAGAAATTGCCATGAATCAAGATTTAGGCACACCCCTAGCCGTTGTATTTATTATCGGATTGATTGCCGCTGCCTATTCAAGTGCAGATAGTGCTCTAACTTCATTGACCACATCAATATCCGTGGATTTTTTAGGTATTGAAAAGCGGCAAAAAGAGGAACAAATACCATTACGCAAAAAAGTACACGTTGGTGTATCACTTTTGTTGATTATTGTAGTAATCATTTTCAATTATCTTCCTGGTAATGTGGTAAGTAACCTTTTTAAATTCGCAACTTTTACCTATGGACCTTTGTTGGGCTTATTCGTTTTCGGTATCTTTACAAAACATCAAATTAAGGACAAGTATGCTTGGATAGTAGCAATATTAGCTATAACCATTAGTTTCGGACTGACCTACTTACCTGAAAGTGTTATTGGAAAATATCAATTTCATTGGGAAATTTTACCGCTTAACGGATTAATTACTTTTATAGGATTGTGGCTTATCCGAAAGAAAGAAATAGTAACTTCGTGATATGGAAAAAGATCTAAGTAATTACAGAGAAACATATAAAAAGGACGATTTACTTAAAAAAAATACTCCAGAAAACCCTATTGAATTATTTAGAGATTGGTTTTTGGTTGCCGATAACGATGATAGCGTACATGAAGCCAACGCCATGAATATTGCCACTATCGGTTTGGATGGTTTTCCTAAGAACAGAGTGGTATTGCTTAAAAAGTTTACTTGGGAAGGTTTTATTTTTTATACCAATTATAATTCTGAAAAAGGAAAAGCAATTTTAAATAATCCTAACATTTGTTTGTCTTTTTTTTGGCCTGGGCTTGAACGACAGATTATTATAAAGGGCAAAGCAGAGAAACTGGCTAAAAACCTATCCGACGGTTATTTTGAATCGCGACCAGATGGAAGCAAATTAGGTGCTTGGGCATCCGACCAAAGTGAAGTTGTAGCATCTCGAGAGGAACTGGACAAAGCATTAAAGACTTACGAAACCAAGTTCGAAGGCAAGCAAATTCCACGTCCTGAGCATTGGGGAGGTTTTTTGGTAAAGCCTGTAAGCATCGAATTTTGGCAAGGTCGCCCTAACCGTATGCATGATAGAATCAGATATACATTAGATAATGAATTTAATTGGAAAAAAGAACGATTAGCACCATAATTTACTTTTTTAATTTACGTTTTAATTGTACCTTAGCCATAAGGTAAATTAGTGTATCAATTATAAACATCACACCATAGTTAGGTCTTAAAATGAAAACACTCTATATTGTTCGTCACGCAAAATCTTCTTGGGAATATCCATCTACAAAAGATATAGACAGACCTCTTAAAGAAAGAGGCATAAATGATGCCTATTTAATTTCCAAAGTGTTACAAAAGAAGGTAAAATGTCCTGACGTTTTTTTATCGAGTTGTGCAAATAGAGCTTTGCATACAGGAATGATATTCAGCTATACCTTTAACTATCCATTGGCAAACTTACAAATCAGTAAAGCCTTATATAGTTTTAGTGATGGTTACCTTATCAAAACCGTAATGGCTTTGGACGACGGATTTAAATCTGCCATTGTTTTTAGCCATGACCATGGTATTAATACCTTTGTAAATAAATTTGGTAGCGAACCAATCAGTCATGTTCCTACTTGTGGTGTAATAGGTATTAAATTTGACACTAAACATTGGAAAAACATTAAAAAAGGAAAAACATTTTTAATAGAGTTTCCAAAATTTCATAAATAATAAAAATGCTTTTAGTTTGAAAATAAAAAAATATGCCGCTATCGATATTGGTTCAAATGCGGTTAGGTTATTGGTTGCCAATGTAATTGAAAAAGAAAATTCAACTGCACAATATAGAAAATCGTCTCTTGTGCGAGTACCGGTTAGACTGGGAGCCGATTCATTTACGGTCGGTACAATTTCCAAAAACAGTATCAATCGTATGATAAATACCATGAAAGCCTTTAAACTACTTATGGATGTTCATGGTGTCGAAAAATACAAAGCATGTGCAACTTCAGCCATGCGAGAGGCAGAAAACGGACAAGAAGTAGTTGAAAAAATACACAAGGAAACGGGCGTAAATATTGACATTATTAATGGTAAAACGGAAGCTGCCATAATTTCAGCGACAGATTTAAACGAACTGATTTTAGGTAAAAAGTCCTATTTATATGTTGACGTGGGAGGTGGTAGTACTGAAATTACATTATTTAGTAAAGGTAAAGTTATAGCTTCTAAGTCCTTTAAATTGGGTACGGTTAGACAAATTGATAAAGAAATCAATAAGAAAATTAAAATGTGGGTTGAAGAGCATAGTGCTGGTATATCAAAAATAGCTTTGATTGGTTCTGGTGGTAATATTAATAAAATATTTAAGATGTCAGGTAGACCTGAAGGTAAACCCCTTTCGTATATATACATGAAGGCTCATTATAAGTTTTTAAAACAAATGACCTATGAGCAAAGAATAACGGAGTTGGGTTTAAACCCTGACCGTGCTGATGTAATTATCCCTGCGAGTAAAATTTATTTGAATGCCATGAAATGGAGTGGAGCTTCAACTATTTTTGTTCCTAAAATAGGATTAGCAGATGGCATTATTAAGGCATTGCACTTAGGGAAACTAGAAGAATAATCTTATTTAATTCAATGCATACTTCCACAAAATCCGCAATCCTACAATTGCAATCAACACCGCAGTCATTCTTTTAATTATAAAAGGCGAAAGTTTTGAAATACTTAATCTTGATCCTATTTGCCCACCAATAAAAACCGTTATCATCAATATTAAAGCTAAATTTGCATCAAAAGTAAAATCAGTAATATTATAGTATGTTAGATATTGCCCTAATAATCCTGCAATAGAATTTACCAATATAAAAAAGCTAGAAGTAGCTGCTATTTTTTTTGGCGTATCCCAATGGGTTAAGTGTAATAATGGAGACAAAAACACGCCTCCTCCAATTCCAACCATTCCTGAAATAAACCCAATAAAACCTCCTAAAAAACTATTTTTTGATATAGAATTTTGCTTAATATTAGCCGAACTGTCTACCAAATATTTAGAAATCCACATTAAAACCGCTGCTACAACTAAGATAACTCCTAGTAAAATAAAGAAAAAAGTTTGGCTGATTTTCAAATATCCACCCAGAAAAGCCAGTGGAACACTCATCAACGTTAACGGAATAATCTTTCGCCACTGAAAATAACCCTTTCTTATATAGATAAATGTACCACCACTCACTACAACTATATTGCATAATAAGGCAATAGCTCTAAATTGGATAAAGCTCAATCCCGTTAAAGCTAAAATTGCCAAGTAACTTGAGCCACCTCCAAAGCCTACAGAAGCATAAAGCATTGCAACTATAAAAAACAGCACTATTATTTCCCAGTATTGAAAAAAAACTGTCGAAAGTTCAGAAAATTCAACCATACGTCTAATTAATGCCACAAATTAAAGATTATATATTTATATTGCTACATATTTCACAAATTATGGCCATAGAAAAACACAATAAATATTGGAAAGAGAACTTAAAATACCTTGCTATTCTTCTGTCTATATGGTTTTTAGTATCCTATGTTTTTGGAATTTTACTAGTTGACCAGTTAAACACCATTAGATTAGGTGGATTTAAACTTGGGTTCTGGTTTGCACAACAAGGATCAATTTATGTTTTTGTTGTCCTCATTTTTGTCTATGTACGATTAATGAACAAATTGGATAAAAAATATGGCTATAACGAGTAATCTCTAAAATCAACCAACCTATGGACGTACAAACTTGGACCTATATAATTGTCTTTGCAACTTTCGGGTTGTATATTGCAATTGCCATTTGGGCACGGGCTGGATCTACTAAAGAATTTTATGTGGCCGGAGGTGGCGTATCACCATTAGCCAATGGATTAGCAACTGCCGCGGATTGGATGTCGGCGGCATCTTTTTTAGGTATGGCTGGACTTATCTCTTTTAAGGGTTATGACGGTTCTGTTTACCTGATGGGTTGGACAGGAGGTTATGTTTTATTGGCTTTACTTTTAGCTCCATACCTACGAAAATTTGGAAAATTTACGGTTCCAGATTTTATTGGTGATCGTTATTATTCAAACATAGCAAGAACTGTAGCTGTATTTTGTGCATTGATAGTTTCTTTTACTTATGTAGCTGGCCAAATGCGAGGGGTTGGTTTAGTATTCTCTAGATTTTTAGAAGTAGACATTAATACAGGTGTTATTATCGGGATGATTATCGTATTGTTTTATGCTGTTTTGGGCGGTATGAAAGGGATTACCTATACCCAAGTGGCTCAATATTGTGTACTGATTTTTGCTTTTATGGTGCCTGCTATTTTTATTTCCATTCAAATGACTGGCAATCCGATTCCCCAATTTGGTATGGGCGACAAAATAACGGGCGAAGGTGTATATTTATTAGATAAACTCGACGGTCTTTCTACGGACTTAGGTTTTGCAGCCTATACTGACGGTTCAAAATCAATGATTGATGTCTTTTTTATAACCGCCGCATTGATGGTGGGTACTGCAGGATTACCGCACGTAATCGTTCGGTTTTTTACGGTACCTAAGGTAAAGGATGCCCGTAAATCTGCTGGGTATGCACTATTATTTATCGCAATTTTATACACTACCGCACCTGCTGTTTCTGTTTTTGCAAGAACCAATTTAATTGATACAGTAAGTGAAAAAGAATATGCTGAAATGCCCGCGTGGTTTTCTAAATGGGAAAAAACAGGACTAATTAACTGGGTTGATAAAAATAATGACGGTAAAATTCAATACTTAAATGGAGATGCTTATTTGAAAAATGATAAAGGGAAACCAGATTTTACCAAACCCAATCTAAAAACCAAAAATGAATTGAATGTTGACCCAGACATTATGGTATTGGCAAATCCTGAAATTGCAAAACTACCTAATTGGGTAATTGCTCTGGTTGCTGCTGGTGGCTTAGCAGCTGCACTTTCAACCGCTGCAGGATTGTTATTGGTAATTTCCACATCGGTTTCTCGCGATTTGATTAAAAAACAAATAAAACCGGATATTTCCGAAAAAGGAGAACTCATTGCTGCTCGGCTTTCGGCTGTGGTAGCTGTTGTTATTGCAGGTTATTTTGGCATTAATCCGCCTGATTTTGTCGCCGCAACCGTTGCTTTGGCCTTTGGTTTGGCAGCAGCCTCTTTTTTTCCTGCTATTATCCTTGGTATTTTTAATAAGCGTATGAACAAAGAAGGAGCCATTGCAGGCATGGTAGTAGGTATTTTATCAATGCTATTCTACATGTTAAAGTTTAAATTTCAATGGTTCGGTGGCGGAGCAGAAGCCGATTGGTGGTTTGGTATTTCACCCGAAGGATTCGGTACAGTAGCTATGCTGATTAATTTTACAGTATCAATTATAATTTCTAAATTTACTCCTCCACCTCCGACAGAAGTTCAAGAAATTGTAGAAAATATTAGAATTCCATCAGGTGCAGGAGAAGCTTCAGATCATTAAAAGATTTAATTTATGAGTAATTACAGTATCAAACATTTAGAAGAGTACTACCAAGTTTATAGAAAATCGGTTAGAGACCCCGAAAACTTTTGGGCAGAAATTGCCGAAGAACATTTTATGTGGCGTAAAAAATGGGACAATATACTGAGCTGGGATTTTTCTAAACCAGAAATAAAATGGTTTGAAGGTGCTAAGCTTAATATTACAGAAAATTGTATTGACAGACACTTGGCTACCAAGGGAGATAAAACTGCTATTCTCTTTGAGCCTAATAGTCCCAACGAAGAAGCACAGCACATAACCTACAAACGTTTGTACGAACGTGTAAATCAAATGGCTAATGTACTTAAAGATCACGGCATCCAAAAAGGCGACCGCGTTTGCATCTATTTACCGATGATACCAGAACTTGCCATTTCCTTATTGGCTTGTGCAAGAATAGGTGCTGTACATTCTGTAGTATTTGCGGGTTTTTCTTCTAATGCTTTATCGACTAGAATTAACGATAGTGACTGTAAAATGGTACTGACTTCTGATGGTTCTTATAGAGGTCCAAAAACCATCGATTTAAAAGGTATTGTTGACGTGGCTTTAGAAGACTGCCCCTCCGTTAAAGATGTTTTGGTAGTCAACAGAATTGACTCAGAAATTACGATGAGGGAGGGTCGTGACAAATGGTTACGACCTTTGTTAGATGAAGCTTCAACAGAATGCCCTGCAGAAATAATGGATGCAGAAGACCCTTTGTTTATTCTTTACACTTCAGGCTCTACTGGAATGCCTAAAGGTATGGTGCATACTACAGCTGGCTATATGGTTTATACCGCTTATACTTTTAAAAATGTATTTCAATACAAAGAAAATGATGTGTATTGGTGTACTGCGGATATTGGTTGGATTACTGGGCACAGTTATATTGTTTACGGTCCTTTAGCAAATGGGGCTACCACAGTCATGTTTGAAGGGGTACCCAGTTATCCTGATTTTGGGCGATTTTGGGAAATTGTTGCCAAACATAAAATCAATCAATTTTATACAGCCCCAACAGCCATCAGAGCCTTAGCGAAACAAAATTTAGAGTTTACCGAAAAACATGATTTATCTTCATTAAAAGTATTGGGTTCAGTTGGTGAACCTATCAATGAAGAAGCATGGCATTGGTATAATGATATTATTGGTAAAAAGAAAAGCCCTATAGTAGATACTTGGTGGCAAACGGAAACCGGAGGTATAATGATTACCCCATTACCTTATGTAACTCCCACAAAACCGACTTATGCCACCTTACCTTTTCCAGGAATTCAACCTGCGTTAATGGATGAAAATGGTGAAGAAATTAAAGGCAATCAAGTAGATGGTAGGTTATGTATAAAATTCCCGTGGCCATCTATGGCAAGAACTATTTGGGGCAACCATCAACGTTATAAAGAAACTTATTTTACAGCTTTTAAAGACAATTATTTTACAGGTGATGGTGCATTACGAGATGAAGTAGGATATTATAGAATTACTGGCCGCGTGGATGATGTTATCATTGTTTCTGGGCATAATTTAGGTACCGCTCCAATAGAAGATGCTGTTAATGAACATCCCGCTGTGGCTGAATCTGCTATTGTAGGTTTTCCACATGATATTAAGGGAAATGCCCTTTACGGATATGTTATCTTAAAAGAAACTGGTGAAAGTAGAGATCAGGATAATGTAAGAAAAGAGATCAATCAAATAATTACAGAACATATTGGCCCAATAGCTAAACTAGATAAAATTCAATTCACGAGTGGTTTACCCAAAACACGTTCGGGTAAAATTATGCGTAGAATTTTACGAAAAATTGCAAGTAGAGATATGAGTAATTTGGGAGATACCTCTACACTTTTAAATCCTGATGTAGTAAATGAAATTAAGGATAATGTGATTTAAAGACAATCATTAATATTATATTAATTATCTGATTTTCAAACTCTTTGATATTTGGTTTTAGATTTATCATTTGGTTTTCTACTTAAAAATTCGTAAATTGCGGGTTATGATAGCAATAGACAAAACAGAAAATCAGGATTTATTAAAAGAATCGGTTACTTATGTTGAGAACTTAGGTTTTGAAAACATTAAGGCTGATATTGAAGGTTACGAAACTCCAAAATCGTATTCTCAAAAAGGTACAGATTTTTCGGTTACCCCAGATATAGTAGGCGAAAAAGCAGGTAGAAAACATTATTTTGAGGTGAGTTTAAAATCGGCAGAACCTAATCAGTTAAAATCTAAATGGCGTTTTTTGGAGGTACTAACCCGAATGAAAGATAATCGTTTTAAAATTATCACTTACAGAGGTCATTACAAATTCACCGAAGAAATGTTACAGGACATTAATCTTGAGAAAAACCTGATTAAATTATAAAAATTTAACACCTAATTGCTATAAATACCCTGGTTTTTCGGAATATTTTTTATTAAACACATCACGATTTTTCGTTCAATTTTCCTTTCAGAAGCTTGTTTTGTTCCTTCATCAAATCCGTTAGATCTGTTAACAGCTGAATATCCTTTGGAGTAACAACTGTTTTGTCTTTGGTGTCTTGAGCTTTACTACGCAATCTGTTCATAAACTTCACTACGATAAAAACCGTAAATCCGATAATCATAAAATCTAAAAACGCTTCAAACAATGCACCATATCCTAGAGCAATTTGTTCTTGAATAACTTCGCCCGAGCTATCTGTTACCGCCTCCTTTAACACTAAAATTTTGTCACTAAAGTGAACTCCATTAGTTAGATAATTTAATGGTGGCATCAGCACTTTTTTTACCAACACATCAATTACTTTATTGAAAGAAGCTCCTATAATAACACCGATGGCCATATCCATCATATTTCCCTTTACAGCAAATTCTTTAAATTCCTTAAGTAAACCCATAATCTATCTTTTTTTGTAAGATGTAAAAATATTCTAATTAAAATAGATATAAAAACTCAATAACCAATAGTTATTCAAGATGTAGTAATAATTTCTATATCTTTGTGTATATACTCCATATAACAAACTTCAATAATGAAAAAATTCTTATCTCTATTTTTTATAATAATCATCGTTATTGCTTGTGGTAGAAAAGAAGAAGCAAACGAAATTGAAAAAGTAGATTGGAAAAAAAGAACTGCAACTATTAGTCAACAAGATTCGCTGATATTCGGAAGATCATACCTATCCGTATATTCACAAATCTATAGTTTTACCGAGCATAAAACGCATAACCTTACCGCTATGGTAAGTTTGAGAAATACCAGTTTTAATGATACCATTTATATTCTAAAAGCCGATTATTACCATACCAAAGGACAGCTAATAAGGACTTACATTAAACAACCTATTTACTTAGCACCTTTAGAAACTGTCGAAATTATTATTGACGAGACGGACATTGAAGGAGGTACGGGATCTAATTTTATTTTTGATTGGAACATTCCTAAAACTTCACCCGAACCGCTGTTCGAAGGCATAATGAGTTCTACCATGAGCCAACAGGGACTTTCTTTTACTACACAGGGAAAGCGTATCAAATAATTTTTAGTACAAATTTTTAAAAAAAGTACAAAAAATTTGTTTAGTTAGGATTCCTTACTATATTTGCAATAGCAATAGTGCTAAAATTTTAAAATCTATAATTATGAGTAAATCTATTTTCTATCATGCTGGCTGTCCTGTGTGCATTAGTGCAGAGCATGACATTATCGACCTAGTGGGTTCTTCTAACGTTGATATTGTTCATTTAGGCGACGAACCCGCAAAAATTGAGACCGCGGAAAACGCTGGTGTAAAGTCAGTACCAGCTCTGGTTACACCAAATGGTAACGTATTACACATTAATTTCGGAGCATCTATGGCAGATGTAAAAGGATAATTTTTTAATCAATAAAGTTAGGATTCCTAATTTATTAAGAATTCTGACTTCATTAAAATCAATACCATTAAATAATAAAGTATGAAAAAAATAACAAAAGTATTCGTATTGACAATGCTTTTAGGCATCACATTAAACTCTTGTGCCCAAAAAAGCCAATATAACAATGACAATTTCTCCATTCAAGGAGTAACGGTAACCCATCAAGAAGATTTAGGTCTAACCGTATGGAAAATTAACGTAAAAGGGTTGGCGGGAAAAACTACACCTACCCCTGCCGGCCAAATGGACGGAGCACCTGTTTTAGGCTATGTTTTTCCAACCTCGTTAAAATCAACAGATGTTGGTTTTGGAGAAACGGAAGGTATAGTTGCACTTGCCCTAACCTCTCATCCTGATTTTGACGATACGCCTTTATGGGATGAAAATACGGACAACATTTTTGATAACGATGGTGTTATCTGGCATCCGCATTGGGTAATTTTAATTGAAGATAAACGTGTTAAAGGTGGTCTAGCGGTTAAACAATTTAAAAAAGACGATAAAACGGTAGTATTACCACCTACAAATCCCGGAATGCCAATGTACATGGATTCTCCAGGTTATCCCGTAAAAAGTACCAACAATACAATAAGAGTAGTTGTTCCAGATTATCGTATCAACAATAAAACCAATTTTAACTATGATGGTGTTGCCGCATTTATGAAAGTGAACACCTCAAATTCCGAACTACCCTTGCTCGGTGTTTACGAGGTATATAGTGTGGCCAGTGGCGACCTATCATTGCCCTATACCGTAAAATAAGTACCTTTATCTTTTATGTAATAAAATTTAACGATTAGGATACTTGGTTAACAACATTAACAACTAAAACGCCTCAAGAAGGTTTTGAATTGGCCATAAAATTGGCAAGAATGGGCGTGAAATATACCCAGCCCGATATGGACAAACTCAAACAGGGCAGAAAACAATGCGATGATAACGCCGAATTTCTAATTGCTGCCTCGCACGTTATCGCCGTACATTATCAAACCGTCGCGGCGGCAAATAATTATTGGAAGACTTAATAAATTATGGAAGTATCTGTATGGGACACCTATGTAAAAAGAGATGATGGTAAACGTATGCATTTTGATATTTTAGTGCCATCTTCATTGAACGATAAAAACACAATTTTTGAATTTGGGATTGCTTATTTAAAAAGCAAACCTTTTGAAACTGGTATGCTAACAGCAAAAGAATGTAGGTTTTGCCATGTGGAAGAAGCACCAAAAGAGGTTGTAGATGCTATTTCTAAACAGGGGTTTTATATATTGGAAATGCAAAACTGCGATTAAGTTTATTTTATCAGAAACGTCCTAAATAAATTCGTTCATTTTTTCCATTGATGAAAAAACGAACCAAAAAAATCTAGGCTGACTAAAAAAACATAAGAAAAATACTACGGAAACCCCAGCCACCGATGAAAAGAACTCGGGCTGCATTATCAGTCCTCAAACAGCTTTTCATCGTCATCCAACGCTGCTTCCTTGATTTTTAATATTTTTTTAGATAGGCCATCTAGAACTCAATAATATCTGAAATATCCATAAAATAGTGGTATTCAAAAGTTTTTGTATAAATATATTAGGACGGAATTGGTTTATTATTTAATAAGGATTACTAACTTTGCGTGTTTAGGGTAGCTTACAACAATTACCCTAAGCAAGCAATTTTTTTATGGATAATAGCATTTTTAATACCATAGCCCAACAAGAGCACCTCAGCAATAAAATTGTAGTCGGGCTTGAACGTATTTCAGAAGCTTTTAAAACCTTGCTTTGGGATCAGGCCAAAGTACTGGGATTAAGCCCCATACAGATTCAAATTCTTATTTTTATCGCTTATCATAAGGAGGAACTTTGCAATGTCAGTCATTTGGCCAAAGAGTTTAATGTGACCAAACCGACCATAAGTGATGCGGTAAAAGTGCTGGAGAAAAAAAATCTTATTAAAAAAATCCCTTCAAGCACCGATAGCAGAAGTTATAGCATTTTACTTTCCGGTCATGGCAAAAAGGTTGTAAATACAACGCATTCGTTTGCCAATCCTATAAAAAATGAAGTAGAAAAAATTGAGGATACCGACTTAGAAGTGCTATATAATTCTCTGAGCAAGCTGATATACAATTTAAACAAAGTGGGTATTTTAAATGTGCAACGTACTTGTTATGCTTGTGTCTTTTATGAAAAGAAAAAAGAAAATCATTATTGCAATTTTTTAGAAAAACCATTGGCCAATAAAGAAATTAGGATTGATTGTCCCGAATTTGAAGCAAAATTAGTAGGTAGCACTTCTTGATTCATTTGCCATGTACATATTTTACTATATTTGTTAGAAATCTTTCCAAATGAAAAAATCTACTACCCGAAGAAAATTTATTAAAAAAACTGGATTTGTAAGTTTAGGTATTCCGTTGCTAGGTTCTCAAATAATATCATACGGTTCAAAAGCAGAAGAAAAAAAGACAGAAGAAAACAAAACTGCAAAAAAATTAAAAATCCTCATTTTAGGTGGTACTAGCTTTTTAGGACCACATCAAATAGCGTATGCCATTTCCAGAGGACATTCCATCTCTACTTTTACGCGTGGCAAAACTATACCGACAATTTATAGTGAATTGTTTAAAAATGTGGAGCAACTTATTGGAGATAGAGAGAATGACCTTAAAGCCTTAAAAAACAAAAAATGGGATGTGGTAATTGACAATTCGGGACATAAAGTAGAATGGACAAAAAAAACAGCTGAATTGTTAAAGGACAATGTGGGTACTTATGTATATATTTCTTCAACAGGTGTGTATTATCCGTACCTAAGTGATAACATTGACGAAGAGACCCAACTTTTGCTTAAAGAACCTGATGTTATAGAAAATGAAGATGAAAAATTGGAATATTGGTATGGTGTTATGAAAGCCAATTCTGAACTTGAAGCCATAAAAGCATTCGGTAAAGACAGATCATTAATTGTTAGGCCAACTTATATGATGGGACCGGCCGATAGAACAGATCGGTTTACTTATTGGCCAATACGACTTTCAAAAGGTGGTGAAGTTTTAGTGCCAGGGAAGCCAAACGACCCTGTTCAATATATTGATGTGAGGGATGCTGCAGAATGGACAATTAGGTTGATTGAGGAAAAACAAATGGGTGCTTACAATGCTGTTGGCCCAAAAAGCAAACAAACCATGACGGCATTTGTGAATGAGGCTAAAACAGCATTTGATGTAGAATCAACTTTAGTAAGTGTTGACGATTATGAATTTCTAAAAGAAAACGAAATACCTTATTTAGTACCATGGATTATGCCCGAAGGTAAAAATTATGGTTCATCAAGAGTAACAAACAAAAAGGCCTTAAAAGCAGGATTAACATTTAGACCCTTAAAAACTTCCATTAAAGATATTTATGAATGGTGGAACTCAGACGCACTAACTGACGAAAGAAGAAATAAACTGGAAGCTGATCCAAAAAGCTTATTGTTGCGAGAACAATCTGTTCTTGAAAAATGGAAAAAATTAAAAAAATAATTAGCTGAAACATACTTTACAATGAATAGCATTAAAATAAGTCTAGCATTTTTACTAGTTAGCACAACACTATTAGCTCAAGACCTTACTTTTGAGGAATACAACCCAAAATCAACTTTGGTTGTACCGGGCAAAATCATTAAAAAAGCGAAATTTAAGTTTATAGATGTACACGGACATCAATATAGAATGCCAGAGCAAGATTTAACGCCTGTTGTAGCCGCAATGGACACCTTGAATATGGGCATAATGGTCAATTTAAGTGGCCGAAGCGGAAAAGATTTGCAAAAATCAGTTGAAAATATCGCTTCAAATTTTCCTAATCGTTTTGTGGTTTTTGCCAATGTAAATTTTGACGGCGTGGGGAAAAAGGATTGGGCCAAAAATACGGTAGCTCAACTGAGACAAGATGTTAAAAACGGGGCAAAAGGATTGAAAATTTATAAAAGTTTAGGCTTACGTAATAAAGATACCGAAGGCAATAGAATTGCTATTGATGATGCCAGACTAGACCCCATTTGGGCGGTTTGTGGCGAATTGGGAATTCCTGTTTTAATTCATGCCGCAGACCCAAAATCGTTCTGGGATCCTTTTGATGGCGATAACGAACGATGGTTAGAACTAAAAACACGTCCAAGAAGAAAACGTGAAGCAAACGATCCAGCACCCTGGGAGCAAATTATAGGTGAACAGCACAATATGTTTAAAAAACATCCTAAAACAACTTTTATCAATGCCCATATGGGGTGGTTTGCCAATGATTTAGGTAAATTAGGACAATTGTTAGATGAAATGCCCAATATGAATGTAGGCATTGGTGCTATAATTGCTGAATTAGGACGTCAACCGCGTTTTGCAAAAGCCTTTTTTATCAAATACCAAGACCGAATTCTGTTTGGGAAAGACAGTTGGAAACCTGAGGAGTTCCCAACGTATTTTCGGGTGTTGGAATCTGATGATGAATATTTTCCGTACCATAAAAAATACCATGCTTTTTGGCCTATGTATGGATTAGATTTGCCTGATGATGTACTTAAAAAAGTATATTATAAAAATGCCTTACGGATTGTACCGGGGTTAGATAAAAGTTTGTTTGAATCCCGATAGTTATCTGGATAGTTTAATTACTGTTATTTAGAATTTCGATATCTCATTACTATTTTATGAGAATCAGTTGTTTTTTGATGATAATACATTATGCTTTTATCAACAGTTAGCGTAGGAGCTTCTACAAGATTTGCAATTTTTTTTGAAAACAAAACTTTTGGTACTGAAAATTCTAACGAGTCATCACTTCTCACAGCAACACACATTTCAAATACGGTGTTTTCAGTAATTTCACCTTTTAAATATCTTGTATAATACAATTCCAAATTATCACTACTTATACAAGGTGCATAATAAATATAATTTAAATTGTTAATGTTTTTTAAGATTGACTCAGAATTTGAAAGTGTAGTAAATTTCGAGGAATTATCTTTTTGTGCGACTCCAATTGTTGTTTCACAGGCTCCTTGACAGTTTTCTTTATCAAATCTAGCATTAATAAAATACAAATAGTCTCCGTCTAAACTTATTCCGTGATCCATAATTAGCCAACCAGGAGTATTTTTATTAAAGTCTCCATTTACTCTTTCAATATCACTAACTTTTCCGTTACTAAAAGTCCCACGAAATAGATTATTTAATTCTGCGGGGTAATTTCTGGTGGAAGTCCAATAAAAATTCCCATTCGCATCCATATCGGCCACCGCATCTAAGTGAGGTGCTACTGTTTGGTTTGTTCCTACTAACTCTCCTACATAAGTAAAGGTTGAATCATTAACTTTTTTTGCATAATAAAGTTTAGTGTTTTTACCATCATTCAAATTATTAAAGAATAGGTAATTTCCATCAGGTGACACAAATGGCTCCATAGCATCAAAGGATAAACCATTAATAGTTACCTCAATTTCAGAACTAAATGAAGGATATATCTTTGAGTTATCAATATCATTATCACTAGATGAGCAAGAAATAAATAACAATGATATACATATTATTTTAAATAAGGTTTTCATGGGTTACGCTTTGAATTATATTCAATAAAGTATAAACACATTACACTTGTGCATATTATATATCATTAATTTTGGAATAATTTTAAAAAAGAAAAAACCGAACTAAGTATAACTCAATTCGGGTTTCTCAAATAAAAACAGAAAAATTGCTATTCTATAACCGGCGGATATTTCGCCATAATTTCTGTTACAAATTCTTTTATACGTGCTTCTTTTTTAGAAATGTCTCTTGAAGATGCTAATGCACCTGTACCCATTCCTTGCCACGCCAATTCTTTTTTGTTGGCATCTATTAGGTCTATAAATAATGTTCCTTCTGTAGATCGGGAAACGTTATTGTTAAACGCCCCCATTCCAAAACCATAAGGACCAAAACCTCCATAATACCAAGGATACCAACCCATATAATTATTGTTATACACATTAATTTTTTCTCTTGACTTGGTAAAGATATTTACAAGCAAGTCTGGATTTTCAGATTTTGTAAAACCCTTAGCCAATAAATCGGCCTCAACGGCACGTAAAATTCTACGCTTATCCAAATCGGATATATCCACTTTATCAATTCCTTTTTTATAAAAAGCAAAGGTTTTGTATTGGTTAAAATCTACTTCTTTATCATAATCTGAAGAGACCCTGACCGAAGCACAAGAGGATACTAAAAAAAGTACCACAACCACAGAAAGTAATTTTACGTATTTCATAATTTTTTAATTTTTAATCTAACAATGTATCGTCAACCATATTAGGAAGTGTAACTTTTAAATTGGGTTCTGCTTCCATTGCTCGTTTAATGGCAAAAATGGCTTCTTCGTTTCTCGCCCAACTTCGTCTAGCAATACCATTGTTAACATCCCAAAATAGCATTGACTGTAAACGTTGTTCAGCTTCTTTACTACCATCAAGAACCATGCCGAAACCACCGTTTATAACCTCTCCCCAACCTACTCCACCTCCATTGTGTATGGAAATCCATGTAGCTCCTCTAAAACCATCACCTATCACATTCTGTATGGCCATATCCGCAGTAAACTGTGAACCATCGTAAATATTTGAGGTTTCTCTGAACGGGGAATCCGTACCTGAAACATCATGATGGTCTCTTCCTAAAACAACGGGTCCAATTTCATCATTTGCAATAGCATTATTGAATGCCTTGGCAATTTTAATACGTCCTTCGGCATCAGCGTATAAAATTCTGGCCTGTGAACCTACCACCAATTTATTTTCTTGTGCCCCTTTTATCCATTGAATATTATCTGCCATTTGTTGCTGTATTTCAGCCGGGGAATCTTGCATCATTTCTTCCAAAACTTCACAAGCAATTGCATCCGTTTTTGCTAAATCTTCAGGTTTGGCAGATACACACACCCAACGGAAAGGGCCAAATCCGTAATCGAAACACATGGGGCCCATAATGTCTTGAACGTAACTTTTATATTTAAAATCAATGCCGTTTTTAGCCATAATATCGGCTCCAGCTCTAGAAGCTTCCAATAAAAAAGCGTTGCCGTAATCGAAAAAATAAGTTCCTTTTGCGGTGTGCTTGTTAATAGCATCGGTTTGTCGTCGTAAACTTTCCTTTACTTTTTCTTTAAACAATTGAGGCCGATTTGCCATCATTTTATTAGCTTCCTCAAACGAAATACCAACGGGATAATAACCTCCAGCCCAAGGATTATGCAAAGAAGTTTGGTCAGAACCCAAATCAATATAAACATCTTCTTTATCAAATTTTTCCCAGACCTCAACTATATTTCCGTGATAAGCAATAGAAACCACTTCTTTATTTGTTTTTGCTTTTTGAACTCGCTGGACCAATGCGTCCAAATCATCAATAACTTCATCTACCCAACCTTGAGAATGTCTAGTTTGCACCGCTTTTAAATTCACTTCGGCACAAATCGTTATACATCCCGCAATATTACCTGCTTTGGGTTGTGCACCGCTCATTCCGCCAAGCCCAGAAGTAACAAATAAATGAGCCTCACCCCCTAGCCCCCTCTCCGAAGGAAAGGGGGAGTCAGGCTGCTCAATTTTTCTAATTGCATTTAGTATCGTAATTGTAGTTCCATGTACAATACCCTGTGGACCTATATACATAAAGCTACCCGCTGTCATTTGCCCATATTGGGTTACACCCAAGGCATTAAATTTTTCCCAATCGTCTGGTCTGGAGTAATTGGGAATCATCATACCATTTGTAACCACAACCCTAGGTGCATTTTTATGAGATGGGAATAACCCCATCGGATGGCCAGAATACATTGCCAAAGTCTGCTCATCGGTCATCTCAGCCAAATACTGCATGGTCAGTAGATATTGTGCCCAGTTTTGAAAAACAGCACCATTACCACCATAGGTAATTAGTTCATGTGGGTGTTGTGCTACAGCATAGTCCAAATTATTTTGGATCATGTGCATAATGGCTTTTGCTTGTAATGATTTTCCTGGATATTCTTCAATAGGCCTGGCATAAATCTTATAATCAGGGCGAAATCGGTACATATAAACTCTACCGTAAGTTTCTAATTCATTTTTAAATTCTGGCAACAACTCCGCATGAAATTTTGAATCGAAATAGCGTAGGGCGTTTTTTAAAGCTAATTTTTTCTCCTTATCGGATAAAATGTCCTTTCGTTTAGGAGCGTGATTTATTTCCGAATCGTAAGGCTTTGGGTTTGGTAATCGGGCAGGAATGCCTTGTAGTATTTGCTCTTTAAATGTCATTTCTTAATAGAATTTGTCTTTTTATCATAACCGTAAGGGCAATGACGGCAACCACTCTTACAGCAGTATCCTCTTTTTAAATGGTACTTTTCCGTAAAAACTTTGTATCCTTTTTCAGTCAGATAATAATCATCAGGTTCTAGTTCCTGTGGCTTTTCAAACATGATAAAATTTTATCGGATAAATTTACTATAATTATGCTAAAATAAATTTACTATTTTCGCCTTAATATGGATTTTAATTTAAATAGTAGAAATCAATCTGTTCAGTTTTCTTTATTGAAAGATATTGAACTAGTCATTAAACGAGAAGACGAAATCCATTCCTATATTTCAGGCAATAAATTCCGAAAACTCAAATACAATTTAATTGCCGCTAAAGAACAAAGTTTAAACACTTTGCTCACTTTTGGCGGAGCATATTCCAATCATATTGCAGCAACAGCTTCCGCAGGAGCAACATTCGGATTTAAAACTATTGGCATTATTAGAGGAGAAGAACTAGTTAATAAAATTGAAGCAAATCCCACCTTGTCTTTCGCAAAAAATTGTGGAATGCATTTCAAATTCGTTTCAAGAGGTTTATACCGAGAAAAAGAAAGTTCTGAATTTATAGACAGTTTAAAAAAAGAATTTGGCGATTTTTATCTGATTCCCGAAGGTGGTACCAACACATTAGCCATAAAAGGCTGTGAAGAAATTTTGACCGAAGAAGATAAATCCTTTGATTATATTTGCACATCGGTAGGTACGGGCGGAACTATCTCGGGCACCATAAATAGTGCAGAGAATCATCAGAAAATAATAGGGTTTTCAGCCTTAAAGGGTGATTTTTTAAATGATGAAATCACCAGATGGACCACCAAAAAAAATTGGGAGTTGAAAACCAATTATCATTTTGGAGGTTACGGTAAAACAAATACCGAATTGATTACGTTAATAAATAAATTTAAAAAAGAAACAAACGTTCCCCTAGATCCTATCTATACTGGAAAAATGCTTTATGGAATTGTTGACATGGTAAAAAACAAAGCATTTAAAAAAGGTAGTAAACTTCTTGTTGTCCACACAGGTGGTCTACAGGGTATAGAAGGAATGAACAAAGTATTGAAACAAAAAAATTATTTGCAATTAGTTTAAGATGAAGTATTTAAAACTATTTATAAGTATATGTATTATAAGTTTTTTGGTAAGTTGTGGTTCTCATAAAAGAACAAGTCAAAAATATCCAACTAAAGCACCGACAACTCCAAGAACAAAAGTTGCTAAAAAAACACCAACCCCAGTAAAAATTCAGAAAATTGACGAGGCTGATGTAATCCACGCTAATTTGATTCGCAAAAAACCCAATTTGAATAAAAATACACTTGCTTATATTGATGAGTATAACGATATTGCAATCTTAGAAATGATTGCCTATAAAATACCTGCCAGCATTACGTTGGCTCAAGGTATTTTAGAATCCAACAGCGGTAGAAGCCGACTTTCTGTTAAGGGCAACAATCATTTTGGAATAAAGTGCCATAGTAGTTGGACTGGAAAACGTATGTATCATGACGATGATGCCAGACAGGAATGTTTTAGAAAATATGAACATCCTCTGACTTCATTTAGAGACCATTCTTTATTTCTTTACGGAAGAAAACGGTACGCTGATTTATTTGAACTAAAAAAGAAAGATTATAAAGGCTGGTCTAAGGGGTTAAAAAAAGCGGGTTATGCTACTGACCCCAGATATCCCAAAAAATTAATTACACTTATTGAAACCTATGAACTAGATAAGTATGACGATTTTGATGAAAGTTTTTTATATAGTGGCAAAGTGATGAAGAAGAAAGAAAATAGTTCTAAGGCCAAATATGTGATAGTAGCAAAAGGTGATACATTGTACTCCTTGGCAAGAAACAACAATTTAACCGTTGATAAATTAAAGTGGCTAAACGGATTAAAAAACAATGAACTTTCTATTGGACAAAAAATTTATGTAGAATAGTACGAGTTTTCATTATAATAATGGTATGTCATTCCGACGTAGGAGGAATCTCAATAGTATGAGTACTTATCATAAAAAGATTCCTCGTTCCTCGGAATGACAACTAAGAATGATTTGTCAATTAAAAACAGAACCTAATCTTAATTATTCTTTAGAGCCTTGCCCTTTTCTTTCTTGTCTTTTTTTGCCTTTTTGATGCTGTCTCATTTTTTTATGCTTTCGTACTTTTTTCATTTTATGAGCCTTATGTTTTCTAGACTTTTTCCAAGTTTCATATTGACTATCATTTAAAATGCTTTTCATTTCTTTTTGATGAGCCAATGCTTTATCCAATCTTGTATTTTTTCTGGTAAAAAGATCATCTCCAGTTGGTTTTTCTCCCTTTTCACGTAAAGCCATTCTTTCTTTTCTTTTTGCTTCACGCTCAATAGCGTTCTCTTTATTCAACTTATAGATCTTTTTTTGTTGAGATTCATTTAATTCCAAGCCTAACGTCATTTTTTTAGTTTGCAACTCGGCAATTTGATCTGGGGTTAGTTTGGGTTTTTCAAATTCTCTTTTTTGGTTTTGGGCAAAAGTACCTACGGTCAGTAATGCCATTAACCCGCCAATTACTAATTTTTTACCCCTAAAAGTTTTACTTTCTTTAGATTGATTGTCTGTGTGTTTTAAAATTTTCATGATGTATATTTTTATTGTTTCGCTCTTTTGACCATAGCTATAAGACAAGGTTTAATTAAAGTTCTGATTTTAACAGTAGATTAACATTACTGTCCAAAATCCAAGGTGATTAAAAATTTGATTAGCTTAGCAATTCTCTATATTTTGTGCAATTACAGCTTTAAAAATTAGGTATTGTGCCATTAGGTAGGTTAACATGATAACTATTGGAAAAAATTCGTTTGTACTATAAAACTTATTTATAGCCAGTACGGAATCAGAAATAATAAAAAGTGAAGCTCCAACTACCATAAATAATGCAGATAAACTTTTATTATTCAGATAATTCAATAATGAAACATAGCCCATAATGGCTATGGTTATTCCATAGACTACAACAGGAATAAACAAATCGTTCAAATTATTCTTTAATAAATTTATAAGTACAAAAAACAAGATTAGAAATGGTATAGCAGCTACTGCTTTTGTTTTTAAAGAAGTCTTATTGAGCCAGCATAAGACAATTTTAATATAAATAATATGTGCTAGTAAAAATGAAATTAGCCCCAGAATAAAATAAATTTCTCCTTCAAATAATAGCAATACATCACCGAAAAATGAAAATACTAATGCACCAATATACCACCCATTAAAATTACGCTCCGAAACCAAATAGAGAAGCAACAAGGTTAACATTAACAGCGGTTTAAAAACGAATCGAAGTTGATTTAAGTGGAAAATAATTCCCGCCAAATCACATAATGAAACGATTACAAAAAGTGCCGTTACAATTTTGACCTTAGTATTGTTTTTAGCGGCACTCATTATAACATGGCTAAATAATCATCTTCAGAAATAATGGAAATTCCCAACGTTTCAGCCTTTGTTTTTTTGCTTGGCCCCATGTTATCACCTGCTATAACATAATTGGTCTTTTTGGAAATAGAGCTTGATACTTTACCACCGTTATCTTCTATAGATTTTTTGAGTTCGTTTCTACTCATTTTTGTAAAAACGCCTGAAACCACAAAAGTTTTCCCTCTCAATAGTTCGGTTTGGTTTTCCAATGCCTTGGCAGAAAGTTCCAATTGTACCCCATAACTTTTTAATCGGTTTACCAATTCTATATTTAGCGGGTTATTGGCAAAATCTATAATACTTTGGGCAATTCTATCTCCAATTTCATCAACCGCAATTAATTCTTCAAAAGATGCACTGAGTAAATTATCAATGTTTTTAAAATATTTGGCCAGCTTTTTTGCAACGGTCTCTCCTACAAATCGGATACCTAAGGCAAACAATACGCGTTCAAAAGGTATTTCTTTAGATTTTTCAATACCATTAACCATATTCTCGGCAGATTTTTCCGCCATCCTTTCCAATGGAATAATTTGCTCTACTTTTAATTCGTACAAATCGGCATAATTGGCAATCAGATCTTCCTTGAATAAGAGTTCAACGGTCTCCCCGCCCAAACCTTCAATATCCATCGCTTTTCTACTGATAAAATGTTGAATCCGACCCGTAATTTGTGTAGGGCAACCGTATTCGTTAGGACAATAGTGTTTGGCATCGCCCTCGGTTCTGATTAACTCCGTATTACATTCCGGACAATTTGTTGCATAAACAGTAGGTACCGAATCCTTTGGGCGTTTTGTTAAATCTACACCCATAACTTTAGGTATAATTTCTCCGCCTTTTTCCACAAAAACGGTATCATTTACTCGAATATCCAGTTTTTCAATTTGGTCAGCATTGTGTAACGAAGCACGTTTTACAATGGTTCCCGCCAACTCAACAGGTTCTAAATTAGCAACAGGAGTTATGGCTCCAGTTCTACCCACTTGATACGAAATACTATTCAACACCGTACTTTTTTGCTCCGCTTTAAATTTATAGGCTATGGCCCAACGCGGGGCTTTGGCGGTATAGCCTAATTCCTCTTGTTGATGTAGCGAATTTACTTTTATAACCACACCGTCCGTTTCGTAAGGCAAATTAAAACGCTCAGTGTCCCAATACTTAATATAGTCTAAAATCTCATCAACTGTTTTTGCAATTTTAATCGTTTCTGGAATTTTAAATCCAGCTTTTTTTGCATCTTTCAACACCTCGGCATGTGTTTTATAGGATAATCTTTCGCCAATAACATGATATAGCAAACAGTCCAACGGACGTTTGGCCACCTCTGCACTATCCTGCAATTTTAAACTACCACTAGCTGTATTTCTAGGATTCATATAAGGATCGTCTCCGGCTTCAACTCTGACTTCGTTCATTTTTGCAAATCCGTCTAATGGTAAAATTATTTCACCTCTGATTTCAAAATTCTCAATAAAATCGTGTTTTAATTGTAAAGGGATGGACTTTATGGTTTTAATATTTGTGGTAACATTGTCGCCTTGAAAACCATCCCCTCTAGTGACCGCCTTTTGCAATTGTCCGTTTTTATAGGTTAGGTTTATTGAGGCACCATCGTATTTAAGTTCGCAAGTATATTCAATGGCTTCTGTTCCTAGTATTTTTTGAACCCGTTTTTCCCAATCCAATAAATCTTCTTTAGAGTAACTGTTACTTAAAGAATACATTCTGTTTTTATGCGTAACCGTTTCAAAATTTTTGGTAACTGCTCCGCCAACACGCTGTGTGGGGGAATTGGCATCAAAAAATTCAGGATGTTTTTCTTCTAATTCTTGCAACGCTTTGAGTTTCATATCAAAGTCATAATCAGAAATTGTAGCATTATCTAATACATAATAGTTGTAATTATGTTGACGTAATTCTTCACGAAGTTGATTGATTTGCTCTTGTACGGATGCCATTTAGGGTGTTACTTTTAAAAGTTAAAAATAAGGAAATAAATTGGGAACGTTTACATCCAAAATTGGTTTTGAAATTATCCGTTTTTACCTGCCCGACAAGTTGGCGGGACGGTAAATAAACGGATGGCTTTTCATCATTGCTCAACAAAAGCCTAAATAGTAATGCTTCTGGGCATTGCTATTAAATTAAATAAGTATCTTGCAAAACCGCAATGCGGTTATACATATGTTGTGCTTAATTAAAGAATCAAAATGAATGGAATGGAATGGAATGGCCTGACTATCATAAAACTCTAGATAACCTGAGGTTTTCCGAGGGAGCAGAAAAATCACTTAAAGAAACAAGCAATTGGATTTTAGGAATCTCGGTTGGTCTTTGCTCATTACTTTTATTTAAATCAACAGATTTTGACCTAAATAAATATGACAACGCAACGGTTTTCTATAAGGTTTTATTGATATTTTCTATAGTTACAGTTTTCATTTCTGGATTTAGCAAATTTCTGATTTTAAATAGAGAATCCAAGCTGAATATTGGACTTGGATTGTTGCAAAGAAGGCTCTATGTGGACAAAAAGGATTTTACTGAAGATGAGTTTTTTCTTCATTGGAACGAAATATTGGCGAATTGGACAAAAGAACGTAATCGATTGAACTTCGTTGCACAATTTTCTAATTTCGCGAGTATTTTAACTTTGCTATTGTTTATTTCTTCAACAATTCTCGTTATCACTTTAATATAAAATGACTAAGCACAACAACGTATCCTATGAAAAGTACTAGTTACGAAAGTCCTCACGGACTTTCTATTCAGTTTATATTTGCTAAATTAGTTTATTAAACACACAACGAAACCATACACAAACACGTTGTAAAACATTATGAAGAAAATCTTGAACATAAAAAAACACTTCATCAAATTGATTTTAATATTAGTTTGTGGAATGAGTTATGGACAAGTTGAAATAAGAGGAAAAGTAATTTCTGAATTATCAAAAGAAACTCTTTGGTATGGTTATTCAATAAAGCCGAATATAAAAGAACATCCGAAAAGTAAACCTAATGAATCTGGAGAATTTATAATTGAATATTTAGAACCAAATAAAGAATATGATATTATAATTTCTGCTGTTGGATATGAAGATCAAATATTTAAAGTAAAAACGAATGAAAGTATAACTTATAAAAATTTTGAATTAAAAGTAAACTGTTTTTATAGTTCAGAAAAAGCTGAAAATGATTGAAAAAATGGAAAACCACAATTCTTATTAATTGGTTCAATTGCACCTATTGGAAACACTAAATCTGACAATAAGTTTGAGAAAAAACACAAAATTGAATATTATGATTTTGGTTGTGAAATTTCGAACTATGAATGTATTGAACTTTACAATCAGAAAATTGCGGAATTAATGGACAAAAAATATGGAAAGAAATGGAGAAAAAAAGCAAGAAAAGATATAATCGGAATTTAAAAAACGTTTTACAATATCGTATATAATTTATTGCTTTCTTCTAGCCTACTTACGAAAAATGACTAAAATAGAAACCTACATAGTTGATTCTTTTACAGACAAACCTTTTAAAGGAAATCCTGCTGGAGTTTGTGTTTTAGATCAAAAATTGACAGATGAACAAATGCAATCTATTGCAAAAGAATTGGGACTTTCTGAAACTGCATTTATAACTCTAATTGATAAACCTAACAAATATTCAATAAGGTACTTTTCTCCAGTAATGGAAATTCCTCTTTGTGGGCACGCAACACTTGCTTCTTCAAAAGTTCTTTTTGAAATTAATCCGACAATGACTGACATTCACTTTAAGAATATTCAGGATCTAGATTTAATGATTAAAAAATATCAAGAAAAAATTGAAATGGAATTCCCTGTTTATGACACAATTCCTCTAAATACCCCTAACGAATTATTAAAAGCACTAGGAATAGAAAAAATATCAAACAGTGAGTTTAATAAAGAAACAAACATTTTACTAATTGAGATAGAAAGCTGTCAATTGTTAAATAATCTATCTCCTAATTATGAGAAATTAAAAGCTTCTCATGATTCTATAAATGGAGTATTAGTTACTGCAATATCTGACAAAAATGACTTTGACTTTGAATCGCGATATTTTTGGCCTTGGAGCGGAACAAATGAAGACCCTGTAACAGGAGGAACTCATACATTTCTAGCAAAATATTGGGCTACAAGATTGAATAAAAAGAAAATGAATTCTTTTCAATGTTCTGAAAGAAGTGGTTTTATGGAAGTAGAATTAATAAGCGAGAGTAAATTGACAATAAAAAGTGAAGCTCAAATAATTCTAAAAGGAGAATTGAGAATATAAAAACCGTTACAAACAACGTATAAAATTCATTGCCAGTGATAGCCTAGAAGCATCGGAGCTCGCGGACTTTCTATCTGTGATTTATTTGCTAACTTTAGTACTTAAACTACGCAACTAAATCATACACAAACACGCTAGAATTAAATCAGCTAAAAATAAATACCAACAACTTATATGGCCAACAAACGAGAAAATTCAATAGAAATAAGTAAGACCGAGTTTCGAAAAATTGGCTACGAACTTATAGATACTATTTCTGATTTTTTTGAGGGTATTTCTGAAAAACCCGTAACAACCAGTAAATCTCCAAAGGAATTACAACATACTTTAGGCAAAGCCTCTTTACCTGAAAATGGATTGCCAGCGGAAGAATTATTAGCTTCCGCCTCAAAATTATTATTTGATAACTCTTTGTTTAACGGTCATCCCAAATTTTTTGGATTTATAACCTCTTCGGCAACTCCAATTGGAGCTTTGGCTGATTTATTAGCGTCTTCAGTTAACCCAAATGTCGGTGGGCAAATACTAAGCCCAATGGCCACCGAAATTGAGAAACAAACTATTAAATGGCTAGCAGAATTTATTGGAGTATCACCAACCTATGGAGGTGTTTTAGTTAGTGGTGGAAACATGGCAAATTTCACTGCCTTTTTAGCAGCAAGAACAGCTAAAGCTCCAAAAAGCATTAAAGAAGATGGTCTTTCAAACGCTTCAAAACAGTTAATAACCTATTGTTCAAAATCTACACATACATGGGTTGATAAAGCAGTTATTTTATTTGGGCATGGTAGCAATTCTATCCGTTGGATACCCACTGATGCATCAAATAAAATGGATAATCACGTTTTAAAGCAAACCATAAAAGAGGATTTAAAAAATGGTCATCAGCCATTCATGGTAGTAGGTACCGCTGGTGACGTAAGCACTGGGGTTGTAGATAACCTCAAAGCCATTGCTACTATTTGTAAAGCATATGATTTATGGTTCCATATAGACGGTGCTTATGGTGTTCCTGCGGCTATTATTCCAGAATTAAAAGAATTATTTGCTGGACTAAAAGAAGCCGATTCTATTGCACTAGATCCACATAAGTGGTTGTATAGTCCATTAGAAGCGGGGTGTACTTTGGTAAAAAATCCAAAGCATCTTATTGACACTTATAGTTCACACCCAGAATATTATAATTTCAGTTTAACTGAAGAAGGCGGATCTCTAAATTACTTCGAATATGGTCTTCAGAATTCTCGTGGTTTTAGAGCCTTAAAAGTATGGCTAGCATTACAACAAATTGGAAGTAATGGCTATATGAAACTTATTAGAGAAGATATAGAGCTATCAAAATACTTTTATAAATTGGCAGAAAAACATACGGAATTAGAGCCAATAACACAAAATTTAAGTATTGCTACATTTAGGTATATTCCAGAAAATCTTGAGGTTAATGGTAAAAAAAGAAAAGAATATTTGAATACTCTAAATGAGGAATTAGTAAATGGATTACAACAAGGTGGAGAGATGTTTTTATCTAATGCCATAGTAGATCAACAATATTGCCTCAGAACATGTATTGTAAATTTTAGAACTACAAAAAAGGATATAGAAGAATGTATTGATATTATAGTTAAAGAAGGTAGAAAAATACACCTATCACTTCGAGAATAATAGGAAAGGTTTTTATTAAAGGACTAGAACATATGATAAAAAGTAAGATTTATTTGGTCTCTGTAATTTTAATTACACTCTTGCTAACTGGTTATAGCGAAAAGAAACCCAAAATATTAATTATAGGTGATTCTATTTCAATAGGATATACTCCATTTGTAAAAGAACATTTTGGGGATAGGGCAATGATTTCCCATAACCCTGGAAATGCCCAACATACCGGAACTGGATTAGAAAAAATAACCGAGTGGATAGGAGCAGAACAATGGGATATTATCCAATTTAACTGGGGGCTTTGGGATTTGTGTTATCGTCATCCAGATTCTAAAGTGCAAGGCAACAGAGATAAGGTAAATGGGCAACTAACATATAGTGTTGTGGATTATACAGCCAATCTCGATTCTATCGTTTCCACTTTAAAGAAAAAAACCAAAGCCAAATTAATTTTTGTTACTACTTCTTATGTTCCTGAAAATGAAGCAGGCAGATTTAAGAGTGACGCCATAAAATATAATAATGCGGCAAAATCAATAATGAAAAAACATTCCATTATTGTAAATGATATTTATGAGCAGTCTAAACAAATTCACAAAGAATTTGGAAAAGGATCTGATAACGTGCATTATACCAAAGAAGGCTATCAAAAATTGGGTAAATTGGTTACTGATTTTTTAGAAACCGAAATAAACTAATCTCTTATCAACGGCATTGTAGAACACCTGAGTAAACCTTCCTGTTTAGCAATTTCCGCATAAGGCACTTCTTCGACAATGAATCCCTGTTGGCGTAACCACTTATTTAATCTGGTAAAATTGCGTTCGGAAACAATTACATTTTCTGAAATTGAAAATATATTACTGTTCATATTGTACATCTCTTCTTTGGTAATTTCAAAAATATTTTCAGTGCCAAAATAGTTGACCAACCAATTGTACTCTTCTTCAATTAAAAAACCGTTTTTATGCAAAATTGCTTTATTCTTACCAATGGGTTGAAAACAGCAATCTAAATGTAGGGCGTTTTCTTTTGCATTTGTATTTGATTTTCGCAGCTCAAAAGATTTTACCTTTTTGTGAGGAAATAATTCTTGCAGGGCTTCAACCGCGTAACTATTCGTTCTTGCCGTAATCAGGTCAGGATAATCATCACCTGTATAAACTCCAATAAAAATATAATCGTTCCAAGGCATTACATCGCCACCTTCAACATGCACTTTTTCAGGTAATTTGATAACATTTTTTGGATCAATTTGTTGAACAACATGTTCGATAGCTTCAATTTCTCTATCTCTATCAGGTAGAATATTAGATTTTATAAATTTATCTTCAATTACAAAAGCAATATCCCTGGCAAAAATTTGATTGTAATTTTCAATAGGTTTTGGTCTAAACACTTGTACATCGTATTTTTTTAAAACTTCTGCAACTGCTTCCATTTCGGTTACCATATCTTTAACTTTTGGATAAGTACCCGCCAAAATATGTTCTCTAGATTTTGGATCGTAAGCTTCTTCAAAAGTTGGTGCAGAGCCATTACTAAGGGCAGTACCGAGCACTACAGCCTTTAACCTAGAAGTCTCGTTTTGTATATTTAGTTTTAACATAAAAAAAATGTCATTTTTTCCAAAAGTATGGAAAAAATGACAGTATATAATGTTCTTAAAAAATTATCTTTTATTAAGTGGTACAAATGGTCTTGACGTCTCGCCAACGTATATTTGACGAGGTCTCCCGATAGGTTCTTTATTTAAACGCATTTCTCTCCACTGTGCAATCCAACCTGGCAAACGCCCTAGAGCAAACATAACCGTAAACATATCAGTCGGAATACCTAAAGCACGGTAAATAACACCTGAGTAAAAATCAACATTTGGATATAATTTTCTATCAACAAAATATTGATCTTCCAATGCTTCTTTTTCTAATCCTTTTGCAATATCAAGTACAGGATCTTCAATACCTAAATCATTTAAAATGGCGTCAGCAGCCTTTTTAATAATCTTAGCTCTTGGATCAAAATTCTTATAAACTCTATGTCCAAAGCCCATTAGGCGAAAAGGATCTTCTTTATCTTTTGCTTTGGCCATATATTTTTTGGTATCACCGCCATCTTCTCTAATAGCTTCTAACATTTCTATTACTGCTTGGTTGGCACCACCATGTAATGGACCCCAAAGGGCAGAAATTCCTGATGCTAATGAAACAAATAATCCAGCATGTGACGAACCTGCTATACGCACTGTACTTGTAGAACAATTCTGTTCGTGATCTGCATGTAAAATTAATAACTTATCTAAAGCCTCAACAACAATAGGGTTTAGAACATAATCTTCATTAGGCTGCCTGAACATCATTCGTAAGACATTTTCTACATAGCCTAAAGATGTGCTTCCATAATTTAGGGGAAGTCCCATTTTTTTACGCATAGTCCAAGCTACCAATACCGGAAATTTACCCAATATTCTTACAATTGCATTGTACATAGCCTCTTCAGACCTAACATCTACTGAAGTTGGGTTAAAAGCCGTTAACGCACTAGTTAATGAGGATAAAACTCCCATAGGGTGTGCCGACTTAGGAAAAGCATCTAAAATCTTTTTCACATCCTCATCAACAGTAGATTGTTTTTTAATATCATTATGAAATTTTTCTAATTCATCTACATTTGGTAATTCTCCAAAAATTAGTAAGTAAGCCACTTCTAAAAAATCTGCTTTTTCAGCCAACTCTTCAATGGAGTATCCTCTATAATGTAAAATTCCTTTTTCGCCATCTAAAAAAGTAATTGCACTTTCGCATGATCCAGTATTTTTAAACCCTGGATCTATAGTAATTACACCTCCTGTACTACCACGAAGCTTACTAATATCTATGGCTAGCTCTTCTTCTGTACCTTTTATTATAGGTAATTCATACGATTTTCCGTTTACTGCTAACGTTGCTTTTTCTGACATATGTTACTTGAATTTTTATTAAAAATAGAATAAGGCTAATTTACAAAAAATTACACATAATTCTTTAAGAAAAAGAAAATGAATTTTAAGAATTACACAAAAAAAAGCGATTACTTAAAGTAACCGCTTTCATTTTATTTATACGTTATATTATTTAACCTTAAATGCTTTTTCTTGGGGATAATAAGCTACGTCGCCTAGCTCTTCTTCAATACGTAATAGTTGATTGTATTTCGCCATACGGTCAGAACGTGAAGCAGAACCTGTCTTTATTTGACCACAATTTAAAGCTACAGCTAAATCTGCAATAGTATTGTCTTCAGTTTCACCTGAACGATGACTCATTACTGTTGTATAACCTGCATCTTTCGCCATATTAACGGCAGCTATAGTTTCGGTTAGCGATCCTATTTGATTTACTTTAATTAAAATGGAATTTGCTGTTCCGCTATCAATACCTCTACCTAATCTTTCAACATTGGTTACAAACAAATCATCACCGACCAATTGTACTTTATTACCAATTTTTTCAGTAAGCATTTTCCAACCATCCCAATCATTTTCGTCCATGCCATCTTCTATAGAAATTATAGGATACTTAGTTGATAATTCAGCTAAATATTCAGCCTGTTCTTGTGATGTTCTGACAACACCAGAATCACCTTCAAACTTTGTATAATCATATTTACCGTCAACATAAAATTCAGCTGCTGCACAATCTAGAGCAATCATAATTTCATCACCTAATTTATATCCAGCATTAGAAACTGCTTTTGCAATAGTGTCTAAAGCATCTTCCGTACCGCCCGCTAAATTTGGTGCAAAACCACCTTCATCACCCACAGCGGTACTTAGGTTTCTATCGTGTAATACCTTCTTCAAATTATGGAAAATCTCCGTTCCCATTTGTAAGGCATGAGCAATGCTTGTTGCTTTTACTGGCATTACCATAAATTCTTGAAAGGCTATTGGAGCATCAGAATGCGAACCTCCATTAATAATATTCATCATGGGCACAGGTAACGTTTTTGCAGAAACGCCTCCAACATAACGATACAATGGCATACCTAATTCATTAGCAGCAGCTTTTGCCACAGCCAAAGAAACACCCAGAATAGCGTTAGCTCCTAATTGAGATTTATTTGGCGTACCATCTAAATCTATCATTGTTTTGTCGATTAAAGCTTGTTCAAATACGGAAGCTCCTATTAACTCCTCAGCAATTTTGTCATTAACATTGGCAACAGCTTTTAAAACACCTTTACCCATATAATCATCACCTCCATCGCGTAACTCAACGGCTTCATGTTCTCCTGTTGATGCACCTGAAGGTACAGCCGCTCTACCTAGTATTCCACTTTCAGTAACTACATCAACTTCTACAGTAGGGTTTCCTCTTGAATCAAAAATTTGACGTGCGTGAATGTTAATTATAATGCTCATAATTTTATTATTTATTATTATTTTTTCTATGAATTAATGTAGTGTAAAGTTACGAAATTACTAGCGTTTACATATTAAAAAACACTAATTTATACGACAACGTTTTCGATAGAACTCTATGATAACCAACCTCAAAAGAGCCTAAGGGCAGTTAAGTCTAACTCTCAATCATTTCAAAAAACTGATCAAAAAGATATTCAGCATCATTAGGACCAGGACTGGCCTCTGGGTGATATTGAACAGAAAAACATTTTTTATCTTTTATCCGAATGCCCGCAACAGTATGATCGTTTAAATGCATATGTGTAATTTCTACATTGGCATTCTTTTCAGTTTCTTCTTTATTTATTGCAAATCCGTGATTTTGAGAAGTGATTTCTCCCTTGCCTGAAATAATGTTCTTTACCGGATGATTGATCCCTCTGTGTCCGTGGTGCATTTTATAAGTGCTAATTCCGTTTGCCAATGCAATAACCTGATGCCCCAAGCAAATTCCGAATAAAGGTAAGTTTTTGTCGATAATTTCTTTTGCAACTTGTTGGGCTTCAACTAATGGTTCTGGGTCACCCGGGCCATTTGACAAGAAATAACCATCAGGTTTAAAATTATTCATTTCTTCAAAAGTAGCATTATAAGGAAACACTTTAATGTATGCATCTCGCTTAGCTAAATTCCGTAAAATATTCTTTTTAATTCCAATATCTAAAGCCGAAATTTTATATTTAGCATTTTCTTTTCCAACAAAATAAGGCTCTTTTGTTGAAACTTTTGAAGCTAGTTCTAATCCGTCCATATCGGGTACTTCTGCCAACTGCCTTTTTAACTTATCTATATCATCAACTTCAGTAGAAATTATAGCATTCATCGCTCCATTTTCTCTAATATAGGTAACTAAAGCTCTTGTATCTACATCAGATATAGCAATTAGATTATGCTTTTGGAACCAATCTTTTAAAGAGCCGTTTGCATCTACACGAGAATAATCAAAACTAAAATTTCTACAAATTAAACCTGATATTTTTATACCTTCAGATTCAACCTCTTTATCGTTAACTCCATAGTTACCAATATGGGCGTTAGTTGCTACCATTAATTGACCATAATAAGAAGGGTCAGTAAAGATTTCTTGATAACCGGTCATGCCTGTGTTAAAACAGATTTCTCCAGTAGATGAACCTTCTATCCCTATAGATTTTCCTTCAAACACAGTTCCATCTGCTAATAAAACTATTGCCTTTTTTCTAGTTTGATACTTCATTTATTTGGTTTTTACAAAAATAATATAAAAAAAAGGATAAACTAAAGTTTAGTCTACCCTTTGTTATTAGAATTATTAACTAGTTATAAAGAATTATAATAATCAAATATTATCTTTAAATCTTTGTCTTTTTTATATGACAATTTGTTTTGCTTAACATACTTTTCTATACTCTCAGAATTAAGCTTCAAAAGACCTAAAACATTCTTTTTACTCAATTTAAATTTTCCAATTTTATTATCTTTTATTAAGTAATAAGTTTTTCTAACTATATATTTATCACTTGAAAAATCCTTGTATCCTTCTGGCTTAATCTTTTTAACCTCTGTACTGTAATCTTTTAAAAGAATAAATAAATCGTTGTCCCAAATAATTTCGAATATTTTATCGTCATTTGTTTTATTAAAGTGAAAACTTTTAAACCTTTTAGAATTTACTAAGATCTCAGAACCGTTTAAATCAAAACCAACTATAGAGTCTTTATCATTTTTATATTCAAAAAAATTATTTTTAATATTGAAATTAATATTCTTAATTTTATAATACTTATCATTCTTAGCATGTATCAAACCGTGATTATTCCATCCTTTAAATAAGTGATAGGATCCTGATATTTCTTTTGGAGTTTTCTCAATACTACCAACCAAACCACCCTCTTGTTGACTATTTTCAAGCTTTAAAGTATTAATTGCACTATTATCCCCTTGTGATAATATGTTAAGTGAAAAAGTAAAAGCTAAAACGTATAAAACATGTTTCATAACTATACAGGTTAAGATTATAACTATAAAGTTATTATACTCAGCATATTTATAAATCTAATTTAACATTTTTAACACGCTCTTAAAATGCAAAAAAAGGGCAAACTAAATTAGCTTGCCCTTTTTATTAATGTATTGTTAGTGCTTTATTCTTCCTCTTCAGCTTTAGAAGCTTTTTTATCTGCAACTGGTACAGGCGGAACAACATTGGCTTTTTTACCTCTTCTACTTCTTCTTGTAGTTTTCTTTTTGTTACCATTAGGATTATAAGTTGTATTATAATCAACTAACTCTACCATAGCCATATCAGCATTATCTCCTAAACGGTTACCTAATTTGATAATTCTTACATAACCTCCAGGTCTATCAGCTACTCTAGTAGCAACTTCTCTAAATAGTTCTGTTACCGCCTCTTTTTGTCTTAAGTAACTAAAAACTACCCTTCTGTTATGTGTAGTATCTGCTTTAGATTTAGTAATTAAAGGCTCAACAAACTGTCTTACTGCTTTAGCTTTGGCAACTGTAGTATTGATTCGCTTATGTTCAATTAACGAACAAGCCATGTTAGCCAACATTGCTTTTCTATGAGCAGTTTTTCTACTTAAATGGTTAAATTTCTTTCCGTGTCTCATCTCTTCTATCCTTATTCTTTGTCTAACTTATATTTACTTAAATCCATTCCAAAAGTTAGTCCTTTAACGTTCACCAACTCATCTAATTCGGTCAATGATTTTTTACCAAAGTTTCTAAACTTCATTAAGTCATTTTTATTGAATGATACTAAATCACCTAAAGTATCCACTTCAGCAGCTTTTAAACAATTTAATGCTCTTACTGAAAGATCCATATCAATCAATCTTGTTTTTAACAACTGTCTCATGTGAAGTGATTCTTCATCATAGGTTTCAGTTTGTGCAATTTCATCAGCTTCTAATGTAATACGCTCATCAGAGAATAACATAAAGTGATGTATTAAGATTTTTGCAGCTTCTGTCAAAGCATCTTTAGGATTAATAGAACCATCGGTAACAATATCAAAGATTAATTTTTCATAATCTGTCTTTTGTTCTACACGAAAGTTTTCAACTGCATATTTTACATTTTTAATAGGTGTAAAAATAGCATCAGTAAATATAGTTCCTAAAGGAGCATTTGATTTTTTATTCTCTTCAGATAACACGAAACCTCTACCTTTTTCAATGGTAAATTCTAAATCAAGTTTAACTGATTTTTCCATATTACAAATAACCAAATCAGGATTCAACACTTGGAAACCAGAAATGAAATTTTGAAAATCTCCGGCTGTTAATTGATCCTTTCCTGTTACAGTTACTGTTACAGTTTCATTTTCAGTCTCTTCAATTTGTTGTTTAAAACGTACTTGTTTTAAATTCAACACCATTTCAGTCACATCTTCTACCACACCTTTTACTGTAGAGAATTCATGCTCAACACCTTCAATTCTTAAAGATGTAATAGCATATCCTTCTAAAGAAGATAGTAAAACTCTACGTAATGCATTACCAACTGTTAAACCATAACCTGGTTCTAAAGGTCTGAATTCAAATCTACCTTCAAAATCAGTAGATTCAATCATTATTACTTTATCGGGTTTTTGAAAATTTAATATTGCCATAAGTTCAAATACTATCTTTAATTATTTAGAGTATAATTCTACAATAAATTGTTCATTAATATTTTCTGGAATTTGAATCCTTTCAGGTACAGTTACGAAAGTACCTTGCATTGTGTCTCCATTCCAGTTTAACCACTCATATACTGCACTATTATTAGCCAATGAATTTTCAATAGCTACCAAAGACTTAGATTTTTCTCTAACACCTACAACATCACCTTCTTTTAAAGAGTAAGAAGGTATGTTAACCAACTTACCGTTAACAGTGATATGCCTATGAGATACTAATTGACGAGCACCACTACGAGAAGGAGAAATACCCAATCTATAAACTACATTGTCTAAACGAGACTCACATAATTGTAATAAAATCTCACCAGTAATACCTCTACTTCTAGAAGCCTTTTCGAATAAATTTCTAAATTGACGCTCTAGAATTCCATAAGTATATTTTGCTTTTTGCTTTTCCATTAACTGGATAGCATATTCTGATTTTTTACCTCGACGACGGTTGTTACCGTGTTGTCCTGGAGGATAATTTCTTTTTTCGAATGATTTGTCATCTCCGAAAATTGACTCGCCGAATTTACGAGCGATTTTAGTTTTTGGTCCTGTATATCTTGCCATTTCTTTTGTTTTATAAAAGGGATTATGAATTAAGGCTTATCCTTCGATAATCTATATGTCCTTTTAATTGATTAAAATTTATTATTAACAGTTACTAAATTATATTTAGTGTTTTTATTTTATTTCTTAGTTGAAATAAATCCAACTTATACTCTACGTCTTTTTGGAGGACGACATCCATTATGAGGCAATGGAGTAACGTCAATAATTTCAGTTACTTCAATACCAGCATTATGTATAGTTCTGATAGCAGATTCTCTACCATTTCCTGGTCCCTTAACATAAACTTTCACTTTTCTTAATCCTGCTTCATGTGCTACTTTAGCACAATCTTCAGCTGCAGTTTGGGCAGCATAAGGAGTGTTCTTTTTAGAACCTCTAAAGCCTTGCTTACCTGCAGAAGACCAAGAAATAACGTCTCCTTTTTTATTAGTTAAAGAAATAATAATATTATTGAATGTAGCTTGAATATGAGCTTCGCCAATAGCATCAACTACAACTTTACGTTTTTTTGAACTTGTTTTTGCCATAATTAATTATAATTATTTAGTTGCTTTCTTTTTATTGGCAACAGTTTTTCTCTTACCTTTTCTCGTTCTAGAATTATTCTTAGTTCTTTGACCTCTTAACGGCAAACCAGATCTATGACGAATACCTCTATAACATCCAATATCCATTAAACGTTTAATGTTCAATTGAGTTTCAGAACGCAATTCACCTTCAATAGTATAAGTACCTACTTGCTCTCTAATTTTACTGATTTCATCATCAGTCCAATCTTGAACTTTAGTACTTTCATCTACTTTTGCATTTGCTAATATTTCTTTAGCTCTATTTCTTCCAACACCATAAATGTAAGTTAATGAAATAACTCCTCTTTTGTTTTTTGGTATGTCAATACCTGCTATTCTTGCCATAATTATCCTTGTCTTTGTTTAAATCTAGGATTCTTTTTATTGATTACATATAATCTACCTTTTCTGCGTACTATTTTACAGTCGGCACTTCTCTTTTTTACTGATGCTCTTACCTTCATCGTTATATTTTTAGTATCTGTAAGTTATTCGAGCCTTAGTTAAATCATAAGGACTCATTTCTAATTTTACTTTATCACCAGGCAACAATTTAATATAGTGCATACGCATTTTACCTGAAATGTGAGCGGTAACAATATGACCATTTTCTAGTTCAACGCGAAACATAGCATTAGATAATGCTTCTATAATTGTTCCGTCTTGTTCTATTGCTTGTTGTTTTGCCATGTTATGCTACTGATTTTCTATTAGTTCCTGTTTTCATTAAACCATCATAATGACGATTTAATAAATGTGAATTTATTTGTTGAATTGTATCTATAGCCACGCCAACCATAATTAATAATGATGTTCCTCCATAAAAGATTGCCCATCCTGGTTGCACACCTGCCTTTACTATAAAAGCTGGTAATATTGCTAATAGTGCTAAAAATATTGAACCTGGTAATGTTATTCTAGATAATATAGTATCTAAATAATCTGCTGTTTCCTTACCTGGTCTAATACCTGGTAAAAATCCACCGCTTCTTTTCAGGTCATCAGCCATCTTATTAGTAGGTATTGTAATTGCAGTATAGAAATAACTAAAAATTATTATTAAAATAGCAAAAACTACATTATACCAAAAACCAAACATATCTTGAAATTCTATTCCTATAGATTGAATCGTTGTATTTCCAGACTGAGCCAATAAACCTGGTACAAACATTAATGCCTGTGCAAATATAATAGGCATTACACCAGATGAATTTACTTTCAATGGAATATATTGTCTAGCACCCGCTGCATCTTGAACATTACCTGCAACGGTACGCCGTGCATATTGTACAGCTATACGCCTGACTGCGGTTACTAAAAATACACAGGCCAATATAGCTACCAACCATAAAATTACTTCTATTAACACCATTAATAATCCTCCATTAGATTGTGTTACTCTTGAGGTAAACTCTTGCATAAACATTGATGGCAACGTAGCAATAATACCAATCATAATTAATAATGAGATACCATTACCAATACCTTTATCTGTTATTCTTTCACCCAACCACATGGCAAATACAGTACCTGTAGTCAATAATAAAATTGAAGAAAACCAGAACATTGGCCCTCTACCCAATAAAAATGCACTCTCAGGAATACCCAAACTCGGTAAACTAGCAATGTAAGCTGGAGCTTGTATCAATAATATACCAATAGTTAACCAACGGGTAATTTGGTTTATCTTTTTACGTCCGCTCTCACCTTCTTTCTGTAATTTTTGTAGATACGGCACAGCAATACCCATTAACTGCACCACAATGGAAGCAGAAATATAGGGCATAATACCTAACGCCATTACAGATGCTTGAGCAAATGCCCCACCTGTAAAAGCGTTTAATAATCCTAGCAAATTATTATCAGCAGTTTTATTTGCAAGATTAGTTAATTGAGAACCATCAATACCTGGTAACGTTAATTGAGCAGCTAAACGATACACAACCATTAAACCAAGTGTTAAGATAATCTTATTTCTTAACTCTTCAATTTTCCAAATATCTTGTATGGTACTTATAAATTTTTTCATTTATTTCTTATAATGTTACTGCTTTTCCTCCTGCTTTTTCAATAGCTTCCTTTGCAGTTGCAGTAAATTTATGAACAGTAATATCTAATTTTGCTTTCAATTCTCCTCTACCTAATATCTTTACTAAATCATTTTTACCAACAACACCATTAGTAACTAAAGTTTCAAATGTAACAGTATCTTTAACACTACCATTATCTACCATTTCTTGTAGAGTATCTAAATTTAAAACTGCGTATTCTTTACGGTTAATATTAGTAAATCCAAATTTAGGTACACGACGTTGAATTGGCATTTGACCACCTTCAAAACCTATCTTTTTAGAATAACCTGAACGCGATTTAGCACCTTTATGACCTCTAGTAGCTGTACCTCCTTTTCCAGATCCTTGACCTCTACCTATTCTTTTCGCTTTACCTTTAACTGCACCTTTAGCAGGTCTTAAGTTATTTAATTCCATATCGTTATCTTATTTAACTTCTTCTACAGAAATTAAGTGTTTAACTTTGTTTACCATTCCAAGGATAGCTGGCGAAGCATCATGCTCTACCACTTGATCCAATTTACGTAACCCTAACGCCTCTAATGTTCTTTTTTGGTTTTGAGGTCGTCTGATTTTACTACGTATTTGTTTTACTTTAATTTTTTTCATCACCTCTTTACTTTATCCGTTAAAAACTTTATTTAAAGAAATTCCTCTTTCCTTGGCAATCGTATTTGCATCACGCATTTGTAATAAAGCATCAAAAGTTGCTTTTACTACATTATGAGGATTTGAAGAACCTTGAGATTTTGATAATACATCATGTACACCAACTGATTCCAATACCATACGTACAGCACCACCTGCAATTACTCCGGTACCATTTGTTGCAGGTTTTAAAAATACTTTAGCACCAGCATACTTACCTTTTTGTTCGTGAGGTATCGTATTTTTAATGATAGGTATTCTTATTAAATTTTTCTTAGCATCTTCAATGGCCTTTGCTATAGCAGAGGCAACATCTTTAGACTTTCCAAGACCATGACCTACAACACCATTTTCATTACCAACAACAACAATTGCTGAAAAACCAAATGTTCTACCACCTTTAGTTACTTTAGTAACCCTTTGTACTCCTACCAAATGGTCTTTTAAATCTAAACCACTTGGTTTTACGTGTTCAACGTTTCCGTATTTTTGATACATAATCTTTTATTAAAATTTTAGTCCTGCTTCTCTTGCTCCTTCTGCAAGAGCTTTAACTCTACCGTGATACAAATATCCATTTCTGTCAAAAGCAACAGTTTCTATGCCTGCTTTAGATGCCTTTTCCGCTAATGCTTTACCCACTGCGGTAGCCACTTCAACTTTTGTGCCTTTAGCAGCAACTTTTTTATCTCTTGACGATACAGCAACCAATGTGTTACCAGTAATATCATCTATTAATTGAGCATCAATCTCCTTATTGCTTCTATATACTGAAAGTCTAGGCTTTTCAGCAGTACCTGAAACAATCTTTCTAATTCTCTGCTTAATTCTTTGTCTTCTTTGTAGCTTTGATAATGCCATAATATCTATTTATTATGCAGATTTACCTGCTTTTCTTCTTAATTCTTCTCCTACAAATTTAATTCCTTTCCCTTTATATGGTTCTGGTTTACGATAAGAACGAATCTTAGCTGCAACCTGACCTACTAACTGCTTATCAAAAGAAGTCAGTTTTACAATTGGGTTTTTACCTTTTTCAGATACTGTCTCAACTTTAACTTCTGGAGCCAAATTCAATACAATATTGTGTGAGTAACCTAGTGCCAAATCCAACTTTTGACCTTGGTGGCTAGCTCTGTATCCTACACCGACTAATTCTAATTCTTTAGTCCATCCTTTAGAAACACCTTCTATCATATTGAACATAAGAGCTCGGTATAAACCATGCTTTGCTTTATCTTCTTTACTATCTGAAGAACGTGTAACCAAAATGTTTCCGTATTCAACTTTTACAGCTACATTAGAAACCTCTTGAGTTAATTCTCCTAATTTTCCTTTAACGGTAACTGTATTTTCTTTAATATCAACGGTAACCCCTTCAGGAATTACTACTGGATTATTTCCTATTCTTGACATTTCTTATCCTTTATTAGTAAACGTAACATAAAACTTCTCCACCAACATTTTCTTGTTTGGCTTTCTTGTTAGTCATAACTCCCTTAGAAGTTGAGACTATAGCAATACCAAGGCCATTTAAAACTCTTGGTAAATCAGAAGAACTTACATATTTACGTAAACCTGGTTTACTAATTCTTTCAATTTTCTTGATTACAGGTTGTTTTGAAATTTTATCATACTTCAAAGCAATCTTAATTGAATCTTGAACTTTATTTTCTTCGAACTTATAACTTAAAATATAACCTTGATCAAACAAGATTTTGGTCATTTCCTTTTTTAAGTTAGAAGCTGGTATTTCAACAACTCTTAGACCTGCATTGGCTGCATTTCTAATTCTAGTTAAATAATCTGCAATAGGATCTGTGTACATATATATTTAATTACGGTTTTGGTTTTTAACTCCCAGAAATTGGCGTTAAACCTGAAACCAATTTATAATTTTACCAACTTGCTTTTTTAACGCCCGGTATTAAACCTTGATTTGCCATTTCACGGAATGTTACACGCGAAATTCCAAAAGTTCTCATATACCCTTTTGGTCTTCCAGTTAATTTACAGCGATTGTGTAAACGCACAGGAGAAGCATTTTTTGGTAACTTTTGTAATGCCTCATAGTCTCCAGCTTCTTTTAAAGCTTTACGTTTCTCAGCATACTTAGCTACTGTTTTTCTTCTTTTTACCTCACGGGCTTTCATTGATTCTTTAGCCATCTCTTAATTTTTTTTAAAGGGTAAACCTAATTCAGTTAATAATGATTTCGCCTCTTTATCTGTATTGGCAGATGTTACAAAAGTAATATCCATACCACTGATTTTATTTACCTTATCAATATCTATTTCAGGAAAAATTATTTGTTCAACAACTCCTAAATTATAATTACCTCTACCATCAAAACCAGTTGATTTTATACCTCTAAAATCTCTTACACGTGGCAATGATGCAGTAACCAACCTATCTAAAAATTCGTACATTTTTTGATCACGCAACGTTACTTTAACACCAATTGGCATTCCCTTACGTAATTTAAATGATGCAACATCTTTTTTAGATAGTGTAGCAATAGCTTTTTGACCCGAAATATTTGTTACCTCTTCAAGAGCGTAATCAATTAATTTCTTGTCAGCTACAGCAGCACCTACTCCTTTACTAATTACAATTTTTTGTAATTTAGGAACTTGCATTACATTTTTGTAGCCGAATTCTTCGGTTAAAGCAGCTTTAATTCTGCTATTATATTCTTCTTTAAGTCTTGGTACGTATGCCATAACTAAATAATTTCTTTTGTTTTTTTAGAGATCCTCACTTTTTTGTCGCCCTCCATTTTATATCCAACTCTAGTGGTAGTTCCATTTTCAACTAACATTATGTTAGAAATATGAATTGGAGCTTCAAATTTTGAAATTCCACCCTGAGGATTTTGGGCACTAGGCTTAGTATGTTTAGACACCATATTTACACCTTCAACAATTGCTCTGTTCTTATCTTTAAGAATTTTAACAATTTTGCCTTCTTTACCTTTATCTTCTCCAGTTGTTACTCTAACTGTATCTCCTGTTTTTACTTTTATCTTTACCATCATCTATAAATTTAAAGCACTTCTGGTGCTAGTGATACAATTTTCATGAATTGTTTTTCACGAAGTTCTCTAGCTACTGGTCCAAAAACACGAGTACCTCTCATTTCTTCTGTCGGACTTAACAATACACATGCATTATCATCAAATCTTATATAAGAACCATCTTTACGACGTACTTCTTTTTTTGTTCGTACAACAACAGCTCTAGAAACCGTTCCTTTTTTTACTGTACCGTTAGGTGTAGCATGCTTTACCGAAACTACTATTTTATCGCCAACAGATGCGTAACGTCTTTTCGTTCCGCCCAACACTCTAATAACCAGTACTTCTTTTGCACCCGTATTGTCAGCTACTTTTAATCTTGATTCTTGTTGTAACATAATTATTTAGCTCTTTCTAAGATTTCTACTAATCTCCAACGTTTGGTTTTACTTAAAGGCCTTGTTTCCATTATCTTTACCGTATCACCTTCATTGCAGTCGTTTTTTTCGTCATGTGCAACATACTTCTTCGTTTTAATAACGAACTTTCCGTACATAGGGTGCTTGGCTTTTGATACTTCACTAACAACAATAGATTTCTCCATTTTGTTACTTGAAACAACTCCTATTCTTTCTTTTCTAAGATTTCTTTTTTCCATCTTGTAAATACGAATACAATTATTGTACTTCTCTTTTAGTTAATTCTGTGGCTAATCTTGCAACTGTTTTTCTTATATCTCTCAGTTGAATTGGGTTTTCTAAAGGCGAAATAGCATGTGCCATTTTCAAATCCGTATAGTTCTTTTTTACGTCAGCCAATTTCTCTTGTATATCTGCAACAGATAATTCTTTTATTTCTGATTGTTTCATAATAATAGTTTTAAGCTTCGTTTTCGTCGTAATCTCTGGCGATAACAAACTTTGTTCTTACCGGTAATTTTTGTGCTGCTAATCTCAATGCTTCTCTAGCAGTTTCGATTGGTACGCCACCAATTTCAAATAAAATTCTACCTGGTTTTACCACAGCTACAAAATATTCTGGAGCACCTTTACCTTTACCCATACGAACCTCTAAAGGTTTTTTGGTTATTGGCTTATCCGGAAAAATTTTGATCCAAATACTACCTTGCCTTTTCATGTAACGCGTTGCCGCAATACGAGCAGCTTCAATCTGACGCGATGTAAGCAAATCTTGATCTAAAGATTTTATACCAAACATACCGTTAGAAAGTCTATGACCTCTTTGGGCATTCCCTTTCATGTTCCCTTTTGCTTTCTGTACTTTACGGTATTTTGTTCTTTTTGGTTGTAACATTTCTTAAAACTTTAAAAAATTATTTTCTTCTTTGAGGTCTTCTTCCTCCACCTTTATTACCACCTTTACCTTGTTTTTTAGATAAACCAACTAAAGGAGATAATTCTCTTTTACCATATACTTCGCCTTTCATAATCCAAACCTTAACACCTATTCTACCATAAGTAGTATGTGCCTCAACTAAAGCGTAATCTATATCTGCTCTAAAAGTAGAAAGTGGAATTCTTCCTTCTTTATAACCTTCTGAACGTGCCATTTCAGCTCCATTTAGACGACCTGAAATTTGAACTTTTATACCTTCGGCATTCATTCTCATTGTAGCCGCAATAGCCATTTTTATAGCTCTTCTATAAGATATTCTATTTTCAATTTGACGTGCAATACTTGACGCTACTAAAAATGCATCTAGTTCAGGGCGTTTAATTTCAAAAATATTTATCTGTACTTCTTTACCAGTAATTTTTTTAAGCTCTTCCTTTAACTTATCAACTTCTTGACCACCTTTACCTATAATAATTCCAGGACGAGCAGTAGTAATTGTTACCGTAATTAATTTAAGAGTACGTTCTATAATTACTCTAGAAACACTAGCTTTAGATAACCTAGTATGTATATACTTTCTTATTTTATCATCTTCTGCAAGCTTATCGCCATAATCATTTCCACCATACCAGTTAGATTCCCATCCTCTGATAATTCCTAAACGATTTCCTATTGGATTAGTTTTTTGTCCCATATCTATTTACGAATTGCTTGTATTATTTTTTTCTCCTAATATCATAGTAACATGATTTGAACGTTTTCTTATTCTATGTGCACGACCTTGTGGAGCTGGTCTCAATCTCTTTAACATTGCGGCACTATCAACATAAATTTCCTTAACAAACAGGCCTGCATCCTCAATATTTGCATCTTCATTTTTTGCTTGCCAGTTAGCTATTGCAGATAATGTTAATTTCTCTAAATTTCTAGCAGCTTCTTTTGGGCTAAATTTTAAAATAGCTAATGCTTTTTCAACATCTACACCTCTTATTTGGTCAGCTACTAAACGCATTTTTCTTGGCGATGTAGGACAACCGTTTAATTTTGCAAAAAACTTAGTTTTGCGATCTTCTTTAAGCTGCTGTGCTCTTAATTTTTTTCGAACTCCCATTGCTTATTTTTTACCTTTATTCTTTGCACCTGCATGCCCTCTAAAAGAACGTGTTGGTGAAAATTCTCCTAATTTATGACCTACCATGTTTTCAGTAATATATACTGGTACAAATTGACGACCATTGTGTACACCTATTGTTTGTCCAACAAAATCAGGTGTAATCATTGATGCTCTTGACCATGTTTTGATTACTGATTTTTTACCAGAATCTATATTAGCTTGTACTTTCTTTTCCAATTTATGGAAAACGTAAGGTCCTTTTTTTAATGAACGTGCCATATCTTTCTCTTATTTTTTTCTACGTTCTATAATGTACTTATTACTCGCTTTTGTCTTAGAACGTGTTTTATATCCTTTTGCAGGAATACCATTTCTAGATCTAGGATGTCCACCTGCTGACTTACCTTCACCACCACCCATTGGATGATCAACCGGATTCATTACCACAGGTCTAGTTCTTGGTCTTCTACCTTTCCATCTTGTTCTACCTGCTTTACCTGAAACTTCTAATTGATGATCTGAATTAGAAACAACGCCAATGGTAGCTTTACAAGTAAGTAAAATCAATCTGATTTCACCAGATGGTAATTTAATTGTTGCATATTTACCTTCTCTTGCAATTAATTGAGCAAAAGAGCCTGCACTACGTGCAATAACCGCCCCTTGACCAGGGTGCAATTCTATACAAGAGATAACAGTACCTAAAGGTAAATCCTTTAAGGTTCTAGCATTGCCAACTTCTGGTGTTGCTTTATCTCCTGAAATTACTGTTTGTCCAACTTGTAATCCAGCCTGGGCAATTATATATCTTTTTTCACCATCAGCATAGTTCAACAACGCAATATATGCTGTACGATTCGGATCATATTCTATACTTTTTACAATAGCAGGAACACCGTCTTTATCTCTCTTAAAATCAATAATACGATATCTCTTTTTATGACCGCCGCCCATATAACGCATGGTCATTTTTCCTCCACTATTTCTACCACCCGATCTTTTTTGAGGTGCCAACAAGCTCTTTTCAGGCTTATCGGTTGTTAACGTTTCAAAAGTATTTAATACTTTATGACGTTGACCTGGCGTTACTGGTTTTAATTTTCTTAATGACATCTTTTTCGTCTTAAATATTGCTATAAAAATCTATGCTATCACCTTCGGCTAACTCAATAATAGCTTTTTTGTAAGCCCCTATTTTACCTGTAACAATCCCTTTTTTGGTAAACTTTGTATTACGTTTAACCGGATAGTTTAAAGTTCTTACATTGCTAACAGACACTCCATAAGTGCTTTCAATAGCATTTTTTATTTCTATCTTATTTGCACGCTTATCAACCTCAAATGTGAATCTATTATGCAACTCACTAAGGTCATTTGCTTTTTCTGTAATAATTGGTTTTATTAAAATGCTCATGTTATTACTTGCTAAGATTTGATTCAACTTCCTCAATACTACCTTCAGTAAGCACAATTTTATTTGCGTTTAACATATTGTAAGTATTTAATCTTGAAGCACTTACAACATTAGTGCCTTTTAAATTGCGAGAGGACAAATATACATTTTTATTTGAAGCATCCAACACAAACAAAGACTTTTTGTTATCAAGCTCTAAAGCACTTAAAATAGAAGTAAAATTCTTTGTCTTTGGAGTATCAAATTCAAAATTTTCCAATACAACAATGTTATTGTCTTTTGCTTTGATAGATAATGCAGATTGTCTAGCCAAACGTTTTAAATTTTTGTTCAATTTAAAACTATAGCTTCTAGGTCTAGGTCCAAAAATTCTACCCCCACCTCTAAAAATTGGAGATTTTATAGAGCCTGCACGTGCTGTACCTGTACCCTTTTGCTTTTTAATCTTTCTAGTACTACCTTTAATGTCAGCTCTTTCTTTAGCTTTGTGCGTACCTTGTCTCTGATTTGCTAAAAATTGCTTAACATCTAAATAAACAGCATGCTTATTTGGTTCTATAGCAAAAATTGAGTCTGAAAGCTCAACCTTTCTTCCAGTTTTTTTCCCGTTGATATCTATAACTTCTACTTTCATTATTTCTGAATAGTTATATAAGCGTTTTTGTGACCAGGCACAGCTCCTTTTACTACTAAAAGATTCTTTTCTGGAATTACTTTTAAAACTCTTAAATTTTGAACTTTCACTTTTTCTCCACCCATTCTTCCTGCCATTCTCATACCTTTAAATACTCTTGCAGGATAAGATGCTGCTCCGATAGAACCAGGAGCTCTAAGACGATTATGCTGACCGTGAGTTGCTTGTCCAACACCCGCAAAACCATGACGCTTTACAACACCTTGAAAACCTTTACCTTTTGAGGTTCCGGCAACATCAACAAATTCACCTTCTTTAAAGTGATCTACGGTGATTGAATCACCTAATTTGTACTCCTCATCAAAACCTTGAAATTCGGCAACGCGATTCTTAGCATTTGTACCAGCCTTTTTAAAGTGTCCTTTTAACGCTTTAGTTGTCTGCTTTTCTGCTTTGTCATCGAAACCTAGTTGTAAGGCTTCATAGCCGTCAACTTCTTTGGTTCTGACTTGGGTAACTACACATGGACCAGCTTCGATAACAGTACAAGGAATATTTTTCCCATTGTCATCAAAAATACTGGTCATTCCAATTTTTCTTCCTATTAACCCAGACATTTTACTTATTTATTAATTAATTATTGTTTTATTAACTTTTATTCAAAAAAATAGGGTCAAAAACACTTCAACCCTGAATGTATTTTTTTCCGTTTTTCCCTTGTCAACCGCTTGGGACATGTTTTCCTGCCTTTGCAGAAATGATAATTATACTTTTATCTCAACTTCAACACCACTTGGCAATTCTAACTTCATTAAAGCGTCAATTGTTTTTGATGATGAACTGTAAATATCTAATAATCTCTTATAAGAACTTAATTGAAATTGTTCTCTAGATTTTTTATTTACGTGAGGAGACCTCAATACAGTAAATATTTTTTTGTGTGTTGGTAATGGAATTGGTCCATTGATAACAGCACCAGTACTTTTTACCGTTTTAACGATTTTTTCAGCAGATTTATCTACTAAATTATGATCGTAAGACTTTAATTTTATTCTAATTTTTTGACTCATCTTTATCTATTTAGTAAATTAACCTTTTACATTTTTAATTACTTCCTCAGCAATATTCGATGGTGTTTCTGCGTAATGCGAAAATTCCATTGTAGAAGTTGCTCTACCTGATGACAATGTTCTCAAGGAAGTTACATAACCAAACATTTCCGATAACGGAACTTCTGCTTTTACTACTTTAGATCCAGCTCTATCAGACATATCACTAACTTGACCTCTTCTTCTGTTCAAGTCACCAACAATATCACCCATGTTTTCTTCAGGTGTTAACACCTCTAACTTCATGATAGGCTCCATCAACACAGCCCTAGCGGCTTTTGCAGCATCTTTATAACCGATTTTTGCAGCTAATTCAAACGATAAAGCATCAGAATCAACAGGGTGGAAAGAACCATCCTTAAGAGTTATTTTCATAGAATCCATTTCAAACCCGGCCAATGGACCGTTTTTCATAGCTTCTTTGAAACCTTTTTCTACTGATGGGATAAATTCCCTTGGAATATTACCACCTTTAATTTTGTTTTCAAACTCTAACCCTTGTTTACCTTCATCGGCAGGCTCCATTGTAAATACAATATCAGCAAATTTACCACGACCACCAGATTGTTTTTTATACACTTCTCTATGATCAGCCGATCTTGTTAAAGCTTCTTTATATTCAACCTGAGGTTGACCTTGGTTCACTTCAACCTTAAATTCTCTTTTAAGACGATCAACAATAATATCTAAGTGAAGTTCGCCCATACCAGAAATAATAGTCTGACCCGAAGCTTCGTCTGTTTTAACCGTAAATGTAGGGTCTTCTTCAGCTAACTTACTTAACGCCATTCCTAATTTATCAATATCAGCTTTAGTTTTAGGCTCAACCGCAATACCAATTACTGGATCTGGAAAATCCATACTTTCCAAAATAATTGGGTGTTTTTCATCTGTTAATGTATCACCTGTTTTAATATCTTTAAATCCAACTGCTGCACCAATATCTCCAGCTTCGATATAATCTAAAGCTGTTTGTTTATTTGCGTGCATTTGGTAAATACGCGAAATACGCTCTTTTTTACCTGAACGATTATTCAATATATATGAACCAGCATCTAAGCGACCAGAATATGCTCTAAAAAATGCTAAACGACCAACAAAAGGATCAGTAGCAATTTTAAAAGCCAATGCAGAAAAAGGTTCCTTCACATCAGGTTTTCTAGAAATTTCATTACCTGAATCAGGATCAGTACCAATAATTGCTTCTTTATCTATAGGAGAAGGCAAATAACGGCAAACTGCATCTAACAAAAATTGTACTCCTTTATTTTTAAAAGAAGATCCACATATCATAGGAATGATAGACATATCCATAACTGCTGCTCTTAATGCTGCGTGGATTTCATCTTCCGTAATTGAGTTCTCATCCTCAAAGAATTTTTCCAATAACTCTTCATCATATTCCGCAACAGCTTCAATCAAAGCAGCTCTATATTCATGCACTTCATCAGCCATTTCAGCAGGAATATCAACCACATCAAAAGTAGCTCCCATATTCTCTTCATGCCAAATAATAGCTCTATTTTTTACTAAATCAACTACACCTTTAAAATCAGCTTCATCACCTATTGGTAAAACGATAGGAACTGCGTTAGAACCTAACATTTCTTTAACCTGATTGTTAACCATCAAAAAGTTAGAACCCTGACGATCCATTTTGTTTACAAAACCAATTCTTGGAACTTTGTAATTGTCGGCTAATCTCCAGTTTGTTTCTGATTGTGGCTCAACACCATCAACTGCAGAAAATAAAAACACCAATCCGTCAAGTACTCTTAACGAACGGTTAACTTCAACTGTAAAATCAACGTGACCTGGTGTATCAATTATATTAAAATGGTATCCTTTAGTATCGTCTAATGACTCACCATTTTGTGTTGGAAAATTCCAAGTACAAGTAGTTGCTGCCGAAGTGATTGTAATACCTCTTTCAGCTTCTTGCTCCATCCAGTCCATAGTAGAAGCACCATCATGCACCTCACCAATTTTATGATTCACACCTGTGTAAAATAAAATACGCTCAGTTGTTGTAGTTTTACCTGCATCAATATGAGCTGCAATACCAATATTTCTTGTATATTTTAAATCTCTTTGTGCCATCTATTAAAATCTAAAGTGTGAAAATGCTTTATTTGCTTCTGCCATTTTGTGCACATCTGTTCTTTTCTTAACAGCCGCACCTTCTTCTTTAGCCGCAGCTAAAACCTCATTTGCCAAACGTTGAGCCATTGACTTTTCATTACGCTTTCTAGAATATGAAATCATCCATTTCATAGCCATAGAAACCTTTCTGTCCGGTCTAATTTGCATTGGTATTTGGAATGTAGCACCACCTACTCTTCTACTTCTTACTTCAACATGTGGCATAACATTAGATAACGCTTCCTTCCAAACTTCTAAAGCGGTTTTTTCTTCGTCTTGTTTTTTCTCCTCAACTATATCCATAGCATCATAAAAAACTTTAAAAGCTACTGACTTTTTACCGTCCTTCATTAAGTTGTTTACAAAACGAGTTACTAACTGATCGTTAAATTTAGGATCAGGTAATAAATGTCTTTTCTTTGCACTTCTTTTTCTCATTACTTCTTACATTAAAGTGTTTAAATTATTTTTTAGGACGTTTAGTTCCATATTTGGAACGGCGTTGCGTTCGTCCCTCAACCCCTGCAGTATCTAAAGCACCACGTACAACGTGATATTTAACTCCAGGTAAATCTTTTACTCTTCCACCTCTAACTAATACTATCGAGTGCTCTTGCAAATTGTGCCCCTCTCCAGGTATGTAAGCATTTACTTCATTACCGTTAGTTAACCTTACCCTTGCTACTTTACGCATAGCAGAATTTGGTTTTTTTGGTGTAGTAGTGTAAACACGTGTACATACGCCTCTTCTCTGTGGACAAGAATTTAATGCAGCCGATTTGTTCTTCTTAGTTATTTGGGTTCTTCCCTTGCGTACTAATTGCTGTATAGTTGGCATATAAATTAATTGTTATTTCTTATTAAAAATAAACCTCTTTTTTAAGAGTGTGCAAATGTATAAATAAAATCCGTTTCTACAAACAGGTCTTAGCTAAAATTTATCATCATTTTAAAAACATTTTTAATTTTACATTTTTTCAACAGTTTTAAGCTAATTTTGAGCTGTTTTGAAACAGAAATTTACACCATATATATACGTATTATTTTTGATACTTGTTTTTAATCAATCTTATGGTCAAAAAAAAGTGTTAAAAATTTCTACTATCGATAGCACATCTTCGTTTTTAATTAAGGATATTCAATATCAAAAAATTCATTTTACCGAAAATACCATTTCAAAAACATTAGATTCGGTTAAGCTTCAAATTGAAAGAATGGGCTTTATAAATTACAATCTCGACAGCCTTGTTAAAGATGATAGTTTACATATTGCCTATTTCAATTTAAGGAATCAAGTGCAAAAAATTAGAGTTTATTATGATAGGAACGAAATCGACCCAAGCGTGATTTTAATTAAAAACAGAAAAACGTCATTGAACTATTTTGAAGTTAAGCCAGACAACCTACCCTCTAAACTGCAATCCATAAGTAATGCACTTGAAAATGACGGCAATTCGTTCTCGGAAGTAGTTTTAAAAAACTTATCTGTGATAAACGACACCATAATTAAAGCCAATCTATTTATAAAAACATCAACTGTTAGAAAAATTGACAAAATTATTATCAATGGATACACCTCTTTTCCAAAAACTTATATCAAGCACTTTTTAAGATTAGAAAAAAACATAATTTTCAACAAAAAAAAGCTAGATAACTATTCAGATGCGATTAATGCATTACCTTTTGTTTCAGAAATAAAACCGCCCGAAGTACTTTTTACAAAAGATTCTACGATTGTTTATCTGTACCTAAAGAAAGAAAACACAAACAAGTTTGATGGATTGATTGGTTTTACCTCAAAAAAGATTGGAAAAGGAATTTCTTTAAATGGTTATTTGGACTTATCGTTAAACAACCTATTTGATTCTGGAGAATATTTTAATTTGCTTTGGAAAAATAACGGCAGCAATAGACAGGTATTTGATTTAGACATTTCATTTCCTTACATCTTTAATTCAAAAGTATCACCTAATATTGCCTTAAACATATACAAACAAGATTCTTCTTTTGTAAATACCCTGTTTAAATTCGCTTTACCATATAGTATTAATAATAGAAGTTCCGTTGGTTTAGTTCTGCATTCAGAAAGCTCCTCTAATCTTTTGACAATTGCCGATAGTAGTATTGAAGATTACAAAAACACTTTCTACGGACTTAGTTACAATTATACTGTTCCAAACAATCATCCATTTTTTAGAACAAAATTTAATTTATTCTCCGAAGCACTAACAGGTAAAAGAAAAAGTACTTTCAAAGTCAATCAAACAAAGTTTCATTTAAAAACTAATTTTCTGTGGAGTTTGAATTTTAAAAATCATATTTTTTTTCAAAATCAAAGTGGTTTAATTAATTCAGAAAAACTAATTGATAACGAATTATTAAGAATTGGGGGAGTAAATTCCATACGCGGATTTGATGAGGAGAGTATTTTGGCATCAATTTACAGCACTTTTAATATTGAATACAGATATAACACCAACAATAATTCCTATCTATATACAGTTTCAGATTTGGGATATATTGAAAATAAAAACCTATCTTCGCAAATCTATTCTTTAGGCTTAGGCTATGCCTTTACTTCAAAACTAGGGTTTATTAATTTAAGCTATGCTCTAGGAAAGTCTTCTGAAATTCCATTTAATTTTAACAACTCAAGGTTTCATTTAAAAATTGTTAACTTCTTTTAGTTCAAAAAAGATAACAAACCTTACATTTTTTAACAATTTATTATGATTTTTTTAAAAAAATAGTCATAAAAAATTGTTTTGTTAACATTTTTTTATGACTTTTGGCAAAATTTAATTCAAATAATTAAAATATGAAAACAAAGTTTAATGGAATTTTAACGCTATTACTGGCGTTGGTAGTGCAATTTACTTTTGCACAAGAAAAAACTGTCACAGGTACGGTTTCTGATGAAACAGGACCATTACCGGGTGTTAGTGTAGTAATTAAAGGTACAACTACAGGTACTGAAACTGATTTTGATGGTAATTACACCATTCAAACTAAAGAAGGTGATGTGCTTTCCTTTAGTTTTATTGGAATGGCTCCAAAAGAAGTTACAGTAGGTGCATCTAACACTATTAATGTAGTTTTAGAAGCAGACAATGTACTTGATGAAGTAGTTGTTACAGGTCTAGGTATTAGAAGAGAGAAAAAAGCCTTAGGGTATTCTCAACAATCTGTAGATGCCGAACAACTACAAAAAGGTAAAGACATTGACGTTAACAACGCATTAGCTGGTAAAGTGGCAGGTGTGCAAATTGTTGGTCAAGCTAGTACTGGTTTTAGAGACTCTCAAATTAAATTAAGAGGTGAATCTAATGTTCTTTACGTTGTTGATGGTGTTCAAGTGTATCAAGTTGGTGATATCAATACCAACGATATTGCAGATATGTCTGTACTAAAAGGTGGATCAGCAACAGCAATTTATGGTCCCGATGGGCGTAACGGTGTAATTATCATTACAACTAAAAAAGGGAAAAGTGGTAAGGCAACATTTACAGTAGACCATTCAACTATTGTAGGTAATGTTACTAATTTACCAGAATACCAAAATGAATATGGAGGTGGTTATAGCCAAACATTTAATACATTTAGCTATGACCCAGCAGTTGATCCAGCTGATTGGGCAAGTTTTGATGGAGACCCCTATCCTGATTTTTTCGCAGATGAATCTTGGGGTCCAAGATTAGATGGAACTCCAGTACGTCATTGGGACTCTTGGATACCAGGAACTCCTGAATTTGGAGAATTAAGAGCTTGGGAACCAACACCAAATGATGTTGAGACATTTTATAGAACAAGTATAACTAACAATACTTCATTAAGTTTTGCTAAAGGAGGAGATGGTTATAATATTAGGTCTGCAATTTCTCTTATTGATAAAGGAGGTATTATTACTAATTCTGATCAAAAGACAGTAAACCTTTCTTTAAATGCTAGTTATGACATTTCTGAAAAATTTACAGTTAATGTAAATGTTAACTACCAAGATAGAAAAACTAGAAATGACCCTGATCAAGGTTATGCCAACTTAGCTTCAAACATGAACCAATGGTGGCAAAGACAATTAGATTTTGATAGATTAAAAGACTATGAACGTGCAGGACAAATTGTTTCTTGGAACATTAGAGGCACAAGAGATGCTAGACCATTATATTGGGATATGCCAGGTTTTGAATCTGAAGAAAATTTAAAACATGAATATAAAAATTCAGCATATGGTAAAATTGGAGGTACTTATACCTTCAATGATAAATTTAATGTTGTTGCAGAGGTGAGATCTACTTTTCATAATTTTGCTAGAGATGATCGTGAAACAACTAAAAGTTTGTTAGACCCTGCTTCTTACGCAGAATATCAAAGAAGATTTAATAAAGAACATTATTTTTCAATGTTAAATTATACTGATAGCTTTTTAGATGGCGACTTAGATGTGGACGCAAGTTTGGGTGGAGAAATTGTAGTTTACGATTTTAAAGGTCTTAGTGCTTCAACCAATGGTAATTTAACCATACCTGAGTTTTATAACTTAGCTGGCTCTAAAGATCCTGTATCTGCAAGTACTAGTATATCACAAGGTGAAACTAGGGGTGCCTTTATAAAAGCGTCCTTTGGGTTTAAAGATATGTTGTATTTAGATGGATCTTACAGATTAGACTGGTCATCAACAGCAAACCCGGATGACAACAGGGTAGATACTTATGGAGTTTCTGCCAGTTTCTTGGTCAATAAGTTAATCCCACAAAATGACATTATGGGCTTCTTTAAGTTGAGGGCAGGTTATGCTCAGGCACCTTATTTCCCAGGTCCATACCAAATCTCTAGTGTTTACAATGTTGGTGGACTATACCAAGGAAATGGTACCTTATCAGTTGCTGGACTTCAGAACAACCCTAACCTTGTAGGCGGCGTTAGAAACGAATTAGAATTTGGAGCTGAATTTAAATTTATTAAAAATAGAATTGGACTAGATATTACTTACTTTAATAGAATCGATGAAGATTTACCAGTTTTTGTATCATTAGATGGTGCAACTGGTTATACAGGTATAACGGTTAACTCTGGTAAGAATACTTCAAATGGTATTGAAATAGGATTGAATGGATCTATTGTTAAAACAGATGACTTTACTTGGGATCTTGGTGTAAACTTTGCTACCTTAGAAAAATTTGTAGATGCGATTTACCCTGGTGTTGATTCTTATGATATTAGTACGTATACTTCTAGTATGAAATTGCAAGCTAGAGTTGGTGAAGAGTATGGTTTATTTTACGGTAGAGGTTTTGCTACACATACTGATGGTAGTATTATCTTCACATCTACTGATAATTTTGCTAGAGAGTCTAATAAAAGATTAGGTAGTTTATTACCAGACTACACTTATGGTATAACTTCTACAATCAGATATAAGAACGTAGATTTATTTGTTGGATTTGATGGACAAAAAGGAGGATTATATTATTCAAGAACTGAAAGATATATGGACCACTCTGGTTTATCAGCAAAAACTGCTGGATTAAATGATAAAGGTAATCCTTTAAGAGATCCTGTAGCTAACGGTGGTGGTGTGCACATAGTAGGTGTATTACAGACTGGAACAGATTCGAACGGTGTACCTATTTCTGACGGTACGGTAGTTGACAAATATGTTGACGCACAAGATCACTTTAACTTAGGTAACTTAGGTAACATTTACGAAAATAACGTACATGATGCTACTTACTTAAAGTTTAGAACGGCAAGGTTAAACTATAACTTTAACCCTGATTTAGTTTCAAAAATGGGATTAGAAGCAGTTCAATTATCAGTATTTGGTAATAACCTTTGGTTAATCGACTCTGATTTGAATTGGGTTGATCCATCGGAACTTGAAAAAAGAAGTGGTGTAAACTGGGCAGAAGCAGGACAGTTGCCACAGACCAGATCTTTTGGACTTAATGTAAAATTAACATTTTAAAAAAAACTGAAATGAATAAAAAAATTAAAAACATAGTATTGATTCTTTGTATTTCTTTTATTTACAGTTCATGTGAAACTGTAGATTTTGGAGATGTAAATAACAATCCTAATGGACCCACAGCTGCTGTAACTTCACAGTTATTGACGCAAGCACAGAGAACTATACCTACTGTTAGTACTAACATGCAAGGTATTCTGTTTACTCAGCAATTGACTGAAGGACAATATCCTGGAGATTCTAGGTATGCAACATTAACTAGAAGTTATAATGGATTCTTTACAGGTTCTATCCAAAATTTGAATAGAATTATAGAGCTTAATACAGACGAAGCCACTAAAGATCAAGCGGGAGCATTTGGTGATAACAACAACCAAATAGCGGTTGCTCATATTTTAAGAGCTTACATCTTGCAATATATGACGGACAAATGGGGTGGTTTACCTTACTCAGAAGGTTTTCAAGGTATTGATAATCCACAACCAGCATTTGATACTCAAGAAGAACTATATACTATTATGTTTGCAGACCTTGAAGCTGCAATGAGTATAATTGATGCTGGTAAATCGGGACCGGCAGGTGATTTACTTTTTGATGGAGACATGAACAGATGGTGGCTATTTGCCAACTCATTAAAAATGAATATGGCAATGCGTATTTCTCATGTTAATCCAACTTTAGCTAAATCTAAATTTGAAGAAGTAATAGCTTCTGGTGTTTATATCAGTTCTAATGCTCAGAATATAGAATTTAATTATGGAACTATTGATGCTGACGATAGCCCATGGCATGATAGATGGAAAACAAGAGAGGATTATATTCTTTCAGTTACTATGATGGAGACGTTGAGATCAAATCTTGACCCAAGATTATTTAAGTATGCTGAGCCTTCAACTAATGGAACTGCCTCTAACCCAATGTTTCCTGGTAATGCAGATGCAAAATATGTAGGTGCACCAAATGGAGAAGTAAATGGTAATGTACCAGATTACTCATTCCCTACTGCAACCGTAATTTATGATGTAGATTTCCCTACACCATTATATACAGCTGCTCAAATGAAATTTAATATGGCAGAAGCTGCACTTAACGGCTGGAACGTTGGCGGTGCTACCGCTAGTGATTTATATGAAGAAGGAATTGTAGCTTCTATGGAATATTGGAATGTAGATGCTGCAGACATAGCTAGTTATGTTGCTGCTCACGCTTATACTGATATGGATGATTTAGCCTATGAAAAATGGGTTGCATTATACTTAAATGGTTGGGAAGCATGGGCTGAGTGGAGAAGATTAGATTCTCCAGCGTTAACGCCTTCAGCAAATGCTGCTGATCCAAGAATTCCTGTAAGAGATTCTTATGATACTTCTGTAGAAGATAACAACCCTGCAAATTATGCAGCAATTATTGCAGCTCAAGGAGCAGATGACAATCACACTAAATTATGGTGGGATGTAAATTAAATCTAGTTTAATTTATTCTGTTAATTGTAAAATAATTAACTAACAAACTTTTTTAAAAGCTGCCAGAAATGGCAGCTTTTATATTTTCTTAAAAAACCTACGCAACCACCTACCATTACTAACATCTTACAATATAGATGTAATTGCTAAAATTTCAATTTTAACCTAATTTATGTTAAATAGTTGTTTTATTAACATAATTTTACCATTTTTGCGGCAATTAATTCAAATAATAGATAACATGAAAACAAAGTTTAGTGGAATTTTAACGCTATTACTAGCGTTTGTGGTGCAATTTACGTTTGCACAAGAAAGAACTATTTCCGGTACTGTAACCGACGAAACTGGCCCTTTACCAGGAGTAAACATTTTAATAAAAGGAACAGCTACAGGTACTGATACGGATTTTGATGGTAATTATGCCATTCAAGCAAAAACGGGTGATATACTTGTTTTTAGTTTTGTTGGTATGGCAAACAAAGAAGTTACAGTAGGTACTTCAAATACCATAAATGTAGTATTAGAATCTGACAATCTACTTGAAGAAGTTGTAGTTACCGCTTATGGTACTCAAACAAAAGAATCCTTAACCGGATCTATTGTTGAAATTGATTCTGAAGAATTTACGAAAGTAGCCTCAGGTAATGCTGTTACAGGTCTTACTGGTAAAATTGCCGGTGTACAAATATTTTCTAATTCAGGTCAACCTGGTACTGCACCAGTTGTGCGATTTAGAGGTATTGGATCATTAAATGGTTCATCTGCCCCATTATATGTGGTTGATGGTGTTCCTTTTACGGAATCAATTACAACGATTAACCCTAATGATATTGAGTCAATGTCATTTGTTAAAGACGCTTCGGCTGCTGCCCTATACGGTAACAGGGGTGCAAATGGTGTAGTAATTATTACTACTAAAAAAGGTAAGTCTGGTAGAATGAATGTTTCTTTAGACATTAAAACCAGTATGACTGATCTTGCAATAAAAGATTATGACGTTATGACTGGAGCTGGTGAGTATTTTGAGGCATATCACAAAATGTTAAAAACCAATGAAATCGTTTTAAATGGTCTTTCAGAGTCAGATGCAGGAATAAAAGCTTCAAATGATTTACTAGATGGAACATTAGGATTGATTTACAATCCTTACGGAGGAGACAGAACTAATTTAGTTAGTCCAAATGGGCAATTTAGAGGAGGTACTCCTTTATGGGAAGATGACTGGAGAGATTATCTTTTTGAAAGTTTTAGCGGTGTAAATACTGCCTATTTAAGTTTATCTGGTGGTAACGAAAATTCAAAATATTTTGTGTCATTAGGTCATGAAGACAATGAAGGTTACAATATTAATACTGGGTTTAAAAGATCTACGTTAAAAGCAAATGTAGAAACCTCTTTTACAGATAATATATCTGCTGGTGTACAAATGAATTATGCCAACCGTGAGCAAAAAGGAACTTTAACTAACAATATTACAGGTAACTTTGCTTGGGTAAGAGATATTGCTCCTATTTATCCTGTTTTTGCTAGAGATCATGCAACTGGAGAAATTGTAAGAGATGGTCAAGGTAATCCTGAATGGGATTGGGCAGATGTTACTTCTCCTAATGCCGTAGCAGGAAGACCTTTTAACGGATTCTCAAACCCACACGCACTACAAACTTTAAATGTTAACACTGATACTCGTGACAATTTTACTTCAAGAGTATTTGCTAAGGTTAATTTTTTAAAGGATTTTACGTTTACTTATAATTTAGGTTATGACTTAGCTACATTTAATTTAGTTGATTATACTAATAAAAAAGTAGGTAGTGCAAGTTCAACTGACATTGCTGGTAGGTTAAGAGAAAGATATGGTAGAGGGACTACGATAACAAACCAACAATTATTAAATTGGAAGAAAAATTTAGGTGATGTTCATAATGTGGAAATTTTATTAGGACATGAAGCAACTAATTATGATTTTAAGGATATAGATGTAAACTTAAGAAGACAATTCTTAGCTAACGATTTATCTCCAGATTTATTTGCCTTACCTGATGGTGCAGATGCCATTTTAGGTGATTATACTGAATATGACTTAGAAGGATTTTTTGCTAGGTTAATGTATGATTATGATGGTAGGTATTATATTAATGGTAGTGTAAGAAGAGATGGATCATCAGTATTTCACCCAGACAACAGATGGGGTACCTTTTATGGTGTAGGTTTGGCATGGAGAGTTTCACAAGAATCTTTCTTACAAGATGTATCTTGGTTAAATGAATTAAAGTTTAAATCAAGTTATGGTCAACAAGGTAATGACGTTGTTCGCTATCCAAATTCTGTTAACAGAAATTACTCTCCTTTCTTAGATCAATGGGGTGTAACTAAAAATGGTGATGACTTTGATATTGAAAAGACCGTCTTTGGTAATAAAGATTTAACTTGGGAAACTTCTACAAACTTTAATGTAGGTTTTGAAGCCCAATTCTTTAATAACCGTTTACGTATTGAATCTGAGTACTTTATAAGAGAAATATCAGATTTAATTCACAACAGAGAGTTACCACCTTCTACTGGTTTCCCTTCTGTTCCTGAAAACGTAATGGATATGGAAAATAGAGGTGTTGAAGCCTTAATCTCTTATCAAATTATAAGCAAAGAAGATTTATCTTGGTCTTTTGACTTGAATGCAACACATTACAAAAACGAAATTACTGCGTTTGTACCTGGTAAAGAAAACATTGATAATGGTAGGTACAGATGGACCTTAGGTGGTACGGCTTTTGACTATTATATGAGAGAATTTGTAGGTGTAGATCCTACCAATGGTAATGCTCAATGGAAAACCGATGTTGTAGCGGATCCTGATGGAGTACCTTACAACGGTGTTACTGATGACTATTCAGTAGCAACTCAATATTTACAAGAAACTGCTTTACCTGATGTTTATGGTGGTTTTTCAACAAATGTAGTGTACAAAAATTTTGATTTTGGTGTAGATTTTTCTTATCAAATTGGTGGTAAGGCTTATGATGCCATTTACAATGATGGTTTTGATGGTAGTATTGGAGGGAATTTTCATAGAGATTTTAGCAAAACTTGGACATTCGATAATCAAACTGCTACATTACCAAGAGTTGATGAAAACACAAATAACTGGAATCAATTCTCAACTTTATTCTTAGAAGATTCTGATTATTTAAGTTTAAATAATATTTCTATTGGATATACTTTACCTGAAGATGTTACTAAAAAAATACATTTATCTAAAGTAAGAATTTATGGAAATGCAAATAATTTAGCCCTTTGGACTAAATCTGGAAGACAAGGGTTTGACCCTAGACAACGTGTAGCGGGTGATAACAACGCTGTTAGATATGCAACACTTGAGACTTATACTTTAGGTATAAACATTAATTTTTAAAAAATGAAAAACATGAAAAAAATTCTTTTATTACTAGTTGTTACAGCGTTTATGGTAAGCTGTAATGAAGATTACTTAGATACAAGCCTTCAAAGTACTGTTACTGATGAAGATATAGCTAAATTAGCTGAAGAATCTCCTGAAGCATTATTAAACGTTGCTTCTTCTTTTGATGTAGGTACGGTGAATAGTTTAAGATCTTATAACTTGGCCGGTGATGGTGGACACTTCGATTTTGGACAGAAATCTGTTGATTTAATGATGGATTTAATGTCTAGTGATATGATTAATGATGGAAACGGATGGTGGTTTGACGATTATTATAAATATACTGGTCGCACACAAGACAGACGTGAAACTGAAATTGTTTGGAATTCTTATTATACCATTATAAAAGGAGCAAACCAAACTATTAGTTTAATTGGTAGCTTAGATGAAGCACAGCTTACTGAAGCTTTAACGCATGTATTGGCAAGATCAAAAATTATCAGAGGTATGTCGTATTTGCAATTGATACAAATTTATCAAAAAGGAAAGCCAGCATTGTCTGATCCTGGTGTGCCTATTGTAGATCCAACTGCCGATTTAATTAACGGCCCTGGGTTTGGTAGATTAACTGTGGGTGATGTTTACAATCAAATTGAGAGTGATTTAATGGAAGGTTATACAAATTTGGAAGGATATTCAAGACCTGACAAAACTTCAATTAATCAAAACATTGCTGCTGGTTTTTTAGCTAGATATTATTTGCTAAGAGAAGATTATACAAAAGCGATGACATATGCCATAGAAGCTCAGTCTGAGGGTACGGTAAATGCTAATGGATTGTTAGATGGTTTTCAATTTATAACCAATTCTGAATGGATTTGGGGAGCTGATATTAATGCAGATACTACATCTTATTACGCATCGTTCTTCGCTCAATTGCAATCGTATTCTCCTGTATTTGATTCAAATGCTGGTTATACACCTGGTTACACAGGGCAGTTAGGTCATCATAAAACTATAGATAAAAATTTATATGATGCCATTTCTCCTTCAGATATAAGGTACAATTGGTTTGGTCCAGATAATGGATATATCTTACAAGGAAATGCTACTCAAATTTACAATTACAAGTTTTTTGATGATACTTTCTTTGAAGCTGATTATGTGTATATGCGTGTTGCTGAATTTCATTTAATCGAAGCAGAAGCTAAAGCGGCTATGGGTGATGATGCAGGTGCTGCTCAAGCCTTGTATAATTTAATTTCAACAAGAGACCCTAATTATACGCTTTCTACGAATACTGGATCTGACTTAATGGATGAAATCAGAACGCACAGAAGAATTGAATTGTGGGGTGAAGGATTTGGTTTATTAGATATGAAACGTTGGGGAGTAGGTTTACTACGTGATTATGCGGGATCTACACATCCAAATACTCCTGGTTCTTATTTTAATTTACCAGCTGGTTCATCAATGTTTACTTTTCAAATTCCTGAAGATGAGATAAACGCAAATGATGCTATTACTGCAGCAGATCAAAATCAATAATAATTAGATTTTATTATTAAAAACCACCTCAAATGAGGTGGTTTTTTTATATCCAAATTATATACCTTTGTTATATGAAAGAATCTTCAAACATCTTTGGTATTCGAGCAGTAATTGAAGCTATAAATGCTGGGCAGACAATGCAAAAAGTATACATTCAAAAAGGGTTAAGTGGCAATCTCTTTTCTGAACTAAATACCTTAATAAAACAACATAATATTTCCACTAGCTATGTTCCTGTTGAAAAACTCAATCATCTTTCTAAAAATCAAAATCATCAAGGCATAGTTGGCAAAATTTCTGGTGTTGAATTTTATAGCCTTGAAGATATAATGGCTTCAAATTCTAAAAAAAATCCATTATATCTTTTGCTGGATCAAATTACAGATGTACGAAACTTTGGTGCTATTTTACGAACGGCAGAGTGTACTGGTGTGGACGCCATCATAATACCTAATCAAGGTAATGCTCCTTTAAATGCAGATGCCATTAAAACATCTGCTGGTGCGGCTTTTAAAATACCTATTTGTAAAGTAAATCATTTATTAGATGCTATTTATCACTTACAGGGTGAAGGAATAGAAATAGTCTGTATTACAGAAAAAACTGATAATACACTTTATCAAGTTGACTTTAATAAACCTATAGCGTTGATTATGGGATCTGAACACAAAGGCATCTCTCCTGCTGTGCTCAAAATAACTGATGCTAAAGCAAAATTGCCTCTATTAGGTGATATAGCTTCATTAAATGTTTCTGTAGCTTGCGGTGTGGCTTTATATGAAGTAGTTAGACAACGGATTAATTCTTAAATAATTAGGTAAAATATTACTCTTCTTCATCAAATAACTCTTCTTCAATAAAGTTATCATCTTCCCACTCGTATTTAATCGGTTGTGGCCCATGCTTTCTATAAATTATTGCCAATACTATTCCAACTAAAAAACCAGACAAATGGCCTTCCCATGAAATACCATCTTTTATAGGGAGAATATACCAAATCATACTACCGTAAAGAAAAATAACAATTAATGATACCGCAATTAAACGGTAATATTTTCGGATTAATCCGCTAAATAAGACAAAACTGAACAATAAATAAACGATGCCACTGGCACCAATATGGTAAGCAGGCCTGGCAATAATCCAAGTCAACAAGCCACTTAATAGTGCTCCATAAATCAGTACGTTAAAAGCTATTTTTCTGTAAAAGTAAAATAACGATGTCATTAATATAAAAAGTGGAATTGAATTGTTAAACAAATGTTTAACACCGCTATGGATAAAGGGTGAGAACAGAATGCCACGCAATCCTTTTAGTGTTTGTGGATACAGCCCATATTTGGTCAAGTATAAATTGTAACTCCCTTCAACCCAAAAGACAATCCATAAAAACAAAACAAAATACAATGGAATGGCAATTACCATTGTTGAAAATTTAAATTGCTTATGTTCTTCCTGTAAATCCATAATTGCGTTATCACAAATATATATCCATTTTTGCTTTTAAGTACATATTGTCATAAACTTGACTAGTATAAAATTAAATATTTGTGAGAATAAAAAAACAAACCAATTATGTTTTCTCTATTTTTGTATTATGAATGCCCCTTTAGCAGAACGTATACGTCCAAAAAAGCTTGCTGATTATATCAGTCAACAACATTTAGTGGGTGAAAAAGGAGCTTTAACTGCTCATATTAAAAGAGGTGTCATTCCGTCACTCATATTGTGGGGACCTCCCGGAATTGGAAAAACAACTCTGGCCAATATAATTGCAGAAGAGTCCAAACGCCCGTTTTACACGTTAAGTGCAATAAATTCTGGAGTTAAAGATGTAAGAGAAGTCATTGACAAAGCTAAACAAAGTGGCGGGTTATTTACTACTAAAAATCCTATCTTATTTATTGATGAAATTCACAGGTTTAGCAAATCGCAACAAGATTCGTTACTTGGAGCGGTTGAAAAAGGCTGGGTTACCTTAATAGGTGCCACTACGGAAAACCCCAGTTTTGAGGTAATCCCCGCACTACTCTCTCGCTGTCAGGTCTATATTTTGAATTCTTTTGATAAAGAAGATTTAATAGCTCTTTTAAACCGTGCAATTTCAGAAGATGAAATTATTTCAAAAAAGAAGATAAAATTAAAAGAAACTGACGCTTTATTACAACTTTCGGGTGGTGATGCTCGTAAGCTTTTAAATATTTTTGAGTTGATTGTTAGTGCAGAGGGTGATTCTGTTGTAATCAACAATGATAAAGTATTAGAAAAGGTTCAAAAGAATACGGTCCGTTATGACAAAACGGGCGAACAGCACTACGATATCATATCGGCGTTTATAAAATCCATACGAGGAAGTGATCCGAATGCAGCAGTCTATTGGTTAGCAAGGATGATAGAGGGTGGCGAAGATGTTAAATTTATTGCCAGAAGATTGGTCATATTAGCATCAGAGGATATTGGAAATGCCAACCCAAATGCTTTAATATTGGCAACATCAACTTTTCAAGCGGTTTCGGTAATTGGTAATCCTGAATCACGGATTATATTAAGTCAGTGTGCAGTATATTTAGCAAACTCGCCCAAAAGTAATGCTTCATATATGGCTATAGGTAATGCTCAACAATTGGTAAAACAAACTGGTGATTTATCAGTGCCTTTACATTTAAGAAATGCCCCAACAAAATTGATGAAAGATTTAGATTATGGTAAAAATTACCAATATGCACATAACTATGAAGATAATTTTATTGACCAAGAATTTTTACCTGATGAAATTAGAAACACAAAGCTCTATGAACCTGGAAATAATAGTAGAGAAAATAACTTTAGAGAATTTCTAAAAAAACGTTGGAAAGATAAATATAAATATTAAACTCATCCCAACCCTTCCCCAGGAGAGGAGCTAGTTTCATATTAACATTTAGAACTTAATTTCTAAAGGCTTTTTGAGCAAGGCACTTTGATCGTAATATTCTACAAACCAAGTCCCGTTTTCTTTGTAAACGATTCCGCTTTTGTCTTTTAGTAAAAACACCTCCTTTTTACTTGTATTTAATAATATATACACCACTTTTGGGCTACTATCTACCAATTGGTAACCCAAAGGATTAGCTTGAGCATACAATACATTTACTGGGTTAGTTGACTTATTTGGATCAGGTTGTTCTACTACCTCTTCAATTTCTTCCACTACTTCTATAACTTCTTCTACCGGCTCTGCTTCTTCTAATACTTCTATTACCTCTTCTTCTTCTTTAACTTCTTCTGCGGCATTTTTTACAGCATCAGCTGCAGCCTCCATTTTGGCTCGTTGTGCATCTTCATCAGAACTATCTGTTTTAGTTACCTCTTGAGAAGGTGATTTTGAATACTTATAATTTTGAGCTGTAACTGACTCAAACGCCTCACGTAAAGCTTCTTGATATCCCTTTTTATAATCCTTTAGTTTACTTCTTCCTTCTTGGCTTATCAATACTTTTTGATTTTTACAATTAATCAATTCAATAACTAATTTAGTTGTAAACATATTAGATTCATTATTAACCCTTGCAGTTAATGCTAAACATACGTTGTTAGATAAATCAGCTGGCCTTTCAACATTATCATAAATTGTTGTAAATCCTTCTTTTTCGAATAAGAATTTAGCTAAATCATTTAATTGGTATTGATTTTCAGACTTCAAAAAATCAAATTTGGAGGGTATTACAACATACTTGTATTCGTTCAACGATTGCCCAATAAGTGTATTTGAAATAAAAAATATAGTGATATAGAATAATGCTTTAATTTTCATAGTACATAATTTAAATGCTAAATATAAGGATTATTTTAGTCAAAAATTAAATTTGCCCCTAAGCCAACAGACACCTTTTTTGAATTGTACAAATTAGAATACCCCAAAAGATTATCCGCCGAAGCATAAAAGTTAAATTTACCAATCCGTGTAGAAAACCCTATACCAAAATTAGAAAATGAATAATTGTCAACCGAATAAGTAACCTTAGCTTGTAAAAAATTATTGATTCTTCTACTGTAAAACAATGTCGCAGCCAATTGTGGCAATTTAGGCCTAAATATGCTATAAAATTGGACACCAATTTCATTTTGATAGTCATATAAAGAAAATCCGTTATTAGCGTGGCAGTCTATTTCAGTTGAAATTCTTCTAATTTGTTTTCCAAATCCATAATTCAAACTAGCATTTAACTTTGCAGACATCCAAGAAATATAAGTTTTGTCATTTTCCCTTCTTTCAATTTGTTGATCAAAATCAACTACTAAATTCTCCCAATATGGTATAGGGTCGTTTTCAGGGAAAAGTAAGCCTATCCCTTCTAATGTATAATCACCCTTATTTGTATATGTAGTAACGTTTTTTGAATAGGAAACGAACCCTAAATCCAATAAACTTGCCGATACTTTTGTTTTCTCGCTCAGGCGATAAGTAAAACCGACATCCATTCCCAAACCCAAATTACCTCCAGAAAAAAAATTGGTCAACAGGCTCTTTCCCGAAAGACTAAATTGGTCATCCTTTAGCAGTCCTGATGATTGAAATTTATAATCTAAGTTTTGTAATTCATTTCTGTAAATATTATCAGCACCTAATGTGGTCGTAAAGTTTCCACTGTTTTTAAGTGATTGTGCATTGAAAATACCTGAATACAACTTTGCCCTAACACCAATATTTAATTGATTGCTTATTTTTCTTGAAATACCCGCGTGAAAAACACCAAAAGCTTGTCCCTTATAATTGAGTTGACTAATATCCGTATTAGTATTTAATAAAATGTTACCATTTACGTCAGTGTTACCTTGATAAAACAAAACAGCCAAATCTTTAGGGTAATAGCCTATAAAGTCTAATTCTTGATAAAACCCGAAACTTAAATAATCTATTCCATTTTGTAATTTATAACCAATATTAATAACGTCAATCTGCTCGTTAATGGTTATAAAATCGGTTGATTTCATTCTAAAAAGTTGATTCCGTAATTTATCATTAATATCAATGCCGTCATTTGCAAATAAGTCAGTTATCGTTAAATTAGTTGACCCTACATTAAAGTACAAACCTGATAACAACGGAATGCCAATATGTTTTTTATAATTTACCTCTGTGCCAGGGTTTAACAATAAAGATTGTGGAATATCACTATTTCCGTAAAGGAATTTTTTGTTTTGGGCATAACTTTCAGATACAATAAAACACAAAAAACAAACTATATATTTTTGAAACCGAATCAATTTATCTTAAATATAAAGTTGGCGAATGACTTTATTGCGAGTTTCATTTCAGTATTTTGCATTAACATACTTGAATCTGAACTGGGTTGTAAATTAATAGTTATTCTTAGTTTTTCGGAAAATTTCAATGACAATAGATCCAAGTCTTCAAAACTTTGAAGATGTATTTGGTTACTATTATTTGGAACGCTTACGATAAAGCTGTTCATTTCGACATCATCTGTATTTAAAAAAGAAAATTCAATATCAAAACCTCTATCAAACGAATTCTCAATTTGAAAGTTGATAGTTGTCTTTACCAAATTATCTTCAAAATATTTAGAATCAAAAATATCTATGGTACTTATGTCTGTTAATATCGGAATCTCAGCACTAGCGTCTGAATTCAAAAACTTGTTTTGGTCTACATTCAGATAAATAAAAGAAGTAGTAAAATTTTGATTGAGTTCAATATTTTTCGCCTGATCAAAATCAACATCACTGGCACATGACATTAAGCCAACAAAAACAAAAATATTTAATAAATAGGTTATATACCTTTTCACATTATCAGTATTATAAGATAAAGATAGTAGTTTTAGAGATACTTCTTAATTTCTAAAAGGTTGGTAATGTTTATAATACCCTTATTATTAGTATTATGATGCTCTTTAAAATGAATAGTTTTCATACCAACCTGTTGAGCACCTAAAATATCAGCTTCATAATTATCGCCAATCATTATACTATTTTTGGCTTCGGTTTCAGCTACTTCTAAAGCATGGTAAAATATTTTTGGATTTGGTTTTTTAACGCCAACACTTTCCGAAGTAATAACTTTGTCGAAAAAATGTAAAATTCCTGACGTACTCATTTTTTTAGTTTGTACTTCTTCAAAACCATTTGTAATAATATGCAACTTATATTTTGGTAGTAAGTAATTTAAAATTTCGGGTGTCCCATCAAAGAGGGAATTGTAGTTTGGTAAATTATCGATATATATCTTACTTAAATAATCTATATCGCTATCAGAAATTTTATATGATAACAAATCGAAAGTATCTTTTAAACGCTTATATCTTAGTATTTTTTTACTTACACGCTCTTCTCTATACAATTTCCAATACCTTAAATTAATGGGTTTGTAATGCATTAAAAACTCATTAATATTTACATTTACATTACGCTCTTCAAAAATAAATTCAAATGCTTTGGCTGAATTGGTTTCGAAATCCCAAAGGGTATGATCCAAATCGAAAAAAATATGTTTTATATGAGAATTCATATCTGGTTTTAAAAATCAAAGATAAAAATTTATACCATGGGCAAATCGACTGACAGTAATTGCTTCTTAAAAAGAAGATAATATGACAAAATGAATAAAAAGCCCATTGCCAACTTTGTAAAAAATTGTAATTGGAATAAATTATCTGTCAAAAAATAAATTAACAGCTGTAAAGTGAGCACGATAACTATTTTGTAATAAAGGTTTTTCTTTGTTTTAAAAGTAGATAAAATTTCCCTATCGTAATAGTGCAACATTGCAATCAGTAAAATATAGGAAAATAAAGTTGCAATGGCAGCCCATTTGTAACCGTATAATCCAACAAAAATAGTTGTTGTAATTATATTTATAACAGCTGCTGCAATAGCAATAAAACTTAATTTTTTATACTTACTTGAAAATTTTAAGCGTAATTCATAAAAATTTGAAAGCCCCTGAAAATAGGCAGCAAAGAAAATAAAAGGCAATATGGTATAACCTACCCTAAACTCCTTACCTAAAAAAAGTGTCGCTATATCTTTAGAAAAAATGCTCAGATAAATAATTACGGGCAATCCGTATATGATAAAGAATTTAATATATTTTCTGATTAATTGTACCGAACTATCAAAGTTTGTTTCTAATTGTTTTAACAGCAATGGGTTAATTGTATTAAAAAAAACCGTTACCAAAGCTACCACAGAAATTTGACCTAATTTATAAATCTGATCATAAATACCAACATCTCCTAAATTACCAAACCAAGCAATGATGTATCTATCACTTGTGGTTATGACCAGTAAACAGATATTTAAAATTAACCCCACAGCACCATAGCTTATCAATTCTTTTAATTTTCCTTTAGATATAAGCTGGTAATTTACGGCGACTTTTGCAGGGTTATAGGCAAATAAGAACAGTAAGACCAAAACATCAAGAACCACTAAACTAGATACCAATGCACTAATGTTATAATTTAGCCAAAAAACCATGATTAGTGCTATTGAAATACTCAAAAAAGCTCTTACCGTTTGAAAAATAGTATAAAATTTTGCCTTACCCTTTAACCTTATCAAAACCATGTAAAACAGAAATAATTGGTTTAAAAGTATTTGAAAAAACGAATAAAAAATTAGTTGTTTAACCAAGTAATTATTTGAAAATCCATACCATATCAATGCTATGAAAACCAAAACCAACATTGAAACGAAATACAACAACCCTAAATTAGAATATAAGTGTTTGAGCTTATTTTCCGATTCATATCTGGAATAGAACCTCCAAATGCATGAACCTATCCAGGAAAACAAAACCATGCCCAAATAGGTAAACGTTATGCTAATAATACCTAAAAAACCATAATCTTCTTTACCAAAATGACGCGTAAATATTGGTGTTTTTGCAAAACCAATTAACAAAGGCACAAATGAGCCTAAAAAATACCAGCTAAAATCTTTAAAAAAAGCCCTGTTATTTGTTTTTCTCCCTGTCATCTAAAGCTTTATTATAAAAACCAATTAAACGGTTTAACTCTAACTCCCATTTATATTTTTGTAAAGTAACTTTCCTTCCATTTTCGCTAAACTCATTATATTTTTGCTTGTTTGTTAGCAGATTTACCATTGCTTCGGCAATTTCATTTGGATTATCAGGGTTAACCGTTACACCGCAATTATCACCTTCAATGTAATTATTTATATGTCCAAAATTACTTCCAATGATGGGCAGTCCAAAGGCCATATATTCAAAAATTTTTATTGGCATTTTAATAGTTAATGCTTTTTTAGGCAACCAAGCTATCAATCCCACTTTACTTGAATTGTAAAAATTGCTAACCGCTTTGTAGTTTACAAAAGGAAACAATTGTACATTGTTTTTCAAATTATTGCTATCGATAAAATTTTGAAGTTTTTGCTTTAAATTTTCAGGAGAATATCTGCCGACAAAGACCAAGGTTATATTGGGAATGGTTTTTTTTGCAATTTTAATAGCTTCAATTATTTTCATAGCACCTCTAGATTCTGTTATACCACCGCAATAAATAAAATCGTATTTCCTTTCAGATAAATCAGTTTGATTGTAGTTTTTGTAAATATCCGTAAAATTATAAATTACCTCAGCCTTATGATTTCCTAATTTTTTTCTAAAATTATCTCTGACAATTTCTTCGTTCGAAATAACCAAATCATAGTTTTTGGCTTTTCTTTTTTCCCAATGATCAATATAACTGGCAAACAGACCTACTAGTTTTTTTATAATTCCTTTTGCTTCGGTAAATGAAACGAAATCTTGGGCGTAAGGTTCCCGTGCGTCGTAAAAAACAACCGGTTTTTGTGGCAGGTTTTTTAATTTTTTGCCAATTCTGTTTATCCAAAGATCGTGAAAATGGTAAACGTCGGCATTTAGTTTACCCGCTAATGTCAATAGTTTCTTATAATTGTTAAACGGGTTTACCCTTTTTATTAAAAAATTAAGGTATCGGTTTTTTGAGAAGGTCTTTACTTTTAGCATTTCATAATTGATGCCTTGTTTGGTAATACCCTTTTCGTTCCTGTCTCTGATTAATAAATAATGTACATCGTATCCTTTCTTTTTGAGTGGAACGGCCATTTTCCAATAGATCCTGTCATCGTATAAATCGTGCTTGTCCGCAAGAAAACAAATTTTAATAGCTGTTTTACCGATCATAAACGATACTTTTTATAATGGTAATACATTTCTTTTTTTGCTCCAAAACTTTTATAAAAAGAGACAATTTCAGGTATCATTGAACCTTCAAAGTCTAATATTATAGGTTGGTTTACATATTTTTCTATAACAAAATCCATCAAAAAAGACATTGCTTGTTTTTTTCTCCCTTCATCATTAAGTGCCGAAAATAAGTAGGTAATTCTGGAGTTGTCTTTTAAAAAAATAGCTCCACCAATTAATTTACCGCTTTTGTTTAAAACTTCATAAACAACTGTTTTGTCCAGTTCACGTGCCTTTGCCACCAACTTTTGCAGGGTTGCGTATTCATGTTCCGTTTTTTTTAAATCCGCTCCTTTGTTGTTTTTAAATAGCTCGATTAGTGCATTTACCGTAGCAGTGGTCTGTATAACCAATTCAAACTTTTGAGCTTGTTTTATACTGCTTTTCCTACCTTTGGAATACTCTTTTTGTAATGATCGATGATTTTCGGTATTTAGCGGCAGTATAAAGTTTTCCCTTAAGTTCACATGTTTACTGGAAAAATTGTTCCCTGAATTTAACATGATGTCGATCAACTTAAATTTTCGGGGTATTTTTTGAATAAAGCTCTCAATCAAATCAGGTTTAATTTTTTCCGTTGAAAATACACCCAACTGTTGTACCCAAGGAGTTAGGTAAATATAATCAACACCTAGTTTTCTACGTCTCGGCAGGGGCATAACCGCGGTGTAATCGTCAAGAGCTAAAACACCCCAATCATCGCAAACGGCATTTAAAAACCAACTGTACCCATAAATGCGGCTATTGATAGAATTAGAAACACAGTTATCGTATTTCGATATATCTATCCGGTTTTTAGTTAAATACCTAATCATGTAACTATGCTTTAAGTTATTGGGCTTAACTTTTTAAACATATCGATATAAATTTTTCTCCAACGCCTCCACCGGTATCTATTGCTTAAGGTGTCGTTATGAAAAAGGGTTATAAAAGTACCATCAACTTTCTTAACCTGCTTTGCTAAATCTATAATTATTTCGAATGATTTTTTGTTCGGTAGTTTTAAGTAATCTTTTAAAGTACCATCCATAACCGCAAATGGATATACTTTTAACGGGGTCTGTATTTCAAATTCTAAATCATAAAAATAAAAGGGTGTACACGTACTAGCCCTAAACCCGTAATGGGCAGCATAGCCCATGGTATAGTCTTCCTTTACCTCTAGATTTATTAAATTCTGATAGGTTTCGGGCAAATAAAACCGCAAATAATGTTGCCTTGATTTTTCAATCGGTCTATTTACTATTGCCTCTAATCGCGACTTTTCTTTTTTCAATTTATTTTCATCTTTAGATGTAAAATAAGAAGGGTGCAAACCAACATTGGCATAATCCGCTACCGATTTTATCAATGATCGGTAGCTCGAATTTCTTGAAGACGTATTTTTATCAAAGGTGGTATAGTCTCCAACCGAAAAGAAAAAAACCGTTTTAATACCATATTGTTTTTGCAAACTTATCAATTCATCAAAAGTGTCGAACGGATCTTTTTTGAACCCTAAAATCACCATGGCCCTATACCACAAATCCAATATCCTAAATTTCGATAAATCCCTTAAATAACCTGCAAACGACCTTATGAGCCCTTTATGCTTAAAGCAATAGGCCAAGTCAACATCAATGGTTGAAATAAATTCAAAATTTCTTCTCTCTAGCTTGGTTGTTGGGTATTTGTCCTTTATTATTTCTTTAAACTTATACGCCCAAATATCTATCAGAGGCTTGTGCAAAAATTGATGTTTGAACGCTAAACTTTCTTCTGCTGGATAACGCTCGTGTTCATCTCGGAGATGTGGTAAATATTCTTCGTATCTACTTAATAAATAAAAGGTTGCCGCAAAAATATCAAATTGTACTGTAGCCTCTTGTCTGGTTTGAAAAAAACACTCAACTCCGTCCCAATTTCCTAATTTAATTTCTACATCATTAATACCTTGCTCAAATAACAAATCAGTACTTCTGATAAATATTTCATTTCCCAGCGGCTGTTTTCCATAGGTAAGTTTTGGTCCCTCATGGGCAATAAAATCTTCAACTTTAGTTGTAAAATCTACTTTAATCTGTAAAATTCTCGTAAAAAAGTGCTTAAAGGTATATGTTAATCTCGGTGTTATTTTTTTAGAAAAAACTAGTAGCATTTTTTGGTTTTCAGTATTCAATTTAGCAATCTACTTGAGGTTTTATAACAAAATCACATCAAATTACTATCTGCAAAGCTAAAGTAATCTTTTTCGGTTATTATTAAATGATCTAGCACTTTTATATCTAAAGTTTTACCTGCTTCTTGTATTTTCTTTGTTAAGTCAATGTCAGCTTTGCTAGGTTTTAAATTACCAGATGGATGGTTATGGCTCAGAATTACGGCAACAGCAGATATTTCCAACGCTTTTTTAAATAACATTCTTACATCTACCAAAGTTCCCGTTATACCACCGCTGCTCAATTTGTTTTTATAGATTATTTTATTGGAATTGTTCAAATAGAGCAACCAAAATTCTTCGTGTTGTATATCTCCAATGATAGGTTGCATAATTTCAAAAACCGCTTTACTACTAGAAATTTTTGGTTTTACCAAGGCTTCTTCCAGCCTTCGTCTTCGTCCAAGCTCCAGTGCCGTAATGATCGTTATGGCTTTAGCCTCTCCAATTCCCTTAAATTGCATTAGGTCGTTTACGGACAATTTTCCTAGTTCGTTCAAATTATTGTTTGCGTAGGTCAATATGCGTTTGGAAAGATCAACCGCACTCTCTTGCCTGTTTCCTGAACCTATTAATATAGCGACCAATTCAGCATCAGATAATGAATCCCTACCCTTAATCAATAGTTTTTCCCTTGGCCTGTCGTCTTCTTTCCAACTTTTAATCGACGATGGTTTTTGTTCGCTGTTCATTAAATAAAATTTCTTTAAAGATATAAAAGAAAAAACAATACTTTTGTTACTTCTTTTAATATATTGGACAATGAGAATTATTATTGCAGGGGCTGGGGAAGTTGGATTTCATTTGGCTAAGTTACTTTCTTTCGAGGCTCATGATATTACACTTATCGATGAAAAAAGGGATCGATTAAATTATGCCGATCTACGTTTGGACATAAAGGTTCTTAAAGGGAATGCCACATCAATTAGAATTCTAAAACAAGCCGATGTAAAACATACGGACCTAGTTATTGCGGTAACTTCAAATGAAACCGTAAACATAACCATAAGTGTACTTGCCAAAAGGTTAGGTGCCAAACAAACTATTGCCAGGGTAAGCAATTCTGAATTTATAGATAACAAAAATGAAATCAATTTTTCTGAATTTGGTATTGATGAACTGATTTCCACCGAAGAATTGGCTACTTCAGAAATAAAAATGTTATTGAATCAGGCAGCTTTTAACCACATGCACGAGTTTGAAGATGGTCAATTAAGTTTGTTGGGCATTATATTATCTAAAACTGCACCCTTTGTGGGCATGTCGGTTAAAGAAGCGGCGGCAACCTTTCCCGAGGTTCATTTTATGCCAATTACCATACAAAAAAATAATTCGAATTCAAGTATTATTCCTAGGGGCGATACCGTATTTAAAAGTGGGGACCTTGCATTTTTCATAACGGTTAAAAAGGGTGTAAACGATCTGTACAAACTGACCGGAAAAACCAAAGAACCTGTAAAAAACGTTATGATTTTAGGCGGTAGTTCGGTTGGGAGAAGAACAGCAAAACAGCTATGCCACCAACACTTAAACGTAAAAATAATTGAAAAAAATAAAGACAGAGCATTAGAATTAGCCGACAGGTTACCAAATGCGTTAGTTGTGCACGGCGATGGTAGGGACGTTGAACTACTTCAAGAGGAAAGCATAAAAAACATGGATGTTTTCATTGGAGCAACTGATAGTTCAGAGGCAAATATTATGTCATGTCTCATCGCCAAATCAAAAGGAGTAAAGAAAACTATTGCATTGGCCGAAATTGTAGATTATTCTAAATTGTCGCACTCCATTGGCATACATAGTATTATCAACAAAAAATTATTGGCAGCAAACAGTATTTTCAAACATGTAAGAAAAGGGGATGTACTCGAAATTGCCACACTGAACAATCTTGATGTGGAAATTATGGAATTTAGGGTACGCAAAGGCTCTAAAATTACCACTAAGATCATACGTGATTTAAATTTTCCGAGAGAAGCCACTATTGGCGGTGTAATTAGAGACGGGGTTGGAATGATCGCTTTAGGTGATTTTCAAATTCAAGCCAATGACAAGGTGGTTGTTAGCTGTCTGTCCGATATTCTTAGCAAGGTCGAAAAGTTTTTCGCTTAAGAAAAGCTCCATCCGTAATTGAAAAAAACAATAACGACCCCTAAGGGAAGGTAAAATAAGGAAAATGAAAAGTGCCCTCTTTGTGAAATTATTTGGAAAAATTTAAGAATAGTAATGAAAAATTTAAACATAAAAATCATTTTTCAAATGATGGGGTTTCTCCTCATTTTTAATGGGCTTTTTATGTTGGTTTCAGCTGTTATAAGTTATTTCTATAAGGATGGAGCTACCCAAGGGATATTCTTTGCAGGTATAATCACAATATTGGCCGGTGTAATTTCTAGGTTTACCACCAAAAATTTCAAGAAAAAAATCAACAAGCAAGAGGGCTATATTATTGTTACTTTAGGTTGGGTTTTAATGTCACTTTCTGGCTCTTTGCCATATCTTTTTTCGGAATCCATTCCCTCATTTACCAATGCTTTTTTTGAAACAATTTCTGGCTATACTACAACAGGTGCTTCCATTTTAGATGATATAGAAAGTATGCCCGAAGGAATACTTTTTTGGAGAAGTACGACTCATTGGATTGGAGGTATGGGTATTATCGTATTGACCATTGCCGTTTTACCTTTATTGGGTATAGGTGGAATGCAACTTTTTGCAGCTGAAGCCCCTGGGCCTTCAGCTGACAAACTACATCCTAGAATTACTGACACCGCAAAACGGTTATGGTATATCTACTTAGGACTTACGGTTGCTGAAGCAGTACTATTAAAATTTGCAGGCATGAGTGTTTTTGATGCAGCTAATCATGCTATGAGTACGTTATCAACTGGAGGGTTTTCTACCAAAAATGCCAGTATTGCTCACTGGAACGATCAACCGATTATACAATACATAATAACTATTTTTATGATTATTGCAGGTACAAATTTTGTATTGAGTTATTTTGCATTTACGGGAAAAATAAAAAATATAATAAGAGACGAAGAATTTAAAACCTATATGTTTAACGTTATAGGAATAGGGCTTATAGTTGGTTTGATAGTTTATTTTAGAGCAGACGTATCCAAAGTTGCTACTGAAACCCAATTGATTGCTCACCCTATGGTTAATGGCGAGCTGGAAAGTGCTTTTAGACATGCTTTCTTTCAAGTAGCTGCTATTATTACCACTACAGGTTTCGTTACGGCAGATTTTACGGTTTGGACTCCCTTTTTAACTACGTTGTTTTTTATATTAATGTTTTTTGGAGCTTCTGCTGGTTCAACATCTGGTGGTGTTAAATTCGTTCGGCACATCATAATGATTAAAAATGGCATAATAGAGTTTAAGCGTTCTATGCACCCAAGTGCTATTATACCAGTTCGTTACAATGGTAAAACTGTATCGCAAGATATTGTTTTCAATATCATGGCCTTTTTTATTTTATACCTTATTTTATTTGCACTTGGTGCGATAGTGTTCGGTATTATGGGGCTAGATTTTGTTACTGCACTTGGTGGTTCTGCATCTTCCTTAGGTAATGTAGGCCCTGCATTTGGTCAATTGAGTCCTGTCAGCAATTTTAACGTTTTACCTACAGCTGGTAAATGGTGGTCTGCATTTTTAATGCTATTAGGAAGACTTGAATTATTTACAGTATTGATTTTATTTACTCCGTACTTTTGGAAAACAGGTAAGTTTTAAACAAAAAATCCACCTTAAATTAATAAGATGGATTTTATAAAATTGGGAAGGTTTTTATTGTGGGTTTTGCACCATATTAGGATTAGCATCTAGCTCTTCACGCGGTATCAACCACTCCCAACGTATATCGCCCGCCGGAATTTCCAAGTTATTATCTGCTAACGCCGCATTATGGTTTGCACCTGTTCTATCCAAGGGTAAATTCAGTCTTTTTAAATCTAAAAATCTAAAACCTTCACCCCAAAGTTCAATTCTTCTCTGAATCATAATCTCATCGATTAATGCTTGTCCTGTATTTGTTGACAAGGTATAGGCATCATCTCTGGTTGTAACCAAATCAAATAAAGCTTGAGCAGCTGCTCCATCATTTCCATTTCTTGCCTGAGCTTCAGCCTCTATTAAATACATTTCAGCAGCTCTCATATGTGGCACATCCATACTACTATCACCATTACTTGAAGCCAAAAACTTTTGATTGGTATACGGTCTTCTTTGATGAGCATCTAACAATGATTTACCAGATGGTAAATTCAAATGTTCTCCTGTAGGATCCCACAGACCTTTTCTTACATCGGTATCTGAAATCATATCGTATAACGTTGAGTTTATAGACCTAGGATTGCCACGAATAGCGGATGAGCTAAAGTTTCTAGAAATATAAGCACCATAAGTACCAAACCCATCATTCTGGTCTGATTGAACTTGACTGGCCCACATAAACTCGGGGTTACTTTCAGATGAACTTTGAAACCCTAAAGCATAGGTTGCTTGATCCATCAAACTAAAATCAGCTCTCGCTTCTTGAGCCATTTGAATAGCAGTAGTCCAATTGCCCATCGTTAAAGCTACTCTAGCTTTTACACCTTTTGCTACCGCTTGATTGATATGAGACTTATTAGCTCTTGATAACCCTTCTAAGGCAGTAATAGCAGCATCTAAATCATTGTTGATTTCTGTATACACCTCTTCAACCGTATTTCTAGCCAACTGTTCTTCAAGCTCACTTTTCTTATAAGGAACACCTAATTGAGAGTTTCCACCGCCCGGAACATATCTTCCTCCATAAGTTTGTACCAATTGATAGTGAGACCAAGCTCTATAAACCAATGCCTGACCCAAAATTTCATTTTTCTCTTCATCAGGACCTTCGGCATTTGCAATACCATTAATTAACACATTTGCATTCGCAATAATTATATAATAGGATCTCCAAGGGAATTCAGCATAAAAGTCTGTATCACTCCTACCTGCCGTCCATTTATACACTCTATTGTGCCATTGTTCTCTGTGAACTACTTGATCTTCACCTAGTAAATCCATATGAATATATATACCACCAATTCCACAGTTACCCTGAATTGAATTCCAACGGGTATATAATGATCTATGGATTCCGTTGACTACCGATTTTGCCGTGGCTGTGGTAGCTACAGCTTCGCTAGCGGCAACTTGATCGGTAGGAACCGTTTCTAAAAAATCTTCCTTACAAGAATTAAGAACAAAAATTCCTAATGCCAGTATCATAATAAACTTTACTTTTTTCATTCTTTTATAATTTTAAATTTAAACCAAATGAGACTATCCTTGAGGGAGTAAATACATTTGAGGTATTACCATTAAACTGTTGCTGAACATTAAGCCCTTTACGAGCATTAATAGAAAAAATATTTTCTGCAGTGGCATATAATCTTAAATAAGATAAGCCAATCTTTTCCGCTACATCAGCATTAAAGGTATAAGCAAGATTTGCTTGTCTTAAATTCAAGTTTGATGCGTCCGTTAACCATCTATCCGAAGTGGCATCCCACTGTGATGCAGAAGAAGCATCCATTCTTGGTACATTGGTAATATCTCCCGGTTGTTGCCAACGGTCTAAAATATCAATATGTTTTGCCTCGCCATAAGTTCCTGCACTCATAATTCCTGCATAATTTAAATCTAAGGTTTCACCACCTATCTGATATGTAAACAATGTTGACAAAGAGAAATTCTTATACTTAAATTCATTGGTTATAGCTCCTGTTAAATCAGGAATGGCAGAACCAGCATAATGAAATTTAGCATTACTGGAAGCGGTTGTTACCGCTACACCATCTACTGTTCTAACATTAGATGCTGTTGGATCATCGGCCACGTAAAGGCCTGCCCCGTCACTAGGATCAACACCATACCAATCTCTCAACCAATAATCAAATAAGCCTTTACCAACTTGCAGTTTTTTAGTACCGTTGATAATTTCTCCTTGTGGCAATTCTGTAAATTCATTTTGAATTGTAGCTGCGTTTATATTGATATTCCAAGAAAAATTTTCGCTCTTAATAATATCGGCTGACAAACTAACTTCAATACCTCTATTGAATAACGTACCAATATTTTGTAGTTTGCTATCCGCTCCGTCAGAAAAAGCAACCGGAACATTAAATATCAAGTTTTGTGACTCTTTATTGTAATATTCTACAGAACCCCTAATCCTATTGAACAAACCAAACTCTAACGCAACATCAAAATTTGCACTTGTTTCCCATTCTAAATCTGGTGCTCCTAAGCTAGATCTTATAATACCAGGTTCAGACTGATTATTATTATCTAAGGCAAAAGTTGCTTGTGCTGGGTAATAATCAGCTACTAAAACTCCTCCAACCGTTTTTAATATCCGACTGTTCCCTAATTCACCATAAGAAGCTCTTAATTTCAATTGATTTATCCATGATACATCACTTATAAAATTTTCTCTATCTATACTCCAAGAACCACCTAAAGACCAAAATGTACCCCACCTTTTTTCATCTGTAAAACGTGATGAACCGTCAGTACGGATAGAACTGCTTAAAAAATATTTATTATCATAATTATAGTTAAGTCTTCCAAAATAACTATCATCGGTAGCTTCATCTCGTTGAGATACAAGATCAGTTGTTTCTACAAAATTGATTAGCTCTAAATTTCCTGCAGCAATTTGCGTTCTACGGGTTCCATTCAAATCATCTATCTCTAATCGTTGACTTTCATGACCACCTAACACTTCAAAGTTATGTACCTCATTAAAAGTCTTTGTGTAATTTAATAATTGATTAAAACCAACTGTTCTGGTTCTAACAAATTGTCTAAACCCTAAACCAGTAGGTGCACCATCTCCAATTATTGTATTCCAGAAAAAGGTATTATAAAAATTATCTTCTTCATAACTTAGATTTGTTCTCAAGGTTAAGCCCTCAGCTAAAGTTATGTCAGCATAGGTTTTTAAATTGATATTTGTTATTTCATCAAAGTCAACATCTAATTGTCTTTCTAAAACAACATGTCTACCAGTACTTGCACCACTTGGTCTATTGTCGTTTAAATCAAATTTTCTGTTTCCGTTTTCATCGAGTACGAATGCCCCTGTAACTGGATCATGTTCGTAAATAGGATAAATAGGTCCCATTTGTCTCGTAAATCTAAAAGCATTTCTAAAGCTGGTGTTACCACCCAAATTACTTTGGTTACTATCCGACTTACCACCCGCAAAGTTACCTCCTACTTTTAACCATTTTTTTGCTTGATAATTTACATTGACCCTAGCCGTAAATCTTTCAAAATCAGATTTTGTTATATAACCTTCTTCATCTAAATAACCAAAAGATGCAAAATAATCAGCATTTTCAGTTCTTCCTTGATAACTAATGTCGGCTGTTCTTCTAATACCTGTTCTGGTTATAGCACCTTCCCAATCAAAATCATTATATAATAATGATGCATTTGGGTTTAATTGCCCGTTAGTTCCAACTATCTGATCATTTGGAACATTGTAAGGGTTATAACCTAATATCCCAAAAATACCATCACTAGCCGCTTGATTTGCTGCATCTAAATCAGCCTGGCTACTTACACCTGGTATTGCGGAAGTATTTCTTAAGGCTTCCCACATCACCGGATAATAATCATCGGCATCAATTCTGTCATATTCTGGAATAGATCTATCCACAATACTTGTTGATATATTTACCGAAAGTTCTCCTCTACCAGTTTTACCTTTCTTAGTGGTAACCAATACCACACCATTTGTTGCTTTGTTTCCATACAACGCTGTTGAAGAAGCATCTTTTAAAATGGTAATGTTATCAATATCATTAGGATTAATGCTTGATAAATTACCGTTGATAGGAATACCATCAACTACATACAATGGTGCGTTGGTTGCTGTAAAAGAACCAAAACCCCTAATTCTAATGCTTTGGCCCGCACCTGGTTGACCACTTGCCGTGGCAATAACTCCCGGAGAAGCACCTTCAATAGCAGTAGACAAGTTTGTAATTGACCTTTTTTCAATGTCTTCCGTTTTTATTTGAGTAACAGCACCCGTTAGTGCCTCTTTACTTGAAGTACCATACGCAACTACAACAACTTCTTCTAACAAATTATCAGATTTCATTATTACATTGATAGTGCTAGATGAACCAACGGCAACCTCTTGGGTAGCCATACCCACAAAGCTAAAAACAAGAATGTCTCCTGTATTTGCTTCAATGGAGTAGTTACCATCAAAATCGGTATCGGTACCAGATGTGGTACCCTTAATAATAATACTTACTCCTGGTAATGGGCCAGAATCATCCGTTACCTTACCAGTGATTGTTCTTTCTTGAGCATAAAGCAGGGAACCGCTAAACATTACAAGAAAGAAACATAAATTGTAAAACTTACATTTCATAAATTGAATATTTGAGTTAATAAAAATTTAAAGAATGCCAAACAAAAAAGAATCAGGAAAAACAATTAATTCAAATAATCTTCTTACACATGAAAACAAAGTTTAGTGGATTCTTTATTTTTTTAAGAAGTAAGTTATCCATCGACTTTATGTTCAGCATTCAGTGACAAATGAAGTTAAAATGTTAAATTTTGAAGGAAAGGCTTATAATATTTTTCTTAGCCGAAGTAGTATTACCTGAAATTTACTTTGAAAACTGAATTTGCTTTTTTTCGTTAACATTGTTAATGAATTGTGAAGGTGTAATTCCGGTTTCTTCTTTAAAAGCTTTGTTGAATGTAACTTTATTATTATAACCAACATCATAAGCTACATCGATAATATTTAAACTATTATTACTATCGCTCTTAAATATCTCTAAGGCTTCTTGAATTCTAAACTTATTAATCAGGTTAAAAAAGTTCATATTGAAGTGTTCGTTAATAACTTGAGAAGCACTATGCCTGTTCGTTCCCAACTGTTCTGACAGAATTTCTAGATTAATATTATTTATTTTATAGATTTTTTCTTCGTGTAATAATTTTAATAACTGTTCTTTTAACTCTTGCGACAAACTTTCTGTAAGTCCGGATTTTTTATATTTATTAAAAAACAATTCACCTTTATAGTTAAGATGTTTCTTATTAAAAATATCTGGTTGAACATAAGCTTTATAGCCTACAAATAATATAAAAACAGACATTGAAATTAATTGCGGATAAATCAAATAATTTACATAGGTAAATAAAGCCAAAATTGCTACATAGAATATATGCGAAAGCACATACGCTAAATTTAAAGTCGCAATATACCCTTTCCAATTGCTTATAGTTTCTCCATATAATTTGCTCTTCTTATCTTTAACATACATTCTGTAAATTAAAACTCCATAAATTAAAAGCGATAAGACTTTTATAATTAACAAAAATTTAAGCATTGTTGGATCAAAAGCTTTTTCTCTATTTAATAATAGATGTAATTTTTCATCGGACGAGAGCAGATAATACCTAGTAAAGTAAGCAAAAAAGAAAATAAACGGCAACAAATGAAGTGCGTCTTTAAGTTTAAATTTATAGCCTTTAGTTACTCGCTTAAAATAAAAGTATAGTAATGGACCATATAAAAAATTAAAAGTGATTGTGGCATGAGCCGAATGCGGAACCAAGAACATCACATTTGTAATAAAAATACATACATGTAGTATAAAAAGTGAGCCAAGTAGTATGAACAGACTTATCAGTAAATTGGCAATACGATCAGAATTTTTCTTAAAATTTAGTATTAAAGCTAAAAATATGCCTATTAACCCTACGTAAAAATATAAAACAAACCAGAAATTAAACATAGGTTTAAATTTCTTATCTAGAGTTTTAAATGCTTGCTCACCTCTTATTTTATCAAAGGAATTGTCATTAAGCACATTTATGTTATGAGACTTTTTTATATACTTTTCAAGATAATTGCTTGCTTTTTCCGCATTGTTTAAATGACTGTAGCTAATTGCTAATATTTTTAAGTCTTCTTTGGATAAATCTGAATCCGTATTTTTGATTCTACTATAGGTGTCAATTATTTTTTGAGCATTTTGTTCATTAGCGGATGCTTGATTATAACCAAAATATAAACTATCTATCAATTTTTTCTCTTTTAAAAAGCCAGAATTCTGATCTACAGAATTAGAAGAAAAACTACTGATATAAACGAACAAAAACAATATTTTAACCACCTTTACTATGGTCATAAGACAAGATCGATTATTTGAATTATTATTAGTTAGCTTAAAATTAGGCGTAAAAATTGCATTATCTGTTAATAGTTCGTTAAAAAAAGTCTTAAAACGTAAGTGCCGATAATATTTTACTACTTACATGAATTAGACTTACCTATTAATGTTAATTTCTTGTTTATAAGTTACAAATTCTTAAATAGTTGAACTGTAATTAATTAGTAATTTTAACGTTAAAGGAATAGTCAATCTCCCAATATTAAAAAATCATGATATTATTTTCCCGATTTTTAATTCCAAAAAACTATACGGGTTTAGCCATATATCCGTTTATTTTTTTAAAAAATAAATCATTATCCAATAACTGGGTACTAATTAATCATGAACGCATCCATTTAAAACAACAATTGGAGCTACTTTGGGTATTCTTTTTTATCTGGTACACTACTGAGTTCTTACTTCGATTAATTTGGTTAAGGAACTGGAACGAAGCTTACAAGAATATAAGTTTTGAAAAAGAAGCTTATGAAAACGAAGGGAATCCCAATTACCTCAACCAAAGAAAATTTTGGTCTTTTTTAAATTATTTATAGAAACGTAATTTTCTTATCACTTACAATTATAAAATTCTCAATACTTTAATCATTCGGCTTTATAATTAAATTAATCGTAAATTGCATGGTCAAAACGAATGGTTTAAAATGGAATTGATAAAAGCCTATACACCCAAAAATAAAATAAGAATTGTAACAGCTGCCTCATTATTTGACGGACATGATGCCGCTATAAATATAATGCGTAGGATTATTCAGGCTACTGGTGTAGAGGTAATCCATTTAGGTCATGATAGAAGCGTAGAAGAGGTAGTAAATACAGCTATACAAGAGGATGCTAATGCCATAGCAATGACTTCCTACCAAGGTGGACATAACGAGTACTTTAAATACATGTTCGATTTGCTCCAAGAAAAAAATGCTTCTCAAATTAAAATTTTCGGTGGAGGTGGTGGAGTTATTTTACCCGAAGAAATCAAGGAATTGATGGAATATGGAATTGCCCGAATCTATTCACCTGACGATGGTAGAAAAATGGGTCTTCAGGGCATGATTAACGATATGGTGGAGCAATGTGATGGAGGCCCCTCCCTAGCCCTCCCCAAAGGGGAGGGAATATTAGAACTCGTTAAAAGTAAAGATGTAAATACGATTGCCAGATTGATTACTTTGGCTGAAAATGATTATGATTCTTTCACAACTATTTTTTCCCCTTCGGGGAAATTAAAAGGGACCTGTCCTGTTCTCGGTATTACGGGTACTGGCGGTGCTGGGAAATCATCGTTGGTTGATGAATTGGTAAGGCGTTTTTTGTCCGATTTTGAGAATAAAACACTTGGAATAATTTCTGTTGATCCTTCTAAAAGAAAAACAGGCGGAGCATTATTGGGAGATAGAATTAGAATGAATTCCATTAAAAACGACCGCGTTTATATGCGTTCATTGGCAACACGGCAATCAAATTTATCACTATCCAAAAATGTTTCTGATGCAATTGACATATTAAAAATAGCTGAATTTGACCTCATTATTTTAGAGACTTCTGGTATTGGGCAATCGGGTACGGAAATTATTGAGCATTCTGATGTTGCTTTGTATGTAATGACTCCTGAATACGGTGCGGCAACCCAATTGGAAAAAATCGACATGATCGATTATGCGGATATAGTTGCCCTTAATAAATTTGATAAACGTGGAGCATTAGATGCTTTACGCGATGTAAAAAAACAATATCAGCGAAATCATAACCTTTGGGAAAGTAATCCCGAGTCTATGCCCGTTTTTGGCACAATTGCTTCTCAATTTAACGATCCGGGAACAAATTCTTTGTACAGAGCCATTATTGATAAGTTGAATGAAAAAACAGATATAAACCTAAAAAGCACATTTAAAATAACCGATGAAATGTCGGAAAAACAGTTCATTATTCCACCGAAACGGACACGTTATCTTTCTGAAATTACCGATACTAATCGCAATTATAATCAGTCGAGTATTGAACAAAAGGAAATTGCTCAAAAATTGTATGGTATTTATAAGACGGTTTGTTCTGTGTGCGATGTTAGTGCTTTGGATAACAATCAAGATTTTATTACGGAAAATGGTTTGGACGAAAACGTTCTATTAAAAATACCTCTCGACTCCGCTCGAGGTGACAACCATGTGGATTTATTACAACTTCTTTTAAAAGAATTTGTTCGAATTAAAAAAGAGCTAACGCCAAAAAATTGGGAAATAATCTTAGCTTGGGAAGCAAAAAAACAATCTTACAAAAATCCTGTTTATACTTTTAAAGTTCGTGATAAGGAAATAAAAATAGATACGTATTCTGAATCGTTGTCACATTTACAAATTCCAAAAATTGCCTTGCCAAAATATGAAGCTTGGGGAGATGTTTTGCTTTGGAATTTACAAGAAAATGTTCCAGGCGAATTTCCTTTTACTTCAGGTATTTATCCGTTTAAACGGACTGGCGAAGACCCTACACGGATGTTTGCTGGCGAAGGCGGCCCAGAACGTACTAACCGACGATTTCATTATGTGAGTTTAGATATGGAAGCTAAGCGTTTGTCTACTGCTTTTGATTCGGTTACCTTATATGGAAACGATCCTGATCTACGTCCTGATATATACGGAAAAATTGGTAATGCCGGTGTTTCCATTTGCTGTTTAGACGATGCCAAAAAACTGTATTCTGGCTTTGAATTGACCAACCCAATGACTTCGGTTTCCATGACTATTAACGGTCCAGCACCGATACTATTAGGGTTTTTTATGAACGCTGCTATTGATCAGGAATGTGAAAAATATATCAGAGCAGAAGGTTTAAAAAAGGAAGTTGAGAAAAAGATTAATGCCATTTACGAAAAGAAAGGTATTCAAAGACCTCAATATCAAGGAGAACTCCCTGAAGGTAACAGCGGATTAGGTTTATTGTTATTAGGTGTTACTGGAGATCAGGTTTTACAAGATGATATATACCAAAAAATTAAGTTAGATACTATTGCTAAAGTGCGAGGTACTGTCCAAGCAGATATTTTAAAAGAAGACCAAGCACAAAATACCTGTATTTTTTCAACGGAATTTGCATTGCGATTGATGGGTGATGTGCAGCAGTATTTTATTGAAAATAAAGTTCGGAATTTTTATTCTGTCTCTATTTCTGGTTATCATATTGCTGAAGCTGGTGCAAATCCTATCTCGCAATTGGCATTTACCTTGTCAAATGGTTTTACCTATGTAGAGTATTATTTATCTCGTGGAATGGACATTGACAAATTCGGACCAAATCTATCTTTCTTTTTCTCCAACGGCATTGACCCAGAATATGCTGTAATTGGTCGGGTTGCTCGTAAAATTTGGGCGAAAGCCATGAAATTAAAATATGGAGCTAACCCAAGAGCTCAAATGTTAAAATACCATATCCAAACTTCTGGGAGATCGTTGCATGCTCAAGAAATTGATTTTAATGATATAAGGACCACATTACAGGCATTGTATGCCATTTATGACAATTGCAATAGCCTTCATACCAATGCTTATGACGAGGCTATTACAACTCCAACAGAAGAATCGGTACGTAGAGCAATGGCTATTCAATTGATTATTAACAAGGAATTAGGCTTAACAAAAAATGAAAACCCTATTCAAGGTGCATTTATTATTGAGGAATTGACTGATTTAGTTGAAGAAGCCGTTTACGCTGAATTTGATAGAATTACTGATAGAGGTGGTGTTTTAGGAGCTATGGAAACCATGTATCAACGTTCTAAAATTCAAGAAGAAAGTTTGTATTACGAAACCTTGAAGCACAATGGTGATTTCCCAATTATTGGAGTAAATACATTTTTAAGCAGTAAAGGCTCTCCAACTATTTTACCTCAGGAAGTTATTAGAGCTACTGAAAAAGAAAAAAAATATCAAATTGAAGTAGTTAAAAACCTGAATAAGGGTAATGCTGACAAATCTGAAGTACAGCTTAAGCTACTACAAGAAAAAGCGATTAAAAACGAGAATATTTTTGAACAATTGATGGAAGCTACCAAAATTTGCTCTTTAGGTCAAATTACCCATGCTCTCTTTGAAGTTGGTGGAGAGTACCGCAGAAATATGTAGAAAAAAGAGTTTAGATAAATGAATGCTTTATTAAATTTTATTAGAGAAAAAGATCTTTCTGGTTTTGAACATCATCTATCAAAATCTGACGAACTAGTTAAAAATATCAATTCAATTAATAAAGAGTATTATTCTGATTGGTTCCCTGGGATTGGATTTACACTGTTACAAATTGTTTCCTTTGTTAATCCGCTATTCGCTAATTTTTTATTAGAAAAGGGGGCGAAGCACGATATATTTTCTGCGGCGGCACTAGGAAAGTTTGAACTAGCGAAAAAAATTGCAAAGAGGAACCCTTCATTATTAAATATACCAATAGGTGGTTTTTATCCTATTCAATTTGCAATGTCATCGCCAACTATTTTTGAGTTTTTTTTAGAAATAGGAGAGTCTCCAGAAAGAGTATTAACAAGATTAGGTTGGTTTGATTGGGAAGATAACGCTATAAATAATAATCTTTCAGAATGGAAAATAATTCATATGGCGGCCTTAGGACGAAGATATCATGACAATTTAGAAATTGCTCGAATTCTATTAAAACATGGAGCCAACTTAAGTGCTTCATCTTTGCCCTTTGGGGAGTCTGCACTCCATATAGCAGCAATTTATAACAATCCAGAATTTATCGATTTTATGATCTCAAATGGGGTTGACGTAGATATAAAGACTTTGGGAGTTAAACAAACTAAAAATCATAAAAATTTGTTTAACACATCTTATTTTGAGCCATTTATTTCATCATCGGAAAAAACACCACTTATGCTTGCGTCTGGTGAAGGGCAAATTAAAGCAGCTAAAGTTTTATTGAAGCTTGGAGCGGATCCAAATAAAAAAGATTCTCTAGGTTTTACATCTCTTCATTATGCTGCTGGAAATTTTTGGGAAGAACGTTTAGATATAGTTAAATTACTCATAAATCATGATGCTAATCCTTATGTAATTGACGTTGAGGGAAGAACCCCTTCTGACATTGCCCAATTAAAGAATTATAAGAATGTATCTAAATTTTTAGATAAACACTCTATTACTTGATAGTTAGTTGAGGCAAGACCATTGCGGTTTTTTTTAATGATACTCTTCTCACAGTTTTGGAATAATATAGGATAAATATATGAGTATAAGGTAATTGAAACCAGCCGTTGATAAAGATGAAACAATTCTATGTCCTACCTCAGCACGCTCTTAGCCAGTATTAAAATTTCATAACCTTATTCTGACGTTGTTATCAAAATTGTTATTTTTTGTAAATTACACCCTTTAAAATACCTTATAGATTTATCAATGGAAAAATTCAATGAATACCTAAATATAGCCCAAGAGAAAATAGTCTTTTTTGCACCTAAAATTTTATTGGCACTTGCCATATTGTGGATAGGGTTTAAAATCATAAAAAAATTAGTTAAACTATTTGAATTAGCTCTTGAAAAAAGCGGAATGTCAGCCAATATTCGGCCATTTTTAATGTCAATAGTAAGTGTAGCTTTAAAAATATTATTACTAATAGTTGTGGCTGGTATTGTCGGATTAGAACTCACAATTTTTGCCACTATTATTGCGGCATCGGTATTTGCTATTGGAATGTCATTACAAGGTAGTTTGGGGAATTTTGCATCTGGGCTTATTGTATTATCCTTAAAACCTTACAAGGTTGGTGATTGGATTCAAATTGACGACAAATTTGGCAAAGTTGAAGAAATTGGTGTTTTTAATACCATAATTATTTCACCAGGTAATAAAACGTTGATTATCCCTAATTCAAAAATAACCGATGATGTGGTTACCAATTATTCAGAAAAAGGAATGATTCGATTGGAAATTGACGTAACCATGCCTTATGAAGAGAGTTTCCCTAAAATTAAAAAGATTATCAGTGATGCTTTATCAACTATCCCGCTTATTTTAAAAGACCCTCAACCCGAAATAGGTATTGAAAACTTTGATAGCCATACCGTACAAATAGCTGTTAGGCCTTATACTAAACCCGATGATTATTGGGAAGTTATTTTTTCTGCACATGAGCATATAAAAAAGGCATTTAGTGAACATAAAATCAAAGTTGCTTACTCTGAAGGTGTTGAGTTTGGTTCTATTGGTGAGTAGCTTTTTTAGCTGATCTTTCTTTTTCTAGAGCTACTTTTAACCAATATAATAACAGTAAGCAAACTAACGTTAATACTGTCATTATATACCAGGTATTTTCATAACCAACGTTATCCACAAATTGCAGTCCCATATTATGTCCAAAAATATGAGCAATAGAAAAAGAAACTGTGTACAAACCCATATACTCCCCTTGCTTACCTCCTTTGGCTCGTTGCATTACAAAGGTATTTGAAAAAGGAAACAATATCATCTCTCCTAAGGTCATTAAAACCATACCTATAACAACAATACCAACCCAAGCACTTAAATTTAATACTAGAAGACTGGCTCCCATCAAAATAACACCAAAAATCATTAATGCTACAATATTCAAATTGCCCTCTTCTAGTTTTTTAATTACTGGCATCTCTAGCACAAAAATTAAAAAGCCATTTAAACCCATCAACAATCCTATATGATATTCTGATAATTGCTGCACATCTTTATAGTAAAGTGGAATGGTAGAAAAATACTGTAAGAATACAAATCCGAACAATACCATAGCCGCGAAAAAAATAAAAAATAATTTATCGCTATACACCGATTTAGGATTTTCTACAATCAGATTATCCAAAATTCTTGAAGCTCTAGGTTGCAATACAATTACTAATAAAATTGCCGCTAAGATACATGTAATACCGTCAATCCAAAAAAGAAAACCATAACCAATTTTTGTTATAATTAATCCGCCAATTGCTGGGCCTCCTGAAAACCCTAAGTTAATGGCCAATCGAATTAGCGTAACTGAACGTGCTTTGTTTTCAGGTTTGCTATATGCATTTAACGCAACAAACATAGCCGGTCTAAAGGTATCTGCAACCAACATTACCAAAAACACACCTAAACAAATGGTGTAAAAAGTGGTTAAATATTGCAATCCAATAAACAGAAATCCAGTACCTATTAAACTAAATAGCATTACTTTGTAATAACCTATGCTATCTGTAAGTTTACCGCCTATCCAAGAACCAATTACAGAACCCAGCCCAAAAGCAGTCATCACCCAACCTACTTTACTCAATGTAAAGCCCATATGTTTGGTTAAGTACAAAGACAAAAACGGTATAACCATTGTACCTGCTCTGTTTATAAAAGTTATGAGTGCCAGCCACCAAACCTCTGTTGACAAACCATTAAAAGTGCCAATGTATGGTTGTACAATTTTTCTGTTAATGTAGGTTAGTAGATTCATTTCTTTTTTCTAAATCAAAAAACCCGGCAAATTGCCGGGTTTTTTATAGTATGATTTTTATACCAATCAATTTATAACACACCCGACTTGTTCGTAATCGAACAAATTAACTGGACATATTTAATTGTGGTATACATTATTCTTTGTTTGTGATTCGTCAAAACTACAAAATATTTTTAATAATTATTACCTTTACATCGAATTACAACTTTTATGCAAAGATTCATTTTATTATTTCTACTGTCAATTTCATTAGTCGCTTGTTCTCAAAAAAAGGTAATTTTTGATGATTATGTTGCTTCTATAAAAGATTATCAGCACAAAATGAACAGGGAATTTTCAGACCCAGAAGAGTCTCCTTTGACGGAAGAAGATAGAAAGAAATTTAAGAACTTAGATTTTTTCCCAATTGATTCTACTTATAAAGTGACGGCAAATTTTGTAAGAACCCCCAATGAAAAAGCTTTTGAAATGCCCACTACTACTTCTAGCACCAACATAGAAGTTAAATATGCCGAGGCTCACTTTACCTTAATGGGTAAAAAATTAAAATTGAGCATTTACCAAAGTCAATCGCTTAAATTTGAAGAACAATATAAAAATTATCTTTTTTTACCGTTTACGGATATAACAAATGGTGAAGAAACCTACGGTGGAGGACGTTATATTGATCTTGAAATCCCTGAGGGAAAAACCATCATAATAGATTTTAACAAGGCTTACAATCCCTATTGCACCTATAACCCAAGTTACTCCTGCCCTATTCCGCCCGAAGAAAACGATTTGGCTATTGCCATAAAAGCGGGTGTGAAAAATTATAAAAAATAGCTTATGGACATTAAAGAAGATATTTTAGAAAGCTATATTAGGATTTTCCCCTATATACACAACACCCCTGTTATTACTTCTAAAACTATGGATAGAATGGCTGGTGCTGAATTATTCTTCAAATGCGAAAATTTTCAGAAAATGGGTGCTTTTAAAATGCGAGGAGCAACCAATGCTATTTTGCAATTATCGCCCGAGCAAAAGCAAAAAGGTGTTGTTACCCACTCCTCCGGCAATTTTGCTCAAGCCTTGGCTTTGGCAGCTAAAAACTTGGGAGTAAAATCGTATATCGTTATGCCTAATAATGCTCCAGAAGTAAAAAAAAGTGCCGTTAGGGGTTATGGCGGAGAAATAACGGAATGTGAGCCAACTTTAGAAGCTAGAGAAACTACAGCTGCAAAAATTCAGCAAGAAAAAGGGGCAACTTTTGTTCACCCATTTAATGATTTTAATGTTGTTTTAGGTAATGCTTCGGCAGGAAAAGAATTATTAGAAACACATCCTGATTTAGATTTTATCATTTCACCTGTTGGCGGTGGCGGCTTGGTTTCAGGTACGGCATTAAGTGCTTTGGCTTTTGGAAACAACTGTAAAGTAATTGGTGCTGAACCTTTTGCGGTTGATGATGCTTACCGATCTATGGAAAGTGGTAAAATAGAACATAATGCGACAACTGACACCATTGGTGACGGACTTAAAACTTCCTTGGGAGATATTACGTTTAACCTCATCAATAACCATGTTGAAAAGATAATTAGGGTTACCGAAGAAGAAATTGTAGAAGCTATGCGGTTGATTTGGGAACGTATGAAAATTATTGTAGAACCTTCAAGTGCGGTAGCCTTGGCCGCGGTTTTAAATTCAAAGTCAGAATTTGCAACTAAAAAAGTTGGGATTATACTTTCTGGCGGTAATGTTGATTTGCAGCAATTGCCTTTTTAAGATATCGATTAAAACTTCAATTCATCTTCATCATCGCCTCCAAATAATTATTAGTAGTTAAATATTCTTTTTTGATAGCTCGTAAATGTTTTAAAATTTCTGTTCTTAAAGGGTAATTTGACTTCAGGCAATCTTTCATATTGGTATCATACACAAAAAGTGCTAAATACCAATTGCCCTTTCTTTTTACCGGAGTGTCGTCAAAAACAGGATCAAATCCATTATTCTCTAAAGCGGAATTGGCAAAAAAAGGTAGTAAATTAATCGATTTATTTGGTATTTCAACCTCATAAAAAGATAGAAAAAATTCCTGACCATTCACATGTATAGGCACATTGTACTCAACAGTCTGATGGTTTAACGAATATTTTGTGTTTATAAAATTATAGAATTCATTAGCATTTTTAGGGTCTTCAAATATGAAGGCATTATCTCTCGGCAAATGTTTTTTAAATTTTTTTCCCTTAGATAGTTTATAATCTTTTATAGTTGGAGCAATCCGTAGGGGAATACAAGAAGAAATTAATACTAAAATAAGTAAAAAGTACAAATATTTCATGGGTCTAATGCTTTGAGTAATCGCATCAAACTTTATACCATCTTGTTCAAAATTTTAAAGAAAATTATATGCCTAAAATCTTAGCATCTACGAAAAATTCTGAATGGATATTAATATGGTGATCCGCAGCAATTACCTCATCAGTTACTGCTTCAACCTTTAAGGAAAATTTATCTTTTTTAATATAATCTTTGATATCAACATCTATGGTTTCTAACTTCAATGTTTTACCTGTAGTTGCAGCCACATCTTCATTAAAAGCAATTTCTATTTCTTGAAGACCATCGGCCACTATAAAAATTTTAATCGATTCTAAAAAACTAAAATCTTCATTATCAGGTGATGTCAAAGTTAACTCCAATACTCTAAGACGTATATCTTCTATTAAATCTTTATGTGTATTGTTAGATTCAAACTCTGACTCAGAGTTACTTTGCATTTCTGGCGTATTCAATACAAATGGTAAGTTTATTCCTGTTGAAGAAGGAATGGTCATTGAGGAGTCATAATCCATATTGAATTTGGTAAGGTTATCTATTTCATCGCATGAAATTAAGGCGGTCAATACCAAAATTAAAACCAGAAAGTACTTTTGCATATCTATAAAATTACTGTTCTCTTACTTAGAACGTAATTATAGTTAGATTATTACGAGGGATTCTTTGTTTCGGCTCTTAATGACTGATGGTATTTGTAGTTATTAACCCTTTACCAAATACATCCCTAAAAAAACGGCAGCAAAACCAAGTACAAAACTAGCCACAGTATACATAAAAAAACTAGCAAAATCACCAGCTTTTAAAAACACATGGTTTTCATAAGCAAAAGTAGAAAATGTAGTAAAACCCCCACAGAAACCAGTAGCCAATAACAATGTTTGATTTTGAGATAAGGTATCGTTTTTTAATGCCAAGCCTAAAATAAGACCTATTAGTAGGCTACCAAGCACATTGGCTAAAAATGTACCATAAGGAATTCCTGTGGTCTCACTATTGAAGTATTTAGCCAATAAAAAACGAGCAATACTGCCAAAACCTCCGCCAATAAAAACAAATAATAATTGCTTCATCCCATTACAATTTTATCTTATGGGCATCATTGGCATTCCACTTCCCAGTTATAGTGCCTTTGTCTAAAATCATAATTCCCGGATTGGCACGTATCATTGTTTTTAAGGTTATATCATCGCAAAACAATACATCAAAGTCTAAGTTGTATTCCTTTTTTAGTTTTAAATAGTCCTCTTCCTTATTGGATGACATGGCATAAACATCATACCCCTCTTGTAATGCTTTGGTTGAAAACTCTTTAATTTTTGGCAATAAAGAAGTATCTGTTTTATTAAAATTGTGCATAATAATTAAGACTAACTTTTCCTTTTGCATTAAGAATTCGGTAAAATCTACACCATCACGCTCCATAGTAAAATCATGGATAGGTACTTCATAGCCTCTCTCTATTAAAACCGTTTTTCTATCTACAAAAGTGGCACCCTCAATTTCCCAGGGTTTTTCAGCTGTTGTATATTCTTTATCCTCACCATTAACATTATATATCCATGTGTCTTCGTAAACATCTTGTTTGGCACCTTCGGGAATTATCATCCCTTCTGGAATATTTTTTCCTACAGCATAAGGTCTAAAATCAATCAACGGTAAATGTTGCAATACATAATAGGCAATGAACATAAATACCATAAGTGATCCCAAAGAAATCCATTTTACAGCATTTTTGCCTAGAATAGGTTTAATGTGTTTGATGTTGAACATCAATAATATAATGAGCCCAATCAGTATTACATTTTTATAAAAGGTTTCCCAGGGTGTAAGCTTTACCGCATCACCAAAACAACCACAATCGGTTACCTTGTTGTAATAGGCGGAATACCATGTTAAAAACAGAAAAACAAGTGTAAGCACCAATAAACTCCAGATGGTAATTTTAGGCTTGAATCCTATTAACAACATAACGCCCAGCATTATTTCCGCAAGAATCAATATGACCGAAAATGGCAACGCATAAGGGCTTAAAAACTCTAAATTGAGTACATCTGCAGCAAAATAATCTTGGAATTTATAGGCCGAACCCAAAGGGTCAATCAATTTGACAAACCCAGAGAAGATGAAAGTGATTGCTACTAGTACTCTCGCTATGTGGGTTAAGATTTTCATTTCTTGTCCATTGTTTGTTCGTCCATTAAAATCAACGCGAAAACCGCATAATTTATCATATCTTGATAATTAGCATCCAACCCTTCAGAAACCAATAATTTACCTTTATTGTTTTCGATTGACTTTACACGTAAAAGTTTTTGAAGAATTAAATCCGTCAAAGAACTAACACGCATATCTCGCCACGCCTCACCATAATCATGATTTTTATTTTCCATTAACGATTTGGTAATTGCTATATGTTTATCATATAATTCCTCCGTTTCCTTTGCAGATAAATCGGGTTGCTCAGCCACACCTTTTTCCAACTGAATTAAAGCCATTATACAATAATTGATAATGCCAATAAATTCCGATTTTTCATCTTCATCTACCTTTTTTACCTCATTTTCTTGAATGGTTCTAATACGTTGTGCTTTGATAAAAATTTGATCCGTTAAAGAAGGTAAGCGTAAAATACGCCAAGATCTGCCATAATCAGTCATTTTATTCATAAAAAGTTCGCGGCAATTGGCAATTACAGCATCGTATTGTTCTGAAGTTTTAGGCATAATCAATTATTCTGGCTTCAATATTCTATTTCTAATTAGTATTGGACGAATTTATGAAAAAACTTACTAATTAGTCTTTTTCAATTGTTTATTTTTACATGGTTTACTAACTTAATTAATAATTATTATGCAGCGTATAGCCGTTTTTTGTGGATCGAGTATAGGTCATAATCCTATTTATGCCAACGAGGCCAAGAAGCTTGGCATTTATATGGCGAAAAAAAATATCGGGTTGGTTTATGGTGGTGGAAAAATTGGTATGATGGGCGTAATTGCTGATGCCGTGATGGAAAACAAAGGCGAAGTAATTGGCATTATTCCCTATTTATTGAGGCATGAAGAAGTAGCACATACCACTATAACTGAAATGATTGTTACTAAAAAAATGTCGAAAAGGAAAGTAAAAATGAGTCGTTTAGTTGATGGTTATATTGCTATGGCAGGAGGGTTTGGCACTTTAGATGAGATTTTTGAAGTACTGACGCTAGGCCAATTAGGCATTGAAAATAAACCCATCGGAGTTTTAAATACTAATGGTTATTTTGACAATACCTTACAACAATTAAACGTAATGGTAAATGAGGGCTTTTTAAAAAAGCAAAATAAAGACATGGTTATGGTAAGTGATAGCATTGAAGAACTAATTAACCTAATGGATAATTACAACCCGCCAAAAATGACTAAGGTGATTAATAAAGTTGTAAGAGCTAATATTCTAAAATAAATGAACATTAACTGTAAAGGAAATCTCATTGATTTATCTACTCCAAAAGTAATGGGAATTTTAAACCTGACTCCAGATTCTTTTTATGACGGAGGTACGTTAAAAAACGATAGGGATATTCTTAGCAAGGTTGAAAAAATGCTAAACGAAGGTGCTACATTTATTGATGTTGGTGGCTATTCTTCAAAACCTAATGCTGATGAAATTACAGAATATGAAGAATTAAAAAGAGTAATTCCCGTTATTGAATTACTAGTCAGAAATTTTCCTGATATTTTAATTTCCATTGATACGTTTAGAAGTGCCGTTGCTAAAAAAGCAATACAGGCAGATGCCTGTATGGTCAATGATATTTCTGCTGGCAACCTTGATGCAACTATGTTTGCAACCGTTGCAAAATTACAAGTACCCTATATAATTATGCACATGCAAGGCACTCCTAAAACCATGCAAGTCAATCCCACTTATGATGATATTACTAAAGATATTATGTTTTTTTTCTCTCAAAAATTAAACACGTTACGAAAACTTGGGCTTAATGATATTATTATTGATGTTGGTTTTGGTTTTGGAAAAACCTTAGAACATAATTATGAATTATTAAACAACTTAGATTTATTTAAAAATTTAGCAGTACCAATATTAACTGGTATTTCAAGAAAATCCATGTTGTATAAATTATTAGATACAATTCCTAAAGAAGCCTTAAATGCTACAACAGCTGCAAATACCATTGCCTTGCTAAACGGCACATCCATTTTACGTGTACACGATGTCAAAGAGGCTATGGAAACCATTAAAATTGTTGAAGCTTTAAAAAAGTAGCATTTCCTATTTCGGCATTATTTTTGTTACTATTTCGTTAACCTTTCCTTTTCTGAATAGCATAGAACAGTTGTGCTATTTTGCAATCTAACTTATTTTTTTAACCTCTAAAACTACAATTATGAGTGAACGAAACAACACCGAAATTAATGCCGGTTCTATGGCGGACATTGCTTTTTTATTATTAATCTTCTTTTTGGTTACCAATACTATGGATACCGAAACGGGCATTTACAAACGGCTTCCTGAAAAACAAATAAACCCTCCGCGAATAGACATAAAAGAAAAAAATGTATTGGATATTAGCATAAACACCAATGATGAAATTCTAATTGAAGGCAACCAAATAATAGGTATAGAAAACCTTAAACAAATAGTAATCGATTTTATTGACAATGGAGCGGGAACAAACAAAAAAGGTGAAAAATGTACGTGGTGCAACGGCAAAAAAGACCCAACCTCATCTGATCATCCCGAAAAAGCATTAATTAACTTACAGACAAAAAGAAATACTTCATATTCAACTTACGTCACTGTCCAAAATGAAATCTTAAGTGCTTATTCGGAGTTGCGAAATAAGGTGTCACAATCTCTTTATAGCACTACTTTTAGCCAATTAGAAAATGATCTTAAAAATGACAAAAGTAATACCGCTTTGGCTTCAAAAGTTAAATCTATAAAATCGAAATACCCACAACTGCTAATCGAGGAAACACCAGAAAAATAGATTGAATGGTTAAATGTTTTTAATCTTTTTACTACATTTACCAAAACCTTATTTTTTTGGATGCATTCAACTTTTTAGACTTTAGTTTTTTAGATATTTTAGATGTTGTTTTGGTGGCAATTCTACTCTATTATGTTTACAAACTAATTAGAGGCACTGTGGCCATCAATATATTTTTAGGTATTGCCATTGTGTATTTGATATGGAAACTGACCGTTGCTCTTCAGATGGAACTGTTAAGCGATATATTGGGTAAATTCCTAGGGGGCGGATTTATTGCGTTGATTATTGTTTTTCAACAGGAAATCAGAAAATTCTTATTAATGGTAGGCTCTACCAATTTTACTAGAAAAAAAGGGTTTCTAAAACGGTTTAAGCTACTCTCAAATATGCGTGGTACTGATGATTTTATTACAACTGATGTTGACAGCATTGTTAATGCTTGTGATGAAATGGGAAAAACCAAAACCGGTGCATTAATTATAATTCAACGTAATAATAACTTGGATTTGGTAAAACAAACTGGCGATAAAATGTATGCCGAAGTTAACAAACCACTTTTGTCTAGTATTTTTTATAAAAATAGCCCGTTACATGATGGTGCGTTAATTATTGAGGATAACTTTATTACTGCAACACGGGTAATTTTACCTATAGAAAAAGATATTTCCATCCCAGCCCGTTTTGGTTTACGACACAGAGCCGCATTGGGTATTACCATGCGTTCTGATGCATTAGCTTTAGCGGTTTCAGAAGAAACTGGGCAAATCTCTTATATAAAAGATGGAGAATTTATCTTGTTTAATGATATTAGTGGTCTAAAAGAATTGATAAAAGAGGATCTTGAATAAGAGCAAAACAGAGATCGAAAAATACAACTAACTCGCCTGGGCCGTTTCAAATTGAATTTCATACAATTTACTGTAATATCCTTTTTGCTTTAGCAGTTCTTTGTGCGTACCTTGTTCTACAATTTTGCCTTTTTCCATTACAATAATTTTGTCGGCTTTTTTAATTGTCGCCAATCGGTGTGCTATTATTATCGAAGTTCTATTTAGGGTTATGGTATTTGTTGCTTTTTGTATCAGTCTTTCGGACTGTGCATCAATTGAAGAGGTAGCCTCGTCCAAAACCAAAATTGCTGGCTTACTTACATAAGCTCTTAAAAATGCTATGAGTTGTCGTTGACCCACAGATAACATTCCGCCTCTTTCCTTTACATTATAGTGATAGTTATTAGGTAAGGTCATAATAAAATCGTGAATACCTATAACTTTTGCCGCTTCTGTAACTTCTTCCAAGTTAATATCCATATTATTTAAGGTAATGTTGTTTAGAATAGAATCCGAAAACAGAAAAACATCTTGCAACACAACACTAATTTGATTTCGCAGCGATTCTAACTTGAATGTATTCAAATCAATTCCATCTATAGTAATAGTACCTGAATTAATTCTGTAAAATCTGCTCAATAAATTAATGATAGTAGATTTTCCTGCTCCTGTTGCACCTACAACAGCGATGGTTTCTCCTTGGTTAACATCAAAAGAAATTCCTCGCAACACTGGCTCATCTTCTAAATATCTAAAATGAACATTATCAAATTTAATGTTTCCTTTTAGGTTCTCTACTTCTAATTTTCCGGTATCAATCTCTGTTGCATTTTCATCCAAAACATCAAATACCCTTTCGGCAGCTACATTCCCCATTTGTAAGGTATTGAACTTATCGGCAATTTGGCGTAAAGGCCTAAAAAGTTTATTGGTCATATAAATAAAACTGGTAATAACTCCAAATGAAGTTGCCCCTTCAACAGCAGCAGCAAATCCACCGTACCAAACAATGGTAGCTACCGTAATTGAGGATAAAATCTCAACAACTGGAAAAAATATCGAGTAATACCAAATGGTTCTTATGTGGGCTTTTTTGTGTTTATCGTTTATGTTTAAAAACTTTTTATATTCAATTTTTTCACGAGTAAAAAGTTGTACAATCTTCATTCCAGAAATCCGTTCTTGTACAAAACTATTTAAGTTAGATACCTGATCTCGCACATCCTGAAAAGTACCCTTTATTTTTATTTGGAACAGTTTAGTGGCGTAAACCATAATTGGTAGAACCGCGACTACAATTAATCCCAATTGCCAGTTCATCACCATCATAATGGTAATTATAACCAACATTTGCAATAAATCACTTATAATAGGAAACAAGCCTTGCCCAAAAATACTAGCTACAACCTCAATGTCTGAAACTACTCTTGTAACTAGCTTACCTACAGGGGTATTATTAAAGTATTGCATTTTAAACTTCAACACTTTGTCAAAGAGTTTTGTTCTAATATCTTTTATAATATGTTGTCCTAACCAGTTTGTGGAGTAGATAAACGAAAAATAGAAAATAACCTCAAAAATCAATACACCCAACATTATCAAACAGAAAACCAATAACTGTTTTACATCTTTGTTTAGAATATATTCATCAACTATAATTTTTAATAAAACCGGTCTAACGGCAGCCAATCCGGCCATTATTAAAACGGAAAACGTAGCAAAAGTAAATTGCCATTTATAATCTTTGGCGTATGTCATTAATCGCCAAAAGATTTTAAAATCAAAAGCATTACCTGTTACTTTTTTGCTCATTTTTTATTTATTATAGATTTTGGATAGTTAACCGTTGATAAAAACAAGCCTTGAGACGGAGCTGAAAATCCAGCTTCACATCTATCTTCGCTTTTAAGTATTTCAACAAAATCTTCTATTGATTTTTTATTAGTACCTACTTCAACTAAAGTGCCTACAATTGCTCTTACCATATTCCTTAAAAAACGATCTGCTTTAATATAAAAAGTCAGTTCATTATCTTTCTTGACCCATTCAGCCTTGGTAATTTTACAATTATAGGTCCTAACGTCTGTTTTAGATTTGGAAAAACATTTAAAATTAGTGTATTCTAATAATATAGCAGCGGCTTGGTTCATTTTATTTATATCCAATTTTTTTTGATACAGTTGCCAAGTGAAATCTGTTAAAAATGGATTTCTACCCAACCAAATTCTATATTCATAGCTTCTACTTACAGCATCAAATCTGGCATGAGTATTATCATCAACTAAAAAAACATTTTTCACCACTATATCCTCAGGTAAAAAAGCATTTGCTTTTTTTGTTATCTGATTTTCATCAAAAGCATTAGCAACATCAAAATGTGCAAATAGCTGCAACGCATGTACGCCAGCATCAGTTCTACCTGCTCCGATGGTATCAACTTTAACTCTTAATATGGTTGAAAGGGCTTTAGTTACCGTTTCTTGAACCGTGATAGCATTTGGCTGTGCTTGCCAACCATGATAGTTTTTACCATTATATGAAAGTTCGATAAAATATCTCAAGAAATCTTATTTTTGCTAAAAAAGCAAAGATAGGTATTCCAAACTTACCTCATTCAGAATCATCTAAAATGAAAAAAATACTTTTACTTTCTGATACGCATAGTTATATAGATAATCAAATTTTAAAGTTTGTAAAACAAGCAGATGAAATTTGGCATGCAGGAGATATTGGTGATGTAAAAGTGAGTGATACCCTAAAAAACATAAAACCGCTTAGAGCCGTTTATGGCAATATAGATAATGCAGAAATCAGGAAAGAGTTCCCTTTGAATAATCGGTTTACCATTGAAAATGTTGATGTTTGGATTACACACATAGGTGGTTACCCTAATCGATACAACGCCAGAATTAAAGAAGAAATCAAAGATAATCCGCCAAGGATTTTTATATCTGGACATTCTCATATTTTAAAGGTAATGAACGATAAAAAGCTGAACCTTTTACATTTTAACCCTGGAGCAGCTGGCAAGCAAGGGTTTCATAAAATCAGAACTATGTTACGTTTTGAAATAGACGGATCAAAAATTGAAAATCTGGAAGTTATAGAGTTGGGCAAAAGATGATGAAATTAATTTTGTTCGTTACCACTTACTTTAGGCTGAATAGGTACCAAGATAAAAATACTAGTGCCTTTGCCTCCTGAAGAAACTATGTTAAAAATACCGTTCATCACTTTAACTCTGGCATTTATATGACTTAAACCTAATCCGTTTTTGTTTTTTATAGTCTTCACATCAAACCCTACACCATCATCACTTAACCTAATACTGAGCATATTGTCTTCTCTATGCACTAACATAATTGTAGCATTTGAAGCCTTGCTATGTTTTAAAATATTATTGATTAATTCTTCAATAATATTATAAATTTTAATCTCAAAATCTTGATCGTATCTTTTTACACTTTTATCATCACTTCGTAAAGTAATTTCAGAATTGGAATATTTTTGGCAAATATCGTGCACGGCAAAAGCTAAACCGAATTTTAACAATACAGAGGAAATCAACTCGTGCGATAAATCCCTAATTTTAACCGATGCCTCATTTACAATACCTTGTGCTTTAGCTATTTCTTGAGGGGCATCAGCTTTTAACTGCGACTTTGTAGCTTGTAAATGCAAATTGGCCGATGATAATAAAGCACTAACACTATTGTGCAGAATTTCGGCAATCGTTTTTCTTTCTTTTTCTTTTGCGTCTATTGTTGCATTTATTATTCTGGTCTGTGTTTCGTTTTCTAATTGTTCAATTTTACTTTTCTGCTTTAATCTGTAATTTCTATAAAAAATATAGCCCAAAATTATAAAAGCCAGCAGAGCTAATGCAGAACCATAAAATAGAAATTGTGCCCTTAAACGCAGAGATTTTTCTTCTTCTATTTTTTGAGCTTGTATAGCCGCATTATATTTAGCTTCAATTTCAGAAATGTTCTCTGCCACATTTGCCTCATTTATACTGCTAGTTAAATCAGTGGCCTCTTCAAGATAACTGTATGCTTTTTTGAAATCTCCCAACTGTTCATTGGTATAAGCTAAATTATAAAGTGCATACTCACGGACTCTTATTGCACGTTTCGACTTCAGTTCATTTACCGCTTCATATGCCCTATAATAATTTTCTTTGGCTTTTTCAAACTCTTGTTTTTCGTAATAGATTCCGCCCAGATTCATAACCGCTGTAGCCAAGCCCACGGTATCTTTGTGCTTTTCTTTAATTTCAAATGATTTTTTATAATAATTTTCGGCCAATTGCAAATCAGATGTGCTTGCCATGATACCAAGGTTATTATAACTAAACGAAATAAAATTTTCAGTTTTAGATGTTACTGGATAGTCCAACATTTTAGTGAAATTATAAATGGCACTATCGTTTACTTCTTTTTTGTAGTAGTTTTTTCCTAAAGACAAATAAGCATCCAATATGTCTAGAGTATCTTTTAATTCTAAGGAGTTTACCAGAACCTCTTTATAGTAATTTATTGATTTATCATAATTTTTAGCTTCGTTAAATATCTGTCCCAAATACTTTCCGTATCTTATAAACAGTGGTTTTAGCGAAGGATTATTTACCAGTTCCGAATATCCTTTTAGGAGTAAATTTATAGCCTCTTCATGCTGATTAGTCTCATAAAGAAACTTAGCCTTTAATAAATTTAAGCTAAGCCTATTTTTGTCAAATTTAAGATAATTAGAATCGGTTTCTAATTTTTCAATATTGCTTAATACCAGCTCGTACTCTTTATTTTCTATACTGGTTTCAATTATTTTTTCAAGGGAATCTGTTTGGGAATACAACCAAAAACTACTTAACATACAAAAAACGAAAAGCACTATTTTGGATTGAAAGTGTAGCATCATTATTAAGCTTAGGCAGCTTTAAGTAGCCGTAAAGTTATACTATTTCGTTTTTCATAGCGAAAATGGCCAAGCCTACTGTATTTTTTACATTAACTTTTTTTATTAAGTTTTTACGATGTGTTTCCACAGTACTTTCACTGATACCTAAAGTATCCCCAATCTCTCTGGTAGTATATTGTTGGGCAATAAGTTTTAAAATTTGATATTCTCTTCTTGTTAACGAATTAATTAATACACCTTCTGGATTATCTGTATTGTGCATAGGTTTGCCCATTAGTGTTTTCATCATTTTTTCTTTAACCTCATCACTAAAATATTGTTCGCCTTTGTGCACCTCTCTAATGGCTCTGACAATATGTTCACCAGCAGATTTTTTTGGAACAAACCCCATAGCTCCCATTCCTAAAACTTCTTTTATTAGTTTTATATCATCATAACTCGATAGTATAATTATTTTAGGAACATCTTCCATACTTTGAAATTTCTTAAGCACTTCCAACCCATCCAAAATAGGCATATTAATATCTAGCACCAATATATCTGCAGAGTTTTCTTCAAACCATTCAGTGACCTGTTCGCCATTTAAAGAGTAGCCAACAACATCGATATCCCGTTCCAAACCAAGCACAGCCATAACGCCATCAATCAATATTTGATGATCGTCGGCTATATGAACGGTAATCTTGTCGTTTAAAAACTCTTTTAAATCTTCGTTAACCATACTTAAAATAGGAGGTTTACCATTATAGTATTAAACTGAATAACTCACTTTATATTGTGTGCTTTATATTATATAATGCTAAAAAAAAATCCGAAGCAGAAGCTTCGGATTTAAATTACTAAAAATTAATAAATTACTCCATTAAATATTTTGGTTTTTTCTTCCTAGTTTTTTTAGAAGGAGCCTCATCTTCATTTGAAGCTATATCAAAATTACTTTCAAAAAAACTATTAAAGTCAACACTTGATGTGTTAAAAGTAATGGTATGTGTAACCATCTTGTTGGAAAAACCATTTTCAATCAAATTGATGTGTGTTTCATTTTGATTAATGGTAGAGCTAACAACAGTATTGGCACTAACCGCAAAGGTAACTTTATACTTACCGTCTATTGCTTCAATTACAGGGTAAGATTGCAATAACGTACCATCAATGTCTTTTAAAATAATTGTTTTTTTTGTGCTGTCGGTAAAAGACGCTAATACCAAAACAGCACTCAGTGCGAGTACTAATTTTCTCATGTTAGGGGATTTTAGAGTTATTATTTAAATTTTTAATGCCAAACAAATTGGCCCCAGCTAAACAAAATATTTACACCTAATAGTGTTAATGGGTATTTTTAAAACTACCCAGAAACCACTAGTTTTTTCATTTAAAGTGTAAAATATGTCGTTTTACTAGTGTAATATAGCAAAAAAATGTTAATAAATAAGCTAATTATTGTTAATAATTTTTTAATTTTTATTTTAAAAAATTGATTTTCAATGAATTAAATTCATTTTAAAAAAAGTTATTGAATAAAGCCCAAAAATCAAATAATTAGTATATTAGCATCAGAGAAAAGAAAACTCCTATTATAAAATGGTGAGTGGTTTAACCTCTCTCCTTTCTCCCCTTTCTTTTCTCCCCTTATTACAAGGAGTATTTATTATATATAAGTGTTTAGCGACGACGAAATACTCCAATTAATACAGCCATACTTTAAGTGTGGCTGTTTTTTTATACAAAAAAAAGCTTACCGTTTCCGATAAGCTTTTCGCACAATATAACTAAGATGTTAGGTTTATCGCAATCTATCTACAGATTTTACAAGGTCTTCATCCTTTTTAATAGCTCTGTTCGCAATGGCTAGCAAAACAACAACTACAATCGGTAAAAATGCCCCAATACCCTTCTCAGAAACTTGACTTTCTCCAGATAAAGTTAGTAGATGATAAATCAATACGCCTAATAAAATAAAGTTTACTAGAATGTTTAAACGATTTATAACAAACTGATTTTTTCTTTTTTTAAACATAAAAACACTTACAATACTCATTATACCAGACGCTATAAATAGAATGGGTATAATTTTTAAAGTGAATTCATTATTAGCTATCAAATCTAAAGCATAATAAGAACTACCTGCTTTATTTATCCATAAATCAAACACATGTATTAACCCAATAGAGCAAACAGCAGCTAAAAGTAAATACAATGTTTGAATACGTTGAATCATGTTTTTTGTTTAAGATAACTTTGCAAAAATAAGTTAAAGTTTTTAAGAAATAAACCTATATATAAAATTTAATTTGTATAATTGCATCACAAATACCGCGTATTGTAAATTTTCTTCTTTTTACAATATTCACTAATTAAATTATATCATACAATTTATTTAACAACTCTCAGTTATAGGATACTCTCCTTATATTAATTAAATCACATTATTTTCAATGTTTGAAATAGAATCATTAAAAGAAAAAAAATTGCCTGAATTACAGGAAATTGCTGAAAAGATTGGTGTCCCAAAATACAAGCAACTAAAAAAATTAGATTTAGTTTATCAGATTTTAGACGTACAGGCAACTAAACCTGTAGCTTCCGAGGCCAAACAAGAACACAAACCTGCAAGAAAACCTCGTAAACGAATTGGTAAGCCTGTCCAAGTAGCTCCTCGTCAAAATGAAGAGAAAGAAACTGTAATTAAAGAAGCAACTTCTCAAAAAACAGAAAAACCCAACAAATCTGAACCTGAACCAAAACTTGCTCACAAGAAAGAGGAAAAGAAAGATAATGATGTAGAAAACAAAGCCAAGGAAAATAATTCAAAAAACCAAAGAAACCCTCGTAAAGAACATAATCAAAACGGGTCTCATCAAAGAAATTCAAACAAACAGCATAAACAGCCTGGTGGAAATAGAAGACAGGGTAAGTACAGAGATCCAGATTTTGAATTTGATGGAATAATCGAAAGTGAAGGTGTTCTAGAAATTATGCAAGATGGTTATGGTTTTTTAAGATCATCAGATTATAATTACCTATCATCACCTGATGATATATATGTATCGCAATCCCAAATAAAATTATTTGGTTTAAAAACAGGGGATACGGTAAGAGGTATTGTACGTCCGCCAAAGGAAGGAGAAAAATACTTCCCATTAATTAGAGTTTCATTAATTAATGGTTTAAATCCAAGCATTGTTAGAGATCGAGTAGCGTTTGAACACTTAACACCATTGTTTCCAAATGAGAAATTCAATCTTGCAGAAAAAGGAAGCTCAACATCAACAAGAATAATAGACTTATTTTCACCAATAGGAAAAGGACAAAGAGGTATGATTGTATCTCAACCTAAAACAGGTAAAACAATGTTATTGAAGGATATTGCAAATGCAATTGCCGCCAATCATCCCGAAGTTTATCAAATTGTTTTATTGATTGATGAAAGACCCGAAGAGGTAACAGATATGCAACGTAATGTTAAAGGAGAAGTAGTTGCTTCTACTTTTGACGAACCCGCTGAAAAACACGTAAGAGTTGCTAATATTGTATTAGATAAAGCCAAAAGATTGGTAGAATGTGGACATGATGTAGTTGTGCTATTAGATTCTATTACACGTTTAGCAAGAGCATATAATACTGTAGCTCCTGCCTCTGGAAAAATATTATCCGGTGGTATTGATGCTAATGCACTCCACAAACCGAAACGCTTTTTTGGTGCCGCTAGAAAAATTGAAAATGGTGGTTCTTTAACTATAATTGCTACTGCCTTAACGGACACAGGTTCAAAAATGGATGAAGTAATCTTTGAAGAATTTAAAGGCACTGGTAATATGGAGTTACAATTAGATAGAAATATTGCCAACCGAAGAATTTATCCAGCGGTTGATCTGGTAAAATCTAGTACACGTAGAGATGATTTGTTGTTAGATGAAAAAACTGTACAGCGTATGTGGGTTATGCGTAAATATTTAGCAGATATGAATCCAATTGAGGCTATGGAATTTATAAGTGAAAAGATTAAATTTTCTAAAGACAATCAGGAATTTTTAATTTCCATGAACGGATAACAATAAAACAATTAATTCAAGTAATTGAGAGTCAAGCATTTTTTGTTTGGCTCTTTTTTTCTTTCAAATAGTTTTTTAATAAATTAAAAAATATGTATCTTTGCCGTCCATATCGCGGGATAGAGCAGTAGGTAGCTCGTTGGGCTCATAACCCAAAGGTCACAGGTTCGAGTCCTGTTCCCGCTACTAGAAAAAAGCTTTCAAGAAATTGAAAGCTTTTTTGTTTTTTTCAATTTTTATATGGTTCCAAAAGGACAAGTGTAAAATCAGAATCAATAATTACTTTCCCCTTATTTACGTTAAGTTTTTGACCAGAGTATGCCTCACGCAACTCCATACCATCTTCAAAAATAGAAGATACATCAATTTTTTTCTCCCCTTTTTCTAATTCTAATCCAACCACAACTTTTTCAACATAGTTTCCTTTTGAAAAAGTTCGTGAAAAAACATAGGGTTTATCAGAGATCTTAACATGTCTTCCAGCTCCAACAGCTGGGTGTCGATTTCTAAATTTACCCAGCTTTTGCCAATGGGTCAAGATTACTTTGGTATTGGGATTGTTTTGAATGGAATCCCAATTCATAAAAGAACGCAAAGTAGCATCGCCCTGCGTGCCTTCGATGGTTAAATCTCGTGCGGATTCGTCGCCATAATAGGTTTGTGAAGCACCAGGCGTTAATAATAATGTCGTTGCAGTTTGATAGGGTTTACTTCTGTTGGCGTCAAAAGGCTGCCCATCGTCATGCGAGGTTAAATAATTGAGTACACTATACCCTTTTAGGTTTGTAGTTAATAGCGAATCGTACTTTACAAAAATGCTATCGTAACTTTTTTTGGCGTCATATTTTAGTTCAAAATTTATCAGTGCATTGAAGCTATTGTCAAAATAATTGACTTTTTTATCGCCAAAGTCAAATGCTTTTCCATGGCTGATACCGTAATTGTAAACTTCGCCGACCAAATAAAAATTATTGTCGTCCAACACCTTTTCGGGATTGTTTTTCTTCCATTGAGCAAAAGCGAAATCACATTCATCTCTAAATTCTTGCCATACGCTTTCTTCGGTATGCTTGACCGTATCTACACGGTAACCGTCTATTCCATATTCGGTAATATAATCGGTTAGCCATTTAATGATATAAAATCGCGGTGCTCTTGGGTATCCCGTGCGTTTAAAAAACGCATCCAGCTCGGCGACTTCCTGCTCATAACGCCCTTCATTTTTCCATTTTTCGACAAGTTGTGGCGGTAAATCAACTTCTTCATTGCTTTCGGTTCTGATATCTGGTAAATTTTCTACCAAAGTACACGCAATGGTACTTTTATAATCCTGATAGGTACAAGCAGGTTCCGTTCTCACCCATTCCGTTGGCCATACCGGATCTTTTTGGGTTACCGGTCCCGTATGGTTTATCACCGCATCCAACAAAATCCGTATTCCGTTTTTATGAGCGGTTTCCACCAGTTCTTTTACATCTTCTTTAGTTCCAAAATTAGGATCTATAGCCGTCCAATCTTTGGTCCAATAGCCATGAAAACCATAGGTTAAACCTGTACCCTCGTCTGTACCTCCGTGAATTTGTTCTACAATGGGCGTCATCCAAATAGCGTTGATACCTAAATCTGTAAAATAACCCTCTTTTATTTTTTGGGTTATGCCTTTGATATCACCTCCTTTAAAACCTCTTAATTTGGCGGTTTCTTTGGTGCGATCAAAGTTGATGTCGTTGGAAGTGTCGCCATTATTAAAGCGGTCTGTGAGCAGAAAGTAAAGATTGGCGGCTTCCCAGACAAATGGGGTTTCTGGTTTGGTGTTTTCTGCAACTTTTTGTTCTTTTTTGTCCGCACAACTTAGAAGTAAAATAAATATTAGGATTGGGATTAGGTGTTTTTTCATTTGAGTGTGTTTTTAAATTTAATATTTAGGCATAAAAAATTGATTCATTATAACAAGAAAACTTATGAGTACTATTTTGCAAGTATAAAAACCACCCCGCCCTTAAAATTCTGTCTAAAATTTTAACTTACATTTGGGCACCCCTCCTTAAAAAAGGAGGGGAATTTTACTTCTATTTTTCAACCTTTAGGATAACCGATTCCAACGGATCCAGCTCAACCCTTATAAAACCAACACCGTTTTTTACTTCTAAAACAGGTTTGTGTTTATGATAAAGTTGGTCTTCCATATTGTAAGTGCCATCTTTTAATTTCCATTTTTCAATAATATCTTTTGGGATTTGCAAATCAAATCCGTAATGATTGCTGTCGTTAAAATTGGAGACAATAATCAATTTTTCATTAGCACTCCAACGAACAAAAGAATACACTTTGTCATTGTACCATTCCGTATGCTGCCTATTGTGATGATGGACATCTTGATATTCGCCCATCAATGCGGAACTGCTGATGGTGAAATTCAACAATCGTTTATAAAAATCGCGTAATTCCTTTTCCTCTGGAGTGGACTGTCCACCATCGAATTTTTTATCGTTTACCCAACGTTGCAAATGTGGAACACCAACATAATCGAAAATGGAGGTACGCGACGGACTTCCAAATCCTGCATGTTCTGCACCTGGCTCGCCCAGTTCTTGAGCAAAATAAACCAACGTAGGCGAAGAGCTCAACGTTGCGGAAACCACTATGGCAGGTTTTCCTTTATTGGCATTTCCGGCAAATTCGGGACTAGCTATTCTTTGCTCATCATGATTTTCTAAAAAATGAAGCATTTGGTGCTCAATATCCTGCTTCCATATTTGGATTTCAGCAATATGGTCTGTAGAACCATGCCCTTGCATAATGTTCTTTATGGTATCGTAGAGTTGCACCTTATCGTATAGATAGTCCATTTTTCCTTTGCGGATATAATCTCGGTACAAATCCGGATTATAAACCTCAGCCATCAAAAAAGCATTTTCGTTTTTCATCTTAATAGCGGAATTCATATAACTCCAAAACTCAACTGGAACCATTTCTGCCATATCGTAACGGAATCCATCAACGCCCATAGCAATCCAATAGAGAGTGATATCTTTAAATTTCACCCATGAATCGGGCACGGTTTTACCGTTCCAAAAATTGAAATGCTTTTTATAATTTTTGTTTTCAAAACCCTCAGGAAGTTCGTTAAAATCTTTTCTCCCATCTGGGCTTACACCATAATTAATCTTAACAGTTTCGTACCAATCGTTCATATCTGGTTGGGATGCCCTAGCACCATTGCCCGTCCATTTTGCAGGATATTCTTCGAATTTTCCGTCAATTTTCTGGTTTTTCTCACCGCCCAAAGGCAAATACCCATTTCTCCATTCAGGTACTTTGAAGGCCTCGCCGGGAACATAGTAAAAATTGTTGTTAACCGTATATTCAACGGTTTTATTATCTTTTGCACCAAAATTCTCAACTCCTTTTGGGTTTGTTAAACTTTGGTAATTTCTAGCCACATGATTTGGAACAATATCTATGACCACTTTTAATCCTGCTTTATGTGTACGTTCTATCAAAGCTTTGAATTCATCTAATCTTTTGGCAGGATTCTCCGCCAAATCAGGATTCACATTATAATAATCTTTAACCGCATAAGGCGACCCAGCACGCCCTTTGACTACATCCGGATCATCATTGGAAATGTCAAATTCACTATAATCTCTAATGACATCGTGATGCGGAACACCCGTATACCAAATATGAGTTACACCTAAGTCTTTAATTTCTTTAAGAGCTTTATCTGCAAAATCATTAAATTTCCCAACACCATTTTCCTCAATAGTCCCCCAAGGTTTATTGGTTGTGTTCGTGTTACCGAACAATCGTGTAAACACTTGATAAACCACTTTTTTACCTTCCGTCCTTTCTGTTTTCATAGTTTGTTTTTCTTCCGTTTTTTTCTCTTTACCGCACGCCATTAAAAGGGTAACTAAAATAAAGAGTGAGATGTGTTTTTTCATTGCATCCATCAATTTTTATTTAAACAACCATCGAATTGCTTCACCAAATTCGTCCCTCCACATAGTTTCGTTATGCTTTCCACCATCTACAATTTTTTTTATAATATTTTTCTTTTTAAAACCACTTTTTTTCAGCGTTTTTGCAACTTTCTCCATTGCTTCAATAGCACTATCACCTTCTTCACTACCGATTAAAAAATAGGCTTTGATATTTGCTTTTTTACTATGCTTTTTAGTAAAATCAATCACTTTATCAGAAAACCAAAAAGAAGGCGAAAACACACCCACTTTACCGAATGTTTTTGGATATTTCATAGCTCCGTAATAAGAAATCAACCCACCCATGGAACTGCCGATAATGGCGGTATGCTTAGCCTGTGGTTTCGTTCTAAAAGAACTGTCTATTTTTGGTTTTAAGGTTTCAATTATAAATTGGATATAGGCATCTCCTTTTCCGCCACCGTAAATTTTGTTTTTCCAAGGCGAATATTCGTCCATTCTATGTTTAGAACCGTTATCAATGCCCACCACGATTATTTTTAAATGTTGTTCTTCGGCCAACCGATTCATAGTTTCATCAACAGCCCATTCCCCAGCAAAAGCGGTGGCATTATCAAATAGATTTTGCCCGTCTTGCATATAAATTACAGGGTATTTCTCTTTTGAAGATTCATAATCTGGTGGCAGATACACCCAGATTCTCCGTTTTCTTTTGAGTTGTGGAATGTGCATTGCTTTGTAGAACAGCTTTACATTTTCGGAAGCCGTAGAATTGGGGATTTTTCCCTTATTCCAATTATTTATTTCAATTTTTACGGTATCATTTGGCATAGTAAACGTGTATTGGCGATTTTCAATTTGATTAAAATCCGTGTCGGTTTCAACGGAGTCCCAAGACCCTTTTGTGAATTTGAAATTAATCGTTTCTTCTTGTTGCGGCAAGGTAATAAAATAACGATTTTTTTGCTGTTGCAATTTGTAAACCTCTTGACCGCCCGACCAGTTTTCAAAGTCCCCAGAAATAAAAATAGCATCAGTGTTTTTAGGAAATTGCTCCACAACAAAAGTTACTTGAGCGAAACTAAATTGAGAAACCAATAAAATAATAAAAGTTGATATCGGTTTTATTTTTTTCACTTTACTATTTCGTTTTATCAATTTCTGTTTTAAAATATTGAATGATAAACACACCCCTAACCTCTATCAAGAGGGAATCTGTCCCCGTTTACATTTTAGTGGTCAACAAAATCACACCTTTTTCTACAATTACAAAAGGACTGTTCCACGTTATTTGCTCTTCTGAAATCAAATTTTTCATCGGTTTTTGATCCAAGCCCATTTCTTTAAAACGGTTTAAGTCTAATTCCACTTGCTCGTCGTTTTTATTTAAAATCATCACAACAGTTTCATTACCTTCAACTCTAAAAAGCACATAAATTCCATTTTCAGGTGCAAAATGTATGGTTTTGCCCTTGTGAATGGCATTGCTTTCCTTACGATAGTTCAACACTTTTTTCAGGAAACTTTGCATTTCTTTTTGATCATCGCTCAACCCTACGCCGGTAAAACCATTTACAGTATCGCCTTGCCACCCACCAGGAAAATCAGTTCTAATCAATCCGTGGTCACCCGGCTTTTCAACATCACTAAGTAACACTTCAGTTCCGTAATAAATTTGTGGAATTCTTGGCAAAAGCAATATTGTTGCCAATGCCATTTTGGTTTTGGTAAGATCTTCATCTAACTGAGTGTAAATTCTACTCATGTCATGATTATCAGGAAAAATCATAATATCCTTAGGTTTTGTATAATGAAAATCATTGGCCAAGCCTTCATAGATTTTTACCAAACCTTTGTCCCAAGATTCTTCTTCCTTTATGGCTTCAACTATATTATGCTGCATGGGGAAATCCATTGTAGAAGTGAGATTTGACTCGTATCCATCTTTATTGTTCGAACCCGTTTGCCAATAACCAACTAACAAAGGATTTAAACTCCACTCCTCACCTACAATACTAAAATTAGGGTATTCTTTCATTATTGCTCCTGCCCAATCTGCCATAAAATCTTTGTCGGGATATGGATAGGTATCTTGTCGAATTCCTCCTAAACCAAGCGTTTCTATCCACCAAATACTGTTTTGAATGGTGTAAGTTGCCATAAAAGGATTACGTTGATTTAAATCTGGCATTGTAGCCACAAACCAACCTTCATTATTTCCCTTTCTGTCATATTCGGACGCATAAATATCTTGGTTTGTAGTTCTTCTATGATTTGAATGATTGGTATTTTTCCAGTCCCAATTGGCTTTGTTTTCTTCATAATTTTTTTGATCGTTTATCCAGTCATCAAAAGGTAGGTCTTTCATCCACCAATGTTCAATTCCACAATGGTTGGCCACTTGATCCATTATTAATTTCATCCCCTTTCCTCTCATTTTATCAGCCAATTCAACATAAGTTTCAATTGTTCCAAAACGTGGGTCTACTTGGTAATAATCTGTAATAGCATAACCATGATATGAAGATTCAGACATGTCATTGGTTAACAAAGGTGTTGACCAAATAGCGGTAAAACCCATGTCATTTATATAATCCAAATGATTTATGATACCCTTAATATCACCTCCATGTCTAAAATAATCTTGCTCTCTATTTAAAGTTTGATCCCTAAGTCCAGAAACCTTATCATTTATGGAATTTCCATTGGCAAATCTATCAGGGGTAATTAAATAAATAACATCTGAACTGTCAAAGCCAGCAAATTCTTTAGCATCCTTTTTACGCGATTTTAACTCGTAAGCATAGGTTATTTTTTTACCTTTCTTTCGTTTAAAAACAATATCAAATTTGCCTGGCTTGGTCTCTTTATCTATTTTTAGATTTAAAAATAAATAGTTTGGGCTAGTTCCTTTTTCAATGCTTATTAAGTTAACACCATCATAAGAAACACTTGGCACTGCAGAACTTATATTTTTGCCTTTTACCAACAATTGCAAGTTGTTGTTTTCAAAGCCCACCCACCAATTTAGTGGTTCAACACGTTCTATTTGGGCATTTACGGTTATACTCATAAGCAGTAATATTTGACCTATAAAAATAAATTGTTTAACAAGATAACTCATAACTTTAATCTTTTAATTTATGAAATAAAAACTATTTCATTTCCTTAATACTAATCGCATAACCACCGCCTGGCACCGACAATTGTGATAATTTTGACCTATTCGTAATCCTTTTGGTTTTAACGATAAAAGCCTGCGGATTCGTTTTAAAATGGGCATCCTTGGCATCGGCATAAATGGTTGCCATATATTTTTTACCCTTTTTGAGAAAGTTGAATTTTATGGTCGATTTTCTTGGCTCGTTTCCGTTTACATTGCCCACAAACCAATTGTTAGTTCCTTTTTCTTTTCGTGCTACGGTAATGTATTTACCGGGTTCGGCTTCCAAATAAATACTATTGTCCCAATCCAATGCCACATCTTTAATGAACTGAAAAGCGTCCATAAATTGCTCGTAATGCTCGGGCAAATCCGCCGCCATCTGCAAAGGACTGTACATGGTAACATACAATGCCAACTGATTGGCGATAGTGCTATTTACGTGTGATTCATTATTAGGACTGAACTTTTTAATGTCCATTTCAAAAATGCCCGGTGTATAATCCATCGGGCCACCTATAAGTCGTGTAAATGGCAATACAGTTACATGATTGGGCTTTGAGCCTCCAAATGCCTGGTATTCCGTTCCACGAGCGGATTCATTTCCAATTAAATTAGGATAGGTTCTAGCAATTCCCGTTGGTCTTACTGCCTCATGGGCATTAACCATAACCTTATAATCAGCGGCTTTTTCCAGAGCATATTGATAGTGGTTAACAATCCATTGGCTGTAATGATTTTCACCGCGTGGCAGAATATCGCCAACATAACCACTCTTAACCGAATTGTAGCCATTGGCTTTCATAAACTGATAGGCGGTATCAATATGGCGTTCGTAATTACGAACCGAACTTGACGTTTCGTGGTGCATCATCATTTCTACGCCTTTTGATTTTGCGTAAGCGTGAATTTCTTCAACATCAAAATCGGGATAAGGGGTTACAAAATCAAAAACATAATCTTTCGAATTTCCGAACCAATCTTCCCAACCTTGGTTCCAGCCTTCAACCAAAACAGCATCAAAACCATGTTCAGAAGCAAAATCGATATACCGTTTCACTTTTTTGTTATTTGCAGCATGCGTATTGTTGGGTCTTAACTTTGAATAATCGGTAATGCCCAATTGAACGGCGGGCAGTTCATCCGTATAATGCCATGAACTTTTTCCAGTAATCATTTCCCACCAAACACCTATATATTTTATGGGTTTAATCCAAGAAGTATCTTCTATTTTATTGGGTTCGTTAAGGTTGTATGTCATTTTTGATGCCAAAATATCACGGGCATCATCACTTACCATAATGGTTCTCCACGGCGTTTTCGCGGGAGCTTGCATATAGGCTTTATCGTCATTGGCATCAGGTGTAAGCCAGGACTCGAAAATCATATTTTTATCGTCCAAATTCAAGTGCATGGCGGAATAATCGATAAGGGCGGCTTCGTGCAAATTGATGTAGAGTCCATCATCAGATTTCATCATCAATGAAGTTTGAACACCTGTTGGCGAAAACGATTTTTGCGATAGGTTTGTCGTAACAGCATCTTCATAAAATCCCCTGATTTCCGATAATTTTGATTCGGTATAATCATATTCTTGCGTATCATAATCACCGGGTATCCAAAATGCAGTATGATCGCCCGTCATGGCAAACTGTGTTTTTTCTTCTTTAATTACAAAATAGACCAAGTTTTTTTGCATGGGGAATTCGTAACGGAACGCTAACCCTTCATCGAACATCCGAAAACGAACGAATACTATTCGTGCTGTTTCTTTTTGAGTTAAGGTAACCACCAATTCATTATAATGATTTCGGATTTCCTTTTCCTCGCCCCAAACCGGTTTCCAAGTTTCGTCAAAAGTCGATGTTTCGGTGTTTGTTATCTCAAAATCATTTAACAATGATTTTTTATCATTTTTTAGTTCCAAACCTAATGTGCTGGATTTGATAACCGGCTTGTTTTTATAAGCCAGTTGATAAGTTGCTACACCATTTTCAGTTAGCGAAAATTGCATTTGCATCTCTCCATTTGGCGATTTTAACTCTTGTGCCTTAACGGGACTATATACCAAAAGCAGTACCGAAAACATAAAAATAAAAGACTTCATTTTGGATATTTTTAATAATTATTTCTTGGTTACTTTGACCGATTTACTATTCACTAAAATATCAAGGTCGTTGCCACTTAACAATTCAAAATTGGTTTCGTCTTGACTCACATTTACTTTAATGATGTTGTTCCTAAAGTTCACTTTAAACGAATATGATTGCCATTGTTTTGGTATTTTTGTTTCAAAAGATAAGGTGTCATCTTTAATACGCATACCGCCAAAACCTTCTACAATGCTCATCCATGTACCCGCCATAGAAGTGATATGTAAACCTTCTTCAACTTCATGATTATAATCATCCAAATCCAAACGAGAAGTACGCAAATAGAATTCATAGGCCTGATCCATTCTATTTAATTTTGCCGCTTGAATACTGTGTACACAAGGTGACAAGGAACTCTCATGAACGGTAAACGGTTCATAAAAATCAAAATGACGTTCAAATTCTTCTGCGGTAAATTCATCTTCAAAGAAGTAAAATCCTTGCAGAACATCTGCCTGTTTTATATAAGGAGAACGCAAAATTCTATCCCAAGACCATTTTTGGTTTATGGGTCTTTGCGATTTGTCCAAATCGGATACCGTAATCAATTCCTTATCTAAAAAACCATCTTGTTGTAAATAAACATTATGCTCTTCTGAAAAAGGAAAGTACATATTATCCGCTACTTTTTTCCATTGCTTCAATTCTGCATCAGAAATATTAGTTGTATCAAAAATTCTCTTATAATCTGAGACAAAATCTTTCTCTACTATTTTGATATTTTCTAAGGCATAATTGATACACCATTGAGCAGTATAATTGGTGTAAAAATTATTATTTACATTATTTTCATATTCGTTCGGTCCGGTAACTCCAAGGATTACATATTTGTTCTTTGCAGCAGAAAAATTAGCACGCTGGTGCCAAAATCTTGCTATGCCTATTAAAACTTCCAAGCCTTTTTCTGGAATATAGCTGTAATCTCCGGTATAACGGTAATAATTAAAAATAGCAAAAGCGATAGCTCCATTACGGTGAATTTCCTCAAAAGTAATTTCCCATTCGTTATGGCATTCTTCGCCGTTCATGGTTACCATTGGGTATAACGCTGCTCCATTTTCAAAACCTAACTTTTCAGCATTTTCGATGGCTTTCTCTAAGTGGTTATATCTGTATTTTAATAAATTCCGAGCCACTTGCTGATCTTTGGTAGCCATGTAAAAAGGAATACAATACGCTTCGGTATCCCAATAGGTGCTACCACCATATTTTTCGCCTGTAAATCCTTTAGGTCCGATATTTAATCGTGAATCTTTACCTAAATACGTTTGATTTAACTGAAAAATATTAAATCGAATACCCTGTTGTGCCTTCACATCACCATCAATCGTAATATCCGCCATCTCCCAAATAGTTGCCCAAGATTGTTTTTGCTTATCTAGTAATCCTTCAAAACCCATTTTTTTTGCTTGAACCAAAATTTTTTGTGCTGTGTCAACCAACTTATTTTTAGCATGATTCCTGTCTACAGTATAGCCTCCAAATTTATGTATAGTAAAGGTTTCATTTTGCTTTACATCATGTTCATACATATTAGCAATAAACTTTGGCTTTTTTCTTTTAATAGGTTTAATCTCCAACACGGTTTTGTTCAGAAAAAATTGCGATTCCATAAACGTGCAGGTGTGGAATTCGGTTTTCATGGTATGTCCCTCAATAAAGGCCTGATGACCATTTTGTGTAACTTTAACGGTATTCCAAAAAGTATCGTCCCAATTAGAGTCCTCATTAGTAATACCACTATCCAAATAAGGTTCGAACAAAATATTTGCGTCACCGCTTAGCGGTGTTACCGAATAGGAAATTGCACCTACTTCATCTAAGTTCAAACTCAAAAAACGCTTAACGTCCACTTGAATTTCGATACCACTTTTTAATGTTGCTTTGAAGCTACGTGACAACCACCCCTCTTTCATGTTGAGTTCTCTTTTAAAATTCTCAACTTTTTTACATTTGAACAAATCCAATTGTTCACCGTTTATCGCCACGTTGATTCCTATCCAATTTGGGGCATTTAATACTTTTGCGAAATATTCGGGATAACCATTTTTCCACCACCCAACCCGAGTTTTATCGGGATAATATACTCCGGCAATATAACTACCCTGAAAAGTTGGCCCAGAGTATTTCTCTTCAAAATTGGCACGTTGGCCCATGGCACCGTTACCGATGCTGAACAAACTTTCGGAAGACTTTACAGTTTCAGGGTCAAATCCTTCTTCAATAATTGACCATTCATCGGGTTTTATATATTCTTGATTCATTGGTTGCTACTTGTTGTTTATTAATTTTTTTATCAGATCAATTTCTATTTTGGAAGTATCGGAAAACACATAGTCCGCTTCATGCAATGTTTCTTTATCGCCTATACCAATTGAAATCATTCCCGCGGCATTTGCGGCTTGTACCCCGGCAATGGCATCTTCAAAGACGATACAATTTTTAGGCCCTCTATTTAATTTTTCTGCGGCAATTAAAAACACTTCGGGGTCTGGCTTTGCCTTACTGACATCATTTCCATCTACAATAGCAGAAAACCGCTCATATAATCCTACTTTTTTTAATATCAAAGGTGCATTTTTACTAGCAGATCCCAGAGCAAATTTTATGTTTTCTGCCTCTAAAAAGTCTAGTAACTCAACAATGCCTGGCAAAATTTCATCAGCAGTCATTTGATTGACCTCTTCTAGATATTCTTTATTTTTTTCAATTAATAGCTCATCTTTTTTGGTATTACTTAAATTAGTGTTACCAATGCTTAATAATATTTCGAGTGATTTTACACGACTTACCCCTTTTAACTGTTCGTTTTGTTTTTCCGTAAAATCAAAACCCAGCTCATTAGCCAAGTTTTTCCATGCTAAATAATGATACTTAGCGGTGTCAACTATTACACCGTCTAGATCGAATATAATTGCTTTTTTACTCATTTAATTTTGAATCAATTTTTCATCAACATCTTTTACTTTCACAACCAACACAGCGGCAATCAAAAAACTTATACCGCTTGTTACCAATGCTAAAACCGCTTGATCGTTATACAAATGCTTTACCAATGGCCCTCCTATTAGGGCATTTATTATCTGTGGGATAACAATAAAAAAATTAAAAATACCCATATATACGCCCATCTTCTTTGGATTGATCGAACCTGCTAAAATTGCATAAGGCATTGCTAAAATACTAGCCCAAGCTATTCCAATACCTACCATAGACAGGATAAGCCAGTTCTCATTAGGCATAAAATAGATAGAAATCAGGCCTAAACCACCAATAATAAGCGAAACAGAATGTGTTTTTTTTCTGCCAATTTTTTTAGCAATATATGGTAAGGTAAAAGCAAAAATTGCAGACACTAAATTATAGACCCCAAATAAAATCCCTACCCAGTCTCCAGCATCTTGATAGGTTTTACTACTACTGTCAGATACTGGTAATCCGTAAATATGTTGTGCAATAGCAGGTACGGCAAACACCCACATTCCAAAAAGCCCAAACCAAGAAAAGAACTGTACCCAACTTAATTGTTTCATTGTAGCCGGCATTTTTGCGAAATCTTCAAAAATGTCCAATAAACTCGATTTCTTTTCTTCTGCTAACTTTTCTATAATGGCATCTTCGGCCAACACAGCTTCAATTTGTTCTAATTCTTCGGGCGAATATTCTTTGGTTGTAAAAACAGTAATTAAAATAGAGCCTACTAAAATAACCGCACCTATTACAAAGGATAAAATTAAGTTCATCGGTACACTTCCACTATCCGATTGGTTTGAAATATTAAACCAATTGGTCAATACATAAGGTAACCAAGAACCGAGTACCGCACCAAAACCGATCAAAGCTGTTTGGACACTAAACCCAGCCGTTCTTTGATCCGTTCTTAAATTATCTCCGACCAATGCCCTAAAAGGTTCCATAGCAATATTAAAGGAAGCGTCCATTATCATTAAAAATCCTGCACCTACCCAAAGAGCGGGTAAAAATGCGACAAAAATATCTGCTTGAGGCATTAATATCAGTCCAATTGAGGCTAGTATTGCTCCGACCAAAAAGTAAGGTTTTCTTCTGCCAAATTTTCCCCAGGTCTTATCACTATAATGACCAACAATTGGTTGAACTATCAAGCCCATTAACGGAGCTATAATCCAAAACCATGAAAGTTCATGTACATCAGCACCAAAAATTTGGAGTATCCGGCTGGCATTGGCATTCTGTAATGCAAAGCCCATTTGAATCCCGAGAAATCCAAAACTCATGTTCCAGATTTGCCAGAAACTTAGTTTCCTTTTTTCCATAAAAAATATCAATAAAAAGATTATAAACCAATAAAAATTATTAGCTTATTTTTTGTGTGAAGTGTAAAAAGTATATTGTAAAACTTTCGTTTTGAGGTTCAAAGATATAAATTTTTTATTTATAAGTTAATTTTTATTCCGTTTTTTCTGTCGATTCTCTAATCTTCAAATCTGTAGAAATCACTTTTTGATTAAATTTTACTACGGATTCATCTTTTTGAATTCTATCCAACAGCATTTCTGCAGCTTGCTCCCCCATCATAAAACCATGCTGCACAACTGTAGATAGAGCAGGTGTTGAAAACTGAGATATTAACCCATCGGTAAATCCCATTATAGCAACATCTTCCGGAATTTTAAGTTTTTTCTCTTTTGCAACTTTCATAGCTATAGCTGCATAAATTTCGTTCACACCTAAAACGGCATCGGGCCAAACTTCCAAACTATTAAAATAGGTTTGAATCTGTAAATTTATATCTGTCTTATCGTTTACTTTAAAAATTAAGCTATTATCAATTTCCAGACCCGCTTCTTTAATGGCTTTTTTATAACCTAGCGTCCGTAACGCACCTACGTTTACATGAGTTGGCGTAGTTAAAATACAGATTCGCTTACGTCCAATATCCATAAAATACTTAGTAGCTTTATAACCTGCTTCTTCATCATCAACCACAACTTTGTCGCAATGCACTTCCTCTGCAATCCTATCAAATAAAACGAGTGGAATATTGTAATCTTCCAACTCTTTAAAATGATCAAAATTACCTAACTCTAGGGTTTCTTTGGCAATGGAAACTAGCACTCCATCAACACTTCCGTTAGATAGCATCTCAAGGTTTAATTTTTCCTTTTCATACGATTCATTAGACACACAGACCATGACATTATAATTTTTACCGTTAGCCATTTTTTCAATACCACTGATAATTTCTGAAAAGAAATGATGCACAATTTCTGGAATAATTACGCCAATAATCATGGTCTTTTTATTCCTTAATTTTAAAGCAGTCATGTTAGGCCGATAATGATAAAAATCAGCAAAAGCTTTTATCTTTTCTCTCAACTCCTCACTAATTTCATGGCTATCATTTAATGCCTTAGAAACCGTTGAAGTTGACACCTCTAATTCTTTCGCTATATCTTTTAATGTTATTTTACCTTTCATCTATATTTTAAAAAATTCCAATAAAATTGGTTGTTTTTTATTGATTTCACTTTTTTCACACTAGAATTCAACCAAAAATACAAAAAGTTATCAACACGAAACCGTTTTCGTACTGTTTCGCATTTGTTAATGTAGTGTTTAGGGTGTAGTTTTACAACGTGAAATGTTAAAAGTATTGATTTTAATTAGTATTAACTCAAATTAAATTAAATGAGAAATTTTAAGAATGCCTTATTGGGCATGTTATTTCTTTTTCCACTAATAGCCTCGGCTCAAATTAGCGTAAAAGGAAAGGTAACCGACAAGGCCACAGGTATGGAATTACCCGGGGTGAATGTTATCGTTAAAGGTACTGTTAACGGTACTGTAACGGATTTTGACGGTTTATACACCATAGACAATGTAAATATCGGAGATATACTGGTGTTTTCATTTATAGGGTTTAACAATTTAGAAGTTACCATAAATTCTAATGCCGACATTAATGTGGCAATGGAAGAGTCTGCCGAAAGTTTGGAAGAAGTGGTAATTATAGGTTATGGTACTACTACCAAAAAAGATGCAACGGGCTCTGTTTCTTCAGTAAAGGCTGAAGATATTAATAAGGGTGCCATTGCTTCTCCTGAACAATTGTTGGTTGGTAAAGTTGCTGGTGTACAAGTAACTACTGGAGGTGGAGCTCCCGGTACGGGAAGTAGTATACGTATTAGAGGTGGTTCTTCATTAAGTGCAACTAACAATCCTTTAATTGTTATTGACGGAATTCCTATTGATAACGATGGTGTGTCTGGTACTAGAAACCCCTTAAACATCGTAAACCCAAACGATATTGAATCGTATAGTATTTTAAAGGATGCTTCTGCTACGGCTATTTATGGTTCTAGAGCATCTAACGGAGTAATTATAATCACAACAAAGAAAGGTAAAAGTGGTGGTATTAAAGCCAATTATACCGCAAATGTTTCCGTACAAGAAAACGTACAGTTTGTTGATGCTATGTCAGTAGATGATTATAAAGCCTATGTAAATGCTAATGGCACTGCTACTGATGTTGCTTTATTGGGCAATCAGAACAACAATTGGCAAGACCTTATTTTTCAAACAGGTGTTGGTACCGATCATAACATTAGCCTGTCAGGCGGTAGTAATAAAATTAACGTTAGGGGTTCTATTGGTTATACCAACTTGAATGGTACTTTAAAAACTTCTAAGTTAGAGAGAGGAACTTATGCACTTAATGTTGGTACTAAATTCTTTGATAATAAATTAAAGGTTGATGTAAACGCGAAGGCTTCATTAATTGCCAATCGTTTTGCAGATCAAGGAGCCATAGGTAATGCCATTTCTTTTGACCCTACACAACCTGTTTATGACAATAGCCTACCATTTGGTGGCTATTTTGAGTGGACAAGTGCTGTAGATGGTAGAGCGATTAAAGTAGGTGCTCCTAAAAATCCATTGGCACTGTTAGAACAAAGAAGAAATACATCAAGTGTTCAACGTCTAATTGGAAATGTTCAATTTGATTATAAATTACATTTTTTACCAGAATTGAGAGCAAATCTTAATGTAGGTATTGATAAATCAAGTTCAAAAGGCAAGAATAATATTTTCAATTCTGCGACTACAGAATTAGCAGATGGTACTAACTTAGGCAATATGGCTACATACGATCAACAAAAAGAAAATAAGTTGTTAGATTTTTATTTGAATTATGTTAAGGACATCGAGTCTATTAACAGTAAAATAGATTTTATGGCAGGTTATTCTTATCAGAACTTTTTAAATGAAGGTGGAGATATTAGTGACATACAAGACAGTAACATAAGTCAAGTAAACGACTATTCTAATGTACTGAACCTTCAATCGTTTTTTGGTAGGTTAAATTATACTCTGGCCAATAAATATTTATTTACACTTACTTACAGAACAGATGGGTCATCAAGATTTAGAGGTGATAATAAATGGGGACATTTTCCGTCAGCAGCTTTTGCTTGGAAAATGAAAGAAGAATCTTTCTTACAAGACTCCAATACTATTTCTGACCTAAAATTACGTTTAGGTTGGGGTGTTACTGGACAACAAGATATTGGAGACGATTATCATCCTGCTCTTGCTACCTACTTATTAAGTACTAATACCGCCCAATATCAATTTGGTAATGGTTTTATATCAACGTATAGAGCAGAACCGTATAATACCACATTAAAATGGGAAGAAACAACTACTTACAATGTCGGTTTAGATTTTGGTTTTATTAATGATAGAATTAACGGTAGTATTGATGGTTATTTTAGAGAAACTGTCGATCTATTAAACTTTATACCATTCCCTGCGGGTTCATCATTATCTAATGCTGATTTTGCTAACATTGGTAGTCTGGAAAATAAAGGTATTGAGCTGACTTTAAATTTAATTCCTATTCAAACCGATGATTTGGATTTAACATTATCTTTAAACGGTGCATGGAGCGATACTGAAATCACAAAATTAACTACTAACGAAAGTCCTGACTATGTTGGTGAACCTGTTGGTGGTTTTTCTGGTGGTGTAGGTAATAATATTCAAATACATACGGTTGGATATGCTCCAAACTCATTTTATGTATATGAGCAAGTTTATGATGCCAATGGTAAACCGTTAGAAGATGTTTATGTAGATCGTAATGATAATGGTATTATTGATTTAGGAGATAGATATCGATTTGAAAAACCAACTGCTGATATTACTGCTGGTTTTTCTACAGACTTAAATTATAAGAACTTTAACTTTACCATGTCTTGGAGGGGTAGTTTTGGAAACTATGTTTATAACAACGTAGATTCTAACCTTGGATTTAAACTTAATTTATTAAATACAGCCTTTCCAGAAGTTATTTCAAATGGTGTAGAAAATGTATTAGAAACAGATTTTATTAACGGTGGTACAGAAAGGTATCTATCTGATTATTATGTACAAGATGCTTCATTTGTTAAATTGGACAATGTAGGTATTGGTTATAATTTTAACAGTGTATTTGGTGAAGGTACAAACCTAAAACTAAATGCTACTGTACAAAATGTATTGATTATTACTGATTACGAAGGTTTAGACCCTGAAGTTTTCGGAGGAATTGATTATAATATTTATCCTAGACCGAGAATATACACTTTGGGTCTTAATTTAAACTTTTAAATAGATAAAGATGAAAAAACACATTTTTAAAATAACATTTTTAAGCGTAATGTTAGGTTTGTTTACCTTAACATCGTGTTTAAAAGATTTGGATACAAAACCCAATGATGATGATATCGCTTTGGCGGACGAAGTATTTGACAATCCTGCTTCTTATAAACAGGTATTGGCTAAATTATATGCAGGTTTAGCTATTAGTGGTCAACAAGGCCCGGCAGGTTTACCCGATATTTCAGGTATTGACGAAGGTTTTAGCCAGTATTTAAGACAGTATTGGTTAGCACAAGAAGTAACTACAGACGAGGCTGTTATTGGCTGGGCTGATGGTAGCTTACCTGATTATCACGAACACGATTGGAATTCTGGCAATGAATTTGTCAGAGCATTATACGATAGAATTTTTTATCAAATAAAAGCATGTAGTGCTTTTTTAAAGCAAACCACACCAGATGTTTTAAGTGGTAGAGGTGTTGATGGCGAATTATTGAACGATATAAATACCTATCGTGCAGAAGCTCGTTTTTTGAGAGCACTGAGTTATTACCACGCACTTGACTTTTTTGGCAATGTTCCTTTTATTGATGAAGATGACCCTATTGGGTTCTGGACACCTGAACAAATGAGTAGAGCTGATTTATTTAATTTTGTAGAAAGCGAGTTGTTGGCTATTGAAAGTGAATTGGTAGCTCCAAAGGCAAACGAATATGCTAGAGTAGACAAAGCTGGGGCTTGGGCATTATTAACAAGACTATATCTAAATGCAGAAGTTTATGCAGATCAAGCAAAATATACCGAAGCTATTAGTTATGCCAATAAAATTATTAATGCCGGTTATACGTTGGAATCTGAGTACGAAAACTTATTCTTAGCAGATAATCATACTGCTGATGGGGTAATTTTCCCTATAGCTTTTGATGGTTTACGTACACAATCCTATGGAGGTACAACCTTTTTAATCCATGCCGCTATAGGTGGCTCTATGGTTCCGGCCGATTTCGGTGTCAATGGAGGCTGGGGCGGTAATAGAACTACAAAAGCTTTAGTTAACTTGTTTAATTATGACTTTAATAGCACTGCTGCCAATAATGCTATTGGAGCAGCTTCAAACTGGGGTATTGTTGGTGACCTAACCGATTGGGGCGGGCAGCCGGACATGACACTTTATCAAACAGGAACGGCAAATGTATATCAAGCTTATTATCAATTACCTGATGCTGAAATTAAATTCAGGCCTGATAACACTTGGGGCAGCGATTTTGGTGATAACGGAAGTAATATTAATGTTACTGCCGGATTGTACAGAATTACAATCAATACAGCAGATCAAAGTTTTACCATGGAGCTATTGGCAGATTCAAGAGCCATGTTTCATACCGACGGACAAAATTTAGAAATTGAAGAAATCCCAACCTTTACCGAAGGTTATGCTATAACTAAATTCAAAAATGTAGATAGAGACGGCAATCCTGGATCAGATACGAAAGGGGATTTTACCGATACCGATTTTCCATTGTTCCGACTAGCAGATGTATATTTAATGTATGCAGAGGCTGTGTTAAGAGGTGGAACTGGTGGAGATGAAGCTACTGCAATAGGCTATATAAACGAATTAAGAACAAGAGCAAATAGTCCTGTTTTAGTTACCTCAATAGATTTAGACCTTATCCTTGACGAAAGAGCAAGAGAATTATATTGGGAAGGACACCGTAGAACGGATTTGATTAGATATGGAAGATTTACCGATGGTGGTTATACTTGGCCTTGGAAAGGTGGTTCTAAAGACGGAGTAAGTACTTCAAATCATTTAGATTTATTTCCAATACCATCTACAGATTTAAATTCGAATCCGAATTTGAAACAAAATTCAGGTTACTAATTATAAAAAAATAAAAGATGAAAAATATATTTTATAAATTATTACTATTAGTAGTAGCTCCACTAGTCATGGTAAGCTGTGATGATAATGCTCCTTTAACTGAGTTAAACTCAAGTGCTAGCGTTACTGCAAATTTATCAAATGCTAGCGTAGTTTTAGAACGTGACAATGCTGACGGCGAAGCATTGACTATTACATGGACACAACCTAATTTTGGCTATAACGCGGCTCCATCTTATACCATTTACATGGATAATGCAGGAGACAACTTTAGTGAGCCTGAGACTGTTACTACAGGTAAGGAATTGCAAAAATCTTTTACCGTAGCCGAGTTAAATTCTATATTGTTGAATTTGGAATTAGAGGAAGGCACAGCTACTGATGTTGAAGTAAAAGTTGTAGCCGAACTGGGTGATTACCATGGCGTAGAATCTAGTGTTATGACACTAAATGCAACAGCCTATCAAGATAAATTAGATCTATCTACAACTTGGGGAGTTGTAGGTTCTGCCACAACTAATGGCTGGGATGGTCCTGATATGCCTTTTTATAAAACAAGTACTGCTGATGTATATGTGGCTTATGTTATGCTAGCCGATGGTGAAATTAAGTTTAGAGAGAATAATTCTTGGGATTTAAACTATGGAGACACAGGTGCTGATAACACGTTGGAAGAGAACGGTGATAATATTGCCGTAAATGCTGGAACTTATAAAATTACATTTAACCTTGGTGCCTTAACTTATACTATAGAACCTTTTACTTGGGGCTTAGTAGGTTCAGCGACACCAAACGGATGGGATGGTCCAGATGTACCTTTGGAGTATGATCCTTTTTCAGACACATGGAAAGCAATTGTTAGTTTAGTTGATGGTGAAATTAAAGTTCGTCAAAATAATGACTGGGGAGTTAATTATGGAGATGCTAATGGGGATAATGTTTTAGATACGGATGGAGATAACAACATAGCGGTAACTGCCGACACTTATTTAGTTACTGTTAACTTTAATGATTTCTCATATTCATTAGAATCAATTGATGTTTGGGGAATTGTCGGTAGTGCAACTCCGAATGGCTGGGATGGCCCTGACACTAAATTCAAATTAGATTATGGTCAAGACGGTGTTTGGTACTTAAATAATATGACCTTAGTTGATGGTGAAATTAAATTTAGACAAAATGATGCTTGGGATGTTAATTATGGAGATGCTAATGGTGATAATGTATTGGATACAGACGATGGTAATAATATTGCTGTAACTGCTGGTACTTATAATTTTGTACTGGACTTTAGCGATCCTAGCAGTCCTACTTATACAATGGAATAGTTAGTTAAAATTAACTTTGTTCTTATTTTATTTAAAAGGCTGTTTGTGTTTGAATAAACAGCCTTTTTATTTATTTGTCATTCAGAGCGGAGAAAAACGAAGCGAAGAATCTCATAAATATGATCGAATATGAAAAAAATATTACTATGAAAAAAAAACTACTCGTATTATTTTTATTTACCAGCGTCTTTACTTTTGCCCAACAGCAAACAGTAACCTTTACAGTAGCCCCAACACCTTTTGAGGAAACTGATCAAATCACTATTACAGTTACTGATTTAGACCCGCAAGCAGCTTGGGGAGTAACTGATGTTTATCTTTGGGCATGGTCAACTGCAGGCGGCAGTCAAATGGATGCCCCAAATAATGGTACTTGGCAAAATTCTAATGAGGCTCATAAACTAACCAAGAGTGGCAATAACTATTCCATTACGTTTACACCAACCACCTTTTATGGAAGAACAGGAATGACCAGTATTGGTTTTTTAGTAAAAGCTAAAAATGGTGATGGCGATAAAAAATCACAAGACAAAGTAGTAAATGTAGGTACTATTATCGTACCAACCGTTACGGAAGCTCCTGTTCCGACAGGAATGTTAGACGGCATAAACCTCAATCCAACTGATAATACTAAAGCAACGTTGGTACTCTATGCACCAGATAAACAATTCGTAAATCTAATTGGCTCAATGAATAATTGGACACGTGATGACACCAATTACCTCTTAAAAAAAGACAGTTCTAAAGATAGATTTTGGGTAGAACTAACGGGACTGACCCCACAAACTAATATCATGTACCAATATTTGGTGGATGGATTGATTAGAATTGCAGACCCTTATTCTACTACGATTCTAGATGAAAGCAATGATGGTTTTATAAATGCAACAACCTACCCTAATTTACCAACATATCCAACAGGACAAACCAATCATGCGGTAACACTATTAAGAACTGGTGACACGCCATATAATTGGCAAACCACAAATTTTCAACCGCCCGCCAAAACCGATTTGGTCATTTATGAACTACTCATACGAGATTTTGATGCACTGCATAGTTTTGATGCAGTTAAAGGTAGACTAGATTATCTGCAAGACCTAGGTGTAAATGCCATTGAGTTAATGCCTGTAAGTGAATTTGACGGCAACGAATCTTGGGGTTATAACCCCTCTTTTCATATGGCGTTAGATAAGTATTATGGCACACCTACTGCTTTTAAGCAATTGGTTGACGAATGCCATTCACGAGGAATTGCGGTTATTTTAGATGTGGTGTATAACCATGCTACGGGTCAAAACCCATATTACAGAATGTGGAATACAGACAATGGTGGTTATGGTGGAAAAGCAACTACAGACAGTCCGTTTTTTAATCCAGACGCAACACATAGTTACAGTGTTTTTAACGATTTTAACCATAGTAAACAAGCCACAAAAGACTATGTAAAACGTACCGCTCAATATTGGATTGATGAATATAAAATTGATGGTTTTAGATGGGATTTAACTAAAGGATTTACACAAAACTGTACCGATAGCGACCAAAATTGTACAAACCAAGAACAAGCTGATAGAGTAGCTGTTTTAAAAACCTATGCCGATTACCAATGGGAAGTTGACAATGATTTTTATGTCATTTTTGAACATTTAGGTACCAATCAAGAAGAAACCCAATGGGTTAATTATAGGTTAGGTGAAGGCAAAGGCATTATGGTTTGGGGTAATCATAATGGTAATTATAGTGAAGCAACAATGGGCTATCACGATGCGGGAAAATCAGATTTCTCATGGATTTCCTATAAAAATAGAGGCTGGACAGTTCCTGCAAATGTGAGTTATATGGAAAGTCATGATGAAGAACGTTTAATGTATAAAAATCTGGAATTTGGTAATTCAAGTGGCACATATAATATTAAAACATTGGAAACTGCTTTAGACCGAATGGAATTAGCAGGGGCTTTCTATTTTACCATTCCCGGACCTAAAATGATTTGGCAATTTGGCGAATTGGGTTATGATATCAGCATCGATTTTAATGGAAGAGTCGGAAATAAACCAATAAAATGGGAATATTTTAATGAACCCGATCGAAAAGCTATTTATGATACTTGGACCAAATTAATCAAACTAAAAAAGCAAGTTCCTATTTTTAAAACGGATAATTTCACCTTAGATGTTGACAAAACAAACGGTCAGAAAAAGATACATCTGACAGATGACGCTACAAGCCCTGATGTAAAACATATTACCATTATTGGTAATTTTGGAGTAACTGCCCAGAATATAAGTCCCGAGTTTCAACAAACTGGAACTTGGTACGATTTGTTAAATGATAACACTACATTAACAGTATCGAGTACTAGTGCACCTATTAGTTTACAACCTGGTGAATTTAGAATTTACGCCTCTAGTGCTGTTACATTGAGCGTGGAGAATATCTCAATTAATGATTTGGTAAGTATTTACCCCAACCCCGTTACCGATGAATTTAAAATTAACCACCAAACCAATACGGTAAACATTTATGATATTTCAGGACGATTGGTAAAATCGTTTAAAGGTAATTTTGAGTCAAATAATGCATTTGACATTTCAGATTTAAAGCCTGCTTTTTATTTACTAAAATTACAATCTGAACAAGGTGTGGCAACTAAAAAATTGATAAAAAACTAATAAAAAAGACCTCACAGGTTTTCAAAATCTGTGAGGTCTTTTTTAAGCTGTCATTCAGAATATAGAATGAAATATATTGAAGACTCTATTAAATGTGTCTTTTAATTAAAAAGATTCCTCGTGCCTCGGAATGACAAAAAGTTTACAAACTCCATCCATCTCTATAGGTTCTTTTTACATACTTATTGGCCGGATCAAAATTGGTAATTTTCATATTCTCGGCATCCCACAACAATCGCTTTCTTCCATAATATTTAGAACCTCCCCAAAACCCTTTATTCTCTGCCTTAGGATCAACCTCAAAATAAGCTTTTAAAGCCAAATTTCCAATAAGTATACTTTCGGTAAACGGACCGGCATAATCAAAAGAAGAGCTAGTCTCAGCATTTCCGTATCCGGCAATACATGCATTAACCCATTGTAAATAATGACCTTCAGGGACTCTAGCAATGGTTTCTTCAACTTCAAATTGTTCATTTAACGTCAACGGAAGTAATCTAGGATTTGCACCGTAACAATCTGCCATTAATTTTCCTTTAGTACCTATAAAAAGTACGCCACCATCCCAGTTTCCTAATGCCTCATCATCACCTAATTCATCTGGGCGTTCAGGCAATAATCCGCCATCCATCCACGAAACTTTTATCGAACCCTTTCCATCAGTTCTTGGGTACTTTAAATGAATTTTACTAGAATTTGGAAAACTCTTTGGGTAATCAGCAGCTTCAAATTTTCCTTTAAAAGAATCTGAAACACTGCATTCTACAGTATCAGGATATAAAATAGGAAGTATACGGTAAACAGGATCCATAATATGGCAAGCCATATCACCTAGTGCACCCGTTCCAAAATCTGACCAGCCCCTCCAATCAAAAGGCAGATAAGCATCATTATAATCACGCATTTCTGCGGTACCTAACCAAAGATCCCAATTTAACCCTTTAGGTATTCTATGCTTTTTTGTAGGTGTTTGTAATGCTTGTGGCCAAATAGCTCGGTTGGTCCAACATTTAACAGTATGCACATCACCTATGATTCCCGTGTCATGAATTTCTTTCATTTTTCGCACTCCATCACCTGATCCACCCTGATTCCCCATTTGGGTAACTACTTTATATTTTTTTGCAGCTTCGGTAAGCATTCTGGCCTCCCAAATATCATGTGTCAAAGGTTTTTGAACATATACATGCTTACCCATTTGCATAGCTGCATAAGCAGCAACTGCATGAGTATGGTCTGGTGTAGAAACAGAAACTGCATCAATATTCTTCCCTTCCTTTTCTAGCATTTTTCTAAAATCGTTATAGTAACTAGCTTTAGGAAATGACTTTCTTGACTTAACAGCTTGTCTATCATCAACATCACAAAAGGAAACAATATTAACATTAGGACTTTTTGCGAAAGAGGCAATATCACTTGTACCTTTTCCACCAGCACCGATTCCGGCAATATTTAGTTTGTCGCTCGGCGGAACAAAACCATCACCTCCCATAACATGCCTCGGGATAATACTTATACCCGCAGCAGCTACGGCTGATTTTTTAATAAATGACCTTCTGGTTGATTTACCTTTTTTACTCATTCTTTTTTTATTTAAAATTTTGAAACTTCTTTATATGCATTAATTACGGCTTGTTCGCCTTTTTTATCTTTCATAGAATTACCATGTTCCATACCTAATATTCCTTGATAATTTTTGGAATGTATAAATTTAAAAACATTTTTATAATTAATCTCTCCAGTAGTTGGTTCCTTTCTTCCCGGATTATCACCAATTTGAAAATAGGCAATTTCATCCCAAGATTGTTTGATATTCGGAATTAAATTACCTTCTTGTATTTGTTGATGATAGATATCAAATAATATTTTACAGGATGGTGAGTCCACCGCTTTACAAATTTGATACGCCTGAGGTGATTCTGATAAAAATAAACCAGGATGGTCTCTAAAATTTAATGGTTCTAAAACCATTGTTAAGCTATGCGGTTCTAAAATGGCCGAGGCCTGTTTTAAGGTTTCAACAACATGTTCGGTTTGGTACGCCATGTTCTGACGCAGGTCAACATGACCAGGAACTACCGTCATCCATTTGGCATTTACACGTTTTGCAACCTCAACAGATGCTTTTATCTCTGATAGAAACTCTGTTCTTTTTTCTTTATTCCCAGAAGCTAAATTTGCTTCTTTCCAATGAATTGTATGAGCTACAAAAACTCCCATTTCTATACTTCGCTTTTGCATAGTTTTTGCCATGACTTCTTGTTCGGCAATCGGTCGTTTACGCATCTGATTATCTTCAAAAGCGGTAAAGCCTTGGTCGGCCATAAAATTAAGTTGGTCTATAATACTATCACCCGCCAGATTTTTAAACATCCCAGCATGTGGGGCATATTTTAGCGGAAATTCATTTTTCAAATTTGTTTGTTTTGAACGTGTAAGTGGGTAAAAAGTTGAACTTGTTAAAGCAAAAGTACTTGCTAGAGCTGTTTTTTTAAGGAAATTTCTACGTTGCATTCTTAATTTTTGGTGTTTATTCCTACAAAATCTTAGAGAACTTTTATAGGATACTTAATTAATCTTCTAACTCTAACAATTCAATATTTCTGAATTCTACAGGATGACTTTCACTTTGTAAGGATATATAACCTCCTTTTAATGCGTCTCCTATTTTATTTTTAAATTCTGCATTGTAATCATCCATATCTGCTCCACCAATTTGAGGTTTTGAATACCTGAGTACTTCTTTATCATTAATTTTATGAATAATTAATGAATCACTGTGTACCTCAACTTCTAGATTTACCCATTGATCTCCATAATAAGTTTCGGAACTAGAATTAGTACAATGTGCAGTTACCAACTCATCATCCATCACTACATTTGTTCCAGGTGTGCATAAATTTCCTGTAGCCCTACTCGCATTCTCCTTAATACCGCCCAACATCTGGACTTCTATACAAAGTGGGAATTTTTGATCTTTGGCTATTTTTTTAGGATCTTCGCAGTGTATCATAACACCGCTATTTCTGGTTGCCCAACCGGGACCATCTTTAAGTTGCGTGCCTGTAAAACGATATTGTATTTTTAATTTGTAATTTGAAAAAGGTGCTTTGTAATATAAATGTCCAAATCTATTTTTAAATTCATCTCCATACCCATCATAAGAAACTTTGATAACTCCGTTTTCAACCCGAAAAGTATTATGGATATTATCGCCATACTCATAACCTCTAATTTTTGGTGTCCAACTTTCTAAATCTTTACCGTTAAATAAAGAAACCCAATTTTCGGTTACTATATCTTCTGTTTTTGGTGCTGACTTTTCTGCTTCAGGCTTTGTTTTGCAGCTAAATACCATAAGTGAAGCTGAAATAACAATTATCAAGTTTAATTTTCTATACATCTATTTATTATTTATAGCGACCACGCCCTTCCATTTGTTTCGCTTAATGAGATACACCCCTTTTGCTCTCCTGGAACAGGGTCGTATGCCAACACATTTTTGCCAATTTCTTCACTTGTTTTATATGCCCAAACTGCTCTTCCTCGTAACCCTTCCAACGTTTTTAAAACCAATTTCTCTTTATCACTATATGATTTTTGCTGCTCTGGTTTACTTCTTAAGTATTTGGATAAAATAGTATCAAAATCTTCCGTTTTTAAAGCAGGAGGATTTTCACTTAACATCCCTAACTCTTCTAAGACAGCATTTAAGCCTTTTTTATACTTTTCTTTTCCTTCTTCTGTAGCTGTTTTTGAAACATATAAATCGATAAATTCTGGCACATTTACATCTAAAGCTCCAGGTGTAGCCTCGGTTTTAGGTAAAATTAAATCAATCAAATTTTTTAGAACATAGCCTTGCTCTTTTGATAAAAAAACTGGTATCCAAGATGCAGCTTCGGTCTTACAACTTTGAAGCATGCCTATTATTGTTGGAGTTGACACTACATAACCAAATGACAAACCTATCCCTTTTAGTGCGTCTCTTCTATTCATAATTTAAGCTTTTTTAGATTTGAATTGTTTAACTGCATATTGAGCAGCTCTTGCAGTTAATGCCATATAAGTCAATGATGGATTTTGACATCCCGCTGAGGTCATACAGGCACCATCAGTAACATATACATTAGGTACGGTATGGATTTGATTAATAGCGTTAAGCACAGAAGTTTTTGGATCTCTACCCATTCTTGCTGTACCCATTTCATGGATACCAATACCGGGTGCATGCCTTGTGTCAAAAGTTTCAACATCTCTAAAACCTGCTTTTTCTAGCATTTCAGCGGCTTGTTGTTTAATGTCTTCACGCATAGTCAATTCATTCTCTTTCCATTCAGCATCAAAAGTTACTGTTGGTAGGCCCCAATCATCTAATTTTTCATAATCCAATGTCATTTTATTATCATGGTAAGGTAAACATTCGCCGAAACCACCTAAGCCCATACTCCATCCTCCCGGTTTCAATATTGCCTCTTTATATTCGGCTCCATAACCTAATTCAGCAATATGTTCAGTAATACCATACCTTCCCCCTCCTCCTTGGTAACCATAACCTCTTAAAAAATCTTTTCTTTCTGTTTTTTTGTCTCCTAAATTTCTGAATCGTGGAATGTAAATTCCATTAGGCCTTCTTCCTTTATAATATTTATCTTCATAACCATCAACCTTTGCTCTTGCTCCAGATCCTAAGTGATGATCCATAATATTATGGCCCAATTCGCCCGAGTCGTTACCCAATCCATTAGGAAACCTATCTGATTTAGATTGCATTAAAATAGACGTAGAAGCGATTGCAGAGGCACAGCAAAAAATAATATCAGCATTAAAAACATATGTTTCTTTAGTTTCGGTATCAATAACTTTTACTCCTGTGGCTTTCTTCTGTTTATCATCATAAATAATCTCATGAACAATAGAATTTGGTCTCAAAGTCATGTTACCTGTAGCATTTGCAGCTGGCAAAGTTGAAGCATTACTGCTAAAATAACCTCCATAAGGGCAGCCCCTAATACATCTGTTTCTGAATTGACAATTTGTTCTGCCTTTGTGTTTATGATCGCCTGTAATATGTGCAGCTCTACCAATTGTTAATAATCTATCATCGTAATTATTTGCAATTTTCGACTTAAATTCTTCTTCAACACAGGTCAGTTCCATCGGCGGGCTAAAAATTCCATCTGGCAATTGTGGTAATCCCAACTTCTCACCGCTCACGCCAATATAACGTTCAACATAATCATACCAAGGTGCAATATCTTTATACCGTATTGGCCAATCTACACCATAACCGTCTTTAGCATTTGCTGTAAAATCCAGATCACTTAAACGATAACTTTGACGACCCCATGTAATGGAACGTCCACCAACATGATATCCTCGCATCCAATCAAAACGCTTAACTTCGTTATACGGATGTTTAATATCATCTACAAACCAGTGCTTACTTTCTGCCTTTGTTGTATAACCTGTTCTGCTCTGTTTTTCTTGTCTTTTTCTATCTTCTGGAGTACTACTTCCTCGTAACTCCATATCCCAAGGATCATCGTTCATTGTAGGGTATTCACCATGCTTAACCATTCTACCACGCTCTAATACCAATGTTTTTAATCCTTTTTCACAAAGCTCTTTTGCTGCCCAGCCTCCACTAATTCCTGTTCCTATTACTATGGCATCATAATGTTCGTTAAGCATGTTATTCATTTGGCTTTTAAATATTTACGTAATACTTACTTATTAAAAATAATACGATTTGATTAGGTATTGAATAATTTTAAAGCCTAAATTTAATCAAATTATTACTATTTTAATGAAACTTTTGTAATTTTATCATTCAAAAAAATAAGACAACACAATCATTTATTTAAAATATCTTAACCAAACAATTATGACAAAAAACATTCTTTATGCATTATTTGCACTTCTCTTAACTACCGCTTCTTGTAAGAAAACATCACCTAAAACCGATGAAACAGTAGAAGTTGTTTCAGCTGAAAAAAAAGCACCTTTTTTTAAAATCTCATTAGCTCAGTGGTCTTTGCATAAAGCCATACGGAATGAAAAAACCTTAGATCCGATAGGTTTTGCAGAAAAAGCCAAAGAACTAGGTTTTGAAGGTATAGAATATGTATCGGGACTGTACAATGAAAAATTAAAAACTATGAGTATGGATGCTCTTCTTGATTCTTTAAAAGCTAAAAGTACAGCTCATGGTGTTAAAAATGTTTTGATTATGGTAGACGGTGAGGGAAATTTGGCTTCAACGGATGAAAAAGAAAGAAATCAAGCTATTGACAATCACAAAAAATGGGTTGATGCTGCTGCTTTTTTAGGATGTCATGCTATTCGTGTAAACTTAAATGGTGCCACTGAAAAAGATGCTTGGATAGAATCTTCGGTTAAAGGTTTAGGCAAATTGGCCGAATATGGAGCAACCAAAAACATCAATGTAATCGTTGAAAATCACGGTGGGTTTTCTTCAAATGCAGATTTATTGAGCGAAGTTATGACCAAAATTAATATGGATAATTGTGGAACACTACCCGACTTTGGCAACTTTCGCATATCCAAAGATGAACTTTATGACTATTACAAAGGTACAGAAATCTTAATGAAGCATGCCAAAGCAGTTAGTGCTAAATCTTATGATTTTGATACAGATGGTAATGAAACTACTCTAGATTACACTCGTTTATTACAAATTGTAAAAGATGCAGGATATACCGGATATATCGGAGTTGAATATGAAGGAAGCCGTTTGAGTGAAGAAGAGGGTATTGAAGCTACCAAACAATTATTAATAAATGCTGCTAAAAAGTTAAATTAAGAATAAAAAATTAATCTATGCCAAAAAAAATAAGATTGGGAATTCTAGGTGGTGGAGGTGATTCACTTATAGGTGTGTTACATCGTGTTGCCTCACACATTAATGATAATTATAAAATTGTTGGAGCTGTTTTTAATCCTAACTATAATGACAATTTAAGTTTTGCCAAAGAAATAGACATTCCAACTAATAGAATTTATAAGGATTTTGATACTTTAATTGATGAAGAACTAAAGCTGCCCGAAGATGAACGAATTCAAGTTTGTTCTATACTCACTCCAAATTTTTTGCATTTTCCAATGGCTAAAAAATTATTGGAAAATGGATTCAATGTGATTTGTGAAAAACCAATGACTACAACTTACGAGGAGGCTAAAATTTTACAGGAAATTTTAAATGATTCTGATTTGACTTTTGCGGTTACACATACTTATACTGGCTATCCAATGACTCGCCAAATGCGTGAAATGATAAAAGATGGAGTAATTGGCAACATGCAAAAAGTAGATGCCCAATACTATCAAGGATGGATAAACCCAATCATACACGATAAGTCTAAACGTAGTTCAACGTGGCGATTAGATCCTGAAAAATCAGGAATTAGCTGTTGTATGGGTGATATAGGTGTGCATGCCTTTAATATGATTGAGTTTACAACGGGAATGCAGGTAAAGTCTATTTTAGCTGATCTCAATTACTTATACGAAGACAATAAAATGGATATTGACGGAACTGTTTTAGTACGATTTGATAGCAATGCTAAAGGCGTTATCCGTTCCAGTCAGATTGCTACAGGAGAAGAAAATGGATTGACTATTGCTGTTTACGGAGACAAAGGTGCTCTTAAATGGGAACAAGAGAATCCTAATTTTTTATATCTGTTGAGTGATGACAAACCTTTGCAAGTTTATAAACCGGGACATGCTTACAATTCAGAGCTGTCTTTAGATGGTACAAAATTACCTCCTGGGCATCCTGAAGGTATTTTTGATGCCATGGCAAATATTTATTTAGGTGTAGCCAGAGCCATAAGAGGCGAGAAGTACAATTCTGGGGAATTCCCAACAATGAGTGACGGTGTACGCGGACTTAACTTTATTGAAAGTACCGTAAATTCTCATAAACAAGGAAATAGTTGGGTAGATTTGGATTGAATTATTCTAAGAAAATTTACCCAATTTTAGTTGTTCTGTTGCATGGTTTGCTGCTCTTGCTGTAAAAGCCATATATGTTAATGATGGGTTTACACAACTTGACGAAGTCATAAATGCTCCATCTGTAACATACACATTAGGTACTGAGTGTACTTGATTATTTCTGTTTAGTATTGATGTTTTGGGATTCTCACCCATTCTTGCTCCACCCATTTCGTGAATACCTAATCCAGGGCCAGATGGTTCATCATAAGCTTTTACATCTTTAAACCCTGCCGCCTTAAACATGCTAACAATCTCTTTTTTAATGTCTTCTCGCATGTTGTATTCATTCTCTTTGAATTCAACATCAAAATCTAATTGAGGCAAACCCCATTTATCCTTTTTATCAGAACTCAACGTAACTCTATTATCATCATAAGGTAAAAATTCACCAAACCCAGTTACCCCAATTTGCCAACCGCCCGGTTTTAGTATTGCTTCTTTTAATTGTTCACCATAACCTAATTCCGCAATAGATTCTGACCAATCATGTCTGCTTGCTCCTCCCTGAAATCCATATCCGCGTAAAAAGGATTCTTTTTTTGTCTTTTCATCAAGATTCACAAAACGTGGAATATAAAATCCATTAGGTCTTCTACCTTTATAATATTTATCTAAATGACCATCTACTTTCGCTGTGGCTCCTAGTTTATAATGATGATCCATTATTCCTCTACCCAAAGCATCAGAATCATTTCCTAAACCATTAGGGAAACGTTCAGATTTTGATTGTAATAAAATACCTACCGAAGCCATAGCCGAAGCACATAAGAAAATAACCTTAGCTTTAAATTCTATTTTTTCACTAGTAACTGTATCAATAATTTTAACACCAGTAGCTCTTTTTGTAACATCGTCATACATCACTTCATATACTATTGAATTAGGTCTCAAGGTCATATTTCCTGTACGTTCAGCAGCAGGTAATGTAGAAGCATTGCTACTGAAATAAGCACCATATGGACACCCTCTCCAACACCTATTTCTATATTGACAAGGTCCACGCCCTTTAATATCAGTTGTGTTACCTGTTATGTTTGCGGCTCTACCAATAGTAAGTAATCTTCCGTCATCAAACTTTTCAGCCAAAGCGTTTTTTAAATCAATCTCTGCACAATGCAATTCCATGGGCGGTAAAAATTTTCCATCGGGCAATTGTTTTAATCCTAAATTTTCACCACTAACTCCTATATATTCCTCGACCATATCATACCATGGCGAAATATCTTTATAACGCACTGGCCAATCAATACCAATACCTTCTTTTTTATTGGCCTCAAAATCAATATCGCTCCACCTATAACTTTGCCTTCCCCAAGTTAAAGAACGACCACCTACTTGATATCCACGAATCCAATCAAAACGTTTTGTTTCCACATATGGATGATCTAAATCGTTGACAAAAAAGTGCTTACAATCTTCTTGAGGAGCCCACCCTACTCTTTTTTGAATATGATATTTTTCTAAATCCGCCGGTGATAGTTCTCCTTTTAACTCATAATCCCAAGGATCATCATTCATCGTTTTATAATCTTTAACGTGCTCTACCATTGGTCCACGTTCTAAAACTAAGGTTTTTAAACCCTTTTCACATAATTCTTTGGCCGCCCAACCTCCGCTAATTCCTGTACCCACTACAATGGCGTCATATTCTGATTGTTGATTCATTTTATTTTTTTTATGTATTATCTTATTCCTATATTTATAATCTCTCAAAAGACTATAATAATTAAGTAGAATTTTCTATAAATATAGGATAATAAAATGAAGACAATAAAAGGACCTGCTGTTTTTTTAGCACAATTTATGGGTGATGATGCTCCGTTCAACTCGTTAGACGGATTATGTAAATGGGCAAGTGATTTAGGCTATAAAGGTATTCAAATCCCTACTTGGGAAACAAGACTAATAGATTTAGATAAAGCAGCTGAAAGCAAAACCTATTGCGATGAGTTAAAAGGCAAAATAAATTCTTATGGTTTAGAGATAACTGAGCTTTCAACACATCTTCAAGGTCAACTAGTAGCTGTGCATCCAGCCTATGATATTATGTTTGACAATTTTGCACCTGACAGCGTAAAAAACAACCCTAAAGAAAGGACTAAATGGGCAGTACAAACTGTTAAAAATGCTGCTATTGCCAGTAAACATCTAGGGTTAAAAGCACATGCCACATTTTCGGGAGCATTACTTTGGCACACGATGCATCCTTGGCCACAAAGACCTCCCGGATTGGTTGAAATGGGTTTTGAGGAATTAGCAAAAAGATGGTTGCCTATTTTAAATGTCTTTGACGAAAATGGTGTGGATGTTTGTTATGAAATTCATCCTGGAGAAGACCTTCATGATGGTGATACTTTTGAACGCTTTTTAGGAGCAACAGGAAATCATAAGCGTGTAAATATTTTATACGACCCTTCCCATTTTGTATTACAACAATTAGATTATCTGGCCTATATAGATCATTATCATGAGTTTATAAAATCTTTCCACGTAAAAGATTCTGAATTCAATCCTACAGGAAAAAAAGGAGCTTTTGGCGGATACAACAATTGGGGCGACAGAGCTGGACGCTATCGTTCTTTAGGTGATGGCCAAATAGATTTTAAAACTATTTTTTCGAAACTAACTCAATACGGATGTGATGTTTGGGCTGTAATGGAATGGGAATGCTGCATTAAAAGCCCAGAGCAAGGAGCAAGAGAAGGTGCTGTTTTTATTAAAAATCACATTATTGAAGCCACAGAAAAAGCCTTTGATGATTTTGCTGGGGCGGACATTGACAAAGAAAAACTAAAAAGAATACTAGGAATTTAAAAACCACCATAACACAAATGAAAAAACTAACTATTATTTTACTTGCATTACTTACTTTTTTGGCATGTAAAAACGAAAAAAAAGAGACTGCTCAGGTAGAAGAACCTAAAGCAGAAACTCAAATTATGGCTGAAAATACAAATGAGTGGATTACACTGTTTGATGGTAGCTCTATGGATGCTTGGCGGGGTTATTTAATGAATGATATGCCTTCAGGTTGGTCTATTGAAAATAATGCAATGGCATTTACGCCTGTAAAAGGTGGTGGACAAGACATTATTACCAAGGAAAAGTTCGAAAATTTTGAATTATCCATAGAATGGAAAATTTCTGAGGGTGGTAACAGTGGTATATTTTGGGGGGTTTTAGAAGCTAAAGATGAAAAAATTTACGGATCTGCTTTAGAAGTTCAAGTGCTGGACAACCAAAGACATCCCGATGCCAAGAACGGAACGGATCGTCAGGCAGGAGCCTTATACGATTTGGTATCGCCTTCGAAAGATGTTTCTAATCCAGCCGGAGAGTGGAACAAAGCGGTAATCAAAATTAATCACAAAACCAATGAAGGTTCTTCTACCTTAAACGGAACTATAATTGCTACTTTTCCGTTGCATGGAAAAAAATGGGATGAACTAGTTGCCAATTCCAAATTTAAAACCTGGGACAAATTCGCTAAAACACCAAATGGCCATATTGGCTTACAAGATCATAGTGACAAAGTTTGGTTTAGAAATATTAAAATTAGAAAATTATAATGTATAAAAATATTATTATCATCTTCGTTAGTTTAGCTCTTTTTGGATGTAAGGAATCCCTAAAAAAAGAAAGTGAAAGCGACACAAAAATTGACACTTTACAACAAGTAGAAAACTTAGAAAAAGAACCTACTAAACCTGAAGAAACAGAAATTTGGGAGCCTAAGCCACCTAAAGTAAGTATAGATAAAAATGGTGTTCCTTCAGATGCCATAGTGCTATTTGATGGTAAAAATTTAGATGAATGGGTTGTCGATAGAGATTCGACTGAAGCAAAATGGACGCTCAATAAAGACGGAAGCATGACTGTTGTTAGTGGTTCAGGAAGTTTACAAACCAAACGAAATTTTGGCAGTATACAATTACACCTTGAATGGAAATCTCCAACCAAAATTGTTGGAGAAGGACAATCTAGAGCCAATAGTGGAGTGTTTATCCAAAAACGTTACGAAGTACAAATTTTAGACAATAACAATAATGACACTTATGTAAACGGTCAAGTTGGGGCTGTTTACAAACAATCCATTCCTGCTGTAAACGCCGCAGTTCCTACTGGAGAATGGAACAGTTATGATATTATTTTTCATGCCCCAAAATTTGACGCTGATGGCAAAAAAACAAAATCTGGAACTATCACTGTTTTACACAATGGCGTCTTAATTCAAGATCATTTTGAAATTCAAGGAGCTGTAGCCTTTATTGGTTGGCCAACCAATGAACCCCACGGCAAAGCTCCAATAATGTTACAAGACCATAATGATGGCAGCAAACCTAGTTTCAGAAATATTTGGGTCAGGGAATTAGATGATTGATTGTTGACGCTAAAATAAATTTCATCAAATTTGAAAGCCGTAATTCAAAGAGTAAACAAAGCATCCGTAACGGTTGATAATAAGATTGTTTCTTCTATTGAAACCGGCTTGTTAGTTTTATTGGGCATAACCGAAAATGATTCACAACTGGATATTGAGTGGCTATCTAAAAAAATTCTAAACCTTAGAATTTTTAACGATGAGCATGGAGTAATGAATAAATCGTTGGTTGACATTAGCGGCGACATTATAATTGTAAGCCAATTTACATTGTTGGCAAGTACAAAAAAAGGGAATAGACCCTCTTATATTAAAGCAGCAAAACCTGAAATTGCAATCCCCATTTACAATCAATTTATCCAACATACAGAGGCAGCATTTGGAAAAAAAGTAGGAACTGGTATTTTTGGTGCCGACATGAAAATTGAATTAGTAAACGACGGCCCAGTTACTATTGTTATTGATACAGAAAATAAATCATAATATGATTTTTATCATAGAATAATTTTCACCTTAACACGTTATTTGTATTACAAATGAATTTGAATATAAACAACTCAAGCTAAGCACCATATTGTTATGAATTTTAAAAAGTTACTGTTTTTTGTAGCCTTATTTTGCTTTCAATTTACTTTTTCACAAAATTTTGATTACAGTATTTTAGCTATCCCTGATAGTTTAAAACAGAATGCCAATTCAGTCGTGCTAAACTCAAATACAAAGATTACGTTGGAATCTTCTAAAAAAATGATTGTTTCTCGAAAAAAAGTGGTTGCTGTACTCAATAAATTAGGGGATCGAAATTCCCAAATTGTAATACATTACGATTCTTCAAACGAGATAAAAAAAGTAAGAGCCTATGTTTACAATGCAATGGGCGTTGAGATAAAGGATATAAAAAAGCGTGATTTTACGGACAGAAGTGCTGCAGACGGCATTTCGTTATTTAATGATGGCAGGCTTATTTATTATAACTATGTACCTACTTCATATCCCTATACCATTTATTACGAGTACGAAGTAGAATCTTCTAACACTGCATTTATTCCAAGATGGTATCCTTATGCCTCATACCATCAAGGGGTGGTCAAAAGCAGTTATGAAATTACCTACCCAACTTACTTGAGCATCCAAAAAGCTGAAAAAAATTTTGAAAATTATACTATTGCCAAATCTACAAAGCCAAATACGCTCACTTACGAAATCAACAATTCTCCTGCCATTAAATATGAAGAATTATGCCCTTCATCATTAAAGATTATGCCTTGGTTAATTGTTGCCAGCAATAAATTTAGACTAGAAAATGTTGATGGTTCTGCTAATAATTGGACAGAATTTGGCAAATGGATGTACGACAACTTAATTGTAAGTCGAATGGCATTGCCAGAAAGCACTAAAACTAAAGTAAAACAAATGGTCGATGGCATTGAAGATCCAGTTGAAAAAGCCAGAATCATATATGATTACGTACAAGAGAAAACACGATATATAAGTGTACAGGTAGGTATTGGCGGTTGGATGCCAATGTTAGCAACAGATGTGGACAAATTAGGATATGGAGATTGTAAAGCTTTAACCAATTACACAAAATCATTATTAGATGAAGTTGGAGTTGAATCATATCATGTGCTACTTTATGGCGGCCCTATTAAAAGCTTAGAAAAAGATTTAGCTTCTCCTCAGGGGAATCATATGATTTTATATGTTCCTTCTGACAAAAGGGATAATTGGTTAGAATGTACAAGTCAAATAGATCCTTTTGGTTATCAAGGCACTTTTACTGATAATAGAGATGTACTTGTAATAACTCCAGAAGGTGGAAAATTAAAGCATACTGGTATTTATAAAACTGAAGATAGTTTTCAAAACACAAAGGCAAATTATAAAATCAATAATGAGGGTAACATAGAAGCACAAATTAAGATTCGTTCGGGTGGAATTCAGTATAGTGACCATTTCATAATAGAAAATAAGTCAAAAAGAGATATTGAAGCACATTACAAATCTGATTATTGGTCATATGTCAATAATATAAATTTAAAAAATTATGCCTTTACAAACAATAGAGACAGCATAATTTTTACCGAAAATATTGAACTCGGTGCTTCAAAATATGCTTCTTTTAGCGGCGACAGAATGTTGTTTACTATAAACGCTTTTAACAGAGCATTAGATGTACCCAAACGTTACCGCAACAGAAAACTGCCTTTTGAAATAGCACGTGGTTTTATTGATAAAGACGAATTCAAAATTTCATTACCTGCCGATTACAATATTGAAGCTCTACCTAACAACATTGATGTTAAAAATAAATTTGGGAGCTATACATTAAGCATAGAAAAAATTGACGAGAAAAACCTAAAATACACCCGCGTGTTCAAATTGAACGAGGGTCTTTATCCTGCCAAGGATTACAAAGCATATAGAGATTTTAGAAAAAAAATAGCAAAACAAGATAAAAACAAAATTGTACTTATAAAATCAACCCCGTAATATCCATATTCAGGAATTTGCAAAAAATAGAATTATGAAAAAATCAGTCATTGTCTCATTATTAATGCTATTAAGTTATCAAATAATAGCACAAGATGTGAAATTTGGAAAAGTATCTAAAGAAGAGTTAACAGAAAAAGTCTATCCACGAGATTCTTCTGCAAATGCTGCAATTTTGTATAAAAAAAGAAGGTCTTATTTTGAATATGATCAAGGTCGAGGTTTTAGACTCATGACAAATATACATGAACGTATTAAAATTTACAATAAGGAAGGCTATGATTGGGCAACGAAAAAAATATTATTATATCAAGGAGATGAACACGAAAGAGTTTCAATAAAAGCCAATACTTTTAATTTAGTAAATGGAAAAATAGAAAAAACAAAATTGAGCAAAAAAGATATTTTTGATGAGAATGTAAACAAATATTGGAAACGTGAAAAATTTACTATGCCCAACTTGACAGAGGGCAGTGTAGTTGAGTGGGAATATACTATTACTTCACCCTATTATACCCGTATTGAAGATATGGAATTACAGGCGTTTATACCTATAAAATATATAGAATCTAAAGTTGAAATGCCCGAATATTTTGTTTTTAAAAACGTAACCAAAGGCTTTTATCCAATCAATATAAACAGAACTAGTAAATCTTCAGCTATTACTTTTAACAACAAGCAAAGAAGTGGAGGTAGTGGTTTCTCAACCAACGAAACTAATTACAGCCAAAATAAATTAGATTATAAAACCAATATTATTGAATGTAAATTGCAAAATGTACCAGCTTTAAAAGAAGAGCCTTACGTAAATAACATAAATAATTACCTAACGGCTTTAAAGTTTGAATTGACCAGTATCAAATATCCTGATTCGCCAGTAAAATTTTATAATACTACTTGGGAAGATGTTACAAAAACTATTTACAAGAGCAGTAATTTTGGAGGTCAGTTAGATAAAAAATCACATTTTAAAGATGATTTAGATAGTCTAATTAATATGACCGCTCCCGATAATGAAAAAATTGCTAAAATTTTTCAATTTGTAAAACAAAAAATAAAATGGAACGATTACACTTCTATTTACACTAAAGATGGGGTGAGAAAAGCTTATAAGGAAGGTGTAGGCAATGTTGCAGAAATTAATCTAAATTTAGTTTCAATGTTACGTGCTGCTAATTTAAAGGCTAACCCTATACTAATCAGTACCCGTTCTCATGGTATTCCTCTTTTTCCAACGCAAGAAGGGTTTAATTATGTAATTGCAGGTGTAGAAGTGCCTAATGGTATTATTTTATTGGACGCTACCGAACCCTATAGCACACCCAATGTATTACCTCTACGGGATTTAAATTGGATGGGAAGAATTGTTAGAGAAAACGGGAGTTCAAATGAAGTAAACTTGTTCCCTTCAGTTCCTTCCAGAGAAACTGTTTTCATAATGGCTACAATTGATAGCGAAGGATTATTAGAAGGTACAGAACGATGCAGTTATGACAACTTATTGGCCTTAAATAAAAGGCTAAGGAATAATAATTTGGCCGAAAACGAATTGATTGGTAAATTAGAAAAAGACAATAATGATATTGAGATTGGTGATTTTAAACCAAAAAATAAAAATGATATTTATAAGCCAATATCATATCAATTTAGTTTTGAAAGTGATAACCAAGCTGAAATTATTGGTGATAAAATATATTTTTCACCATTACTTTTTCATACAGAAAAAGAGAACCCTTTCAAATTAGAAAGCAGACAATTCCCAGTCGATTTTGGTGTACCTTTTCAAGAAAAATATAATATCTCAATCACAATACCAGAAGAATATCAGGTAGAATCATCTCCTGAAAGCATTGCCTTTTCTCTTCCAGATAACATCGGTTCATATCAATTTATATGTAAAGTAACAGGTAATAAATTACAAGTATCATCATCATTAAATATGAATACACCAATATTAGGTTCACAAAGTTATGCCGATTTAAAAGAGTTTTACAAACAAATGGTAGATAAACAGTTGGAAAAAGTGGTGCTGTCTAAAATTTAACACCCACAATCTGTATTACAAGCTTTACTTTTTTTAGATTTAAAAAAGAACTTTTTTATCAAAAAAAATAAAGCTAAAGCAACTGCAATATATACTAATGTAGACTGTATCATTTTTTTAACTTAATACTGTAAAGGTAATAAAAGAGGCAATATAGGCCAAAGTAGTCATCCCAAAAAGCTGTAACAAAGGCCATTTCCAACTATTAGTCTCTTTTTTTACTATGGCCAAGGTAGCAGCACACTGCATGGCAAATGCATAAAAAACCAATAACGACATCCCAACAGGGAAATTGAAACGGTTACCTCCAGTTTCTGGATTAATTTCAGCTTGCATACGCTGTTTAATAGTATTATTCTCATCATCCTCAACACTATAAATAGTCGCCAAGGTACTTACAAATACTTCTCTAGCTGCAAACGAAGTCAACAAGGCAATCCCAATTTTCCAATCGTAACCCAAGGGTTTTATGACAGGTTCAATGGTCTTACCTGCAATACCAATATAAGAATTTTCTAATTTATAGGAAGCGATTGCTTGATCTAGTTCAGCTTGTGTTAATTGACTATTTTCTACGTTATTTGTTACCGTTTCTTCTGCATTTTTAAAATTTGTGGGCCCGTTTGATGCCAAAAACCATAATATGATAGAAATTGCCAAAATAATTTTTCCAGCTCCAAAAACAAAAGCTTTTGTTTTTTCAATAACTGTAAATACAACATTTTTTAATGATGGTACTTTATATGCTGGCATTTCTATTACAAAAAAGCTTTTACCTTTTACTTTTAGGGTTTTATTCAATAACCATCCAGAAACAACAGCAGCAGCAAAACCCAAAAGATATAAAGACATTAATGCTAAACCTTGTAAACTAAATATACCCAACACTCTTTGTTGGGGAATAATTAGAGCTATTAAAATGGCATAGACTGGTAAACGTGCGGAACAAGTTGTAAATGGTGTTACTAAAATGGTTACCAAGCGTTCCTTCCATCCTTCAATATTTCTAGCGGCCATAATGGCTGGTATTGCACAAGCTGTCCCTGAAATTAATGGCACTACACTTTTCCCGCTCATACCAAAACGACGCATAATTTTATCCATCAAAAAAACCACCCTACTCATATAACCAGTTTCTTCAAGTATGCCAATAAGTAAAAATAAAATAGCTATTTGCGGTATAAAAATCACTATACCACCAATACCGGGAATAATACCTTCAGCCAATAAATTTGTAAATACACCATCTGGCAATTGATTTTTAGTCCATTCACTTAAATTGGCAAAACCAGCATCAATTAAATCCATTGGTATAGTAGCCCAATCGAAAATAGATTGAAAAATAAGCAATAAAATAAATGCAAAGATTAAATAACCAAATACTTTGTGCGTAAGTACTTTATCAATTTTATGACGTAACCCTGTTGCCTTTTCGGCATCAGTTCTATAAGTTTTTTTAAGTATGTTATTAATATATTGATACCGCAGAATAGTTTCTTTATTCTGCATTTTGGTTAATTTTACGGGGTCAGCTTTAAAATTATCAATTCTTTCTTTTAGTTTTTTGGGAATTGAAGTAAGATTATGGCTCTGTGTAACTAAAAGCCAAGCCTTGTATAATGAGGTGTCATTAAATTTTTCTTTTAATGTTTTGAAAAATTCGGTGTCAATCCTATTGGCGATATCAGCAATTTTTAGCGTGTTGGCTTTATTATAATTTAATATTGCTTTTTTTACATTGTCAATACCTAAATTTTTTCTGGCACTAATTAAAATTACTTCTGATTTTAATTCCTCCTTTAACAATTCAATATCAATAGAAATTCCGTTTCTTTTCATTCTATCCGACATGTTTATCACTAGTATGGCTGGTATCTCCAAATCTTTAATTTGACTGAATAAAAATAAATTTCGTTTCAAATTCTCAACATCAGCAACAACAACAACTACATCTGGATAGTTTTTCTTATCAATACTTAAAAAAGTTTGTAAAACAATGTTTTCGTCTAAACTTGAAGGGTTTATACTATAAGTGCCAGGCAAATCAGTAATACTGGCCTTGGTTTCATTATTAAGTTTAACCGTACCTGTTTTCTTTTCTACAGTTACGCCAGGGTAATTACTTACTTTTTGATTTAAACCCGTTAACTGATTAAACAATAGTGATTTTCCAGTATTGGGATTTCCAACCAAAGCAACATTTATGACTTCACTATGTCGCATAAATTTTTAATTTTGGTAACTTTAATTAGTGAAGCCGTTTCTTTCCGTATTGCAAGATGGCTACCGTTTACCCTAATGTACAGAGGGTCTTTCAACGGGGCTATTTGTAATAATTCCACCTCTTTCCCAGGCAAACAACCCATTTCTAATAATTTTAAGGGCACACTATCATAAGGAATATCATCAATAATTCCTATTTCGCCAATAATAAGATCTGCTAAAGTAGAATACAATTTTTATTTAGATTGATTATAAATACTGTGCGAAAATACGTAAATTTTAATAAAAAAAAGTGATAAATATCATGAAAAGTAATTCAATTTAAAAGTCTCTATTTGTTCTCTTTTAACAATTGAATATCTTTAATAATCTGTTGGATATCTTCTTTATTTGTACCGTCATAAAATCCTCTTATTCGGCGATTCTTATCAACTAAAATAAATTGTTCAGTATGAATAAAATCTTGTTCTCCCCCATCTCCTTCATCCAAAACTGCAAAATAGGATTTTCTAGCTAAATCATAGATTTGCTTTTTATCACCAGTGACCAAATTCCATTTACCATCTATTACCCCTTTTTTTTCTGCATAAGCCTTTAAAATAGATACGCTGTCAATTATAGGTGTAACTGAATGAGATAAAAATTTGACCGTACTATCCTCTTTAAAATACGTCTGTAAGTCTGTCATATTTGTTGTCATTATAGGGCAAATGGTTTGGCATCTTGTAAAAAAGAAATCAGCTACATATATTTTATCACTATAATCTTGTTGGGTTATTATATCTCCATTTTGGTTAATAAGGTTAAAGTCAGAAATTTTATGATTGTACTTAATATGCTTTACAGAATCGTCGACTAACCTTGGATTAACATCTGCAGGGTTATATACTGGCAATCTCTTTTTAGGACTCAGTAAAAAATACCCAACAATAACCATTATCACAAATAAAATGCCCATTCTTAGCACTGTTGGGAGTGATTTTTTAAAAAAGGATAAGTCCATAAAATTATTTTTTATATATTTGAGGTTCGCTTTGCTCTCCCCAACCTTTGCAAAGTTATTACTTATGAAGAAAAAATTACCCCTAATTCTATTAATTTTTTCATGTTTATTATTCAGCCAAGAAAGTTTGAATATACATGATATTTATCTACAGGAATTAATTACGGTTTCTGAGGATGAGTTTGACACAAATTTAAACGCCGAAGATTTACAATGGCGAAAAACTACTATTGAAAAAGTTACTTCTGAAAATTACAGAGAGCCTAGTTTTTTAAAAACAGCATTGGTTTTACATATGCTCAAGTATAAATTGGGCGATGAACACTATAACAATAGCATTGATGCTTATCTATTAAAATTAAACGAGAGCAATTCAGCCGCATCAATTAAGGAGTTTCAAGCCTCAACTGAAAAACTTACTGGAGAAGATCTGTCAGATTTCTTTAACGATTGGACAACAGGTAAGGGTTTTCCTTCTTACGAAATTAGTTGGTTTCAAAATGAAAAAACTAACGAAGTAAATTTTGTGGTGACTCAACTACAATCTGATGCTTCTGTGGCATTTTTTGAAATGCCTGTGCCTATAAAAGTAAGTAATGGTGATGGCGATTCTCAAATAATACGGCTAGAGCTATCTGAAAACAAACAGAGTTTTACAGGCAAGTTACCTTTTAAAATCGATAACGTTGAAATTGACCCCGAACACCACTTGATAAGTAAAAACAATACAGTTAAAAATGGTGTAGATCAAGAAATATTGAGTACCAATATTTCTTTATATCCAAATCCCGCAAAGAATGCATTAAATATTCAAAATGCTAGTGATGCGGTTGTCGAAAAAGTCTCTATTTACAATATGTTAGGCAAGTTAGTGCTAGAAGAAAGCAACCCTTTATTAGCCATAAATTTAAGACCTCTATCCTTCGGAATCCATTTGGTAAAAATTGAAACCAATCAAGGTGTTTTACACAAAACCATACTGAAAGAACAATAATTTAACAAAGTTTTTACCAGACACATTTCTAAGTAATTGGATCTAAAACCTTACATTTGCAAACTGATTTTTAAAACGATTTTATAGCAGATGGAGATTTTTATTAAGGTTTCACAATTTATACTGAGTTTATCTATTTTAATAGTACTGCATGAACTTGGTCATTATATTCCCGCTAAAATATTCAAAACACGTGTAGAAAAATTCTATTTATTTTTTGATTATAAATTTTCACTTTTCAAAAAGAAAATTGGCGAAACGGTTTATGGTATTGGATGGATTCCTCTTGGCGGATATGTAAAGATATCCGGTATGATTGACGAAAGCATGGATACCGAACAAATGCAAGAAGAGCCCAAACCATGGGAGTTCCGCTCAAAACCAGCTTGGCAAAGGTTGATTATTATGTTAGGTGGTGTAACGGTAAATTTTTTGTTGGGGATATTCATATATATTCTAATGATGAATATATGGGGTGAACAGTATTTACCTAATGATAGTTTAAAAGACGGTATTTGGGTACAAAACGAATTAGGCGAAGAATTAGGCTTACAAACAGGTGATAAAGTACTAACCATCGACGGTGAAAAAGTAGCAAGATTTAATGATCTTTTTATTGGCTTTGTAAATGGCAATTCTTATACCATTGAAAGAGATGGTAAAGTAATTGAAAAAGAGATACCAGTTGATTTTATTTCTAAATTGGTTGATAGGGAAAGGGAAGAAGCAAATTTTTTGGCACCGAGAGTACCTTTTGTTATTGGTAAAGTAGTTGACACTTTACAGAATGCAAACAGCGGGTTAAAGCCTAAAGATTTAGTTGTTGCAATAAACAAAAAGCCTATCAAATATTATGATCAGGTTGGAAATGAGTTTTCTAAATATAATAATGAAAACGTAAATATTACCGTAAAGAGAGGTGATAAAACAGAAGACATTAGCGTAAAGGTTGATGATAATGGAAAAATAGGTGTATTAACTGGTGTTCCAATGAATGATTTAGAAAGACTCGGTTATTATAAATTTGAAACCAAAACCTATAACTTTGTCGAAGCAATTCCAGCAGGAATGAATAAAGCTTGGACAACTTTTTCTGGTTATTTAAAACAACTTAAAAAAATATTTAACCCAAGTACTGGAGCTTACAAAGGTTTAGGTGGGTTTATTTCTATTGGTAGTATTTTTCCACCAACCTGGGATTGGCAGACTTTTTTAAGCATTACAGCATTTTTATCTATAATGTTAGGTGTTATGAACCTATTACCCATTCCTGCTTTAGATGGTGGTCATGTAGTGTTCACATTGTACGAAATGATTTCAGGCAGAAAACCAAGTGATAAGTTTTTAGAATATGCTCAAATTGCTGGATTTATCTTTCTAATAGCATTGCTATTGTTTGCAAATGGTAATGACATATACAGGCATCTATTCAAGTAGTATTTACTGCATCTAAAAAATACAAAAAAAATGCCGCTCAAAATTTGAGTGGCATTTTTTTATCCTATGGAGACTCACTCCATTTATTCTTTCTTAGCATCTTGTTTTTCTGCCCATTCTTTAGCTCTTTTGGCTCGTTTTGCGGAACCTGGGTGAGATGAAGTTAATGAACCCTTGCCTCCATCTTCACTTAAATCAGCTAACTTTTGAAAAGCCCCTTGCATGGCATGATAGTTCATACCGTGTTTTACCATGAACTTAAAACCGTATTCATCAGAAGCAGACTCATGGCTTTGAGAAAACTGTGCGTTGGCAACATTTTCTACAAAATTACCAATTTCTTCATCTGCCAAAATTTTGCCGGCTCCTGTGTTGGCAACTGCTAAATCTTTTGCTGCTGAAATTGAATATGCGGATTGATATCGTTTTTTAGAATGGCCTAATTTTACGTGACCTATTTCATGCCCAATAACACTTAAAATCTCATCATCGGTCATTAAATCCATTAAACCGGCCATAACTCTAACACTTCCGTCAGGTGTCGCAAAAGCATTAACATCTATTACACGATACACTTTAAAATTTAATTCTAAACCATCTTCGTTCTCTAAGCCTTTTACCAATTTGGCCAACCTATCTGCATAAGGGTCTCCCGCCTCTGCTATAGGATTATTTTCATCCATCCATTTTACAGATTGTAATGATAATATTGCCATTTCTTCGTCAGAAAGTGTAGCCGCTTTAATCAATTTTTTACCTGCTTCTACATTTTTAGTCTTTTTCAATACTTTCCCAAATTGTGCATTAGCACTCATAATCGTAAGCACCAATAAAGTAATCATTAATTTTATTTTTTTAGTTTTTATGTTAAGTTGTTGAGATAATATAAACACATATTATCCTTAATAATTTTATACCAAATTTGATGATAAATCACATTGAAATCTAACCTATTAGTAGTAGAATTTCTACCCCTGAATTTTGGGGTTGAAGAAAATATTTATCCCAAAAAAACCTCAAAAGCTAGGCTCTGAGGTTTTATATTTTTAACTATTATTTTTTAGCTATTAATCTGCCAAAATAATTACGTTGTTATCTTTTAATTCAATAGTACCTGAAGTAATTGGATATACTAAAACTTTATCATCATCAGGATGTTTTGTTAACTTTCCAGTCAACTCGTCAAATTCTTTATGTTCCTGATTATGTGTATGAATTTTAATCTGTCCTTCAGTCAATAGAGAAACTATTGGGGCATGATTTTCAAGCATTTGAAATTCACCATTTATTCCCGGTACAGTAACCGAATCAACATCAGCATTAAATATAATTGCTTCTGGGCTAACTATTTCTAATTTCATTCTTTTGGTCTTTAGTCTAGGCTTCTGCTAGCATTTTCTCACCAGCTTCAATTGCTTCTTGAATTGATCCTTTTAAGTTAAAGGCTGATTCTGGTAAATGATCTAACTCACCATTCATAATCATATTAAATCCTTTAATAGTATCTTTAATATCAACTAATACACCTGGAATACCTGTAAATTGCTCTGCTACGTGGAAAGGTTGTGATAAGAAACGTTGAGCCCTACGTGCTCTGTGTACAACCAATTTATCCTCCTCGCTCAATTCTTCCATTCCTAAAATAGCGATGATATCTTGCAATTCTTTATAACGTTGCAATAACTCTTTTACATTTTGAGCACAATCATAATGCTCTTGACCTAAGGTTTCAACATTTAAAATTCTAGATGTAGAATCTAATGGATCAACCGCAGGGTAAATACCTAACTCAGCAATTTTACGAGATAATACTGTAGTTGCATCTAAGTGAGCAAAAGTTGTAGCTGGAGCTGGATCTGTTAAATCATCTGCAGGTACATAAACCGCTTGTACAGAAGTAATAGAACCTGTTTTAGTTGAAGTAATACGCTCTTGCATAGCTCCCATTTCGGTAGCTAAGGTGGGTTGATAACCTACCGCAGATGGCATACGACCTAATAAAGCCGAAACCTCAGAACCCGCTTGTGTAAAACGGAAAATATTATCTACAAAGAAAAGCACATCTTTACCTTGACCATCTCCTGCTCCATCACGGAAATACTCGGCAATGGTTAAACCAGATAAGGCAACACGAGCACGAGCTCCAGGAGGTTCGTTCATCTGACCAAAAACAAACGTTGCTTTTGATTCTTTCATTCCTTTTTTATCTACTTTAGATAAATCCCATCCGCCTTCTTCCATAGAGTGCATAAAATCATCACCATATCTTATAATACCAGACTCTAACATCTCACGAAGTAGATCATTCCCTTCTCTAGTTCTTTCTCCAACTCCTGCAAAAACTGAAAGACCACCATGACCTTTGGCAATATTATTAATCAGTTCTTGAATCAATACGGTTTTACCAACTCCTGCTCCACCAAATAATCCAATTTTTCCACCTTTGGCATAAGGTTCAATAAGGTCAATTACTTTGATTCCTGTAAATAAAACTTCCGTTGCAGTAGATAAATCTTCAAATTTTGGGGCCTCACGGTGAATTGATAAACCATCTTTTCCTTCTTTAGGTAAATCACCTAATCCGTCAATAGCATTTCCGGTTACATTAAACAATCGTCCATAAATATCATCGCCAATAGGCATTTGAATTGGGTTACCCGTTGCAATAACTTCATAACCTCTACTTAAACCATCCGTAGAATCCATTGCAATACAACGCACTGTGTCTTGTCCAACATGCTGTTCTACCTCTAAAACTAGTATAGAACCATCTTCTCTGTATATCTCTAAAGAGTCATGAATTCTAGGAAGGTCAGAATCGGTTGAGAATTCAACATCTATTACCGGACCAATAATTTGAGCAACTTTACCTGTAACTTTAGCCATTATATCTAATTATTTTGGTTTCAATTTTGTCTTAAATTGTTGTTCAGCTAAAAAGCAAGAAAAAACAATCTCGTTTTACGAGGTGCAAAGGTAAATTATTTATACTTATTGTAAAAGTGTTTTTTTAAGTATTTTTTGTTTCTTTTTTGAGGCCAAAAAATCATCTAAAAAACTTCAAAAAAAGAGACTGTCTAAAACAATTTCAGACAGCCTTCTAATAAAAAATTATGTTTTTTTACTATTGTAATGCAGGGCTATAATTAGTCGGATAATCTCCAGCCTTAGTCATGGCTCCTGCCTCTTCAAAATTTGAACCGTATTTAGCATCGATTGCTTTCATGAACTCATTAGCTAAAAATGCATACCCTCTAGCTGTTGGGTGCACACCATCTAAAGAAAATACACCTCCTGTAACTAGGTTTGCTGTAATGCTATAATCTCCATAAGACAATCCAGTATCTGCCAACTGGTTCATTAATGCATTAGCGTCAACAAAAGCCAAACCTGCTTGGCTTGCAGCATTACTAATTGTTGCGTTAAATGCATCCGTTGCTGTTTTAATTTCTGCTTGTTCGCTTGGTAACAACACCCACTTATCTCTTAATGGATATGTTATTCCATTTACTGCCAATTGACCAGCTGTTTCCATAGGAACTCCAGCAGTAACCAATTGTGTGTAATATTCAGTATTAACCGTAGCTATAACGCTTGAACTTGGCAATACTAATAAATCATCTGCTGTAGCCTGTCTTGATTGCCCAAATTGATTTGCATAAATACCAGCTGTAACTGGATCTAAACCCCCGGCTTGTAATACTGCAGCCAATTGAACCGATATATTTGGCAAAGACTCATCATGTATAAGCACAGCACTTGCAGCATCTGTTGCAAAAACAACTTTACGCTCTGGTACTTTTAAAAAATCAAATGCTCCATTCAATGCCGCAAAAGTCGCATTCAACGTAGGTATTTGAGGTCCAAAAGCTGGATTTGTGGGGTCTAATGGATTATAAGGAACAGTTGTAAAATGAGGTATAGAGGTTACATCAGGAATGTTAGCTACAACACCGCCAGCACCACCTGAAGAAAGTGAAGTAACTAAAGTACTTATAGCAAAATCAAACGTTCCTTGATCCGTAATCGGGTTTGAACCATCACCTCCAGTTGTAGCATAACCTAAAACGTCATTATTCCCAATCCATAGTGAAAAGAAAGTAGGGTTTTGAGCCATAGCATCTTCTAGCACACTTGCATTAGGACTAGAAGCCATTCTTACAAAATATGGATTTGCCATGTTTGGCAATCCTTGAATGTTACCATAACCATTGGCCAATAAATGAAAACTTTTTGCACCAGGCACACCCATATTATTATAAGGACCAGCCACTACAGCAGAGACTTCAGTTGTGGGTGCAGCCGGTAAAACTGCCGGACCAGCACCGTTAAAGAAAAGTCTAGGGCTTGCAATTGGATTACCACCTAATAACAAACCACCAATATTATCATTTGTTAAAGGTTGTGAGAAATTACCTCCACCTGCCATTGCAAATTTTTGTGCTAAAATATTAGATAAAGAATTTTCTTGACCTATCTTAAATAAAGCTGCATCAGTATAACCAGCGGTTAAAGAGTTACCAACTGCAACAAAAGTTGAAAAATTTGCCGAACCAGCTGTTAGGTTAGGCAGTACAACTTCTTCAGGAGTTTCAACATTATTGTCCGCTAAAACATCGTCAATATCGTTACAAGCTGTAAATCCGAAAAGGATTAGTAACAACCATATATATTTAGTATTCATAAAATTATGTTTTATTATTTGTTAGTTATTTATTGTCCAAGATAGATAGTATTGGGAACCTATAAATCCAGTACCGTATGCCGTAAAGTATTCATCACCCAATAGGTTTGTTCCGCCCAATTTAAAAGTAGATTTCATACTTGGTACTCTGAAGTTAATCTGTGCATCCAATGTATGGAATTCTGGAACTACCCCATTTCCAAAAGTGGCTTCCCAGTAATAATCATCACTAAATCTATATGCTACATTAAATCCAACGTTTTTAAACAGTTCATTATTCCCAAAAGTGGCTTTGAATTTATGCTCAGGAGTATTAAAGTTAGTAGTAAAGTCTGGGTATTTATCTTTATCAAAATCTAATTTCGCGTAGGTATAACTACCTCCTAATTCAAAATTACCAAATATTTTAGCTGTTAACCCAATAGAACCTCCATAAGAACTAACAGGTGCTTTTGAATTCGTATAAGTACTATATGCTTGAAAATCATCATTTGCTATAGCAGCAACTGACAATGTGTTATCACCAACAGTACCGTAGTATGGTGATATTACTACTTCTTGAGAAATGAAATCTTTGTACTCGTTATAATAAGCACTTAAATCAACAGTTACTCTACTAATTTTAGCTCTATATCCTATTTCAGCAGAAGTTACTTGCTCTGGCTTTACTAAGGATGGGTTTGCAACTTCTAACACCGCTGGATTTCCTGTAGCTGCTAACGCTTGTACAGAAGATGCTGTAAACGAATTATTATAAGCAACCGCCCCAGTTTGTGTAATTGTTGCAGGTACTCCTAATGCTTGACCTCCACCACTTACAGTAAAATCTCTAGAATACCTATCTAAATTTGCAGGAGCCGCACCAACTAAAATCGCTCTACCGGCATCTAAACCAATAAACAAATCCTGAGTCGTTGGGTTTCTAAATCCTGTTTGAACAGAAGCTCTAATATTATGATTTCTATTTACAGTTAAACCAAGAGATAATCTAGGAGAAACGAAGCCATCAAAAAATTCTGACTTATCATAACGGGCAGAGCCTGTTATTTTTAACTCTGAACTTTCACCCAATTCAAAACCTTTCTGAATTTGAGTATAAACACCATATTCAGAATAATCGATTGGCCCATCGGCATCAGTATAAATAGTTCCAGAAGAGTTTAAACTATACTTTCTGTATGAGCCACCAACTTGAATATCTGCAAAATCTATTAAATGGCTAAAGTTATAATTGGCATCTGAATGATAATATTTAGAAGCATCTTGAAATTTAGAACCCGTAGATAAATTAGGGTCAGCTATACTTCTATTAAATGCAGCTTTAAACTCTGGAGATCCTGGTGCATAACGACCCGATTCCGCTTGAGCCCTTGCTGCCGCATGTGCCTGATCTTCTGTGGCTCCGCCCAATGTTGCTTGCACAAACGTACCCGCGTATTCACCAAACCAAGTGTTGTCATCTTTCCAAGCTCTATTAATATTTATACCTGTAAAGACCATATCATAAGAATCACCTGCTCTATCAGCAACTACATAACCTCTTAAAAAGAAATTATCATTTCTAATTTCTAATTTATGCTGCTCTTGAAAAAAGTCATCAATATTGTATCGATTAGTTCCTTGGTAAATTGTGGAACCTGTTCCTACTTTACCAACATACGAAAGTTCTAAACTATTACCTTCTATTGGTCTATAATAAAGACCCCAATCTGCTTTCACACTTTCGGCATTATAATCGGTTAAGTCACTTTCTTTATATCCTGTTCTACTCACAACAACAGATGGCACTAAAGCATTTGCTCCGGCTGGCAAAACGCCTAAGCTCTCTAACGTTTTAGCAACACCATTTATATTTGTTGAAACCTCATCACCGTATATATTAAGGCCATCATAATTCAAATCAGCCCTAGTACCGCCAACAGTAGTTTTATCTACATCGCTCGCAGCTGCCCAATCTGTTCCTTTTAAGTAACCAAAATTAATTTTTGCTGCAAACTTTTCACTAAATTTATAGGCTGCCCTAATACCAAAATCATTATAAGCGTTATCACCAGCAGCTTCTTGAGAAGTTATACCTGTTTTCATAGATACGCTAATACCTTGATGATCAAATGGGTTTTTACTACGCATAAATAGAATTCCGTTAAAGGCATTTGCTCCATACAATGCTGAAGAAGCACCTGGCAGTAATTCAACGCTCGCTACGTCTGTTTCAACCATACCTACTAAATTTCCAATCGGGAAATTTAACGCAGGAGTTGAATTGTCCATACCATCCACCAATTGCATAAATCTATTATTAGCAAAAGTGGCAAAACCCCTTGTATTAACCGATTTAAAGGTTAAACTATTGGTGTTTACATCTACACCCTTTAAGTTTTCTAAACCTTCATAAAAATCGGCAGATGCTGTTGTTTTAATATCTCTTACACCCATTCTTTCTACGGTTACAGGTGATTCAAAAATTCTTTCAGGAGTACGAGAAGCTGAGATTACCACCTCATCTAACTCATTTCCTTCTACAAGCGTAAAATCTAATGTTTGTGGATTGCTGGTTACTTCTGAAGTAACCGATTGTAATCCTAAAAAACTTGCCTGAATTGAAAAAGGAGGTTCCTGATCTACGGTCAACTTGTAAAGACCGTCAAAATCCGAAGACGTACCAATGGTAGTACCGACCACAATAATATTAGCCCCTGGTATTGGTTCTCCATTTGAATCCATCACTTTTCCTGAGACAATGGTTTGTGCACTAACTGTAAAAACTAGAAAAAAAGTAAATACAAATGCTAGATATTTAATCATAATAAAATTCAATTTGAGTTAATATTTTCGCAAAGTACAATTTTTTTGAGATAAATATACAATGCATGCATAATAAATTTTTGAGAAAATTTTACTCGTTATTAGTATAGAATAACTTTTTTCATGCCAAATGCTTTTCCTTTAGTCACCTTCAGAAAATAAACTCCTTTTGCCAAAGAATGTAAATTTATCGACTTATTAAAGTAGGAATCTATTGTAGGGTAAGTAGAACTATAGACCTCTCTACCACTAATATCGTACAGTTTAACATTCACATCTTCAGCATTAAATGCATCTAATTTTAAATTAATTTTTCCATCAGATGGGTTAGGATAAACCTTAAAGTTATTGAAACCATAATCATCTACACTAACCGTTTGATTAGTTTGACACAGCTCTATTGACCAATTATTTATTGTACCAACATCTCCGTGAGAATTATCGACAACTTTTAGTTGCCAGTTACCTAAAGATGAAAGGCTATTAAATGTAGACAATAAATCTTGTGATTTAGTATTGCCCGAAATAGCGGGGATAGCATTATTACAAATTACTGAACTGGCTTCATCATCAAAGGTAGCATTGATGTTTCGTCTTTGTTGTCCTGAAGATCCACACGTTCTATCATAAATTAATATTTCCGTTCCGTTGGGAGCTTTTAAATAAATTTGTAAATCCCACAACCAAGAATGCGTAATATCTAACGATATATTTACATCAGAGACTAAAAAATTACTCGGCACATTAATGGTTGAAACCACACCTGCTGTATTTGCATCAGGAATTGATTTGGGTACATCTGTAGATTGATACGTTGTACAAGTAGTTTGAAAATTACCAATGGATATATTTTCGCTATTTATAGCAAAGAAAATATTTGACACAGCTTGTACCATAATCCTAACGTTTGCTGAGGGCGTATTTGGCACAATAATACTTTCAATACCATCATTTGGTGTGTTTGAGACAAGGACAGTAGGAAAAGTTAACCCACCATCTAATGACAATAAGATGTTGACATTATTTTCATTAATTCCATTTGCGGTAGTACCAGCAACATCCCAAGTAATAACTTTACTATCATTTTCTACCCAAGTAATTCCAGTACTATTTTGAGAAGTAACTACAAAAGGACCTGCGGCATCGTTTACTGTTATGGTAGCATTATCTACAATAGCTTGTCCTTCGCCCACAACATTATCCCTAACGGTTAAAGCAAAGTCCATAGTTCTAGAAACACTAGGTAGTACTTCCCATGTTGAAGACCCGCCCAGAGCCAATGATTGCATGTTAGGAAAATATCTATTTGCTTCTAAAGTTGGGGTAAAAGAACGAAAAATTGCTCCTTGTGTCTGGGTTGATGAAGGAGGTATTTGAATACCATTAACTTCATTATCTATTTGTTCCCAGCAATAGGTTAAAACATCTCCATCTGCATCTGACCCTAGACCTTTTAAAACAAAAGGTGTTGATTTAGGTATTGTAAAATTGCTACCCGCGTTGGCAGTAGGTTGATGTAAATTAAATGTAAAATTTGAAACTGTGGCACATTGAGATGCTCCATTGGTTATATTATCAAATATTTCTGAAATACTAATAGTACTAAAATAACTATCACTATTACTCTGTATATTTTGTTGAGGACCGCATATTCCAGCATAGCTCATTAAGGTAGATCCACTACCTGGCTCAACAGCCGTAGTATTATTTCTATTGCCATTACCGCAATTACCTGCAGTACCGTTAAAGGTATGGTTTGCTCCAAATTGGTGCCCCATTTCATGGGCAACATAATCAACATCAAAACTATCGCCAACAGGTAGGCTGGATCCAGTTACACCTTTGGCTTTATTGCTACCACAAACCGAAGCTCTGTTGGCAACTCCTCCTCCGCCTGTACTAAAAACATGTCCAATATCATAATTGGCAGTACCAATAACATTGTCAATATTATTTTGATTCTGAATTAACATAGCAGAACCATTATTATTGGTATAAGGATCAACCCCTGAATCGGTTTCCAAATAAATAATCTGGTCGTTATTAGCCACTAATTGCATGGTTAAGGCTACATCACGCTCAAAAATTGGGTTTACACGACTCATTGTAACCGTTATGGCTGACAGTACTGCGTTAATGGAGTCGGTACGCGTACTACCAGCACCTACTCCTGCGGCATCAACGTGAAAAGTTGAATACTCTTCGGTAGTAGCAATGGCCAATCTAAATGTTCTCAATTTTAAATCGTTTGAAGCACTTTTTAAAAAGCTGTTTTTGGTCTTTGTTATTTCCTCTTCTACCGCCGAGCATATAAAACCCTTATTTGTAACAGCATCTTTCTTATAATAAACACTATACTTTTTTCTATTTTTTGTGTAGGGATCAATAAACATCGTTCCTTTTTCTGGAGATACTATCATTGCGTGCAATCCCAATTTAGTTGTAGTAAAATGAACACTTAGTGATTTATCATTAATTCCTCTGCCATAATAAGACTTTATAGATGGGAATTTTTTAGCCAATTCAGAATGTAATAAGGGTTTTTCATGAACCTTAAACTTTAAAAAATTTCCATCAACATCAGGAAATTCAATAATTTTTGAAGTTTTATTTGATTTAGAATTGAACTGAAGTTTGTTTTTCAACTGATTAATATTCAAAGTAAAAAGTTGGTGCTTTTTTATTTCAGTCTTAGTCTCAAGCAACTGCTCCGTATTATCTATAGCATTAACTTTTGACCATAGTTTTTTTTCTTGAGCGAATCCATTGGCACAAACCAAGAGTATCCCTATGGTTGAAATAAAATAAGCGTAAAGTTTCTGGTTCATACCTAATAGAATGCTATAACAAATATAATAGAAGTTTTTAAAGGAGTTTTAATATCTTTACCAAAATTGATTTTATGAGATTAATTCTCTTTAGTATTCTTATTTTTTCCTTGTTGAATTGCAAAGGCAAAAAAAGCACAACTAATTTTAACAAATTATCTGAAAATCAAATATTTAATTTAGATAAATGTGCTGTTGACACGCAATGTTCCATTGAAATAATTCCTAATGCTGAGTTAGCTGTAAAAGAAGGTGAACAACAAGATTATAACATTAATCTAGAAGATGGAGATAAAATTGTTGTTAAATACATGTTTAAAAGAAATGAATTGCCAAATACAGCTGACAGCAATTATAGCGAGTTACTTTATTTTGAAATTGATAAAAATGAAGAACAATTGTCTCTAGTTAACGAAGATTTACAAAATGTAAAAATGACTTATGGTAGATTTTGCTACTGTAAAGATGGGACTTCAGGTTATTTTAAAGTAACACAAGGTAACTTAAAGTTGATTAAGAGCAACAATGAGTTAAGTATTGACTTGAATTTTAACGTAGGTAAAATTCCACAATTACTGACTACGATTAAGGAAACAGTAAAACTTAAATAGTCTCAAAATTTGACTATTTTTGCCGTAAAACTTCTTCTTAGTGCAAATACACCATTCAACTATAGAATTTACTGGAAAAGAAAACACCTCAATTATCACGATTGGTACTTTTGACGGTGTTCATATTGGGCATCAAGAAATTATAAAAAAACTGGTAAAGCAAGGTCGAAAAAACGGTTACGCTTCGGTTATCCTTACTTTTTTTCCCCATCCTAGAATGGTCTTGCAACAAGGCACAGACTTAAAATTATTAACTACTTTAAACGAGAAAATTTCCTTATTGGAAAAAACAGGATTAGAGCATTTGGTTATTGAACCTTTTACAAAAGAATTTTCTAGGTTAACCGCAGTTGATTTTGTGAGAAACATTCTAATTAAAAGATTAAAACTAAAAAAATTGGTAATTGGTTACGACCATCATTTTGGTAGAAATAGGGAAGGTAATTTTGAACAATTGCAAGAATACGGTTCGCTTTATGGATTTACCGTTGATGAAATTCCCGCACAAGACATTAAGAATGTTTCTGTAAGCTCAACAAAAATCCGCGAAGCATTATTAGAAGGAGATATTCAAAAAGCAAATAGTTTTTTAGGTTATGAATATTTACTTACCGGAACTATTGTTCACGGCAAAGGTTTGGGCAAAAAAAATAATTATCCTACCATAAATATTAACATTAAAGAAACATACAAACTTATACCAAAGCCCGGGGTTTATGTAGTTAAAACCATTTTGGGCAAACAACATATTTTTGGCATTATGAATATTGGTTTCCGGCCCACGGTTAACGGAAAACATCAGACCATAGAGGTGCATTTACTGGATTTTAATGCAGACCTGTACGGCGAAATTATTCAAATATCCATTGCCCATCGCTTACGTGACGAGCAAAAATTTGATTCTTTAGAAAATTTGTTCACCCAGATTAAAGTTGATGAAAAGCAAGCTAGAAAATTGATTGAAACTGGCCAAGTTTCGTTTAGTTAAAAGCAATTTTAATCCTTATCTTTGTCGGCTTAATACCAAAAACATGTTACAAGTAGCTTTTATTAGAGAACATAAGGATCTTGTTTTAAAAGGTTTGGCAAAACGGAATTTTACCGATGCAGAAAACATTATTGAACAGGTCATTTCAACTGACGAAAATCGAAAATCTATTCAAACTGAATTAGACACTGTTCTGGCAGAATCCAATAAACTTTCAAAAGAAATAGGGTTGCTGTTTAAGTCTGGAGAACAACAAAAAGCTAATTTGTTAAAAGAAAAAACAAGTCAGTTAAAGGAGAAATCCAAACAGCTAAACGAGCAGCTAGTAACAGCTCAAAACAATTTGGATAATTTACTGTATCAAATCCCCAACATCCCAAATATATTGGTTCCTGAAGGAAAAGGCGAAGAAGATAATGAAGAAATTTTTAGAGAAGGCGATATTCCAAAATTGCACGATAAAGCTTTGCCACACTGGGAGTTGGCTAAAAAATACGACATTATAGATTTTGAATTAGGCAATAAAATAACAGGTGCCGGCTTTCCGGTTTATAAAGGTAAAGGAGCAAAATTACAACGTGCACTAATCAATTATTTTTTAGATAAAAATACGGCAGTTGGCTATCAAGAAGTTCAAGTACCTTTGCTAGTTAATGAAGCATCAGGATTTGGAACCGGGCAATTACCAGACAAGGAAGGACAAATGTATCATGTTACGGGTGATAATCTGTATTTGATTCCCACAGCGGAAGTACCTGTTACCAATATTTATAGAGATACTTTACTAAAAGAAAGTGATTTCCCTATTTTACACACTGGTTATACGCCTTGTTTTAGACGCGAGGCAGGTTCTTACGGAGCACATGTTAGAGGTTTAAACAGGTTGCATCAATTTGACAAAGTAGAAATTGTAAGAATTGAACATCCTAATAATTCTTATGATGCACTTGACAGGATGGTAAATCATGTAAAAGAAATGTTGCAAGAGTTAAAATTACCGTATAGAATTTTAAGATTATGCGGTGCTGATATCGGGTTTACTGCTACCCTAACCTATGATTTTGAGGTCTTTTCAACAGCTCAAGATAGGTGGTTAGAAATAAGTTCAGTTTCAAACTTTGAAACTTTTCAGGCCAATCGTTTAAAATTGCGTTTTAAAAATTCAGAGGGTAAAAGTGAACTGGCTCATACGCTAAATGGAAGTGCATTAGCATTGCCCAGAGTACTGGCAGGAATTTTAGAAAATTATCAAACCGAAAATGGAATTAAAATTCCAGAAGTGTTACAAAAATATACTGGGTTTGATAGTATAAACTAATTTGCTACTACTGCTACCATTAATTTTTTATAGCGTTGTATTTCTAACAATGCATTAAAATAATCATTAATCTGACCATTTTTCATATAAAAAGTAGCTTGTTCTTTAGCAATTTGGTGCTGATGTTTTAACTCGTTCATGGTAAAAAAATTAGTTGCTTTTAAGCTTAAGGCAATAGTTGTGCCAAAATGCAAATTGGGTTAAGTAATTTTTTTATCTCACGTATTATTTTTAATTAGTTAAAACTTCTTTTAGTACCTTTGAAGTATATGTCAAATAAATTTCGACAAAAGCTATAACGACATGTCATCTAAGATTATTGTACTGTTTTTTTTAATATCTTCATTTTGTATTGCACAAAATGCAAATTTGGCTAACATGTATTTTGAACGTGGCGACTATGTTCAGGCCGCAGCAATCTACAAAAAACTATATCAGAAAAATGATGTAAGGCAAGACTATTTTAAACGATTACTCTCCTCTTATCAAGCACTTGAAAAATTTGAAGTAGCTTCTAAATTATTGAGCCAACATCAAAAAAAATTTAGAAGACAAAATAATTTATGGGTAGAAATTGGTTATAATTTACAACTGCAAGATAAAACAGAAGAAGCCAAAACGTATTATCAAAAAGCTCTGAAAATTATTGAAGATGATCCATTTCAAGGAAGTGGTATAGGTCGTGCTTTTGAGCAAAATCATTTAATTGATTATGCTTTGCAATCTTACAAAAAAGCAATGGCCCTTAATCCTAAATTAAATTTTGATCTTAACGTAGCTTATCTTTATGGTGAAAAAGCGGATATTGAAAATATGTTTGACAGTTACTTAAATCTAGTAGCAAAGAATGAACAGTACTATTCAACCGTACAACGATATACAGGTAGATTTATAACTGAAGATAGTGAAGACTCAAACAACAAACTATTTAAAAAACTAGTTTTAAAAAGACTTCAAAAAAATCCGAACAACTCATGGAATAAATTATTAAGCTGGCTCTACACTCAGCAAAAAGAATACAATAAAGCCTTGATTCAAGAGAAAGCTCTATACAAAAGAAATGAGGATACACTGTCAAGGATAATTGAATTGGGTGATATTGCTTTTTATGATGAGGATTACACTACAGCAAAAGAAGCATTTACCTATATTTTAGAAAATACTAAAGACCCAAATCTAATTTTAAATGCCAATTCTTATTTATTGGAAGTGGCCACAAAATTGGCATCAACCAAGAAGGAAGTTGAAGCTATAGAAGAAAAATTTCAAGAATTGTTTTCTGTATATGGTCGTACCAACTCAACCTTGGAATTACAAATGGCCTATGCCGATTTTTTGACATTTACCAAAGATGAGCCTGAAAAAGCAATATCCATTTTAAAAGAGGCTTTAACCCAAACAACTTCTGATTATCAACATGGTGATTTTAAACTAAAGCTAGGAGATGTTTTGGTTTACACCAACAGGTTTAACGAAGCTCTGATTAATTACTCACAAGTTCAAACGGACTTAAAAAACAGTACATTGGCACAAACGGCACGTTTTAAAGTAGCACAGACTTCTTATTTTAAGGGCGATTTTAAGTGGGCATTATCACAACTTAAAGTGTTGAAAAAGTCAACTTCTCAATTAATTGCAAATGATGCATTGGAGTTGCATTTATTAATTTCTGACAATATTGTTGGCGACACGCTGCATACTGCTCTTAAAATGTATGCCAAGGCAGATGTATTGGCGTATCAAAACAAAAATAAATCTGCAATTGACAGCCTAGATATTGTGCTAAAGAAATTTAAAGGTGGAGCCATTGAAGACGAAGCCCTATACAAACAAGCAAAAATATATACTAAAATTAAAAAGTACGATTTGGCCGAAGCTAACTATTTGCAGCTCATTGAATTTGATAAAACGGGCATTTTAGTGGACAATTCCTATTTTAAGTTAGCGGAACTTTACAAAAACTACCTCAACAAACCTGATAAAGCCAAAGAAATGTACCAAAAGATTATTTTTGAATACCCAAATAGCATATTTTTGGTTGAGGCAAGAAAACAATTTAGGAAGTTAAGAGGAGACATAATCAACTGATGTTGATAAATCTCAATCCCGATAGTTATCGGGACAAATAACAAATTCCAATGATTCCGGTAATTGGAATTTAGAATTTTAATAATTGAATTTTTTAACATATGTACATCTATAACGTAACCGTAAATATTGACGAATCCGTAGAGCTAAAATGGCTCAATTGGATGCAGAACGAACATATACCCCAAATGCTGGACACCGGTAAGTTTTTTGAGGCAAAAATGTGTCAGGTAATGGTAGAAGAAGATATGGGCGGTGTTACCTATTCTGTGCAATATACCACTGAGGATAAAGAAACCTTAGAGAGATATTATAAAGAAAATGCAGATCAGCTTAGACAAGAGGCTGTTAAATTATTTGGCAATAAGTTTGTCGCTTTTAGAACAGAATTAAAAGTGGTTAATCACGTTAAAAATTTTATTAAATCGTAAAATGTATTAATGTCGGTAAGAGCAAAAAAACATTTAGGCCAACACTTTTTAAAAGATGAAAACATAGCAAAAAAAATTGCTGATACACTTACCGAAACCAAATACGATACCGTTTTAGAAATAGGTCCTGGAATGGGCGTACTGACCAAATATTTACTCCAAAAAGACCTAACAACCTATGTTATTGAAATTGATTCAGAATCGGTAGAATATCTAGAAGCCCATTATCTCAATTTAGCAAGCCGAATCATTTCAAAAGATTTTTTAAAAACAGACATCAGTACGCTATTTGCTGACACACAGTTTGCCATCATAGGTAATTTTCCATATAATATATCTTCGCAAATTGTTTTTAAAACATTAGAAAATAGAAATCAGATTCCTGAATTATGTGGTATGTTTCAAAAGGAAGTTGCTCAACGTATTGCTGAAAAACCAGGAAGTAAAGCCTATGGAATATTATCTGTATTAACACAAGCATTTTATGATGCCGAATATTTATTTACTGTTCCACCAAGTGTTTTTAATCCGTCACCAAAAGTAGATTCGGGGGTCATCAGATTGATACGTAAGGAAAATTATGCACTGCCCGTAGATGAAAAATTATTTTTCAAGGTAGTAAAAACCGCTTTTAACCAGCGAAGAAAAACCATCCGTAACAGTTTAAAATCATTGAATTTATCAGATAAATTAAGAGAAGATACTATATTTGCCAAACGCCCTGAACAATTATCTGTTCAAGAGTTTATAAATCTTACTAAAAGCATAGCCAAAGATGCCATTTGAAATTACAGATGAACTAATCGAACAAATTCAAAAGCTTATCTTAAATCAAGATGACAAGGCTATTTTGGGTTTGTTGGCAGATGAGCATCACGCCGATATTGCCGAATTGCTCGAGGATCTAACGCTAGATGAGGCCACCTACATTATTAAATTACTGGATAGTGAGCTGACTTCCGACATTTTGGTGGAAATGGACGAAGATGATCGTGAAAAAGTGCTAAAAAACCTTTCAGCGAAAGAGATTGCCAAAGAATTAGAGGAACTCGATACCGATGATGCCGCCGATATGGTTGCCGAACTTCCCGAGGAGCGTCAAGAAAAAGTGATTTCAAAGATTGAAGATGAAGAACATAAATCTGAAATTGAAGAGCTTTTAAACTATGAAAAAGATACTGCAGGTGGTTTAATGGCCAAGGAACTGGTCAAGGTTTATGAAACTTGGACCGTTGCCGGATGTTTACGAAGAATCAGGGGCCAGGCCAAAGACGTAAAGAGGGTACACTCCATTTACGTGGTCAATAAGGAAGAGCAATTGATTGGTCGTCTTTCTTTACGAGATTTAATCACCGCTAAAAATGAACAAAAAATAGCGGATATTTATATTTCAAATGTTGATTCAGTACATGTAAATGATGATGATGAAGAAGTTGCAAAAGTTATGGCCAAATACGATTTAGAGGCCGTGCCTGTTGTTGATGATGACAATACACTATTAGGAAGAATTACTATTGATGATATTGTTGACGTTTTAAAAGAAGAAGCAGACAAAGATTATCAGTTAGCCGCGGGTATTACGCAAGAAGTTGAGGCCGATGATAGTATTTTTGAACTCTCAAAAGCTCGTTTGCCCTGGTTGATTTTAGGTCTTATTGGCGGTTTGGGATCTGTTGTAATAATGGAAGGTTTTGAAAATGCACTATCAAAATACAAAGAACTTTTCTTTTTTACACCTTTAATTGCTGCCATGGCAGGAAATGTAGGTGTACAATCTTCAGCAATTATTGTACAGGGTCTAGCTAATGATAACGTAAAAGGAAGTTTACTAAATAGGCTCTTAAAAGAAGTTGGATTGAGTTTAATAAGTGGTGTAGTGTTGGGCATATTGGTAATTATTGCAGGTTTTTTCATGCAACTTGAAATACGTTTTAGCATTACCATTGCAATTTCTATGATGTGTGTAATTATTGTTGCCGCCTTGGTGGGTACTTTTGTCCCAATAATTTTAAACAAAAGAGGTGTTGACCCTGCCATTGCTACAGGTCCGTTTATTACTACCAGTAATGATATTTTTGGCATTTTCCTTTTCTTTTATATCGCAAAGCTTATGCTTGGGTTTTAAGAACTAATAAAAAGAAGCTGCATCACTTATTTTTCATTATTTTTGCTCTTCAAATTCTAATTAATGTCTGAAGAAAAAAAATCGCTTAATTTTTTAGAACAAATTGTAGAAGAAGATTTGGCAAATGGTCTTGATAAAGACAAATTGCGTTTTCGGTTTCCGCCAGAGCCTAATGGGTATCTGCACATTGGCCACGCTGCATCCATTTGTTTGAATTTTGGGTTGGGGCTAACCTATAACGCTCCAGTAAACCTACGTTTTGATGATACCAATCCCGCCAAAGAGGAACAGGAATATGTAGATGCTATAAAAAAAGATATACAATGGTTAGGCTTTCAGTGGGCAAATGAATTGTATTCTTCAGATTATTTTCAGCAATTGTATGATTGGGCTATAGAATTGATAAAAAAAGGTTCAGCTTATGTTGATGACCAATCTTCTGCTACAATAGCGGAACAAAAAGGTACACCAACTGAAGCCGGAACTAACAGTCCGAACAGAGACAGACCTATTGAAGATAACTTAGCACTTTTCGAAAAAATGAAAAATGGTGAATTTCCAGAAGGTTCCCATGTGTTACGTGCAAAGATAGATATGACATCTCCAAACATGCACATGCGTGACCCCATTTTATATCGTGTTTTGAATAAAAAGCATCATAGAACCGGAACTATATGGAGCATTTACCCAATGTACGATTGGGCTCATGGACAATCAGATTATATCGAGCAAATTTCGCATTCGTTATGTACGCTGGAATTTAAAAGCCATAGACCACTTTATGATTGGTGTTTAGATCAAGTGTGTTCTGGTGATGATTTACGTCCAAAACAACGTGAATTTGCCCGTCGAAATTTGAGCTATACCGTAATGAGCAAACGTAAACTCTTACAATTGGTAGAAGAGGGTCATGTAAATGGCTGGGATGACCCTAGAATGCCTACTATTTCTGGATTGCGAAGAAGAGGCTATACACCAAATGCTATTAAACAATTTAGCGAAGTTTCAGGAATATCGAAACGTGATAATGTTACTGATGTAGCTTTATTGGAATTTTGCATCAAAGACGATTTGAACAAAACTGCACCTCGTGTTATGGCAGTATTGAATCCTATAAAGGTAGTGATTACCAATTATCCAGAAGGAAAAGAAGAATTTATTGATGCATCATACAATGACTATGCAGAGGGTTTTGGTAGTAGAGAAGTTCCTTTTTCAAGGGAACTATTTATTGAAAAAGAAGACTTTAGAGAAGAAGCTAATAAAAAGTTCTTCCGGCTAAAATTAGGTAAAGAAGTACGATTAAAAAATGCATATATCATAAAAGCGGAATCTGTTGTAAAAGATGAAAACGGCGAAATAACCGAAATACATTGCAATTACGATCCGTTGAGCAAAAGTGGTAGCGGCACAGAAGAAAGCAAACGTAAAGTGAAAGGCACTTTGCATTGGGTCTCTGTACCTCATGCGGTGAAAGCCGAAGTACGATTGTATGACAGGCTATTTAGTGATGAAGCTCCAGATAGTCATAAAGACAAAGATTTTAAAGAGTTTATCAATCCAAATTCATTGGAAGTTATAAATGCTTTTGTAGAACCGAGTTTACAATCGGCAAAAGTTTTGGACAGGTTCCAATTTCAACGTTTAGGCTATTTTTGTGTGGATGATGATAGTACGGCTGAGCATTTAGTGTTTAATAGAACTGTACCTTTAAATGATAGTTGGGCGAAAATAGAACAAAAAGACAAAAGTGAAAAACCTATAACTAATAAAAATATTGATGATTTATTAGCTCTTTCTAGCAAATATTTAAAGTCAAAAGAGAAAAATCAGAGATTAGATTTATTAGATCAGATGTCTGAATTAAGCAAAAATGTTGAATTACAAGACTTGCTTGATGTTTTGAAAACTGCCATTAGCAATAAAGAATATTTTACTTATTTAATTACCTTCAATAAATCAAATATTTTAGTGCGTTTGAACAAGGAATATTCTGATACAGTGACAGAATTTATAGGTTATGCCTTAAAAATGAAAAATTCTTATGTTCGATATCAAGCAGTAGATTTTATTAATAATAATCGTGATTTTAAATATAAATTTATCACACTTCTAAAAAAAATGGAAGTAGAAGAAAAAAACTCAACCATTTCTGAGCGATTAAAACTTGTTTTAAATGAGTAAATCTGGAATTTAAGATTTAATTTCTACCAATGCTATCACAATTAATGTTTCGATGAAAATCATAGAACAAATAAAGCTTCCCATTAAAGCGGAAATGGAATTCTTTGAAGATAAATTCAAAGCTTCTATGATTTCTAATGTCCCTTTATTAAACAGAATTACTCACTTTATAATCAATAGAAAAGGCAAACAAATGCGGCCTATGTTTGTTTTTCTGGTGGCTAAAATGGTTTCTGGTGGTAAGGTTAACGACCGTACTTACCGTGGGGCTTCATGTATTGAATTGATTCATACGGCAACTTTGGTGCACGATGATGTGGTAGATGACAGTAACCGACGTCGTGGATTTTTCTCGATTAACGCTTTATGGAAAAATAAAATTGCGGTTTTGGTTGGCGATTTTTTATTATCAAAAGGTGTTTTACTTTCTATAGATCATGGTGATTTTGACATTTTAAAACTAATTTCTGTAGCTGTACGTGAAATGAGCGAAGGCGAACTGTTACAGATCGAAAAAGCCAGAAAATTAGATATAACAGAGGATGTCTATTTTGAAATTATCCGCCAAAAAACAGCAACATTAATTGCTGCTTGTTGCGGTATTGGTGCCACATCCGTAAATGCTACACAGGAAGAAGTTCAAAAAATGCGAAAGTTTGGCGAAATTATAGGTATAGCTTTTCAAATAAAAGATGATCTTTTTGATTATTCTGAAGCAAAAATTGGTAAGCCAACTGGTATAGACATCAAAGAACAAAAAATGACCTTACCGCTAATTTACACGTTGAACAATTGCTCTGAGCGAAATAAAAAATGGCTCATCAATTCAGTTAAAAATAAAAACAAGGATAAAAAACGTGTAAAAGAAGTTATCGCCTTTGTAAAGGATAATGGTGGTATTGAATATACCATCCAAAAAATGAAAGATTATCACGAAGAAGCTATGTCTATTTTAAATTCGTACCCTGATTCTGAATATAAAAAATCGTTAACCGAAATGGTTAATTATGTGATAGAAAGGAAGATATGATTAACTCCCGCACTTTTGCAACAGTAGCTTCACCTAGAAATAAAAATTATCAATTTTCTAAAAAATAATTCGTTTTTTTAATAATTTGGAATGAAAATTGATGCCTTTCCATCAATTGCTGCTAAGAAAAGAAACATCCTTTACTAAATTAAAAATATTCTTATGCGAAAAATCATGTTTTTGTTTTTAGCAACAATTTGTTTAAATTGTAATGACTTAGAATTTTCAGGAAATAATGAAATAAATGACGATAGCGAGTTTATTATAGATCCAGAAAATCAAAATTTTGGAGCAGAAGGTTCATTTTGTTATGGATTTTCGGAACCGACTACAGGCAACAAAGCAACTATTGATATTCCATCGGAATTTCCAGAATCAGTTGATCTTTCCTCTTTTTTACCACCTGTTGGCAATCAAGGTAAACAAGGCTCATGTGTTGCTTGGGCAACTGGTTATTATCTTAAAGGGTATCAAGAAAATGTTGAAGACACCAATAGCGGTATTCCAAACCCTAATAATTTATTGAGTCCCGCATTTATTTACAATCAAATTAAAGTAGCAGATTGCAGCAGTGGCTCTCAAATACCAAGTGCCTTAGAGCTTATTTTTGATACAGGAATAGTTACGCTAAACGAAATGCCTTACAATGAAAATGAGTGTGACATACAACCCACTGAAACACAAGTTAACCTAGCAGAAGAGAATAAAATAACTTCATTTTCTTATTTGGATGGCAGTACGTTATTTGATCAAGCTAAGGCTTTCTTAAATAATAATCAACCTATAGTCATTGCTATTTCTATTGATAGAAATCATTTTGGAAAAATAGATGCTAATGGAGATGCCGTTTACCGAGAATTTGAAACCGCTGACGGAGCACATGCCATGTTGGTTGTTGGTTATAATGATACAAAAAATGCGTTTAAAGTAGTAAATTCTTGGGGGACCAGCTGGGGCAATAACGGGTTTGTATGGATAGACTACAAAGCTTTTCAAGAAGTTTTGGACGCTGACTCTGATTTCAAAATTTTATGTGAAGCTTGGGTTGCTGAAGATGAAGTTCCTGCAAGTAGTTAACTACAGACTTTACAGTCTTCTTTACTTTTAATTTCTCCAACCAATTTACCTTTTTCATTTAATTGGTAACCGCAACAATCCATAAAGCCTTGAGCAATCATTTTCCTGGCTCGCTGTATTTGCGATTTTACAGTTGGCAATGGCAACTTTAAAATTTCAGCTATTTCCTGTTGTTTATAGCCTTGTATGTCCGACATAAACAAAGGGTCTCTATATTTTTTATCCAAGCTTTTAACAATTCCGTACAAACAATCATGTTCGGTATGTTCATAAAAGTCAGCAGTTTGATTGTCGAAATCTTCAATATCTTTTTTTGCAATATTGTCATCAAGCGTAACATGATTTTTTTTGGTCGCTCTAAAATAATCCATGACGGTATTATTTGCTACTGTAAATAACCACGATTTTATTTTAGTAAGATCCTGTACATTGGAAATTTTGGTATGTACTTTTATAAAGATTTCTTGCAACAAATCGTCCGTAATCGTTTCGTCCTTGGTTTTGGAAAGAATAAAACGCTGTACATCATCTGAGTAGGTTTTCCAAATTGTATTCGTTTCTTTCATTAGGTCTTCTCAATTTTATTTCTTTTGAAAATTAAGTTTTAATCACATAAAAACCCCTCCGCCTCCCGATAGCTATCGGGACGGCACCTCCCCTTGAAAAAAGGGGAGGATTTTCGTTATTCCAATTAAATTTCTTCTGCGATTAACAATTACAACCAGAACAGCTACAATTTTCGCAAGTACAATTGGCACAAGTTCCATTTTTACATCCTTCGCAGTTGCAAGTACATGTTGTATTTTTCATAATAGTTGTTTTAAATTAAATTTCAATTACACCCATAAGACGTAAAACGGTAAAAAAAGATGCAGTTTTAGGCAAATTTCTTTGAAACTGAAATTTCTAACAATTCTTCCATAAAATCCCTACTGTTGGAGAGCCTTGGTACTTTATGCTGTCCGCCCAATTTATTTTTTAACTTTAGCCATTTGTAGAACAATCCTTTTTCTGCAGCGTGGACTTTTGGCATTTCCAGGGTCATATCATTATAACGCTTGGCCTCGTAATCGGAATTAATAGCCTTTAGGGCATTGTCCAATAGTTCTGTAAAATAATCAATACTTTTTGGTGTTTTTTTAAATTCGATCATCCATTCATGCGAACCCTGTTTTTTACCGTCCATAAAAATAGGGGCCACGGTATATTCCATAATCAAACTACCCGTCTTTTCACAAACTTGTTTCAATGCTTCTTCGGCATTTTCAATAATCAGTTCCTCGCCAAAAACATTTATAAAATGTTTGGTTCTTCCCGTAATCCGTATCCGATAAGGGTCAAGCGAAACAAACTTAACCGTATCGCCAATTAAATAACGCCATAGTCCCGCATTTGTGGTAATGACAATGGCATAATTTACACCCAATTGCACTTCTTCCAACGGAATGGCGGTGGAATCTTCACCGTTAAATTCGGACATGGGTATAAATTCGTAAAAAATACCATAATCCAACATTAATAATAGGTCTAATGAATTGTTTTCATCTTGTAGGGCAAAAAAACCTTCAGATGCATTATAGGTTTCGTAATATTTAAAATCTTTTTTCGGAATCAGTTTTTTGTACTGTTCGCGATAGGGATTAAAATTTACACCACCATGAAAATAGACTTCTAAATTTGGCCAGACCTCCAAAATATTGTTCTTATCCGTTTTTTCCAACACCGCATTTAACAATACCAACATCCACGAAGGTACACCAACCAAACTGGTAATATTTTCGTTTATGGTCTCATTAACAATTGCCTCCATTTTTGTTTCCCATTCACTCATCAAAGCGGTTTCGGTTTTTGGTGCGGAACTAAAATCGGCCCAAAAAGGCATATTTTCAATAATTATGGCGGATAAATCTCCAAAATACGTATTGTTATCCTCGTAAATATCACTACTGCCACCCAAACGCAGACCACGTCCGTTAAACAAACCAGCATCCTCATTATTGTTAATGTACAAGGCCAACATGTCCTTACCTGCCTTTAAATGACAGTTCTCTAATGCCTCGTTACTTACGGGAATAAACTTACTTTTTGCATTGGTAGTACCGCTAGATTTTGCAAACCATTGAATGTGCGTTGGCCAAAAAAGGTTTTGTTCACCCTTTCTAGCACGTTCAATTAAAGGTTCAAAAGTTTCGTATTGTTGAACGGGAACTTGCTCTCTAAAGCTTTCATAATCATAAATAGTAGCAAAGTTGTAATGCTTGCCAAACTCCGTGTTTTTAGCCGTATCTACCAAACGTATCAACAGTTCGTGCTGGACATCAATAGGGTATTTTAGAAAAAGCTCCATTTGATGCTTTCTCTTTTTTAAAAACCAAGAAACAACCGTGTTAAATAAAGGTAACATTTTCTAAATTTCTATTTGATGTTTAATAACGATAACACTATCTTTGGACAATAAAAGTACGAATATTCTTCGTATTGAAATTCAAAAACACCAAATTATGGCTAAAGTAGGGATTATAATGGGTAGCAATTCTGACATGCCTGTGATGCAAGATGCGATTACAATTCTTCACGAATTTAACATAGATACTGAAATCGATATTGTTTCTGCACACAGAACTCCCGATAAATTATATGATTATGCCAACAATGCTCATAACCGTGGCATACAGGTAATTATTGCTGGTGCAGGAGGTGCTGCACATTTGCCTGGAATGGTCGCTTCTATGAGTCCGTTACCCGTTATTGGTGTACCCGTAAAATCGAGCAATTCCATAGATGGTTGGGATTCTGTTTTATCTATTCTTCAAATGCCAGGAGGTGTTCCTGTTGCTACAGTTGCCCTAAACGGAGCAAAAAACGCTGGAATATTAGCCGCACAAATCTTGGGAAGTAGTGATAAAGAAGTACAGCAAACCATTATTGAGTATAAGGAAGAGTTGAAGAAGAAAGTAAATAAAGCTTCCGAAGATTTGAAGAAATGAATTTCAGGTTTACATGTCATTCTGAGGTCCGAGGAATCTCATGAATTCAACTAGAATAAAAAGATTCTTCGCTTTAGCCTGTCTTGAGCGACAGTCGAAAGGCTCTGAATGACAAGTCTAATTCAATGAATTGCAACATAATAAAACAATGAATAATCCACTTTTAGAACAATTCAATACCCCACATACAACAGCTCCATTTTCACAACTAAAAAATGAGCATTTTAAACCTGCTTTTGAGGAAGCTATAAAAAAGGCCAAAGCGGAGATTGATGAAATAACAGATAATCCTGAAGCTCCAACTTTTAAAAACACCATAGAAGCCTTAGATTTTTCGGGTTATACCTTGGACAGATTGTCTTCCATATTCTTTAACCTTAACTCGGCAGAGACCAATGATGAAATCCAAAAAATTGCTCAGGAAGTTTCACCGATGTTATCCGAGTTTTCAAACGATATCCGGTTGAATGAAAAATTATTTAAACGTGTAAAAGCGGTTTATGATGATAAGGGTAATTTAGAATTAACCGTTGAACAAGAAACACTTTTAGATAAAAAATACAAGGGTTTTTCCAGGAACGGTGCAAATTTAAATGATAACGATAAAACCAAATTGAGGGAAATTGATATGAAATTGTCAAAATTATCCTTGCAATTTGGCGAAAACGTATTGGCAGAAACCAATGCTTTTCAAATGCATTTAACGGATGAAAATCAACTCAAAGGGTTGCCAGACGGAGCAAAAGAAACAGCAAAAATGACTGCTAAAGAGAAAAAATTAGAAGGATGGGTAATTACCCTAGATTACCCAAGTTATATTCCTTTTATGACCTATGCCGATGATAGAGCCTTAAGAGAAAAATTAGCTAAGGCTTTTGGAGCTAGGGCTTTTCAAAACAACGAGAACAATAACGAGCAAATTGTATTAGACATTGTCAAACTCCGTCACGATCGTGCTAATTTACTAGGTTATAAAACTCACGCCCATTTTGTATTGGAAGAACGTATGGCAGAAACACCTGAAAAAGTGTTGTCCTTCTCCAATGATTTATTGGAAAAAGCAAAACCGGCTGCCGAAAGGGAATTTAAACAATTAACCAATTTTGCTAAAAAAGACGGTATTGAGCAACTGCAAAAATGGGATGGTGCTTATTATACCGAAAAGCTAAAAAAACAATTATTCGATTTAGATCAGGAAGCATTAAAACCTTATTTTAAATTGGAAAATGTAATAAATGGTGCGTTTACCATTGCCCATAAACTTTTTGGACTACAATTCAATGAAGTCGATACGATTGACAAATACCATAAAGATGTCAAAACCTATGAAGTTTTTAATTCAACAGGCGATTTTATTTCCGTTTTTTATGCTGATTTCTTCCCAAGAAAAGGCAAACGTAATGGTGCTTGGATGACTTCCTATAAAAGTCAATGGAAAAAAGATAATGACAATTCCAGACCGCATATTTCCATTGTCTGCAATTTTACAAAACCTACGGAGACCAAGCCTTCACTATTAACTTTTAATGAAGTTACAACTTTGTTTCATGAGTTTGGGCATGCTCTGCATGGTATGTTAGCTGACACAGTTTATCCAAGCCTATCTGGCACGAGTGTGTATTGGGATTTTGTAGAACTCCCCAGTCAATTATTAGAAAACTGGTGTTACGAAAGAGAGGCTTTAGATTTATTTGCAAAACATTATGAAACCAATGCACCTATCCCCATGGAATTAGTTCAGAAAATAAAAGATTCATCAAACTTTATGGAAGGGATGCAAACCTTACGCCAGCTTAGTTTTGGGCTGCTGGACATGCAATGGCATGGTGCTGGCGAGTCGCCAGATACTATAAAAAGTGTAAAAGAATATGAACTTAAAGCTTTTGAAGGCACACAATTGTACCCTGATGTTGCCGAAAATTGTATGAGCACGGCTTTTTCACATATTTTTCAAGGTGGTTATTCTAGTGGATATTATTCTTACAAATGGGCAGAAGTGTTGGATGCCGATGCTTTTGAATATTTTAAAGAAACGGGAATTTTTAACAAAGAAACGGCAACTAAACTTTTAGAGAATGTATTATCTAAAGGTGGTACAGACAAGCCTATGGATTTATACAAGCGATTTAGAGGTAATGAACCCAGCAATGAGGCTCTGTTGAAGAGGGCGGGGCTTTTGCCAGTTGGTAACCCTTCGCAATAGATATGGGTTATGAAATAGTAGGTGCCATTTACAACTAAAAATATTTAATTTTTTATGCATAGGTATATCCTATTTTTACTTTTTTCCTTTACAATTTCAGTACATGCTCAACATGTAATTAATGGGATTGTTTTATCAGAAAAAAACACTCCGTTAGAAGATGCTACGGTATATTTAAATAACACTACTATTGGTACTACTACAGGCCAAAATGGTAAATTTCAGTTAACAATACCCAACAAAAATCATGAGTTAATTATTTCCTTTTTAGGATATAAAACGGCTCAATACAAGGTATCTGAATTAAAATTGACAACACCATTAACTATAAGATTAATACCTGGAACAAATATTCTCGATGAAGTTATTGTACAAAAAACGAAATATGATGACGATTGGTATTACAATTTATCTCGTTTTAAAAGAGCTTTTTTAGGGAGGTCAAAACTAGCTTTAACTTGTTCTATTTTAAACCCTAAAGTGCTACATTTTGAATATAATTTTAAAACTAAAACACTGATAGCATCTGCAAGAGAACCACTAAAAATAAAACATAAAGGATTAGGTTATCTTATAACTTATGATTTGGTTGATTTTTCACTTGGTAATGAAAAAATGTTTTTTAGTGGTTACGCTCAATATAAAAACTTAAAAAAACCTGTAAAGAAAAAATGGGCCAAAAATAGATTGACAGCATTTAATGGATCCCGAATGCATTTTCTGCGTGGTTTAATTACCGAAAACCTAAAAAAAGATGGATTTGTTGTCAATCAGTTTAAACGTGTTCCAAACCCCGACCTACCTTCTACTAAAGATATAAAAAAGGCTAGAGAAGTAATTAAATTGTACAAAAAACCCATAAATTTCAATACAAAATTTACAGAACCAAAAACAGCTTTGGATAGTGCTTTAGTCATATTGAAAGAAAGCAGAAAACCAAAGTATAGAGATTACCTGTACAAAAAGAACGTTTCTTATAAGGATATAATAACACTTGAAAACGGAAAGCCTATTTTAAATTTTAAAGATCATTTATCTATCATTTACACCAAAGAGCCTGAAGAAAGAAATTATCTGATTGGAATGTTTGGAAAGCAAAAAAAAGCATCAGGCGTACAAACCTCAAACATTGTTTTATTAATTGATAAGGTCGAGATAGGTAAATCTGGAATTTTGGCATCTCCGCATGCTATTTTTAACGAAGGCTATTGGGCATTTGAATCTTTTGCAGATATGTTGCCTTTAGATTATCAACCACCAGAAGAATGATTGCTCTCCTTTTCCTCAATCCACTTAGAAAGATACTTGGTACTCATCAACGAATGATGTTGCAACATACTCCCTACAAAATTTTGGGCTCTATGAGCTTCTAAACCTTGTTTAATTTGATGAATCTTATTATTCAATTTTTCTGCTAATTGTTTTTTTGGATAAATAGTATTGATAATTTCAATTCCATTTTGCTGTGCATGTAGCCAAATAGCTTTATCATTAAACAACTGAACGGCTTTATCGGCAAATGCTTTGGGTTTATCGGCAATAAATCCACTCCAAGGTAAATTATTGTGCATACCCTCTGCCCCTATGGTAGTTGTTACTGATGGTGTTCCATTAAGCATAGCATCAATGTGCTTACCTTTGAGTCCTGCTCCAAATTTCAATGGTGCAAGCAAAACCTTTGCGTTAGCAATAACTTCATGAGCGTCTTCCACCCTACCCTTTACAATAAAGCCTTCTTTTTCGTTATGTAAATCTGTTACTTTTTGTGAGGGATACGCTCCGTAAATCAATAAATTTACGCTAGGCAATTGCTTACGAATCAATGGCCAAATGGTTTTCTTTAAATACAATACAGATTGCCAATTGGGTTCGTGTTTAAAATTGCCAATGCTTATAAAATCTTGCCGTTGTTCAAAAAATCGTTTTTGCTCAATTGCTTTATCTGGGATTTCATCTAACATAAATGGCAATTCCGTCAAAATAGCTTTGGGAATTTTAAAATGTTCAACGAGCAGATTATATTCAAAAGGAGAAATTATCAGCGACAGATCGCAACGGTAAATACAGGCGATTTCACGTTTGGTAATATTTAGTTTATTGAGTTGTTCTAATTCAAATTCTTTATCTTCTTTAAAAGCCTCAAATCTTCCCTGCCTCAGACAATGCAAATCTTCTGTATCTAAAATCCGAATGGCGTTAGGACAGTTTTCAGCAACCCTCCACCCGAATTGTTCTTCAGTTATAAAGCGGTCAAAAACGACAATTTCTGGATGCAAATCTTTAATAAAATCATCAAAGTTAGCATTGTTCAGTTCAATAGAAACTTTGTCAATTCCTAAACTTTCTAAATCATCAACATAATCAGTTTGTTGTGCCGCACTAGCAAAAGTGATTTGATAGTTCTGCTCCAAAAAAAAATGCAATAATTGCAGCATTCTACTTCCAGCTGCCGTGGAAGCCGATTCTGGAAAAACCAATCCGATACATAGTACTTTTTGCATTCTGCTAAAATATAAAATTGATTACTCTTAACTCCATTTTTTAGAAAATGTACAAAAATAAACTTTCAATAATTATTGAAAGTTTAAAAATAATCGTATATTTGCATCGTTAATACTATTGAAATGGAATATCAAGAAGCAAAAGAAAAATTTATCAGTACTTGGGGAAGCTTAGGTACTATGTGGGGTATAAACAAAGCCATGGCCATGATACAGGCTTTGCTTTTTGTTTCTACCAAACCACTTTCTATGGAAGATATTATGGAAGAATTACAGATATCCAGAGGTAATACGAGTATGAATTTACGACAATTAATGGATTGGGGCATAGTAACCAAGGAAATTATTCCCGGTGAACGGAAAGAGTATTTTACAACGGAAAAAGACGTACAGGAACTGGCTAGGCAAATTGCCAAAGAAAGAAGTAGGAGGGAAATTCAGCCCGTAATCAAAGTGTTAAAAGAAGTTTCAAGTATTAAAGACGATAAAACCGCAAAAACCAAAGAACTGATAAAACAAACAAAAGCCTTGCACGATCTGACCGAAAATGCGGACAAGATGTTAAATAAATTGGTAAATCAAGAACAAAATTGGTTGACAAAATCTTTGTTTAAACTTATTAAATAAAAAAAAATTAAACTTTACTTTCAATATTTTCTGAAAGTTTAAAAATTTAAAATGAACTTGAATCTTATTGCATATAGTGTCTATTTACCAATCATCAGTTTAATCACTATTAAAACGGGTTGGTCTTTATATAAAAATGGAAAACTCTTTTTAGCAAACCTTTTTAACAATGATAAAGTTCTGGTTCAACGAATCAATAAAATTCTATTAATGGGTTATTACCTCGTCAATCTAGGTTATGCAATAATTACAATATCCTATTGGGCAAAAATAAAAACTGAAGTAGAGTTAATTAATTCATTAACATTTACCCTCGGCAAACTGATTTTAATACTCGCCATTTTACATTACAACAATATATTCTGGCTCAAACAAATACAAAAAACAAATCTTTTAAATCAATAATTATGGAAAATTCAAAAATTATTATCGGCTATTTAATTTACTTACCTATTGCTATCGGATTGACAATTTATGTATCTAAGATGTTATTCAAAAATGGAAAATCTTTTATGATGGATATTTTTAGAGGGAATGCAGAAATTGCATTAGCTACAAACAAACTATTCGAAATTGGGTTTTATCTTATTAATATTGGATGGGCATTGTTAATATTAAAGATAACATATTACGGGACTACGAACATTAGTAACCAAGCTTTAATTGAGATTTTAAGCAAGAAAATCGGTGGATTCTCAATTTACTTGGGGGTTATGTTATTTCTAAACCTACTTCTATTCTTAAAAGGCAGGAAAAAGGCCAATCATAAACCAATTGAGATTTCAAAACCTGAAAACTTGTAAAACCATAATCATGAAAACTTTACACTATATAAACCTTGCAGCTCTTCTCATAACAATAGGTCTTTATGCTAGCATTAAATTTGTAATGTATGGAATGATAGCTTCTTTCTTTTTAGGGATTATTCAGCTCTTTTTAGGAATCATATTGATAGTCTATTATCAAAATTTTAGTACAATACATCAAAATTATCTAAAAACATATTGGGCTATTGTTATTCTAGATATAACAGCAATCATAATCATATCAGATTTTAGTGTTAATCATTTTTATTCAATGATAATTGTACAAATAATCCCCATGTTAATTGCAACTTATTTTGTATTTCTAACCTATCAAGTTCAAAAATTATGAAAACAATTATAATAGCTGGAGGCAGCGGTTTCCTAGGTCAAGTTTTAGAAAATCATTTTACCAAAATTGGGTATGCAGTAAAAATATTAACTCGTAATCCGAAAAAAGAAAATCACATTTTTTGGGATGCCAAAACCATTGGAAAATGGACAAACGAATTGGAAAGGATTGAAGTTCTTATCAACCTTTCGGGAAAATCGGTCGATTGCCGTTACACGGATAAGAACAAAAAAGAAATTTACGATTCGCGTATTGATTCCACACAAGTTTTGGGCAAGGCCATTCAGCAATGTGAGCGACCACCAAAGGTCTGGATGAACGCTTCAACAGCAACTATTTATCGTCATTCTTTAGATAAAGAAATGACCGAGAAAAATGGTGAAGTCGGCATTGACTTTTCTATGAACATAGCTAAATCTTGGGAAAAAGCATTTAATGAATTTAAGGCTCCAGAAACAAGAAAAGTGATTTTACGAACCTCCATAGTGTTAGGGAAAAACGGTGGAGCGTTTATCCCATTAAAAACATTGGCGAAATTTGGCCTAGGAGGTAAACAAGGTAACGGCAATCAAAAAGTAAGTTTTATTCATGAAGAAGATTTTGCAAGAGCTATTGAGTTTATTCTAAACCATAATGAGCTCAATGGAATTTTTAATGTGACAGCTCCAAATCCAACAATTAATAAAACCTTAATGAATGTCATCCGAAAAGAAATGGGTATGCCTCTTGGAATTTCTCACCCGAGTTGGCTACTAGAAATAGGTGCAAAAATTATCGGTACCGAAACCGAATTGGTTTTAAAAAGTAGGAATGTAATTCCAGAAAGATTATTGGGATCTGGTTTCGTTTTTAACCATCCAACAATAGAAAACACCATGTCCAATTTATTAAATTAAAACACGTTATTCAATTACACATATTATCGTTATTTTTGCGGTAATAAAATAAAATAAATTTATGAGTAATTATGATGTAGCCATTATTGGTTCTGGTCCTGGGGGATATGTTGCTGCCATTCGCTGTGCACAATTAGGCATGAAAACTGCCATCATCGAAAAATACGATACCCTTGGTGGCACCTGTTTAAATGTAGGTTGTATCCCTTCAAAAGCATTGCTAGACTCTTCGCATCATTATCATGATGCTATTACACATTTTGAGGAACACGGCGTTGAAATTTCTGGTGAAATCAAAGCCAATCTTAAAAAGATGATTGACCGTAAGAAAAGTGTAGTTGACACCAACACAAGCGGTATTAAATACTTAATGGATAAAAATAAAATCACGGTTTATCATGGCTTGGGTTCTTTTGTGGATGCAACACATATAAATGTCAAAAAATCAGATGGCAAAAAAGAAACCATTGAAGCCAAAAACACCATCATTGCTACCGGTTCAAAACCCTCAACATTACCTTTTATCAAACTGGATAAAAAACGTGTAATAACATCTACCGAAGCATTAAGCCTGACCGAAATCCCCAAGCACATGGTCGTAATTGGTGGTGGTGTTATCGGACTAGAACTCGGACAAGTATATCGTAGATTAGGTGCCGAAGTTTCTGTTATAGAATATATGGATAGAATCATCCCAACTATGGACGCTGCTTTATCTAAAGAATTACAAAAAGTACTCAAAAAACAAGGTGTAAAGTTCTACACCAAGCATAAAGTTACTGCTGTAAAAGCAGGAGCAAAAGAAGTTACTATTACCGCTGATGATAAAAAAGGAAATCCTGTTGAATTTAAAGGGGATTATTGTTTGGTTTCAGTAGGTAGAAGACCATACACGGACGGATTAAACCTTGATAAAGCGGGTGTAAAAGCCAATGATAGAGGTCAAATTGAAGTTAACGATCATTTGCAAACTAATGTCTCAAATATTTATGCCATTGGCGATGTAATTAAAGGAGCTATGTTGGCTCATAAGGCTGAAGAAGAAGGTGTTTTTGTGGCCGAAACATTGGCAGGACAAAAACCACATATCGATTATGATTTAATTCCCGGTGTTGTTTATACTTGGCCCGAAGTTGCTGCAGTTGGAAAAACGGAAGAGGAACTTAACGAAGCTGGAGTTGACTATAAAAAAGGACAATTCTCCATGCGTGCTTTGGGTAGATCAAGAGCGAGTGGTGATATTGACGGATTTGTAAAAATATTGGCAGATGCAAAAACCGATGAGGTGCTAGGTGTACATATGTGCGGGGCAAGAGTAGCGGACTTAATTGCAGAAGCAGTTGTTGCTATGGAATTTAGGGCATCAGCTGAAGATATAGCGAGAATGAGTCATGCCCACCCAACCTATGCAGAAGCAGTTAAAGAAGCAGCATTGGATGCTACTGATAAGAGGGCGTTGCATAGCTAATTTTAAAACAATAGAAGATGAAATTTTTTATAACAATTGCATTACTGATGGTAATATCTCTTACTGCTTGTAAGAGTACAAAAGCCACGTCTTCTAACTATGCCACTTCTGTAAAAGAAATTACTCAGATGCTAAATCAAGATGCTAAGCATTGGAGTGATGGTAATGTAGAGGCTTTTATGGGAAGCTATATCAAATCCGATAGTTTGGTTTTTATAGGCAAAAATGGCTTAACCTATGGTTGGCAACAGACCTTGGACAACTATAAAAAAGGATATCCAACCAAAGAGCATATGGGCACTTTAAAGTTCGACTTATTAGAATTTAAAGAATTAGCAGTAGATGCTTTTCTTGTAATTGGAAAATACAACCTTAAAAGAACCATTGGAGATGCAAGTGGATATTTTTCCATTATCTTAAAAAAGATTGATGGAAAATGGAAGATAATAGCTGATCATTCTTCATAAGATATATTTGCGATTTTCAAAAAAAATAAAACTTCAAAATCCTGCTGAGTTTAAGGAAAAAGTGTTGATTTGGGCTCAACAATTTGATGAGTTTACTTGGCTCGACAGTAACAATTATCCACAACACTACTCAAACTACGATGCAGTACTTGCAGTTGATGCTCATACCGAATTGAATTGTAGTTACAAGGATGCTTTCAATAAGTTAAAATCCTACAAAAATCAAAGCAACGATTTTATATTTGGTTATTTAAGCTATGATTTGAAGAACGATACCGAAAATCTGACTTCAGAAAACCTCGATGGTTTACACTTTCCAGGCCTCTGTTTTTTTCAACCTAAAAAACTGTTCTTTTTTAAAGATGATGTGCTGGATGTTCAGTATTTGAAAATGTTTAAGGACGAGGTTGATGAAGATTTAAAGAGTATTGAGAAAATTGATAAAACTTCCAACGCTTTGAATCAGTCTGATGTTAAAATCAAAAAGAGAATAACAAAAAAGCAATACTTAAAACAATTAGATAAAGTTTTAGAACATATTCGTAGAGGTGATATTTACGAAGTTAATTTTTGTCAAGAATTTTATGCGGAAAATACTATTATAAATCCTTTACAAGTCTATCATCATTTAAACGAAATTTCTAATCCGCCTTTTGCCAGTTTTATAAAATTCAAAGATAAATTTGTAATTTCTGCTTCCCCAGAACGCTTTGTAAAGAAGGAAGGGAATAAAATTATTTCTCAACCTATAAAAGGAACTGCCAAAAGATTGACGGATAAAAAAGCGGACAAAAAACTCGCTTTGGCATTATCAAATGACCCAAAAGAACGTTCTGAAAATATTATGATAGTCGATTTGGTACGTAACGACTTATCTAAAACTGCAATAAAAGGTTCAGTAAAAGTTGAAGAATTATGTAAAGTATATTCCTTTGATCAAGTACATCAATTGATTTCGACAATTAGTGCAGAAGTTGAAGTAAAAACCGATGGCGTTGCCATTATAAAAAGTTTATTCCCCATGGGTAGTATGACTGGGGCTCCCAAACTATCGGCAATGCAAATTATTGAAAAATTAGAAGCAACCAAACGTGGTGTTTATTCTGGAGCAATCGGTTATTTTACACCTGATGGTGATTTCGATTTTAATGTAGTTATCAGAAGTATTTTATATAACGAAAGTAACAACTATTTATCTTATTCAGTTGGTGGTGCTATTACTGCGAAATCCGATCCTGAGAAAGAATATGAAGAATGTTTGTTAAAGGCTATTGCGATGAAAAAGGCGTTGAAAAGCTAATTATAAATTCACATTACCAAATCCTTTCACAATGCATCTTTCATTTTTTTCGCTAAATCGTTATAACTGTATAAAACAAAATCATTACTATGATTTTCTAATGCCAGTTTTACAGTTTCATGGATAAAATTATTATGATTCCCTGCAATACCAATAAGTTTAGGGTCTTTTATTTTAACCTTATATTTATCATATACCCAATCTGCATTTTCTTTGGAAGAAAAATATCTTTTATACCCTTTTAATTGACCAAGTAAGTTTTGCCCATAACTACTAAAACGAGCATTACTCCAATTTCCAAGTGCAAAATCATAAGATAATAATCCTACTTTTAAATCTAAAAAATCGTAAAACCCATCTTCCCTTTCAAGCATAAAATCTGGAATTAACTTCAGATTTTTCTCGAATTTATCTTTATGAACCTGCAACTCTAAATTTATATTACTTTTTGCAGATTTATATCCTAACGCTTTTGCAAATAAATGAGAATTTAATTGTAAAAATTTATCAATTGTGGTTTCATGAACTTTATGATATGCTAAACTCTTTAACTCTGAAATAATGTCAGATTTCTTCCTCCAACCATTTAAGGATTTATTTTTTCTAAAATCATTTATATTAAATATTGAATTTAGGATTTTATTAAATTGTCGAATATTAGTATTTTTTGTTATAATAATTGTTGAAGAATGTCTTCTGAATGAATAAATACCCTCCATTTTACTAAAGACTAAGAAATTATTAAAAAACAAACCTGTTGTGTCATTATTTACAATAAATGGTAAATCAGAATCATCACTATTAAAATATGGGTAATCATCAACTATTTCATCAAAATTCTTTTTCAAAAACCCCTTATCACTTGTCGAGGCAAAAACAAAATTTACAAAATGTATGTGACTAGCATTATTCGAAACTTCTATTGCCGGTTTAAAATTTGAATAATCATTAGATATTTTTCCTCCATTCAAAAGGTAATTTATGTTGTAAGAAAATGTTTTATCTTCAATAACAAACTTAGGTTTATTAGCTATTTTTTGAAATCCTAATAATTCTATCACATAATGATATTCAAGACTATTTATGATTATATAATTGCCAAAACCAGCATCACTATGAATTTTCAAACCATTATATAATATTTCAGAATATATTACCTTGACCCAATTAGTAAAAAAATCATATAAAACTGATCTAAGTTCGCGAACAATCATAAGTTTTATTTTTCTAATTAACTTTCTTCATCTTCTCTCTGATCTCATCCAAGCATAAATTACCAATACTACCTAAATGCGTGTGGTTTACATTTTTATCGGGTATAAACTCGCCTTTTTCTACTTTTGCTCCTACAATTTTATAGGCATCTCTAAAAGCAACACCATCTTGCACCAGTTTATTTACTTCCTCAACAGTAAATAAATAATCATACTTTGGGTCATCTAAAATTTCTTTGTTTACCTGTACGTTTGCAATAGAAAAGGTCATCATTTCCAAACACGATTTTAACGTTTGGATGGCTGGTAAGACCGCCTCTTTTAACAACTGCAAATCGCGTTGATAACCGCTTGGTAAATTACTAGAGATTAAAGTCAATTCATAGGGTAATGCCTGAAGTGCGTTACATTTTCCCCGTATCAATTCAAACACGTCAGGATTTTTTTTGTGCGGCATAATACTGGAGCCCGTAGTCAACTCGTCCGGAAAAGATACGAAGTTAAAATTCTGGCTCATATACAAACAAATATCCATAGCAAATTTTGACAATGTTCCTGCAACCGTACTCATTGCTGATGCTAATGCTTTTTCGGTTTTCCCACGACTCATTTGAGCGGCCACTACATTGTATTTCAAGGTTTCAAAGCCAAGCAAATCCGTGGTCATTTGACGGTCAATATCGAAAGAACTTCCATAACCTGCCCCAGAACCTAGCGGATTCTGATCTGCAAGTTTATATGCGGCATTCAATAAATAAACATCATCTATTAAACTTTCGGCATACGCGGAAAACCACAATCCAAACGAAGAGGGCATAGCCACTTGCAAATGCGTATAACCAGGCATCAACACGTTTTTATGTTCTTCAGCTTTTGATAATAACTCATCAAATAATGCCTTTACCAAGCCCTTTATCTCTTTGATTTCATCTTTAAAATAGAGGTGTAAATCGACTAAAACCTGATCATTTCTTGAACGTGCTGTATGGATTTTCTTTCCAGTATCACCCAACATTTCCGTTAACAAAAACTCCACCTTTGAATGTACATCTTCAAAAGTATCTTCAATTACAAAATTGCCCTTTTCTATATTATGCAAAATGCTGTTCAATTTAGCTTCAATGATAGAGATCTCCCTATCCTTTAAAATCTCTATTTTGTGTAACATTTTGGCATGTGCAATAGAACCTAAAACATCGTATTTTGCAATAATTAAATCCAATTGCCGATCGTTGCCAACCGTAAACATATCTATTTTTTTATTGGTACTAAAGCCTTTGTCCCAGAGTTTCATATTTTGCTATTTTGAATTATTAATGAGGTCTCTCCCGAAATAATCGGGACGCTCAACCTAACAATCGTAATTATTATAAAATTTTCTCTACTATTTTAATATATAAATCAATTCCTTCCTCAATTTCTTTAACATAGATAAATTCATCCGCAGTATGTGAACGTAAAGAATCACCAGGGCCTAATTTTAAGGATGGGCAATTTAAAACCGCTTGATCTGATAATGTCGGCGAACCATAGGTTTCTCTATCCAACTCTATTCCAGCTTTTACTAAAGGGTGTGTTGCTGGTATGGATGATGAATTTAAGCGTAAAGATCGTTCTTTTACATCAACTTGAACATTGCTTTTTACAATTTCAAGCACTTCTTTATTACTATACGCATCAGTTATACGAATATCTACCACAAAATGACACTCTGCCGGAATCACATTATGCTGATTTCCAGCCTCAATCTGTGTTACAGTCATTTTAATCTTGCCTAGAGTTTCAGAAACTTTTGGAAACTCATAATTTTTAAACCAATTTATAGCTTCGACCGCTTTGTAAATGGAATTATCGCCCAAACCATGGGCCGCGTGACCAGCTTTACCATGGGCGTAGCAATCCAGCACCAACAATCCTTTTTCCGCAATGGCCAATTGCATTAAAGTAGGTTCGCCAACAATGGCAACGTCAATTTTAGGCAATAATGGTAAAACGCTATTCAACCCTAATTGTCCTGAGCTTTCTTCTTCTGCGGAAGCCACAATAATCAAATTATATTTTAAATTTTCATGATTATAATAAAAGGTAAATAATGCCAAAAGCGAGACTAGGCAACCTCCTGCATCATTGCTTCCTAAACCATATAATTTTCCATCGCTAATTTCAGGAATAAATGGATTTCGGGTATATGCTGAATTCGGTTTGACCGTATCGTGATGAGAGTTTAATAACAATGTTGGTTTAGTAGCATCAAAATACTTATTTAGTGCATACACATTATGATTACTGCGTTTAAATTTAATATCATGTGCAATAAACCAATCCGCAATTAATAGAGCGGTCTCAGCTTCTTCGCTTGAAAAAGATTGGGTTGCAATAAGCCGTTGTAAAAGGGCAATAGCCTCTTTGGTCAGTTTTTTAATCATAAACTTAATATTGTGTGCTGTGTGTTTTTATCTGTTATAAAATTTGTATTTGCAATGTGAATTTCAGAAACCCCTTTACCTAAGGCATTAAAACAATTTTTTAATTTCGGCAACATTCCGTCTGCAATAATACCATCACTTTTCAATAATTTATAACGGTCTAAATCTATATTCTCAATTACCGAATCTTCATCATTAATATTTCTTAAAACTCCTTTCTTTTCAAAAATGTAGGTTAGACTTACCTGATAGATTTCCGCTAAAGCAGAAGCCAGTTCTGATGCAATAGTATCAGCATTGGTATTTAATAATTGCCCTCTTTTATTATGTGTAATGGCACAGAAAACAGGAGTTAAATTAGCATTCAATAATAACGAAATTGTTTCAGTATTTACAAAATCTACATCTCCTGCAAAACCATAATCAATGTCTTTAACAATCCGTTTATGAGCTTTTATCGTATTTCCATCTGCACCAGAAAGCCCTATAGCATTACAATTATTTTGTTGCAATTTTGCTACTATGTTCTTATTGAGCAAGCCGGCATAGACCATAGTCACCACTTCCAAATTAGCAGTATCTGTAATACGCCTTCCTCCGATCATTTTTGGTGCTAACAGCAATTTATTTGCCATTTCGGTAGCTTTTTTTCCACCACCGTGAACTAAAATTTTCAATCCATCTAGTTTGGAAAAATCAGCTAGAAATGATAATAACACTTCTTCATTATCTATAACATTGCCGCCTATTTTTACAATATGTAGTTTTGGGTTACCCATTTTCCAACATCTTTTTTAATACAATTTGTGCTGAAAAAGTTCTATTATTAGCTTGTTCAATTACTAAAGAATTTTCACTATCCAGCACAGCATCATCAACAACAACATTTCTTCTGACTGGCAAACAATGCATAAATTTAGCATTGTTTGTCAATTTCATTTTTTGCTCGGTAATCATCCAGTTTTTATCCCTTAAGAGAATTTTTCCATATTCGTTAACCGAACTCCAATTTTTTGCATAAATAAAATCAGCATTTTCAAAGGCTTTGTCTTGGTTGTATTCAACTTTAGAATTTTTAATTATCTCTTTATCCAATTCATATCCTTTTGGGTGGGTAATTATAAAGTCTGCATTTTGTAATTGCATCATTTGAACAAAAGAATTGGCAACTGCTTGTGGCAATGCTTTAGGATGTGGTGCCCAGGTCAAAACCACTTTTGGTTTATTCTTTTTTTGATGTTCTTTAATAGTAATGGCATCTGCCAAAGCCTGCAAAGGATGACCTGTGGCACTTTCTAAACTTACAATGGGTACAGTTGTATATTTTACAAAAGAGTTTAGTACCTTTTCGCTATAATCTTCTTCTTTGTTTTTTAATCCAGCAAATGCTCTTATGGCAATTATATCTGCATATTGCGACACTACTTGTGCAGCTTCTTTTATATGCTCAGCAGCAACACTATCCATAGTTGATCCATCTTCAAATTCCAATACCCATCCATCACTGGAAATATTCATTACCATAATTTCCATTCCCAATTGTTGAGCAGCCTTTTGAGTACTTAAACGTGTTCTTAAACTAGGGTTAAAAAATAACATGACCAAGGTTTTTCGTTTTCCTAAGTTTTCAAAAGCATACGGATTTTTCTTTAGTTGAATAGCTTCATCAACCAACTTTGAAAGTGATGTAATATCAGATATGGAAGTGTATTTTTTCATTGGTTAAAAATATTTATAAACAGTTTTTTAAAGCCTCAAAAAATGTATCAACATGCTCTTTTTTAATTGTCATTGGAGGTAAAATTCGTAATAACTTTTTATTGCTGGCTCCTCCTGTAAAGATATGGTGTTCATAAATTAGTTTTTTTCGCAACTCGGCAATTTCAAAATCAAACTCAAGCCCTAACATTAAGCCTTTACCCTTTATTTTTTTTACCTGTGGAAATTGTTTTGCCTTTTCAATAAAATAAGCTGAAACTTTATTTACATTCTCCAATAAATCTTCTTTTTCAATCACGTCCAACACCGCCATAGAAGCTGCACATGCTAAATGATTCCCTCCAAATGTGGTACCTAACATGCCATAACTTGCTTTTAGTTTTGGTGAAATTAAGATTCCGCCAACAGGAAATCCATTGCCCATACCTTTGGCAATTGAAATGATATCTGGTTGAATAGTATGATATTGGTGAGCAAAAAACTTTCCACTTCGCCCATAACCAGATTGAATTTCATCAGCAATTAAAATAACATCATATTTACCACATAATGTTCGTAAATTTTGAAAGAAAACTGTTGTTCCTTCATCTAAACCTCCAACACCTTGAATGCCTTCAATAATTACAGAACATACATCTCCTTTTGACAATTCTTTTTCAACTAAATCGCTTTTATTTAAAGGTAAAATAGTAACTGGGTTGCAACTATTTATTGGTGCATTAATATTGGGGTTATCTGTTACAGAAACTGCTGCTGATGTACGTCCATGAAAAGAATTTTGAAAAGCTATTACCCTCTTTTTATTGGTATGAAACGATGCTAATTTCAGAGCATTTTCATTCGCCTCTGCACCGGAATTACATAAAAACAAATTATAATCGGGATAACCAGATATTTTTCCCAATTTCTCAGCCAATTCAACCTGCAAAGGGTTTTGTACTGCATTCGAATAAAATCCAAGATTATCTAATTGTTGTTTCACTTTTTTTACATAATGTGGGTGTGAATGACCTATTGAAATAACGCCGTGCCCACCATATAAATCAAGATAGCCTTGGCCTTTTTCATCTGTAACAATTAAATCATTAGCCTTTACAGGAGCAACATTATAAAGTGGATAAACATCAAAAAGATTCATAATTCTGCTTTAGAAATTTGATTTATTTTATTAAAAGATGTCACCAACCCTTTGATTAATGACGAACTCAATCCGCTATGTTCCATTTCATTTAACCCTTCTATGGTACAACCTCCTGGAGTAGTAACCCTGTCTATTTCCTCTTCTGGGTGACTGCCAGATTCTACCAATAACGTTGCAGCACCCAAACAGGTTTGCATGGCCATTTCTTGGGCTATTTCAGCTTCAAAACCAAGTTGAATTGCCCCTTGGGTAGTTGCTCGTATCAATCGCATCCAAAACGCGATACCACTGGCACAAATTACAGTAGCCGCCTGCATTTGCTCTTCGGGAATTTCAATAGAAGTTCCCAGTCTATTGAAAATAGCGGTGGCTATATCTATACGCTTCTTTCCTTGGGCATTGCTACATACACAGGTAATGGATTTGCCTACCGATATTGCGGTGTTTGGCATGGAACGGATAATAAAATTTTCTTTGCCAACAACGGATTCAATACTTTCAATTTTAAACCCTGTAATCGTTGAAATTAGCACGTGCTTTTCTGTCAGCAAATCGGTAATCTCTTTTAAAATGTTTTCAAAATGTCTTGGTTGTACTGCAAAAATCAATATATCGGAGTTACTAACCGCTTCTCTATTATCTAATGTTAATTGAACATTGTCATACTCTCCCCATTCTGCTATGCTTTCCGTATTTCTTTTAGTCAAGTACAAGCTTGTATAAGCATTATTTACAATAAGCCCTTTTGCTATTGAAAGACCTAAATTCCCTGTTCCTATAATTGCTATTTTCATTGTTTTAATTTTACTTTAATACGATTATTAAAAATAAGTAGCTTTTAAGCTCAAGCCTTCTTTTTCATTAAACCCAAACATCAAATTCATATTATGTACCGCTTGTCCCGATGCTCCTTTTAATAAATTATCCGTTATACTGCTAATCAATAATTTATTATTATGTTTATGCAAATACACCAAACACTTATTCGTATTGACTACTTGTTTTAGATGCAACTCGTTATCTGATATAAAAGTAAAAGCAGCGTTATTGTAAAAATCTTTATATAGTTTTTTAGCCTCTTCTAAACTACCATCAAACTTGGTATAAGCCGTGGCAAAAATACCTCGGCTAAAATTGCCCCTGTTGGGCATAAAATTCAGTTCACTTGAAAGAGTTGGTTGCAGCTGTTGTAAGCTTTGATTAATTTCTCCTAAATGCTGATGTGTAAAAGGTTTGTAATACGAAAAGTTATTATCACGCCAAGTAAAATGTGTAGTTTTGGATAACGAAGTTCCCGCTCCTGTCGCTCCAGTTACAGCATTAATGTGGACATCATTCTGTAATAAACTATGTTTGGCTAAAGGTAATAATGCCAATTGTATTGTGGTTGCAAAACAACCAGGATTTGCAATATAATTAGTTGACTTTATAGCTTTTTTGTTCAATTCTGGCAACCCATAAACAAATTGTTTGCCCTGAAATATGCTGTCTTTTTCTAACCTAAAATCGTTGCTTAAGTCGATTATTTTTGTGTGATCTGAAAATTGGTTTTGCTCTAAAAATGATTTAGAATTTCCATGTCCTAAACACAGAAAAAGCACATCAACATCGCTATTTATGTTTCTTGTAAATTTTATATCAGTTTCACCAATCAAATCTTGATGAATACTGCTAAAGTCGTTACCCGCATTTGAGGTACTATACACAAAGTTAATTTCGACTTTTTGGTGATTTAACAATATCCTAATCAACTCACCAGCGGTATAACCAGCTCCCCCTATAATTCCAACTTTTTTCATTCCTTTAAATAAATTTAAGTGTTTGATATTTAAGCATCTCTGATTGTAGAGCGTTTGGTTTTTTACCAAACCCCTCAATGAGGGTCACTCTGAATTGTTTATTTGGTTAAAAATTTTATTTTGATTAGATAAAATTTTGATAAAACCTTTAGCATCATCTGCTGTCCACCCCTCGTTCATTTCACCATAAGCCGCTACTTTTGAGTTCATCAAATCATGTGGAGACTGAATACCGTCTAACGTAAAGCGATAAGGATGCAATGTCACCATAACATCACCGCTTACATTCTCTTGGGCGTCTTCCATAAATGCTTCTATATTACGCATTACAGCATCTAAGTATTGACCTTCATGTAACATAGTTCCATACCAATTAGATAAATATTCTTTATGATGTTGTTGCCATTTGGTAAGCACGTGTTTTTCCAATAAATGGTGTGCCTTAATTATAATCAAAGGAGCTGCTGCCTCAAAACCTACTCTACCTTTAATCCCAATAATTGTATCTCCAACATGAATATCTCTACCTATAGCATATTTAGATGCTATTTCGTCAAGAATTCTAATATTTTCAACTGGACTATTTTTCACATAATTGATGGCTATCAATTCACCTTTTTCAAAGCTCAACTTCATATTTTCAGGCTCATCTTTTTCTAATTGGCTAGGGTAGGCACCTTCAGGCAAGGGTTTATTGGATGTCAAAGTTTCTTTTCCGCCAACACTTGTACCCCAAAGTCCCTTATTGATAGAATATTGGGCTTTTTCCCAAGAAAGTTCAACACCGTGTTCCTTTAAAAATTCTATCTCTTCTTGTCTTGATAACTTTAAATCTCTAATTGGTGTTATAATTTCAATTTCAGGAGCTAAAATTTGAAAAATCATGTCGAAACGTATCTGGTCATTACCTGCACCAGTACTACCATGTGCTATAAATTTTGCTCCAATTTTTTTAGCATGAGTTACTATTTCAATGGCTTGAATAATTCTTTCTGAACTTACGGATAAAGGATATGTATTATTCTTTAATACATTCCCAAAAATTAAGTATTTAACCACTTTTTCGTAAAAAGTTGAAATGGCATTAATATTTGTATAAGACTTAACCCCTAAGGCATAGGCTTTTTCTTCTATTGCATTAATCTCCTTGTCGGTAAAACCTCCTGTATTTACACTTACAGCATGTACTTCATAACCTTTTTTCGCAGATAAATATTTTGCACAATATGAAGTGTCTAATCCACCGCTATATGCTAAAACTAACTTGTTCATTATTTCTTTTTATTTTTTAAGAATACTGTTTCTTTTATGTTTTTTAATCTTTGTAACACCTTTTTATTGTAAGGGTGTTTTGGCTTCTTTTCAATTTTAGGTCTTTTATCTTTTGGATCATAAAGCATACCTGTACACAAGCACATTTTACGTTCGGTTCGAGTTAAAATATCGTAATTTTTGCAAGTTTGACAGCCTTTCCAAAAAGCATTGTCGGTTGTCAGTTCCGAAAATGTGACTGGTTTGTAACCCAATTCGTAATTTATTTTCATTACTGCCAAACCTGTGGTAATACCAAACATTTTGGCATTGGGGAATTTCTTTTTAGAATAATCAAAAATTACTTTTTTTATTTTTTTTGCCAAGCCCTGTCCTCTATAATCAGGATGTACAATTAAGCCAGAATTGGCCACAAACTTACCATGTCCCCAAGCCTCTATATAACAAAAACCTGCAAATTTATCACCGTCTAAGGCAATAACGGCATTATCATTTTCTAGCTTGGTGATTATATATTCTGGAGTACGCTTGGCAATTCCCGTCCCTCGTACTTTTGCCGACTCTGCTATAGTGTCGCAAATAATGTTAGCATATTTACTATGCTTTTTTGTTGCAATAACAATATCCATACTATTGGATTTGATTATTAAAATGTGTTTGAAAAATTATGTGCTTGAAAAAAGAACCGGACTCACCTAAGTTCAATGAAATATAAGATACCCTTACGGGCGACGGATACGTCTAGGACGAATAGAAAAAGTAGTAATTGTATGTAGTTGTACTGTTTTCACAAAGCAATATTACAACTTTTTCTTAAATACATAAAAACATTATCTGATTTTATTTTAATAATCACCTATTTATTTGCAGTTAAACAATTTAATCACCTTAAAATTATCTTATTACTAAATTTAAGTTGAATTTACTGCGCATTTTTCAAATTTTAAAACACGCTTTTTTGTAACTTGCTAGATATCTGAACCTTAAGCCTAAAGTTTTTAGCTTTAATTAACATTTTTGCAATTAAACTCAGTTGCTTTGCTATTTTTGAAAAGCTATAGAACCTAACTGACCTCTATGAAAAAGTTGTTGATTTTTATTTTTGCATGCAATTACGTTTTAGTATTTGCTCAACATACACCCATTGAAGATTTTGACAACCAAACAAACATAAAACAAACTGCTACAATCAATTCCATTGGCGATAATGAATTTAATACATCCCACAACAATTTAACAAGCACGATTAATAATGAAGTTTTTACTTCGATGGTGTTAAAGGAAAGACTTAAAATTTTAAATACCAAAACACCTTTTGATGTACCTTATAATGCAACTGTCGAGCGTTTTATCAGATTGTACCTAAAAGAGAACAAAGCTGCAATTTCTAACTTAATGGACAGAGCAAATTATTACTTCCCAATTTTTGAAAAATATTTGGATAAGCACGACATTCCGCTGGAAATAAAATATTTGGCGGTAGTAGAATCCGCATTGTTGCCTACTGCTAAATCACATGCCGGAGCCAAGGGCATTTGGCAATTTATGTACCATACGGGCAAACAATATGGTTTAAACGTAACTTCTTATGTTGATGATCGTAACGACCCTTTAAAGGCCACCGAGGCTGCTTGCCTTTATTTAAAAGACCTTTATGAACGTTTTAACGATTGGGATTTGGCCTTGGCAGCATACAACTCTGGACCTGGCAATGTAAACAAAGCTATTAGACGATCCGGTGGAAAAAGAAATTATTGGAATATTAGACAGTACTTGCCTAAAGAAACCAGTAGCTATGTTCCCGCATTTTATGCAACATTATATCTATTTGAATATGGTGAAGCTCATCAGATATACCCTAACGATACAGAAATTGATTATTTTGATACCGATACCGTTCATATTAAAGAACAACTCAGTTTTTCGGAAATTGAAAAAAGAACTGGGGTATCAAAGAAATTTTTAGCCTCATTAAACCCGCAATATAAACTAGGTGTAATTCCATATCATAAAGAAAAAAATTACGTATTAACCTTACCAAAAAGTGCAATTGATAGATTTATGAACATAGAATTGACCGATAATAAAACTTTGGAGGATAAAGAAAAACAAATACATATAGTAGCAACTACCTACAATAGCTATGTGGTGCAAAAACTGGACAACCTCCCAAAAATTGCCAGAAAATTTGAAATTACTTTACAGCAATTAAAAAAATGGAACGGATTGCAAACCGATTTTCTGATTGAAGGTCAACGTTTGGTTGTTACCGATAAAAAAAGTGAAGTTGCTATGCAAGTGCCTACCCAAAAAATTCACGCCCAAAAAAGCTCTTCCAAGCCTCAAGTTTATGAAATTTATACTGTAAATGAAGGCGATTCCCTATTTATCATATCTAAAAAATTCCCAAATGTTACCATCAATCAACTTCGTAATTGGAACAATATTTGGGGTGTACCTCACATTAAACCTGGAACAGAACTTAAAATTTTAACAAGTACTGAATAATTTGCCATAGCATTTTGCGTTATTCTTACAGTTCGATAGCACAAACTAATTTTAAATAACTAATATACAGTCACTTAAGAAGTTATTTTAATTAGAAATTAGGTTTGCGAGATTGACTTAAAATAATTTTTATATTTTTGTTTTCTTCTAACCCTAATTTTTAGCTGTCAATTGTATTTAAATAGTTAAGTATTATGAGATTTATTTATGTATTTGTTTTATTACTATTGACTAACGTTATTTTTGCTCAAAAAAATGACGGTCAAGTTATTGAAATTAAGGACGTTAATAAAACCAAGACCTTGAAAATTAGTGCGGATAGCCTAAAAAACAATGTACCTGAGTTAATTGACCATAGCGATGCCGATTTAATTGATAGTTTATGGATAGCTAGGTTAAAGGAGTCGTCTTTGAACCATGATTTTCAATATGTAAACCCCGATGAAGAAATTTCAGATGCTTCAAACATTGAACTTTCAACTGAAGTGCTTAAAGAAAGGTTGGCCCACCTGAATAGTACAACACCCTTTAATGTAGAATACAATTCTTCCTTAGAACGATTAATCAAACATTATTTAAAAACCCGAAAAAAAACACTGGGCAATTTAATGGGCAAAGCGGAATACTATTTCCCAATGTTTGAAGAACATTTAGACAAATACAATATCCCAATGGAAATTAAGTATTTAGCTATTGTTGAGTCAGCTTTAAGACCAAGAGCCCGATCTAGAGTAGGTGCTTCGGGTTTATGGCAATTTATGTATTATACCGGAAAACAATTTGACCTTGAGGTAAATTCTTATGTTGATGAAAGACATGACCCCTTAAGAGCAACTGAAGCTGCTTGTAAATTTTTATCGCAACTCTATAAAACTTTTAACGATTGGGATCTTGCTTTAGCGGCTTACAATTCTGGTCCGGGTAATGTATCAAAAGCTATAAGACGATCAGGAGGAAAAAGAAATTATTGGAATATCAGACATAATTTGCCTCGTGAAACAGCTGGTTATCTGCCTGCTTTTTATGCTACATTATATTTAATGGAATACGCCAAAGAACATGACATTAAACCTCAAAAATTTATAACCAATAGGTTTGAAACCGATACAATTGTAGTTAAGCAGCAAATTACTTTTGACCAAATTAATAAAATATTAAATACGGATAATGAACTGTTAGAACATTTGAATCCGCAATACAAGTTAAATATAATTCCGTTTGTGAAAGAGAAGAATTATACATTACGCTTACCGGTACATTTAATAGGTAAGTTCGTGTCTAACGAGGAGCAAATTTATGCTTACGCAAAAGAAGATTTAGCAAAACGAGAAAAGCAATTACCAAAATTTCAAACAGCACCAGGTAAAATACGATACAGAGTAAGAAATGGTGACTATCTTGGTAAAATTGCACAACGTTACGGTGTTGGCGTATCTCAAATAAAAAGGTGGAACGGTTTACGCTCAAACAATTTAAGAATAGGACAACGTTTAACCATTTATCCAAGAAATTATAAAACAGCATCTACAAAAAGTAAAAAGGCGTCTACAAAAAAAACCACTACTAAATCTACGCCAAAGGGTAAATACACCACCTATACCGTTAAAAAAGGAGACTCTTTATGGATAATATCAAAAAAATTCCCAAAAGTTTCTGTAGAACAAATCAAAAGTTGGAACAATATTTGGAGGGTTAAAAGTCTAAAGCCAGGAATGAAACTTAAAATCTATAAAAGTTAATCTTTTCGGGCTTAAATAAAGTTAAATCTCTAATTTTAAAACTAATTTAAACCTATGAAAACACTATTATCAATTGTATTAGTAAGTGTGTTTTTTATCTCGTGCAATTCAAAAAATACAGAACTAACATTAAAAGAATCCAACAGTAGGATAAACCATTTAACAATAGTTATTGAAAATGACCTTTGGAAAGGTCAAATTGGCGACTCTCTTAGGGAAATTATAGGGGCTCCTGTTTTGGGACTACCTCAAGAAGAAACCCAATTTACAGTTAACCAAGTAACCCCTACAGCTTTTTCAAATTTATTTAAAAGAAACAGAAATATATTGTTTATAGGTATTGATGATAAAGAAGGTTATTACTTAAAAAATAATGTTTATGCCGCTCCTCAATTAACAATGACTATTTTTGGTAAAGACACAAACTCATTAAAGAAGTTAATTCAAGAACATAAAAAAGACATTATCTCTGTTTTTAAAGATTCTGATTTGGCTCTGTATCAAAAAGAAAAAACCAGAAGCCATCTTGATGTGAAAAACATTAAAACCCTGACTAATTTTGGAGTAAAACTGAATATACCTCACGACTACGCTATCGTTGATGATACAGGTGATTTTTTATGGTTACGGCAAGAAATTTCTAAAGGAAGTTTAAACATTATTGCTTATACCTTACCCTTAACAGTAAAAGATAGTATTGCTAAAAATATTGTTAAAATTAGAGATACTATTGGAAAAAAACACATTCCTGGTCCTTCAGAAGGAACTTTTATGATTACAGAAGCTGCCTATACACCGTTTACCAAAGAAGTTGAATTTGGTAATAAACCCGCATTTGAAACTAGAGGTACCTGGGAAGTGCCTAAAGAATTTATGGCAGGGCCTTTTTTAAACTACACTATACTAGATAAGGAAAACAATAGATTACTGGTTTTTGAAGGATTTACCTACGCTCCTTCAATTAACAAACGTGACTTTATGTTTGAGCTTGAAGCTATAATAAAAACCTTAAAAGGTTAAGGTTGAAAACGTTTCAATTTCGCCTTTATCATTACTGTAAATAATAAATGCCTTTAATTGGTTTTGGTTTTTCAAGAAACTTTTAGCTTTTTCTAAAGGCATAGCCATAATTGCAGTGGCGTAAGCATCAACATCTGCACAATCTAATTTCGCTATTATAGAAACGCTCAATAAATTACTTTGTGCTGGATAACCCGTTTTTGAGTTAATTATGTGTGCATACTTTTTACCCGTAATTGAATCGATTTTAAATTTACGATAATTGCCCGAAGTTGCCATTGTCTCATTATTTAATTCAACTACCTTTTCAATAGAACGTGTACCGTCAAAATTCGGATTTTCTATACCAACCTTCCAAGGTTTATTCTTAACTTTATTTAATCCTCTGGAACGCAGTTCACCGCCTATTTCAATTAGATAGTTGGTAATTCCTTTGGTTTCTAAAAATTTTCCTGCTATATCAACTGCATAACCTTTTGCAATAGCATTAAAATCAAAATAAATACTATCGCTCGTTTTGGTTATTTTATTTTTTTTGAGCTCAACTTTATTAAAACCCACAAACTTTAATAAGTGTTTAACACTAGCTGAATCAAGATTATTTAAAGGTTTTTCCGGACCAAAACCCCAAGCATTAACCAAAGTACCAATTGTTGGGTCAAAAAAACCGTCAGTATCCTTATATATTTTTGATGATTTTTGAAATACCTCTTTAAAATAAGCATCTACCAAAACAGTTCTGTCCCCATTATTTATCTTTGAAATATCCGAACTAGGAATATATGTTGACATTGATTTGTTGACAAGATAAAACAGGCTATCCATAGATTTGGTAAAATCAATGTGACCTTTATCAAAATAAGTAATGTTATAAGTAGTACCGAAAGCTAAACCCTGTAATTTTAAAGGTTCGGTTCTTTTATCGTCGTCCCTACAAGAACATAAAATGACAAAAATCACTAAAAAAGCAACAATTCTATTATGCAATAAGCCCATTCTGAATAAAATTTTATATTTTAGAGCAATGCAAAGGTAAAGTTTTATTTTATAGATGTACTTTGTTAAAATCTTACTAAAATATTCTTTGCTCAAAAAAAAATTTAATAACTTCGCCTACTAATTAAACAAAATTTAAATCATGAAAAAAATACTTTTTCTTTCTCTATCATCTGTAATTTTATTATCATCGTGCGTATCTCAAAAGAAATATGACGATCTTATGAGTCAGTACGATGCTGCAAAAACCGAATTAACCGAAGCTAAAGCCAAAGTTTTAGACTGTCAAGTTGAAAAGGATAAATTTGCAGGCATGGTGGCTAACTTAGAAGCACAAAACAAATTTTTACAAGAAAACCATGCTCAATCAATCAGGCAGATTGAAAATTTAACTACATTATCTCAATCTGCAAGTAGCAATATAAAGGATGTGGTTGCTCAATTGAGTGAAAAAGATAAATATATTAATGGCATACGTGGTGCCATGTCTAGAAAAGATTCAGTAAACTTAACGTTAGCTGTACACTTAAAAAGTGCATTGTCAGATGGCATTCAAGATGAAGATATTATTGTAAATGTTGAAAAAACTGTAGTTTACGTAGAAATCAATGATAAATTATTGTTTAGAAGCGGTAGTTCAGTAATTTCATCAAAGGCTAAGGCCTTATTGGACAAGGTGGCTACAGTCATTGCCAGCAGACCTGATATGGAAGTAATGGTTGAAGGTTATACAGACAACCAACCTATTAGCACTGCTATTACTAAAGATAACTGGGATTTAAGTACACAACGTGCCACTGCAGTTGTAAGAGTGTTACAAAATGATTTTAAAATAGACCCTAAAAGATTAATTGCCGCTGGTAGAAGTGAATATTTACCACTAGCTACAAACAATACTAAAGAAGGAAGATCTAGAAATAGAAGAACAAGAATTGTTATTTTACCAAAATTAGATCAGTTCTTTGATGTGTTGGAGCAAAAACCGGATGGTACTCCAAAATCTGAAGAATAAAAAGAGATTTAAATTAGAATAAAAAAGCGAAAGGATTATATTAACCTTTCGCTTTTTTTTATTCTAACAGTTCTTTTAATTTTTTATGATATTCTTCATATTGCAAGAGGTTGTTATGACTTCCTCCTTCTATGGTTACAAACTCTTTTTCTTTAACAGTAACCTCTTCAAATAACTTTTTACTGTCGTCATAAGGCGTAATCCAATCTTCGGTACCATGAAAAAAAGTAATCGGGCAAACTACCTGTTTTATATGCTCATTAGTCATAAATTTATAATTCAATAAAAATATAGGAGCAAACGGAAAGCGATGTTTACCGGCAGCCGCCAAATTATAAAAAGGCACTTCTAAAATAAGTTGTTGGGGCGAATTATCCGCAGCCACTTTTGTGGCAAATGTTGTACCTAAAGATTTACCATAAACAACAATTTTATCTTCATCATACTGCTTTTTTAAATAATCGTAGCATAGTTGGGCATCGGTATACATTTTTTTCTCATCAAAACCCCCTGTACTTTTGCCATAGCCTCTATAGTCCATAACAAAAGCGTCATAATTAAAATTACCAAAGTATTGTGTAACCTGTCCCCAACCGTTTAAACTACCTGAATTCCCATGAAAATATAACACTATGCCTTTTGGCTGCTCTACTTTAAAATGTAATGCATTAATAATAGCACTATCAGGCGTTTTCAGATTTACTTCTTCAAAATTTCTGTCAAAATTAAAAACATAATCTTGCGGTAGTACTTGAGGTTGAAAAATCAGTTTTTCTTGAAAAAAGTAAGCCAGTACAGTTATAAAAACATATACAATTACTAACCATTTTAAAATTTTAACTATTATCCGCATTTACTATTTCCTTTTCTTTCTAACAAAATCTATACTTGTATTTTCCCTGTCAATGGCGGCTATTTCTTTAGACTGTAAAATTTCTTTTAAAGCTCTATGGTAATCCTCAAAGTTGTGTAAGTTTTTATGCCCGCCTCCAATTACCAAATACAACCTCGATAATTTTGGGTTTAACCGAGATAATCTAATACTTGATTTCATAGGTATAATTCTGTCATTAGTACCATGAATCAATTTTATAGGACATTTTACATACTTAATCCACTTATAGGTAGGCATGGAATACCGCATAATTAAACCTAAGGGAATAAAAGGCAAATAACGCTTTGCATTATTGGACATGCTATAATATGGACAAGCTAAAATTAGTATTCTGGGGTTATTAACCGAAGCCAATTTTGTAGCTAAACCAGTGCCTAACGATCGCCCATAGACAATAATATATTTTTCGTCAACTTTTTGCTTTATAATGTTGTAAATAGCTTGCACATCCTCTTTCATGGTTTGCTGTGTACGTTTACCTTTACTCTTGCCAAAACCCCTGTAATCTATCATTAGCACATCCCAATTGTGATGCGTAAAATCAATGGCAAACTTGCCCCAGCCTTTTATACTTTTGGAATTTCCTTTTAAGTAAAAAACAACACCTTTAGGGTTTTTGGTCTTAAAATGAAGTCCGTTAATGGTTACTTTATCGTTCAATTGAATATTGTACTCCTCAACTTCTTGGTTTTCATATTCAAACTTAAAATCGTCCGACAGTTTTTCGGGCTTAAATATAAATTTTTCCTGAAAAAAATAGAAAATAAGACTTATAGCCAGTACTGTAATTACAAAAATGGTTATGATTAGGCTGTAGTTCATTAGAATTTAAAGATACAAAACTTAAACTAGTCCAATATTTTCACTAACTCTTCAAAAGCAACATAATAGGGTTGGTCTTTAAAAACAGGCATTTCTACACTTTCTGCATTGGCAATGCCAACACCAGCAAACCATACTTTGGCATTTTGTTTTAGGGCATGCTGCTTAAAGGTTTCCATCCAGATAACATCGTAATCTTGAGCATTTTGAAGATTAGAAGTAACTTTTACCAACACAAAAATGGTAGGTTCGTCCTTTTTGTACAATACATATTGAGGATGCTTTTTTAACTTACTATTTATGGCCACAAATTCGTAACCCATTTGTTGCAGCTTTTCACCAACAATGTTCATTCCTAAATTATGTAGTTCTTGCTCAGTAAGTGGAGTCATTGCTTTTTATGATTATAATTTATTTAGAAGCTAAAAATACAAAATTTAATAGGTAGCTTACTTTTTTTATGTTAAGGCAACCATTCCATTAGTTGATAACTAATAAAAACTCATAAAAAAACGACATTCAATAGTTAGTATATTTATTCCCTATTACTTGGCAGTAATAATAACCAAAAAAATAATTTTCCTATGAAAAAAATACTACTTATCTCCCTTTGCATTTTTACTTTTAAGCCCGTCTTTTCACAAAAAACCATTGAGGTTATTAGCTCAAGGGATCAAAAAATTGAAACCTATTACGTACTAGATTCCGATAGAAAGACCAAACACGGCAATTATTTATTGACTTGGGATGCTAATTTATACAAGTCCGTAATTGAAGAAGGTACTTATAAAAACAATAGTAAAGAAGGCGTTTGGAAAACGTACCATCCATTTAAAGGCAAATACGACAAAAACGATATGCGAGTACAATACCTAACCACCTATAAAAACAATAAAAAAGACGGTCTCTTTGTAGAATTTGGATATGACAGGGACACCATTGAGGTAGGCGAGTTTTTAGCAAATAAAAGAGCAGGTATTTGGAAAAAATATGAAAATGGAAAATTAGTGGCGAAATATGATTTTACCAACAAGAATAATTTAATAGATAAGGTTGAAATTAAAAAACAAGGGTCTTATCAGTTACCAAGTTTACTTAAAGACAATTTAAATGTATATCTGATAAATAATTTTAAGCCTGTAAACCATAAAAAGATAAAAAGATTGTTTGGCATTATAGAAGCCACCATGACTATTGACAAATATGGAAGTGTTGGCAATGTTGTAGTTACAGGTGCAGAATACCCAGAGTTGGAACAAGAATTTATTTCCGTTTTAAAATCTACTTACGGATTATGGAACCCAGCCCTAAAAAATACTGAAAAGGTAACCGTAACTATTGCTGTACCCATAAAGTTTTTAATTGAGTGGAAAAAAAAGGGACCTAGAGTAGGTGTACAATCAGGCACTATGGAAATTATTGAATAGCCAAAGCTTTTCTATTTTTTATAAATATTTTTCGATTATTTAGTTTAATCAACTAGTAATCAGCATTTAATAATTATCCGTTTTTAACGGTTAACAAACGGATAGCTTACTAATCATTGCTCAACAAAAGCCTAAATAGCAATGCTTCTGGGCATTGTTATTAAATTAAATAAGTATCTTGCAAACATAACGGATATAACCACAATGCGGTTATACAGTTGTTGTGCTTAATTATGACGAACACCTAAAATTATGACAAAAGGATATAATAAGGCAGATGCTTTTGGCAAACTATATTGGGTTCTAGAAAAGGAAGAAGTAAAAAATCGAGCTTGTGTATTTTTGAGTCACAAAAAAGAAGATAAACCTGCTTGTAGAAAAATTGCAGAATATTTATCAAAAGCTGGAATAGACTATTATCTGGATGAAGAAGATAGAAACCTTCAACAAGCTGTTGGTTCTGGTGACGCTCATAAGATAACTGAAAGTATTAAAAAAGGTATAACAGAAAGTAGTCATATGCTTGTTGTAGTTTCTGAAAAAACATATAAATCACAATGGGTTCCTTTTGAAGTAGGTTATGGACATTCTTCATTAGTTGATGGCACAAATGATAAACTCAAACTTTCCATACTAACGTTAAAAGACCTTTCAGAAAAGGACTTGCCAACATTTATGCAAGTTGGAAATATTGTAAGAGGAACAAAATCTTTAAATCAATATATTTCTGAAATATCTAATAAACTTGAAAAATCTATGATTAACGAAACGAGATTATTTTCACACTCGCAGAGTAATCATCCATTAGATAATGTTTTAAATTGGAAACTATAATGAATTTGACAAAACATAAAGTATTTATCAGTTATCATCACGCTAACGACCAATGGTATAAAAATGAACTTTTAAGATTAAACAGCTTACATAATATTTTCATTGATGGTTCTGTAGATACTGGAGATATTGATGAAAGATTAGACAATGAAACTATAAGACAAATAATTAGAGATTATTATTTAAAAGACAGTACAGTAACCATTTTACTTGTCGGAACTGAAACTAAAAATAGAAAACACATTGATTGGGAATTAAAATCCAGTATGATAAATGGTTCAGTGAATAAAAAATCTGGAATTCTTGTCATTAATTTACCAAGTACTGGCTGTACTTATTATACTGCAACTCATTCAAGGGAAAAAGAAATTATTTATCCGGAAAATAAATCTTGGACATCAATTGATACAAGAGCTGAATATGAAAGGAGATACCCTTATTTGCCTGCGAGAATAATAGATAATCTCTTAAAACCAGAAGCTAAAATCTCAGTAGTTAATTGGAATGAACTTAATATCGAAAAACTTAGATTTTTGATTCACGCGACATTTGAAGATAAAGGAAACTGTGAATATGATTTAAGTAGAACAATGAAAAGAAACAACTCATAAAATTAAACTTCTATGGCAATAGCAAAATTATCAGAAACAAAATTTAAAATAAATCTTGGGTTTTTAGAATTAGAAACAACTTGGGAGATTGACGAGTTGCAAAAGAATGCAGCTTGGGAAATGTACGTTGAATTAGCTACTAGAATAACAACCGCTGAGTTAAAAGAAAATGATGGGCTCTTAAGAGAAGCTTTAACCTCATTAAATTCATTGTTTGCTACAACAAGAGAACTACTTAAAAGATGTGGCCCACATATTGCCACACCTGGAAATCCTGAAGATACAACACTTGGACATCTTGCTGTTAACATTTTAAATAAAGTATTACGTCCTTTATTAGCTAAATGGCATCCGTTATTATTGGACTGGGAACAGCAGAAGCCAATTGATAAAACAACAAAACAACACGAATTAGAATGGGAATACAATAAAGAATTGAGAGAAGCTCTAAATAAAATAAGAATGCAGTTAATTGAATATGCAAACGTATTAGGAACTGTATCAGGAGTGGCTAATTTAATAGAAAATAACTAAGCACAACATTGGCTATAAGTAATTGCTTGTTCTCGCCTACTTCTGAAAATCCTTGCGGATTTTCAGTTTGGTGTGTCCTTGCAAATTTAACTGCTAAACCACGCAACTACTCATAGCCGAGACCGTTGTGTGTAATGCGGAAAAAACAGAAATTAAATGTCAGATAGAACGGCAATAGATACAATAAAGGGATATTTTTATCAATTTGATTTATCAATTCTTAAATTATTAGAATTGAAGGATGAAAACCACCAAATAACTGTCGAAGGAATTGAGGATGTTGATATTGACAATGCTACTACTGAAACCGCTGTTCAATGTAAATACCATTCAAAAACAGAATATAACCATTCTGTAATAGCAAAACCTATTAGATTAATGTTGAATCATTTCAATCAGGTTTTGAAAGGAAAAGAAAAAAAGGTTAAATATTACTACTACGGTCATTTCAAGTCTGGTCAATCAAAATTAAGCTTTCCGATAACTGTAGAGTTTCTTAAAAAACATCTTCTGACTTACACAAAAGCAAAAACTCAACACAGGCATTTTGATGAACTTAACTTAAGTGATAACGACTTAGAGGAATTTCTAAAACAGTTGGAAATTGATGTAAATGCTAAATCTTATGAAGACCAACTTTCTCAAATATATGAGCTACTAAAAAAACAAGACTTATTTGAAGCTGATGATTTTGAAGCTGAAAATTATTACTATAATAATGCCTTAAAATCAATAAGTTTTTTAGCTGTAAAAGACAAAAAAAATGATAGAACAATTAGTAAGAAGAAATTTTTAGAAGAAATAAATTCAAAAAGAGTTTTATTCCACAAATGGTTCGTGGAGTTTAAAGGAAGGAAAAAACTTTTGGCAGATTTAAGGAAAGAATATTTTACCTCATATAACATATCCCCTTTCGAAAGGTTTTTTCTTATTGAAGTCAAGGCTAATTATTCTAAGAGCGAATTGAAGAATGTTATCCTATTGATAGCGAAGAAATGGTCAGATATTAAATCCGTAAAAAATCCAGATACATTTTGCCCATACATCTTCATCAATGGTTTAAAGAAGACTGAACTAATCAGTTTAAAGACTGAACTTCATAATGAAGGATTTAAGTTTACTGATGGATATAACTTTAGCGGTTCACCTTTCAATGCAGATGTAATAAAGCAAAAAGCTACATTTCATAACAAAATAACTCTTAAAATAATAAATGAGTTGATTTTTATAGAGCAGTTGATAAATAGCATCTCTAAAACAAAAGAAATTTATCAATTTTTCTACAAAGAACCGTTCTTTAAAACAGATTTAAAGAATGTTGATGTAGTTAATATTCAAATTGATAATTTAATTGATATTAAAAGTATAGTATAATGAGTTCTGAACCTATAAATGCGGAAGTTATTGCCGTTTTTCCAAATAAAGTTAAAATTAAGGTTGATAAACTAGAAGATTTCAAGATTGCAGACCAATCGCTTCGCGTGGGTTCGTATTTGAAAATTTATGGTAATGATAATGCAATCTTAATGGCTATCATTGAAAACTTTTCAATAGATGTTTCTGAAAAAGATGGAGTAGCAACTCGCACACATTTAATCGAAGCAAGTCCTCTAGGAATAATAAAAGATGATTCATTTACGAGAGGTGGTGATGACTTAACTATTCCACCAAAAAAAGTAGAGCCTGCAACAGAAGAAGAGATTAAAAAAATTTACATTGATTCAGTCAAGCAAAATGAGCAGTTTACTTTTTCTTCACTATCATCAAATAAAAACATAAGAATTCCAGTAAATGGAAATAAATTTTTCAATAAGCACATTGCAGTTGTAGGTTCTACCGGTTCTGGTAAATCTCATACTCTTTCGACTATAATTCAAACAGCAGTCAATTCAAAAAGTGGAAACTTCAGTTTAAATAATTCGCACGTAATAATTTTTGACATACACTCTGAATATAAGTCTGCTTTTCCCGAAGCGAACTTAATCGATATCTCTAATCTTAATTTACCATATTGGTTATTGAACAGCGAAGAATTAGAAGAAATTTTACTTGATACAGGAGAAAGAGATAATTACAATCAATCTTCTGTTTTCAGAAAATTAGTAACAGAAAACAAAAAGAAATATAATAAGGATATAGAGAAAATATTTTATGATTCGCCTCTGTTTTTTGATATAAATGAAATTAGGAACGCTCTTTACAATCTTAAGAACGAAACTAAAAACTCGAAAAACACAAACAGAATAATGGTAATTGATGACTCTTATAGTTGTGATGACAGTAAGACAACTGTTGATACAGGACTGCTACTTTCAGAAGAGGAAAAAATCAATAAATATTTTGAGAAAGAATTTGAGTTCCACACCCCTAAAAGCCAAAATATTACAAAAGGAGACTATGCAGACGGTACTTTGGATAAGTTTTTTGTACGATTTCAAGAAAAAATAAATCAAGATAGACTTACGTTTTTATTTGGTGATAATGCAAAAAATATTTCATTTGAGGACACGTTGAAAAACCTTTTAGGTTATAATAAAAATAAGAATGTAACAGTAATCGATTTAAGCGGTGTACCTTTTGAAGTATTGAGTATTACCGTTTCCTTAATTTCAAGAATTATTTTCGAATACGGCTATATTTATAAGCGATTAAGAAATCGTATTAATCCAAATGAGAAAATAAATAATGATATTCCCATTTTATTAGCATACGAGGAAGCTCATAAGTATGTTCCAAATAGCGAATTAGTAAAATATCGCTCATCAAAAAAGTCAATTGAGCGTATTGCTAAAGAAGGTCGGAAATATGGAGTTACTTTACTTTTAGCTAGTCAGAGACCGTCAGAAATTTCAGAGACAATATTTTCACAATGCAATAATTTCATAGCTATGAGATTAACGAATCCAGTGGACCAAGGATATGTCAAAAAACTTCTGCCAGATACATTAGGTTCTTTAATTGAGAAAATGCCATCATTAAAACAAGGAGAAGCTTTATTGATAGGAGAATCAGTCATACTTCCTTCAATCGTTCAAATTGACAGGTGTAAAAAAGAACCTTCCTCAAATGACATACCTTATTGGGAACTTTGGAAGGAAGAGTGGAAAGAGATGAAAATTAAGGAAATTAAGGAGGAATGGTACAAGTAAGCACTACACACAACATTGTGTATAAGTAATAGCGGTTTAAGTGAAGAAACCAAAGTATGAAAATAAAATAAAGGTCAGTACAAAACCGAAAGGTTTGTGAGTAGAAATCCGCTACTACTCATACACGAGACCGTTAGCCTCAACTTAAAAACATTACAAACTACTTAGAGTTTCTTTCATTAGCAAAAGCACCCCAATCAGCAACAAGCTTGATTAAAGGAATTAATGTTTTACCAAAATCCGTTAAAGAATACTCAACCTTAAGTGGCGGTTTTGAATAATAAACTTTTCTTTTAATTATTCCATCTTCGGCTAATGATTTCAACTGTAAACTTAGAGTACGCTCCGTAGCAGTTGACATTTTCTTTCTTAGCTCATTGTATCGTAATGTTTCATTCATCAAATTATACAAAATAGCTGCTTTCCACTTCCCACCAATAATCCCCATAGTTAAAGTTGAACAGCAAGGGTAATTTTTCCCATTAAAACTATACATAATTTCACATTTATTTAAACTATCCTTTTTGACCGTTATTGCAAATATAACTAACTTTAAATAGTTTTGTAACTATACTTTCTATAGTATTTTTATATCACATAAATAGTTAACAATACTAAAAACAAAGAAAATGATTGAAACAACAAACAAATTAGACGAACTTTTGATAAAAACGAAAGAGTACATTTCTAAATCATCGGATACAGAATTAAGTCTTAAAGCAAATCCTGAAAAATGGTCGAAAAAGGAAATAATTGGACATTTAATTGATTCCGGAATCAATAATATAAAACGTTTTACAGCAGTTTTAATTGAAAAAGAACCGTATAGAATAAGTCCAATGAAACAAGTTGAACTAGTGAAAGTAAATGATTATCAGAATTCTGAAATAGAAGAACTTTTAGCTTTATTATTCGCAATCAATATTCGAATAAAAAAACTGATGCTTCTCCAAAATACTCAAACACTAGCTACAAAAATTGAATTATATACTGAAGGAAATATGTCTGATTTGAGATATTTGATGGAAGATTATGTTAAACATTTTGAGCAACACATAAATCAAATATTAAAGCCAATAATTGAATAGTAATGAAGTTTATCTAAATATACTTGCAAATAAGCAGCTGCTAACAAAGAACTGTGGTAAAAAACAAGTAAAATTTCATTAATTTACCAATAAAGTACTTCTATAATTTTGGTCGTAGGCTACTCTTGATTTTGCGATTGCAAAAGCCTGTGTATAATTTATTGCTAGTTCTCGCTTATTTCTGAAAATCCTCGCTCCCGATAATTATCGGGATTCTGTTTATATTTATATTTGCTAAATTAGTTGCTTAATTATATAACATTTATAAACATTCTATTAAAATAACATTTATGAAAAATTACTTAACATTTCTAATAGTAGTATTATGTATTAGTTGTAAAGATGACAAAAAAGTAAATTCAGACATAATTGAAGTCAATCAAAAAACGCTTAGCAAACATATTGAACGCCTAGCATCTGATGAATTTTTAGGAAGAAAACCATTTACTGATGGTGAGACAAAAACCGTAAACTATTTAAAAGATGAATTTGAGAAACTAGGTGTTTTACCAGGAAATGGAGATAGCTTTTTTCAAAATGTACCTATGGTAGAAATTTCTGGAACTCCCTCTGAAAACATGGTAATTTCAGGAAAAAATACAAGTTTTAATTTTAAAGCGTTAAAAGATTTTGTAGCCACAACCAATAAAGCTGAAGCTGATGTTAGTCTTGATAACTCTGAGCTTGTTTTTGCGGGTTATGGTATTGTTGCCCCAGAATATGGATGGAACGATTATGAAGGCATTGACTGGAAAGGAAAAACCGCTGTGGTGCTAATTAATGATCCAGGTTTTAAATCAGGAGATTCAACCTTATTTAAAGGAAACGAAATGACCTATTACGGGCGTTGGACTTATAAATATGAAGAAGCGGCAAGACAAGGTGCCGATGGGCTAATCATTATTCATGATACCGAACCCGCTTCCTATGGGTGGAATGTAGTTGAATCTGGTTGGAGCGGTGCTAGATTAACAATTGAAAGTGACGCCCCTCTTTTAAATGTTGAATCTTGGATAAGTAGTGAAAGTGCTAAAAAAATGTTTGATGCTTCCACTATGAAAGATCAAGATTATAAAACGCTATCTAGAAATAAAGACTTTAAACCAATTCCCTTAGACTTAACTGTTTCTGTAGGAATTAAAAATAAAATTAAAAAAGACGTTTCTAAAAATGTAGTGGCTCTTATACCCGGTACGGACAGAAAAGATGAGTATATTATTTACTCTGCACATTGGGATCATTTTGGTATTGGTAAGTCTATTGATGGTGATTCAATCTATAATGGTGCTGTAGATAACGCATCTGGAACTGCAGGCTTATTAGCTATGGCTGAAGCGTTTAAGAAAAGTAAAGAAACAAAACGTTCTATTGTATTTATAGCGGTAACTGCGGAAGAACAAGGTTTATTAGGGTCTTCCTATTATGCAGCATACCCAATCTTCAATCCTAAAAAAACAGTAGCAAATATTAATATTGATGCTCTAGACAGTCCAGGAAAAATGAAAGATTTGACGATTACTGGTTATGGGCAATCTGAAATGGACAGATATGCCAAAGAAGCCGCCGAAAAACAAAACAGATACATTATTCCCGACCCTGAAGCTGAAAAAGGTTATTTCTTTAGGTCTGACCATTTTAATTTTGCAAAAATTGGCATTCCTGCTTTATATGCCAGTGGTGCTTATGAAGGATTTGATAAAAGCATTGAAGACATAAAAAAGTACAATGATTATTATCGCATTAATAAATACCATCAACCATCGGATGAATACAGTGCTGAAACTACGGATTTAAGCGGTGTACGATTAGACTTGCAGTTATTTTACAATGTAGGATTAAAATTAGCTAATGAAGATTATTTTCCGAAATGGTATGACGGTAGCGAGTTTAAAGCTGCAAGAAAGTAAAACTATTCAGTAATGTATAAAGAAAAACTAGCCATTTACGATAAACTGGTAGCCAAATGCCCAAGATTTGAAAGAAAAGGCAAAACCATGCCCTATACTTCCGCTAATGGTTATATGTTTTCGCTTTTAAACAAGGATGGTGAACTAGGCTTTAGATTCTCTAAAGAAGTACAACAAAAATACATTGAAGAATTGAACACAACCCTATTTAAATCTTATGGAGCGGTAATGCGAGGTTATATTTTAATTCCTGATAGTATGCAAAAAGATTTGGATAACTTAGCAAATTATTTGAACGAAAGTTATGACTATGTGATGTCTTTGGAACCAAAGTAAAAAATGAAACTAATTGAATTTTTGCAAATAGCTGGTGTTAAACTATCTTCTGAATTACAACAGGATTTATTAAAAACGCTCATTAAAAAAGAATACAAAAAAGGAGATTTTTTTCATAAGGAAGGTCGTGTTTGTAAAGAACTTGGTTTGCTAACTAAAGGTCAGGTGGCGTTAATTCACCTAGTTGACGGAACAGAATTTACCCGTTGGGTAGGCATTAAAAATACATTTATAACTTCTTTAGGTAGTTTTATTAATGAAATTCCAAGTATTAACGGTTTACAATTTTTATCCGATGCAGAAGTTGAAGTAATGACCAAAAAAGATTTTGACAGGTTATCAAGAACTTATCCTGAATTTCAAGAATTTGTAGTAAAAGCCATAAGCCAAGATTTAGTAAAATACCAGTATTTAGCTGATTTATTTATTACAACAAAGGGCACGGAACGTTATCAAAAATTTCAAGAAAAATATCCTCAACTTGTCAAAGAAGTTCCGCAAAAATATATCGCTACTATTTTAGGAATGAATCCGCGTCACCTAAGTAGAATACGTAAAAAATTAGCTTCAGAATCAAAATAGACAAATGTCCTTGTCAACAATTTTATTTATTTTCATTTTTGAATAAGATTTTAGCCATTACCTTAATTCTGTCAAATAAAAATAGGTATTATGATTGCAAAGACATTCTTTAAAGTATTATTCTCGGCAACTATTCTATTGTCTGTTGTTGCTTCTTGCGAGGAAATTTCTCAAGAAGAACCCCCAATGGACGATTGTAAATACAGCTTCCTCAATGAACCTATAGGATTCTGTGGTTTCGATTTTGATAAAGTACCTTATTGTACGGATTGCCCAGATGAAGAAGGTAAGTTGGGTACTTATAATATTCTAATTGACCAACCCAATGATAAATATAATGATGCAGTACCGCTCAGACCCACGGTTTTAGCCGTGCATGGTTACTTACCAAATACTGAAGAACCCAATGACCCTTGGGGAGCTTGGACCTTAAATTTAATGCGTAAAAATTTTTGCAAATATGGATATACCGTAGCTTCTTTAGAGTATCGTCAAGATATAAAGGATTTTTCTAAGCAACCTATTTGCGAAATTCCCGAAATGGAAATCATAAAAACGCATTATAGGGCTATTCAAGATTTAAGAAAAGCCATTGATAGAATTTATCAAAACCCTGCTGATTATGGTATTGATATCAATAATTTATTCTTATTGGGCAACAGTCAAGGTGGTATGACTGTATTAAATGGGATGCTGGCCAAAGATGAGGATGAGTGGTTGTCCGCTTTCCCATCTGAATTTGGCACTATAAAAAATGAATTAGGTCCTTGGGAAGCAAGACGCCCTATAAAAGGTATAATTTCAATTGCCGGATCAGTGTATAATCTAGATTTTTTTGACGAAAGCGATAACATTCCTCTTTTCTTGGCCCATGGTGTTTGTGATGAAGCCGTACCCTACAAAATGGGAGCTTATTATGATTGCTCTTCTGATATAAAAATTCACGGAAGTTATGATATAGCATGTAAGGCAAACCAATTGAACAAGCCTTATAGCCTACATAGTGTGAAAGGGCTGGGGCATGATTGGACCGAAGAAAAGAACGATGAAATAGCTATAAAAATACGTAATTGGATAAAAGACCAAGTTGTTTGTGGTGAACCTAAACAAGAAGAATTTACTACAACAGCTAATGAAGTGAATTGCCCAGAAACAAGTTCAAGCGTTGTAGATTGCAATTAAGTTCAGAGATAAAAAAACCGATACGTTCTGTATCGGTTTTCTTTATTTTCTAATGTGATGCTTTTATCCTCCAAAGTCATCAAATCTGATGTGTTCATCAGGAATTCCAAAATCCTCACCCATTTTTTGAACCGCTTGGTTCATTAAAGGGGGTCCGCAAAAATAGAGCTCAATGTCTTCCGGGGTTTCGTGATGGTTCAAATAATTATCGATTACACAATTGTGAATAAAACCAACAAAACCATCACCAGGAGCGTCAATATCTTCTTTAACTTTCCAGTTATCTTCCTCTAAAGGTTCTGACAAGGCCATGTAGAATTTAAAATTTGGGAAATCCTTCTCTAAATCTCTAAAATGATCTATGTAGAAAAGTTCGCGTTTAGAACGCCCACCATACCAATAGGTAACTTTCCTACCTGTTTTAAGCGTTTTGAATAGATGGTACAAATGCGATCGCATTGGTGCCATACCGGCTCCACCTCCCACATACAACATTTCGGCATCGGATTCATTGATAAAAAACTCACCATAAGGTCCGGAAATGATTACTTTATCACCTGGTTTTTGATTGAAGATATAAGATGAAGCGACACCAGGATTAACATCCATCCATCCATTTTTATTTCTATCCCACGGCGGTGTTGCAATACGTACATTTAACATAATCTCTCTTCCTTCTGCTGGATAGGATGCCATGGAATAGGCACGTTCTACCACCTCATCGTTCTTCATGGTCAACGGCCAAAGATTAAACTTATCCCATTCTTCTTGAAATTTGTCAGGCGTTTCATGTTCTTCGGGATGTGCGGTAATATCCATGTCTTTGTAGTTAATAACACATGGTGGAATTTCAATTTGGATATATCCTCCAGCCTTATAACCCATATCTTCGGGAATTTCAACAACAAATTCCTTAATAAATGAAGCAACGTTATAATTTCTTACTACCGTAGCTTCCCATTTTTTTATACCAAAAACCTCTTCGGGTATGGTAATGTTCATGTCTTGTTTTACTTTAACCTGACATGAAAGTCTTGCACCAGCTTGTAATTCTTTACGTGTAAAATGTGGTGTTTCAGTAGGTAGTGCTTCTCCGCCTCCCTCTAATACATGACATTCGCATTGAATACAAGTTCCACCACCACCACAAGCAGATGGCAAAAATATTTTTTGACCGCTTAAGGTAGTAAGTAAAGTATCGCCTGAAGGCACTTCTATTTCTTTCTCTCCGTTAATGGTTATTTTAACAGGACCAGATGGTGCCAGTTTTTGTTTTACAACTAATAAAAGAGTCACCAATAACAAAATAATCATTAAAAATGCAATTACCGTAGCTATGATAACTCCTGATGTACTTACTGCTAATAACATATTATTCATTTAAAGCGGTTGTATTTTCTTCTAATTCTTCTTCCTTATCTTTTAAAATGTCGGCATCATTATCTTTTTCATTATCCATCTGAATGGCTTGTTCAGTTGCCACAGGAGCATCACTTCCATCATCGCCACCAGTTAACATTCCTCCAAAGCTCATAAATCCAATTGCCATTAATCCTGTAAGGATAAATGTTATCCCTAAACCTCGCAATGCTGGTGGTACTGATGAATATCTGATTTTTTCGCGAATGGCCGCAATAGCCAATATGGCTAAAAAGAAGCCGATACCAGAACCAACACCATAAGTTAAGGCTTCAGATAAGGTTGGAATTTCACGAGACTGCATAAATAATGAGCCTCCTAAAATAGCACAGTTTACTGCAATTAACGGTAAAAATATACCTAATGAATTGTATAACGCAGGTGCAAATTTCTCAACTACAATCTCAACCAATTGCACCATTGTTGCGATGGTTGCTATAAACATGATAAAGGATAAAAAGCTTAAATCGTAAGCGGCATATTCTTCGCCCAACCAAGATAAAGCTCCTTCTTGCAGTATGTATTGATCTAACAACCAGTTTAACGGTACCGTTACCGCCAATACAAAGATTACGGCAGCACCAAGACCTACTGCGGTCGATACTTTTTTAGATACCGCTAAGTAAGAACACATTCCCAAGAAATATGCAAATACCATGTTATCTACAAAAATCGATTTAAAAAATAATTCTAAATATTCCATATATTATTTATTGAGATTCTGAAACGAGTTCAGAATGACGCTCTGCGTCTAATGTTCTTCTATTAACTCTTTATTTCTACTACGCTGTACCCAAATTATGATTCCAACAACAATTAATGCCATTGGAGGCAATACCATAAAGCCGTTATTTTCATAGCCTATGCTGTATAGTCCTGTTTTTTCAACAGGGTCACCTAACACTTTAAGTCCGAACAACGTACCAGAACCTAATAATTCTCTGAAAAAACCAACAATAATTAAAATGATACCATAACCAGCGGCATTACCAATTCCGTCAAGGAAAGACCGCCATGGTTTCTCGGCCAAGGCAAAAGCTTCAAAGCGTCCCATAATAATACAGTTAGTAATAATCAGACCAATGAATACCGATAATTCTTTACTTAGGGTATATGCAAATGCTTTTAATACTTGATCTACAATAATTACTAAGGTAGCAACAACAATCAATTGAACGATAATTCTAATTTTTGATGGGATAATATTTCGCATCAATGAAATAACGACATTACCTACACCCATTACAAACATTACCGATATTGCCATTACTATAGACGGTTTTAACTGTGCGGTAATTGCCAAAGCGGAACAAATACCCAATACCTGTATGGTTATAGGGTTATTGTCCGTTAGCGGATCGCTCAAGAGTTTTCTGTTTTTTTTGGAAAACAAAGGTTCTTTAGGAGCTTTTATTACTTCTTTTTCTGCTACTTCTGCCATAATTATTTTAATGTTTTAAAATAAGGTACATACATTCTTAAATCTTTCTTTATCATTGCGGTAACACCATCACCCGTGATGGTTGAACCTGCTATAGCATCTACTTCATGATCGTTTTTATCGTTATTTTTAGGATCTGCATTTGCCTTAGCAACCGTAATACCTTTAAACATACCTGATTCATTTAATAAGTGCTCGCCAGAAAAATCATCCATAAAATAGCGTTGTTTAATCTCTGCACCTAACCCAGGTGTTTCCCCTTTATGATCAAAAAACACCCCTTGTACAGTCATTGATTTATCCAAGGCTACAAAGCCCCAAATAGCATCCCATAATCCTTTACCACGAATAGGAACTACATAAATTGGCTCACCCTCTTTTTCTCCTTCAAACAAAGGCAATCTACGTTGATAGTCCGGATCTTTAGCTTTTGCTTCTTCCTTTTTTATATCTATCAAATACGCTTCAGGCTCTTCGATAACTTCATCTCCTTGAATTACATATTGCTTTTTGATGGTGCTATTAAAAACTTCTTCAACCCTATCTGTTGAAACAAAAGCTACATCATTAGCCCCTTCATTGTCGTTAATACCCATTGCGTACAATATGTTCTGTTGTTTTTCAAAACGTTCATTGGCTTTAACCAAAGGTTTTAACCCTTGTGCCAGTCCCGCCAATATAGAACCTACTACAAATACCATTACGATGGCAAAAATAACGGTATAACTATTTTTATCTGTGTTAATTGCCATAACTTAAGCTGTTTTTAATTTTGCTCTTCTTAATCTTTTTTTGACATTGCCCTGCACCACATAATGGTCTATTGTTGGTGCAAATACATTCATTAATAATATTGACAACATAATACCTTCTGGATAAGCGGGGTTAAATACGCGAATCATAATAGCAATAAAGCCTATCAGGAAACCGTAAATCCATTTTCCTTTATTGGTTTGCGATGCAGTTACCGGATCGGTAGCCATAAAAACAACACCAAATGCAAATCCTCCTATGAGTAGGTGCCTCCAAAATTCCGTACTCATTAATCCGTAAAATTTACTGGTTTCGGTAATCCATCCCGCATCTACAACCATATTGAAAATATAACCCATTACCACGGCACCAAGAACTGCACTAAGCATAATACGCCAACTTCCAATTTTAGTAAAAATTAGAAACGCAGCTCCAAGAAGAATCAATAGTGTTGATGTTTCTCCAATAGACCCTGGAATAAAACCAAAAAAGGCATTCCATGAATCTGCGGCCGTATCCATAGTGCCAGCAACATTTTGTGCTAAACTACCCATGATAGTTTCGCCCGAAATGGCATCGGCAGTTGAGCCATTTGCAATTTCGTTAGCTCTTTCTTTTGCACCGTGTACCCAAACTTTGTCACCACTCATCCAAGTCGGGTAGGCAAAGAATAAAAAGGCTCTAATGGTTAAAGCGGGATTCAAAATATTCATTCCCGTACCACCAAATACTTCTTTTCCGATAACTACACCGAAAATTACAGCGATAATCAACATCCAGTATGGTGTATCTATTGGTATAATTAGCGGTACTAACATCCCTGTAACCAAATACCCTTCTTCTACTTCATGTCCCTTAATTACAGCAAAAACAAATTCAACCGCTAGACCAACACCATAAGAAATGATGATTAATGGAAGGGTTTTCCAAAAACCGAGGCTAAAATTTTGAAGTGTCCAAAATTCACTGCTAAAAAAACCGCTAGATACCGCTTGTATTTCGCCTGTGGCCAAATAGTGCTGGTAACCGGCATTGAACATACCAAAAATCAAACACGGAATCAATGCCATAATTACGGTATTCATGGTCCGTTTTAAATCATCAGCTGCTTTAATGTGAGTGCCTGCGTGTGTGGTTTCGTTAGGTGAATATAAAAAGGTATGTATTGCATTAAAAGCCGGAGCCATTTTTGTACCTCTATATTTTTCCTTTATTTTATGTAAGTTCTGTTTTAAACCCATTGTCTTTTATTTATTCTCTCGACTCCGCTCGAGATGACATTTCAATTGACTTTTGTTATTTTTTAACCTATTTCTTCAAACATTAAATCTAAACCTTCTCTTATAATTTTTTGATGGGGTTGTTTGGAAACACATACAAATTCTGTCAAAGCAAAATCTTCCGGTGCAACCTCGTACATTCCCAAGGCTTCCATTTCATCCAAATCTTGATACATGCACGCTTTAAGAATTTGCATTGGGTAAATATCTAAGGGAAATACCTGTTCGTAATTACCCGTTAACACAAATGCTCTATGTTCTCCGTTTGTATTGGTATTTAAGTCGTACTTTTTATTAGGTGTTAACCATGAAAAAGTTAATGCTCTTGTATTAGAAACTTTATTAAAAACTGGTTTGTTCCACCCAAAAAATTCATAATCGTCACCTTCTGGAATTGCTGTTAACTGATTATCATAATATCCCAAATAATCTTCTTGAGATACTTGTTTTCCAGAAAGTACATTACCACTTATAATTCTTGTGTTACTATCTAAATTTTCTGAAACAATATCAGCAATACTAGCTCCGGCAACAACCTCTACATAATTATTTTTAATAAATTGAGATCCTGTCAAAGCAATGGTTCTTTTGATGTTAAACTTACCTGTAAGCAGCAATTCGCCCATAACAACCAGGTCTTGTGGTGTAACCACCCAGACAACTTCGCCTTTATTTATCGGGTCTAATTTAGCGATTTGAGTTCCCACATTACCACTTGGGTGTGGTCCAGAAACCTTGTGAATTTCCGCACCAGATACGTTAGCCAGTGGTGAATTGGATTTTTTACCTATACTTATATGTACTTTACCTTCAGTTAATTTTGACAATGCTGTTATCGCAGCCTGCAATTCAGCTTCTTTGCCCTGTAAGGTATAATCATAATCAGCAGCTAACGGGGCACTGGCATATGCGGAAATAAATATAGCTTTTGGTGCTTCATTAGGGTTTGCAATAACATCATAAGGACGTTTTTTAATAAATGGCCAACAACCTGAGGCTAATAAGTGTGTTTTAATTTCTTCAGCAGTTAAATCATTAGCATTTTTTTTACCAAAGTCTTTATATTCCTGTTGCTTGTCTGCTAAAATTTTAATTTCTAAAATTCTTCGTTTAGCACCTCTAACAATTTCTATTACCTCTCCACTTACAGGCGAGGGAAACATCATATCTTCATGCTGTTTAGAATGAAAAATAGCTTCACCAGCTTTAACTTCTGCTCCTTCTCTTACGATAAGTCTAGGTGTAATTTTGTGGAAATCTTCAGGCTTTAAAGCATAAACATTAGCAAAGGGAAGTGTGTTTGTTACCTTTTCGGCTTCGCCCACAAGCCTAATATCTAAGCCTTTTTTGATACGAATGTCTTTTGACATATTAATTTAGTATAGTTAATTATCAATAAAAAACGGTGCAAATTTAATTATTTTGTACGTGTTTTCTATGTTTTTATATGATAAATTATTATTTATAATAATTCTAAATAACAATTTATTTATCCATAAGAAACTTATAAAATCAAACCCTTTTAAGAAAACCAAATTAAATGATTAGTTTTGGTATAACTTTTGTTTTATTTACCCAAAATAATCAATGTTGCATTATAGATTACATTTTATAGTCACTTTATTTTTTCTAGCATCAATTGGCATAAGCAATGCTCAATCTGGTGTTATTATTAATCCTCCGGAATATATAAAAACAATAGTACTGAGATCAAGACAGGTAAATAATTACGCACCTATTGTAAAATTAGGTGAACCCTTAATTTTAATGTTTGACGATCTTAGCGATAGCCAAGCAGAGTATTCTTATAAAATTGAACATTATGATTATGACTGGAAAATTTCTAAGTTAATAGCTACAGAATTTATTAATGGATATGATAATGATTGGATTAGAGACTTTGAAAACTCTTTTAATACGCTACAGCCCTACACACACTACAGGCTAACTATTCCAAATGAAAAAACACAAATAAAATTAAGTGGCAATTACTTGATTACCGTTTTAGATGAAAATGATAAAATTTTATTTACCAGACCTTTTATAATTTATCAACCGTTAGTTAGTGTTGGTGTGAGTACACATAAAAGTAGGGATGTTGCAACCATTAACTCAAAACAAAATATAGAATTTAGTGTCAATCATCCTGATTTACTTATCAACAATCCTAGTCAAGAAATAAAAGTAGCAATCTATCAAAATAATGACTGGAATACAGTTGTAAAAAATATAAAACCACAATTTTACAGAGGTACACAGTTGTTATATAAGTATTCGGAAAAAGCTTCGTTTTGGGCTGGAAATGAATATTTATTTTTTGACACCAAACAAATTAGAACTGCCAACAACAATATCGCTAAAAGTCGTCTTGACGGGCTGTTCAACACATATTTATACACAGATGAAATGCGTAAAAACAAACCCTATACGTTCTACCCTGACGTTAATGGTAATTTTATAATTAGGACTATTGATAGTGATACAAATGCTACTGAAGCCGATTATTCTTATGTACATTTTACTCTTGAAGCCCACACCGATACTGGCGAAGATGATATTTATGTTTATGGCGATTTTAACGATTGGCAACTGACTGATGAAAATAAAATGTACTATAACGAACGTCTTAAATTATATACCTGCACTATTTTGCTAAAACAAGGTTTTTATAATTATACCTATGTAACCGCAGATGATAAAGGTCAAATAAATAACCACGCCATTGAAGGTTCTTTTTACCAAACAGAAAACGATTATTCTGTACTTGTTTATTATAAACCAATTGGAAGCAGATACGACCAAGTTATTGGCTATGGCCGAGCCAATTCTGAAAACTTACGCAACTAAAACCTTTTCTCTGTATCTACTTTGTACAAACTCTGAATGTTTGAATAAAAATATTCTTATATTTGTGATAATATTCACCACTATTTAGCTATGGTACAGCAAGTAACAAAAGGAATTAAAATATCTGTAAAGACAAAATTTGAAGGCATTAGCCATCAGAGCAACAGACTATTTTTTACCTTTAGCTACCAAATTACCATTGAAAATCAAAGCAATGCGTCTGTTCAATTAATAAGCCGCCATTGGAAAATATTCGACGCTTTAAAAAGTCTCGAAATTGTAGAGGGAGATGGTGTTATTGGTAAAAAACCCGTTTTAGCACCAAAAAAATCTTATACATATAGCTCTTATTGCAACCTTACTTCGCCAACAGGAGCCATGAAAGGGTTTTACAATATGATTAATTTTACCAATACCAGTAGGTTTAAAGTTCAGATACCTTCTTTTCAATTGACCGTGCCGGCTATATTGAATTAGATAGAAGCCTTCCCTAACCCCTTTCAAAGGGGTTGGAATTATTACTCGTTTTTTTGTAGTTTAGCTTTACCAAATTTAGAATGGAATTTTTAAGATTCATTCTCGAATGATTTATGAAATCAACTACCAGATTTTCAAAAAACAAACGTGGTATAGAATGCTTAAACTGTAAGCAACCTATATCTGACAAAGATAATTTCTGTTCTAATTGTGGTCAGGTAAATGACGAACTTCCATTAAGTATTAAGCAGTTTATTTCAGAATTCTTTTCAGGGTTTTTCTCATTTGACACACGATTCTTTAAAACGTTTTTACCTTTATTATTTAAACCAGGTAAGGTTACAAATGATTATGTTGAGGGTAAACGCAGAAGATATGTAAACCCCTTTCAGCTCTATCTGCACGTAACTATTGTTTTCTTTTTGCTTCAAGGACTATTTTCTACAATTGATGAATATAAAATATCAGGAGTTTCCTCTATGGATAAAGCTGAAACTTCATTAGATACGATAAATGCGAAAGATTCTAATGATGACAAAATTAATTTAATCAAGGATAGTGCGTTGGCAAATTTACCTCTTTTTAAAACTAAGGATAGTTTAGTAAACTATAATACTGAAGGAATAAAGAAAAATTCTACTAAAACGAATACACTCAAACAAAAACTACTTTTCAGAATTGATTCTATTTTTATGACTACTGATTTTTTAAACAAACTAAAAAGTGACGCTATTTCAGAAGATGAAAAAGATTCTATTTATGAGGATTTTTACAAATCTAACATCAAATTTATTTCGATACAGGTAAATGATGATGCTAAAAATGATGAGTGGGAAGATGTTCAAAAAATGTCTGCATTAAACGAAGATGCCAATAATTATACACGGCAAATATTTACGACAAAAGAGGTAAACTACATTATACCTGAGGAGTTTACCCTAGCATTGGAAGATCGGGCCATAAGTAATTTCGTTGGACAAAAACTATTTAAGAAAATCAGTGATTTTTTAAAATATAACAAAGAAAATAAAGAGGCAACCGCCATGGAAGCCATAGAAGATTTAGGTTTAGAAAAAACAAGATGGAATGCTTTTTATTACAAAATAGCTCAAAATATTAATAAAGCTAAAGACGATGCTGAATTTAGGTCAGCTTATGGTAAAAAAATCATATCGAATATATCATTAGCTTTATTCTTCTTACTTCCTATTTTCACCCTATTAGTTTCATTACTTTATATAAGACACAAATGGAATTATACAGAGCATTTGGTATTTGTTTTTAATGTACAAACCGTATTCTTTTTGTTGCTTATTTTCTTTAATATATTTGATAGAATACTAGATACAGACCTTGGTATTTTAATATTTATTCCACTGTTTTTGTTTTATTTGTTTAAAGCCCTGCGTAATTTTTACGAGCAACATTGGTTTAAAACCTTCATAAAATTTATTATACTCAATAGTTTTTACTATATTTTATCTGCTATAGGTTTACTCATTGTTTCCTTTGTCGCCTTCGTTTTGTAGATTATTGTTTAATCAATTTTCCTAAGAAGTTTCGATTTGTATTTTTAAGATTAATTTTTAAAGAGAATTCGTTGTTCTCTGTCCAATCCAATTTTGTAGTCTTAACTAATTTAAGAAGTTTTTTCTGATCTTTATTTAACGGAATATCAAGTGGATTTTCCATATATTTTTCAGCATTAAAGTAAAAATTTAGTTTTGAGGTTGTAACCATAGAAGCTGACTGTTTCTTTTTTTCTGTAATATACAATTCAAAATTTTCTTCAACATCAGCAGCCAAAAATTTATAGATAGGAATAGCTGTAAAAACAGTGTCATTTTCTATTATTTGAATTGCATTTTTACTGTAAAAATAATCTGATAGACTAGAAGACTTTTCTTGCCCTAAGATTAAGCTGAGTGTTGGAATCTTCTTTTTTTGTGTAGATTTTATTTCAACTTTATTAAAATCATCATCATACTCATAAGAAACTATGGTATCTGTTTTTTGTTCTATAGAAGCGATGTTCATATTAAGTTTACCGTTCCATTTATCAATTATAGAATCTAATGACAAATGAGTTATTTCATTAAACTTTTCTTTTTTATCTGCCAAAAATTGTTTGAAAGTTGAGTTATGTCTATTTATTTTTCCTGACAACGAAACAATACCATTTTCATTTGGTGTTTGATTTACATTAGTAACAAACAAATCAGAATCTAAAGCACCTTGAAGTTCAAAAAACCCTTTATTGAAGTCAGCTTCCAACCAATCATCGCCTAAAGAAAAGCTAATATCACTTTCACTATTTATCAAAGGTTTTAAAATAGTATCGTCTTCACGTAAATAATCTTTTATATCAAACAATGAAATTAATAGCGGAAAAATAGTAGCCTTTTTATCTGACTTTAATCCCAGAATCAATTGTTCATCTTTAATAGCCAATACAATATTGGCTTTGGTGTAAAAAATGATTTTGTTCTCTGTATGCTTAACGAACTTCTCTTTTACTAAAAAACGAGACAATTTTTCCAAATCAGTAATGCCAATAACGCTACTAAACCAATTGTCTTTAAGTTTATTTGAGTTGGAATAAAACAATATATTCCTGGGAATACTAACCCCATTGTTAAGCGAGACTCTTGGTTTTTTTAAAGAATCTTTTCTTTTGCGAGGTTTTAAATAGGTAATAGGGTTTGCTAAAAAATCGAACAACAAATGATTTTCTATTTGCCTAAGGTTTACATTAACCACTTTGGTAGCATTGGCAGGAACTCTATTTTCAAACACTTGCGATTGTTTATATCGCCATAAATAAAGTACAACTATAATAACAGCAAATACAATAAAAAAATAGAGTGCCTTCTTACGCATAATTGCCGGATATTACATCATAAAATCAATAAAATCTAGTAATACCTTTAAAGAGTTTTCGCGATTATTTGCAGTTTCTAAAACAAATTCAGAAACCATATTGTTACCCTTCATCTTACCTGATTTGTAATAAACATTGTTTAAATTATCAGTAGCAAATGAAACCATTTTCTTCTCGTCTTTTCTTAACTCTTCAGCAGGAATTTTAGCGAGTAATTTTTTAACATCTAAATACATAACCGCTGCATTTTTGCGAATCATTTTTTTATGATCTCCCAATACTGAAATTGGATTAGCACTCACAATATTAGCTATTTGCTTTTCCGAAGACGTAATAAATACTATTTCATCTTTGATTACGGCATATAAATCAAAAGGTGTTTTGTTAGGCAAATTCATTTTATAATAATTGGAATTTTGTTCCAACGCCTTATGCTTAACACCTAGTTTAATTAACTTAAAAAGCAATGTCTCGTTTTCTGAGCCTATCATAAAAGTAAATTCAGGGCTCATTTCCATTTTTGTTTTTTCAACTTTCGTTTCGTTATAATCATCATCATACTCATAAGTAGAATAAGTAACTTCTTTTTCGCCCAAATCATTTAAAATAAATAACATATTTCCAGTAACCAAGTCACCAATAGCCTCCTCGTCTAATAATATTGAGAACAACTCAGAGCTAACTTCCATTTCATCTTTAAAATCAGGCAACATACCTCCATAAATGTCTGATATTAAGTTGGGATACTCATCTAAAACAGCCTCGGTATTCATAGCTATACTAGTGTAGCCTATAATTTCATTTTCATTAAAATAGTTGAAAAACGATTGGTCTATTTTTGACTTGTACATCTTTTTTATAGCTTTTTTCCATCTATCGTTAACTTCCATGTTATAAGTAAGTCTTGCAGCGTCTTTTTCAAAATAAAGATTACCGCTCATGGTTCCAAAACCTAAATTATTGTAATTCATATTTAAACCGCCTGCTCCTGCTAAATAACCTAAACCACCCATCATTCCACTCATTAGTTCTCCATAACTATTGACCCAAGCCGATGCTGCCGCATTTTTATCTATAGATTTTAAATAGCTTTTGTTAGCTAGTACTGAAGCACCGTTATAGTTGAATAATTTAGCAGTGTAATTAGTAATCCACTCACCAACAATTCTTCTTTTAAGTATGTAAAGATCTTCCTCTTCACTCTCAGCTTCCTTCATAAACCGCTCTTTATGTTTATCAAAATAGCTATATGACCTGTCACCTACAGTAAATAAAAGTGTATTATTATTCCACTTAATAGAAGTGTCATACTCTAAAATACTATTTACATCTCCTGTTTTTACAATTTTACTTGAAGTTGAGGAATCCAATACTTTTTCAAAAGCATTCCTATCTTTTAACTTAATTATAAAATTATGATATGAAATACTATCAGTGGGTTGATAAAAATAAAAAGCTTTTGATTTTAAATTAAACCCAAAATCAGCTAGACTGTTAAAATCAGGATTTTTTCTACCTACTTCTTTAATAATTTCTTTAGCCAAAGCATTATTATTAAACTCTGTTAAAGAAATTAATTCGAGCAAATTTTCACCGTTAACGGAAATCACTGCTTGGGCGTTAGCTGGAATTTTACTTTCTAATCGTTGTGCAAAACCAATTGTGGTTGCAACTAAGGCTAGGGTCAGGATTATCTTTTTCATAACTTATTTATCTAATTTAATTTGATTTTTGATTGATTTTTTTTGATTGATAATATCTTGAGCAGATATTTTAAGCATAATAGCTTTCTTACTTTTTGAAATTTTAGCTACATTATTTTTAGTTGAAGCTATTGGATGCGGAAAACGATAAATAGTTGTTATGGATGCCGTTTTAAACACCTCTCTGTCTTCCATTTTTGTTTTTTTAATTTCCTTTGCTAAATCGTAATGATAGCTTCTTGTAAAAAGTTGATTGACCTTATTGTAATCAAAATGTTTATGGTTTTTTATCCTTTTCGCCTCTTCTTTAGAACTAAAATTAGAAACTACCGTATTTAGGGCATCTACATCATTAAAATTACATGAAAGTGTAAAAATGAATTCCTCCATATCAATTGAATTAGTAACATTGCTAATACCTTCTGTATTTTTAACTGTCTTTACCATTTCGGAAAAATGTTTTCTAATTTCTTGCTCCGATGGCACTTTGTAGTTATTTACACTATCCAATAACATCATTGAGTTTATTTTTGTTTTGCTTCGGCTTAAGTTTAGTGTTAATGTGACCTTTCCAGAGCCGTCATCATTTAAAGACACCTCTTCAATTATCTCGAAGCAACTAGAACAAATTAGTAGCAGAGCAAAAACAAAAATAGATTTGATTTTTTTAATCATAATATTTAATACGCATTTATAACGTACTTTTTTTAGTTGAATTACATAACCTCTCCCGGAATTACAAAAAAAGCAATTCTGACCTCTCCTGAGGAGAGGTAAAGCGGAAAGTATTTACATTTCAATTATTAATTTAGATTTTTTATTATCCCTAACATCTTCATAAACCATACCTAAACTATTTTGTTCTTTAAAAATTGAAGTAATACTTACGGTTCCTCCTTTTTTTCTACCCATCATCACATCAATTTTTGGATCACCAATTCCAGCAGTGTGATGAAATTTTAAAATACTCTCTTGAGTTATTTCATTCTTCTTTTGCCATTTCTCAAACCAATCCCACCGTAATTGTTTCACATCCTCATCATATAAAGTTGAAGACGACCAAATTTGAGGTTTTTGTGCTTTTGCTTTTAGATGTTTTTCTTCACCATCCCAAACAAATTCCAATAATTTCAAATCGACATTCCAATCGACAATTACTAACGTAAATTGTTCTACTCCATTCAAATCAATAGCATTCAATCCTTTACGGACATCATCGATTTTAAGCAACTCTTTTACAATTAACCCTCTACTCTTTTTATAACTGGCCAACGAAGTGTGATGCACATATCCCCCGTTTAACAAGCAAATCAACCTGTTTTTTGAACTTGTACCAATCCATGATCCACCCGCTTTTCCGTCTTTGGGGTACCAAAGTTTGACACCATCTTCAACATATTCCTTAGGATGCGAAGCCTTTTCACGAGAAAACGGAATATCCCTACTCGAGGTCAGGATAAAATCCGTTTTGCTTAAAGGGAGAAAGGTAACTGTACACATTAATTAACTATTGGTTAGGGTTTGATGTTAAAATTTAATAGTACAAATATGAGCTTAAATTGCAAGTTAAAAAACACTCAAAACCGTAAAAATTAAACCCCTGAAAATGGGGTTATGTAATTTATTATTGGTGCTTGGTTTTTGTTGTTTACTATTTGTAACTTTGCGGCAAAATTAGTCGAATTTTATAAAAATACATAACATATGGCAAGCGGATTTTATAACGTACCCAAAGCGGTAAATGAACCTGTAAAAACTTATGCACCTAATAGCCCTGAAAAAAAGAGTCTATTAGATACTTATAAAAAAATGTACAATGAAAAGGTAGATATTCCTTTTTATATAGGTGGAAAAGAAATAAGAACTGGCAATACGGTTTCTATACATCCTCCTCACAATCATAAACATACCGTAGGTCAATACCATAAAGCAGAAAAAAAGCATGTAGAACAAGCTATTGCAAATGCACTTGAAGCACGTAAAACTTGGTCAAAAACTTCATGGGAACACCGTGCTGCTATCTTTTTAAAGGCTGCTGAATTATTGGCTGGACCCTATAGAGATAGAATGAATGCCGCCACAATGATAGGACAATCAAAAAATGTAATGCAAGCAGAGATTGATGCCGCCTGCGAAATGATAGATTTCTTTAAATTCAACGTTGAATTTATGACGGAAGTTTACGCTAATCAGCCCATTTCTAGCCCTGGAATTTGGAACAGAATGGAATATAGACCTCTGGAAGGATTTACCTATGCAATTACGCCTTTTAACTTTACGTCAATTGCAGCCAATCTCTGTGCCGCACCTGTAATGATGGGTAATGTATGTGTTTGGAAACCTTCAGATAGTCAAGTGTATTCTGCACAAGTGATTGTTGATTTATTTAAAGAAGCTGGCGTACCAGATGGTGTTATAAATGTGGTTTATGGCGACCCTATAATGATTAGTGATACCATTTTAAGCCATCCTGATTTTTCGGGCTTGCACTTTACAGGCTCTACACATGTGTTTAAACTATTATGGAAGCAAATTGGTAACAATATAAATTCTTACAAAACCTATCCAAGAATTGTTGGAGAAACTGGAGGTAAAGATTTTATTTGGGCTCATGCCTCTGCGAATGCCAAACAAGTTGGTACAGCCATTGTAAGAGGTGCTTTTGAATACCAAGGGCAAAAATGTTCAGCGGCCTCTAGAGCATATATACCAAAAAGTTTATGGGCTGATGTTAAAAAAACAGTTACTGAGCAGGTTAAATCCATCAAAATGGGAAGCCCTGATGACACATCAAACTTTGTAAATGCGGTAATACATGAAGCATCTTTTGATAAAATTTCAAGCTATATAGATCAAGCCAAAGCGGATAAAAATGCTGAGATTATTGTTGGAGGTGGTCATGACAAAACCAAAGGGTATTTTATTGAACCTACTGTTATTGTTACAGATGACCCCAAATACACAACTATGTGTACAGAATTATTTGGACCCGTAATTACCATTTATGTGTATGATGATGTAAAATGGAAAGAATCTTTACAATATGTTGATGAAACTTCAGAATATGCTTTAACCGGTGCTATTTTTAGTGGAGATAGGTATATTATTGATTATGCCACAAATGCATTAGAAAATGCTGCTGGTAATTTCTACATCAATGATAAACCCACAGGAGCTGTAGTTGGACAACAACCTTTTGGTGGTGCTAGAGGCTCTGGTACTAATGACAAAGCGGGCTCTGTTTGGAACTTGTTACGTTGGGTTAGTAACAGAACTATAAAAGAAACTTTTGTACCGCCTACGGATTATAAATATCCCTTTTTAGGTGAGTAAATAATCTCAAAATATTGATATAAAACCGCGACTTAAGTCGCGGTTTTTTGTTAATTAATCTAATCATTATTCCAATTGGGTAATTAAATTGTTAATTTTAAGGTCTAAAGCTTTTATAATGAAAAATACTATTAGTTTATTAACTCTTTGTCTTTTTTTTACGATCAATTACGCAAACGCTCAAGATTCCTTAGCTGTAAAAATAACGACAAAAGATAGCATTAATATTAGTGCAACTTACCATTTGCCGAAAATTAAAAAAGCCAAAATTCCAGCAATTATACTAATCCACCAAGGCGGTTCTTCAAGAGAAGAGTGGTACGGACTATCAATTATTGATAAATTATTAACCCAAGGTTACGCTGTATTTGCTTATGATGTAAGACTACACGGTGACTCTGATAAAGACGAAGGCTCACTTTCAGATCTTTTTAATAACCCCAACCGAGCTCCAAACGATTTACAGGCAGTTATAAAATTTCTACAAAACGATTCACGAATAGACAAAAACCGTATTGGTATTATAGGTGCGTCTATAGGTGGTAATTTGGCATGTATGGCTTCAGAAAACGAAAATATTAAATCTGTAGTTGTGCTATCTGCTAAAACAAGTGCCGCTCAAAATTTAAGTGGAAAAACCGATCCAATTGTTCCAAAAAACGCCTTTTACATAGCCTCTGAAGAAGAACAAAAAGGAATGCGAAAAAAATGGGCTGAAGAATTATATAAAATAACATTGGGCGAAAAACGAATAGAAATAACAAAAGGCAACAAACATGGCTCTTATATTTTAAGAGATTTTAAAGACACTGAAGACCATATTATAGATTGGATATTAAAAACACTCTAATTGCATTAACCCTATGAAAAAATTAACACTCTTATTGGCAGTTATTCTAATTAGCAATTCTATGCAAGCACAAGAACAGGTAAAATGTTTAATTGACACTTCTCTTGGCAAAATAGAAATTGAATTGTATCAAGATAAAGCACCTATTACTGTTGGTAATTTCTTACAATATGTCGATAATTCCGCCTACGATAATAGTAGCTTTTTCAGAACCTGTACTGCCGAAAATGAAGCAGATAGGGAAATTAAAATTGAAGTGATACAAGGCGGAAATATCCCAGAAGAAAAACAACAACCGCCAATTAAAATTGAAACTACGGAAACGACAAGTATTTTACATAAAAATGGTACAATTTCTATGGCAAGAAGCAAACCTAACAGTGCCACAAGCAGCTTTTTTATCTGCATAAACGATCAACCAGAATTAGACTTTGGTGGTAAACGAAACCCGGACGGACAAGGTTTTGCAGCTTTTGGACAAGTAACTAAAGGTATGGATGTAGTTTTGAAAATTCAATCACAAAAAAGCGAAAATCAATACTTAACAAAACCCATTGAAATTTACTCTATTAAGAGAATTACTAAATAAAATCTAACCTTATTATTTCGTCATCATGAAAAAACTAGTCAATTACTTTTTACAAGGTTTATTATATATTGCTCCACTAGGCATTACAGCATATATTATTTATGCTGTTTTTACCTTTTTAGATGGTTTACTGCAAGATTTATTGCTCAAATTTTTTGATACTAAAATTCCAGGTTTAGGTGTTTTAACATTGATATTATTTTTAATTTTTGTAGGTTTTTTAGGTCGTACTATTATTGCCGACCCATTACGAAAAGTATTTAAAAACTTGTTGGCACGTATCCCGTTATTAAATTTTATTTACTCCGCTTTTAATGATCTGTTTTCTGCTTTTGTGGGTAAAGAAAAAAAATTCAGCGAACCCGTTTTGGTAAAAGTCAATCTGAATTCCGATTTAGAAAAACTGGGCTTTATTACTGAAGAAAATTTAGAATTATTACACCTAAAAGATAAAGTTGCTGTATATTTTCCACATTCCTATAATTTTTCTGGCGAATTGTTTATTGTTCCAAAGGAAAATATTACACCAGTTGACATTAACTCTAGCGATGTGATGAAATTTGTAGTGTCTGCTGGGTTAACAGGTTGGAACAAAGAGGAGGTTGAGCAAGCTGAAGAGTAGTGAAAATCATAACTTTTGATTTGATTTTTTCAATAAAAAATACGACCTTCGTTTAACGTCAATTAAAAAACATAAAAACGATTTTTTACTAAGTCGTTGCCAGTAATTTGACCAAAACCGTAACCAATGAAAAAAGGTTGTAAAATAACCCTAATAATTATTGCTTTTATTTTCATAGGCGGACTAATTGGCGGATACTATTTCTTGAAAAAACTAGGCGAAGCTTTCGGTGCCGAATGTGAATTAACTAATGAATGGACATTTAAAGAATATCAAATCAAAGAATATCGATGTATAGGTTGGGCCGGACCACCTTGGTATCCGATGGACATTTATAAAGACGGAAAAGAAATTGCCAGTGATGTAATAAGACAAGATTCCTGCCTCATACGGTTTCGAAAAAATAAGCAACAGTATGTTGACCTCAATACTTGTGAAAATTCAGTTAATACATTTAAAGCGGATAAAACCTTGCTTAATCTTTCGGCAATTGATTCTATTCGGATATACTCGAATAAAGAGAATCGGACAAAAATGTTGAATAAAAGCGAAACAAAAAGAATAGTGCGTGATTGGAATACAAGCAAAGTATTCGATTTTAGAGACAAACCATTTGACTCAATTTTCTATCCGGATTTCGATTACAAACTTTATATTTATCAATATGGACAGAAAACGGAATTTATAACAGGTAGTCATCTAATGGCGGGAAAAAATAATTGGACTTATTTGATGTCACCTGAAATGGATACGGATTATTTTAATAATATTTGGAATGAGGAATAAAAAATTACAGGCAATACTGTGTCTAATTCATTGCTTGGTTATAGCCTACTTACGAAAATCACTATTTTTACATTATAGCAAACAAAAACAGGTTTACATATGAAAACAACGCAAATATTAAAACTCCTAATCTTATTTGCAAGTGTTGCGTTTTTGTCTTGTGCCAATAAAAACAATGAAAGTTTAACTTCGGCAGATGTTGTTATCTATGGAGGCACTTCAGCAGGTATATCAGCTGCTATTGAAACTGCACGGCTTGGTAAATCGGTTATTTTAATAGAACCGACAAATCGGCTAGGCGGACTTACTACCGGAGGTCTTGGGCAAACCGATATTGGTAATAAGCAGGTTATTGGTGGTATTTCTCGCGAATTTTATCAAAACATAAAAAAGCATTACGAAAATTCCGATAACTGGGTTTGGCAAAAAAGATCGGAATATAAAGACGGTGGACAAACACAAACCACAAAAAATGAAGATGCCATGTGGACATTTGAACCCTCAGCAGCCTTAGAGGTTTATCATGAAATGATAAAAGGTCTTGACATTAAAATTGTTTACAATCAACGTCTCGATAGAAAAAATGGAGTTTCAAAAAATGGAAAGTCTATCACATCCATCACAACGGAATCAGGCGAAAAATATACAGGGAATATGTTTATAGATGCAACTTACGAAGGTGATCTATTGGCAACGGCAGGAATATCATATACTGTTGGAAGAGAATCGAATACCAAATATGGTGAAACTCTAAACGGAATTCAGGCTAGTAAATTTGGCACAACCCTAAATGGTTCAGTTTCTAATAATAGTGTTTATCATAATTTTATTGCTGGTGTTGATCCTTATGTAGTAAAAGGCGATTCATTAAGTGGACTTCTTCCTTTTATTTCTCAAAATGGCTCTGGTATTGAAGGGCAAGGTGACGAAGGAATACAAGCGTACTGTTTCCGAATGACCCTAACGGATCATCCTGAGAATAGAATACCTTTTACAAAGCCAGAAAATTATAATGAACTGGATTATGAATTACTATTCCGTAACTATGAAGCCGCCAAAGGACCTATTGAAGAAATGTATTCTTATGGTGACCGCCTAGTACCTTGGATTAATTCTGCAATGCCCAACCGAAAAACAGACACCAACAATCAAAAAGGATTTTCAACTGATTTTATTGGACAAAATTGGGATTATCCTGAAGCTTCTTACCAAGAGCGTGAAAAAATTATTGAACGGCATCGTCAGTATCAACAAGGGTTAATGTGGACATTGGCCAATCATCCTCGTATTCCAAAAAAAGTAAAAGATAAAGTATCGCAATGGGGTACATGTAAAGATGAATATGAACGTGAAGATGGTTGGCAACAACAACTGTATATCAGGGAAGCCAGGCGAATGGTAGGTGATTTTGTTATGAGTCAAAAACATTGTGAACGCATTGAGGTTGTACCCGACGGCATTGGTATGGCAGCCTACGGGATGGATTCTCATCACATAAAGCGTTATGTAAATGCTAAGGGTTATGTAGCCAATGAAGGTAATGTAGAAGCTCATGTAAAAGGTCCATATCCCATTAGTTATCGCTCTATTGTTCCTAAAAAAGAAGAATGTTCTAATCTATTGGTTCCAATATGTTTGAGTGCCTCTCATATTGCTTTTGGGTCTATCCGTATGGAACCCGTATTTATGGTTTTGGGCCAAAGTGCTGCGGTTGTTGCCAGTTTAGCCATTGATGAAGGTAAAGCAGTTCAAGATTTAGAATATAACGATATAAAAGAGGTATTGCTTCAAAATGGTCAAATACTAGAGTAAAATTAATTGAAAATAATAAAACGATTTTTTACTAAGTCGTTGTGCACAATACGAAAAATGATATTCCGGAACATATTTATCATCCTAATTTTGATTTTAGTTTCGTGCAAATCAGCCAAAGTGGAAACTCAAACCGAAAAGCCGAAATCTGAAATAATTGAGTCGGAATTTCCTAAACAAATCGGTTTTGTAAACGACTTTGAAAATATCTTTACCGAAGAGGAAACTAAATTTCTGGAAAATTTACTGATTTATTATAAAGAAAATTCTAATAGACAAGTTGCAGTCATTACATTAGATTCGATTCCAAAAAACACGGAATTTGAACAGTACGCAATCAGAATGTCTGACAATTGGAATATTGGAAAAAATAATGACGGAAACGGACTTACTGTTGTATTGAGCAAATCGTTGCGAAAAATAAGAATATCGACAACCGAAAAAACTCGTTACTATTTGACAGACGAGTTTTGCAAAAAAGTAATTGATGAAAATATGATTCCCGAATTTAAAAACGGAAAATATTACGATGGACTTTTACTCGGACTTAATGAATTGCTAAGGAAATGGATATAAAAGTACTGTGTACAACAATGCATAACCGCAATTACGGCGGATTCGACTACGTCCGAATCCACTCGGAATTGCTAAAGTCTGTGTTAAACCGAAAATAATCGCTAATTTAACCCGTAACTGACGGTTATACAAGACCGTTAAACGAAACCCCATTTAAGGCCTATATTTCAACGGCAAATGCACCACTTTTTTAGTCTTAAAAAAATCTTCGGTAAAATAATCGGATAAATTATAAATAACGGCTTTCGGAAAATTGGCAAGTTCTTGGGTCAAATCGCCCCCTTTTAAGTAGAGAATTCCATTTTTGAGTTCGTGCCTTTGTTTTTTAACCGTTTTTTTGCGTGTCCATTTTACAAAATCGTCCATATTGGTAACGGCACGGCTAACGATAAAATCGAATTCACCTTTTACGCTTTCTGCTCTGGTATGTTCGGCTTTTACATTTTTTAACCCCAAGGCATTGACAACTTCTTTTACTACTTTTATCTTTTTACCAATGGAATCTACCAATAAAAAATGCGTCTCGGGGAATAAAATGGCTAACGGAATTCCAGGAAACCCACCACCTGTTCCAACATCCAAAACCTTGGAATTCGGTTTAAATCCCTGTACTTTGGCAATCCCTAACGAGTGCAATACATGCCTTTCATATAAGGTGTTAATATCCTTTCTGGAAATGACGTTAATCTGAGCGTTCCAATACGTATAGAGCTGCTCCAATTGCTTAAACTGATTAACTTGTTCATCAGTTAAACCTTTAAAATAGGTTAAAATTTTTTCCATAAAATTGAATTGCAAAATTACAATAAAAAATTTCTAAAACAGGTAATATTTGTATTAGCTAAAGAAATATGAATTTTTTATTTTGCCTCTCCCAGAACTACAAAAAAAGTAGTTCTGACCTCTCCGAAGGAGAGATAAATTTGGAAATCCTCTGGTAAAAACATCGGGAATTATTTTAGTTTTATTGTTAAAAAATATACAAATTAGATTTCAAAACCGTTGGAACAATAAAAATTATTAAATTTGTACCTTACTTTAAATAGACTTCAACGTATGTCAAATACCACCATTAAATTTTCCAGAGTAGATTCCGCAAAATTTTTTAGAACACTTAACAAGCGAATCAATACCTATTTTAAAGAAAGAAACCTAAAAAAAACGGGCAATTGGAAACTGTACCTAAAAGCTGTTTTTATGTTTGCTTTATTAATTACGCCTTTAGTTTTAGTACTTACATTGCCTTTGCCTTGGTGGGCACAAGTTTTATGTATGATGTTGGTAGGTGTTGGCATGGCAGGTGTGGGGATGAACGTTATGCACGATGCCAATCACGAGTCTTTCTCTAGCAAAAAATGGGTAAACAAACTGATGGGCAGCAGTATCTACATCCTAGCCGGAAATGATTACAACTGGAAAGTACAGCACAATGTACTACACCATACATATACAAACATTCATGAACATGACGAAGATATTGATGCCGGCAGGGTTATTCGATTTTCAAAACATGCCAAATGGCACAGGTTTCATAAATATCAAAAATATTATGCCTTTTTATTGTATGGATTGTTAACCGTAAACTGGGCCATAACAACGGATTTTAAGCAAACCTATCAATATCTAAAAAAGAAATTATCATACGGTAAAATGCCAAATGCGGCTACACAATGGACCAAATTGATTATCGGTAAAATAATTTATTATGCCATATGGATAGCCCTACCGTTAGTTGTGGGTATTGCTTGGTGGAAAGTACTTATCGGGTTTTTTATTATGCACTATACCGCAGGTATTATTTTAAGTGTAATTTTTCAATTGGCCCATGTTATGCCCAACACAGAAATGCCGTTACCGGATGGTGAAGGCAATATGAAGAACACTTGGGCAATTCATCAATTATACACTACTTCTAATTTTGCTCCTAAAAACTGGTTGGTACGCTTTTTTACAGGTGGTTTAAATTATCAAGTTGAACATCATTTATTTTCTAATATCAGTCATATCCATTACAAAAAATTGGCTGAGATTGTTAAAAGTACTGCAAAGGAATTCAGCCTTCCTTATAATGAATACAGAACATTTAGAAAAGCCGTAATAGAGCATTACAGGCAATTGGATGTTTTGGGGCGTAAACCGTCAATGGCATAAATTATTTTACATTTTTTATTAATTGGTTTAAAATCTAACTTTTAAACCAATTAATAAGTATTTACTAAAGTTTCTGCTTTTTAATTTTTAATTTTGTTGCTCAATTTTTTAGTAAATAATTATGCAACAACTATCCGATAGAATCAACAACCTTCCCGTATCAGAAACCTTGGCAATGGCAGCTAAAGCCAGAGAACTTAAGGCTGAAGGCAAAGACATTATAAGTTTAAGTTTAGGTGAACCCGATTTTAACACGCCCGACTTTATCAAAGAAGCCGCTAAACAGGCCATTGATGATAATTACAACTCTTACACTCCCGTCAATGGCTACCTAGAATTGCGAGAAGCTATTTGTAGAAAATTTAAGCGTGATAATAACTTAACCTATAACCCGAACCAGATTGTAGTTTCTACAGGGGCCAAACAATCTATTGCCAACGCGGCTTTGGTATTGCTAAATCCTGGTGATGAGGTTTTATTGCCTGCTCCCTATTGGGTAAGTTATTCGGCCATTGCAACTCTGGCAGAAGCTACCTATAGAGAAATTCCTTCGAGCATTGAAACCGATTTTAAAATTACACCTGAGCAGTTAGAAGCGGCAATTACACCAAAAACAAAATTGATATTTTTCAATTCTCCAAACAACCCAAGTGGTACCGTTTATACCGAAAACGAGTACAGGGCATTTGCTAAAATATTAGAAAAACACCCTAATATTTATATCTTATCAGATGAGATTTACGAACATATAAATTATGGTCAACCTAATTTTAGCTTTGCCAATATTGATAGCATGTACGATAGAACCATTACCGTAAATGGTGTGGCCAAAGCATTTGCCATGACCGGATGGAGAATTGGTTATATGGGAGCTCCAGAATGGATAGCAAAAGCCTGTAATAAAATGCAAGGACAAGTAACCTCTGGGGCAAATTGTATTGCACAACGTGCAACAATTGCGGCCTTGGATGCCCCTGTTTCTAAAATTCAGTTTATGGTCGATGAGTTTCACAAAAGACGAGATTTGGTATTAGACCTACTATCAGAAATAGAGGGCATTAAGACCAACACACCAAAAGGAGCTTTCTATGTTTTTCCCGATGTATCTTCCTATTTTGGTAAAACCATAGATGGTGTAACCATTAACAATGCTGGAGATTTTTCCATGCTACTTTTAGAAAAGGCAAATGTTGCCACAGTTACCGGAGGGGCTTTTGGTGCTCCAAATTGTATCAGGCTATCTTATGCCGCATCAACCGAAGAGTTAAAAGAAGCTTTTAAGAGAATTAAAAATATACTGAATTAATGGCATTTAAAATTAAATTTCATACAAAATGGGCAGATTTTGATGCCAATAGACATATGCGTCATACCGCTTATAATGATTATGCTGCGGAATGTAGAGTTCGTTTTTTAACAGAAAACGGTTTTGGTATTGAACGTTTTGAAAAAGATAATATTGGTCCGGTTCTATTTAAGGAAGAAACCACTTTTTACAGAGAGATAAAGTTAGGTGAAGATATAACCGTTGAACTGTTTTTAGCTGGCATGTCCAAAAATGGCGAACGTTTTAAAATGTTCCATAAAATTTTTAGAGAAGATGGTGTCTTGGTAGCTGAAGTAAAAATATATGCCGCTTGGCTGGATTTGGAAAAAAGAAAGCTGATATCCCCTCCAACCGATTTGGTAGAAAAAACCTTGAACAATTTAGAAAAGGTTGAAAACTTTGAGGAAATTACTTTAAAAAACAAATCAGAGGTTTGAAAAGAAAAGCCATTGTTTATCCTATTGTTATTCTTTTATTGAGTTTAATCGTTTATCTTTTTTATCCTGAAAACAATAAAAATGATACCGGGATAAATACAGTTCAAAATTCGGAATTTAACTACTTGCCCACTTCTACAACCAACGTAATTATTGAGCATCAAAATTATGCACTTTCATATAATGAAGAATATGAACAAGCGGAATGGGTGGCCTACGAATTAAAAAAAGAACATCTTTCAAATACAAACCGAAAACGCCCTTATTTTATTCAAGATAAAAAAGTAAAAACGCAATCGGCAGATTATAGAAATTATAAAAACTCGGGTTACACTAAGGGTCATTTATGCCCTGCTGGAGACAGAAAGTTTTCTAAAGCAGCTTATGACGAAACTTTTTTAACCTCAAATATTTCTCCACAAAAAAGTAATTTTAATGCTGGGGTTTGGAATAGGTTAGAGCAAAAAACACGTTATTGGGCAGGCAAAGACAAACAACTATTTGTTGTTACTGGAGGTGTTCTTGAAAAGAATTTACCCAATATAGGTCAAGAAAAAGTTGCAGTACCCAGAAAGTTTTATAAAATATTACTGGACTATTCTGAGCCGGAAATTAAGGCAATTGCTTTTCTCGTTCCGCATAAACAATCAAAAGCACCGCTCTATTCTTTTGTAGTTTCTATTGACAGTATCGAAAAATTGACCAATATTGATTTTTTTCCGGCATTACCGGATGATTTGGAATCAAAATTAGAAGCCGGTTCCAGTTATAAAGACTGGAGTTTTTAGTATTAGATTTCAGTACTTGTTTTCAATAGTGTAAGCAATCTGGTCATTTCTTCGTTCTGATTGGTAAAAAGTAGCAAAGCCAATAACGGAAGGGCAATTAAATAATTAACAAAATTTATACATAGCTTGGTAATTCTTTTTTTCATTTTTGGGCCGGTTTAGCGGTTGATAAATAGCTAACGTAAAACTCCCCGGGAAAATTGTTTTGATAAATAAAAACTTTTCGGTTTACTAAAGGTTTTTTTTAAAGTAAAGGCGGAGAGACTCGAACTCTCACATCTTGCGGCACTAGATTCTAAATCTAACCGAGGTAGAGAGAAAAGCTCTAAATGTTTAGTTTTTACTTGTGCTTTACAATATCTTGCCGTTTTCGTCCGTATAAATTTTGATTTTATTACTGTGTTTACTCAAGTACAGCTTGTAGCGAATGTTTTCTTCTTTACCGGCTTTATGCTTCATTTTGTAAATGTCTTTTGTGATGGTCCATCTAGGGTATTCTTTGGCAACCATATTTCTAACTGGGGCTGGTAATGGTACATTTACACCTTTTTCCGTGGTATAGATAAGTTTTCCGTCCTTTATTGTACAGGGCTGTCAACACATCATTGCCTTTTTTGAGTTTTATTTCGTAACTGCCATAGTTACCTTTACCAACTTGTCCGTTTCGATGATAATATCCTCTTCAATAAAGTTTACTGGTATGGTGTAGAATTCATCTAGTTCATAATCTGGAAAATCTTCTATGACTTCATCAATTATCACTATGGGTAACTCTTCCTTGAGGATCTTCGCTTTAAAGATGACCTCTTGGGCGAATGATTGTAAAGAAAAACTTATCATAATAATTGATGCAAGAAGAATTTTTGGGACTAATGCTCTTTTGTTTTCATTTTTTCTCTATTTAAATGATTAATAATTGTTAATTACATAACAAAGTTCCAAAAGAGAGAAAGGCATTCAAAGCGATTGAGGCATCTGTAAGTACACATTTCTGATTTTTGAACTAGAAAGGTCAAAATATGCTTCAGTTTAGGCTTTTGGAAAAAAAAGAATTTAAACCGAACCAAAGTCAAACACTATTTTAACTTTGTATTTTAATTTAATGCCGACCAGTATAAATGACCTTACACAGAAAACGTAACAAAAACCTTGGCCTTGCCGAGTTAATCGCCATAGCTTTAGGTGGAATGGTGGGTGGGGGAATCTTCACCATACTAGGAATTTCCGTTTCAATGATTGGAAACCTTACTCCGATTGCCATCATTATTGGTGGTATAATAGCCGCTCTTGCTGCGTATTCCTATATAAAACTTGGGCTTTTCTACAAAGACGAAGGTGCAACATATTCTTTCTTTAAGCGTACGTATCCTGGCTCACCATTCGCCGCTTCCGTAATAGGATGGTACGTGGTTTTTGGATATATCAGTACCTTGGCATTATATGCTTATACATTTTCTTCCTACGCTATAAGCAGTACATCTTTCGCAGAAGATATTTGGGTACGTAAAGGTGTGGCTTGGGCGGTAATTGCAGTATTTACAATCATCAATGTTTTAAGCGTAAAAGGAATGGGTAAACTGGAAGATTTAATGGTTTACACCAAACTGCTTATTCTTACTATAATATCCGGTGTACTCATCAGTAATGGTAATACTACTTTTGAAGTATTTATTGACAATTTTGCAAAGGACGTCGAGAGCTCTAGTATTTTAAGCATATTAATTGTATCGTCAATCACCTTTGTTGCCTATGAGGGGTTTCAATTGGTAATCAATGCGGTTAACGAAATGTCAAATCCAGATAAGAATATTCCTCGGGCCATTTATTCTGCCATTGTACTTGCCATACTAATCTATGTGGTTATTTCTGCAGGAGCACTATTTGCGATACCAACAGAGGACATTATCAAAAATAAAGAATATGCCTTGGCGGCAGGTGCGGGAAATGCTATTGGAACGCTAGGTACCAACCTAGTGATTTTGGGTGCTATATTGGCCACAAGTAGTGCCATTAGTGGTACTGTCTTCGGCTCTTCGCGTCAGGTCGCGGCCATTGCCTCTGATGGCTACTTGCCCAAACTACTATCTATTCACAAAAAGCAAATCCCTGTCAATGCCATTATAGCCATGTCTTTGACCGCAAGTATTATGATATTGATTGGTGGACTAGAGCTAATTTTAGAATTTGGCAGTATTACATTTTTGTTGGTTTCGCTCTTAATGGCCATAGCCAATCATAAAATTAGAGCAAGAACCAATTCGTCTTCTGTAATAACTATCGCATCCATTATTGGTCTGGGTTTTGGTGGTGTCTTAATCCTATACTATGAATTCTCACGAAAGTGGAACGAAATGTTGATTATAGTCTTGTTATATATTGTCTTGCTATTTGGTGCTTGGTTCTATGCAAAATTAAAGCACAAAAAGCTTATCTTTAAAAAGGAAAATAGTGTACCCAAACAAAAAAACCCTCAAAAATGAGAGGTTTTAAGACTGCAATTTAACAGTTAAATAAGTGCGGGCGGAGAGACTCGAACTCACACCTCGCGGCACTAGATACTAAGTTCAGGAGAAATCTAGCGTGTATATAATTAAATATCTCATAATTAAATTTTTAGACTTTTCAAAGTTCAATAAAATTTGATTGAATTTATCCTATTTTGAACGTTTGTTGTACCTATGTTGTTGTACCTTAAATCATCTATACTTCAACTATTTTCTTCTTAGATTATTGATTCATTGCCATTTCGTGGTCGTATTGACAACAACCTGGTAAATCTTTATAGGCTTCTTCACTTCCTGCTACTTTTTCAGTATCATAACCTGAAGCTGCAATTGCCTTGTGAATTGCCATTGCGTCTGTTTTGGTATCATCAAAAGAGACATCAATTTTCTTTTTATCGACATCCCAATTGGCACTTGTAACACCTTCAACACTATTGGCAGCTTTTTCAATGGTTTTTTTACACATTCCGCAATTACCTCTTACACCAAAAGATAGCTCTGTCATAGCCATTTCTTTTGACATTTCAGTAGTTGATGATTCAGTTTCTTTTTTGGTTTCGTTTTTACAACTTGTTAAACCTAATGCTGCTATTACAGCTACACTTAAAATTACTTTCTTCATTGTTTTAAAATTTAATTGTTATTACTTGATTTATTATTATTCTATTATTTGTTTTACTTCTCCACAGGTTAGCATAGCATCACCAAAATATGGATTGAATACTTTTTCTTCTTTGCTCAACCAGTATGCACCATTGTTATTATCTGCCATTGGACAAAATTCCACATACACTTTTTCCTTAACACCAAACAGTTGTACAACATTTATTAAGTGTGATGATAGATGTTTGAAATGGTCTCTTTGTGCTTTTATATCGGACGTTTTAGAAATAGATGTAGCAGAAGATTTTATTTCTTTTACTAGTGACATCCAATGTGTGTGAGCGTTATTCTCTGATAATAATTTCATATCAACTTTGCTTAAATTGTTTAATAAACTTGTTGCATTATCTGAAGTGTTTTTTGAATCTTCTTTAACTAAAGCATCTTTTAAATTGATATAGTCATTGTAAACAACTTTTAACTGTTCTTGAAATTTATCTGATACCGGTAATCGTTCATTCATATTGGTATGGTCACTTTCTTTTTTTGAGGCATTATTATCCATTCCTAAGTGCCCTTCGTGACCAGTCATTGTTTTACCACTATCTTTATTCATCATAGATTTTTTACCTTGTAATTGTGCTGCTGCATCTACTGTAAATGTTCCGTTAGTTACTATTTCATTTCCAACAAATAAGCCTTCTAAAACTTCATATTCATTACCAATTTGATTACCTAAAACAACTTCACGCATTTCAAAAACGGTTTGGTCTGGATTTGTTTTTAAATAGACAACAGAACGTTCACCTGTCCATAATACAGCAGATGCTGGAATTGTTAATACCTCACCATTACTGCTTGAAATTCGTTCAATAGTTGCGGTTACAAACATTCCTGGTTTAAATACATCATTTTTATTAGTAAGCACTACGCGTAAGGTTACTGTTCTTGTTTTGGAATTCAAAATTGGGTCAATAAAATCTACTTTCCCTTTAAACTTCTTATTGGCGTAAGCGTTGGTAGTCACTAACACTTCTTGTCCCTTTTTAAATAAATCAATTTGATTTTCATAGACATCAAAATTTGCCCAAACCGTATTGAGGTTTGCAATTTTAAGCAATGGTTGTCCTTGTTTAATGTAATCGCCTTGTTCTACTAATTTTTCGGTAACTGTTCCTGAAACGGTTGCATAGACTGGAAAGTTTTCTTTTACTTTTTGGGTTTCTTCAATCTGATTGATTTGATTGTCAGAGAGCTTCCATAGTTTCAATTTATTACGAACCGCTTTGTATAATGCTGGCTGTGATTCTTTTAAAGAAGCTGCCGTAATCAGTTCTTGTTGTGCTGCATACAATTCTGGTGAATAAATAGTTGCCAATAGCTGACCCTTAATTACTTCTTCGCCTGTAAAACTGATATTCAAACGTTCTATTCTACCTGAAAAATAACTGACTTGTACTGCATTAGCTTCTTCATTTTCAGCAATTTTACCAGATAATTTAATCGTGTTGCCATCAACATTTCCTTTGCCTACTACTGTGGTTGTTTGAATATTAGCCAATGCCATAGCATTTTCAGTTAACTTGAATTGGTCTGCCAACAATCCATCACTTCCACTTTCCGCAGGAATTAAATCCATACCACAAATGGGACAATCACCTGGTTCTGGTTGCATAATTTGTGGATGCATTGAACACGTCCACATTTGATTGATTTCTGAAATGGCATCGTGATTATGTTTTGCTTCTTTTTTTGATGAACCACCAAAAATCAACCATCCTAACAACAACCCAACTACCAATATTCCGAAGTAAATTATATATTTTTTCATAGTGCTATATTTTAATATTTCTTAATCTTAATGCGTTTACTATTACAGAAACAGAGCTAAAACTCATTGCTAACGCCGCTATCATTGGTGATAATAGAATGCCGAAGAATGGGAATAATACTCCGGCTGCAATAGGTACTCCTAATGTGTTATAAATAAGTGCGAAAAATAAATTCTGCTTTATATTCTTCATTACAGCATCACTTAAATTTCTGGCTTTTACGATACCGTGTAAATCGCCTTTTACTAGCGTAATCATTGCACTTTCTATCGCTACATCTGTTCCCGTGCCCATTGCAATACCTACATCGCTTTTTGCCAATGCTGGTGCATCATTAATACCATCACCTGCCATCGCCACAACGTGTCCTTGTTCTTGTAATTTGTTGACTTCTTCCAGTTTGTTTTCTGGTAACATTCCCGCCTTGAAATGGGCAAGATTTAATGCTGAAGCAACGGCTTGTGCGGTATCGCGATTGTCACCAGTGAGCATCACTACATCAATACCTTTATCTTGAAGTGCTGCAATGGCCTTTGCACTTGTTTCTTTTATTTTATCTCCTATAACTACATACCCAACAACGGTTTTGTCTATTGATAAATAAGAAACTGTTTTACCTTGCCTTTGGTAAAATTTAGCTTCATCTTTCATTTTAGATGTAATGTCTGCTTTTGCAAACTCCATCATTTTAGGATTTCCCAATGCTATTTTTTTATCATTTATTATGGCTTCAACACCTTTTCCTGTAACAGCACTAAAATCTTCGGACTTTAGTATTTCAGTATTGTGTTCTTTTCCATATTTAACCGTCGCTTCTGCTAAAGGATGTTCGCTATTGGTATTTAAAGAAACAATGTATTGAAGTATTTCTTTTTCGCTTAAAGCATCATTAAAAGCACCTACGGTTTCAACTGTTGGTTTTCCTTCTGTAATTGTTCCTGTTTTATCAACTATAAGTGTATTTACCTTGTCCATTTTTTCAAGAGCTTCTGCATTTTTAATCAAGACACCATTTTGAGCTCCTTTACCCACACCAACCATTACAGACATTGGTGTTGCTAAACCTAAAGCACAAGGACACGCAATGATTAGAACTGCAATTGCATTCACAAACGCATAGACGTAAACTGGTTCTGGTCCCCAAATAGACCATACAATAAATGTGATAATTGAAATAAAAACTACAACTGGCACAAAGTAACCTGATACCTTATCTGCTAAATTTTGAATAGGTGCACGACTTCTACTGGCATCATTAACCATATGAATGATTTGAGATAACAAGGTGTCACTTCCTACCTTTTCGGCTTTCATTAAAAAGGATTGATTGCCGTTGATTGTTCCGCTACTTACTTTATCATCTTTAGCCTTATTTACAGGAATAGGTTCTCCCGAAATCATTGATTCATTTACAGTTGTACTTCCTTCTGTTATGATGCCATCCACAGGAATTTTATCGCCTGGTTTTACACGCAATATATCGCCTACCTTAATTTGGTCAATTGAAACTTCTTCTTCATTTCCATCAACCACACGCACCGCTTTATTAGGTGCAAGTTTTAACAGTTCTTTTACTGCGGAATTGGTTTTACTATGTGCTCTTGCTTCTAAAACTTGACCCATTAGCACCAAAGTAAGTATGACGCTTGCTGCCTCAAAATAAACGTGAACTGCACCAGATTCTGTTTTAAACTGTGCAGGAAACACATCTGGAAATAACATTCCAAACACACTAAATAACCAAGAAACACCAGCACCAATACCTATAAGTGTGAACATATTAAGTTTCCACGTTTTAATGCTTCGATAAGCACGTTCAAAAAACATCCACGTTGCATAGAACACAACAGGAATTGAAAGTGCAAACTGAACCCAATTCCACCATTTTTGTTCCATTATATTGTATAACGGATTATTGGGAATCATTTCGCTCATTGCAATCAAGAATACTGGTAATGTGAAACCAAGTGCTATCCAAAATTTCTTTACCAACTTTTTATAGGTCTTCTCTTCTGCTGAAAGGTCGGGTTGCAGTGGCACTAAATCCATACCGCAAATAGGACAAGAACCTGCTTCATCTTTTACAACTTCTGGGTGCATTGGACACGTCCAGCCTCCCCCTTTCTCCTTCCCAAGGAGGGGGGATTGCTCTTGAACCAAATCCATGCCGCATACAGGGCAGTCGCCTGGTTTGTCGTAGGTTTTGTCGCCTTCGCAGTGCATAGGGCAATAGAAGCCCCCCGACCCCCAAAGGGGGAGTTGCTCCTCTGATTTATTGTTTTTGCTCCTCCCCTTCGGGGAGGTTGGGAGGGGCTTTTCTTTTAAATTATGGATGCTATACCTATCGCCATCAATTTTTAAGGCTTCTTGAAATGTTTCTATAGGAATATGTGATTCCATTTCGATTGTAGCTTCTGCTTTTTCTAAATTAACTGTTGCTTTTGAAACCCCTTCTACTTTTGAAAGTGTTTCTTCTACGTGAGTACGACAACCGTTGCAAGTCATTCCATGTATATGATAGGTATGTTTCATTGTTGTTGGGTTAAATAATTAATTATCGTGGTTTCTATATAATAGGCCTTTACCGATTTAATTTGGTTCATTTGAAACTTTAGTTGCAGTTCTTGAATATCCAAAACATCATTAAAATCAATGGTGCCAGTTTCATAGCTTTTGATTAAAATTTCTTCAGCATCTTTGGCTTGTTTTAAGTTCTTGGTTTGCGTAGCATAACTTATTCTTGCAGAAATACGTTCATTAATCGCTTTACTTAAAAGTGTTTCCAAAGTATTTAAGCGTTCTTGTTTCTGTGCAGTTATTTCCTGCTGTTGTAACTCGTTTTGCTTTGTTTTCGATTTATATTTTTTATTAAAAATTGGGATAGAAACCGAAACCATAGGCATCACAATATCTTTACCGTTATCCGAGAAATTCATATCTGGTCTTGGCTCTACATTGATATAGTCTAATCCAAAACCAATCATTGGACTACTTTCTTTTTGGTTTAGTAATTCTGATTGCTCTATGGATTGAAATAGTTTATCATACTTTAACAATTCGGGATGTAATGCTAAATTTTTAGTAGTGATTTCAAAGTCTTCTGAAGGCATCATTAAACTATCTACCACAATAACAGCAACATTATTTTCCCTGTTCAAAAGGTTATTAAGATTAGTTTGTTCCGCTAAAAATTGTTGTTGCAACACTTCTTTTAGTTGTTGCATTTCATTTTGACGCATTTGTAATCGCAACACATCTACAGCAGATGCTTTACCTACCTCAACAGAGGTTAGTGCTAATATCTCATAGGTTTCTAATAGCTTTATATTTTCAGTTAGCACCTCTTGCTTTGATTTGTTGGCGTATAAATTATAATAGGATTGTGATACCGAAGCCATCAATTTTCGCTTTGCAATAACAATGTCCTCATATTTTGCATCAGCTAATGAACTCACATAATTTTCTCTCGATGTTATGGTTCCAAACCAAGGCAACATTTGTTTAGCGGAAACTTTAAAGCGTTGTGCTCCGGTTCTTGTCTCAGGTTCGCTTACAAAGTACCCAACACCAAATTCGGTATTAGGAATGGTATTGACTTCGTTTACTTTTTCTGAAGCTCTTTTGTATTGTAATTCGAATTTTTGAATCTCCGGATTGTTTGTTAATGCTTCATTAATGTACGTTTCTAGTTCTTGACTTTGAATTGTAAGAACAAAGAATAAAGCACAAGGAACAAAGACCTTTTTTATATTGATTTTTATGTATTTCATTTTGTTGCTCTTTTAAGTTGAAATTCTTGTTTCCAGCTATATAATACCGGAACTACAAATAAGGTTATTAAGGCAATGAGCATTCCACCAAAACTTGGTATTGCCATTGGAATCATAATATCGCTTCCTCGTCCTGTAGAGGTTAGTACTGGTAATAATGCCAAAATTGTCGTAGCAGTAGTCATTAAACAGGGTCTGATTCGTTTTTCTCCAGCTTCAACAATTGATGCTCTAATTTCTTTTCTGTTTTCTGGTGTATTTCTATGGAATGTTTGCGTTAAATAGGTTGCCATTACAACACCATCATCGGTAGCAATACCAAATAAGGCTATGAAACCGACCCATACCGCTACACTTAAATTGATGGTATGCATTTGAAATAGGTCTCGTAAATTTTCACCAAAGAAACTGAAGTTTAAAAACCAATCCTGTCCATACAACCATATCATTATAAAACCACCAGCAAAAGCCACGGCAATTCCTGAAAATACCATCAAAGATGTGGCTACCGAACGAAACTGGAAATACAGAATTAAAAAGATTATTGCCAATGCTAATGGTACAACTACGGATAAGGTTTTTTCTGCTCGTAATTGATTTTCATAAGTTCCTGTGAATGTATAGTTGATTCCTTTTGGAACTATCAATTCACCAGAATCTATCTTTTCTTGGATAAGTGCTTGTGCATTTTCAACAACGCTTACTTCTGCAAAACCAGCTTGTTTATCAAACAACACATAACCCACTAAAAAAGTATCTTCACTTTTAATAACTTGCGGCCCTTGTTCGTAACGAATGGTTGCCAATTCGCTTAATGGCACGGAACTGCCTTTTTCAACAGGAATATAAATTTGCTCTAAATCGGTTGGGTTTGCTCGTAATTCTCTTGGGTATCGCACACGAACACCATATCGCTCACGACCTTCAACCGTTTGTGTTAAGACCATACCACCAACTGCTACTTTTAATACATCTTGAACATCTTGTATAGAAATGCCATAACGTGCAATTTTCTCTCTATCTATATCAATCAACAAATACGGTTTACCAACAATACGGTCAGCAAAAACAGCTTCTTTTTTAACACCTTCTGCTTCCTTGATAATGTTTTCTAATTGCACTCCAAACGCCTCGATTTGCTTTAAGTCTTGACCTTTCACCTTAATTCCCATAGGTGCTCGCATTCCTGTTTGAAGCATTACCAATCGGGTTTCAATAGGTTGTAGCTTTGGTGCTGAAGTAACACCTGGCAATTTTGTAACTCTTACAATTTCATTCCAAATATCGTCTGGTGATTCAATTTCAGGTCGCCAATTACGGTAGTATTCACCACCTTCGTCTGGAATGAGTTGTTCCTTGGCCTTTAGAGATTGCCACGCTTCACGTTGTTTCGCTCGTAATGACATTCCGTTTTTTAAAATGTATTCTCCATCCTCATTGACTTTGTAGCGTTGACGCTCTCCATTTTCATTCAGCATATATTCTGGTTTATACTGAATGATATTTTCATACATTGATAGTGGTGCTGGGTCTAACGCTGATTCTGTTCTACCTGCTTTACCAACAACGGTTTCAATTTCTGGAATACTGGCTACTGCCATATCCAATTGCTGTAAAACTCGTTTGTTTTCTTCCACACCAGAATGAGGCATTGAAGTTGGCATTAGTAGAAATGAGCCTTCATTTAAGGATGGCATAAACTCTTTGCCTGTGTTCTTCATAATGAAAAACCCTGCAATTACAATAGCTGTTGGTACAGACAAAAACAACAATTTATTATCTAAACACCACCTTAAAATACGTGTGTAGTATTTGATGAATAGCGAAAAAACTCCTAATAAACCAAAGCATATAACACTTACAAAAATGAGATTCCAGAATATGCTTTTATCTACTCCTAATGGTCGCCAATATTCGGCTAACAAGAATACTATTGCTGATGCTGAAATAAGCCCCTCTGCCTGCGGCATCTCCCCAAAGGGGAGAATTTTTCTTTGTCTTAAAATTGGTAATACACCAAATGCTATCAAAATCAATCCTAACCAATAACCGTAAACTATTGCTACTATTCCTAATGCTATTAAAACACCATTTAAAATAGTTTTAAAATTGGTTTTAATGCTTTTCTTTCTGAATAAAAATGCTGCAAATGGTGGTATTAAAAATAAAGCGACAATAATAGATGCTGTTAACGCAAAGGTTTTTGTAAAAGCTAATGGTCTGAATAATTTTCCTTCTGCACCAATCATTGTAAATACAGGAATGAAACTAATTATTGTTGTCATTACTGCGGTTACGATGGCCCCAGAAACTTCTGCTGTGGCGTTATAAACTACCGTATTAATGGATTGTGTTCCATCATCTTCATCCAAATGCCTTATAATATTTTCTGAAAGTATGACACCAACATCTACCATGGTGCCAATGGCAATGGCAATACCCGATAAAGCCACTATATTAGCATCTACGCCAAAGAGTTTCATAGCGATAAAAACCATTAAAACCGCGACTGGTAGTAGTCCAGATATAAGTACCGATGCTCGAAGATTAAATACCATTATGATAATGACCAAAATGGTAATTAGAATTTCTAAAGTCAATGCTTCGTTAAGTGTGCCTAAAGTTTCTTGTATGAGTTCTGTTCTGTCATAAAAAGGAACAATGGTTACTTGTGATGTGCTTCCATCTGCTAACACTTTTGAAGGTAGTCCCGCACTTAATTCGTTAATTTTCTCTTTTACGTTATTGATAACCTCCATAGGATTTGCTCCATAACGTGCCACAACAACAGCACCAACAACTTCAGCTCCTTCTTTGTCTAATAAACCACGTCGTGTTGCAGGACCTAATGATACTTTACCAATATCTTTAATTCGTATTGCAGTATAATCTTCGGAAGTAACGACTGCATTTGCTATGTCTTCAATAGATTTTACATAGCCTAAACCACGAACTAAATATTCTGCATTGTTAATTTCAATAGTTTGTGCACCAATGTCCTTGTTACTTTCCTTAACTGCTTTTACAATATGATTCAATCCAATATTGTATTGACGCATCAATTCAGGATTAACATCCACTTGATATTCTTGAACATAACCACCAATGGAAGCTACTTCTGATACACCACTTGCAGAGGATAGTGCATACTTAACATAGTAATCTTGAATACTGCGTAATTCCTGTAAATCCCAACCACTTGTTACATTTCCATTTTCGTCACGACCTTCAAGCGTGTACCAAAATATTTGTCCCAATCCTGTGGCATCTGGCCCCAAAGCAGGATTAACACCTTCTGGTAATAAACCACTTGGTAATGAGTTTAGTTTTTCGAGAATACGACTTCTGCTCCAGTAAAATTCAATATCTTCTTCAAAAATGATATAGATACTTGAAAAACCGAACATTGATGAACTACGAATGGTTTTCACTCCAGGAATACCTAACAAGGAAGTTGTTAGCGGATAAGTAATTTGGTCTTCTATATCTTGAGGCGAACGACCATCCCATTTTGTAAATACAATTTGTTGGTTCTCACCTATATCTGGAATAGCATCTACAGCAACTGGATTACTTGGTAAAAATCCAGTATCCCAATTAAAAGGTGCATTTACAGTTCCCCAACCTACAAAAAGGACGAGTAGCAAAACTGCTACGAGTTTATTTTCTATTAAAAATTTGATGCTTTTATTGAGCATAATATTTGATAATTAAACCATTAGACAATGATGTTTTGACAACACCGAGTACCTGTCTGCCGACAGGCAGGCAACAAATTATCCTTACGACATTGCAGTCATAGGATAAAAAAGTCTATTGTTTAAAAATCAAATTAAATACGTCTCGTCTAGCTTGAAGATTTGCCTGACGACGAGTGGCGGTTTGTATTCTTCGTAAGAAGATACATTATTTTCTAAACCTTCAAAAAGGTTAATATATGTGTAAACAAATGAAGCAATGAATACCTGTTGTTCAAATGAAATCTTGTCAACTTGTAATTGTAGTTCGTCTTGACCTTCAATTGCTAATTGTTTATCATCGCAACAATTTTTCTTGGTAATAGAACATCCATCAGTAGAAGGTTTTTCCATTTCCATTCCGCAACCTTCGGCTTTATGGAAAATAGCCGTTTCCACTAAAGTATCTCCACAATAATGCATATTTACAGTAAATGACAACGTAGAAAATAACACTACGAAAGCCATTGCTAAAGACATTATTTTATGGAATATTTGTTTCATTTGTGACACAAAGTTACGAAAATCAACAGTTATTTTATTAAAAAATTTGTTAAAACTGGGAGTTATATCAATGGCTGATACGATTTGAACATAAATGATTTGTTTGAGAATCTAACCCAGTATAGAACCAAATGAATAGTATTTATCATTATTTAAAATTAACTCCTTAAAAATGGAAAAATGTTGTACCTATATTGTACCCAAACAAAAAAACCTCCCAAAATTGAGAGGTTTTATGACTACAAATTTGTAGTTGAAAAAGTGCGGGCGGAGAGACTCGAACTCTCACACCTCGCGGCACTAGATCCTAAGTCTAGCGTGTCTACCAATTCCACCACGCCCGCATAAATTTATGAATTGGGCTGCAAATATAATCAATCTTTAGAAAAAGCAATACCGTTCATTTATATTTTTATTACTTTTGAGAGCATTAAAACTTAAACTAAATATGGACAACTTAAAAGCTTATGTGCAACAGCACAAAGAACGATTTATAAATGAACTCGTAGAAATTTTAAAGATTCCATCGATCAGTGCAGATTCGGCTTTTAGCCAAGATGTAATTGACATGTCCGAAGCTACAAAAACAGCTCTGGAAAATGCGGGTTGCAACCATGTTGAAATTTGTAAAACCCCAGGGTATCCCATTGTATATGGCGAGAAAATAATCGACAAAAGCTTACCAACCGTTTTGGTTTATGGTCATTATGATGTACAACCTCCAGACCCATTAGACCTCTGGACATCGCCACCATTTGAGCCCGTTATTAAAAAAACTGAAATTCATCCCGATGGAGCTATTTTTGCGAGAGGAGCATGTGATGACAAAGGGCAATTTTATATGCATGTTAAGGCATTAGAATACATGACTCAGAATGACAATTTGCCTTGTAATGTAAAGTTTATGATTGAAGGTGAAGAGGAAGTTGGTTCTGAAAGCTTAGCATGGTTTGTAAAACAAAACCAAGAGAAATTAGCAAATGACGTTATACTAATTTCTGATACGGGTATGATTAGCAATACGCAACCTTCGATTACTACCGGTTTACGTGGTTTAAGTTATGTTGAAGTTGAAGTTACAGGACCTAACAGAGATTTACACTCTGGTCTTTATGGCGGTGCGGTGGCCAACCCTATCAATATCCTTGCAAAAATGATTGCTTCGTTGCATGACGAAAACAACCACATAACCATTCCCGGATTTTATGACAAAGTGAAAGAACTATCCGCCGAAGAGCGTGCAGAAATGGCTAAAGCTCCTTTTTCCTTAGAGGATTATAAAAAATCTATAAATATTAATGCCGTTTATGGCGAAAAAGGTTACACCACTAACGAAAGAAATTCTATTAGACCTACTTTAGATGTAAATGGTATTTGGGGCGGTTATACTGGCGAAGGTGCTAAAACCGTCATTGCTAGTAAAGCATTTGCAAAAATTTCCATGCGTTTAGTTCCTCACCAAGACTGGACAGAGATTACTGAATTATTCAAAAAACACTTTGAAAGTATAGCACCAGAAGGCGTTCATGTTGAAGTAAAACCTCATCATGGTGGACAAGGTTATGTAACACCAATAGATAATATTGGCTATAAAGCCGCTGCAAAAGCTTATGAGGACAGTTTTGGTGTCCCTCCTATTCCACAACGTAGCGGTGGCAGTATTCCTATTGTTGCCCTATTTGAACAAGAACTTAAAAGCAAAACCATTTTAATGGGATTTGGATTGGATAGTGACGCAATTCACTCACCTAACGAGCATTTTGGTGTTTTTAATTATCTAAAGGGCATTGAAACCATTCCTTTATTCTACAAATATTTTACAGCATTAAAAACTAATAATTAACTTACAATCATGATAAAATCAACAATCAAAGTCTTATTATTTTTAGTTATCTGTTCATCTTTATTTCTTTCATGTACAACTGAGGTGGCATCAAATGATAAGGAACAATTAACCAAACAAGATTATGCCAATGCTGCAAAGCATTTAGGTGATACTATGGATAAATTTGTAACCAATACCATCGCTTCTAATAATTGGTTAGATGAAAATACATTCATTTATTCAAAAACTACTGACCAAGGTAAAAAGTTCTACATTGTTGATGCGTTAAAAAAAGAAAAGAAAATAGCTTTTGACCATGAAAAATTAGCCTCAAGCCTTTCAAAATTAATGAATGAAGAAGTTAAAACATATAAATTACCTTTTTCAAGTTTTGAATTTAAAAACAATAACAAAGCCATTTCTTTTAAAGTAAAAAACGAGCATTACCAATGTAATTTGGAAGATTATTCTTGTCAAAAAACAGAAAATAAAAAAGCTATAAGTAAAGATGAAATTCTATCGCCTGATGGCAATTTGGCTGCTTATATTGATAATTTTAATCTTTGGGTTAGAAATATAAATACTGGTAAACAAACCCAACTTACTTTTGATGGTGTAGAAGATTATGGTTATGCAACAGACAATGCTGGCTGGAAAAAAAGCAATAGACCTGTTTTAACTTGGTCACCAAATTCAGCTAAGTTAGCAACATTTAGACAAGACGCTAGAGATGTTGGAGAAATGTACCTTACTTCAACAAACGTTGGGCATCCAAAATTAGAGGCATGGAAACACCCGTTACCTGGAGATGAAAAAGTTTTCAAGTTGGAGCGGGTCATTATAAATGTTGCTAATGCTCCAAAATTGATCAAACTACAAAAAGAACCCGACTATCAACGCTCAACTATTACCGATCATGTCGCTGGAAGAAATGGCGAATTTTTAGATGTTCAATGGAATAAGGATGCTACAAAATTAGCCTTTGTATCTTCTTCACGAGATCATAAAATTGCACATTTGCAGATAGCAGATGCCCAAACCGGTAAGATTTCATCGATATTAACGGAAGAGGTTGACACCTACTTTGAATCAGGAGTTAGAAAAATTAATTGGCATGTTTTATTTGACAGTAATGAAGTCCTTTGGTTTTCTGAAAGAGACAATTGGGGACATATGTACCTTTATGACATTGAGGGAAATCTTAAAAATCAAATAACTAAAGGTGATTGGGCTGTTTTACAAGTGTTGAATATTGACGAAAAAAATCGTGAATTAATATTTACAGCTGGTGGCAAAGAAGAAGGAAACCCTTACCATCAGTATTTATACAAAATTGGTTTTGACGGAAATAATATGGTCAATCTGACTTCGGATAAAGGACATCACAGCATATCAGCATCAACTGATTTTGACTACTTTGTTGACACTTATTCAACAACAACAAATCCTCCAATTTCTATACTAAAAAATAGAAATGGAGAAAAAATATTAGACTTAGAAACGGCTGATATTTTAAAACTAAAAGAAAGCGGGTGGCAACAGCCTATTGAGTTTACGACCAAAGCCCGTGACAATGAGACAGATTTATATGGTATAATGTATTTACCAAGTCATTATGATGAAAATAAATCATACCCTATATTAAATTATATTTATCCAGGTCCGCAATCTGGAAGTGTAGGTAATTATTCGTTTAGAGCAGCAAGAAGAGATTATCAGGCAGTGGCCGAATTGGGTTTTGTGGTAGTAAGCGTTGATGCTATGGGTACACCAGCTAGATCCAAATCTTTTCATGATTTTTATTACGGAAATATGGGAGATAATGGCATACCTGATAACATAACTACCATTAAACAGTTGGCAGAAAGATATAAAGGTATGGATTTAGAACGCGTCGGTATTTGGGGTCATTCTGGTGGTGGATTTGCCTCTACTGGAGCTCTATTTAGATATCCTGAATTTTATGATGTAGCCGTTTCGGGTGCTGGAAATCATGATAATAGAAATTATGAAGCCGATTGGGGCGAAAAATGGCACGGATTACTTGTTGAGGGCAATATTGAAGGTAAAGCCGACGGCACAACTAATTATGACAGCCAAGCAAATCAATTATTTGCAAAAAACCTTAAAGGAAAACTATTAATAACGCACGGTACAATGGACGATAATGTTCCACCATCAAATACATTATTAGTTGTTGAGGCACTTATAAAAGCCAATAAAGATTTTGATATGATTTTGTTCCCAAATAAAAGACATGGTTATGGTGATATGACGGACTATATGACCAGAAGAAGATGGGACTATTTTGTAAGGCATCTGAAACATGCTGAACCACCTAAAGAGTTTTCTTTCAGTGAATAAAACAACAAAGCCGATAAATTAATTTATCGGCTTTGTTGTTTTATTATAAATGATTTTAATGGTTCATAGAAAGTACCGCCCAAGATTCTGGACAAACTTTTTCTTTGGATACAAATTGGTTGAAATCCAAAGGCCATGTTTTGTCTTGTCTTTTTTCCTTTTTATTTGAAATCATTCTTTTATATTGATTTGTTAAATGCATGTTGAATTTACTTTTTTTAGTTTTCATTTCTATAGTCGTTGCCATAATTTTAGGTTTTTTAGTTTATTATAGAACAACCTAATGTAACAAACTCCTACCATCTACTACTAATGCTTTAAATTTTAACATATAATTATCAGTATGTTAAACAATAGCTACCTTTTTAAAATCGTTTAAACAATTTAACCCCTTTATTATGCTAAAAAACTTCTTTTGGATGTGTTCTGGTGCAGATCCAGACTTATTAAACGAAAGCCCAAAATCTGAACAAATAAAATATGCTGGCATTGGCGGAACAGTTTTTTTTACCGCCGTTATGGCTTTTATTGCAGGGTCTTATGCTTTATATACAGTCTTTGATAATGTTTATATCGCCATTGCTTTTGGCTTAGTTTGGGGATTGCTTATTTTTAACTTAGACCGCTTTATTGTTTCTACAATTAAAAAGCGTGACAATTTTTGGCAAGAACTTTTACAAGCATCTCCAAGGATAATTTTAGCAATAATTATTGCCGTAGTTATCTCTAAACCTTTAGAGATGAAAATATTTGAAAAAGAAATAAATCAAGTATTATTAGAACAAAAAAATGAACTAACACTTCAAAACCAAAATCAAATAGCAGAACAATATACGCCTGAAATTAGCAGAATACAATCTGAGATTAATTCCTTAAAAGGCGAGGTTGACAATAAGGAAAAAGAAGTAAATGATTTATACGATACCTATATTACTGAAGCTGAAGGGACTTCTGGAACTATGAAACTTGGTAAAGGTCCTGTTTATAAAGAAAAAAGAGAGAAGCATGATGCCTTATTGCAAGAATTGCAACAAACTAAAGAAAATAACGCCGTAATAATTTCTGAAAAAGAAGCCACTATAGCTCAATTAAGGAATAAAAAAGACCTTCAAGTTAGCACAAGCCAACCTATTATTGATGGATTTGACGGGTTAATGGCTCGTATTAATGCTTTAGGCGAATTGGCATGGTTTCCTTCGTTTTTTATTTTTCTACTGTTCGTTGCCATAGAAACCGCTCCGGTATTAGCAAAGGTAATGGCCCCTAAAGGAGCTTATGACCTAAAATATGAAGAACAAGAAGATGCCCTAAGTGTTTGGGTTGCACAACAAAAAAACCAAAGGGCTTCCCTATTATCTACTGATACTACATTAAACGAAAAAGTATATTACGATGTGGCCGAAGATGAGGAAATCTATAATTACAAAAGACAAAAAGCAAAAGACTTGTTAAAGCTACAGTCTGATAAATTTTATAAAAAGCAAAGCGATATTATCGGATAACAACGAAAAGTAATCCTTAAAAGGGTAAATTATCAAATGATAACTTGTGAGTACCTGTAATATTTAAACAAAAAACTTAGAAACTATCTTTAGCTTTTAGTTTTATGAGAAGGCTGTTTTGATTGTTGATATTCTTCCTGAAGCTTATTTAGAACTCGCTCAGCAAAATTATAATCTACTTTTCTGAATCTATCTCTGGCATAGGCATTGTAACCGCTTCTAATAGATTTAGTTTCCTTTAAAATTAAACCATCGTCATAAGGATTAAACCCTACAATGGTGTACATTTCATTTTCTTTAAGATTCCCTAATTTATACCATCTGCGTCTAGCATCGACACAAACAACTATTTCACCAATTTTAAACATAAGTTATTTAATTTTTCCCGATGGAAAGATAATAATTTTATTTTAATTGGTAAAATTAAATTAATACTAAATAATTAATTTAATGAAGAAAGTTCAAATTTTTGAGGTTGTAATTCTGGCTCAACTTCAGGTTGAGGTATTGGTTGTTGTTGAGATTGCATTTCTTCTAAAATGTTAGTAGCAAAAGCATAATCTACTTTTCTAAATCTATTGGCCGCAAAAGCGTTATAACCACTTCTTGGACTTTTTACTTCTTTTAATATCAATCCGCCATCATAAGGGTTAAAGCCGGTAACTGTATACATTTGGTTTTTTTCTAAACCACCTAATCTATACCATCTTCTTCTTGCATTTACACAAACTACTATTTCTCCAACTTTAAACATAATTTCCAATTTTATTAATTAATTGCTTTCATATTTAAAACAATTATCAAGTAAGAATTCCCCTTAATTAGCCAACTTTTTTTTATTAAAAACACCTAAGTGGTTAATAATCAATAAAAAATAAATCTCTTATGTAGATATAAACGAACTCCTACCTCGAATATTTTATAAACATAATGAATGAATCTAAAGGAAATCTAAAGATTCTTTAAAAGAAAAAGATAAACGTGTGATTTTTAGAATTTCCTTTGAGGATTAAAAGAATTAATATCCATAGAAGTTTTTTTATCGGTAATAATTTCTGAAACCAATTTACCTGTTGCAGGGCCCAAGCTCCACCCCATCATAGCATGACCAGCGGCAATGGTCAAATTTTTATACAAATTTGCTCTACCTATATAAGGTAAACCATCTGGAGAAACAGGACGTAAACCACACTTTGCACTTTCTATATTATGTGCGGGAATTTTTAGGTTTTTATAATATTGTTTCGCTCCGCTTGCAATTGTATGGACGCGTGCTTTGTTTATATTGTGATTGATTCCCGACAGTTCCATAGTACCTGCAAATCGGGTAAAGCCTACCATGGGCGTAATGGCCACTTTCTTCTCCATTAGAATGGCAGGATATTGAATTCCTGTTTCTTCTTCTACATCAATACGGTAACCTTTGCCTCCTTCCATTGGTAAATTTAATTTTAATTTTTTAGCCAATTTACCACTCCAAGAGCCAGATGCCAAAATAATTTCATCTGCTTTATAGCTTCCTTTATCGGTTTTTACCTTACTAATTTTATTGCTTTTTAAAGAAAAGTCAATTACGGTTTCTTTCTTTTTAAATACTACACCACTATTTTTTAAATGAGTTTTTAGGTTTTTCATTACCTGAACTGGACTCGTATGATAATCGCATAGGTAATGTACCGCTCCTTTTACATCTGAGCTTATGTTAGGTTCTATTTTTTGCAGTTCATCAGCATTCAAAATATTGGAATCTAACCCTAAAGCCTGAGCTTTTTCCGCGATATTTATTTCGGATTCCCCCACACTATTGTCTTTATATAGCATTAATAATCCTCTCTTGTCGAGTTGAAAACTACCTAAATCATTTGAACTTAAAAGCTCTTCGTACAACTCTCTGCTCATTAGATTGATGTCCCGTATTACTGTCATGGCACGATCGACCTTGACTTTAGTGGCCGATTTTTTGAATGCCCATGTCCATTTTATAAAATCAAAATCCAACCGCGGTTTCATATAAAAAGGACTGGTACTATTGAACATGTATTTAATACCTTTTGAAATCATTCCAGGTGCTGCCAAGGTAATTATATGGCTAGGTGTTAAATATCCTGCATTAACATAAGACGCACCGCCCTTTGCACCATCCATATTGGTTTGATCTATAACGGTTACTTGGCAACCTTCTCTTTGAAGATAATAAGCGGCACTTAAGCCGATAATGCCACCACCAATAATGATACAGTTTTTCAATTTAAATAATATTATCGTTTATATAACCTGAAACCCATAAGCATAAGGATCATCGTCATCAATTGAAATAGTATTATGTCCGTACACTTTTGCCCATCCTTGTATGCTAGGCACTATCGCTTTGATTCCATTAGCTAAAATAGTTTCTTTTTCAACACGACCGATAAATTTACTACCAATAAAACTTTCGTGAATAAATGGTTCTCCAACTTGTAGCTTTTCTTTTGCATGCAATTGTGCTAATCGAGCAGAAGTTCCTGTTCCGCAAGGACTTCTATCTATGGCTTTATCGCCATAAAACACAGCGTTTCTACCAGAAGAAGTTGAATCTATAGGGTTTCCTGTCCATAACATATGTGTTACATCCCTAATGGTGTTGTTTTCTGGATGAATGAACATATTTGGGTATTTCTCATTAATTCTATTTCGAACTACTTGAGAATATTGAATAATTTTTGAAGCTGTAAAATCATGAACTCCAGAAAAGTTTTTCTGTAGATCTACAATAGCATAATAATTTCCGCCATAAGAAACATCAAAAATAATTTCACCTAATTCTGGACAATCTATTGTTAGATCTTGAGCTGCTAAATAACTTTTCACATTGGTTAATTTTACCCAATCTACTTTGTTTCCTGTTTGCTGATATTCAATTTCAACCAAACCTGCTGGAGTTTCCATTTTTATCTTTCCCGGAACTTTTGGAGTCACCAATTTCTCTTCAATAGCTATGGTAATAGTACCAATTGTTCCATGACCACACATGGGCAAACAACCGGAAGTTTCAATAAACAGAATAGCAAAATCGTTTTCTGGATTATGTGGTAGAAACAAAATACTCCCGCTCATCATGTCATGACCGCGAGGTTCGAACATTAATCCACGTCTAATCCAATCATATTCTTTAAGGAAATGTTGGCGTTTTTCACTCATATTCGTACCAATGAGATCTGGACCACCTTCCGCAATGACACGAACCGGATTACCGCAAGTATGAGCGTCAATGCACTTAAAAATATGCTTACTCATTTTTCTTACGCTTTATATACGCGTTAATTCTATCTTCTAAAATAGGCAAGGTTACCGTGCCTTGCTCTAAAATTATTTCATGAAATTCGCGAATATCAAACTTGTTGCCCAACTCTTTTTCTACTTTATTACGCAGTTCTCTAATTTTTAATTCACCTATTTTATAGGATAATGCCTGACCTGGCCATGAGATATACCTGTCTGTTTCTGTATTGATTTCGTGCAGCGACAAGGCTGTATTTGAAGACATAAAATCAACCACTTGCTCACGAGACCATCCTTTAGCGTGTATTCCAGTATCAACAACCAATCGGCAAGCACGCCACATTTCGTAAGTAAGTTGACCAAATTTTTCATAAGGCGTGGTGTACATACCCATTTCATCTGCTAAAAATTCAGAATATAATCCCCAACCTTCTCCGTAGGCTGATAAATATAAATTTTTTCTAAATTGAGGAATACTATCTCCCAACTCATTATTCAAACTCCCTTGTAGATGGTGCCCAGGAACAGCTTCATGAACGGTTAATGAAGGTAACGTATAAAGTGTTCTGCTTTTTAAATCGTAAGTGTTTACCCAATAATAACCGGGTTCTGTACTATTTTTTGAAGTACCTATATATCTTCCGCCAGTATATTTGGGGGCAATGGCATCTGGAACAGGTGCAACACCATAAGGTTTCCTGGGTAATGTTTTAAAGAATTTCGGCAATTGAGCATCTGCTCTTTTCGCCATATCTCTGGCAATCATTAGCAGTTCTTTTGGTGTTTTTGCGTAAAATTGCTCGTCTGTTCTTAAAAAATTAAAGAAGTCGGAAAAGCTACCTTTAAAGTCTAGGTCGGCTATAATTTTTTCCATTTCAGCCTTAATTCTGGCTACTTCTTTCAATCCTATTTGATGTATATCATCAGCCGTATATTGCATACTTGTGGTGTAATAATTTATCCTGTTTTGATAAAATTCTTTACCGTTAAGTATTTCGGATACACCGATACTTTTCCTTGCTTTGGGAAAATACTCGTTTTCAAAAAAGGCTTTTATCCTTTTAAACTGAGGAATTACTTTGGTTTCTACCACTTTTTTTGCAGCGTTTAAAACAGAATCCCTTTGAGGATTACTCAACATAGATGGCAAATTCTTAAAAGGCGAATAAAAAAAGTTGTCTTCAAAACTATCTGTAATATGAGTATCGTAAGATGATTCATAACCTTTAAAAATAACTTTGGGCTGTGTAATTCCTTTTTCTATACCTAATTGCAACAAATCTAGGTGTTGATCTACAAAAACAGGCAGAGCATTGAGTTTTTTCAAATAGTTCTTTGCATCATCATAGGTATTCAACGGACGCACCATATACGGTAAACTTACGTGAAACCCAGCATCGGAAAGTAATGGATTTAGATAATGCTCAAAAGCATTGAAATCAATAGTTTCTTGCAACTGAAATTTTAAAAGGCTTAAAGATATTTTTTTAGTTTCCGATAAATTTTCACTCTTAATTTTATTTAATACTTTTAATTTTTCTTTAGCAAAATTAGCTTCAGCTTGATAGTGTTCCTTTGTAAATAGCCCCAGTGGAAATTCATTATCATCATACCCTTTATATTCCTGATATGCAGTAATAATTTGGTCAAGTTGAACTGATGCATTATTTATAGTGGAATTATCTTCTTTACAACCAATAAAAAGTAAAGAGAAAAAAAGCGATAAACTTATAAGTTTTGTCATATTCTGGAAACTCTTAGACCTCTAATTTACCGTTAACAAGTCTTGTTATATTCAGCGGGTTATCATCTTTTAACTCATCAGGCAATAATTCTTGCGGCCAATCTTGATAACTAAAAGGCCTTATCCATCTTTTAATCGAATGAATTCCTACTGCCGTAAATCTACTATCAGTTGATGCTGGATATGGCCCTCCGTGGTTCATTGACGGACAAACCTCAACACCAGTTGGTACACCGTTAAAGATAATCCTACCAACTCTATTTTGTAGAGCATCTACTACTCCAGCGTAATTATTAATCTCATCGTTGTCAGAAATTACAGTTCCGGTCAGTTGCCCTTCTAATTTTGAAATTATAGTTTCTAATTGTTCAGCATCTTCACATTGCACTACCATTGAAAATGGCCCAAACACCTCTTGATGCAATGTTGTGTTTTCTAAAAAGGTTTTGCCTTCAACAGTAGTTATGGCTTGTCTTGCATAATTTGGTTTTATGTCGGAATCAAAATCTGCCGTTACTTTTAGACCAGATTGTGCTAACGCTCTTTCTTTATTTTTTTCATAAGCACCAACAATATTAGGGTGTAACATTACAGAAGGTTCAATTTTTACGATTTCTTGCGATAATTGATTAGTAAAGTCAGTTAGCTCTTGACTCTTAATTCCAAATATTAATCCTGGATTGGTACAAAACTGACCTGTACCCAATGTAACAGAACTTGCATAGGTTTTTGCTAAGGCTTCTGCTCTATTTTTTAACGCTTTTGGTAACATCACTACTGGATTTACACTGCCCATTTCGGCAAAAACAGGAATAGGTTCATCACGTTGCGATGCAATATCAAACAAGGCTCGTCCACCTTTAATACTTCCTGTAAAACCTACTGCTTTTACGCCAGGATGTTTTACCAACTGCACACCTACTTCAATACCACTACTATTCAAATTTGAAAACACACCATTAGGCATACCTGTTTTTTCAACTGCATTTAGTATTGCCGAAGCCACCAACTCACCCGTGCCTGCATGCATTGGGTGCGATTTCACAATAACAGGACAACCAGCGGCCAAAGCTGCTGCCGTATCACCACCAGCTGTAGAATAAGCTAATGGAAAATTACTCGCTCCAAAAACCACTACAGGCCCAAGCGGAACCATCATTTTTCTAATATCTGATTTTGGCATTGGTTCTCTATTAGGTTTAGCAGTATCGATAGTTGCTTCTACCCACGAACCTTCTTTTACCAACTCAGCAAATGAACGTAATTGTCCAACAGTTCTGCCCCGTTCTCCTTTGGCACGCCCCTCAGGTAAACCTGTTTCAGAACAATAGGTTTGAATCAATTCATTGTCTAACGCTAAAATTTCATCGGCAATGGCATTTAAAAATGCTACTTTTTTAGCTCCAGATACACTTCTGAAAGTTCCAAAAGCTTTTGTAGCCAAATCAACTGCTGCATCAATTTCTTCTGATGTTGCTTCTGTAAAAACGGAATCATTTTCGGTATTCAATAATGGATTAATCGTTTTATACGTTTTTGACCCTTTGGCTGACAATGTGTTGCCTATGTAGTTTTTTCCAGTAATCATTAATATATTTTTTATTAAAATGTATTATTTATTACAAAACATTGCCTCGCTTTTTAGCATGGCAATGTTTTATTTTAATTAAAATAATTATGTATAAAGTTACATAATTATGCTAGAACTGATAAATTTTTATATTCAGGTAAAGTTGGTCTTACAGCTAACGCATCAGTAATAACTTTTTCTATTCTTTTACGCTCTTCACCCTTTAAAATTAATCTTGGAGCCCTTACATACTCGTTTCCAATACCAGTATGTACTGATGCCATCTTGATGTATTGTACTAATTTAGGATGAATATCTAATTCTAATAAAGGCATAAACCATCTATAAATAGTAATTGCCTCTTGTACTCTTCCTGCTTTTACTAGTTCATAAATTGCAACTGTTTCTGCTGGAAAAGCATCTACTAAACCTGCAACCCAACCATCGGCACCTAAAACTAAACTCTCTAAAGCCAAGGTATCAACACCAGTCATAATTGCTAATCTGTTACCAAATCTATTTTTAATTCTCGTAATATTTGTTGTGTCTCTTGTAGATTCTTTTACTGCTTGTATATTTGGGCAAACATCCAAAAGTTCTTGAAACATATCTAAAGTTACCAATAGCTTGTAGTCTATTGGATTATTATAAATCATAATTGGCAGTGATGTACTATCTGCAACTGTTTTAAAATAGTGCACAATTTCTGCATCACTTGCTTTATATCGCATAGGTGGTAACATCATCAAACCACTTGCTCCATCTTCTTCAGCATTTTTAGCTAAAGCAATTGCCCCTTTGGTAGTTTGTTCCGCAATATTCATTAAAACGGGCACCCTACCATTAACATACGTAACAGTTTCTTTGGTCAAAATTCTTCCTTCTTCTTCAGATAGTGTGCTTGCTTCTCCTAGTGTTCCCCCAAGAACAATACCATGTACTCCAGCATCTAACTGTGCTTGAATATTCACTTTAAACATTTCTAAATCTAACTCATCATTTGAGTTAAATTGTGTTGTTACTGCTGGCATTACACCTTTCCATGTTATATTCATTTTTCTAGTTTTTAATTTGGTGTAAAATTAGATTCAATAATTAAGTCTTTCTAGCCTCGTTTTATCCAATAATAATACTATATTATCCATTTTACAATTATTTATAATACATTTGAATAATTAATGCAAGAATGAAAGTACTTCCATTTAAAATTCCAAAACCAGAATATGATGCCCTGGTTTATCAAGAGGATATAGGTAATTCCTTTTATGATAAATTACATCAACACGAAGAAATTCAAATTAGCCTTATTTTTGAAGGAGAAGGTACCTTAATTGTTGGAGATACCATTAATTATTATAAACCAAATACTATTTTAGTTATTGGCGGAAACTTACCTCATATTTTTAAAAGTGATACAAATACCAATAACAAGTCGGTAATGTTGAGTCTTTTCTTCACTAAAAGCTCATTTGGAAATCATTTTTTTGAATTGGAAGAAATGCGAGCTTTACAGCCTTTTTTTAAGAGAGCAACACATGGCTTTAAAATGATAACACAACAAAAAAAGGCAAAAAAATTATTTTTAAAGTTAAAGAAGGCCAACAAGCTAAATAGATTTTTGATTTTAATTGAGTTATTAAAAATAGCAGCTACTTGCCGATACAAAAGTCTGTCATCTTTTATTTACGAAAAACAATTTTCTGATAATGAAGGAAATAGAATGCGAAATGTTTTTGGCTTTACTATGAGTAATTATAGAAGAGAAATTTACCTTGAAGACGTTGCCGAAATTGCCAATATGACCAAAAATGCTTTTTGCAAATATTTTAAAAAGCGGACTAATAAAACCTATTTTCAATTTTTATCCGAATTGAGAATAGAACACGCCAGTAAACTATTATTGTCAGAAAACAATTACAGCATTTCCGAAATTGCTTTTGAATCTGGGTATAAAAATATCTCAAATTTTAATCGGCAATTTAAAACAGTGAAAAAGTGTAGCCCGTCAAACTATAAAAGGAAAACTAACCTTTAACTTCAATATATTTAGTTCTCTCTCAACTACTCGGGACACTCGAATGGACAAGTTATGTAATCAATTTAAGAAATAAAATTCAAAATTATTTCGAAATAGTTTGTCTATTCAATTTTTTATTCTACATTTGTAGAGTTAATTCTAAAAACGTAGAGCAATGTCCCTGTCAAAAACCGAAGAACAATTAATGCAATATTTATGGAAGCTTGAAAAAGCTTTTATGAAAGACTTGTTGGAGATTTATCCCGAGCCAAAACCTGCGACCACAACAATTGCCACTTTGCTAAAGCGAATGATAGGCAAAGGTTTTGTGGCGTATAAATTGTATGGAAATGCAAGAGAATATTACCCTATAGTAAAGAAGAAAGACTACTTCTCTAAACACGTAAACGGATTAATTAAAACCTTTTTTAATGATTCCGCCTCTCAGTTTGCTTCATTTTTTACTGAAGAAACCAATCTGACTAAAGAAGAATTAGAAGATTTGAAAAAACTAATTGACAAACAAATTAAAGAAAAATAATCATGGCAGCATATCTATTAAAATCAGGGATTATTTTGACAATATTTTATTTGTTTTACAAACTACTATTGGAAAAAGAACCCATCCATATTTTTAAACGAATTTATTTATTGTGCGGTTTGCTATTAGCTTTCACAATTCCATTAATCACTTTTACCACAGTTGTAGAAGTTGAGTCTATTGAATTTATTCCCTATATGGTATCTGAAATTCCTATTGACCAACAAACAACAACTGAATTAGCGACAATAAATTATTGGCCCATCATATTATGGACGGTTTATGGATTTGGAGTAGTACTATTTGGGTTGAAATTCTTAATTAACCTTTTGCAAATTGGTTTAAAAGTTAGAAGAAATACTAAACAAAAAGTAAACCAATTTACTCATGTTTTATTACAAAACCTGACGACCCCACACACCTTTTTTAGCTATATATTTTTAAACAAACATAGGTATATACAACATCAAATTCCACAAGAAGTGTTTTGGCATGAAGAAACCCATGCCAAACAAAAACACAGCTTAGATGTGATTTTAATTGAGTTGCTACAAGTGGTATTTTGGTTTAACCCACTGCTCTACTTTATAAAGAAAGATGTAAAACTGAATCACGAATTTTTAGCAGATAGAGCTGTGTTAAACAAAGGTGTTCCGCTTACAGCTTATCAAGAAATACTATTGACTTTTTCAACGAGTCCAACCGAACCTGCATTAGCCAATGCATTAAATTATTCATCCATTAAAAAAAGATTTACCATTATGAAAACAAGAACATCAAAAAAAGCAGTTTGGATTAAAAGTTTGATTCTGTTGCCGTTGGTTGCGGTGTTGATATATAGTTTTAGCGAGCAAAAGATTGTTGAAGTAGAAAAACGTAAAGAGACAGCAGCTCAATCGATTAATACAAATTTAACAATAAATAATATTGAGATATTAATTAATAAAAATGGCAATTATTTAGTAAATAATATTCAGACAAGTATAGAAAACTTAAAGAAAAGGTTCAATGAAATAAATCCTGATATTACAATTCGGGACAAAGAAAATATTACTGCGAACATCCATACTGATATAAACACAAAAATGGCTTCCATTACAGATTTAAAAATCATTTTGAGGGACTATGGAATCAAGAAAGTGAATATCAACGGGGCACAAAATGTTATAAAACAAAATAGGTTATATCCGAAACCTACCTATAAAGGCAAACCTACTCAAGACACCTACTATGCTGGAGCGAGACTTCTTTCTTACAGTAAAGGAATTCAATATAAAGACACTATAATTGGAGAAGGGCTTTTAATGGAGAAACTTTATGAGGAATTATCAGAAAAGGAGAAAAAAATGTTTCCAATGCTATCATATATACCAGAACCCAAACGAAAAAAAGCACCAACACAGAAAGATATTAATGAATATAAAAAATCCAATTTATATGCTATCTGGATTGACAACAAGAGCGTACCAAATTCCGAATTAGACAAATACCAATTAAGCGAGATAGCATATGTATCTGGCCCAATGACAATTACAAAAACGGGTAGGTCTAAAAAATATCCTCAACCTTTTTGGTGTACTTTTTATACACACAAATATTTTGACCAGAAAGAACTTGGAAAACAAATAATGACTTATGGTGGTGAAAGAATAATAAATTACAGATCAATTGAAAAAATAAATAAAAAGTTTAATAAGTTAAGCTCAGATGGCTTTCAACAGAAAGAAGCCAATCCACAAGAACTAGAAGAATACAACAAATTGGCAAAAAAATACAATGCACAACCCGAGGACAAACGTGTAGTTCAATTAAAAGACTTAAACCGTTTGGAGTCTATTTTTAATAAAATGACGGTACAACAAAAAGGAAATGCTGAGCCTTTTCCGAATTGTCCGCCGCCGCCAATAAAAAACCAAGACAAAGCTACAAAAGAGCAAGTTGCTGAATATAATAAGTTAGCAAAACACTATAATAGTATGTCAAAAAACAATATGGTTGTTAAAGTAACTGACGTAAATCGTCTAAGTTATATTTATAACCTAATGACTAAAAAGCAAAAACAGAATGCCGAGCCATTTCCTAATTTTCCGCCTCCGCCTCCACCAGTAAAGATTGGAGAAAAGGTTTCCGAAGGATATGAGTTACCACCACCTCCGCCACCAGCCCCTAGCCAGAAAACGATAGAAAAAGGTTCAAAAAAATTGCAAAAAGCTTTTAAAAACTTTTCTAAAGAAACTGAACTATATGCTAAAGCTGTGAGAAAATATAGAACTGACAAAAAAGGGTTGGACAACATAGAAAATCAATACAAAAATGTAATGGAACTTCATAAAGCGTATTCAACATTAGCAGAAAAAGAAGGGGTTTTACCAACTCCTCCACCGCCACCTCCTATTCCTGAAGACACAACAGATCATATGATTCAGATGGCAAAAAAAGGAGCATTATTTTATTATGAGGGTAAAAAAATAACATCAGATAAGGCGATTGAAATTACTAAGAAAAACAAGAGCATTAATATTCAAGTGTTAGGGCATGGTTCTAGTAAGCCTATAGTGAAACTCTCTAAGAAGCCTATTACGGTTGAAGAATAACCCCTCCGTCCTTTATCTTTTTTACAAGCTATAAACTATGTAACTGGATACCTCCCCTTGAAATAAGGGGAGGAGCTTTATCCCAAGATTAATCTATAATTTCTTTACAAATTTTGTAATAATTACAATCTGCTGCCCATCAACCTTGCCTTCTATATATTCGGCATTTTCATGGTCTAAAGATATTCGTCTGACGGCCGTACCTTGTTTGGCAACCATACTAGAACCTTTTACTTTTAGATCCTTAATCAGTACAACGGAATCACCAACCTCAAGAATTGCACCATTACTATCCCTATGCACTATAGCATCTTGTGTATCCAAATGTTCGCCAGTCTGCCTTGCAAAAGCCAAGGCTTCATCATCTAAATACATCATATCCAGCAAATCTTGCGGCCAACCTTCAGAGCGTAAGCGTTGTAACATCCGCCAAGAAAGAATTTGTACAGGTCGATGTTCGCTCCACATACTATCATTTAAGCATCGCCAATGGTTGGCGTCCATATTGTCGGCATCTTCAATTTGTTCCAAGCAGGTATTGCAAACCAATACGGCTTCATCAATCGTTTCGTTAAGTGCCGGTGGCAACTTATAAACGGATAGATTTTCCGTTGCTTTGCACATTTCGCAAGTAGAATTACTTCTTTCTTCTAGGTTTTTTAATATACTCATTGTTGTAATTAATTGTTATTTGTATTAGGTTAATAATTTTGTTGTCATTCAGAACGAAGCATATGAGTGTTTGAACATTATCACCATTTTAAGCGAAGTGAAGAATCTCAAATTTACAACGACGAATTCAACAGATTCCTCGTGCCTCGGAATGACACTCTAAATTATCATTTTCATCTCTTTCAAAGCGTTTCTCTTAATTTTTTGGGCAATTTGGCGACAACCAAATCATAAGAATGATCAATAAGTTCTGGGAGCAAGGATTTTGGCAATCGGTTATCAAAAATTATAGTGTTCCAGAGTTTTTTGCTCATGTGGTAACCGGGAATGATAATACCATCATACTCTTCGCGAAGTGCAATGGCTCTTTCGGGGTCGCATTTTAAATTTACTTGTGTGGGTTTTCTTGTTAATCCTGTTAAGGCAAACATTTTACCAAGCACTTTAAAAACAAGTGTATGTTCATCAAAAGGAAAACTTTCGGTAACCCCTTTTTTTCTTAAACAATATTCGCGAAATTCTTCTATGTTCATCATTCCCTTTTTCCTATTTTACCCAAATGGGTATTGTTAAAACTATCATTGAATTTAAGTCCGTAACCAAATACCCTGTCAAAAGCGGAATGTCCAAAAAATACAATCCCGATCATTTGCAAAACTTCACTTTGCAAATAAATTCCCACTAAGTACAACAATATCATAATCCCTTTATGATGCAATATATTATACGTTAATGCTCCAATTTTAGAGTTAATAGCATAACCTACAAAGCCAACATCCGGCAAGAAAAACAGCAATAAATACCACCACCAATCAAAATTTAACAATGAAAACAAGTAAATAGAAAGAGCAAACAATACTATCTCTTCAAATTTAAGAATATTCTTCATCATCATTTTTTAATTTAAAACCTCATATAAAATGGGCTTACTAGGTGAGGCGTTATTTTCAAATGGGGCAATTTGTAGGTTTAAAAAATACTTCCCGTCTTTGATACTATTGGGTACAAAAATAAACTCAGTTATGGTTGCACTTTTTCTTACCCTACCATTGGTATTCCAAAAAGCATTATGAGCTAATAATTTACCACCATCTTTTTCTTTATCTACTGATGGTAGGTCGATTAACAAGTGTTCTATGCCCTTATTCTTTAAATGCTCCACAGCTTCTTCCAACAAATAAGGTGGATTGGTCTTGGAGTAGTTTCGCTTTAATTTGTCGCTAGTATTTGGCATAGTGCGTATAATTATGGCCTCACGTTTTTTATTGCCTAACACAAACTGTATTTGTTTTTTAGATATAACAAAATCGCCATCAATTTTCTCCGGAGCAACGGTAACTACTTCTGCCAAAAAGAAAAACTGTTTTAAAGACTGATTGAGAGAAATAAATTCTTTGGTTATATGACCAACACATTCAGTATGCGTACCATGGGCATGCGGCTTAAAATAAATGGAATTAAAATTTGAAGAATGCTTTTTTTTGATACTTCTCATTTTTTTTAACCGTGGGCTTTTTTGATTCCAGGCCAGTACTCCTACATTGTCTCGTGTTAAGGGCAGAGGTATTGAAATATCTAAAGGTTCGGATAAGTTTATCTTTAATTTTTGTGATCCGTATTGTATTGTTGTGAGCATATTCTTTTGCGTCATTTATTATAATTCCAAATATAAGGATTAAATAAAGTTTCACGCAAAGGAAGCAAAGATTTTCGCAAAGGTTTACCCTAATCAATTATAAAAAGTTCACTAGCTAGACCATCTGCCAAAAATTTACCTTTTTTAGTCGTTTTTAGTTTCTCTTTATTTGTTACCTGCAACAAATTTTGTTCGACAAATTTTTGAGCTTTTTTTAGTAAATCGCTCTTATAGTTTTTACCAAATTCATTTTCTATTTTTTGTAAATCTACGCCCCAAATGGTTCTCAGACCGGTCATTATGGCCTCGTTGAACCGATTGTCTATCGATAATTCTTCTATTTCTCTAGGGATTTTATGCTGTTGAATTGCCTTTAGGTACTTTACATTATTGGAAACGTTCCAACTCCGTTCTTTCCCGTTAAAGGAATGTGCCGAAGGCCCAATACCCAAATACGATTTACCAAACCAGTAGGCCGTATTGTGTTTTGAAAAATAATTGGGCTTGCCAAAATTGGAAATTTCGTAATGCACAAACCCTTGTTTTTCGGTTTCAGCAACCAAAATATTAAAATGCTCCAATGCCAGTTCTTCAGATACGTCGGGATATTTTCCTTGGTGGATAAAACTTTCCAATGCCGTTTTTGGTTCCACCGTTAAGGCGTAGCTTGAAATATGGTTGATACCGAAATCAAAAACAGTTTTCAAGTTTTCTTTCCAACGTTTATTTGACATGTTTGGAATGCCATAAATCAAATCAACTGTAATATTGTTAAAGTATTTTGTAGCTTCTTCTAAGCATTTTTTAGCTTGTGTTGCATTATGTGAACGGTTCATAATTCGCAAATCTTCATCAAAAAACGATTGGATTCCGATACTTAATCGGTTGATTTGGGAAGATGCCAGTTCCTCAATTTTTCCAATGGTTAAATCGTCAGGGTTAGCCTCCAAGGTAATTTCAGGTTTTTCAATTACTTCGTAATTTTCATAAATCGCAGTTAATAAAATTTGCAACTCCTCAGCAGTCAATAAGGAAGGTGTACCGCCGCCGAAGTAAATGGTTTCAACCTCTTCATTAAGTTCATTTTTACGCAACACCAATTCGGTTGCTAAGGCTTGTACCATTTCTTCTTTTCGTTTTAACGAAGTAGAAAAGTGAAAGTCACAATAATGGCAAGCTTGTTTGCAGAAGGGAATATGGAGATAAATACTAGACATTAACTAGTTTTTAACCAAACTATTAAAAATGAAAGTCCGTACCCTATTATCATATAAAATATCACTGAGATAAAATATATAAAAATGATCTTAATAATATTTAAAAAACTTATCCTTTGAAAAAAGGATAGCAATGCATAAATCATATAAAAAAGCATAACTATAAATGGCACCATTCTATATTGTGCACCTACATATTGTAAACCAAACATTAATACAGTCGTTATTACAATATAAAAACCAATAACATAAAATGAAATTGCAATATATTCAGCAAATGTATACCTTTTAAAAAATAATAATTTAACAGCAACAGCAAATGTGAAAACAAAAGTAAAAATGATATTATTTACGTTTTTTGCCATAAAAACTCCAGCATTAGTAATTAAGTTTTGACTCACTCCTATGCCTCCAGCTTCGACCATATTCTGCATTGGATCGTAATTCAATAGTGACTTTACAAGTACAAAAATCAGTGTTACTAAGATAAAAAATGGAACTGGTTTATAATACGTTTTTCTTTTTCCATTTAGATACTCCCTAAATAGCTTTCCTGGGTTTACCACTAATAATTTAAGCGTAAGAAGTAAAGGTGAATTTACTGAAAAAACAACATCGATAAAATCTTGAAGCGTCTCTTTAAATGTAACTTTATGTACGGATGCTCTTTGACCACATTTACTACAATAGTTAGCAATCAAATTACTTTGGCAGTTTTTGCAATATGTTGGTTCTTTTCTCGTAATCATATTTATTTCCCTACCCTTTTCTCATTATTCTTTACAAAACTAGACCAGCCCGAATAACTTTTATCTCCCACAACCTTTCCATCATTATAAAAATGACAAACGGCAGCTGCTAAACCATCGGTGGAATCCAAGTTTTTTGGTAGTTCTTTTAAACTCAATGTACTTTGTAGCATTTTGGCAACCTGTTCTTTACTGGCATTTCCGTTTCCAGTAATTGCCATTTTTATTTTTTTGGGGGAATATTCCGTAATGGGTATTTGCCTTGAGAGACCCGCGGCCATAGCTACACCCTGTGCACGACCCAGCTTTAACATACTCTGCACATTTTTACCAAAAAAAGGGGCCTCAATGGCAATTTCGTCAGGGTGATAATTGTCAATTAATTCTATTGTACGTTCAAAAATAAGTTTGAGTTTAACGTAGTGATTGGAGTATTTTTTGAGTTGCAATTCGTTCAATTGCATAAACTGCATTTGTTTGTTCACCACTTTTATTAACCCAAAACCCATAACGGTGGTTCCGGGATCAATGCCTAATATTATTTTTTCTGAATTCAAGTTCTCTCTTTAACTATGTTTACAAAACTAAACAATTCTACGTTGCCAAGGCATCTAATGTCGAAGTTCAAAAGTAGTCACCACTATACCATGATCGGAAGGATACATAATTTCTTTACCGTTAATAATCAAAGGTTCATCAAGAAAAGCATTGTACGATTCCGATTTTACAGCTTTTAATTTTGGACTTTTATAAAAAATATAATCTATTCTGTGTTCATCCCTTTTACCTTTACCATCCCAAGTAATCCCAGGATGTGAAATAGGGTCGGGGTTTACTTCGCGATAAGAATCTATCAAGCCTATTTCTTCTAGCACCTTAGTGGCATACCACGGCACAACTAGATTATTATGGATTGTCGCGGTTTCCTTGCCCCAATCTAAATGTGATGGCGTATTCATATCTCCCCCAAAAATCATCGGAATAGAATCAGCTTGCGAAGCATATTTCTTGATTGTTGGCAGCACTTTCTGAATCATATTATACCTAGTCTCTGTTCGCTCCCATTCCAATAATTCTTCTGCGGTCTTACCCATTTTTTCAGGTTCATTATTCCAAGGTAAATAATGAAACCAATTAGAAAAAACATTCATTTTTTGATTGTTAATAATAACTTCTCTACCACCGAGGTAAAAAGGAAATTCGGTATCAATCCTTTCTCCAAAAGGAAACTTAGAAAAAATAGACAGATTCACACTTTTATCATCTAAAGCTGTTCCTTCTGGGGCAATCAAATGAAAGTTATATCCTAAAGAGTCAGCTATCATTTTACCAGAACCATAGGTCTCTACCATTACAATAATATCAGGATTTATTTCTTTAATAATTTTTATGGCGTTTTGAGGTCCGTTTTCAATATCATTAGCTCCGTGCAAAATATTCCATGCCATTACTTTAAAAGCACTCGTTTGTTCTTGTGTTCTACAACTAACCATTAAAATAAAAAAGGTAAAGAAAATAAGTAATCGTTTCATTCTATTTGTATTTCAATTTTCAAATATTAGTTTTACTTTGCACTAAAATACAATTCGTTGCCAAATAAAACCAAACATTTCTTCTTTTTTCTGATAAAATTGGCCATTGTGGTCGGGGCGTTTTATTTTATCTACAACAAAACCATTCATAATGATCAGCTTAGTATTCAAGATTTTACCAATCAACTTGAACAAAGTGTCTTTACAAGCTATAAATCCATCTTATTATTATTGATTTTAACAATCTGTAATTGGTTATTTGAAATTTTAAAATGGAAAACATTGGTTTTAAGCATCAAAAAAATATCCTTATATGATGCTTTTCGACAAAGTTTAGGTTCATTAACTGCATCCTTATTTACCCCCAACCGAATTGGCGAATACGGTGCAAAAGCTTTTTATTTTAAAAAAGGGAATAGGCGAAAAATACTATTGCTCAATCTGCTTGGAAACATAAGTCAAATGTCAGTTACAGTAGTTTTAGGGTTAATCGGATTGGTTTATGTGGTAACCCATTTTGATGTTGACATTGATTTTCATCGGTTTAGGAAAATAGGTTATATTTTAGTATTAGTTGTACTATTTTTAATTGGTGGAAGCCTCAAAGGGTCAAAAAAAATCAGAGGTTTTTATATTGATAAAATAACTGATTTCATAAAAAATATGCCAGTAGATTTACATCTAAAAATTATATTGTTCTCATTAGTTAGGTATATTATTTTCTCGCATCAGTTTTATTTTTTACTCACTATTTTCGGGGTTAACGTTGATTATTTAACTTGTATGAGCTTAATTACATCTATGTATTTTCTAGCTTCAATTGTGCCTAGTTTAGCACTGCTAGATTGGCTGGTAAAAGGCTCTGTTGCCATTTGGGTATTTAGTCTAATTGGTGTAAATGAATTGGTAATTGTAACTATTTCCTTATTAATGTGGATATTAAATTTTGGAATACCAGCAGTTATTGGCAGCTACTTTGTATTAAATTTTAACACCGCTCAACAAAGATGATACTGCCTTCAATTATCATAGTATTGTGTTATGGAGTGTTAATAATCACTCTGGGTATCGGATTTAATAAGGTAAAGGAATTTACACCATCTGTTGAAATCCCCAAAACTAAATTTTCGATTATTATTCCCTTTCGGAATGAAGAAAATAATCTGACTGAACTACTTAATAGTCTTTCATTACTCAATTACCCTAAAGAACTTTTTGAAATTTTGATGATTGATGATGATTCTGATGATGATTCAATAAAAATCATCGAGCTGTCTAAAACCAGATACCCCAATTTACCCATTCTCATTTTAGAAAACTTAAGAGAGTCTACTTCTCCCAAAAAAGATGCTATTGAAACTGCCATAAATAAAGCACAATTTGACTGGATTATCACTACCGATGCCGATTGCATTGTACCAAAAAATTGGCTACAAACTTTTGATGCTTTTATACAAACCCATCAACCTAAATTAGTGGCTACACCAGTAACTTATATAGTTGGAAACTCATTTTTAGAACAATTTCAATTGTTTGATTTCTTAAGTCTGCAAGCAGCAACTATTGGAGGATTTGGTCTTAACAAACCCTTTTTATGCAACGGAGCCAATCTTTGTTATCAAAAATCGGTATATTTTGAAGTAAACGGTTTTGAAGGCAATGCACACATTGCCAGTGGTGATGATATTTTTTTAATGGAAAAAATAAAAAACAAATTTCCTAATGGTGTTCAGTTTTTAAAGTCTAAAGATGCTCTCGTTTATACGAAACCTCAACCTACACTCAAATCTTTAATTTCACAACGTGTACGTTGGGCGGCAAAAACATCATCGGTCAAGACTACTTTTACCAAATTGGTAGGAGTTATAGTTTTTATAATTAATTTTTTATTGGTTTTGACAGTATTTATGGTTTTGGCCAAGCTAGTTTTATGGCAACATCTACTCCTCCTATTTATGGTTAAATTGGTTTTAGACCTTTCCCTGTTATTAAAAGTGTTCTTCCTTTTTAAACAACCTTTTAATGTTCCATTGTATTTGCTGAGTAGTTTATGCTACCCATTTTTTAGTATGTTTGTGATTGCTCTTTCTTTCAACAAAGGATTTCGATGGAAAGGAAGAAGCTTTAAAAAATAACCAATGGCAAACCTAAACTACAACACTTCAAATCCCGTTTTTAGCCGCTATATCTGGAAATACGGTCGAAGTTCGGCTTCAAAAATGACCTTAAACGGCATTTTTATAAAGTCGCTATTTTCCATAATGCTAGTTGGGGTAACAACGTGGTATGTATGGGATTTAGTTAACAAAGGGCAAGATGTACAATATTACACCTATGGAGGATTAGCAGCAGCGGTTGTATTTAGTATTATAACTTCTTATAAAAAGAAATGGTCGCCCATTACAACTCCACTTTACGCCTTATCAAAAGGGTTGTTTTTGGGCGGTATTTCTGCGTATGCTGAAATTCGTTTTGAAGGCATGCCTATGCGTGCAGTTAGTGTCACTATTCTTACTTTTTTTATTATGCTTTTGCTTTATAAAGCAAGAATTGTTGTGGTTACCAAACGGTTTAGAAGTGTTATAATTACATCCATCATAACCATAATGAGCATTTATGTTATCAGTTGGATATTAAATTTCTTTGGTATTGCCACACCTTATATTTGGGGAACTTCCTATTTTGCCATTGGGTTTAATATTATTGCCGCAATGGTTGCATCATTCTCCTTAATGCTCGATTTCGATTTTATAGACAGAAAGCTCTACAAAGCACCAAAATATTACGAATGGGTGGCTACTTGGGGCTTATTGGTTACATTGATATGGTTGTATGTAGAAGTATTACGGTTGATGAAAAAATTAGCAATTAGGTTCTAACCTAAATCGTCTTCACCTCAACCGCCATTCTATATTGCGATTTTACAAAAATGCCACGCTTAACAGCAGGTTTCATCGTTGGTAAACGGTCAATACTTTGTTCTAGTATTTGTTTAAAATCAGGAATCTGATCATCAATAGCAGCCGTAGAATTTACATTTACCAAACTTGCCCTGCCTGTATTATCAATCAGAATATCTATCCATGCTGTATCGTTTATTGCTTTTTTGACCTTAATATCTTCTTGTCCCAAAGATTCAGTCAATTTTTGGGGCAACGTTTTGTAAAAACACGTTTTTTGATTATCATTTTCAGCGTAATTTTCACATTCCGGAAATATAGGGTACGTATCTACTTTGGTAAAATCAATGATAGAATTAGAAACTTCCAAATTACTTTTTGACGTAGAAGAACTAGTCGAAAAATACTCACATGAAGTAAGTAAAAGTATAAAAAAAAGAAAACTGAAGGTTCGCCTTAGCATTGTTTGTTCTAAAACAACGAAAGTACAATTTTTTGATAAAATAATCTTATTTCTCAGGCTCTGCTTTCATAAAAAGTTCTTTCTTAATGTCTTTAATACGAGATTTCGCGTATAAAGTAGATTTTTTATCATAAGTGGAGAATTTTTCTACATACTTTTCAAAGTGCTTTAAGGCAATCTTTTTATCCTTATAAAAATCGTCTGATAACATTGCTATTTGAAACAATAGTTGGTAATTTCTAGAGTTATTTTCAAAACCTTTCTGAAAAGATGCTATAGCTTTTTTAACTTCTTTTTGTTCTAATTGCACCTTACCTAGTTCAAAATAATTCTTGTCAACATCTGGTTTTTGAAATGCAATAGACATGTGAAAAGTCATTTCTGCTTTTTTATATTCTTTCATAGCCGCATGCACCAACCCTATATTAAATAGATTATTTGCATCCCTAAAATCTGACTTTCTTACTTTATTAAAATACAGAAGAGCGTTTTCATAGTCTTCTAATTTAAAATAACTTAACCCAAATAATTTATTGACAAAAGGTGTTATAAAATTTTGGCTCTCTAATTTTTTTAGATAAACCAGCGTACTATCATATTCTTTTTCTAAAAATTCGTATTGAGCTTTAAGTTGTAAAAAATTCAGATTATCAGCATTAATTGCTAAACCTCTATCTATAAAAATTCCTGCGGAATCCCTAACCTTTACCTTATTGAAAAATTTAGCCAATTGATAAATACTTTTAACGTGAGCTGAATCTAATTTATAAGCTCTTAAATAAGATTTAGTAGGGTCTTTTTTAATTTTTTCATAAGCTTCACCCAACTCATAATGATAATTAGGATTGGTCGAATCTTTCTCAACTAAACCATTTAGCAAATCAATAGCTTTAGCCGTTTTTCTGTTTGCGGCATACAGCTTTGCTAAATTGTACTGTAATAATAAATTATCTGGGTTGGCTTTTAATACTTCACTTTGCAGTTTAATTGCTTTTACGGTATTGCCCGTATATTGATAGCATTTACCTAATTGTTCTTTTATTTTGTCGGATGGTTTTAAATTATAAACCTTATTATAGTAATCTATGGCATTCGCATAATTGCCCGTTTTACGGTAAATATCTGCTATTTTTTGTAGCACCTCGGCAGTTGGGTTTTCTTCGGCTTTTAATTTTTGCAACGCCACTTGATAATCACCCTTTTCTAAATACTCATCTGCAATAACCAAAACCGATGTTTGAGCATCAGTTTTGGCTATACATATTATAAAAAGCAATAGAACTAATTTTTTTCTCATAGTAAAAATCAATGGTACTACATTGTAATTTTATAATTGTTGTTTTCATTTATTTTAAATTCCGTTTGTGGTAATCCTTTAAAATTAAAAACTAGAGTTTCACCTTTATTAGCCTTAATTTTAAAATTTCCATCAAAATCAGTAACAACAGCTGCACTTTTACCTTTAACAGAAATAGCAACTCCCGGAAGCCCTTTTAATTTTCCTGAAACGTTGCCGTTTACATTACCATAAATTACACCCTGTTTTAGAGTGTTGTTAATTGAAGCTAATACTTTAGGTTGGCTTTCAAGTTTACTTTTTTGATAATTAACACCATGTTTTTGATCTTCGCTATTGGTAACCATTAAGGTAATGGGCAAGGTATATTTTACCGCTACTTTTTTTCCTTCATATTCACCCGGAATCATTTTAGGAAGGCTTTTTATCACTCTTATGGCCTCTTTCACTAAATCAGCATGTGGAGCACGAGCTCTTACTGCTGTAACACTTCCATCCTTGCCAATCTTAAACTGTACATAAACCTTGTTTTCTCCTGGTTCTAATTGCAATGTTTTGGTTAAGCCCATATTAAATTTCTGGCCAACATATTTTTGAATGCTTTCTTGAAAGCATTTTTTAGGATCTTCAGCATTTTCGCAATCAGGAAAAATAGGTGCATTTTCTATGGCAGCAAAGGGTACGCCATTTTTTATAACAATCTCATCAATAGGCCTAGATTCTACTTCTTCTTTTCCTGAAATATGACTATTGACTTCTTCTTTTTTTTTGAGCAAATATAAATAAAGTGCCTCTTTTGTCATTTGCTTCCTATCATCATTTCCATTATCCGCCTTTTTCAATTCTTCAATAATCTTATTCAATCTTTCATCAATAAATTTTTTTGTTTCAGGACTCTCTATTGTTATTTCTTCAAGTGGAGTTTCCTTCTCAATAATAGGTTCCGCCTTTTCACAGGAAGTATAGGCCAACATTCCTAGCAATGCAGGTATTAACAATGCATACTTAAATTTTAACAGTTGTTTTGATTTGTTTTTGTTTAACATAACGATACGTTTTTTAAGTAATGATTTTTTAAAAAATGGGTTAATAAATGATATATTTTGTGTGCTAAAAGTTTCAGCCAATAAATTATTGAAATAGATTGCTTTGCTTTCAGCTTTTATTGCTTTTGAGTCGGCTATAAATTCATGAAGTTCTGCTACTCTGGCCTGGTACAAATAACTATAAGGGTTGAACCAAAACACAATTTTTTGGAGTTCAAAAAATAACAGATCTAAGCTGTGTTTTTGTTTAACATGCACCAGTTCATGTTCAATAATCTGTGATTTATTGCTACGCTCTTTACCTAAAAAAATATAGTTAAAGAAAGAGAAAGCCTTGTTGTTTTTTAACCATACCAAATAATAACTAGAGGTAAACTCTTTATCATTGGTAGTAATTAATTTTATAATCTTATAAAGTCTTAAGACAAAAAAAGTTTTAGCGACCAAAACACCAAACCAAAAAATAACTTTTAAGACCAAAAAGAACAGCATTGACCAATCGAATTGCTGCTCTATTACCGCAGATGGATTTAATACCACCTCGGGCAATAGTACCAAATATTCTTGAGGTATCATTTCTTGGACTTGATTAATTTTAATTGACGGTATAACATAAGCCAAAACTGAAGTAGCCAATAAGTAAACTCTATTCCATTGAAAAAAGGTCTCTCTTTTCAACAACAAATCATAAAACGCTAAAAATAGTGTTTGGAACAATAACACTTTGATAATATAGTCTAACATAATTGTTTAATTCTCTGACTCTTTGTCATTAATTTCCTTTAAAATTCCTTCTAATTCTTTTAAGCTCACATCGTTTTTTTCTACAAAAAAGGACACCATACTTTTAAAAGAACCTCCAAAATAGCCATTCATGAGCTTGTGCAAACTCTGATTGCTGTACGATGATTTTTCCACCAAAGGAAAATATTTATAGCCCTTGCCATGCGTTTCGTGATCAACGAATTTCTTATCCTCCAAAATTCTAACTATCGTAGAAACAGTATTATACGCGGGTTTTGGTTCAGGAAATTTTTCAATAATTTCTTTTACGTTACATAATTTTAATTGCCACATAATCTGCATAATCTGCTCTTCTGCCTTTGTTAATTGTTTCATTTTTTAGGTTTTGAATGAATTTTATTTGACAAATATAACTAAATATTTAGTTTAAACTAATTTTTTAGTTATATATTTTGTAACAAACTTTATTTATCTTCGTCAAATAAGTAAAAAATTAAATGGATATATTTTTATTAATTCTTGGTGGATGCCTAATGTTTCTAGGCTTGGTCGGCTCTTTTTTACCTGTACTACCTGGGCCTTTTACCGGATGGCTAGGTTTACTAGTACTACACTTAACTGATGCCGTACCTATGAATTGGACTTTTTTAGGAGTAACTTTAGGCGTTGCCTTATTTATTTGGATATTAGATTATATAATTCCTGCTATGGGTACTAAAAAATTTGGTGGCAGTAAATCTGGAGCCATTGGCACCACAATTGGATTACTAATAGGCTTATTCTCACCCATACCTTTTGGCTTCATTATAGGAGCATTTGTTGGTGCTTTTATTGGGGAAATGATGCACGATAGCAAAGACACCAAGCGAGCCGTTAGGGCTAGCTTCGGTTCTTTTTTAGGTTTCCTATTCTCTACAACTGTAAAATTTTTGGTGAGTATGGTATTTTTGGTATTGTTTGTAAGTAAGGCTTATGACCATTGGCACCTCATAGTTGGATAAATAAAAAAAGACTTTCCAAAAGTGAAAAGTCTTATAAATATGAATTGGGTTGTAAATTTTGTTATCTCCGTCGAGATATTTCTTTTTCTGTTGATTATTTGTTGTAAATGTTTCTTTTTAGGGACTTTTAAAAAGTTTACTTTATGTTTCACTTACACTAATAGAACAATTAAGCTCTAAAAGTTCCTACAATAAATTTAAATTATTTTTTATTTTGTTTTTAAATAACTGGTTATGAGCATATTAAATTTACTAAAAATTTACAGAATTTAAACTTAAGGCATTATAATTTGTAGTAAATGAACTAGCAAATCCATTAAAATTAGATATATTGTAGCAATATTGATAGCAGGTAATATGATTCACGAGATTATACAACAACAAAAAGGCTTCTTTAATTCACAACAAACAAAAAACATTGCTTTTAGAAAGAAGTCTTTAAAGCGACTGCAGCGAGAAATTATAGCAAGAGAAAATGATATTTGTGATGCTCTTTATGCTGATTTTAAAAAACCTGTCTTTGAAACCTTAGCGGCAGAGACGCAATTTGTACTAGCAGAATTAAAACTAGCCTTAAAAAAAATAGACGAATGGGCAAGCCCCGAAAGCGTAGCTTCTACATTAATGAATTGGCCTTCTTCAGATTCTATTTATAAAGAACCCTATGGCTCTGTTCTAATAATTGCTCCATGGAATTATCCCTTTCAACTAGTTTTTGCTCCATTAATTGGAGCAGTAGCCGCCGGAAATACCGCGATTGTAAAACCTTCAGAAATTACTCCACATACAGCAAGCATAATTTCAGAAATTGTAAAAGCTGTATTTGATCCAGAGCATGTAACTGTTGTTCAAGGCGGTGTAGAAACATCACAACAATTATTAGCCGAAAAATGGGACTATATTTTCTTTACAGGAAGTACTCGTGTAGGAAAAATTGTATATGAAAGTGCAGCCAAACATTTAACTCCCGTTACTTTAGAACTTGGCGGGAAAAACCCTTGTATTGTTGATGAAACAGCTTCAATTTCACTAGCCGCAAAACGCATTGTTTGGGGCAAGTTTTTAAATGCAGGCCAGACTTGTATCGCTTCCGATTATATTTTGGTACATAAAAACGTAAAAAAGAAATTGATTGAAGCTCTTAAAAAACACATTATCAAGTGTTACGGAGAAAATATAGAGGTTTCTCCCGATTATGCCAGAACGGTCAGTAAAAAACATTACGAGGGGTTAAAAGAAATGTTGCACGATGAAGAAATTCTTTTTGGAGGAAAAACCAATGATGACGATAATTACCTATCGCCAACTTTAGTCAATGAACCAACGTTCGACAGCAAACTAATGGAAGACGAAATTTTTGGCCCAATACTGCCCATTATCGCTTATGAAAATGAATCGGATGTTGACACATATATTTCCAACTATGGTAAACCCTTAGCGGTTTATGTCTTTTCAAACAAAAAATCATTTCAGAAAAAAATAATTCAAAAGTACAGCTTTGGTGGCGGGGCAATTAATGATACCGTTATACAAATCACTAATAAGCGTTTACCTTTTGGTGGCGTTGGACAAAGCGGAATTGGTGCGTATCACGGTAAAACTTCTTTTGATATTTTTTCGCATCACAAGGCCATTATAAAAAAAGCAAATTGGTTGGATATCCCCTTGCGATATCCGCCTTATAAATTACCGTTAAAATGGATTAAAAAAATAAAACATCTTTTTTAAATATTAAATTTTATTACCTTTAAAATCAAAATAAAACAGTTTACAATGAAAAATTTATTAAAAACAAGTATTCTTCTTTTTTCAATAGTACTTCTTTCAAGTTTCATATTAACAGATGCAAACTCAGACATTAAAGATGTAATTGGCACTTGGAATTACTCAGTACCCAATGCTCCTGTAGAGTACCAAATAGGCGAATTAATTCTTGAAGACAAAGAGGGAGAATTATATGGTTACACTTTGATAGGAGAATATAAAAATGAGATTATAAAGCCCAAACTTGAAGGTAATAATCTTACTTTTATTATGTACATAGAAGATACAGACGTTTCATTCAACCTTAATTTTAAAAAAAATCAATTTACCGGAATAGTTTCGTATTCCGAAGGTACTCTTGATATTACGGGCGAACGCAAAAAATAAGAGCCTAACTATACACCTATTATCTTAGTGCTTATTTAGCTCCAGCCAGCAAATTTAGCATCAAATAATTTGTCAAAATTTCTTTTAAATGTCTTGATGTATTTTCACCTTCACGAATACTATGACTACGGTTTGGATAAGACATCATAGAAAATATTTTATTGTGCTTTATCAATTCGTTGACTAATCGTTCTGTTCCTTGGTAATGTACATTATCGTCTCCAGTACCATGCACAACTAGCAAATTACCTTCTAAGTTTTTAGCATAATTTATGGGAGAGCCTTTTTGATAACTTTCAGGCATTAATTGAGGTACACCCGAGTATCTTTCTTGATAAATATTATCATACAATCTTTGATCTGGAACAGGTGCAACTGACATGCCTGTTTTATATATTTTGGGATATCTGAACATCATATTTAACGTCATAGAGCCACCACCACTCCATCCCCAAATACCAATTCTATCAGCATCAACAAAAGGGTAGGTTTCTATAATTTTTTTCGTTGCTTCCGCTTGGTCTTGCGATGCTAAAACACCAATTTGCCCATAAACAGATTTACGCCATTCACGCCCTTTTGGCCCAGGCGTACCACGGTTATCTATACTCATTATTATATACCCTTGCTGAGCTAAATACTGATGCCAAAGATAACGTGATCCTCCCCAGGCATCTTTTACGGTTTGCCCAGCTGGTTCACCATAGACGTAAAACAGTACTGGATATTTTTTTGAAGTATCAAAATTTGGTGGTTTAATCATATACCCATCTAAACTTGTACCGTCATTAACTTTTACTTTAAAAAATTCCAAAGCACCCTTATCTATTGCGGCTACTTTTTGTTTTAAATCACTATTGCTCACCAAGGTTTTTATTACCTTGTGGTTGGGCAATGAAATCAACTCGGTTATGGGTGGCATTTCTGCGGATGAATAGGTGTGTTTGGCAAACTTACCATTGGGCGAAATATCATAGCTATGCGTTCCTGATTGATTCTTTGGTGTTAATCTTTCAGCTCTTTGCTTACCATTCATTTTTGTTCTGTACAGGTATTTCTGAGTTGCATTATCTGGACTGGCCATAAAATACAGCCAATTAGATTTTCGTCAATCAATACAACATTAATCATATCGTAATCCGAAGGCGTTAATTGTATTTCTTTGCCTTTGCTAATTTTATAAGCCGATTTCCATCCACTCTTTTGACTCACCCAAGTAAAGGCTTCACCATCCTTTAAATATTGAAAATCGTTAACAGCATCAAGCCAAGTTGTTTCTTTATCTTCGTAAATAACATTAACCGCTCCGGTTTTGGCATTGCATTCCGTAACCTTGTTATGGTTTTGTTGGCGGTTCATATGCTGTACTAACACCGCTTCTGAATTCGGTTTCCAAATCATTCTTGGAATGTATTGGTTTGCTGCATCACCTGGAAGTTGCATCCAAGTAGTTTTACCACCCATTGCACTCACCACACCAACTTTAGCTTCCGATGGTTTTTCACCAGCTTTAGGATATTGTACAGGGATAGTAAATGAATATAAAGAATCTGTATTGTTAATCATCAAAAAGTTCTTGATAGTAGAAGCATCAATTCGCCAATAGGCAATTTTAGAACCATCCGGACTCCATCTAAAACCATCTCTACAAGCAAACTCTTCTTCGTAAGCCCAATCGAAAGTACCGTTGATAATTTTGTCTGTTCCGTCGGTTGTTAAAGCAGTAATTTTATTGTCAACCAAAGATTCCACATAAATATTATGTTCACGCACATAGCCTACGTTGTTAACGTCAGGTGAAAATTTTGCAAACATTAATGTAGATGGTTTCGCTTTTGTTCCTCCTAATTTTTTAAGGTTTTTGGTTTTTAGATCTAACACCCAATAATCGCCTTTGGTATGGTATCTCCAAACACGAGCTGTATTTGTAAAAATCAACACTTTACTTTTATCTTCTGACCATTGATAATTTGAAATTGACAATGGTTTATTGCTCCCTTCTGGAATTAACCATTCTGCCAGAATCATAACTTCTTGTGTACCTTTTAAGGTATTTGTTTTAACAATGTCAAATCCACCTTCGGTTTTTGCAGATGTTTCTAATGTTGTAAAGTCATTACCACCATTAAACCAACGTAAAGATTTTGAACGTTCGGATTGAAATTCGTTGGAACTAAATATCCGTTCTAACGATAATTTTGAATCTTGGGCAGCTAAGGTTGACGTTGTAACTAAGAAAAAAAAGGTTAGGATTATTTTTTGCATCTTTATATATTCTAAGAATTAGATGATCTAAAAGTACAGAAATTATCTTTAGATTAGAGCAATGAACTTCAATAAATAAAAATAGCAAATTAACGCTTGAATAGATGAAACGACGTAAATTTATAAATCAATTAGGTTTAGGAGCTGCAGCCTCATTAGCACCTACAACGCTATTGTCATTTACACCATCAATCTCAAATGGTAAAACGGCTAAAAATTTAACTTTTGGTATTGTTACTGATGTGCATAAAGACTTAATGCCAGATGCCGATAAACGCTTAGAAACCTTTATACACAAAGCACAAGAACGAAATGTAGATTTTATCATTCAAATGGGAGATTTTTGTTTTGCTGAAACTAAAAACAAGGACTTCTTAAAAATTTGGGAGCAATTTAAAGGTTCAAGGTATCATATTTTAGGAAACCATGATATGGATAGGCATTCTAAACAAGAAATGCTAGATTTTTGGGGCATGCCTAAAACTTATTATTCTTACGATTTTGGAGGCTATCATTTTATCGTCTTGGATGCTAATTTTATTTACCAAGATGGAAAATTTATAGATTATAACAAGGCGAATTTTTACATAGAGGATAATGCTAGAACTTATATTGACAACGAACAAATTGAATGGTTTAAAGCTGATTTAGAAACTACTAAATTACCAACTATTGTATTTTCACATCAAAGTTTGTGGCATTATCAGTGGGGTGTAAAAAATCGTTTAACGCTACAAAAAATCATGGAAGCTCAAAAAGAAAAAGTAATTTGTTGCTTAAATGGCCATAACCATATAGATTATCACCACCATCAAAACGGAATAGATTATGTGGAAATAAACAGTATGTCTTACCAATGGATGTCTGATAAATACAGTAGCAAAAAACGTTTTTCAAAAGAACTATACAAAGAATATAGTAATTTACACCATATTGCAGGTTACAAAGACCCATTATATGCCTTCGCAACTTTAAATTCAAAAGGAACAATGGCTATTGAAGGTGTTAAAAGTGAATGGATGTCACCTTCTCCCTACGAAATGGGCATGCTTAAAGGTATTGATGGGATGGCATCCTCTGCAGAGATATCTGATTATCAGGTTAATTTTTAAATATTCTATAAAACAAAAAAGCAACCCAAATTTAGGGATGCTTTTCACAGACTAGGTTTACTAAATCATATTAAGATTGGAAATTTTCCATAATAATTTTCTTTACTTTTTTATTCAGCGAAGCCATAGCATTATAACTGGTATGTTCTAAAATAATAACCACCAATTCGTCTTCTTGGTATTGCGTAAGCCCTGTGCTAAAACCATTCCATTTACCATAATGATAAATCATATTTTGGTCTTTGGTATTAATTCTTAAGCCAAAACCATATGGTACTTTTTTACCATAAACAGTTTCTCCTCTAGCATACATAAGATTCACAGATTCTTTTGAAAGTAATTTTCCGTTATTTAAGCCATTTACCCACTTATATAAATCTCTGCTTGAAGAATAAACATTCTTATCGCCTACAATGGCATCATTAACCGTATTATTAATTTTTAAATGTCTCCAACCTCTATATAACCTATAACCTTCTAGATGATTTTCTACGGTGCGTTCGTTTTCTGAACTTAAAACAAAAGAGTCATTCATATCTAGTGGTTCAAAAATATTTTTAGTTACAAAAGTACTAAAACTTTCACCTGAAACTTTTTCAACTATAGAGGCCAATACAAAATAACCAGTATTAGAATAGTCAAATTTCCGCCCAGGCTTAAAAAAGCGTTGTGCTTTGCTTGACTCCAACAAGGTCATCATTTCACTATTTGTTGGTGCTTTTTTCTGTTTCCATTCATGCTCAGCAACCCAAAAATATTTTGGCAATCCTGAAGTGTGATTTAGCAGGTTTTTAATAGTTATATCCTCATATGGAAAGTCTGGAAAATACTTGTTTACAGTATCTGTAAGTTGAATCTGATTCCGTTCATACAATAACATAATAGCCGCTGCAGTAAATTGTTTACTTACTGAAGCCAATTGAAATACGGAACGTTCATTTAGTGGTTCTTTCTTTTTAAAATTTGCATAACCGACGTGGCTGTCATAAAGGATTTTTCCATTCTTTGCAACTAATAATGATCCGTGAAAATCGTGCCTCTTGTTAATACGGTGTAATAAAGAATCTAATTTATTACTCACCTTTTTCGTTTGTTTTAAAGGGTACTTTTCAATTAAAATAGGGCTTTCCTTTTCAATTTGAGTCGCTATTGTGGTAAAAGGCTCACCCACATCTTTCTGTGTAGAAAGCGGTTTTGCACCTAAGAAAAAGCTACTCAAAACAACTAATAAAGTTAACAATATGACTACAAAATATTTTTTCAAAATAATCATGTATAAACGTGTAAAGCGATAATCACCTAAGATTTTTTATCAGTTCACACTTACTAACGTGAATTTCATGGTTTTATGATAACATGTAACAAATCTGGAGGAATTTAACTCGTCAACACAAACAAGAAAAAAAGTTTGGGGATAACTTTGTTAACTGAAAAGAATGAAGTATTCAAAACATATCACAATCTGCTTTAAACAAAAAAGCATCCCAGTTTTGGGAAACTTTTAACTTAATAATTTAGAGTAATTTGCATACCCCGATTTTTTGAGAAATACACCAGCACAACACTTTAGTTTGGTATCTGGACAAGATAATTTAAACAGACTCTTTTAGCAAGACTTAGAATTAACGAAATTTAATTAATTTGATCTTTTTATTTAAAGAACTACTTTCGTATTAAAAAATTAATTGTATTTTAACGAAATAATAACAACGTTTTTTATTAAAAGAACTAATTTTATATATTCTTTAAAACATATATTTAATATTGGATAAAGAAGAACATATTGCAAAACTTCCAAATTCACCTTTACAAGAGGTAGTTTTTGAACTTCACCTAGAAGAAGATATTAATGCAAAGGGTATCCGAACAAATGAAAATTTTGATTTTGCTTTGGGATTGTTTGCTGAAAAAATTAAAAATGATTTTCCTAAAAGAATATCTTTTCCTAAACATGACAAAATCAGAATATTTCCCAATATATCATTTCAGTTTTGGAAAGATGAAGGTGTTTGGCCTGTAATACAATTAGGTGATGGATTATTAACCGTAAATGATACAGAAAAAAATTATATCTGGTCAGAATACAGTTATTTGGTTAGGGATTGTATGACTAAATTATCTAATAGTTTTAGTGAACCTGTAAAAATAAGGCAGGTTTCTTTAAGGTATATTGACGCAATAGAAATGAATGAAATGACGTTTGAGCAGAAACAAAAGTTTATTAATGAAAATTTTAAAGTGTCTTTAGACAACAATTTTAAGGTATTAAATGGTGAATCTTCTGGGATGAATATTACCAGTAATTTTAAGATAAATGACGGAAGTACAGTAAATTTTGTAATTTCAAACGGTAAGAGTAAACAAAATAAACCTGCTATTGTATGGCAGTACCAAATTTTTAACAATATAGTAACATCTTTTGATGATGTTAATAAATGGTTGGACGCTGGCCATGATATTTTAAGTGATCTTTTTAAAAATTCAATAACAAGTAAATTCTATGATAGCTTCAAGTGATTTAAGTACATTTATTATTCCTGAGTATGACAGTACAAATCCTACAACGATCACTAACGATAGTTTCAAGGTAAGCGACAGTCATTTTCTATCATTTCCAACACCTAGTATTTCAATTTCATTAAAATTTCGAGGAAGTTTATCTTATGACAACTATTTATTGTCTCATCAAATAAAATCATTTCGTTTTTTAGAAGAAAATTGGGATCAAGATGGAGCAAAGAAAATTCCGAGTTCCACCATTGATAAATCAATTTCAGTGCTAAAACAATTTAATGAGTTTAACCTAAACGGTTATTTGGCATCTCCCGGTCCCAATGAAGAAGTTCTAATACTTTTTAAAAATAAACTAAGGGAAATGGAACTAATAATATACCCAGATAAAATAAAATTTGTGAAGTTTGAAAATAATAAATTCATTGATCAAGGCAATTACGAAAATTTTGAACTACAAAATTACGTCAGATGGCTTGAATAAATTAAACCCTGGAGATAAAATTGAAGATGAAACTGAAAACTTTTATCGTAGAGTATATCGGAAAGATAAAAGGTATATAGATCATAGAACAGGAAGACCAACTTCAAGAGCTTTTACACCAAGGCCAAAAGATGATGGCAAGTTATCTGTAGATTTGGCTTCACTAACGACTCCATTAAAGAGCATTGCCAATTCAAGTCGATTTTGTCTTTGGTTGATTAATAATAAAACCATTCTTGATTTAAAATTGTCAGCAATTTATGATCCTGTGAAAAATAACGACGTAGACAATCCATCTCACTGTATAATAATTGGTTTTAACGAAGAGGATGAAAGTGTTCCTGGCATTCTATCAAGAACTTCAACAAAAGTCAATATATAGAAATTTCAATTAGATTAAAAGTCCTATACTAATTTATCAGTAATAAGATATAAACAACTTAGTGGAGTTTTAGGAGTAGGCATGCGGAGTGTTTGAATAAACTAAAACCTCGCTAAAACAAAAAAGCATCCCAAATTTAGGGAAGCTTTTCATCGACTAACTTAACGTTAGAGTAGTTTATATGTAAACTACTAAAAACAACACAACGTTATTAAAATTTCTTTAACCCGAGAAATTTTAGCGGTCTGGACGGGACTCGAACCCGCGACCCCCTGCGTGACAGGCAGGTATTCTAACCAGCTGAACTACCAAACCGTTGCTTAAAGCGAGTGCAAATATAAACTCGTTTTTTAAATTGGCAAAACCTTTTATGAAATTTATTACAAAAATCTTTTTCTACTAATTAAATATGTAGTCAGCACCTGTTCAAAGCCTTGGTTAATATCGACAGGAACATAATCAATTTTATACTGCATGCATTTCATTTTCAGGTTATTAAAATAGTTATCAAGTATAGTTTTATAACCCTCCTTTACCGTATCCGGATAAAGATTAATATGCTCTCTTGTTTCTACATCAACAAATCTTTTTGGAGTATTATCAAAATCAAAATTTAGTTCTTTTTTTCCATCAAAAGTATGAAACAGCACCACTTCGTGCTTATTATATTTTAAGTGGCGTAGAGCTTCAAACAATAATTCTTCATCCCTGTCCGCCTGAAACATATCTGTAAATAAAAATATCAGAGAACGTCTGTGTATTTTATCTGCTATCTCATGTAAAGCTGCAAATGTTTTGGTTTTGGTTTTTGATTCTTTTTCCAACAACAATTCTAACTGATTCAGTAACATTCGCCTATGACGTTCACTACCTTTAGCGGGAGCATAATATTCATTACCTTCAGAATAGACACTTAACCCATAAGCATCACGTTGTCGTTTTAAAATATCTAACAAAGCAGCTGAAGCGATTACTGAAAACCCTATTTTATTAAGTCGTTCCAAAGAAGGATTTTTTAATTGTGGATAATGCATTGAAGCCGAATTATCAATAATTAAATGACATCTTAAATTGGTTTCCTCTTCATATCTTTTTACAAAAAGTTTATCTGTTTTGGCATACAGTTTCCAATCTATATGCTTAGTACTCTCCCCTTTATTATACAACCGATGCTCGGCAAATTCCACAGAAAACCCATGGAAAGGACTTTTGTGCATTCCCGTAATAAAACCTTCAACTACCTGATTAGCCAGTAGTTCTAAGTTTTTGATTCCGTAAATGTTTTTTGCTTCTTTAACAGACATTAAGCACAAGTTATAAAAAAAGGTTTGAATCTGACTATGTCTGAAACAAACCTTTTATATTTTTTAAAACTGAAATTTTAAACTAAAGCCTCTAGTTTTTCTGTATATGTAGCCTTTGGAGCTACGCCAACTTGTTTATCTACAACCTCTCCTCCTTTAAAAATTAAAATAGTAGGTATATTTCTAACACCGTATTTTGCAGCAAATTCTTGATTTGCATCAACATCTAATTTTGCTATAACCGCTTTACCTTCAAAATCGGTACTTAATTCATCAACTGTTGGAGCTAACATTCTACAAGGCCCACACCAAGCAGCCCAAAAATCTACTAAAACAGGTTTTTCTGATTTTAATACTACTTCGTTAAAAGTAGCATCTGTAACTTCTAATGCCATATTATTTAAATATTATTGTTATAATTTTACATTACAAAAATAGCAATTATTTTGCCAATCAAAACAATAGATAATTGCTTTTGCTTATGTTAGTATTTAAAATAGCTATATCCTTACAAAACCTTTAAAAAACATCCCTTGCTACGGCTTTAATATTGTCAGATTTTCCCATTGAATAATAATGTAACACAGGTACTCCAGCATCTAATAATTCTTTAGACTGTTTAATACACCACTCTACACCAACTTGGCGAACGGCTTTATTATCTTTACACTTCTCTACCTCTTTAATTAATTCTTCCGGCAAATCAATTTTAAATACCTGAGGTAATAACTGTAAATGTCGTTTTACTGCTATAGGCTTAATTCCTGGAATTATCGGAACAGTAATTCCTGATTTTCTAGCCGCATCTACAAAATCGAAGAATTTTTTATTGTCAAAAAACATTTGTGTAACCACATAATCTGCACCAGTATCCACTTTTTGTTTTAAGCGTTTTAAATCTGTTTGTAGTGATGGAGCTTCTAAATGCTTTTCAGGATAACCCGCAACACCGATACAAAAATCGGCTTTATCATCTGCATCAATTACGTCGTGCAAATATTTACCAGCGTTTAAGTTTTGAATTTGTTCTACTAACTCTGAAGCAAATGAATGTCCACCATTACATGCTTTAAAATATTGCTCCTGCTTCATAGCGTCTCCTCTTAGAGCCATAACGTTTTCAATACCCAGATAATGACAATCCACTAATAAATATTCCGTTTCTTCTTTAGTAAAACCTCCACACAACACATGTGGTACAGTATCAACATTGTATTTATGCTTTATTGCAGCACAAATACCTACCGTACCTGGACGCATTCTAGTAATTTTTCTATCGAGCAAACCCCCTTCTTTATCAATATAAACATACTCTTCTCTTGAAGTAGTTACATCAATAAATGGAGGTTTAAACTCCATTAAAGGATCAATATTATTGTATAACGCTTGAATATTCTTCCCTTTTTGAGGTGGAATAATTTCAAAAGAAAACAACGTTTTTCCTTTAGCTTGTTTTATATGTTCTGTTATCTTCATTTTTATAAGAATGAGGTTCTAATTTATTCTTCAGCCAAATTCGGATTTAGCCATTTTCTAGCTTCATCTAGCGAAATATTTCTTCGTTCTGCGTAATCAATCAACTGATCCTCTTTTATTTTTCCTAAACCGAAATACTTGGCTTCTTCGTTTCCAAAATAATACCCTGAAACACTTGACGCAGGCCACATGGCAAGGCTATCAGTGAGTTTCATACCTATGCTTTCTTCAACGTTTAAGAGTTTCCAAATTGTTTTCTTTTCTAAATGGTCAGGACAAGCAGGATAACCTGGTGCCGGCCTAATACCTTTGTAACTCTCTTTAATTAATTCTTCGTTAGATAAATCTTCATTAGCAGCATATCCCCAATATTCTGTTCGTACTTTTTTGTGCAAGTATTCTGCAAAAGCTTCTGCCAGTCTATCCGCCAAGGCTTTTACCATTATAGCATTGTAATCATCTAGTTTTTCTTTAAACGTGTTGACCAATTCGTCTGTGCCAAAACCTGTAGTTACCGCAAAGCAACCTATATAATCTTGTTTTTCTTTCGTTTTCGGAGCTATAAAATCCGCCAAGGCATAGCTTGGAATACCTTCACGTCTTTTTAATTGTTGACGTAAAGTCAAGAAAGTTTCTAGCACATTACTATTTTCATCATAAACTTCAATATCGTCATCATTAACAGAATTTGCAGGGAACAAACCAAATATGGCTTTGGCATTTAATAATTTTTCATCAAAAATACGCTCCAACAACATTTGGGCTTCCTCAAATATCACTGTTGCCTGTTCACCTACAACCTTATCGGTTAGGATGTTGGGGTATTTACCGTGCAACTCCCAACTTCTAAAAAACGGACTCCAATCAATAAAATCTTTTAAAAGGCTTAAATCAAAATCTTCAATAATGGTAACTCCTAATTTTTTGGGTTTTGTAATATTAGATGTTTGCCAATCAATGTTGAATTTTCGTTCTCTTGCAACTTCAATGGTTGTATATTCTTTTGCTTTTTTACGGCTTAAAAAGTTCTCTCTAAAACTATCATACTCTTCTCTAATTTGCTTTTTAAAGTCTTCGCTATTTTTATCTAACAAATTACCCACAACCGTAACGGCTCGTGAAGCATCATTAATGTGAACCACCGTATTGTTATATTTTGGCGATATTTTCACTACAGTATGGGCTTTTGATGTGGTTGCACCACCAATTAATAATGGAATATTCATTTGGTTCTTTTCCATTTCCTCTGCCATATACGCCATTTCATCTAATGACGGTGTTATCAATCCACTTAAACCAATAGCATCTACTTGGTGTTTTTTTGCTTCGGCAATAATTTTTTCAGGAGGTACCATCACACCTAAATCAACAATTTGGTAATTATTACAAGCCAAAACTACTGCTACAATATTTTTACCAATGTCGTGAACATCACCCTTCACGGTCGCCATCAATATCTTTCCGATTCCCTCGGCTGGTGCCTCGGGATCTTTTGCTTCCTCAATAAATGGATTAAGATACGCCACTGCTTTTTTCATTACACGTGCAGACTTTACAACTTGCGGTAAAAACATTTTACCGCTTCCAAAAAGGTCGCCCACTACGTTCATTCCGGTCATTAAATTACCTTCTATAACTTGGATTGGCTTGTCGGATGCTAATCTGGCCTCTTCTACATCTTCAATAATAAAGGCGTCAATTCCTTTGACTAAAGCATATGTAATTCTATCCTGAAGGGAATCGTTACGCCATAAATTTTTGGTATTATCATCAACCTTATCTTTACCTACAACGGTTTCTGCAAACTCCAACAATCGTTCGGTGGCATCATCCCGTTTATCGAATAGCACATCTTCTACTCGTTCTAATAAATCTTTTGGAATATCATCATAAACCTCTAACATAGTTGGGTTTACAATACCCATGGTCATTCCATGTTGAATAGCATGATATAAAAAAGCAGCATTAATGGCTTCTCGTACAGGATTATTTCCTCTAAACGAAAACGAGACATTGCTCACACCGCCACTGACGTTAGCATGAGGTAGATTTTCTCGAATCCACTTTGTCGCTTTGAAAAAATCCAAAGCATTTAATCTATGCTCTTCTAATCCTGTTGCTACGGGGAAAATATTAGGATCAAAAATGATATCCTGAGCAGGAAATTTGACTTTATCAACTAAAGTATCATAGGAGCGTTTACAAATTTCAATTCTACGATCATACGTATCGGCCTGACCCTCTTCATCAAACGCCATAATAATCAAAGCGGCACCATAGCGTTTTACCAACTTCGCTTGGCGGATAAATTCTTCTTCACCTTCCTTTAAACTAATGGAATTTACCACACATTTACCTTGCACCACTTTTAATCCAGCTTCTATAATGTGCCATTTAGAACTATCAATCATTATTGGTACTCTGGCAATGTCAGGTTCGGAAGCAATTAGATTTAAGAACTTTACCATGGCCTGTTCTCCATCAAGCATCCCTTCATCCATATTCACATCTATGATTTGGGCACCACCTTCTACTTGATCTCTAGCAACACTTAAGGCCTCTTCGTATTTTTCTTCTTTTATTAGTCTTAAAAATTTTCGAGAACCCGTAACATTGGTACGCTCACCAACATTAATAAAATTACTTTCTGGAGTTAGTATTAAGGGTTCGAGACCCGATAAGGTTAAATATTTTTTACAGTCTGTATCCATTAACAAATTTCAACATTTAATTTTCTTGGCTCATATTTCTGAGCAACTTCAGCTATTGCTCTAATATGTTTAGGGTTTGTACCACAACATCCTCCAATAATATTAATCAAATTATCTTTTAAATAACTCTCTATCAAATCTTGCATTTCCTCAGGAGTTTGATCATATTCTCCAAAAGCATTTGGTAAACCCGCATTAGGATGAGCCGAAGTAAAAAACGATTTAGTTCTAGATAATCGTTGTACATAGGGCTTTAATTGATCTGCTCCTAATGCACAATTAAATCCAACACTTAACAATGGAATATGAGAAATTGAAATTAAAAAAGCCTCAACGGTTTGTCCCGATAAAGTTCTACCTGAGGCATCAGTAATTGTACCTGAAACCATTACAGGTATATCAATATTCTTTTCTTCTTTTACCTCTTCAATGGCAAATAAAGCAGCCTTAGCATTTAAGGTATCAAAAATAGTTTCTACCAATAACAAATCTACTCCACCATCAATTAATGCTTCCACTTGTTGTTTATAGGCAATGCTTAATTCATCGAAAGTTACGGCTCTAAAAGCTGGATCGTTCACATCTGGAGACATACTAGCTGTTCGGTTTGTTGGTCCAATTGAACCTGCGACAAAACGTGGTTTATTGGGTTCATTTTTTGTAAATTCATCTGCAACTTCTTTCGCTAATTTGGCAGATTGATAATTGAGTTCATAAACAATATCTTCAAGTTCATAATCCGCCATGGCTATGGTTGTGCTAGAAAACGTATTGGTCTCAATAATATCTGCTCCAGCCTCAAAATACTTAGCATGTATGTCTTTTATAGCTTGTGGTTGCGTGATAGATAACAAATCGTTATTTCCTTTTAATGGTAGGTGAAAATCTTTAAAACGCTCGCCTCTAAAATCTTCTTCAGAAAATTTATAGTCTTGTAGCATAGTACCCATAGCACCGTCTAACACTAAAATCCGTTTTTGTAATTCTTGTAGAATATCTTTCATTAATTTAACGCCTGTTCTAAATCTTCAATAATATCATTTACATGTTCCAATCCTACCGAAATCCGTACCAGGCCATCCGTAATTCCAGTTTCCAAGCGGTCTTCTTCACTCAATTTACTGTGCGTAGTTGAGGCAGGATGGGTAATAATGGTTCGGGTATCCCCTAAATTGGCTGACAAAGAACATAATTTTATGGCATTTAGAAAATTTTTGCCCGCATTAATTCCACCTTCAATTTCAAAAGCCACAATATTCCCCCCCGCTTTCATTTGTTTTTTGGCGATTTTATGTTGTGGATGCGATTTTAAAAAAGGATATTTTACCCAGTTTATTTGTGAGTGTTTCTCCAAAAATGCAGCAATTTTAAATGCATTTTCACAATGCTTCTCGACTCTGACTGCTAATGTTTCTAAACTTTTAGATAATACCCAGGCATTAAAAGGTGATAACGCCGAGCCCGTATTTCTAGAAAACAAATAGATTTCTCTAATTAAATCTGCTTTACCAACTGTTATACCACCTAACACTCTACCTTGACCGTCAATTAACTTAGTGGCGGAATGGATAACTAAATCTGCTCCGAACTCAATTGGTTTTTGTAAATAAGGAGTGGCAAAACAGTTGTCAATTACCAACAACAAATTGTGTTTTTTAGCGGTTTTACCGAGCAGTTCTAAATCTAAAATATCAACTGCGGGATTGGTTGGGCTCTCCGCATACAGAATTTTTGTATTCGGCGTGATTAGACTTTCAATTTTATCAACTTCATCTACTTTAAAGTAACTTGTAGTGATATTCCATTTTGGTAAAAACTTAGTAAACAACGTATGTGTAGAACCAAAAACTGAACGTGCAGAAACAATATGGTCACCACTATTTAACAATGCCGCAAACGTTGAAAATACGGCTGACATGCCCGAAGCAAAAGCAACTCCATTTTCCGCCCCTTCCATTTTACAAATTTTATCTACAAATTCAGAAGCATTTGGATTGGTAAAACGGCTATAAATATTTCGTTCTTTTTCTTCAGCAAAAGAAGCTCTCATATCTTCAGCATCTTCAAAAACAAAACTAGAAGTTAAATACATTGGGCTAGAATGTTCTAAAAATTGTGAACGTTCAATTTGAGTTCTTATCGCTTCCGTTTCAAAATTTTTCTTTTTCATTAACTGATATTTAATTAGGATTGCATTTTTTCTGTCAACCTCAAAATATCACCAAAAACACCTCTTGCGGTTACAGCAGCTCCTGCTCCTGCTCCTTGGATTACTATTGGTTGTTCACCATAAGACTCTGTGTAAATCTCAAAAATCGAATCGCTACCTTTTACTTGCCCCAACGGACTGTTTTCAGCTACTGATTCTAATTTTACTTCTAAAATTGCACCATCATCTTTGGATAGATCACCGTGCAGATCGCCAACATATCGCAGGACATAATTTGGCTTTTGATCTTGCTTAACCTTAATATAAACTTCATCCAAATCTGAAATTCTATTTAAAAACTCATCAGAAGAAACCGTTCTTAAATTTTCGGGAATTAGGTTTTGAATTTCCACATCTTCCAATTCGTTTTTTAAATCTAATTCGCGAGCTAAAATCAACAACTTTCTGGCTACATCATTACCGCATAAATCTTCTCGGGCATCTGGTTCGGTAAATCCGCTATCAATTGCTTCTATTAAAATTGTACTAAACGGCTTTTCCTTAGCAGAAAAATTATTGAACAAATAACTTAACGAGCCCGAAAACACTCCTTTAATTCTTGTAATATTTTCGCCAGATAAATGTAATAATTGTATCGTGTCAATTAATGGTAAACCAGCACCAACATTCGTTTCATAAAGGTAATTTTTCTGGTTTTTCACTAATACTTCTCTTAATTCATCGTAAAAATCTAATCCGATAGTATTGGCAATCTTATTCGAAGATACCAAATCAAACCCATTCTCTGCTAATTTTATATAATTGGAAACAAAATCTTTACTGGCTGTATTATCAATGGCAATTAAATTCTCTAAATGATGTTGTTTTGCATAATCAATTACATCATCAACTTCGTAGGATTTTCCATTATCTACAATAGTTGTTTTCCAATTTTCTGAGACACCATTTCTATTAAAAAGTACTTTTTTAGAGTTGGCAACAGCAAAAATATTGAGTTTTATTCCTTTTCGTTTTTCTATATCATCTTTAGAATTAATAATTTGATTAATTAGTGTACCACCAACCCATCCATGTCCAAAAATGGCAATATTTATTTTTTTAGAAATTCCAAATATCTCGCTATGAATTACATTAACCGCTTTATGTAGTTGGTCTTTTTTAACAACTATACTTACATTTTTACCAGAAACGGTATTATTAAACAATAACGGAACTACTTGGTTTTTAATCAGTGAATTAAATGGTTTATGAAAAGAACTCAAATCAATTCCAATTAACGAAATAACCGAAACCTGATCAATTACACTAATTTTATTCACATCCTGTGCGTAAAAATCATTTTCAAACTCTCTTTCTAAAGCAACTACAGCTTCCGTAGCTTTATCAGCATCTACAATTAAACCAATACCTCGCTCCGAAGAACCTTGAGAGATTATGCTCACACTAATATTTTGATTACCCAATGCTCTAAAAATTCGAGCATCAACACCTACTTTACCTAGTAAGCCACGACCTTCAAAATTGATTAAAGCGGTATTTTCTAGGATTGACAATGACTTTATTCCATCAGAACTAGACCTGGCCGTTATTAATGTTCCTTCATCATCAGGATTAAAAGTGTTTAAAATCCTAAGGTTTATATTCTTTTCAATTAGTGGAATTATGGTCTTGGCGTGCAAAATTGTCGCTCCAAAATTTGCTAATTCATTGGCTTCACTATATGAAAGTTCTTTTATTTTTCTGGCATCAGCTACCAAATCAGGATTGGCAGTATAAATACCATCAACATGTGTGTAATTTTGCAACTCTTCTGCATCTAAATAGTTAGCTAATAAAGAAGCTGTGAAGTTACTTCCGTTTCTACCTAAAGTAGTTGTTTCATTTTTCTCGTTAGAACCAATAAATCCAGTAACAATATTTACGGTAGAGCCATTATACTTCTTGAAATGAGCAATTACATTTTCTTTCGACAATTTGCTTACAGGTTGAGCATTACCAAAGTTTTCATCTGTTTTAATTAAAGTTCTAGCATCAGTAATATTTGTATTAATACCTTGTTCTTTCAATACATTTGCTAGTAATTTTACCGACAATAACTCTCCCTGTGCCAATACTTGGTCTTTAATTTTATGGCTGTAGTCTCCCAATAATTGAACACCATTAAAAAGTTTGTCCAATGTATCAAACTCATCAGAAAAATCAATTGTATCATAAATATCACTTTGATATTTTTTAAAAGCCGACAAGGCTTCCTGATAAGGTTCGTTTTTAACCGCTTGTTCAAGTATTTTTTCAAGCTCATTGGTAGCATTACCGCGAGCAGAAACAACTACCGCAATTTTATCGCCGTGGTTTATCTTGTTTTCAATAATGGAAACCACTTTGTTGATTCCTTCTCCATTAGCCAAAGATTTACCTCCAAATTTTAATATTTTCATTCTTTTGTTTTCTGATGAAGGTTTAAAAACACCTTCAATAATTTTTTCTAATTGATCAAATTCTATTAAAAAAGCATCGTGCCCATGTACGGAATTAATTTCATTATACGTAACATTAGGGTGCGTTAACGCTAGTTTTAATTGTGTTTCCCTGTTTTCTTCAGCAGTAAAAAACAAATCCGAATCCACACCTATTAAATGGATATTCGCCTCGATAGTATCCAAAATTTTATCGGTATTATCCTTGGATGCATCAATAGTTTTCAACAACTGATTCATTAATTTATAAGCCGATAATTGAAAGCGTTCTTGCAACTTTTTACCATGATGTAACAACCAGCTTTCTACATTAAAAACATCTAATTCTTCATTTTTTGAACGGTGGAAGCGTTCTTTAAAAGATTCTGGAGTTCGGTAACAAAGCATTGCGTGCATCCTTGCATCGTGTACTGGATTACTCGAATTTAACAGAAACTGTTCCTGAATTTGGCAATTGGCAATTAACCAATCTGTCGATTTCCAATCTGAAGCAACAGGAATTAAATGTTTGGTAATTTTTGGAGACAACACTGCCATTTCCCAAGCAATTCCTCCGCCCAACGATCCTCCAATAATGGCAAAAAGCTGATTTACTTTTAGTTCTTCTAATCCCAATAAAAAAATTCGGGCAACATCTCTCGCTACAAAATCTTTATAATTTTCAATGACAAATCCATCATATCCATTGCCAGGAATATTAAAGGCTAAAACCGTATATTTTTGAGTGTCAATAACTTTATCATCACCTATTAAATCTGTCCACCAGCCATTCTTTCCAGCAACATTACTATTACCAGTTAGTGCATGGTTAACCAAAACTATTGGTGCCGAATGCAATGGTTTCCCAAAAAGTTGGTAAGACAGCCGTATTGAAGCCGTCTTACCGCTTTCTAAATTAAAATCCGCTATTTGAATAAACTGAAGTTTAGTCATTATTCATGTGGAATATAATTTTTTGTAACACTTATTTTTATTGGTGTTTCATTTGTTAAATTGTCTTTCACAGGGCATCTATCTTCAACAATTTTTAACCACTGTGATAAGATTTCAATATCTGCATCAGTTTCTGGAATTAAATTTAGATTTATATTCTTAAAACCTGCACGCTCCTCAGAAGAAGTCCCAAAAAGCCTATTCGGATTTATAGCTCCATTAACTTCAATTTTTAACTTTTTAATTGTAAAGCCTAATTCTTTAGCTACAATATGCCCTACAACATTTAAGCAACCTGCCAAACCTGCCAAAATATATTCTACAGGATTAGCATCTTCATTTGTGCCGCCTAATTCTTCCGGCTCATCTATAATTAGCTTAAAATTTCTTGTATTTGCTACAAATTGTGCGGGAGAATTACTTTCACCCTGCACACTAAATATTAAATCGCTCATACTTTTTGTCTTTTTATAATTAAGCTAAAACACTTTTATCTATTTTGGCAAATGCTTCTTTTAAATCAGACTTTAAATCATCTATATCTTCTAAGCCAACTGATAATCTGATTAAATCTTGAGAAACCCCCGCAGCAGCTTGCTGTTGCTCATCTAATTGTTGATGTGTTGTACTCGCTGGATGAATAATTAGTGACTTTGTGTCTCCTATGTTTGCCAACAACGAAAACAACTGTGTTTCATCTGCTATCTTCTTAGCCGTTTCATAACCACCTTTGGCTCCAAAAGTAACAATTCCACTTTGCCCTTTTGGCAAGTATTTATCTGCCAAAGACTTGTATTTACTACTTTCTAATCCTGGGTAGTTTACCCAAGCCACTTCATCTTGTGCTTCCAGCCATTTTGCTAGTTCTAATGCATTTTCACTATGCTTTTTTATTCTGACGTCTAAGGTTTCTAATCCTTGAATAATATTAAAAGCATTTGTTGGACTTAATGCCCCTCCAAAATCACGTAGACCTTCTAAAATCAACTTAAAGGTGTAAGAAGCTGCTCCTAGTGCTTCGTGATATACCAAGCCATGATATCCGGCTGAAGGCTCAGTGAATTCAGGGAATTTTCCGCTAGACCAATCAAAAGTTCCAGCATCTACAATTACACCTCCCAAAGAATTGCCTTGTCCGCCAATATATTTGGTTAACGAATGGATAACAATATTTGCTCCATGTTCAATCGGATTTAACAAAGCTGGTGTAGCAACTGTATTATCAACTATAAATGGTATTCTCGCTGCTTTTGAATGCTTTGAAATACCTTCCAAGTCCAATACATCTAATTTCGGATTTCCTAAAGATTCAACAAAAAATGCTCTTGTATTTTCTTGAACAGCTTCAGCAAAGTTATCTGGATTTGAAGCATCTACAAACGTTGTGGTAATGCCCAATCTCGGCAAGGTAACGCTTAATAAATTGTACGTACCTCCATACAAGCTGCTAGAAGCTACAATATGGTCTCCAGCCTTTAACAATGTTAATAATCCTGTTGCAATTGCAGCCGTACCCGAAGCAAAAACTACTGCTCCAATACCGCCTTCTATAGCTGCTAAACGGTCTTGTAAAATTTGATTTGTAGGGTTATTAAGCCTTGTGTAAATAAATCCTAATTCTTTTAATGAAAAAAGATTGGCAGCATGTTCTGCATCATTAAAAACATACGAAGTTGTTTGATAAATTGGAACGGCTCTTGTTCCTAATGTTTGTTTTACATCGTGCCCTGCGTGCAACGCATTGGTTGCTAATTTTTGTGTACTCATTTTTCTTACTTTTTTAAGTTAATAAATTAAATTAAAAGTCAAATGCACCTTGTTGTGGTGTACTTAGTAGAAAAATGTTATTAAGAAATACATAGAAATTACTGGATGTAATTTCGTCTGAGTTATCTATCCTAAAGTTTAAAAACCTTTTGGTAGAATTTAGCACCTTCTTTAAAGATTAAAGGGTTGCTAAGGCTTCAACGGGTCTAATCCCTCAGCCTTTCTTGATAACAATTTCAATAAGTAATTGAACTTACTGTGCAAATATTGTAAAAGAAATATCAAATAACCAAATTTTTTTCAATGTTTTTTAAAATTCGCTCATTATAATTGAATTTCAAACAATTAAAAATTTAACGTTACTTTTAGTAAAGTAATTTCTTGGAATATTTTTTTAGCTCAAAAATATATGTACTTTTGCCCAAAATCTAGAGGATAAATTTGACTGATTGCAACCTCTTTAAAAATGCTAAAGCAGTACTCTTACTCCTTTAGGCCATTTGCAATCTTTTTTGTATAAAATCGTTACCATTTAAAATAGTAATATGGCATATTTATTTACATCAGAAAGTGTTTCAGAAGGACATCCTGATAAAGTTGCAGATCAGATTAGTGATGCATTGTTGGACAATTTTTTGGCCTTTGACCCTGAGTCAAAAGTGGCTTGTGAGACCTTAGTGACTACTGGACAAGTAGTGTTAGCAGGTGAGGTTAAGAGTGAAACTTATTTAGACGTTCAGGAAATTGCAAGGAAGGTTATCAATAAAATTGGCTATACCAAAGGGGAATATCAATTTTCGGGTGATTCTTGTGGCGTTATTTCATTGATTCACGAACAATCTCAAGATATTAATCGTGGTGTAGACAGAGCGACCAAAGAAGAGCAAGGTGCTGGTGACCAAGGAATGATGTTTGGTTATGCTACTAACGAAACTGAAAACTATATGCCTTTGGCTCTTGATATTTCTCACAAAATATTACAGGTACTGGCAGAATTACGAAGAGAAAATAAAGAAATTACGTATTTACGCCCTGACGCTAAAAGTCAGGTTACCATTGAATATAGTGATGACAACAAACCACAACGCATTGATGCTATTGTGGTTTCTACACAACATGACGAATTTGATGCTAATGACGAAAAAATGTTAGCAAAAATTAAGAGTGATATCATTTCTATTTTAATTCCTAGAGTAAAAAAATTATTCCCGGCTAAAGTACAAGCCTTGTTTAATGACGACATTTCTTATCATATCAATCCTACAGGTAAATTTGTAATTGGTGGCCCACATGGTGATACAGGTTTAACAGGAAGAAAAATTATTGTAGACACCTACGGTGGAAAAGGAGCTCATGGTGGTGGTGCATTTTCAGGTAAAGACCCAAGTAAAGTAGATAGAAGTGCAGCCTATGCCTCTAGACATATTGCTAAAAATTTAGTGGCTGCTGGAATTGCCAATGAAGTAGAAGTGCAAGTAAGTTATGCTATTGGTGTGGTTGAACCGACATCCATTTATATAAACACTTATGGAACTTCAAACGTAGATTTCACAGATGGTGAAATTGCCAAAAAAGCAGCTGAAATTTTTGATATGCGACCTGCGGCTATTGAAGAACGTTTAAAGTTACGTAACCCTATTTATTTAGAAACGGCTGCTTACGGACATATGGGTAAAGAACCTCAAACCATTACCAAAATTTTTGAAAGCCCTTATTCTGGTAAGGTAGAAAAAGAAGTAGAGTTATTTACTTGGGAAAAATTGGATTTCGTAGATAAAGTGAAGATTGCTTTTAATTTATAGAAGTCGATTCTAAATTCTTCTTTACTGGAAGGATCAAGAAACCATTTATTTATATAAAAACCTCAAGGGGTTATAAAGACCTTAGAGGTTTTTTATTTGATCGCGGAATGTGTTTTTCAAATAAAAAGCCGACCTTCGTTTTATAACAATTATAAAATCTTCGTAATGAATATTACAAAATTACTCCTAATAGGTGGTGTTTTCGGCCTAATCTCTTGTCAAAATTCTAAGAAAAACAAACAACCCAAAACCGAAACGAAAGTTGCAATTGACATAACAACCATCAATTTAGATGAGGCTATTAAGAACTGTGAGTCGCAACTGGAAATAGCAGCACCGAAACTTACCGATTTAACAAAACATCCAAGACTAATTGAAACGGATCAAACTGAATGGAAAGAGATACCCAATGGGAGACTAGTTTGGACCTCTGGTTTTTATCCAGGTATACTTTGGTACATGTACGATTTGACTAAAGATGAAAAATGGAAACAGGAAGCCATAAAAAGAACCGAAGTCTTTAATGATTTTAAGACCATTACCGAACACCATGATATTGGTTTTATGATGTTTCCTGGCTATGGAAATGGCTATGCATTAGGTGGAAAAAAGGAATATAAAGATATCTTATTAACTTCCGCCGCTTCTTTAGCATCGCGGTATAATCCGAAAGTAGGAACCATAAAATCATGGTCCAATAAGATGCATCCCAGATGGCAACAACATATTACTATAATAGATAACATGTTGAATTTAGAGCTTTTGTTTTGGGCGGCCAAGAATGGAGGTGATTCCACATTTAAAGATATTGCTATAAAACATGCCGAAACTACAATGGAAAATCATTTTAGAAATGATTATACTTCATGGCACGTATTGGAATATGATTCCATTTCAGGAAAAATATTGAATAGGCACACCAAACAAGGTTATTCAGACGATAGTCGATGGTCGCGGGGGCAAGCATGGGGAATTTATGGGTATACGATGGTATACAGGGAAACGGGAGATAAAAAATTCTTAGATTTTGCTCAAAAACTGACGGATGCATATCTTAACTTCTTACCAGAAGATTATATCCCTCATTGGGATTTTGATGTGCCAAATCTCGAAAATGAAGAAAGAGACGCTTCAGCTGCTGCAATTGTCGCCTCTGCCTTGTTAGAGCTGAGTACCTTTACTGAGGACAAAAACAATAAAGAAAAATATTATAATGCAGCATTAAAAATGTTAAGTTCTTTAAGTTCTGATAAGTACTCAGCAGTTGGCAAAGCTGATTCATTCCTTTTACATTCTACTGGGGCAAAATCGTTAGGTAAGGAAATCGATGTAGCCTTAATTTACGCTGATTACTATTATATAGAGGCATTAAATAGATTGAATAAAATGAGCCGTTAAAAACATTTCATCAAAATAATTCTTAATGAGTTAATTAAGGGTGCTAGTATAGCTAAAATCAATAAACGAAAGCATGAAAAAACCTTATAACTCGATTGAAATGAGGTTTTTTATTGTTATAATTATAAGAAAAAATGGCTACATTTATTTATAAAGTATCTTTATAACTATTAAAACTTAATATATTTACATTCTTATATAGTTTTTATGCTTAAAACAGTAGCTATAACTTTTTCTTATACCAGAGAATCTTCTTTTAATTTTCCTGATATTGAGCTATCTAATAGTCAATCATTGTTAATTCTTGGAAAATCGGGTATTGGTAAAACCACGCTTTTACATTTATTGGCAGGGATTTTAAGTCCGGATAATGGAAATATTTTCATCAACGATACCGATATTACCAGTATTGGCAGTAAAAAATTAGATACTTTTAGAGGAAAGCATATTGGTATTGTTTTTCAAAATACCATTGCGATTTCTTCATTGACCGTTTATGAAAACTTAAAAGCTAGATTGTATTTTAGCGGTATTTCAAAGCAAAAAGAAGCGATTGATAACATTTTGGAACAATTGGATTTAGTTTCCGTAAAAAATCAAAAACCCAATACCTTAAGTACAGGTCAATTGCAACGTTTAGGGATTGCTTTAGGTGTTATTCATAAACCAGATATTATTCTTGCAGATGAACCTACTTCAAGTTTAGATGATGAAAACTGTGAATTAGTAATTGATTTATTGAAAAGTCAGGCAAAAAAGTCGAATGCGAATTTGATTATCATCACTCATGATCAACGTATAAAAAATTCATTTACTAACACTATTGTTTTATGAACATTGTAAAGCTTAGTTATAAAAATATTCTTGCCAAACCGTTACAAACTTTTTTAACGGTTTTAATACTTTCTTTAAGTATTGGACTACTCCTTGGAGTAAAACAACTGAACAAAGTTTTTGAATCTCAATTACAGCAAAGTTTAAACGGAGTTGATATGGTTGTTGGTGCTAAAGGAAGCCCTTTACAATTAGTCCTTTCTGCTGTTTTACATATTGACAATCCCACTGGAAATATTTCTTATAATGAAGCAAAAAAGATTGGAAAAAACAAGTACATTAAAGATGCTATTCCAATTTCAATTGGTGATAATTATGAAGGCTATAAAATTGTTGGTACTTCTGCCGGTTTCGTCGATCTACATAAAACCAGTATAGAAGCTGGAACTATGTTCAATACCACCAATGAAGCTGTTATAGGTAATGTTGTTTCTAAAAACTTGAACTTAAATATTGGCGATACTTTTTACAGCACGCATGGAATGATTGAAAATGCTGTTGAAAGTCATGATGAGCATCCGCTAAAAGTTGTAGGAATTTTAAAACCTACACAAAATGTTATTGATCGATTGATTTTGACAAATCTAGAAACTATTTGGCATCTCCATGAGCATGAAGATGAAAGTGATAACCCTGATCACAATCATGACGACGAAGAGATAACAGCATTATTAATAAAGTTTAAAAACAAAAGGGGCTTGCTATTTCTCCCAAGAAATATTAATGAAAACACCCCATTTCAAGCAGCCTTACCAAAATATCAGCTAGATAAACTTTTTCAATTTACAGCAATAGGCACAAAAGCAATTACATGGATTGCTCTTTCTATTCTACTTGTTTCTGGTATAAGTATGTTTGTTAGTTTATATAGAATGGTAAAAGAAAGAGCTAAAGAATTGGCTTTAATCAGAACCTATGGTGCTAGTAGAAACAAATTAATTTTGCTTGTATTTTCTGAAGGTTTATTAGTTGGTGTTTTTAGTTTTTTCCTTGGTGTTTTATTAGCTACTTTTGGTTTACAAACTATTATTTCTTTAATTAAAGACACTTATAAACAACAAATCTATTTATTAAAATACCAAAATGACATCTTAGAATTGTTATTGTTTATCTTTGGCATAATTATTATTGCAACATTAATAGCTATTCGTCCAATATTTAAAATGGATATTTCTAAAATTATAAGTCATGAAAGTTAAATCTGTATTATTTCTCTTACTTTTTACTTTATTTTATACTAGTGCTTTTAGTCAAGAAAAAATAACTTGGAAAGAACTCACTACCATATATCGCAAAGAAATGTTATCTAAAAAAAGTGACGATAAAAAAGCAACTTCCAAATTTTACAAAGATATTATTTCTAACAAAAGCGACACTAAAAAAACAATATCCCTAAAAGATGTAGAAGGAAAAAAAGTTACCATTAGAGGCTATTTTTTAGACTTAGGTGCAGATTCCTTGTGGTACATGCTCTCAAGATTTCCTTTTGAAAATTGCTTTTTTTGTACTGGTGTTGGTCCTGAAACGGTTGTTGATCTTGAGGATTTTCTAAACGAGAAATCAAAATTTAAAACCGATGACATTGTTACCGTTACAGGCACACTATATTTAGTAGAAGAAGACGATGAATATTTTTATACTTTAAGAAATTGCACTGTAAAGCTTTCAGAATCTTAATTCAACATTTTTTGAGTTAAATTAAAAAGCCTTCTCGTAACGAGAAGGCTTTTTAATTTATTATTTATGTAAAAAAAATTACATTCCACCTTTTCTATTTGGTGATCTTTGAGTAGGCCAATCGCGACGTTCTCCCGTTCCTGGATTAATTGGCATTACCATTTTTTCATTTGAGACTCTTTCTGGATCTTCAGATGCCATATAAGCTAAAATAACCGTTAGAATAACATTATTGCGAACATCATCAAAAACTATTTTATCATATGTATCACGATTTGTATGCCATGTATAGTCCCAGTATGACCAGTTTAACGCACTTAAGTTAAATGCGGGTGCATCAGCAGCTAAAAACGATGCATGGTCTGTTCCTCCCGTACTTGGTGTTCCAGGAAAGCTGGTTTCTATATGGTCTGTAACACTTCTTGGCACAGCATTTAGCCAACGCCCTAAATATTCGTATGAATGTAAGAATCCAGAACCTGAAATATTCACAACACGTCCTGTACCATTATCTTGATTAAATAATGCTTGTGTGTTTTTTACTATTTCCGGGTTATCTTCCACAAAGCCTCTGGAACCATTTAGGCCTTGTTCTTCACCTCCCCAATGCCCCACTAAAATAGTACGTTTTGGATTAGGATACATTTTCTTTAAAATACGCATGGATTCCAACATTACTAAAGTTCCTGTTCCATTATCGGTTGCTCCGGTTCCACCATCCCAAGAATCGAAATGTGCAGAAAGTACAACGTACTCATTAGGTTTTTCGCTTCCTTTAATTTCTCCAATAACATTAAACGCCGGTACTTCTCCCAAGTCTTTAGATTCTGCAACTATTTTAAGCTCTGGTTTGTTACCAGATTCTGCTAATCTGTATAGCATCGTGTAATCTTCTAATTCTATATCTACTGTGGGAATCTTTTTGGTTCTAGAACTAAATATTTTATTGACCCCAAAACCTCTAGACCAGTTACATGCCAGAAGGCCTGCAGCACCTGCTTCTTCTAAGGCAGGGATAATTGTACGCGTATTGTATCCTGTTCTACGAATATTTGCTCTCCACTCTCTTACCATTTCATCACGATTATCCTTCATTTTTTGAAAAGATTCTTCGGTTGCAAATTCTTCCCAGTTATAATCTGGACGACCTGTTGGTTGATTCATAGAAATCATCACTAACTTTCCTTTCACATTTGGCAACCACGCTTTAAAAGCTACTTCATCCGCAAAATTAGGCATCGTAATTGCCTCGGCTGTAACGCCTTTTTTCCCTGTACTTGGGTTCCAAGCTAATTGCGTACCATCTAGTGATTGTACACGAGGCGATACCATGTCAATATGCGTAATACCGCGTTCCCAACCACGCCAGGTTCCGTAGTTTTCTTGTCTTGCCTCTATTCCCCATTTGGCATATTGTTCAATGGCCCATTTACTAGCGTGTTCCATTTGAGGCGTACCAACAAGTCTAGGCCCTACAACATCTAAAAGTTCGTGTGCTAATCGCTCTAAATTTGAGTTTTCAGTAGCTTCTTTAATGATATTCTCTACAACAGGATCTTTTTCTTGTGCAGTAATACTAACGCTTAATAACATAATAGCTATAAAGCAGAAATTAAATAGTTTTTTCATTTTTAGGATTTGTTTAGTTATTATTTGAATGGATGAATTTACAAATAAATTATTGTATAGCAAAAACCTGAAAAGGTCAATGAAATATATTAAAGGTTATATCTTACTCTAAACGTAGTAAACCTTGGTTGGATAAAATATTCTGTGGCTCTTACCGAAATATCAGAACTGGAACTGCTATTTTGAGATTTTGTGTCCAATAAATTACTCGCTTTTAACTCAAACTCCCATTTGCTGTCTCGGTTTTTTCGATAAGATAGCGAAGCATCCCAAAACTGGTAATTATTTATCGTTCTATCTTCATCTTTAAAATTGGTATAGGTATAATCCGTTTTAAACGTAAGTGTTTTGAAAATCAAAGCATCAAATCCTAATGTTGGAGCGTGTGTATAGAACTTAGTCCTATTCTCCCCTTGGTCGTTATCTTGTATTCTGTAATTATACTTTATTTCAAAATTTGGGGCTTCCCTAAAATTGGTACGCAGTTCCGCTCTGTAATTTTGGGTATAATTCTCATTTACAGAACGCCTATTGTTAATAAATTGATTGAATTTATTATAGTTAAAACTACCTCGTAACGTTGCTCTAAATTTACCAAAACTACGTTGAAACCTTCCACTAGCTGTTACACTTTCATCGGCAAAATTAGAATTAAAAGGTGAGCTTACTCGTACAACACTCCCTGGCTCAAACTGGCCTGAAGTTCTAATCCTATCTATGGCGTTACTATAATTTATATTTGCAAAAACATTGGTGTAATTGAACAAATTAAAACTAAAATAAGACAAATTCAGGTTATGCGTCAATGCATTTTCCAATTCGGGATTACCCGAAAAAATAGAATTGTAATTGTTCAACACCAAACCTTTTGCCAAGTTAGTAACATCTGTAAACTGATTTTGCATGCGGTAATTAAAAATAATTTGTTCGCTCTTTTTCAACTGAATTCGGGTATTAAAATCGGGTAAAATTCTTACAAAATTGTCTTTATACTCGCTACCTAGTTGCTCATTTTTTGTACTATACGTATGTGCAGAAATACCTGGAGTAAAAGTAAAAATACCCGTTTTAAAACGATAGTGAACTCCTAAATACGTATCGTTAAAAGTATAATTTACATCATTTGAATCAATTCCGTCATTTATTGTAGGAGTAGGGTTATAGAAATAATCAGTATCATTAAAAAACTGAAAAATATCAGAGTCGAATTGCTGGTTGCTAAACATTGACCCCACAGTAAAGTTGATGTCACTTTTTTGATTGATAACATACCAATAATCTAATTTCGCATCTAACTGATTTGATTTTACTCTTTTTTCTTGTGTAATATTGTAACCCTGCTGGCCACCGTCTAATAACCCTAAGCTATTTGCAGTCCCTTCGTAGTTCATTTCATCTTCTAAAATAGCATTATAAAATGGATCTTCATCTTTAAGCAAATGCTGCACTTCTAAAGCAAAAATATTTTTTTCGTTTAGTGTGTAATAATAATTCAAATTCTGGTTGATACTAAATGGTTTTGAATTTTCTAATTGATTGATATTACCAATTACTGATGAAAAAAAGTTTTGATCTTGAGATTCCTTAGACAATCGTCCTAAAATATCATAATCTAATTGATTGTTCGCATTTGGCTTGTATTTAGCACTTAGTTTTAACATACCCAAATCACTTTTCTGAGAAGTAGCACTCTCCGTATTTTCATCAGGAATACCTAAATCAGCATTGGTATATTGCACAGAGTTGTTTTCTTGAAGTTCTGTTCTCGCACTAGAAAAAATAGCAAACCCACTAATATCTAAAGTCTTTTTGGGAGCATAACTAAAGTTAGCAGCTCCAAATTTAGTATTGATTTCTTTAGCTCTGTTGTTTTGACTTAATAAAAAACCTATTCCATTATCTCCTAAGTTAAGGGTAGTACCGCTACCTCTGCTTGGAGCTCTAAAGCCTCCTGTAAAGTTGAAATAATCTCTCCGTGTAAAAGCAATTTCACCGATATTATTTATATCACCAATAAAATTAATACTGTATTTTGGACTATAATAAAAAAGCTTGGGTTGGGCTAAATAGAGCTCACTATCTGGTGCAAAACCTCCACCTGCAGTAACATCTCCAAACCAAAATTTATTTTTACCTTCCTTTAATTTGATATTGATGGCTATATTATCTTGATTATTGGTAACACTACTTAACTGACCAACTTCTGCATAATTTTTTAATACTTGTACTTTATCAACGGCATTTGAAGGTATATTCTTTGTGGCTAATTTACTATCGCCATCGAAGAATTCTTTGCCTTCAACCATAACTTTTGATACTTTTTTTCCCTCAATTTCAATATTACCATCATCATCTATTTCAACACCTGGCATCTTCTTTAATACATCTTCCAATTTACGTTCGGTTCCACTTTTAAAAGAGTCGGCATTATAGACTATGGTATCACCCTTTATGGTAACGGGCATTTCGTAAGTAAGCTCAACCTCATCTAATGTATTATCACCTTTCAATGAAAAATTTCTATCAATATCTGTTTCTTTTGTTGAAATGATTTCATCAAGAGTGGTAAAACCAATAAAACTAATTGATATTTTATATGAGGAATTTTCTTTTAAATTGAGTTTATAACGCCCTTTGTCATTAGTAATAGCATAAGCGTCTAATTTTTTAGTTTCTTGATTTATTGCAATTACATTGGCTAATTCCAGCGGCTTTCCAACAGTATCTTTTACAACACCTTCTAGTTTAACTTGGGCAGTAAGTGTTACCACCGCAAAAAACAAAATTGCGGTTACAATATATTTCATCTGTAAAATGTTTTTTTAATTAAAAAGTGTTCTTACTTGTTTATCTTACTGTCTTCTTCCACCTCCTCTATTTCTACCACCATACATCTCACGCATTTCTTCCATTTTTTTCTTTACAATATCGTTGTACTCTTTTTTAGTAACTTCTTTTCCTTTTGAAGGAGCTTTGATATCTTCCTTTTCATCCGGATTCATTACAATTTTAGAGCATAGTATTGTAGTTCTTCCTGAAGACACTTCCAATATCAATCCTGGCAAACCCCAATACTCTCCTGGCCCATGACTTACAGGTACTTGAGGCGTGTACCAAGCGGTAACCACAACTTCTTTAGGCACTTCAATTTCATCCATCGGATTATCACTTTTGGTAGAATCTTTTGGTTTTTCCGTATCATTGTTTCTATTTCTTCTCCTCATATTACTGAAATCCATTTCATCTACTTTTTTAACAGCTGTAGCCTTAATAGCCATGTATTGACCTATTTGTTTGGTTTCACCATCCATAGTCCATTCCAACTCAGGCAATGAATCTTTAATTAAAAACTGTTTGCCAAAAAACTCTTGGTCTTGCAGTAACTGTTTGTCCTTTACATTTTTATATTGTTTGCCTGCTGTAAAACTGCCCATCACTCTAAATCCTCTACCTCCACCACCTGGTGCATCTAACTTTTCTTCTTCCTTATACATCGACTCAGAAGCATTAAAAGTCAGTATGTAAGTTTTTTCAAACATACTTTTCATACGTTCCGCAATTTGTTTTTTTCGCTCTTCGCTCATTTGTCTACCACCAAAATTATCCATATCTACAGTGGTTTTGGATTGGTAGTAAGCTTTACCTTGAAAATTTTGTGCTATTAAACTGTAATTTGAGCATAGCAATAGCAATGCGGTTGAAGTAAGAAATTTTTTCATTTTTTTAAATTTTAACTACCACAAATATAACAACAATAATACCACACAAAAGTTAACGACTGTTAACGATTGTTAACCGATTAGTTTTACATCAGATTTGTATTTAACTTTGAATCATGAACAAAAAAAACTACAAATGGGTAGTGGGATTAATTGTCTTGATAATTCTGGCAACTATAGGAGTACAGTTGTTTTGGAATTTTAGAGAATATCAAATCAATAAACAAAACCTAATAAACAATGTACAAAAGAGTTTAGACAATTCTGTAGAGGCCTATTTTGCTAATATTACAAGAACAGGAATTATAAAGTACAATGTTGATTTAGAGGAAAGGGCAGATACTATTTTTGTTAATAGCCTTTCAAGAAACGCATTACGCACAAAGATTGATAGTACGTTAAAAAATATCTCGAAATTAGAAAATGAAAAACCTATTCTTATAAAAGACTTTAGAAACAGGAATTTTCCTTTTTACACAACAAATAACGTTTTACCCAAAAACATTGATAGTTTAATTTCTAAAGTTTTTATTTCTATTTCTAGAGATAGTATGGACTTAGAAAAGTTGGACAGTCATCTGTCAGAAGAATTATCTCGCCATCGTCTTAATATAAATTATGCCCTAAAATATGACTATTTAAGACGAGATTCTCAAGACAGTTTAATAAAAGAATCAAGAAGCTTGAATCTCGAAAATTTTCCAAAAAAATACTTAACAGCAACTTCTAAATCTACCTTTTTACCCAGAAGGGGTAATTTAGAACTTTTATTTACCAATGAAGTTGCTATTTTGCTCAGAAAATCTTTAGTCAGCATTTTATTATCTTTTTTATTATCTGCAGGTATTATTGCCAGTTTAGTATTCTTATTAAAAACAATTTACAAACAAAAGCAATTGGCAGAAGTTAAAAACGATCTTATCAATAATATTACCCATGAGTTTAAAACGCCCATTGCTACTATTGGCGTGGCATTAGAAAGTATTATGAATTTTAATGCTATTGACGATAAAGAAAAAACAAAAACATATCTAAACATGTCAACCGATCAATTGTCTAAATTGAATATTATGGTTGAAAAGTTATTAGAAACAGCCTCATTAGATAGTGATACTCTTAATTTAAATTTTGAAAAGATAAATAGTACTGAATTAATTGAAAACATAATTGCCAAACATGATTTTCAGTTAGAAAATAAGACAATTGTATTTGAAAAGGGTGATGCTGATATGATTATAAAAGTAGATGCATTTCATTTTGAAAATGTAGTTAACAATATTATTGATAATGCCATAAAATATGGTGGTGACGCTATTACCGTTACGGCCAAACAAGTAAAAAATAAATTTGAGCTTTCTATTTCTGACAATGGCAATTCCTTAACAAAAGCAAACAAGGATAAAATTTTTGAGCAATTTTATAGAGTCCCAAAAGGAAATACACATGATGTGAAAGGTTTTGGTATTGGACTCTATTATGCAAAAAAAATCGTAGAAAAACACAATGGCTCTATTTCTGTCATTTTAGGTAAAAGCTTAACAACGTTTAAAATAACTATTCCTAATGGGTGAAAAGGTTACCATATTATTGGCTGAAGATGAACCTGCATTAGGACAAATCATAAAAGACAGCTTGGAAACAAGAGACTTTAATGTGTTGTTATGTGCTGACGGAGAAATTGCATTAAAAACATATAAAGAAAACGAGCCAAAGTTGCTCGTTTTAGATGTTATGATGCCCAAAAAAGATGGTTTTACCTTGGCGAAGGAAATTAGAAAAGAAAATGATGAAATTCCCATTATTTTTTTAACTGCTAAATCTCAAACTAAAGATGTTGTAGAAGGCTTTACCATTGGCGGTAACGATTACGTAAAAAAGCCTTTTTCTATTGAAGAATTAATTGTTCGTATTAATAGTTTGTTACAACGAACAAATTTGCAAAAAACCACAGAAATTATACAACTCGGAGATTATACTTTTGATTTTAGGAGGCAAATCTTACAATTTAAAACGGAAAAAGAAGTTCAACTAACGCATAGAGAAGCTCACTTATTATTTCATCTGTATAAAAATAAAAATGAAGTGTTAAACCGTTCAATTATTCTAAATAAACTTTGGGGTAATGATGATATTTTTAGTTCAAGAAGTATGGATGTTTTTATAACAAAACTTCGCAAAAAACTAAAACAAGATGAAACTATTCAAATTTTAAACGTTCGAGGATTTGGGTATAAGTTGGTTTGTTGAATCCTCTCCTTGTTTGATTCTTATACTATTTTATGCTAACTTCGTACGTATCGATAGTTGTTCACTAAAATAACAATATGCTCTTATTGCGTACTTTCGTTAAAAATAAGTTTACATATAAAAGTAAAGTATTAGTCAAAAAATATGAAATTATCACAGAAGTTATTAGTTAGTTTTGGTTTAGTCATTGCTACTAGTTTCTTATCAGGGTCATATTATCCTACAAATACTGTAAAGAAAACTCCTAAAAAACCAAATATACTTTTCTGTATTGCTGACGATTGGGGTTGGCCACATGCCGGTGCTTATGGAGATAAAGTAGTAAAAACACCTACATTTGACAGACTTGCTAATGAGGGTGTCCTTTTTGACCATGCTTATGTTTCCAGTCCGTCATGTACACCGAGTAGAAGTTCTATTCTCGCGGGTCAGTATCATTGGCGTTTGGGTGAGAGTGCAAACTTATGGTCAACGATGGATGTGGATACACCCGTTTATCCTTTGTTATTGGAAGAAGCAGGTTATCATGTTGGTCGTTGGCGAAAATGTTGGGGTCCTGGAGACTTAAAAGCTGGAGGTTATATTGACAAAAATCCTGGAGGGAAAGAATACCCAGAGGGATTTAAACAATTTCTGGAAGCAAGGGAGGATGGAACTCCATTTAGTTTTTGGTTAGGAGCATCTGACCCACATAGAGGATATGAAAAAGGCAGTGGAAAGGCTTCAGGAATTGATATAGATAAGGTTCAAGTACCCAAATTTTATCCCAATGAAGAAGAAATACGCTCAGATATTGCAGATTACTATTTTGAAGTTCAACGATTTGATAATGATGTAAATAAGGCCATACAGCTATTGGAAGAGATTGGGGAATTAGAAAATACGATTATTGTAATGACGGGCGACCATGGAATGCCTTTTCCGAGATGTAAAAGTAACTTATATGATATGGGTGTTCGTGTGCCATTGGTGATAAGATGGGGAGAAAAGGTGAAAGGTAACAGACGAGTGAAAGACTTTGTTTCACTTACCGATTTGGCAGCTACTTTTCTAGAAGTTGCAGATGTAACTATTCCTGATCAAATGACAGGAAAATCATTAAAACCAATTCTTTTATCAAAAAAAGAAGGCTGGATTGAACCAAAACGCGACCATGTTATTTTTGGAAAAGAACGCCATGTTCCCGGACAGCTCGCACCATCCTTAGAAGGTTATCCTAGTAGGGGCATACGAACCGAGCATTACTCATATATTCGTAATTTTTACCCTGAAAGATGGCCAGTCGGAGTTCCAGAAGGTTCTTCTCACCCGATGAATACTTTCCCAGACTGTGACAATGGACCTACAAAAACATTCCTTATTGAACATTCCAATGACTCCAATTATAAGCAATATTATCAATGGAGTTTTGCAAAGCGACCAGCTGAAGAATTGTACAATATAAAAGTAGACCCAGATCAACTTAACAATCTTGCGGACAATCTTGAATATAAGAACATCAAAAAAGAGTTATCTGAAAAACTCATTATGCTCTTAACTGCTTCAAAAGATCCTCGTATGACAAGTGATGGGGAAAAATTTGATGAATACCCTTACAGGGCACCTTATAAACTTAATGACGGAAATAAAAACTGAAAAAAGGTTTCTTTAATAATACAATTTAGTTTGATTCTTAATATTTTTTCCAATAACTTCGCTATATGTGCTGAACTCGTTTCAATATCGGTGGATATAAACCATTGAAACGAGTTCATATCCTTATCGTTGTAAGTAAAGCACGAAAACCAACAAACCAAGTGAATAAAACAATATTTGAGATAACAAAAATGGATTGTCCTTCAGAGGAAAATCTAATCCGAATGAAATTGGACGGAATTTCGAGTATTGCGAATTTGGACTTTGATATTCCGAACCGAAAATTGACCGTTTTTCACAGCGGAGAAATTGACCAAATCGAAAAGTCCGTTATCGAACTGAATTTAGGCGGAAAAAAAATCTCAACGGAACAAACCGACCAAACGGTATTTAAAGAAAACGAAAACCAGAAAAAACTACTTTGGTCTGTACTTGCCATAAATTTTGCGTTTTTCATTATCGAAATGACAACAGGAATTATCTCAAAATCAATGGGACTTGTTGCCGATAGTTTGGATATGCTTGCGGACAGTTTTGTTTACGGAATTAGTTTGTTTGCGGTTGGCGGAACTTTAATCAAGAAAAAACGGATTGCCAAACTTGCTGGATATTTTCAAATAATACTTGCGATTATTGGATTTATAGAAGTTTTGAGAAGATTTTTCGGAGCCGAGAAACTTCCCGATTTTTCAACAATGATTATCGTTTCGATTTTAGCACTTATCGCAAACGGAATTTGTCTTTACATTTTGCAAAAGTCAAAGAGCAAAGAAGAAGCACATATGAAAGCGAGTATGATTTTCACTTCTAATGATGTCATTATAAATTTAGGAGTAATAATCGCTGGAATTTTGGTAAATTGGTTGAGTTCAAATAAGCCAGATTTGATTATTGGAACAATCGTTTTTGCGTTGGTAATTCAAGGAGCATTTCGGATTTTGAAATTAAGCAAGTGAATGAAAAAAGCACTACTTACAACAACATATAAAAATAATTGCTATTTTGTGCTTAAATAAAGGTAGTTGCGTATTTGCTACATCTGAATTTCCTTCGGAAATTCCTCGCACGCAAACACGCAACTATTCTTATACAAGACCGATAGCGAAAATCAAAAATCAGTCTTGCCATTCTGCAATAAACAAGTTGGTATCTAACTTTTTATATTTCAGAATGTCAATCCTTTTAGTCCTGCCATTCTGCAATAAACAAGTTGGTATCTCTACCACCTCCATTATTTCTATTTGAAGAAAAAATCAGTTTTGTACCATCATTAGAAAATACCGGGAAAGCATCAAAAGTTTCTCCATGTGTAATTCGGGTCAGATTTTTTCCATCAAGGTCAATCATATATAAATTGAATGGAAAACCACGTTCGGCTTCAAAATTCGATGAAAACAATATTTTCTCTCCTGAAGGGTGAAAAAACGGACTCCAATTTGCATTGCCCAAATTGGTCAGTTGGCGTAAGTCGGAACCGTCTGCATTACAAATGTAGAGTTCCATTTCAGTAGGCATTACCAAACCTTCTGCCAACAACTCTTTGTATTGCTTTATTTCTTCTTCTGTTTTTGGTCGTGAAGAACGGAATATTAATTTTGTACCATCAGGTGAAAAGAATGCACCGCCATCATAGCCTAGCTCAAAAGTAATCTGTTTTACATCAGAGCCGTCAATATTCATGGTATACAATTCTAAGTCGCCACTCCTGTCAGAAGTAAATACAATTTTATCACCTTGTGGCGAAACAGTAGCCTCTGCATCATAACCTTTTTCAGTCGTTAGTTGTTTAGTAATATTTCCTTCAAGGTCAGCCACAAAAATATCATAACTACTATAAATTGGCCAAACATATTTTCCTTCTTTACGCAACGGAGCATCAGGACATTCCTCACCTCCCAAATGGGTAGAAGCATAAACAATACTTTTATTGTCTGGTAAAAAATAAGCACAAGTGGTTCGTCCTTTCCCTGTACTTAGCATAGGTGGAGCAACTAAACTATCCAAGGTTTCATTAGCATTCATCAAAAACATTTGATCGCATTCAACACCCCATTTTTTATGGTTAGATTGAAATACAATTTGTTTATCGTCAAAACTCCAATAGGCTTCGGCATTGTCACCGCCAAAAGTTACTTGTCGTAAGGTTTTAAAATGAGTTTCTTCCGGGTATATTAATGCCGTTAGAGCTGAATCAACTTTAACTTCCGTTTCCTTTGTGTTATTTTGCTCCGTTTTTTTATCGTTTTTACAAGATATTGTTAAAACCATGATCCCGATAGTTATCGGGATTAAAAAACCTAATATTCTTACTTTTACCATAATACTGTTCTCAAATAATTTTATAATAAATGACAATTATTGCCTAATTTTGCGGTTGCAAAAATAAGATATATAAAATGATTAGATTAAAATTATCAGTAATTTTTATTGGATTAGCATTTTTAGTTACAGGGTGTAAAAAAGAATATACTCCAGAAAACAAAATAAAAGAAGATGTAGCTTTTTTAGCCGATGATAAATTAGAAGGTAGGCAAACAGGAACAAAAGGAGAAAAAGAGGCCGCTAAATACTTGGCAAAACGTTTTAAATCGTTAGGACTTCAACCAAAAGGAACGGATGGTTACTTTCAGGACTTTACATTCAAGCCAAAAACAAATCCACATCAAAAGGTAAAATACACAGACGTAAATGCCGACAGTACAATTACTGGAAGAAACGTTTTGGGTTTTATAAACAATAATGCTGCTGAAACCGTTATCATAGGTGCACATTACGATCATTTAGGTTATGGTGGCGAAGGTTCTTTGCACAGAGGTGAAGATAAAGCCATTCACAACGGTGCAGACGACAACGCCAGCGGTGTTGCCGTAATGTTGAATTTGGCAAGTAAACTTAAAAACACCAATAATAAGAACAATTACCTTTTTATGGCTTTTTCTGGTGAAGAAATGGGCTTATTGGGTTCTAATTATTTTGTAAAAAATGCAACGATAAATCTAGATTCTGTAAACTATATGCTAAATATGGATATGGTAGGTAGATTAAAAAAAGACAGCACGTTGGCAGTTTATGGAGTGGGTACTACACCTATTTTTAAACAGGTAATTACTGCAAGCAATAATAAATTCAAACTCATTGAAAAAGAATCTGGAGTGGGCCCGTCGGATCATACTTCATTCTATTTAAGTGATATTCCTGTATTACACTTTTTTACAGGCCAGCATGAAGACTACCATAAACCTGGAGATGATGCTGAAAAGCTGAATTATGAAGGAATGGAATCTGTATCAAATTATATTTTTGACATTATTACCGATTTGGACGACAACGGTAAGTTAGCCTTTAGAAAAACCAAAAACGAAAGTGATGAAACACCTCGTTTTAAAGTTACACTAGGTGTTGTACCAGATTATATGTTCGACGGAAAAGGGATGCGTATTGATGGAGTAAGTGAAGACAAGCCCGCCCAAAAAGCAGGGTTGCAAAAAGGTGATGTAGTATTACAATTAGGAGATAGTACTATTGTTGATATGATGGGTTATATGAGAGCATTGTCCGCTTTTAAAGTAGGAGATGCTACTACTGTAAAAGTGAAGCGAAACGGAGAAGAAATAGAAAAGGAAGTAACGTTTTAAGCTAAAGAAATTTTGACTGTAAGAGGCAAAAAATAAAGAGACCTCACAGGTTTTTGAAACCTGTGAGGTCTTTCAAGTAAAAAGGGATAATATGATTAGAAACAAGTCTGACTTTACCAATAAAATCCATCTAATCATTTCTGTATTGATTGTTATTCCTGTTGCTATTGTTTACGGATTTCAACCTGATTTGGTATTTGATATTCGATTCAACAGTATTGACGAATTTAACTTCTCCAAAGCCATTATGGGCTTGTACTTAGGGTTCTCTGTACTTTGGATTTTAGGAATTTTTAAGTCTTCCTTTTTTAAAGCAGCCATCATAACCAACATCGTTTTTATGTTAGGCTTAGGGTTTGGCAGAGCATTAAGTATTTTTTTGGATGGCAACCCCTCTTCAATCTATATTTTTGGATTAATAGCAGAGTTGTTTTTAGGGTTTTATGGAGTTTGGGTATTGAGGAATAGTACTACTTCAAATTAGCATTCTATTTTCTTAGAAAAAATGTACTTTTGCACGGAATTAGAACCACAGACCAGACCTCACAAGTTTTCACTTGTCAACCGAAGCTTTTTGCGTAGGCGGAAAACCTGTGAAGTCTAATTAAAAAAAGAAAATAGATTTGGTAAAAATAGGCAACATAGAACTTCCTGATTTTCCTTTACTTTTGGCACCTATGGAAGATGTTAGTGACCCGCCGTTCCGTGCATTGTGCAAGGAGCAAGGTGCTGACGTGGTCTATACCGAATTTATTTCTAGTGAGGGTCTTATTCGCGATGCAGCAAAAAGCACCATGAAACTAGATATTTACGAAAAAGAACGCCCTGTTGGTATTCAGATTTTTGGTGCCAATTTGGATAGCATGCTGCAAACTGTTGATATTGTTGAAAAATCAAATCCTGATATTATCGATATTAACTTTGGTTGTCCCGTAAAAAAAGTAGTAAGTAAAGGTGCTGGTGCTGGTATTTTAAAGGACATTGATCTTATGGTAAAATTAACGGCAGAAATGGTAAAAAGAACGCATTTGCCTATTACCGTTAAAACACGTTTGGGTTGGGATCACAACTCCATAAAAATAGTAGAAGTTGCGGAACGATTACAAGATGTAGGTTGTAAAGCTATTGCCATTCACGGTAGAACACGAGCTCAAATGTATAAGGGTGATGCTGACTGGAAACCAATTGCCGAAGTAAAAAACAACCCTAGAATGCATATTCCTGTTTTTGGAAATGGTGATATTTCTTCTCCTGAAAGAGCACTAGAAATGCGTGATCAATATGGATTAGACGGAGCCATGATTGGTAGAGCTACCATAGGCTATCCTTGGTTTTTTGCAGCCGTAAAACATTTTTTTAATACCGGAGAGCATTTACCACCGCCCACTATGTCGGAACGAGTTGAAGTAGCCCGTAGGCATTTGCAAATGGCTATTGATTGGAAAGGTGAACGTTTGGGTATTGTTGAAACAAGAAGGCATTATACAAACTATTTCAAAGGTATTCCGCACTTTAAAGAATATCGTTTAAAAATGGTTACTACTGATGACGCCGAAGGTGTATTTGCAGTTTTTGATGAAGTAATTGAAAAGTTTGGCAACTTTCAGTTTACGTAAATTAAATAATAATTATCTATTAATCTTAAGCTAACTGAGCAATGTCAATGTCTTTCATTTTGCCATTCTCCAATTTTCCTAAAATAGTTACATCTTTAGTCTTTTCGTATTCCTGTATAGCTATTAGCAACTGCTTTTTATTATCACGGCGTATTTTAATACCACCTGATTTTTGATTCTTATTTTTGATTTCTATATAATATCCGTCTCTTAACTTCTTAGGTTTCGTTGCAGGTCTTCCCATAGTACTATTGCTTTTATCTTTTCAAATTAAACTTATATTGTCGGCGACAATATACATTAATCTGTTAAATATAGGTAATTAAAGTCGTTAAACATTAGTTAATGTAAAAAATTTATGAGATTGATTTATTTGGTGTACTTATTTTATTAAAATTACAAAATTTAAAAGACTGATTATCAAAATCTAAACTTAAACCCAATTAGAAAATCACCTTTACCTCCACTAAAAGTGAGTTCCATATGTTCTTGTTGATAAGGTGTCGTAAATAGATAAGTACTTCCAATTCCAATTACTGCCCCAGCTAATACATCAAAAATATCATGTTTGTCTGCTTGTATTCTACTGTAGCCCGTGTAACTAGCCAGCAAATATGCTGGTATTCCGTATTTCCACCCATATCTTCTTTGTATAAATGAAGCACTTTGAAAGGTAAAAGATGTGTGACCAGAGGGAAAAGAATTATCATTTTCCATATTTGGTCTTTTCTTACTTATTATCTGCTTTAATCCATAAGTTATAGCAAAATTAACTACCGCTCCTTTTGTAAATTGCCAAGTACCCCTAGTATCGCCCTTAATAATTGTTGAGCCTAAGACTATTGTGGGCATCGCATATAACAGAACATCACCTGAAGTCTCAATAGTTTTATTTTGGGAAAATATGGTTTGAAAGCAAAGCGAAAAAGCAAAGACTATTACTAATTTATTCATTTATAGAATGATATAAATTTAAAACGGTTAATTAAAAATTATATTTTAAAATCCAAAACCTAAACCAAACGAAAATCGGGCTCCATCAACAGCATTAAACAGAGACACCTGAAATGTGATGATATCAGCTGCATTGGCAAATACTCCACCGCCATAGGAGTTGTGCCATTTATCAGAATCTTCACTATTAAACCAAACTCTTCCATAATCAAACCCGCCATAAACACCAATGTGTAAGGGTAATAATCCTGTTCTAACTTTTCTTAGGTTTAATCGCAAATCTGTACTTTGATAAAATGAAGATTTTCCTGTAAAACGTTGATTTCTGTACCCTCTTAATCCGTCATTCGCTCCAAGCGAAGCTGCTTGGTAAAATTCAAAATTATCACCAAAAATAACATTTCCTTTGAGTTTTGTTGCCAACACTAAATTGCCTGATGGCACCAATTTATAGTCAAAGCCAATTGAAGGAATAATATATCCAAACATATTGGACTTCTCTAAATTGGCTTTGTAACCAACTTGTAAGCTAGCATGCATACCCATAGTTGGAAAAGCGTTATTGTCTCTATTTTCAAAACTAAATTCTACATCTGCACCTAAAAATTGATTTTCGTTTTCAATTTCAGTTTGATTATAAAAATCGTTGATGAATCTATCCTCTGTTTCTTCAACTTCAATGGACTCATAACTTGCCCCAATTTTAAACTGAGTACCATGCTTCCCATTTTTAATTAATGATGGTTTAAATGAGATACTACTTATTTTTACACGATTGAAATCTATATCAAAGGTATCATCATCTATAACATTAGGGTTAATCGTTTCATTTCCATAATCAAAAAAGTTAATACTGTAATTAGGGCTAGTAAGGCTAGCTTCAAAACCCAAGTTCCATGAACCTATAAAATTGGCAAACTCGCCATGATATATAAGTTCAAAACCATTGGTGGCAAAATAATAAGACCCAGAAAGCGAGTGCTGAGAAGTAAATGGATTTCGCTCAAAACCATAAGTAGTAAACGTATTTGAAACACCTATTTTAACTCCATCATCAGGATTAAAACCTATAGTTGGTGTAATTTGATTTATATTGTTCTTTAATTTGGTATAATCATAAACATTAGTTTCATAATCATCTGTCAGTTTTTTTCTACCTCTTTTAGTGGGAAATTTATTTTTCTTTGATTTATAATCATAAAGCACAACCCTCTTTCCATTTTCAATTTGGTATGTGTCGTTATTTTGCCCGCCAATAATTCTTATTTTAATTAAATCATTCCCTTCTCCATAGGTTTTAAATACATCTTCATCATCTAGACCATAAATCCAAATTTCTTTAGTATCATGTTTTAAATAGGTTCTTTGATGAAAGACATCTTTCTTTTTTCCATTTTTAATTCTATAGCCCGTAACTTTAGTAGCTCCATTTGATAATCTTTCAATATCAAACCAATCGTCCTTGTCTGTACCTCTAATTACAGCGAATTTACTTATGATTTTATAATACTCATCGGCAGTTTTAGAAAGACCTTTAATTCTAGATAATAAAACCCTCTTTATTTCAGTGATAGTTTCATCTTGAACTTCTTTTGGCATCATTTTTAAAGCATCATCAATTACATCAGAAGTTAAATTTTTTTGAATAAACTTAGCCTGTTCTTGCCATTGTTTTTTATCGGTCTGACTAATCATAATCATATCTAAAGAATATGGACTGGAGTTAAAACCTTTCACATTTCTAATTTCATCATTAAACCCTTCCATCAATTTTAAAGGTGGTACAATTCTAGTTGCAATTTTCATTAAAAACCCGTCTCCCATAATAGAAAATGCTTGATCTCTATCTCTAGGTATAGGTTTATAGATTACCTTATCTGTTTTTTTGTCTTTAAACTCTGCCCAACGCCACTGATCAACATGTCTGTCCCAATCACCAATAACCATATCAAACAGCCTAGCTCTTAGGTAGGTAGCATCATCAACCACATATTTCTCATCCTTTCTTAATTTTTTTAATAAATCATCTGTACTTTCAATTTTTTTGGTAAAACCATAACTTTTTAGGTTTTGATGGCTATCGGAAACATGCTCTTCAATCATATACAATTCATCTCCAAACTCATCATTAAATGACCCTAAAATTTCTTGTTTTGGGACATAATATAATACTGGATTTGTATGGAAAAGGTCAACTGCATCAGATAATACTCCTGTGGCAAAAGGAGCATAGGGATGTGATCCAGTATAAAAGTCTTGCAATAAATTTTCGGTAAAAGTATCTTCAAACTCACCAATAATATATTGCTCTTTAAAAGCCATAGCTTGTAAATAAACCTCGGCACTTTTACGCAAAGCACGCATAACATATTGCCTTCCTTCTTTATCTATCAACCGTAAAGATTTAGACTGGTGACCACCTCCTTTTCTGATAGGTTTTAAACCACCAAACATCGTATCTAAATTTACTGTAGGAGCATTAACTTTTGTACCATAATATTTACGATAACGTTCTCCCCAAATACTTTTATGAAATCCGCTTTTATCAACTTCTTTATCGGTATAAATTGATGCTTTAGCGGCTGGTGGTGAATTATAAGTATACGATTGACTCTCAGCTGACGCATTAGAAGGAATAACTTCAGTTTGAAATATTACGCCATTAGTTTTAGCTGAAAAGAATTTTACCGAAGAAGAGCCATCTTTAAATATATTTAATATGGCGTATCCCGAATCGCTAGAGGTAAATTCTGCTGACACATTTTTAGTTGCAGTATTTTTTGAACCAGAGCCACTTATTATTTGAGGTATATTATCTTTCTTAAGATATTGTAAATTATGATCGTGCCCAGAAACAAAGATTACTTTTTCATTTTCCTGAGCCAAAGTTACTATCCTTTTTATGAATTTATTATATGATCGATTTTGAATATCCGCAGGTGAAACCCCGCCAGTTTTTCTAATCAGATTTTTTAAAGTTCCCAAAACTGGTAACGGTTTCATATGTGAAGCAAAAGAGTATTGACCTCCATGTGGTCCATTGCTAAACATAGGATGATGTAAAGCTATAAGCGTTGTTTTTCCACTAGATTTTTTAATTAGACCTTCAAATTCTTCAAAAAACTTGGTACGTGTTCTTATCTCGCAATCATCATTAATTGTTGGATGTTTATCCCAATCAGTTAAATACCATTCGCTATCTATTACAATCAATACTGTATTATCGTTAATATCTATTTTTTCAATAGGACATCCGTTTTCGGGCAAAAAAGTGTTTCTGCCTAAAATTTTCTCAATATATTCTTCTTGACGTTTTAGCCCCTTTAACCCAGAGTACCAATCGTGATTTCCGGGAATAAAAATGGTTTCGCCTTTAAAATTTTTAACCGCATCAGTTTGAACATTAAGTTGATGCTCAGCAAAAGTTCTATTTTTATGACTTTTCTTTGGTAATCCTTTAGGGTAAATATTATCTCCTAAAAATATAGCCGTACTATTTTTTGAGGCATTAGAAAGTTCTTTTTTAAAAGACTGTAAAGCAATTGAAGAAGTACCCATTTCTGAATTACCAGCATCACCAATTAAATAAAAAGTATGTTCAATTTCTCTAGTAGGAAATTTTATACTTGTAACTCCTTTTTTTATTTGAGTGTTGTAGGTTGCACACGCATTGAGTAAAAAAATAAAAACAACTGTTACTACAAGTTTGTAATAGTATCTCATAGGTTCATTGTTTAATTAACTTGGATAAGCCATTTGAAATGAAATTGCAAAAGCAATAACCGACAAAATAATTCCCAATAAAAAAATGGTATATGTAATTCTTAAAATTTTATACTTTTTATGCAAAACCAATCCCAAAAAATAAAGGTCCTTTTTCATTGAAGAATATAAATAGTCTCTATCTTGCATCATTTCTCCCATTGCCCATTCAAATTCATCCAAGTTTACTTTATGAAAATTACCAAAGAACAACAGGTTTACTTTCTTCTGTTCAACATCTTTTTTGGTAAACTTTCCACTAGTAACATTTGGTCTTGTAGCCAATACCGATAACCCCATAGAAACCAAACTAAATACAACAAAAATAACCGTTGGAACTATTAAATATTGATTTGATGGGTTATCTAGTTTTGGAATTAAGTTTGACAATGCCATTGAAATAATTATGGCATTTACCGATAGTAATATGTTAGCTTTGGTATCGGCAATATTACTCAAATTAATATGGTTTCTAAGGGTAACCCTAAACATAGTTTCTATACCACGCTCTGGTGTACTTGCCTTCCTTTTTTTTAGTTTTAATTCTTCTGCTTTAATACTATTTTTTTGTTCATCTTTTTTTAATTTCTTTTGAGATTTATACAGTTGAGCTAAATTTTTGTCTTTGGCTAATTGCCAATTTGTTAAAGCGTAATCTGTGTAATATTGGTGATGATTGCTTAAAAAGTTAATATTTTCCTGAATCCAATCGGCATCTGTAAAGACTTTCAATTCCTGCTGCTCCCATTCTTCGCGAAGTAAATCACTCAATTCTGAAAACCCTTTATTACCTATATGTGCACAATCGGCATCTAAAATTATTTTCTCTAATAAATTTTCAGGTTCTTTTGTTTTGGCGGTAGCTAAAATTAACTGCTGAACTTTAGCAATAGTGGTTTCTGTAATTTTTTCACGCTGTAAAAAAATCTTTGCCATTTCTGCTCCTAATCTTTCATGATTTTCAGGACTTTTAATATATCCGATATCATGAAACCATGCCGCCATTTCTAAAATTTGGGCATCTCTAGCAGTAACTTTTTCGTTTTCAATTAACTCTTTAACATAACTAACTACCCTACGTGTATGGCTAAGGTTATGATAAATACAAGTCTTAGGTAAATTTTCGGTGAGTTGAGAAACCACATAGTTTTCAACCTTTTGCAATATTGTCATAGACTATTATGCTTTTATATCTTCGATTAATTGATCTATAGTTATAGTAGTTTTTTCATTAAAATCTTGCTTATAAATAACCTCTACACGTAAAGCCTTTAAACCTGAAACACCTTGTAAATCTTCTAATTCTAAACTTTCAACTTTCCCTAAATAATTTTTTGATTGCAAATATTTAATATACTTTTTATACTCAATTGCATCTTTTTCTTGAGAATATACAATCGCAATTTTTCCTGGCACAGTTAACCGTTCATCAGTACCTTTTATATGTGCTTTATCTATTCGCTTTTTAATAATTTCATAACGAATATTATAGGCACCATCAACATCAAACTGTTTCTCGTCCATTCTAAATTTAATGGCCATAGCATTACTATGTACCAATATAAGTGATGCTATTTCTAAATCATACTCAAGAGTATCTTTAAGTTGATGAGCAAGGTTTTCCATTTCAAACATTACTTGCAATTGCCATAAACGGAGATTATATAGATATAATGAATTGTATTCTTTATTGTTTACCAAAGATTGTCCAATGTACATATTATACTCAACTCCATCTGTTTTGTAACGTTCAAAATAATGAGGAAACATTGATTGTGCTTCTTCTTGTTTTTTGTCCAGAAAGTCAGCTAGCTTCTCATTTAGAACTGTTACACTTTCTTCATAAGCTTTTCGTTGTTCATAAACCACATGTAATTTAGAATCTAATCTGCTCATATAAACAGTGACTAAATTTTCTAAATGAGAATTTAGTTCCTTTACATGATTAAAAACTGGATAAATTTCACGTTTTAAAAAATCAAGAATCCCAATTTCATCACCAGCATGGAGCCCTTTTTTAACTTCTAATAAATACTCCTCAACTCTAAACATTAACTCATTGTAAATTGGCAACTGCTCTACATCACACGCATTTTTTAAGACGTCTACTGCCAAATTAAGTTGAACACTCAAATCATTCTTAATTGCATTATTCCTCGCAATAGACGACCCTTTAATATCTGATTGACCATACAGTGGATATACGTTATCGAAAACAATATCATCGAGTTTAGGGCTTTCAGAACCATGAATTTTATCATTAAAATAATTTTCTGCGGCCTGATAAAAACGCCATTTTACCGTAGGATGTATTGAAGTGTAATGCTCTTGAATAGTAGCTTCAAGAATATTTTGATGTTCTTCGGAAGAACGTTTTACCGCTGCTTCAAAAACTGGAATAAGATCTTTTAATTTGTTTTGATTGATAGAATTCAATTCATAAGGTCTTGGCGATGCAATTTCCAAAACGGCCAAATCATTATTATCAGTAGCTTTAATAGGTATTAAAATTAGGCTTTTAATTCCATTTCTTTTTAAATTCTTATAAAAAGGGTTTTTATTAGTTGCTATACCATACTTTTCAACATCTGATATAGTCATAGCCTGTATTTTATTAAAAACATTGTGTACTACTCCTTCACAAAAATATTGACCACAATTAATTTCAGATTCAGTATTCAAAATCAAGCTATCCGATTTTTTAATTTTCGTGTCACACAACTTAATATTGATTGCATCAAAAATTGAAAACCCAAGTTTTAGATCTTTTATGTTAAAAAATTCCCTCAGGTTTTGCTGCATATCAGCAATTAGGTTATCATCTTGTCTTAATAAACTCTTCGTTAGAGAAGATATAGTTTCATCGGCCGTCACATCAAAGAGATTCATTATGCCAAAGCCCTTGAAGATATAACTATTAGGCGGAAATTTCTTTTTCCAAACTTCTATATCGTCATAATTATCCAATAATAATTTATAATCTTCATCTGTAATTTTTGGTGCAGTTTTAGTGGGTATCACATCAGCAAAATCACCGTTAAAAGCCACTCGATAATGTTTGGTAATTCCTAAGTTTTTATCAGGAATATCAAAAAAGAAAGGCCTTTTTAAATCAATATTATAACCATAACAATAGGCTAAAATCATTACACAGCCATGGATATACAATTCATCTTTATCAAAATTTCTGATACTAAATTCATAATCTTCACCCGCATTTTTTAAAATATTCTTGAACCTATTTGTAGACTTAAAAGTTGTAAACGAGAATGGAATACTAGCTGTTTTAATCTCATTATCTGTTAAAATTTCTGGGAACAGCCCATCAAGCATTAAATCAATTTGATCTTTGTATTTCTTCAATAATGAAATATCTGTAAATCCATCAACCAATTCAGGATAATTTTTTAAATAGGTAGTGATTTCTTTTGCAGACTTATGGTAAGGGTGTTTTTCATCTTCAGTATACTTTTGATAAAATGAAAATACTTTTTCAAAACTTATTTGAAGCTCTAAAGGAAAGTCTAACTCTTTTAAATTTTCCGATTGTTGAATCATCATAAATAGAATATTTAACTTACTAAATTACAAATTTTTTAAGTAAGTCGTAAAACTACGTTGTTTCTAACAAAAGTATGGGTTACAATTAGTGTATCGTTGGTATCAGGCAATTAGCTTCTTAGAAATCCTTGAACTAGCTATCAATGCCGCTAAATACCCTAAAGCTAAAATTGTAAAAAATACAATCACCACATTAAATAAGGTAAACTTTACTGGATAGGCTAAAGATTGGTTAATCATAATAAACCCAAACTGCTTTTGTAATAACACAAAGGTAATTGCTAAAATTAAACCTAATAACAATCCGAAAAGAGATAGTAAAAAGCCTTGATAAATAAATATTTTTTTAATTTCTTTAAGACTTGTTCCTAAATTAAAAAGGGTTTTTAAATTTTCGCGTTTATCTAAAATCATCATAACAATAGCTCCAATGACATTAAATAAGGCAATTATTAAGATTAAAGTAAAAATTAGATACGAAACTAAATTTTCAGTGTTCAGCATTTTATGAAAAACAGCATTAAGCTGCTCTCTAGTTTCTATTTTAAAATTATCACTTAATTTTTGCTTCAGAATTCCGATTGTTTCGTTACGACTAGCATTAGCCGTTAATTTTAATTCTATAGCCGAAATCTGATTGGGTTTATAATTTAACAAACTTTGTGCTATAGTTAAATGAGAAAAAACATATTTTCTATCTAACTCTTCTGTTAGCCTAAAAACACCAACAGGTTGTAGGTTAAGACTGTTAAATGCCGTTTTCGGGTTACTTACATAACCTTTACCGGGCTTTGGAACAGAAACCTTTAAAGATTCAGAAAAATCATAAGTACCAAGTGATAATATTGCAGAAACACCATTACCAATAACTACTGAGTTGATGATTTCTTTGTCCAACCAATCTCCAACATAAAGTGCTGTATCAATATTATTTACTGACAAATAATTATCATCAACCCCTTTTATACTAGCAATATGCGATTTTTCATTGTAACTAAAAAAAGCCCTCTCTTCAACTACCTTGCTGTAATATTCAATGTTCTTATCATCTAAAATTTCAGCAATTGAATCATTAAAAAAAAATGATTTACCTTCCGTAGCACTTATCTTTAAATCTGGATCAGAAACTCTTATAAAATCTAAACTAAAGTCTTTTAAACCTGAAAAAACAGATAATACAATAAATAGTGCCATAGTACCCACCACCACTCCAGTAGCTGCAATTATTGTAATAATATTTATTGCGTTATTACTACTTTTAGAGAACAAATACCGTTTAGCTATGTATAAAGGAAATCGCAATTTATCGTTTTTGTCTTTTTGCTAAAATATCAGGATTTTTTATAGGGTTTTCTACATCTCCTTTTAAAGATTGATCTATTCCGTCTATATAATCTAAAGAATCGTCTATATAAAAAGTAAGCTCAGGCATTCTACGCAACTGATTTTTTGTCCGTTGTGCTAATTCATGTCTAATTAGTGGAGTGTTTGATTTTATGCCCTTAATTAATTCGGAACTTTTATCCGTAGGAAATATACTCAAATACACCTTAGCATCTGACAAATCTGAAGTAACATTTACCTTAGTAACTGATATAATTATGCCTTTCATCCCATCTTGTGCTGCATGTTGCAGCACATCAACCAAATCTTTCTGTAAAACACTGGCAATTTTCTTCTGTCTATTTGTTTCCATACTGCAAAAATAAGGTATAAAACTGAACTTTTTATTTTAGCATATGTTTTAACAATAATATTGATTATTTTAATTTGAATTTTAACTAAATTTACAAGACTTAAATTATGGTGAAAAATGAAAAAAATAGAGCATATTGGTATAGCTGTTAAAGATCTAGATACTTCAAACACATTATTTGAGAAGCTTTTTGGTAAACCAGCATATAAATTAGAAGAAGTAGCTTCCGAAGGTGTTATAACCTCGTTTTTTAAATCAGGTCCAAATAAAATCGAATTATTGGCTGCTACAAGTCCTGATAGTCCTATTGCAAAATTTTTAGAAAAAAACCGAGAAGGAATCCATCACATAGCCTTTGCTGTTGATGACATTAAAGAAGAAATAAAAAGACTTAAAAATGAAGGGTTTATCATTTTAAACGATAAACCTAAAAAAGGAGCTGATAACAAATTGGTCGCTTTTTTACATCCCAAAAGTAGCAATGGGGTTTTAATTGAATTGTGTCAAGAAATTAAGTAAAAATAAGTATATTGCAACACATTTTTTGATACAATTTATTAATGAGCACATCTTTTGAAAAATATCAAAAAAGGCGTTTAAAATCGTCCTATTTTTCTGTAATTTTAAGTATCGCTTTTGTGTTGTTTTTATTAGGATTATTTGGACTTTTAGTGTTAAATACCAAAAAGATTTCGGACTATTTTAAAGAACAATCATCCATCACAATTTTTCTTAAAGATGATGCGGACAATCAAAAAGTCAAAAACTTACAGACACTTTTAAAAAGTGAGCCATATACAAAATCAATTACCTATATTTCTAAAGATGAAGCCGCTAAAATAGCAACTGAAGAAAATGGAGAGGATTTTATGGAGTTTTTAGGTTACAACCCACTAAAAAACGCCATAGACTTATATATTAAAGCGGATTTTGTTTCACTTGAAAAAATGAGTGAAATTGAAAACAGCTTAGTAAAAAACAATGTGGTTCATGAGGTTTCTTATGATAAACCTCTAATCGGCTTATTGACAAAAAATATAAAGCGTATAACACTTTGGGTACTTATATTCAGCAGTGTTTTTGTATTAATAGCCATGCTTTTAATTAATAATTCCATTCGCCTTTCGGTATATTCTAAAAGATTTACCATTAAAACCATGCAATTAGTTGGAGCAACTAAACGTTTTATTAGAAAACCATTTGTTTGGAGCAGTATAAAATTAGGAGCCTTAGGAGCTTTCGTTGCATTAATAGCTTTGGCAATTGCCATGTATTATTTAAATATTAATTTCCCTGAATTTGGCTTCTTAGAAAATACCGAATTATTAGCCATATTATTTGTTGGTATTTTTCTAATTGGTATTGTTATCTCTTGGATAAGTGCATTTTTTGCCACACAGCGTTTTTTAAATTTAAGAACAGATCAATTATATTATTAAAAAGATGAGTAAAAAAGAATCTAAACAAAATCACAATAACGAATTCCTTTTCGGGAAAAAGAATTATATGATTATGCTTATTGGCCTTATTGTAATTGCACTCGGTTTTATATTAATGGCCGGTGGAGGTAGCGATGACCCAACTGTTTTTAATGAAGAAATCTATAATTTTCAAAGAATTAGATTAGCTCCCACCCTCGTTCTTATTGGTTTGGCTATAGAAATTTATGCCATTTTGGTTAATCCGAAAAAATAGCAATGAGTTATTTAGAAGCTATTATTTTAGGCCTAATTCAAGGCTTAACCGAATTTTTACCTGTATCTTCAAGTGGACATTTAGAATTGGCTAAAGCCTTATTTGGTGATAATTCCTTACCAGAAGAAAGCTTAACCTTTACCGTAATTTTACATTTTGCTACCGCATTAAGCACATTAATTATTTTCAGAAAAGAAGTGCTTCAAATTTTAAAAGGATTGTTCCAATTTGAATGGAATGATGAAATGATTTTTTCTTTAAAAATTATTCTATCAATGATTCCAGCAGTTATAGTTGGATTATTATTTGAGGAACAATTGGAATCTTTTTTTGGTGGAAAGATTCTTTTAGTAGGTTGCATGCTATTAGTTACTGCTCTTTTATTACTACTTGCTGATAAAGCAAAAAATACTACAAAAGATGTTTCCTATCCAAATGCATTTATTATCGGTGTATCTCAAGCAATTGCCATGTTACCCGGAATTTCAAGATCAGGAGCCACTATTTCTACTTCTGTATTACTAGGTGTGGACCGTACCAAAGCTGCTCGTTTTTCTTTCTTAATGGTTGTTCCGTTAATTTTCGGAAAAGTAGCCAAAGACTTTATGGGTGGGCATGTAAATTTTGAAAGTGCCCAATTTGGGCAAATGGCAGTTGGATTTATTGCTGCTTTTGTTGCAGGGTTATTTGCTTGTACTTGGATGATATCTTTAGTTAAAAAAAGTAAATTATCTTATTTTGCCATCTATTGTGCTCTTATAGGTCTAATAGCTATTGGTTATGCAATATTCTACAACTAATGACGGTAGAAGATTATAAAAACGGACAAGTTCTATTAATCGACAAACCCTTAAAGTGGACTTCCTTTCAGGTTGTAAATAAAATACGTTGGGCTATAAAACAACAATTTAATTTAAAGAAAATAAAAGTTGGCCATGCTGGCACTTTAGATCCTCTAGCTACAGGACTACTAATTCTTTGCACAGGAAAGTTCACAAAAAAAATCAATGAATTTCAAGCCCAGGTAAAAGAATATACGGGCACATTTACCGTAGGTGCCACTACTCCATCCTATGATCTTGAAACTGGAATCGACCATTATTTTAAAACGGACCATCTAACGGATGAGGTCATCTATAATACCACAAAACAATTTATAGGCGAAATAGAGCAAAAACCGCCTGTTTTTTCAGCCTTGAAAAAAGATGGCAAAAGACTTTACGAACTGGCCAGGGCTGGGGAATCCGTTGAGATAAAATCCAGAAAGGTAACGGTATCGGAATTTGAGATTACCAAAATAGACCTGCCCAAAATCGAATTTAGGGTAGTTTGTAGTAAAGGTACGTACATCCGTTCACTAGCTTATGATTTTGGCAAAGCACTAAATTCGGGTGCACATCTGTCCGCATTACGACGTACAAAAATCGGTGAATTTAATGTGGAAAATGCACAGCGTATCGATTCTTTTCTAGATACAATTTAATCCCAAAAGTTGCAATAAATCACTTTCAATATTTTTCCCTTTATCGGTATTGTACCAAACTTGCAATCGTTCTTTAAAATCAGCATCTAAAACTCCAAACTTTTCTTTTTGCTCAGCTACCATTTTTGTAGCTTCACTTGGTCTCGGACCCCAAGAATTTACAACTTTATTAGTTTCGGTTTCCAATAGAATTAGTTTAGGAATTGACATACTTCCATTGGTTAAAAACAGATTCATCAATGCTTCGTTTTCATCACGCAAAACAATTTTTAAATCAATTGTTGAAGAAGCTTCCGCAACTTTATTGATTATGGGCAATACCTGTGCCGCATCACCGCACCAGCCTTCGGAAATTACCAAAAACGTGTATTTTTTGATTAAATTTTGAGTACAAGAAATTGTTTTATCAGATAGGGTAAAGGTTTTATCCAGCCTTTTCATTCTGCTATTGTTTAACTTGCTGTAATGCAACAAATCATCAGATTGGTTCGGTCCTGTTGACTTTCCTTCTTTTAAAAGACCTGTAACTAAATTTCTATATTCTTGATACGAAATTGCTTTTTCTAAACTGTTTTTTATGATAGTATCCATCAAAATTATTATTTAAGATTACAAATTTATGGATAACTTAGTCTCTAGAATGTTACAAATATTACAGTAAATAGTATTTACTTTGATTCATTTAATAATTTTAAATTCCTTAACATCACTTCCGTCATCTTATCCAAATCAAAAGTATGCTTCCAGTTCCAATCTTTTTTAGCTTGGCTATCATCCATATTTTGTGGCCAGCTATCAGCAATTTGCTGTCTAAAATCAGGTGTATAATTTATTTTAAAATCTGGGATATGCTTTTTAATAGATTCGGCAATCTCTTTTGGCGTAAAATTGGTAGCGGAAATATTATATGCTGCAAAATTTTCTGGTAAGTCAGCTGCCATCAAATTAACAGTAGCATCAATGGCATCATCCATATACATCATCGGTAACCTTGTGCTTTCCGACAAAAAACAATCATATAAACCATCTTCTAAGGCTTTATGATAAATTTCCACTGCGTAATCAGTTGTACCACCGCCAGGAGGTGTTTTCCAACTAATAATACCGGGATAGCGTACGCTCCTTACATCAATACCATATTTGGTTTTATAGTATTCGCACCAGCGTTCGCCAGCTAATTTACTGATTCCGTAAACTGTAGAAGGCTCTGTTATAGTTACCTGAGGAGTGTTTATATTTGGAGTTGTTTTACCAAATACAGCAATAGAACTAGGCCAAAAAACTTTTTTTAAATAGCCCTCTTGGGCGAGTTCCAACACGTACAGCAAACTATTCATGTTTAAATCCCAAGCTCTATGTGGATACTTTTCTGCAGTTACCGACACCATAGCTGCCATCAAATAAACTTCGGAAACATTGTGCTTTTTTATAATATTTAAGATAGCTCCTTTATAGGTGGCATCTAATATCTCAAAAACTCCGTTTTTCATCGATTCATCGGTATAGTCTTTAATATCAGACGCCACAACGCGTTCATTCCCATAAATACTACGTAATTTAAGCACAAGTTCAGACCCAATTTGTCCGCAAGCACCTATAACCAGAATTGAAGATTTATTCATCTATTTTATTTTATAAGAGCTACAAATCTAATAAAATAATTAGCTTCAATTTACCTTAAAAGTTACTTATTTAGTTAACTTTGCTTAGAGCCATTTTGGATTTAACAGTATGAGTTATTTAAAAATTTTCTGCCTTTCAGTTTTTACTGTATTGTTTGTTTCTTGTCAAGACAATAAGAATAATACAATGGACAAAAATAATACACTGAAAGATTCAATTTTTGATACTGATAAAAAAATAATAAGAGCAATAGGTGAAACGCTAACACCAGATGCTAAAAAAAAGGTTGAAAATTGGGAAGAATACCACCAATTAGATAATTTTTTAGATAATTTTTACAGTAGTTCACCTAACGAGGTATTAAATCTCTCAAAAGAATTATCTGTAACAACAAAACAGCTTAAAGATTCTTTAAAAATTGATAGGTTTAAACAACCAGATGTTAGCATTAGAATTAATGTACTTCATAATTATGCCTTACGTTTAGCTGATATGTCAACCATACCAAGTATTAAAGTAGAAGAAGTACAGGAGGAAACTCAAAATGTTTTAGATGCATTTTCTGCCTTAAATTCTAAAATTAATAATTTGACTAAACAAGAAAAGTTGGAAAAAGAATTGAAAAACTTTACTGCACCTATAGAAATTGAAAGTGACGAAAGGATTATATTTAATTGACGTCTAAATAAGAATTAAAATAGAGTAGATAAAATTCTAACCTTAAAAAACAAGAATTTCGAGGTTTTATAGGTATCACACACACAAACATTTTTAATAAAACGGAATAATTTCACTAAATTTGGTGAATTCAATTAATTCAAATTATCATATATGTATAAAAAATTACTTCTCATTATATTTTTATTGTTCTCTTTTAACCCTGCTTTTTCGCAAGAATTACCTCTGGATGTAAATAATGCTAACAGCAATCTTAAAAAGAAAAGTACTAACAATACTTTTGAAAATACTGTTAATCAGTATGAAAATTATTTCTCAACAAAAGACATTGCAAAAAAAGGTAGTGGTTATAAGCCTTTTAAAAGATGGGAATACCATTGGAATCGATATCTTCAAGAAGACGGAACTATTGCTCCAGCAAAACATTTATGGAATGCTTGGGAGCAAAAGCAGAAAATGTCGAAGTCGACAAAAGCTGCAAGCAATTGGACAGCAGTTGGTCCAATTTCTCAATCTAGCAAAAGTGGTCTTGGTAGAATAAATACTGTTTTTGTAGATCCTAACAATGCTAACACTATTTATGTTGGTGCTCCAGCAGGTGGTTTATGGCGATCTACCGATGCTGGGGTAAATTGGACACCCTTAACTGATGACCTACCTCAAATAGGCGTTTCAGGAATTGCCGTTGATCCTAATAACTCAAATGTAATTTATATCTCAACTGGGGACGATGATGCTGGTGATTCTTACTCTGTTGGTGTTTTAAAATCGACAAATGGAGGAACTACATGGAATCAAACTGGATCATTAGGTGGTATAAATGGGGATAATGGTTATAGTACAAGTAACGAAATTTTAATAGATCCCTCTAATTCAAGTATAGTTTGGGTAGCGACTGGTAATGGATTGTTTAAGTCTACGGATGCGGGTGCAACTTGGAGTAATACAATCCCTGGAATTCATATCAGAGATTTTAAATTAAAGTCCGGAACACCTAATACCATATATGCAGTATCAAGTAGTACATTCTACAGATCCACAAATGGAGGTACTACCTTCACTTCTTCATCCTCTGGTTTACCAAATGCCAATTCTACAGGAAGATTAAGAGTTGAAGTTACCTCAGCAACTGGAGCGACTGATAATGTTTATATTTTGGCAACTGACAGGAGCTGGGCATTTGTAGGGGTATATAAATCTGTTAATAATGGTTTAAATTTTACAAAAACTGCCGAAAATGATGATATTTTCGGGAGTACTCAGGCATGGTTCGATTTGGCTTTTGTAGTATCTCCGATAAATGCAGATGTTATGTTTGTTGGTGTGCTAGATATTTGGAAATCTATTAACGATGGTAATAATTTTGTTAAAATTAACTCTTGGTTTCAACAAACTCCTTCTTATACGCATGCAGATATTCATTTTTTAAGATATTATAACGGTGACTTATATGCTGGTACTGATGGAGGTGTTTATAAATCGACCAATGATGGTAGTACGTTTACTGATCTTACTGAAAATTTAGCGATTAGTCAATTTTATAAGCTTTCTGTTGCCAAACAGACTTCAACCAAAATGTCTGGAGGATTACAGGACAATGGAGGGTTTTCTTTAATTAATAACAACTGGCACAATTATCATGGTGGTGACGGTATGGACTCTGCAGCTGACCCAAATAATGAAAATACTTTTTACGGCTTTACACAATATGGTAGTAATTTAACCAAAACTACTGACGGCGGTTTAAGCGGTACCACTATTGCAAGTGCTCCATCTGCAGAAACAGGTCCTAATGATAGTGGCGGAAATTGGGTTACTCCATTGGTAATTAATAAGGCTGGAGAAATTTATGCTGGGTATAAACAACTTTATCAATTGATTAACAACGGTTGGGTTCAAATTTCCAATCACAATTTTGGATCTAATTTAGACGCAATAGAAATAGATCCGAGCAACAATAATAATATAATAGTTTCTAGAGGTAGAACAATTTACATAAGTAATGACAAGGGTAAAACTTTTACTACTCGTAATTCTCCACAAACTGGAATTTCAGGCACGCATGTTAGCTCTATAGAATTTCATCATTCTAATAGTAATATTGTTTGGTTAACTACTACCGGAGTTAGTAATATTGCAGGACCTAGTAGTGGGCATACTGGTGGTGGAGTATATAAATCTACTGACGGTGGTTTAACCTTTACTGATATTTCTGCTGGGCTACCCAACGAATCTAAATTTGTAGTTAGGCACCATCCGTTTACCACAAATAATTCTATTTATGTGGGAACGGCTTTAGGAGTTTATCATTTAAACGATGACTTAACATCATGGGAAGTTTTTTCTACTAACTTACCAAATGTAGCTGTGCCAGATATTGAAATTAACCCCTATGATGCGAAAATTACGGCTGCAACATATGGTAGAAGTGTGTGGCAATCTAGCATACCGTCTATTTCGCTACCCGCTAAAGAAGTGGAATTAACAAAAATAAGTTCACCAAACAATAGTGTAACTTGTGGTCAGGTTACTCCTAAATTATTGGTTACCAATAATGGACAAAATACCTTGACTTCTTTTACTGTCAATTATGCTATTGATGGTGGGGCTAACCAAACATTTAACTGGACCGGAAGCATTGCTTCAAATGCAAATACTACAATAGAATTGCCAACCATTGCAGCAGCAAGCGAAGGATCACATACATTACAAACGGATATTGTTTTAGCTGATGATTTTAATACTTTTAACAATTCAGCTACTACATCGTTTACAACTAACAAATCTCAAGAAGGACAAGTAATTAATAGTTTTGATGATGTAAACACTGATAAATGGATTGTTTCAGATAATAATTTATGGCAAATTGGCACACCAACCACAACACTGCTAAATAATAAAGTAGCATCAGGTTATGTAACAAATCCTTCAGGAAATTACCCTGATCAGACCACTAGTTATTTAACATCTCCTTGTTATGATTTATCGCGTTTGGAAAACCCTGTTTTAAAATTTAAAATGGTTTTTGACCTTGAAGAAAACTGGGATATTGTTTATTTAGAATATTCTACAGACCAAGGTGCTAATTGGCAAGTTTTAGGTACTGCCAACGATCCCAATTGGTATAACAGTAACAGAACCAATGCTTCTTCAGGAGCTGCTGACGATTGCCAAAATTGTCCTGGTGCCCAATGGACTGGCACCGATACAACCTTGAAAGAATACAGTTACAACCTGTCTCCTTTAAATGGTGAAACGAATGTTATCTTTAGGTTTTCATTTATTTCTGACCCATTCACAAATAATGAAGGTGTTGTAGTTGATGACTTTCAAATTGATGCAACGGCTATTTTAGCAGTTGATGATTTTGAAGAAGGAGAATTTTTAATTTACCCTAATCCTTCTACATCAATTTTTAATATAAAAAGAAGAAATACCGCTGGCCAGAACATGAATATAAATGTTTTTGATGTTACCGGAAAGTTAATAAAAAAACATACAAATATTACCGAAGGAAACTATCAACTACAGATGAACGGGGTAGCCAAAGGTGTCTATTTTATAAAAATTAATATTGACAATAAAAACTTAGTAAAAAAATTAATATTGAATTAATTATTAGCACTAAATAATTTATAAATTCTACCCCTATATTATAAAATACTTATAATATCTTTGCCTAGAATTTAGATTTAGCAGATTAATGAAAAATATATTTTTAGTAGTAACATTATTTAGTGTATTTTATGTTAATTCACAGGCATTTTATGGAAAAGATGACAGCAAGTTTCAAGTAGGTGTAAACTTACAGCATAATGCAACTTCTATAAATGTTGCTTACGATTACGGACTAGGTGAAAATTTTTCCGTTGGAGTTGTTTCTTCTTATGCCTTAGGTGTTCCAAAAATATTAGATGCAAAATTTGATGATCGTTTTGATTTAAAAGCTCGATTTAATGCAAATATTGGAAGCGTTTTAAATATTGATGAAAATTTTGATTTTTATCCGGGTTTAAATTTCAGTTTCAAGAATTTTGGTGCACATGCTGGAGCCCGATATTTTTTTAGTGATGGATTCGGCATTTTCTCCGAAGTAAACTTCCCTATATCAAAATACAGTTCAGATGAACTAACTGATGCACAGAAATTACATAATCAATTTACATTTGGTATTGGTACCGTATTCAATTTGAACTAAGTTTAAGAAGTCAATTCTGTTATTTTAGCATACACCAAATTAGATTCCCAACCTCTGTACAATAAATAATCTGCTAATTTTTTTCTTTTTTTCTGAATATTTTTCTCTGTTATTTGAGTGAATTTTTTTTCTGCCAATTGAGTAAATGTATTAATATATTCCGTTTTATCAATCTCGCTTAAAGCTTTATTTATGTTATAATCTGTGATTTTTCTATATCTCAATTCTCTGGCTATTCTTATTTTTCCCCATTTTTTTATAATAAATTTCCCTCTAGCAAAAGCTTTTGAAAAACGCTCTTCATTTAAAAAATCGAGTTCCAATAAATGTAAAATTAAAGTCTCCCTTTCTTTAGGTGATAAATTCATTTCATAGGTTTTCCTCTCAACCTCAACATGACAACGCTCTTGGTAAGCACAATAATTCTCTAGCCGTCTTTTTGCCTCTTCAAATGAATAAAATTTCTTGTTATACATAATAGATTGTAAATCAATAAATACTACGTAGGAAAATACTACGTTAGGTTGTTATAGTAATGTGGAAATTATAAATAACTAGATTTTTCAGGACTTAATTCCATAGGTAAGCAATATAATATATTTTATCATGAAATATAAAATAATATTATCATTAAGCATACTATTGCTTAGTGTTAGTGGATATACTCAAATACTACAAGAAGGTTTTGAAAACCCCTTAACAGGGTGGACACAGTACCAAATTAATGGAAGTGTTCCTTTTAGCAGAACTACTGCACAGGCTAATACAGGTAACTATTCAGAATTTACCTATACGCCAAATGCAGTTGGTTTTTTTGGAACAGCTAATAATCAAGTTTGGTTAATTTCTCCAAATTTAGACTTATCATCTGCGGATGATATCGAACTTTCATACTTTGAAAGAAATAGAACCCATCCAAGTTCAGTACCTACTAATCCAACACAACAAGTATTATATTCAACCAATTATAGTGGTTCTGGAAATCCTAATTCTGCAACTTGGACAGTCATAAACTCAACAAATGCAACTAACAATTGGACAAAGAAGACTATTCTGGGTCTAATTCCAGCAAGTACAAATGTTTATATTGCCTTTAGATACGTTGGCAGTAGTTTTAACTTTTTTGTTCCATTTACAGATAGAGAATGGTATATTGATGATATTGAAATTTTAGAATTACCTTGTTCTTATACTACCACATGGAATGGTTCTTCATGGAATAATGGAGCACCGAATGCAAATACATCAGCAATTATAAATGGTAATTACAATACAAATACTCATGGCAGTTTTGAGTCATGTAGTTTGACTGTTAATTCAGGAAGAACCGTTAATATTAGACCCAATACCCATATTATTGTAAATAATGATTTAACAATAAATGGAACCATGCAAGTTAGAAATAGAGGCTCTTTATTAATGAGAGATGATGATGCTGAAATATCGGTAAACGGTACATTTAGAGTTCATAAAAGAACAACTACCTTAAACGATAGTGATGATTACACCTATTGGTCATCACCAGTAGAGAATATTAACATATCATCAGTTTTTACACCAAGTAGTTATCAGCAAACACGGTTGTACTATTGGGATCAATCAAAAGCGAATGTAATTCCTGGCGGAGGAAGTGAAACATTAGGTGAATGGATTCCAGCGGCTGGACAAACCATGGAAGAAGGTAGAGGTTATATTTCACAAGGGCCAACATCAGGTACTTATCCATTACAAGCTAATGTTCGTTTTACTGGCAAACCTAATAATGGCGAGATTGAACTTACCGGTAATGCCGCAGTATATAATCCTGGAAATCCTAATGACGATTTGAATTTAGTAGGTAATCCGTATCCTTCGGCTATAGATGCTGATGAGTTTATAACTCAAAATAATACTGACATAAGCGGTACAATTTGGTTTTGGACACATAATACGGCCAACAATCAAAATACTACGGGTGAACAATATACGGCCAATGATTATGCTTCTTATAACTTGTCAGGAGGTACAAAAGCCACATCAGGGGGTATTACACCTAATCAATATGTAGCATCTGGGCAAGGGTTTATGGTAGAAACACTTTCAACTGTTAGTTCAATTAAATTTAACAATTCCATGCGAATTGAAAATAACAACAATCAGTTTTTTAGAGGTACCGATGTTAAAAACCCTAACGTTTCAGAAAAAGATAGAATATGGTTAAACGTAGAAAGTAGTAATGGCGGAGCATTTAGTCAAATTTTAGTTGGCTTTTTTGAAAATGCAACTGATGGAATTGACCAAGGCTATGACGGAACGAAAATTTCTGAAGGATGGGTTAATTTATATTCAAAAATTGATTCACTAAAATATGCTATTCAAGGGTTGAGTAGCTTTAACTCAGATAAGAAAGTAGCATTAGGCTTTCAAACTTATATTGAAGACCCTGCAATGTTGTACAGTATTAGCATCGAAAAATTTGAAGGTGCTTTAAAGAATAGCGACGTGTTTTTAGTGGATAATGTTTTAAATATTACACACGATTTAAAACAAGGTAATTACAACTTTACAGTGAAGGAAGCTGGTAATTATCCTAACCGGTTTTCGTTGCAATTTACTCATGCCACTTTAAGCTCAGAAGATATAAAAACCAATAACGAGTTTTTAGTTATTAATAGGGATAACACTATTAATGTAAAAGCTAATAATACTATTAATTTTGTAAAAGTGTATGATATAACTGGTAGGTTATTAATTGACAAAAATGTCAATAATAGTGAGGTAAATATAAATACACAATCATTAACACAAGGTTCAGTTTTAATAGTAAATGCTTTTTTTGAAGATAATAGCTCATTATCTAAAAAAATAATTTTAGCAAGATAAAAACAAAAAAAAACCTACAAATTAAATTTGCAGGTTTTTTATGATATAATACTACCTTATTTTATCTCATTACCATCTTTATCAAAAAAATGATATTCAAGATATTGGTAAGCATCTCTTGGTAAAACTTTAATCCACTTTTTATATTTAAAAAACCATTTTTGCTGAATTGAGGGCATCCCCTTTTTAAGATAAGATTCCACAAAAGAATGTGCATGAAGCGTTAATCCTTTTTTTGATTTATCTATAATTCTGTCTAAATGATTTTCAATTTTATCCACTAAAACTATAGGAGCCTCGACCTCTCCATTTACGTTTGGATTCTCTTCTTGTGTTTTTATAACCATTTCTGGTCTTACACGTTGTCTGGTAATTTGCACCAAACCAAATTTACTTGGCGGTAAAATTTTGTGTTTAGTTCTATTTGACTTCATTTCCTTTTTTAAATGGTCAAAAAGTTTTTGTCTATGACCTGCTGTGTGCATGTCTATAAAATCTACCACAATAATTCCACCCATATCACGTAATTGCAATTGACGTGCTATTTCTGATGCTGCAATTAAATTTACTTCTAATGCTGTATCAGCTTGTGAATTTGCTTTGTTTGAACGATTTCCGCTATTTACATCAATTACATGTAACGCTTCTGTATGTTCAATAACCAAATACGCTCCTTTAGGCATTGATACTGTTTTACCAAATGCTGTTTTTATTTGTTTCTCTATACCGTATTTTTCAAAAATCGGCAACTTTGATTTATAAAGTTTAACTATAGAAACTTTTTTAGGAGCAATGCGTTCTAAATATACTTTGAGTTCATCATATAACTGAGCATCATCAGTAACAATACTTGTAAATGAATCATCAAAAATATCACGCAAAATAGAGGAACCTCTATTTAATTCAGACAACACTTTTGCCGGAGCTTGAGCTCTTGGCAACTGTTTGCTTAAGTTTACCCAACGTTGTAGAGAGTTTTGCAAATCTCTATCTAGTTCAGCGACTTTAATACCCTCGGCCACCGTTCTTAAAATAACGCCAAAGCCTTTGGGCTTAATACTTTTTGCAAGTCGTTTTAGTCTTGCTTTTTCTTTATTGTTCGATATTTTTTGTGATACCGAAACTCTATCAGAAAAAGGTACTAACACCAAATATCTACCAGCAATAGAAAGTTCAGAACTTATTCGAGGTCCTTTAGTAGATATTGGTTCTTTAACAACTTGTACTAATAAATTTTGACCTGCTTTAATAACTTGGTCAATTTTCCCATTCTTATTTATGTCTTTTTCTAAATGGAAATCTTTTAAAGTGTAATCTTTTAGTTTACCCGTGCTTACTAACTTAATGTACTTAGTTAAAGACAACAATTGAGGTCCCAAATCATGATAATGTAAAAAGGCATCTTTTTCACTGCCCACATTTACAAATGATGCATTTAAGCCTGACAACGTTTTTTTAATTTTGGCTAAAAATATATCACCAACATTAAAATTATTGTCATTTGTTTCTTTGTGTAACTCATTAAGTCTACCATCTTTTAATAAGGCAAAATCTATATCAGAGGAACTTGATCTAATGATTAATTCTGTTTTCACTCTGTATAAGTTTTGTATCCATACTAAATTTTCATAGTAGGGATTGATTAAAAAAATGTTTACGAGTTAAATAACCCGATGAAATTTGTTTTTGCAAATTTCTTTTTCAAAGAACGATTTGTATTAACAAAAGAAAAAATAGCTTAAGCTATTTTTTCTTTTTGTGTCTGTTTTGTCTACTTCTTTTTTTACGCTTGTGAGTAGATATTTTACTGCGTTTTCTTTTTTTACCACTTGGCATAATCTATATCTGTTTTTATTTGTGAATACTTATTTTACCGGTACGTTCTTTTTAACACCCTCTACAAACACTTTAGCTGGTTTAAAAGATGGAATATTATGTGCCGGAATTTTAATTGTGGTATTTTTAGAAATATTTCTACCTGTCTTTTCGGCTCTGGTTTTTATAATGAAACTTCCGAAACCTCTTAAATATACATTTTCGTCATTTTCAAGTGAACTTTTTACTTCTTTCATAAAGTCTTCCACCACTCTTAGTACATCAACCTTTTCAATACCAGATTTTTCTGAAATGCTGGCTACAATCTCTGCTTTTGTCATGCTTAATTTATTTTATTATTGTTATAAGTGTATTTTTCAGGGTGGCAAAGATAAAACAATTAATCAATTTTAACTAGCCAATCTGTTAAAATTTAATAAGATAAATCCTTAATTTTGCGTGTTTTACTAAAATTATGAATTTTTCTAAACTATTAATAAACTGGTATTTACAAAATAAGCGAGACTTGCCTTGGCGTAAAACCAAAAATCCTTACCATATATGGCTATCTGAAATTATTCTACAGCAAACAAGGGTCAGTCAAGGGCTTGATTATTATGAAAAATTTATTACAACATTTCCTACTGTTTATAATTTAGCTAGTGCTGATGAAGAAAAGGTGCTTAAATTATGGCAAGGCTTAGGTTATTACTCTAGAGCTAGAAATCTTCATTTTTCAGCTAAGTACATCGTTAATGAATTAGACGGGAAATTTCCTGATACATATAAAGATATTTTAAATTTAAAAGGAGTTGGCGATTACACTGCATCTGCAATTGCGTCTATCTGTTATAACGAACCTTGTGCCGTTGTAGATGGTAATGTTTACAGGGTTTTAGCTCGTTATTTTGGTATTGACACGGCCATTAATAGTACCAAAGGAGCAAAAGTTTTTAAAAAATTAGCACAAGAACTTTTAGATGTTGAAGACCCAGCAACATTCAATCAGGCTATTATGGAATTTGGAGCTAGGCAGTGTAAGCCTAAAAACCCTGATTGTTCTATTTGTCCTTTTCAAAATTCTTGTAAAGCTTTAGAAGAAAATAAGATAGCAACATTACCATTTAAAGATAAAAAAGTTACAGTCCGTAATAGATTTTTCAATTATCTAGTCTTTGTTAGTCCAACCAATAAAACTGTCTTAAATAAACGCGAAAGCAAAGGTATTTGGAGAAATTTATACGAGTTTCCATTAATTGAAACTTCTAGCGAAATTGATGTGGATGAACTTATAAAGCTTAAGGAATTTCATGAAGCCTCTACGTCAGACAAAAATGAAATTAAGCTTTTCAATAAAAATCCCGTAATACATAAATTATCACACCAACATTTATCTGTTAAATTTTGGGTGATCCGCACAGAAAAAGAGATTGAAAATGGTGTGTCAATCAGCAATTTTGAGAAATACCCAATACCTATTTTGATTCATAGATTTGTAGAAGCTTATTTTTAACTTTTGTATTTAATCTTTTTAAGATATAAGATTTATATTTTCATTATCTTTGACACACAATTCTATCATCATGGCAGGCACGTTAAATAAAGTAATGTTAATTGGACATTTAGGAGATGAAGTAAAAATGCACTATTTTGAAGGCGGCAACTCAATTGGTCGATTTCCTGTAGCTACCAATGAAAGTTATACAAACAGACAGACTGGAGAAAGAGTTACCACTACAGAATGGCATAACGTTGTGGTAAGAAATAAGTTAGCTGAAATTTGCGAAAAATTTTTAAGCAAAGGTGATAAGGTTTATATCGAGGGACGGATTAAAACCCGTCAATGGGATGACCAAAATGGCAATAAAAGATACACTACAGAAGTTCATGCTGCTGAAATGACCTTTTTAACCACAAAAAAAGAGTTGGATAGTGGCCGATCAAAAAGTAATCCGCCCGCACCTTCAGACACTAAAACTTCAAAACCTAAAAGTGATGAGGTTCCTAAAGAAGTTGATGATGATTTACCATTTTAAGTTTAATTAAACAAGATTTGTATTGGATCCTGAACCCCCGAGTTTATTTTTACTAATTACCATAGATTGGTCATTTACCACTGGAATAATTGCTCTTTTAGTCTTGCTTTTAATATCAGCCTTAGTTTCTGGGTCTGAAGTTGCATTTTTTTCGTTATCAAAAACAACCTTAAATGAAGCTGAAGAATCCAAAAAAACAGCTTTGGTTTCTAAACTTTTAGACAGCCCAAAAAAATTATTGGCCACCATTTTAATTACCAATAATTTTATTAATATTTTAATCGTTTTGTTATTTGCATATCTTGGCGATTTTTTCTTTGGAGATATAATCAATACTGGTTTACGTTTTTTATTGGAAGTAATACTAATCACTTTTTTAATTTTATTGTTTGGTGAAGTTCTACCTAAAGTCTATGCCAACAGAAATGCCCTAAAGTTTGCTTCATTAATGGTTACTCCTATTAATATGTTAAGTGTAATGCTTACACCTTTAAGCATTCCGCTATTAAATTTAACCAGTATTGTAGAAAAAAGATTGGGTAGAAAAAATTCTGATTTTTCAGTAGAAACACTTTCGCAAGCATTAGAATTAACCTCTGAAGAAGGAACTTCCAAACAAGAGCAAAAAATTTTACAGGGCATTGTAACTTTTGGCAATACAGAAACGGTTCACGTTATGTGTCCAAGGACAGATGTTTTTGCTTTACCCGATAGTGATAATTTTATTGAAGTAGTAGCAAAAATAATTAAAAACGGTCACTCCAGAATACCCGTTTACGAGGATAACATTGACCAAATTATTGGTATTCTATATTCTAAAGATCTGTTACCGCATCTCAATAAAAAAACATTTAACTGGAAAAAAGTAATTAGACAGCCTTTTTTTGTGCCCGAAAACAAAAAGCTGGATGATTTATTAAAAGAGTTTCAAGAAATGAAAAATCATCTGGCCATAGTAGTTGATGAGTATGGCGGAACCTCTGGTATTGTAACCTTAGAAGATGTTATTGAAGAAATTGTAGGAGACATTAGTGATGAATTTGATGATAATGATTTGAGTTATTCTAAACTCGATACCAATAATTATGTATTCGAGGGTAAAATTGCCTTAAAGGATTTTTATAAAGTATTAAAAATTGATGAATCCATTTTTGAGAAACATAAAGGTGAAGCCGAAACATTGGCAGGGTTTATATTGGAGATTAACGAAAAATTTCCCCAATTAAATGAGCAAATAACTTTTGATGATTATAAATTTAAGATAGAAATAGTAGACAAAAAACGTATTAAACAAATAAAAGTAACTAAACCCGATGAGCAAGATGTTGCCACAACTTAAAAAGTTAATACTACTAACACTAATAGTATTAATACAAACCTCATGTTCTAATGAGGAATATTTACCTAAACCCAAAGCATTTTTACGTTTAGATTATACTGATACCAACTATAAAGCTGTTGCTAACAATTGCCCTTACAGCTTCGAAACATCTGAGAATGCAGAAGTCAGTTTTAATGAAAAATGCTGGGTAAACATTAAGTATCCCAAGCTTAGAGCATCACTTAATATTACCTATAGATCAGTAGAAAATAATTTGCCAGAACTATTACGTGAAACTGAGAAACTTACCTATAACCACACCATTAAAGCTGATAATATAATTTCTAATAATTATGAAAATACAAACTCAAAAAAGTATGGAGCCTTAAGAGAAGTAATTGGCAATGCAGCATCTTCGTTACAATTTCATTTAACCGACAGTACTAAGCATTTTATTACTGGAGCATTGTATTTTGAAGCCAAACCAAATTACGATTCTATTCTACCAGCGGTAAAATATATTGAAAAAGACATTCAGCACATTATGGAGTCCTTAAGTTGGAAATAAAATATTTTTGATTTGACAACTAAGAATTATAAATACACAAAAACCATTAGAATATGGTTAATTATCGGTCTGATTATGCTAATAGGACAGGTTGTTCTTGGTGGTATAACCAGGCTAACTGGCTCTGGGCTATCAATTACCCGTTGGGATATAGTGAGCGGCACAATACCTCCACTGAATGCTGAACAATGGCAAGAAGCTTTTGACCTATATAAAGAAACACCTCAATATCATAAAATAAATTCTCATTTTAGCCTAAAGGACTTTAAGTTTATCTATTTCTGGGAATATTTTCATAGGCTATGGGTTAGAGTTTTAGGCTTTATTTTTCTTATTCCCTTCATCATATTTATAGTAAGAAAAAAAATAAATTTTTATCTCATTAAAAGATTATTTTTAGTGGTTTTATTTGCTGCTTTAACAGCCTCGGCAGGGTGGATTATGGTAAAAAGTGGTTTGGTAAATAGGCCTTGGGTAAATGCGTACAAGCTAACACTTCATTTTATCTTAGCATTGATTTGCATTACTTTTATGGTAAAAACTATTGCCGATGTATATAACTATAAAGATAATACTTTAAAAAAGAGAAGTAATTTTTTGCCTGTTTTAATTCTAATCACTTTTATCCAAATGGTATTTGCAGGGTTGATGGCTGGTATGAAGGCAGGATTATATTATCCATCATGGCCAGATATGAACAGTTATTTTTTACCAGAAGTATTACAAAAAGTTGAAAATTGGAAGTTAATTAACCTAACAAATTATGATTCTTTCGTTTTTGCTCCAGCACTAGTACAATTTACACATCGTTTATTAGCCTACTTACTAGTTGTTATGACCTTGTATCTATTTTTTAAATATCGAAAAAAGGGTATATCTAAAGTTTCACAGTCTTGGTTACAAGCAACCACAATTTTAATTTTTGTGCAACTTATACTGGGTATAGTAACTGTTTTAAACATTAAGCCAGGCATACCGTTGGTTTATGGTGTGCTACATCAATTAGTAGGTTTACTCTTTTTAATAAGCTTACTCTTTTTTTACTTTTCATTAAGAACCAAAAAGATTGTGTAATAAAAAAGGCCTCCAATTTGGAAGCCTTTTCATAGTGTTTTTGATGTTAAGAATTAGTTCTTCACAGCTTCTTTAACATCTTCAGCTTTTTCCTTAGCTGCATCAACTGCTTTTTCAGCACCCTCTTTAACGTTTTGAGCACCTTCCTTAACAGCATCAACTGCATCACCAGCTTTAGCTTTAACTGAATCAATTACTTCTTCAGCAGTATCTTTCACGTCTTTTGCAGCTTCTTCAGCTGAATCTTTTACGTCTTTTGCAGTTTCTTCTACTTTATCAGCAGCGTCTTCTGCACTTTCTTTAGCTTCTTTACAAGAAACAGCAATCAAACTTACCAGTACAATTGCAAATAATCCTTTAATTAATTTCATTTGTTTTAAATTTAGTTTTTTAATACGTTAACGAAACGCAAAATAACTAATAATATTTTATATGAACAAAAGTTTTTTCTTGGTTTTTTTATTCTGCTTTTTTTAACTGATTTACTTTGTACAAGTCTCCGCCTGCAATTTGCTCAACAATTTTAACTATCTGATTTTCAGATATTTTGTTCGAATCATATTCAACCATTCCGCTTTTTTCTTCAAAACTTATTTTAGCAGATTTAACTCCATCCGCTTTAGAAAGTTTGGATTGAATGGTTCTGGCACAGCCAATTTCACAAGTCATTCCGTCAATTTTTAAAGAAACCTTTTCAAAATTTGCAATTATTTCTTTATTATTCTGACTAGTTTTTCCATTTTCTAGCTTAGAATTTTCACTGGCATTAGAATTGGTTCCACAAGAAAATAGCAAACCTATGACAGACAGTAATGACATTATTCTTATTACTTTCATTTTTTATTGATTTAAAAACGTAAAATTAATGAAAATAATAGCACTAATTATATAATGTTATCTTAAAAAACGAATAATTTTATTTACTAAATCAGCAATAAAAACTGACAAGGTCAAATCGTTAAATAAATTTTAAACTTCAGTTGTTGATTATTTATAAAATTGAAGTATATTTGCACCCGCTTATTATAAAAATAAGCTTATTTAAATAAAATAAAACATTAATTTATGTACGCAATTGTAGAGATAGCAGGGCAGCAATTTAAAGTTGCTAAAAACCAGAAGGTTTTTGTACATCGTTTACAAGATAAAGAAGGATCAAAAGTTACTTTTGACAATGTTCTTTTATTGGATGATGGCAAAGTAACCCTAGGTGCCCCGGCTATAGAAGGTGCAGCAGTAACTGCTAAAATCCTTAAACACCTTAAAGGTGACAAAGTAATCGTTTTTAAGAAAAAACGAAGAAAAGGTTACAAAGTAAAAAATGGACATCGCCAATATTTATCTGAAATTCAGATTGAGAATATTGTAGCTAGCGGTGCAAAAAAGGCCAAAAAGGAAGAACCAAAAAAGGAAACTCCTAAAAAAGCTGAGCCAAAGAAAAAAGCAGCTCCAAAAGTAGCAGCTACTCCTAAACCTGCGGCTAAAAAAGCTCCTGTAAAAACAGCTAGTGCAGATGATTTAAAGAAAATAGAAGGTATTGGCCCAAAAATTGCTGAAATTTTTGCAGAGGCTGGTATTGACACTTTTGCCAAATTAGCAAAAGCCTCTCAAAAAGAATTGAAAGCTATTTTAGAAGGTGCCGGTTCAAGATATGCATCAAAAAATCCTGGTTCATGGCCAAAACAAGCTAAAATGGCTGCTGAAGGTAAATGGGACGAGCTAAAGAAATGGCAAGACGAAACTAAAGGTGGTATTGAAAAATAACGCTTCAGAAAATATTTAACAATTTAAAACTATAAATTATGGCACATAAAAAAGGTGTAGGTAGTTCTAAGAACGGTAGAGAATCAGAATCGAAACGACTTGGCGTTAAAATTTTTGGAGGTCAAGGTGCTATTGCGGGTAATATAATTGTTCGTCAAAGAGGTACAAAACACCATCCGGGCGAAAATGTATATATGGGCAAAGATCATACTTTACATGCTCAAGTTGACGGTATTGTAAAATTTACTAAGAAAAAAGACAATAGATCTTATGTTTCTATTGATCCAATAGAAGCTTAACCATTTTTCAAAATAGAATATACAAACCCTTACCATTTTGGTGAGGGTTTTTCTTTTATATTTGTTGTTGTTATAAAAATTAGATTTGAGTTCGTTACAACGCTTTTTTAAAGACACAATTATTTATGGAGTTGCGGCAGTGCTGCCCAAAGCCATTAATATACTTTTAACAAAATTACATACCGAAAAGCTTGAAACCGATAAGTTTGCCGAAAACACTTGGTATTTTGTTTTTGCTGCTTACTTCATTGCTTTCTTAACTTTTGGATTGGAAACCGCATTTTTCAGGTTTTTTTCTAAAGAAAAAGAAAAGGGCAAAATCGTTTCTACATCTTTTATAACCCTGCTAACATCAATAAGTTTATTTTTAGTTGTTTTACTGGTCTTTAACAATCAATTATCTGATATACTAGGGTTTGACAACCCGTTGCATTTAAAAATACTGACTTTTGTTACCGCTTTTGATACGCTTGTAGTAATTCCTTATGCTTATTTACGAGTAACCAATAAACCAATTAAATTCGCTTTTTACAGAATATCGAATATTTTAATATACGCATTTTTCAATTTGTTTTTTTTATGGTTTATACCATATGCCATAAAAAATAGCATTGCTTTGCCAGCATCTGTAGTTGATTTTTATAACTCAACACCAACAGTAGTCTTCATTTTTATAGCCAATTTAATTGCCAGTTTTGTTACGTTCTTACTTTTATTGCCGTCAATGTTTAAATTCGGTTTTGCTTTTGACAAAAAAGTCCTCCTGAAAATGTTGGCTTACGGCATCCCGATTATGATCGGTAGTTTGGCCTATGTTACCAACGAAAACTTAGACAAACTTTTATTAGGCGATATGATAGGTAAAGACCAAATGGGTATTTATGCAGCCTGTTACAAGTTAGGGGTTTTTATGACCTTGTATATTACCGCTTTTAAATTGGGGGCAGAACCTTACTTTTTTAATCAGTCCGATAAAGCGAATGCCAAAGAAAATTATGCTAAAATCCTAACGTGGTTTACCATAATCGGGGCATTTTTTATGTTGTTTGTTGTTGTATATATCGATTTTTTAGCAAGTTTTATCATTGCCGATGAATATTTTGGGGCATTGGCCATTGTGCCCATTATTTTATTAGCGAATTTATTACTCGGAGTTTACAATAATTTATCGGTCTGGTACAAGTTAACCGACAGAACCAAATACGGCATGTATTTTTCGATATTCGGAGCGGTTATCACAATTGCCTTAAATCTTATTTTTATTCCCAAATATGGGTTTATGGCATCGGCCTGGGCCACCTTGACGGCTTATGGGGGCATGACGTTAATATCTTATTTTTATGGCAAAAAATATTATAAAGTACCTTATAAAATGAAGAAGGTACTGTTTTATATTTTGCTGTCTTTTGGCCTGTCAATGCTCTCTTATTACCAATTTAAGGACAATTATTATATTTCAACATTCTTTATACTTGCATTTTTAACTTTTATATTTATCAACGAGAAAAACGAAATCAAAACCATCTTAAAAAAATGATTGTAAAAATTATCAATAAATCAAAACACGCATTACCTAATTACGAAACCGTTGCTTCTGCAGGTATGGATTTACGAGCAAATTTAGATGAATCTATCACCTTAAAACCATTAGGTAGAGCAATTATTAAAACTGGCCTTTTTATAGCGTTACCTGTGGGTTATGAAGCACAAGTCAGACCTAGAAGTGGGTTGGCAGCAAAAAAAGGAATTACTGTATTGAATGCTCCAGGAACTATCGATGCTGACTACCGCGGCGAAATTGGTGTTATTTTAGTCAATTTATCAAACGAAGATTTTAAGATTAAAGATGGAGAGCGTGTTGCCCAATTAGTTATTGCACAATTTACCCAAGCTAAATGGGAAAAAGTTGAAATTTTAGATGAAACAAAGCGTGGTGCCGGTGGTTTTGGGAGTACGGGTGTTTGATTCAATTTGAGACTAACAAATAACACTTTTTGTTATCTTTCCGAACTGTCAATCTTATCCTCAATTACACTATCAATCTTATCCATCGTTTTATCGGGCAATAAGCCTTGAGCAGCCAAAAAAAGGCCAAATATCATTAAAGCGATACCCATTCCTCTTTTAATTTTTCTGATAACAATTGGCGTTAACTTATTTTTTAATTGTTTAGCCAGTACTATTTTAAGTAAATCAGTAGCAAAATAAGCTAATAATACAACTGTAAAATACGTAAAAATCCGTGAATCGTCCATCTCCAATTTCGGACTAACAACTACAATCATTCCCAGCCAAAAAGCCAATACTCCTATATTAATGAAGTTTAACAGAAATCCTTTAAAAAATAAGCCAAAATAGTTGTTCTTTTCTACCACTACCAAATCGTCATCAGTAATGATCGGCTTTCTCCTCTTGAAAAAGATAAGCAGCCCATAAACAAATAATATACCACCGCCCAATAAAAACAATCTGGGGTCGTCTTTAATTTTTTCCAATAGTGTACGGCTTCCAAAATAGGCAAAATAAATAAAAATTATATCTGCAATAATTACCCCAATGTCAAAAACCAATGCCGCCCTAAATCCTTTTGTGGCACTTGTTTCCAACAATACAAAAAAGACAGGGCCTATCATAAACGCTAAACCGATTCCTATGGGTATGGCATTTATAATATCGTTCATTTATCTAATCTTGTTATTTTAAACATCATCGTAATCAATGCTTATATTAGCAGTAGTTGGATGTGCTTGGCAAGTTAAAATAAGACCATCTTCAATCTCATCATCCGTTAAAATAGAATTTTTATCCATTACCGCCTCTCCTTCTGTAATCTGAGCCAAACACGTACTGCAAATGCCTCCTTGACAGGAATATGGAGCATCTAATCCTTGCTTTAAGGCTACTTCTAAAATAGTTTTCCCTCTTTCCATTTCAAAACTGTGTTCATCATCATCTAACAATACTTTAACTGTAGTTCTCCCATCTATATCGGCATCACCCACTTTATCATCAACTGTAGTAGAAAACAACTCAAAATGAATATTTTTTTCTTCCACTCCCTTTTCCAATAAATTTGATTTTATCAAGTTTATCATGGGTTCAGGACCGCACAAAAAATAATCGTTAAACATTACATCTTTACATTTGTTATTTAAAATGAAGTTTAACACTGATGAGTCTATTCGTCCAAAAAGTGTACCATTTTCTTCGTACTGGCTAAATACATATTGTACTAAAAAATTATTCGGATACGCATCTACCAAATCATCTATTTCTGACTTAAACATTACATCAGCCACCGATTTATTTCCATATACCAAGACAAAATAACTTTCTTTTTCTTCTTCCAACACCGACTTTATCATTGACAAAACTGGTGTAATGCCACTTCCGGCAGCAAAAGCTGCATAATTCTTTTTATGATTACTATTGGGCATTAAATCGAAACGGCCTTCAGGTCTTGAAACCTCTAAAATATCTCCAACCTTTAACTCATTTACTGCATATTTAGAAAACAAGCCTTTTTCAACCTTTTTTACTGCTATCTTAACAGAATTACTCTGTAATGAAGAACAAATGGAATAGGCACGTCTAACCTCATTTCCATCTAATATTTTTTTGATGGTTATATACTGACCCGGTATAAATTTGAATTTTTCTTGAAGGTCTTCGGGTATAGTAAAAACAATAGAAATCGAATTTTTTGTTTCTTGCTGAATCTCTTTTACGGAGAGCTTATAAAATGTTGACATTAATTACTTTTTTGTAATTACAAAATTACAAAAAACTTATCGAAGAGTGTAATTCTACTAGCTTAAAGATATGGAATCTGGCAATTCGTTTTTATCATTTTCTTGATAAGGAAAATAGTGTTTTAACTTAAGCCCCGTTTCTAAAATGCCTTGCTTTAAGCCTTGAGCGTAATTACCCTTTTTAAATTGATTTATAACAGTATCTCTAACACTGTCCCAAAAATGGTTTGGCACTGCAGTATCAATTCCTTTGTCACCTAAAATGGAAAATTTTTTATCGTCAACAGCTACATAAAACAACACTCCATTTTGCTGTTTTGTTGCATCCATTTTTAAGTAATAAAAAACTTCTTTTGCTCTTTCTAAGGGCTCTTTATCAGTAGTTTTTTCTAAATGCACACGAATTTCACCAGAAGTATTTTGCTCTGCGGAACGTATAGCTTCAATAATCTCCTGTTCTTGTGCTGATGTTAGAAAGTCTTCTACTTTAGACATAATTTTTAAGTACTAAGTTTTAGGCACTAAAAAAATACAAACACCAAATTCCAAAATCTATATTTTTACTGCCAACTGAAGAGTAAACTATTCTTTCTTATCACTGCCAAAATCAAAATCTACATCTGGAGCATTTTCGGAACCTGGATCAGCTTGGTAACGAGACATTTCGTCAAATCCAAATAATCCCGCTAATAATTTGCCTGGGAATTTAGTAGTATGGATATCGTAAATATTTACTTTTTCGTTAAAACGATCACGAGCAACATTTATTCTATTTTCTGTACCTTCTAATTGACTCTGCAATTCCAAAAAGTTTTGATTGGCTTTTAATTCAGGGTATCTTTCTACCACAACCATTAATTTACTCAATGCACCAGTTAAGCCGCTTTGAGCCTGTTGAAATTTGGCCATATTTTCTGGAGTTAAATCTCCAGCATTTATTGTTGTTTTGGTAGCCTCTGCTCTCGCTTGTATAACCCCTTCCAACGTTTCTTTCTCAAAATCAGCAGCACCTTGCACGGTTTTTACCAAATTCCCAATCAAGTCATTTCTACGTTGATAAGAACTCTCTACATCAGACCAAGCCGTTTTCGCGTTGGCCTCATACTCTACTGCAGTATTGTTAAATCCAACCGCCCATTGGTAAAGTGCAAATCCGATTACAGCCAGTATTATAATAGGAATCAATAATTTTTTCATGATATTCAGTTTATAGTTGATTTTTAATTTTTATGAGTTCTCCTTTTATAGATTCTAAACGAGAAATAATATCGTAATTCCCTTTTATTTCCTCTGGTTTAGATTTTAATTTTTTACGAGCACCATCTAGTGTAAAGCCTTTTTCTTTTACCAAATGATAAATCATCTGAAGATTTTTAATATCATTAGGCGTAAACATCCTATTCCCCTTTTTATTCTTTTTAGGTTTGAGTACGTCAAATTCCTTATCCCAAAATCGAATTAAAGAAGCGTTTACATTAAAAGCTTTGGCAACCTCGCCAATTTTATAATATCTTTTATCTGGTAAGTTTACATTCATTAATCAAAAGATTGTCCTTCTTGAGCAGCCATTTTTAACATTTGTTCAAACTCATCTGGTGTTAAGTTTCCGTAATAGAAATTAATCGGGTTAATGGGTTTTCCATTTTTATGCACTTCGTAGTGTAAATGTGGTCCTGAAGACCTTCCTGTATTTCCAACAAAACCAATAAGATCGCCACGTTTTACTTTCTGACCTCTCTTTACATTATATTTACTTAAATGAGCATAAATTGTTTTATAACCGTAGCCGTGATCTATTTCTATATGTTCACCAAAACCTGAAGCTCTATTATCTGCTCTATCCACAACACCATTCCCTGAAGCATAAACTGGAGTCCCTGTTGGTGCAGTAAAATCCATTCCTTTATGCATCTTCCGTGCTTTCGTAAACGGATCCGAACGCCAACCATAACCAGATGCCATACGCGTTAAGTCCTCATTTTTAACAGGTTGAATTGCTGGAATGGAGGCCAATAATTTTTCCTTATCCTCTGCCAAATCAATAATCTCATCTAAAGATTTTGATTGAATATAAAGCTGTTTTGATAGGATATCCATTTTTTTGGTAACATCAATTATCATTTCAGAATTTTCAAAACCCTCCAAAGATTCATATCTGTTCACACCACCAAAACCTGCTTTTCTTTGCTCTTCTGGTATTGGGTTTGCCTCAAAATACAAACGATAAATATCATTATCTCTATGTTGAATGCCGTCTAAAACATTTTCAATTTGTGCCATCTTTTTGTCCAACAAGCCATAACGTAATTTTAAATTTTCTAATTCACGTTTTTGAGCTTTTTCCTTAGGGGATTCAATAAACTGAAATGAAATAAACATAAAAATTAGACCAAAAGAAATTGCCCCTAAAAAAAACACTAGGAATTTTTTAAATTTATCGCGTTTTCGTAATACTACCTTTTTATAAGATAAAGTATCAGAATCGTAATAATATTTTACTTTCGCCATAGTTTAAAATATGCTATTTTTGTAGCATTAAAAGACGCTTGTTAATTTGCTTAACAAACAAAGTTACAAAATGTTTTGCAAATTAAAAGTACTTAATTTTTTTTGTTAATAATCAGTACCATATGACTTCACAAAAAATCAGACAACAGTTTTTAGATTTTTTTAAAGACAAACAGCATAAAATAGTTCCGTCAGCACCTTTAGTTTTAAAGAACGACCCTACGCTAATGTTCAATAATGCAGGTATGGTGCCTTTTAAGGAATTCTTTTTAGGAGAAAAAACTATTAAAGATAAACGTGTAGCCGATACCCAGAAATGCTTACGTGTTTCAGGTAAGCATAACGATTTAGAGGAAGTAGGTATAGATACCTACCACCACACATTATTTGAAATGTTAGGTAACTGGAGTTTTGGTGATTACTTTAAAGAAGAAGCTATTGCATGGGCTTGGGAATTACTTACCTACGTTTATAAAATTGACATAGACAAGCTATATGTTACCGTTTTTGAGGGGGATAAAGAAGACAACTTGAGTTTTGACCAAGAGGCTTACGATTTTTGGAAAAAACACATTAGTGAGGATAGAATCATAAATGGAGACAAAAAGGATAATTTTTGGGAAATGGGGGCTCAAGGTCCTTGTGGTCCATGTTCAGAAATTCATGTTGATCTAAGAACTGATGAAGAGAAAGCTAAAATACCTGGCAAAGAATTAGTAAATAAAGACCATCCACAAGTTGTAGAAATTTGGAATCTGGTTTTTATGCAATACAACCGAAAAGCTGATGGTTCATTGGTAGATTTATCCGCAAAGCATATTGATACTGGAATGGGTTTTGAGCGACTTTGTATGGCATTACAAGGTGTTACTTCTAATTACGATACCGATGTTTTTACACCAATAATTCGTGAAATTGAAACCATTACCAATAAAAGTTATGGAAAAGATGAAAAGACAGATATTGCTATTCGTGTGATTTCTGACCATGTTCGAGCCGTTGCATTTTCTATTGCTGATGGTCAATTACCTAGTAATACTGGAGCAGGATATGTAATTCGTAGAATTCTACGTCGTGCAGTGCGTTATGGTTTTACTTTTTTAGAGAAGAAAGAACCTTTCATCTACCGATTAGTAGAGGTACTTGTTAAAAAAATGGGAACAGCTTTTCCCGAATTAAAAACACAAAAACAATTGATTGAAAATGTGATTAAAGAAGAAGAAACTTCTTTTTTAAGAACACTTGATCAGGGTTTACTTTTACTTGACGGCATAGTTTCTAAAGCAAAATCTAAAGAAATATCAGGTAAAAAAGTGTTTGAATTAAAAGACACTTATGGTTTTCCAGAAGATTTGACTGACCTAATTCTACGAGAAAAAGGCTATACTTATAATTCCGATGAGTTTCAAGAAAAATTAAAAGAACAGCAAGAACGTGGTAAAAAAGCTTCCGAATTAAAATCTGATGATTGGACTATTTTAATAGAAGATGATGAGCAGGAATTTATAGGTTATGATACAATTGAGGCTAATGTTAAAATAACCAGATACAGAAAAGTTACCTCTAAAAAAGATGGTGAAATGTATCAGTTAGTTTTTAATTTAACCCCCTTTTATGCAGAAGGTGGTGGACAAGTAGGTGATAAAGGGTATTTAGAAGATATTCATGGAGATGTTATTTATATATTAGATACTAAGAAAGAGAATAATGTAATCATTCATTTTACTAAAAATTTACCAAAACACTTAAATGAAACATTTAAAGCCGTTGTAGATTCAAAACAACGTTATAGAACGGAATGCAATCATACGGCAACGCATTTGTTACATCAGGCATTAAGAGAGGTTTTAGGAGAACATGTAGAACAAAAAGGATCCGCAGTACATTCAAAATATTTACGTTTTGATTTCTCTCATTTTTCAAAAGTTACCGTAGAACAATTACGTGAAGTAGAAAACTTTGTAAATCGAAGAATTGAAGGCAAATTACCATTAGAAGAAAACAGAAATGTACCCATGGATAAAGCTATATCAGATGGTGCTATGGCTCTGTTTGGCGAAAAATATGGCGATACTGTACGCACCATACGTTTTGGACAATCGATAGAGTTATGTGGTGGCACCCATGTAAAAAACACAGGTGATATTTGGCATTTTAAAATAAAATCAGAAAGTGCTGTTGCAGCTGGAATAAGGCGTATAGAAGCTATTACCAATGATGCGGTTAAAGATTTCTATTTTGAAAACAATAGAGCTTATTACGAAATGAAAGATTTGCTTAATAACTCAAAAGAACCTGTTAAAGCACTTCAAAACCTTCAGGAAGAAAATGCTAATTTGAAAAAACAGATAGAAGACCTCTTAAAAGACAAAGCTTCTAATCTTAAAAGCGAATTAAAACAAAAAGTTGAGCAAATAAATGGTATAAACTTTATTAGTGCTGAAGTAAATTTAAATGCCAATAGTGTTAAAGATTTAGCTTTTCAGCTTGGTGGAGAAATTGACGACCTCTTTTTTATAGCGGGGTCAAATAATAGTGAAAAAGCTATTTTAACTATTTATATCTCTAAAAATATTGCCAATGACAAATTACATGCTGGCAATATTGTTAGGGAGCTTGGCAAACTGATTCAAGGTGATGGTGGTGGACAACCTTTCTTTGCAACTGCTGGTGGTAAGAATCCTGCTGGGATTAAAGACGCGTTGGAAAAGGCGAAAATGTACATCGTTTAATTGTTGATTTGTTTAAGCATTGAACTATCATTCCGACGTAGGAGGAATCTATTAAAATCATACTTCTAATTCAAGAGATTCCTCGTGCCTCGGAATGACAAATATTGTAAAGTATTCTAATCAATTCTTACTTAATGAAACTCAAAACCGAAATACCTATACAAAAACAGAGTAATCCTATTACTTATAATAGTAATATCATTCTTATTGGTTCTTGTTTTTCGGATAATATTGGTAAGCAGTTGGATTATTATAAGTTTAATACTATTGTGAATCCTAATGGTATTTTATTTAATCCTGTTTCTATTGAAAACGTGATTAAAGATGCTGTAAACAAAAAGCAATATACCGAAGACGACCTAATTACTCATGATGGATTATGGCACAGTTTTAACCATCACTCCAAGTTTTCTAGACCAACTCCTGAATTCAAAGAGCAAAACGAAAATGTAATCGAATTTTATGAAGTCTTAAAAGCTTCTACCCATATTTTTATAACATTGGGTACAGCTTGGGTATATCGATATTTAGAAACGAATACTGTTGTTGCCAATTGCCATAAAATACCTCAACAGGAATTTAAAAAAGAATTACTCTCAATAGCGGAAATAGAAAAAAGTTTGCTTTCAACTATTAAGCACGTTAAAATAGTAAACCCAACTATCTCAATAAGTTTTACTGTCAGCCCAGTACGACATTTAAAAGACGGTTTTATAGAAAACCAACAAAGCAAAGCCCATTTACTGTCTGCTATTCATAAAATAGTAAATGGTGGCGATGCTACTTATTTTCCTGCTTATGAGATTATGATGGACGACCTACGCGATTATCGCTTTTATAAGAAAGATATGATACATCCAAACGAATTAGCCATCAATTATATTTGGGATAAATTTACTAGGGCTTTTATGTTGGAAAACACATTAAAAATAATGTCAGAAGTTGACCAACTTAAAAAAGATCTAGCACATAGACCCATTCATCCAATAAGTGATAGTCACAAAAAGTTTATGGAGGCAACGGAAAAGAAATTGGAAAATTTTAGAAAAAAATATCCTAATATCGAGTTTTAGACTTTTTAAGCAATATGCTTTGCCACGTTTTGCCAAGGACCTCCGTTAATGCAATCAATATCATGTGCCTTTAAAATATTTGCGGCATTTCCACTTCTAGCACCACTTCTACAACAGGTAATAACGGGTTTGCCAAAAGCTCTTATTTCGTCAATATGATTTTGAATAGTATCTAATACAATATTTTTTGAACCTTCTACATGTCCATCGTTATATTCGGCAACAGTTCTTACATCAATAACAACTGCACCTTTTTCAAGATACTGGCTTACATTATCTGTTTTATCCGATTTGAAAATATTAAATAATCCCATAATTTTGGTCTTTAAAATTTAGGCAACAAATGTAATTAATAATTCTTTTTGTTAAGTAACAGAAGTTACGCTTTACTTTTTATTCAAATAATCTAAGGTCAGATTAACAAAGGTTTTTACGCCTAATTTCATACCACTTTCGTCGATAAAGAAATCGGGGGTATGATGGTCAGAAGCATCTTCTGGTTTTACATCTAAAGGTTTACCACCTAAGAAAAAATAAAGCCCTGGAACTTTTTTTTGAAAAAAGGAAAAATCTTCAGCACCAGTAATAGCGTTAATCAATTCGACATTTTCTTTACCAGCAGATTTTTGCAACGTTGGCAACATTTTATTTGTTAATTCAACATCATTATAGGTTATTGGATAGCCTTCAGCAATTTCAATAGTTGCTTTTGCCCCAAAAGCCTCCGCAATAGCCGGGACTCTCCTTTCCATTTCGGCATTCAGTTTTTTTTGCATGTCATAATCTAAAGTTCTAATGGTGCCAATCATTTCAACTTCTTCGGGAATGATGTTATACCGGACTCCCGCTTTTACAACTCCAACAGTAATAACTGCGGCTTCCTTAGTTAATTCGGTATCCCTACTAATTATGGTTTGCAGACCATTAATTATTTGAGCAGCAATAACAATTGGATCATTGCCCTGCCACGGACTAGAACCATGAGCTTGTTTTCCCTTAATTTTAACCACAAAACGTTGTGAAGCTGCCATTATTCCTCCAGTTTTATAATTAATTTTACCAACATCCGTCCCTGCACTTATATGCAAACCGAAAATAGCATCTACGTCGGGGTTCTTCAAGACTCCTTCTTCCACCATCATTTTTGCCCCTCCTTCTTCGCCTGGTGGTGTGCCTTCTTCTGCAGGTTGAAATATAAATTTTACTGTGCCTTTTATGTCCTTTTTCATTTTAGAGAGTACCTCGGCAGTTGCCATTAAAATAGCAATATGTGTATCATGGCCACAGGCGTGCATTACGCCCGTTTCTTTATCATTATAGGTGCTTTTTACTTTTGAAGCAAAAGGCACGGGTGTTCTTTCAGTAACTGGTAAGGCATCAATATCCGCACGTAATGCAACGGTTGGCCCAGACTTTGATCCTTTTAAAATACCTACAACGCCTGTATGTGCAATTCCTGTTTGCACTTCAAGACCCAAGCTCTTTAAATGTTCTGCAATTTTTTCAGCAGTTTTAAACTCTCTGTTTGACAATTCAGGATTTTGATGAAAATGTCTCCTCCACTCTATCATCTGTGGTTCAATATCATCAATAAGTTTTACTATTTTTTGGTTTTGGGCAATTAGTCCAAAAGTTGATAATGCGAGGAATAAGGTAATTAGTTTGTTCATCTTGATTTAATTTTCATTAAAGATATAAAAAATCCCGCTCAAGGCGGGATTTAGTTTTATTATAAGAAATCTTAACGCGTAAAAAGCATTTCTCTGTATTTAGTTAAAGTCCAAAGTTCATCATCTATCATTATTTCTAATTTATCACAATGGTATCTTATTTTATCAAAATAAGGTTTTACTTTATTACAATAAGCATTTGCAGCCTTTTGCCCTTCTAATTTATTTGCCTTTTTACGCTCTTCAATCATTGCTGTAATATTTGAATTTATTTCAGCAATATGCAAAGAAATTTCTTTAATCAATTCAATTTGCTCACCAGCCACTTTTTTGTAGTCGTGCTCAAAAATTTCTTTAAGCCCTTGTACATTCTCTATTAATGTGTTTTGATATTGTACAGCTGTTGGAATAACATGATTTCTAGCAATATCACCCAAAACTCTACCTTCAATTTGAATACGCATAGTATATTCTTCTAACTCTATTTCATGTCTAGCTTCTATTTCAATTTTACTCATTACCTCCATTTCGTCATATAAATCAACCGTTTTTTTAGAAATTTGAGCTTTTAAAGCTTCTGGAGTGGTTTTATTATTGCTCAATCCTCTTTTCTTAGCTTCTTTTTCCCATTCCTCACCATAACCGTTTCCTTCAAACAATATCCTTTTGGAAGCTTTAATATACTCTCTTAGCACATTAAATATAGCTTCATCTTTTTTCAAGTCTTTCTTTTTGATCAAAGCGTCAACTTCTACTTTAAAATCCTTTAGTTGTTTGGCTACTATTGTATTTAAAACCGTCATTGGTATAGCACAGTTCGCAGTAGAACCTACGGCTCTGAACTCAAACTTATTTCCCGTAAAGGCAAATGGCGAAGTTCTGTTTCTATCTGTATTATCCAATAATACATCAGGAATCTTACCAACTACATTCAGTTTTAAATCCGTTTTCTCTTGTGGAGAAAGCTTACCATTGGTTACACTTTCCAACTCCTTTAAAACTTTTGTTAGTTGCTCACCAATAAATACCGAAATAATAGCTGGTGGTGCCTCATTTGCACCTAATCTGTGATCATTACTTGCAGAAGCAATAGTAGCTCTTAACAACTCTTCATTATCGCAAACTGCTTTTATGGTATTCACAAAGAAGGTCAAAAACTGTAGATTGCTCATCGGCGTTTTTCCAGGAGCCAATAAGTTTACACCTGTATCGGTAGAAAGTGACCAGTTATTATGTTTACCCGAACCATTTACACCTGCAAATGGCTTTTCATGAAATAGCACTTTAAAATGGTGACGTGAAGCAACCTTGCCCATTACGTCCATGAGCAATGAATTATGGTCAACTGCTAAATTAGACTCTTCATAAATAGGTGCCAATTCAAATTGATTGGGAGCTACTTCATTATGACGTGTTTTTACGGGAATACCTAATAACATACATTCAGTTTCCAAATCACGCATAAAGTTGAGGGCTCTTGTAGGTATAGATCCAAAATAATGATCATCTAATTGTTGTCCCTTAGCAGGAGAATGACCCAATAAAGTTCGTCCTGTTAAAATAATGTCTGGTCTTGAAATTGCTAATGATTTGTCAATTAAAAAATATTCTTGTTCCCATCCTAAAGAAGAGGTAACCTTTTTTACATTTCTATCAAAATACTTACAAACTGCCGTAGCGGATTTATCAACGGCCTGCAATGCTCTAAGTAATGGAGTTTTATTATCTAAGGCCTCACCCGTATAGGCCACAAATATTGTAGGAATAGATAAAGTCGTACCGTATATAAATGCAGGAGAAGTTGGGTCCCAAGCAGTATATCCTCTTGCCTCAAAAGTATTTCTAATTCCGCCATTAGGGAAACTGGAAGCGTCTGGTTCTTGTTGTACCAACTCAGATCCTCCAAACTTTTCAATAGCCATGCCATTACCAACTGTTTCAAAAAAGGCATCATGCTTTTCAGCTGTACCTCCGGTTAACGGCTGAAACCAATGCGTATAATGCGTTACACCTTTAGATAAAGCCCAGTCTTTCATTGAAGCAGCTACTTGATCTGCAATTTTCCTATCAATTTTTGTACCGTGCTCTATAGCACTCTTAACACCTTTGTAAGCTTCTTTGGTTAAATACTGACGCATTGTATTTTCGTTAAACACATTTTGTCCGAATAACTCAGAACGCTTTATGCTCTCATCAACCTCAACTGGTTTTCTATTTAAAGCTTCTTTTAAAGCATTGAATCTAATTTCTGCCATTTTTTACAATTATTTTGATTTTTAAGTAGCAAAAATAAAAAAAATATTGTTTTAAAGGGTTGTGCCCCCTAAAAAAATAGGGGTAAAACTTTATTTTTAATTAAAATTCAAAATACACCCTCAAATATTTAAGATACCTTAAAGGAAAGGTATATAAAAATGATATATGCTAATAATAGTATTAACCCTTTGTAACGGGATATTTCTAACTTTTTTGGCAAGAAAACTAATGGTAGAAGCACTATCGCTATCGCTAACATCCAAAAAATATCATTTGAAAGTATTTTTGGTTCTGTTACAGGAATTGGTTTAACTATAGATGTAATACCTAATACCGAACCAATATTGAATATATTAGATCCAATCAAATTACCCAAAGATATTGCTTTCTCTTTTTTAACTACTGCAATAACCGATGCAGCCAACTCAGGGACACTAGTCCCAATTGCAATTACAGTAACACCAATTACTCCTTCGCTAACACCAATTGATGCTGCAATAGCTTTGGCTCCTTCAACTAACCATACACTACCAAAATAAAGTGAAGCTGATCCAATAACTAACCATCCAAATATTTTCAAGTTAGAAACCGTAGCCAAACTTTCGTCTACTTCTTCAATAACGGTATCTTTCTTAGCACCTCTGATTAATATGATTAAAAATAGAATAAGTCCGCCAAATAATATGACACCTTCAACAAGTGTAAGTATACTATCATTTTGAAGAAAATAATACAGCAACAAGGAAAAAAATACCATTACTGGCCAATTTAGCCTATAAAAAGACTTATCGACCCCAATAGCTCCTATTGAAGCTGTAACTCCTAATACCAAAGCAATGTTTGCAATATTAGATCCGACAACATTATTAATTGCAATAGCAGGAGAACCTGTTAGAGCAGCTTGCAAGCTAACCAATAATTCTGGTGCTGAGGTAGCAAAGGATACTACCGTCATACCAATTACCATTTTAGAAAGGTTCAGTTTAAAAGAAAGACCAACTGAAGATCTAACTAAAAATTCACCTCCAACTACCAATAATATAAATCCAGCTATTAAATAAAAAATGCTCATATTTTTCAATTTGTCGCAAATATACCACTAGATTTCATAATTAACCATTAACCGCAAAACGTGTTAAAAATTTATTAAATAACTATTTTTATAGTTACAAAACTAAATTAATAGTTTACATTTGCCTAAATTATAAGGTAAATGGAAAAACTTACTACTAAAGAAGAGGAACTTATGCAGGTTCTATGGAAGCTTGAAAAAGCTTTTGTTAAAGAGGTAATAGCCGAAATACCTGAGCCTAAACCACACTACAATACCGTTTCTACCGTAATACGTAAAATGGAAGATAAAGGTTTTATAGATCATGAGGCTTTTGGTAATACACATAGGTATTATCCAAAAATTTCAAAAGAAGAATACAGAAAGCGTTATTTTTCTAATGCTATTGATAATTATTTTGAAAATTCATATAAAAGCGTCGTTTCATTTTTTGCTAAAGAAGAAAAGATAAGTGCAGATGAATTAAGAGAGATTATCAGCATAATCGAAGCTAAAAACAACTAAGACGATGGAATATTTTTTAAAGGCCAACGGATTGGTTATTTTACTGTGGTTGTTTTATAGTCTAGTTTTAAAAAACGAAACTTTTTTTAAAGCGATACGTGGTTATTTTTTGTTAGGGTTAGTAATTATTATTGCAATACCTTTAATTGAAATTCCTGTTTATGTAGAAAAAGCTGTATCAAATTTTAATGGGTATGTTGTAGAGGGTATGCAAACTACGAATACATATGTAGCACAAAAGTTTGATTGGTTTAACCTTTTAATGATTTTATATTTTGCTGGTATCGTTTTTTTTAGTTTTAAATTTATTCTTCAGTTATTTTCTCTGGGAAAATTATTGACAAGTCATAAAATAACCAGACAGGGAAGGTATAAATTGGTAGAAACCGATAAGGAAATCTCTCCTTTTTCATTTTTAAATTTTATAGTTTACAACAAAAGTAATTTTACCGTAGAAGAAATTAGCCATGTGCTTAATCATGAAAAAACCCATGTAAATCAATGGCATTCTATAGACACTCTGCTTACCAATATATTTCAAATTGTTTTTTGGTTTAATCCGTTTGCTTGGTTATATAAAAAAGCTGTACAACAAAATTTAGAATTTTTAACGGATAATCATGTGTTCAACATATCAAAATCACAACAATCCTATCAAAAATTATTAGTAAAAACAAGCACGCCTAATTATCAAATGGCATTGGCCAATAACTTTTATAATTCATTCTTAAAAAAACGAATACTCATGTTACATTCAGAAAAATCAAATAGAAAATCGCAGTTGAAATTTGCACTAGTACTTCCCTTACTTATAGCTTTTATTTTCGCATTTAACACAAAAACAATTGCCCAAGAGAAAGAAAAAGAACACAAGACCATTGTCAAAAAAGTTGAAATTCATGCAATGATTTTAACCAAAACAACTCATTCGGATGATTTAGACAAGATCAGTAAATCTTTTGCAGAAAAAGGGCTTAAAGTTGAATTTAAAGGAATTAAAAGAAACAAAGACAACGAAATAACGTCCATTAAAATTGATGCCAAGGCCAATAACGGGAAAACTTCAGCCTCATATTCAGCTGATGAAAACGAAGGTATTAACCCAATTAAAATAGAATATGATAGTGAAAACAATAGCTTAAGTATAGGATCGTCTAATTCCAACTATTCTCGTGGTTATGCTTTTTCCAAAGAAGGAAAAAAGAAAATAATAAAACAAAAAGGCAAGGGTAAAAGTTATGTATTTATCTCCGATGACGGGGATAGCGAGGAAAATAAATCTACCAAAATTTGGGTAACCAAAGATGGAGATACAGTAAAAATTCAATCCAAAAAAATAATTATTGAAAATGAAGAAGACGAAGATGGAGAGCATGAAGATGCATATGAAGTTATAATTGATCAGGGTGACGAAGAATCTTGGGGCAAATTAAAAATACAAGCCTCGGGTAAAGATGAACCTATATACATTTTGAATGGCGAAGAAATAACAAAAAAAGAAATAGACAAACTTAGTCCTAATAAAATTAAAAGTATGAATATTATAAAAGGTAAAAAAGCCGAAGAAAAATATGGAGACAAGGGGAAAAATGGAGTTATTGAAATTACCTTAAAAAAAGAATAATATAAGATATTTAACTCAATTTGTTTAGCTCTCTGTTTTACAGGGAGCTTTTTTGTTTAATTTTGTATTGTGAAGAAAAAGTTTTTCAAAATATTGGCTAGACTAAACAAATGGTTGCTACCTAGTTTATCAAAAAATGATTTTGATATGGATAAAGCCACCAAGGCACAATTGACTTTAATTGGTTGGCGGTATTATGTTACTAAAAACAGTTTAGATTCAGATTAAACTTTTGTATCTTTACTCAAAACCATCTCTTATGGACGATAATTCAAAACATATAAAATTCTTTACAGGTTCGTTAATTCAAATTCAACGTTTACAATTAGATTTAGACGACCAACAAATACCTTCTTTGGTAAAAAATAATTTTGAATCAGGCTTACGATCAGGTTTTTATGGAGGTTCTCCATCTCAAGTACAATTGTTTATCTATCAAGAAGACCTAGAAAAAGCAAAGCCTATTCTTGAAAATTTCAAAACGGATTTAGGACTTTAAATTTGTTGTCCATATTCTTTTATTAACTTAAAAAAAGAAATATATTTGCCTCCCATTAAAAATGGCCTCGTAGCATAACTGAATAATGCACTTGATTACGGCTCAAGAGATTACAGGTTTGAATCCTGTCGAGGTCACATAGAGCACAAAGTCCATTCCTCTTTTGGAATGGATTTTTAGTTTTATGTAATGTCAAAAGCAAAAGCTTTTGAAAGTGCAATAGAATTAAAAAACAATCGCTTTTGCGATTGGACTTTGTATTATAAAGATAGGAGTTTATTCAGGATTATAAAATAATCCTATCGAGATCACTTCACTTACAAAATCACCCTCCTTATATTATTATCAACTAAAAAGAAGACGGTCAGGTAAATATGCTAAGTTTCTTTACACATGATTTCTTATTCTGAAAAGCCATCTACATTTTGTTCAATTAATTAGCTTGTTATTTTTTATTACAAATACATTTTATAAAACAAATATTTTTTAATTCTTCTTTATTAAGTCAATTCTAAACTTCTTTAAAAAGTAAAAAAACTGCTTTGGATGTTTAGTTGTATCCTTTTGAATTTTTAATGCTTCTAAGCATATTAAATTTGTCTTTAAAATAAATATAATATTATTTTTTTTAACTAAAAAATTATAATATATTTGGCGAACCAGTTTGGTTCACCAGTTTGGTTCACCAATTAAATACTAACTTAAGTTAAATAATTATGACGAAAAACAAAGTGAAATTAGTCAGGGCTTACTTTTTGATATTTCTGCTCTTTGCGGCAACAATTGTAAATGCTCAAGAAAGCATCACTGTTACTGGTACAGTAACAGATGCTAAAGATCAGACACCCATTCCAGGTGCAACTGTGTTAATTGTGAACACTACTAAAGGTGTAACAACAGATTTCGATGGGGTTTATGAAATTGAAGCAAATAAAGGAGATGTGCTTCAATTTTCATTTATTGGGTATGTTACTCAAAACGTTACCGTTTCAGATCAAACAACTATTAATGTGGTGTTAGTGGAAGATGCCGCAGAATTGGATGAAGTTGTCGTAGTTGGTTATGGTGCTCGTAGGAAAAGTGATGTAACAGGTTCAGTTTCTTCTGTAAAATCGGATGAATTAACTGCTTTTCCAGTATTAGATGCTGAACAAGCACTTCAAGGACGTGCCGCTGGTGTAGTCGTACAATCTAATAATGGTGGTGAGCCTGGTGCTCCTATTAGCATTTCTATTAGAGGTAATACCTCTATTAATGCAAGTAGTTCCCCGCTTATTGTTGTAGATGGTTTTGTAGGTGCTGCTATGCCCCAAGCAGGGGATATTGAATCCTTACAGGTTTTAAAAGATGCCTCTGCAACCGCTATTTATGGTTCTAGAGGATCTAACGGTGTTATTTTGGTAACTACTAAAAAAGGTAGAAGTGGCAAATTAAATGTTGAATTAAATTCTACATATGCTGTTCAAAATACTGCAAATAGTTTAGATTTATTGAATGCAAGTGATTTTGTAGATTACCAAAACCAGATAAGAGCAAATCAAGGCAACACTACTCCTTTTCCTCAAGGATCAGCGGATATAGATTGGCAAGACGAGATTTATAGATCAGGTAGTACTCAAAATCATCAACTATCTTTTTCAGGAGGTTCTGAAAAAGTAAACTATTATGCTTCTGGTACTTATTTTCAACAAGATGGTATTCTTGTTAATTCTAGTTATGAAAGAGTAAATTTCTTATCAAATTTAGATGCACAAGTAACCGATAAATTAAAACTGGGGCTTAATTTAACTGGTGCGTTAAGTAAGAAAAATGGCGTTGCCACGCAATCAACAGGTGCAAACGGTGTTGGTGCTGGTGGTGATGATGTTGTGGCTTTAGCAATGCGATTTCCTTCTGACCAAGGCATTTTTAATGATGATGGATCCTTTTCAATAAACGATAGAATAGGGGATCAAGTTGATAATCCATGGGCTGTTGCCACTCAAAGGGATGATGACACAGAAACGGAAAGATTCAGAGCAAACTTTTATGCAAATTATGAAATTATAGAAGGCCTTACTTTTAAAACAACCTTTGGTTTAAGTAGTCGTAACGATTTTAGAGGACTTTATTTGCCTCGTACTTTGCAAGTTTCTGCTGGAGGTGTTGGCGGAAGAGCTATTATAACGGAAGATAAAACTAGAGGCATCTTGAGTGAAAATTACTTAACGTATACTAAAGAAATAGGGAAAGGAGATTTAACTTTATTGGCTGGTTATTCGTATCAAAAAACAACTAGAAAAGGGTTTTATAGCGAAGGTACTGGAACTATTTCAGATTCTTTTTCTTACTACGGTTTATGGACTGCTACAACTTTAATAAACGGTCAGTCTGGTGATATTTATACAAACGATACAGAAATCCAATCTCAATTTGGTAGGGTAAATTTTGATTGGGACGATAAATATTTATTTACTGCTACAGTAAGACGAGACGGAGCTTCTAACTTTGCTGAAAATGAAAAATATGCTATTTTTCCTTCAGCAGCTATAGGTTGGAAAATCTCTAATGAAAGCTTTTTACAAGACAGTGAAACCATTTCTAATTTAAAACTAAGAGCTAGTTATGGTGTTACTGGTAACCCATCAATTGGTGCTTACGAATCTTTAGCAAGCTTGGCGAGTATTTATGCCTCTAACAATGGTATAACGGTACCAGCCGTTACACCAAACCAACCTTCTAACCCAGATTTAAAATGGGAATCGTCTTACCAAACAAACATTGGTTTAGATTTAGGGTTGTACAATAATAGAGTATCTCTTTCTTTAGATTACTATAATATCGATACTAAAGATTTAATTATGATTGATAGAGGTCTACCGTGGTATTTAGGTTTCTACAATGATGAAATATTAAAGAATGTTGGAGAGATTAACAATAAAGGGTTTGAAGTTTCTCTAAATACTAGAAATATTTCTAACGACAATTTTAGTTGGACTACAGATTTAGTTTTCGCTAAAAACAAAAATACGGTCGAAACCTTAATAAACGGTGATGATTATTTTCAAAATGGTGCTCCAAGTTATTTTAGTGTTAGCAACAATGCTATCTTAAGAGAAGGTGAAGAAGTAGGGTTATTTTATGGATTTGATTATGCAGGTGTTTATCAAGGTGGTGCTTTACCAACTGGCACTGCTACCATAGCGGGTGGTGTAGCTGGTGACCCGTTATTTTTAGATATAGATAATAGTGGTGATATCACTAATGATGATAGACAAATTATTGGTAATCCAAACCCTGATTTCACATGGGGTATTACAAATAGCTTTAGCTATAAAAACTTTGATGCAAACATCTTTTTTCAAGGTTCTCAAGGTGGCGAAATTTTTAACATGACAAATGTGCAGTTAGCAAATGGTGATGCTAATACTACTTACGATTATTTTAATAATGCGTGGACACCAACAAACACAGACACAGATCAACCTCGTGTAGGAAATAATAGCTTTAGAGAAATTTCTTCACGTTTTGTCGAAGATGGAAGTTATATTAGATTAAAAAATATAGCTTTAGGTTATAACTTTGCTCCTGAAGTGGTTGAAAAGTTTGGTATGGAAAAATTGAGACTGTCAGTAAGTGCACAAAACCTATTTACAATTACAGATTACTCTGGTTTAGATCCTGAAGTTAATTACTATGGCTCTGCTGGAAATAACAACACAGCGAGTAATACTGTTAGAGGTTTTGATTTTGGAAATTACCCAACGGTTAAATCGGTAAGTTTCAGCCTTAATTTAACATTTTAAGAAATATTATAAAAACATATAAAATGAAAAAAACAAAATATATATTTTTATTGATACTAGGATTATCAATAATAGGATGTTCCGACTTAGAAGAAGAGCCTGTAGGGTTATTGTCTCCAGAAGGATTCTTCTCAACTCCAGAAGATATACAATTAGCTGTAAATGCTTCTTTTACGCATGCGATTAATGAAGAGGTTTGGGGAAGAAAACTATCTGTAGCACTAATGTTACGTTCTGATATGGTAAATCTTAATTCTACTCAAACAAGAAGGGTAGAGATGAATATGCATACTATTACAGGAGATAATGAAATGGTATTTGATCCTTGGACAAGAATTTATCTAGGAATTGCTGCTGCCAATAACGCTATTGCAGGAGCTGAACAAGTAGATGCAGATGAGGATGCTAAAAACCCAGTGATTGCACAAGCATATTTTGCAAGAGCATTTTATTATTTTCATTTGGTAAGACTATTTGGTGATGTTCCTTATTTAGATTCTCCTGTTTCTGATATAGATGCCGCTACTAATTTAAGTAATACTCCAGAAGCTGAAGTATACGAAAGAATTATTTCAGATTTGGAATATGCTGAGCAGTGGTTGCCGAATACAGTATCTACAAGAGCAACACCTTCCAAAGCAGCTGCAAAGTCATATTTAGCATTAGTATATTTAACGAGGGCGGGTAACAACTCGGGAAGTCCTGATTTTCAAATGGCTTATGATAAAGCCAAAGAGGTAATCACCAATAAAGGTACTTATGGAGTAGATTTAGATCCTGATTTTCAGACTTTATTTAATGCAAATAAAATTGACGGTTCACCAGAACCAATCTTTGTATTAGATTATAATAATAATGAAGCTCCTGATAATGCTTATGACCAAATAGCTCCTATGACGGGCATAAGAGGTGATAATGATGGTGGAAATGGAGGTTGGTCGGTTGCAACTCCTACTATGGCTGTATACGATTCTTTTGATCCAGACGATTATAGAACACGTGTTAGTTTCCAAACAGAAGCTTTAATTAATGATACTACTGTAGATTATACAAATTTTCAGAGTAGTGGACACGAGCATGCTGTTAACGCACCATACATAGCTAAATATATACGCTTTCCTGGAGAATATGCCAGAGGAAATAAAAGAGCAACAAGTCATAATTACTCTATGATACGCTATGCAGAAGTATTGTTAATTGCTGCAGAAGCAGGTGTAGAAATAGGTGCTGTGGACGCTTTAGATCTTTTAAATGAAGTAAGAGGAAGAGCGAGAAATGGTGGTGAATCTACAAACGGAGGATATGTAGCAGAAACTATTGCACCAAGTGCAGTTCCTGCGGACCTTACTTCAATAACTGTTGCTGATGTACTAGAAGAGCGTAGAATGGAATTTGCTTTTGAATGTAAAAGATGGTATGACATTAAGAGAAGACAGTTAGGTGACCAAGTCTTTAGTGCTACTGGTTACGAAGGAGAAAAACCGGACTGGAATTCTTCTGTAGATTACGATACACCAATACCACAAGATGAGATAGATAGAAATCCTAATCTTGCTAACTAAGTCTTAATAAATTTAGTTACCTAAGGTATTAGGATAAGAAAATATTATTTGAGTTAGTTGAATTAAAAGGCGTATATACTTGTAAAGAGTTATACGCCTTTTTTTATTGACTAAAATTTACTTACATTTAAATGAAAATATAAAAGAATCAAATATCCGCTTCAAAAATTTTAATTCTAGAACTATATGGGCAATAATCGGAAAAATCAAAATGTTTCAATAACAATACAATTATTACTCTGCATTACCTTATTTTTCACTTCTTGTAAAAATTCTACCAAAGAGAATAATGCGAATGAATCGATTGATATAGATTCACTCTTAGCAACAAGGTATCAAAAGATATTAGACTACCCTGTTAAAAAAGATGGTTTCCCTAGGAGCATGGATGCAAAAACTGGAGAAGTAAGAGAAGTACCTTCCAAAGATTGGTGCAGCGGATTTTTTCCAGGCAGTTTATGGCAATTGTATAAACTGACTGATAATGATGTCTATAAAGAAAAAGCTACTAAATGGACTACCAATATGGAAGACCAAAAATTCAATGGTGGTACCCATGATATGGGTTTTAAAATGTATTGCAGTTTTGGTGAAGGTTATGAAGTAACAAATAATGAAAGCTATAAAGATATTTTAATTACTAGTGCAAATACACTGCTTACCCGTTTCAACAAAAATGTGGGTTCATTGCGGTCATGGGATTTTAATCAGGATATTTGGGAATTTCCCGTAATTATTGATAATATGATGAATTTGGAATTGCTATTTGAAGCAACAAAAATATCGAGAGATAGTATCTATCATAAACTTGCAATAACGCATGCTAATACAACGTTAAAAAATCAATTTAGGGCAGATAATAGTGCCAACCATGTAGTTGTTTATGATACTATTAACGGCAGTGTTAAAATGAAAGTTACCCATCAGGGAATAAACGATGAATCCTCCTGGGCTAGAGGGCAAAGTTGGGCTATCTATGGATATACAATGGCGTATAGATATACTAAAAATCCTGCATACCTTGCACAAGCAGAAGCTACTGCAAAGTTTTTTATGGAACACCCTAATTTGCCTGAAGATGGTATTCCTTATTGGGATTTTAATCATCCTGATATTCCAAACGTACCCAGAGATGTTTCCGCAGCGACAATTATAACTTCTGCTTTATTTGAAATGCATAATTATACAAAAAACACAACCTATCTCGATTTTGCCAATAAGGTATTAAACACTTTGCTATCGACTAATTACCTCTTAGCTAAAGATATTGATGCACCTTTCATTCTAGATCACAGTACTGGAAATGGCCCTAAGGATGATGAAATGGATGGTCCAATTTCGTATGCCGATTATTATTTCCTTGAAGCTCTTTTGAGAAAAAAAGATCTTAAGTAAATGTATACTTATGAAATACTCATATATCAAACTTATTCTTATATCATTTATAAGCTTATTTTTTATAAATAGCTGCAATGACCAATTATCAAATTTTGACCTTGTTACCATTGAAAAAGAAAGGGTCTTAGAATTAGCAGATACTTATTTCAATGTAAAACCCATAACCGTTGCAAATTTTGCTTGTGAGAGAAGTGCAGGAAGCATTAACGATTTTTATTCGGAGGGCGATTATTGGTGGCCAGATCCAGGCAATCCCAATGGACCCTATATTAGAAAAGACGGCTTAACTAATCCTGAAAATTTTACTGAACATCGAAAAGCAATGATCCGGTTGAGTCAAATTTCGGGTTCTTTAGCTTCTGCCTATGTTATTACAAAAGACGAGAAATATGTAAATCAATTAATTCCTCACTTAAAAGCTTGGTTTATTGACGAGGCCACTAAAATGAATCCTAATTTATTGTTTGGACAAGCAATTATGGGTAAAGTTACTGGTCGAGGTATAGGTATAATTGACACTATTCATTTAATGGAGGTGGCCTTAGCCATAAAAGCAATTCAAGACTCAGCAGCTATTTCAAAAGAAAATAGTGCTCAATTAAAATCTTGGTTTAGCGAATATTTGATATGGCTTACCACCCACGAATTCGGTATAAAAGAAAAAAATAATGGTAACAACCATAGCGTTTGCTGGGCTACACAAGTGGCTGTTTTTGCTGATGTGACAGATAATGATGAAATTTTAGAAGAATGTAGAACATTTTATAAAAACAACCTCTTGCCTAATCAAATGGATAAAAAAGGTGCATTTCCATTGGAATTAGCTCGTACAAAACCTTATTGGGTATTCTTTATTTAATTTAGACGCGATGACTACATTATGCCAAGTTTTATCTTCAAAAGATGATAATCTATTTAATTACCAAACCAAAGACGGAAAAAGTATTGGATTGGGTATCTCTTTCTTATTTCCTTTTATTGAAAATAAAGAGTCATGGCCATATAAACAAGATGTTATGTATTGGGAAGATTGGCCAGTAAGGCAACCTGCTTTGCTCTTTGCGGGTCTAGCTTTACAAAACAATGAATATTTAAATACTTGGCAGTCGTTAGATGCCAATTTTACTGAACAGGAAATCATAAGAAATATGCCTGTTAGGTATCCTTTACTTTGGATAAAGTAATTGTTTTAAATTAGGATCCATCTCATTCGAAAATATTACGATTTTATGATACTTTTTTAAAGTTTATACTTTTGAGTATCTAGGGAATAAATAGGAGTTGAATTATATCAACAACATCTTTATCAATAAAAAGTCAAGTTGGTGGATAACACAATAACATTTTTGATTTAATTTTTGATTTAAACGTAATTTCCTCAATTGCTGCAGAAAAGAAAATTTCATCACCTTGTTTATAATCATATATTTTTCCGTGACAAATAATTGAGCCTTCACCAAAATAAATGACTACTACATAAAAACTTCCATTCTCTTTTATTTTATAATCTCCGTCTAAATAAAGTTCTTTAAGTCCAAAACAACTAGTATGAACTTCATTAAAAATTGATTTTAATTTGTAGGTACTAGAACTATCTATAACTTCTGGTTCCACTTTCCAGCGTCTAATCGCTTCATCGTATGAATAGTTATCATAATGAAAACATGTTAACATTTTATCTACACCAACTCCTTGATGAATGAGTTCATCAGAAATTTCTAACCCAGCAGGGGTTATTTTCTCAACACGCATGGTATAATCTGTTGGTTCTTGTACTTCCATTAAAAAGCAACCACTACCAATGGCATGTGGTACGCCACCATAAATCATAAAAGCATCACCTGGCTTTACTACTATTTTATGAAGACAACTTAACATCCCATCAATATCCTGATTTACAAAATGCTCTTTCCATAGTTCTTGAGTAACTCCTTCTTTAAACCCCATATATACAACACTCTTTTCACCATTTATCTCACGTGTATTTAACACATACCAAGATTCTGTTTTACCAAAAACAGAATTTAGTATTGTACTTGAATATTCTTTGTCAGGATGAACTTGTATAGTTAACCGTTCTTTTGAGTCCAGCATTTTAATCAAAACACCTGTAGTTCCATACTTTTTAGCAAGTTTTTCTCCTAAGAAAAGTTCTTTATCATATTCAACTAATTCCTTAAGTGATTTTATACCATCAGGCGTATCTAATAAGGTTAAGCCTTCATTTTCAGGTCTCCCATCCCCTCTAGCCGTAACTGTAGACATAATCCATTCTTCAGGAAAACTACCATCAATTTCTGGTGTATCCTTTTTCCATTGATCAATCAATGCTCCACCTTCATAAGTACGCCAAACTCTATTTGATTTCTGTTTTAATGGCATATAAGCATATTGCCCTAAATCATCACTATTAGTTTGCATAATTCTAATTGATTAATTGAATTACTCCTTTAATTCCTATAAAAGAAGTGAAAATTGAAAACAATAAAATTAAAACCAAAAACACATTAGTTAAGGTTGAATTTTTATATTTTCCCATTAAGTCTTTTCTATTACTTAGGTAAAGAATACCTCCAACAGTTGCTGGTAGAATCACTGAGTTTAATGCCTGAGAAATTATCATTACAAAAACAGGACGGGCATTAAAAATTGGTACAATTAAACCCAATAAAGAGATTAATAGTACCATAATACGGTATTTTGGAAGCGTCATTTTACGCTCTGTATTATTATAATCGCATAATAACCATGGTAACATTAATATATTTGGAAATTGAGATGAAACTCCTGCGGAGATAATACCAATAGCAAACACAGATGTTGCGAAACTACCAGCTAAAGGTTTTAATAATTCAATCATTTGAGATGCTGTAGATAAACCAATACCTTCTACATATAAAGTTCCTGCTGCAGCTGCCATTATTGACGCACTGATAACAAACATGAGGGTTACAGATATAATGGCATCATTTCGTTGTTTTTTAAAATCGGTTACTTTCCATCCAGCTTCTTTTACTAAAGTAGTACGAATAATAAATAACCCAGAAAAAACCGTAGTTCCTACTAAAGATGCTATAATTAAAAATGGTTTATCACCTGAATCAAGTGTGTCCGGAATATTAGGAATAAGTCCTTTTATTATATCCATTGGTGGTGGCATCATTATAAAAAAGTTTAGCAAAAAACTTGCAGACATAATAGCTACAATTATTGCTAAGGCTCTTTCAAAAAATTGTGTTTTCCCATTCCAAAAAATGTAGTATACCAATGCTATAAATATACTTGCCCAATAAATGGGAGCTATACCACCTTCAACTGCACTTTTAGACCATACATAACAAATATCAGCCACAATACCCATTACACCCATAACGCTACCACAGACACCTGCAGTTAATGCCACAATAAAGAATATACCAACCCAGGGATGAATATGTTTTCTAAAAGCCTGCAGGGCGGTTTCACCAGTTACTAAGGTATAACGCCCATATAAATTAATCATAAAATAAGTTGTTAAACATGATGCCACTATGGTCCATAATAATTCCATGCCATAAGTAGCTCCTGCTTTCGCCATTGTGGTAACGCTACCCGTACCTATATTTAGGCCAAGTAAAAATATTCCCGGTAAAAACAAGGCTATCCATTTTAAAAACCTTTTACGAAAAGTTGTTTTCATACTATTTTGTTCTCAATTTAATAACGATATGAAAAAACAAAAGAATTACTTTTGTTTCTATCAGAACATTACAAACTTTAGGCGACATTACACAAGAATATTCAAGATTAAATATTTTTAATCTTGACCTGGTTTTCGAGAGGAAAGTAGAGGAATAATTAAGTTTACAGAAAACTCTGGATACCTAGATTAAGCTTTTGAGTAAGATTATAATTTAAGCATATAAACAAGATATATTCCATTTAGTAAAATTCATTATTACTTTCGAACCAATTTAATAATTTCTAATGCTTCTTTGACTTTATTCTCCAATCCTTCAAAATCTCTATTGGCCAATATCTCTTTTGAGATTAATTTAGAGCCCATACCTACACAAGTTACCCCTGCATTAAACCAACCTGATAAATTTTCTTCTGTTGGTGACACGCCTCCAGTTGGCATTATGCTAGTCCATGGTTGAGGGCCTTTTACCCCTTTTACAAATTGAGGACCGTAAATATCTCCTGGAAACAATTTCACAATCTCACACCCTAATTCTTCAGCTCTTGTAATTTCCGTCAATGTACCACAACCTGGAGACCATAATACTTTTCTTCGGTTACAAACAATAGCTATGTCTTCTCTTAAAACTGGTGTTACTATAAAATTAGCACCCAATTGCATATACAATGAAGCGGCTCCCGCATCGGTTACTGAGCCCACACCCATAATCATTCCAGGTAATTCCTTTATGGCATATTTTGTCAATTCACCAAATACCTCATATGCAAAATCACCTCTAGATGTAAACTCCATAAGCCTTGCACCACCATTGTAACACGCTTTTAAAACTTTTTTACTCAATTCAATATCAGTATGGAAGAATAAAGGAATCATTCCAGTATCTTTCATTACTTGTGCTACTTCTAGTCTTGAAAATTGTGCCATTATTTTAGATTTAATCGTTTTGGAATTTGTTTTTGTAATAATTCATTATCGTGCTACCCTTCCGGATGCATCACCACCCATTAATTTTTCTACTTCCGATACCTTTACTAAATTAGCATCACCTTTGATGGTGTGTTTTAAACAAGAAGCGGCAACTGCAAAATCCAAGGCGTTTTGATCATCCTCAGGGTATTTTAATAACCCATAGATTAAACCGCCCATAAATGAATCACCTCCACCTACTCTGTCTACAATATCTGTAATTTGATATTGACGGGTTTCATACATTTTTTTGCCATCATACAATACGCCAGCCCATGTATTATGTGATGCAGAAATAGATCCTCTCAAGGTTGTAATTACTTTTTTAGCTCTTGGAAATTTTTCCATCATCTGTTTACATACTGATAAAAAAGCTTCTGCTTTAACATCGTGCCCGTGTTTATGAACATCCAATCCTTCTGGATGAATACCAAAGTGTTTTTCAGCATCTTCTTCATTACCTAAAATGATATCGCAGTAAGAAGTTAATTCAGTCATAATCGCCTCTCTATCTCCTCCATAGTTCCATAATTTCGCTCTATAATTTAAATCTGTAGAAATTGTTATTCCTTTTGTGCTTGCAGCTTTTACCGCTTCCAAACATACGTCAGCTGCTCCTTGAGAAATTGCGGGTGTAATGCCAGTCCAATGAAACCATTCAACACCATCAAAAACAGCATCCCAATCAATCATACCTGATTCAATTTCCGAAATTGCAGAATGTGCTCTATCATAAACCACTTTACTTCCTCTACTTACCGCTCCAGTTTCTAAAAAGTAGATTCCTAAACGATCACCTCCATAGACAATTTTATCTACACCTACACCACGTTTACGCATTTCCATCATGGCACATTCGCCAATATCATTTTTAGGCAATCGGGTTACAAAATCAACCGAAACACCATAATTGGCCAATGATACTGCAACATTAGATTCACCTCCTCCGTAAACAACATCAAAATTATTGGCTTGTGAAAATCTTAAAAACCCCTGAGGAGCCAATCTTAACATGATTTCTCCGAAAGTAACTACTTTACCCATTTTGTTTAAATTTAGTTCTATTAATTAAGTTTGGTTAATCGTTTAAGCAAGAAATGAAAATAAAATCAAAATGGAAGCATTTAGCTAAAATTTTGATTATTCGTACAAAGGCATTACATTTGTTTAAACGATTAAGCAAATATATAAAAAATTTATGAAAAAAAAGAAAACCACGATAAAAGATATTGCTAATGTTTTAAATATATCTGCTGCCGCCGTTTCAAAAGCTTTACATAATGATTCTCGTATTAGCGAGAAAACGAAAAAAGCGGTTAAACAAGTTGCAAAAAATCTAAATTATCAACCCAATCATTTAGCAAGTGCCTTAAGAAGTGGTAAAAGTAAATTAGTTGGTGTTATTGTTCCTAGAACAAATAGTAATTTCTTTTCGTCAGTTATTCAGAATATTGAGGAGGTATTAAATAAAAAGGGGTATAACATTATTATTACCCAATCTAACGAATCCTATAAGAAAGAATGTGATAGTATAGATACACTACTTTATACGCAAGTTGATGGAATAATTGCTTCAATGGCTAATGAAACTGTTGATTTGAGTTACTATGAGAAGGTGAAATCTAAAGGTATTCCTTTAATATTATTTGATCGTGGTGAGAATGATTTAAATGTTGATTACATTGGTATTGATGATTATGACAGTAGTCACTTAATTGTTGAACATTTAGTAAACAAAGGATGTAAAAGAATTGCTCACATTGGCGGATATAAACGAACAAGAATTTATAATAACAGAATTCGAGGTTATAATGATGCTTTAAAAAAGCATAATTTACCATTAGATAAAGAATTACTTACCGAAAGTGGCTTAACTATTGAAAATGGGAGGAAAATGATGCATCAGTTATTAAATCTCGAGAAAAAACCAGATGCCGTTTATGCAGCTGGGGACTATGCGGCTTTAGGGGCTTTACAAGTTTTAAATGAAGAAAATATAAAAGTTCCAGAAGAAATTGCCTTAGTTGGTTTTGGTAACGAGCCTTTTACCGATATGGTTACACCAAGAATAACAAGTGTTAATCAGCATAGCGGAGAAATAGGAAAACGAGCCGCAAAAGCATTTTTAAAATATAATAAAGAAGAAATAGTGCAACAAACTTTGAATAAAAATATTTTAAATGCTGAATTAATTGTAAGAGATTCTTCAAACAAAAAAACCTCTCTTCAATAAAAAGAAAGGCTTTTTAAACTCAAAAAAATATTTTTTTATATCCCTAATGCCTGTCCGCCACCAATTTGAATAGTTTCAGCTGTTAAGAAAGATGCATCATCACTCGCTAAGAAAGAAACAACAGACGCTACTTCTTCGGGTTGCCCTAACCTTCCTAACATGATACTGTTTTTCCAAGTGGCAAATACTTCTGGCTTAGTTGATTTTATTTGAGCATGGAAAGGTGTATCAATAGTACCTGGTGATACTGCGTTTACCCTAATTCCATATTCGGCCAAATCTTTTGCTAAAGCTCTTGTTATTGCATGTACTCCAGCTTTAGATGTTCCATAGATTCCGGCTCCTGGTCCACCTGCATTCCACCCTGCATTTGATGTATAGTTAATGATTGAGGAATTTTCTCCTTTTTTAAGGAAAGGAATAGCTGCTCTTGAAGCAAAAAATACAGAGTCAAGGTTTAATGCCATTACGAATCTGTAAAATTCAGTGGTCATTTCTTCAAATCGAGATCTTCCACCTAATCCACCAGCATTGTTTACAAGCACATCAATTCTTCCATACTTCTTGCCAATTTTGTTAATATTTGCAGTTACTTCTTCCTCTTTAGTAACATCGAATCCATAATACTCAGCAGTGATTCCTTCCGCGGCAAGCTCTTCAACTCTTTTAGCCCCTGCTTCATCTTCAATACCATTTAGTACAACCGTATATCCATCTTTGCCAAGACGTTTTGATACTTCGAACCCAATTCCACCAGTTGCTCCAGTAATTACTGCTACTCTTCCTTTATTTTTACTCATTTTAATATTATTTTATTTATTATTCAATATGCTTATGTTATATTTTTTTTGCTATTGGCTCAACCTTCGGTACTAATATCCAAATACTAGCCAAGGTTAAAATAGCTAAGGCAGCTCCGATAACAAAGGCTGGAGTATAATTCCCGCCGCTTGTCAACCATGGCACTAGATATGTTAAACCCGCGGCGGTAAGTTTAGCTGCCATACCAGAAAATCCTGCCAACGTACCTACGGTTTTACCGCTAAAAAGATCACTGGGTAAAGTTTGAACATTTCCTATTGCAGTTTGGAATCCGAATAAAATTACTGCCATAATAATTACAGCCATTGTAGGTCCTCCAGGACTAGCCATTGCAAGAAGTGCTGGTAACATTATTACACATCCAAGAGTAATTACCATTTTACGTGTTCTATTAATACTCCAACCTACCTTTAATCTATTTTGTGCTAATAGTCCCCCAAACCAAGCTCCCAGCATGGCTCCAACATACGGAACCCAACCATAAAGACCAATAGATTTAACATCCATACCATATACCTCATTTAAGTAAATAGGTATCCAGAAAACGAATAGCCACCAAATAGGATCAATAGCTGCTGACGCCAGTATTACACCCCAACTCTGTTTATGAGATAGTAGCTCTGCAGTATTAGGGTCATATGCTTGATCTTCAACCCCATCTCCATCAAAATCTTCATTTTTTTGACCCGTTAAAATATATTCTCGCTCCTCATCCGTAATCCAAGGATGCTTTTTAGGAGGGGCTTTTACAAAAATTAACCAGGGTATTAACCAAAGTAAACCTATTAAACCAATCAAAATAAATATTGATTTCCAGCTAAAATATATCGTTAAAAATGCGATTAGCGGTATAGAGATAATTCCACCTATGGCTGCTCCTGAATTAAAAATTCCTTGAGCGAGAGCACGTTCTTTAGTAGGAAACCACTCTGCATTTCCTTTGGTAGCTCCTGGCCAGTTACCGGCTTCCGCAACACCCAAAATTGCACGAAATATTCCAAAACTTAACACTCCTCTTGCTAAAGCATGCAATGCTGTCGCAATAGACCATACTCCAATAGATAATACAAATCCCATTCGTGTACCTATCCAATCGAAAATTTTACCAAATATTGCTTGTCCAAAAGCATAAGAAAATACGAAAATGATTGAAATAAGAGCATAAATTGCCTTTGTCTCATCAGGTGTATGCCCAGGATATAGTTCATTAGCAATTTCTGGCCAAAGAACACTTAATGACTGACGATCAATGTAATTAATAATAGTAGCAAGAGCAATTAACCCAACTATCCACCATCTTAAACCTTTTATTTTCATTTTGTATAAATTTTTACATTATTTTGTTAATAATACAGAGCGTATAAATTTCATTTTTGATTATTCTTCTTTACCATTATAGCAATATTGATATAACGTTTTAAAATGGTCTTTCATTTTTTGTTTTGCTAATTGTGAGTCCTGATCTTTAATCGCATTATAAATATCGGTATGCTCCTGTATTCCCAAAAAAGCTTGGTTTTCATCACAGACATGATACTTTTCGAAATTTGTTATAATCTCAGGAGTTATTATTAACATTAAGGTATTTAAAGTACTGTTGCCACTTGCTTGAGCTATAGTCAAATGAAATAATAAATCTTCTTGTACGGCATCTTCACCTTTCAACACTTTTTCACTATAAGCATCAAGAGCATCTTTAATTTTATCTAAATCCTTATCAGATCTTCTAGTAGCCGCTAATCCAGCAGTTTTTAATTCCAACAAAATTCTGGTTTCAACCAATGATTTAAAATCAGGTGCTTCTAAACTTAAAATATCATCTATCATCCCATTCAAAGCCGTAATTCCAATGTTTGCTACAAATGTTCCGCTTTGAGGTATAGATCTTAATAAACCATAAAATTCCAATTTCTGAATGGCTTCTCTTACGTTACTCCTACTCACTTCAAACTTTTCAGATAACATGCGTTCAGAGGGTAATTTCTCACCAGGTTCTAAATTTTTGTAATTAATTAGGTCCCTTATTTTTGAAATAATACCATTTAGAGCATCTTGATTATCATTTTTTGTAATTACTTCTAACTTCATGTGTTGCAAATTTTTATTTTTCTAAACTGGTTAACCAGTTTTCAGTGATAAATCTATAAAAAAAACCTCACCTAATTGTTGATTTATCTATTTCTTTTAAAAATTTAGATTTAACCGACCCTGTTCACGAGTCGGTTAAAGTCTAAAGGAACTAACTCAACTATTTATCTTCTAATAAATTCTATTTTTTAGATTAATGACTTACTTCTAATTCATAAAACCTAACCTTTGAAAACGAACCTTCATCTCTTGATTGAAAGTAATTACCAGCCTTAAAGTAATTCTCAAATACACCCCATCTTCTAATATGAACATTCTCATAAACTTTATATTCACTTCCATTTAGAATAATTACCATTTTACCTTCAGAAACCTTAACTTCTAAGGTGAATTTTCTAAAACCTACTTCTTGTTCAAAATTAAACCCGTCATCATTATCCCATGCATCTTCATGTAAAATTTCCTCATCAGTAGCGTTCAAATTTTTAAGGATTTTAGTTTTTACACGAATTTTACCTTTATCCCAATAAATCTTTAAAATGGGAGGAGCGTTATTGTCTTTAGCTCCAATTAAATCACGCTGTTCATCTGTTAAACGCCCATGTATTTGCATAATAATGGTTCTATGGTATTTACCGTCAGAATCTCTTGTTGTTTGATCCATAGCCAACTTACCTTTCATTATTCCACCTTGTTTAAACGTCCAATTAACATTATTTTCTCCTGGTACCATTTGTTCTCTTAATTCTGACCGCGTATACTTCGTATTTGCAGTCTTAGAATTAGTTGGCATAGCATGAAAAACAATAGCTCCTTTTGTAGAATCTATATACATATAAGGTTGAGCTTTTTGATTTTTTGCAAAATCAAGAATCTCTGGGGGCTCAATTTCATAGGGTTTTCCCTTTTCATTCAATACTGGTAAAGTCACTTTCCAATGGCTTAAATCAATATTAGGAAGCTTAACTTTTTTCTTCCTCTTTTTTTTCTTCTTTTTATCTTGTTTTTCAATTTTACTATCCGATTCTGAAACGCTACTTCCCTTATTTTGAGCAGTAGCGTTAACAGATAAGAATATTGTTAATACAATAACTAATAGTTCTTTTCGGAAGTTTTTCATGATAATATTTTACTGTGCTGGATAAACTTTAACATTATCTACAAAAGCATCTACATCTGTAAATGCGTAAATAAATATAGATACTTCACCTACAGAATTAGATCTAAACTGAAGTTTAACTGTTGTACCACCTGAACAAGAATTGTCAGCAAACTTTCCTTTAGCCTCAGTCCCAACATGCTCTACCAAAGCATTGCTAGCAAGGGCAACATCGCTATCACTAAAATGACCATTTAAGATTGCCGCAACTACACTGTTAGTTTCAGCCCCTCCAGTTTTTATAGCATATTCATACTCAAAAATGTAATCTGTATTAGGGCTTAATGTAACTGCTTGGTATGCATATCTAGTATCACCAGGGTCAGCAGTACCGTCTGCATCATCAGCACTATTGCCAGATGACCATTTTGCTCCTCTTGTTTTAGAACCAGTTTCTGTTCCGTCATATTCTGTACAAGATCCATCAGAACTACCACTAAAAGGGTTTGAACTTCCCGGAGTGTTAGCTATTTTCCAAGGAGGGTATACGTCACTAGAACCTCCATTAAAATCTCCCCACAAAATTTCTGGATTAATAGGACCCGCTGGTCCACCAACAATAACTTCTTTTGTAACAGAAGTGGGTTTATTAAGAGAATTTGTAGTTGTTAACGTAACCATGTATGTCTTTTCCAAACCATCATTATTATAACTATGTGTTGGGCTTGCATCTGTTGAGCTATTACCATCTCCAAAATCCCAACTATGACTAGTTGCAAGTTCAGAAGCATCTGTAAAGGTAACATCATAATCACTAGCTACCTCATCAAAAGTAAATTCAGGAACTGAAAGTGGAGCCCTATAAAGATAAATGTTATCTACATTAAGAGTTGCCTCATTACTTGCAGTACCGCCTGTACCTAATTCTAATTTTATGTCGTCAATTTGAGTAATTCCTTCAGAAGCAAAATCAATATCGACACCTGTCCAAACACCATTCGTTAAAGTTTGTTCAAAAGTTTTACCTCCCAATGTTATTTTTACTTTATCAACACCTATATCATGTAAAGAATGAAGGTCTAAGTGAATGGAATCTGCAGAAGCACCAGTTCCAAAAACATCTGCAATAACTATAGCAGGGTCAAAAGAAATAGATGCAGCAACAGTACCATGAAGCCTAGAATACTGAATTACTTTATTTTTTATATCTCCAACCTCTACTTCATTATACTCTGCATCACCATCATCAAAATTAGAACTTGAAAATTTGTTTGAATAGGGAGCAAAAACACCACCAGTTTCAATACCATCACTGAAAATAACATATGCATTTTGATCAAGTATAGTTGGTGATAAAGGTACCGAAGATATATCAGTAACTTTATGTGTAATTGTTACATTCTTAGTCTGAGTAACACTCGCAAGACCTTTATTTGATATTGCAGTTACTGTTACCGTATATGTAACTTCTTCAACGTCATTAGGATAATCGTAAGATGCCGTACCTGCATCTTCTGTAATTGTTATTACATCAGTTGTGCTATTTGGGTCTCCAAAATCTACCTCATAAGAAGTTGCTCCCAAACCTTGCGGACGTACGGTAACCATAGTTCCGTCTCCATCTTCTACTTTTAAAGTTATAGCATGACTTGGAAATGTAATTTCCGTAAGCCCTGTTCCTTCTAATGACGTTGGAGATTCTTTTACAAACTCATCTTCACATGAGACTGCAAGGCCTGTTATAAGTAAGGCAAATATTCCTTTTTTTAATAAATTCATAATTTCTACTTGTTTATTATTATTTTGTTATGGTTTTGGATATACTTTAACATTATCGATATACGCGTCTTGATCTGTATCACCAAAAATCCAAATCGAAATTAAACCGCTTGCATTAGACGTAAATTCCTTTTTAACTATTGTAAAGTTTCCTTTGCCATTAAGTTCATTAGCAACTGACTCTGCCAAAGGCGTACTCGCTAAAGCATCAGCTCCATCTTCAAAGTGACCATCTAAAATTTGCACCGTTATGTTACTTCCAGGAGAAGCAGCCACCTTTATAGCATATGCGTATTCTATAATATATTTAACAGTGCGATCAGCTGTTGTGGGCGATACAGTTAATGCCTGATATGCATATCTTCTACTACCTGGATTTCCAGGATCAGAAGTGCCTGCAGCAAATTTCATACCTTTCGTTTTAGAACCCGTATCTACCTCATCATAATTTATAGGAGAACCATCACTAGAAGTGTTAACTGTCGTTGTAGTTCCGCCCGTAAATTTATCTATTTTCCAACTAGGAGTAAAACCTGTTTCCATATCTCCATTAATAACAATTGGATTGATAGGAACAAATACATCTCTCACTTCTACCATTTGTGTAGTAATTCCTGACGCATTATTTGCATCAAGAGCTGTTAATGTTACTTCGTAATCACCTTCACCAGCTTCAAAAATATAGATAGGATCTTTATCTGTTGACGTATCTCCTCCGCCAAAATCCCAGATATAATTTGTAGCTTCACTTGATGTATTGGTGAATTTAATTTTTCTAAAGTTCTCAGCGTCTGGAGTGGTACTAAAGTTTGCTTGTGGTAAAACCAAATCAGGTATAGAACCTGCCTCTGGCAAATCAAACTCAAAAGCTTCTTCGCAGCTTACCACGAAAAATATCGCTGATATGCCTAACACAATCTTTATAGCACTCTTCAAAGTATTCAATTTTTTTTTCATGTTTTCTAATTTTTGTATTATTAATAACCAGGATTTTGTGTTAAAAGTCCCTTACTTAAATTAATTTCTCTTGATGGAATTGGCAATAGTAAGGCTCTGGCATTATAACTAGGATAAACTGATATGTCATCATCGTCATCTTCGTTAGCATGATTTTGCAATACAGCATCCGCAACTCCAAACCTTAACAAATCAAAGAAACGCTGATTTTCAAAAGCCAATTCTACTCTTCTTTCCAATAATAATTCCTCCTTTGATATTACCCCGTCTGCATCATTAGGTAAACCTGCACGATTTCTAACAGCGTTGAATGAACTTAATGCCTCTGCAGTATTAGCATTACCAGTAGCTCCCATAATTGCTTCTACATGCATCAACAATACATCAGCATAACGTAACACTATCCAATCATTACCCGCATCTTTAGGACTAGCACCATAAGTTGGAGCGGCTGGATCTGTAGTAATATCAGAGCCATCAGGTAAAAACTTCGTTACTTCAATTTTCGGATCATCTGGATCACCAAAAACAGCATAAGAAACTGCTGTTCTATTCCCTCCATTTGCATCAAAAGCAGCTACCAAATTAGGATTAACATAGTTTAAACCATCCTGTCTACCTTGACGTTTAAACCCCGTGAACTCAGCCGAGAAACCTTGACTTTCATTTGGATTTCCAAACTCATATCGAATAGCAAAAATAATTTCGTCATTCAATTCATTATAAAATACATCGTTAAAATCAGCCTGTAAATTAAAATTTCCACTGGCTACAATAGCCTCGCATAACTCTTTAGCTCCAGCATAGTTAGGGGTAGGCTGTGATAAATATACTTTTGCCAAAATGCCTTGTGCCGCCGCTTTTGAAGCTCTGGCCTTATAACTATTATCTAAATTGGCAACAGCTTCTTGTAAGTCTGCTACAATTTGTTGATAAACTGTTGCTTTAGGCACTCTGGTAAAAAGTAATTCATCTTGATCAGAGGATACCACCTCGGTTACCAATGGAACAGCACCAATTGCATCATCATCACTTCCATATAATCTAACCAAATTAAAATAGGCATAAGCTCTTAAAAATTTAGCTTCTGCTGTGTATTTTGAAATGTTTGAAGCATCTGCGGCATCAATATAATTAAGAATATTATTTGCTCTAAAAATAATTTCGTACATAGATTGATAATAATCTTCTGATTGAATGTTGTTTGCATCGGTTACATACCTATGAAAATCAGCTCTTGAACCTTCGAGAGTAGCACTTCTTGTATTGTCAGAGCGGTGCTCTGTCAAAAGATATTCAAATTGTACACCCCTATTGAAATCTGAGTTGCTCGATTCTGTATTTTCATTAACTCCCTGTATAGCGTCATAGATTCCATAAATTCCAGCCAATACATCTGCGTCTGTTTTAAAGAATCCATCCGAAGCAACAGCAGTATCTGGTAGTGGATTTAAAAACTCATCTACATCACAAGAAACAAAAATAGCTCCTATTGTTAATGCAAAAATTAAAAATTTTATATATTTCATAATTAATGTTTTTTTATATTAAAAATTAATGTTCAAACCAACTGAGTAAGTACTAAACAAAGGCGTACCTGCTCTTTGAGAGCCATAAGTTATAGGCGTATTATTGGAGTCAATATATTCAGGATTAAAACCGTGATAATCATCAGAAGTAATATAGAGTACATTCTGTCCACTTGCATACAATCGCAATGATGATATCCCTAATTTTGATACAGCATCCTTTGGTAAATTATAACCAATATTTACATTACGTAATGAAAAATATCCTGAATTTTGAACAATATCGTTTGTAAAAATTTTCGGTTGAAGAAAAGAGACATCAGAAATAATTCCTTCAGCCACCATTTGTTCTGCACCGCCATCAATAGTGGCACCACTAAAATGATAGAAATATTGATCTCCAACGTTTCTTACTTGCCCCCCTTGACTCCCTTGAATCATAAAAGAAAAATCCAAGTTTCCATATTTAAAATCATTGGTCAAACTCCAAACGATATCTGGATAAGGGTCTCCCAAAATGGTCTTATCACCATCTGTAATTAAACCATCTCCATTCAAATCTTTTACAATAATATCCTCAGCCTGTCCGTTAATTCGATTATAAGGCGTATCCCAATATTGTGTTGATATTTCCTTATCAACAACATAGCCATAAAAGGAAGAAATAGGATTACCAACCAAGTTTATCCATTGTGTATTTCTATCAAATCCATCTACGCCAAGGTTTCCATTGTCATTTCCAAAATCAATTAATTCATTCGTGTTGGTTGATGCGATAAATGTTGAACTCCACGAAAACTTTTCCATGGCAACATTTTTGGTTCTCAATTCAAGTTCCCAACCTCTATTTTCTACTTCTCCTTTATTTACGATTCCTCCACCAAATCCGGTAACATAAGAAACATCTTGATTTAACAATAAGTTATCACTTGTTCTCTTGTAGTAATCTAAGGATCCCGTTATCCTATTGTTAAAAAACCCAAAATCTACTCCGGGATTAATTTCCTCAGAAGCTTCCCATTGTAACAATGCATTGGCAATATTTCGCGGAGAAAAACCTGAAGCGACAGCACCATCATCCGTAACCGCATTGGCACCTTGTAATAGTGCCAAATAAGGCCAAGTATTGGTTAAACCATCTCCTACATTAAAATTTTCAGCACCCGTAAGACCATAACTAGCTCTGAACTTTAATGTACTTAAGAAATTACTATCACTTAAGAAATTTTCATTGTGTACATTCCATCCTACAGATACTGCAGGGAAATTACCCCACTTAGAATCTAAACCAAAAACTGAACTACCATCTCGTCTAATTGAAGCATTCAATAAATATTTATCTGCATAAGCATAGGTAAACCTGCCAAAATAACCAATCTTTCTAATACTAAGATTGATTTCGCCATCTGCAGGTTTGGTAATAATTGTTGCTCCTTGTAAGTTTTTAAGCAAATCATTAGAATATCCACTGGCATTAACAGTACTAATTTCATCATTTCTCTTTTGAATTGTTGCACCCGCTAATACATTAATTTCATGATTACCAATTACCTTATTATAAGACAGGGTATTATCTGAAATTAATCTAGTTCTAAATCTATTTCTCAACTCATAATCTGCTCCATTCGAATGATGATACTTTGTCCCATTCCATCTTGTTCTTTTACTCTGTTCTAAAGTAACCCCAAAACTTGTTTTTGCTGTTAAACCATCAAAAAGTTCATAACTTAAATAAGTAGAACCTAATAATTTAGTCTTAAACTCATAATGTTCTCTTTCAACATATTGTGCATAAGGATTTTGATCTCCTGAAGTACGAGGTGTTGTATTACTGCCATCACCATTTATGTCTAACTCATCCAAATGATCTTCTCGAAAATAATCACCCACCCCAACATCTGGATAAGCATCTCTATCAATAAACTGAAGCGTTTCTTCTGTATGATAAATAGGTAACCAAGGTGATTGTCTTATTGGGTTATGTATAGATGTAGGTAATCTTCTTTGTTTTGAATAAGAAGGTGTCGCACTCAATCCAAATTTAAGCTTTTTGCTCAATTTGGTATCTACTTTAATTTTTGCAGAATACACCTTATAATCATCCGTTATCACCACACCTTCATCATGAAGATATCTTAAAGCCGTACTAAATTTTGTATTTTCAGTACCCCCTCTTGCTGAAAGAGAATGACTTACAATATTACCTCCATCAAAGAAAACATCTTGCCAATCTCTATCAATACCGGTTACCTCTATTAGTTTTAGTGCGTACAAGTTACCATTACTAATGGAACCTGTTTCTGCCAATTCTTTAGCTGCCCAATCGGTAGCATTTCTCCTATAATCATCACTCCCGAAAGCTGATTTATAACCCGTGTAAACCTCATAACCAAATTTTGTTTTTCCTTCTTTTCCTGTTTTTGTAGTAATTAGAATTACCCCATTAGACCCTTCACTACCATAGATAGAAGCAGATGCTGCATCCTTTAAAACCTCAAAAGATTCTACATCATTCATATCTAGAGTTCCAAGAAAGTCAGAATCTACTATCACCCCATCTACAACTACTGCAGGTCCTGCATCAGATGATATCGACCCTGTACCTCTAATTCTAATAGTAGGTGCTCCGCCAGCTTCTGCATTTGACGCAGAAATGTTTACCCCAGATACTTGCCCTATTAAAGCATCATCAACCCTTGCTACCGCTATTTGGTCTAAACTTTCGTTTACAACTTTTGAAATAGAACCAGTAAGGTGAGATTTTTTCTGAGTTCCGTAACCCACAACAACAACTTCATCCAATTGGTTGCTGTCCTCAGCCAAAGATATATTGATTGTTTTTTGGTCTTCGATTATAATAGTTTGAGATACATACCCTATAAATGAAAATTGTAGCACATCGCCACTTTTAACTTCTAAAGAATAATTACCATCAAAATCCGTAGTGGTACCCTTACTGGCACCCACAATTAATACAGTTGCACCTGGAATTGGCGATTGATCAGCCTCAGCTATAACTGTACCCGTTAATGTATAGCTATCTTGAGCAAATAATGTAATATTTACAAGCAAAGCTATCATTAGAGCTAGTATTGATTTAAATTTCATCATTGATTTTATTATGTTAGTAATATTTGATTTTAGTACTATTAAAAAGTACTTCTAAATGAGAATATTTCTTCTCATTTCTTAACATAACCTTAGACAAAGTTTAGAACTAAAAATCAACTGATTTTTGTATTTTTGTAGAAAGCATGTTTTTAGCAAAGTAATTTCATGTATTTAATATTACTTCCCCGACAAAAGAAGTAATACAAATGGAGGATAGGCATATGTCTATCCTTTTTTTATTAAGTAGAGTTTTTCATTGTTTATTGAGTTGAGTTAGTATTAATATTGTTAAGAACACTATTTAATTGGTTTTCCAAACTGGTAAACCAAATTGGTTTTCCAAAGATATGTTATTTTTTCGTTAAAAAAAATATTTTTTCAATTTTACTCCATAAAAACTCTCTAATAGGGCAATATATATCTATTAAAATGCCTGCTTTAGTACATTTTTCTCCGTGTAATACGTGAGGTAGAATGTATAAAGAATTTCCATAAAAAAATAAAACTGTACTATTCTCTCGTAATATCTAACAGAATTATTCTATGACTTATCTCCAAAATAAGATACTCCATCACCACTTAAGAAATCTTCTCTTACTGGACTAAAGGTGTCAATTAGCATCCCTTCTTCTAAGCAAACTGCACTATGCAATAAATTAGGTTCGATATATACTCCATCTCCTGCTTCTACAATTTGTTTTACTCCATCAATTTCAAATTCAAATTTACCAGAAACACAATAGGTAGCTTGTGTGTGAAAATGTTGATGTGGAGCACCTAATGCTCCTTTTTCAAATTTTACTTTTACCATCATGATTTGGTTATCGTAACCTAAGAATTTTCTTGATACTCCACCACCAAGTTCTTCCCATTGCATGTCTTTTGTAATGATATACTTTTCACTAAATCGTTGTTTCATATGTTTATTTTTTTTGTTTTTATTTAAAATAATAAGAACCTGACCACTCATAATTCTTATTGTTAATGTTTAAGTTATGTTTTGCTTCTTTTGAAGCATTAGTATTTGCTGTTATAAATATCTTGGTGTTATCACTTATAGTTGTTATTGCAATTGCTGTGTAATCTACTGTATCTAAAATTACTCGAATTTCTTTAATACTACTTTTTGAATTTACAGCAGATTCTGAAACCGGACTATAACTACCATGAGATTCAATAATTGAAACAAAAGTTGTATTTTGTGAATTTTTTCTTCTTAATAGCATAGCAGGATCTCTTCTTAAATTAAATTCTGGGTCATTTGCTCCGATTCTTGTAAAAAACATTGCATCTTCAGTAGTAGTTAAAGTTGTTAAAGTGTAAAACTTGTTATTATTTAACCAAGAGAACTTTGAACTGTTGTTATCAGCTTTAGCAATACCTTCCACAAATAAATGTTGGTAACCATTTTTGGTTCCTAATGGTTTTAATATTTGAGGTGTTGTATATTCAAAATTGGTTTGTAACACCTGTCCGAAATAGTAAAACGGCAAGTCATATTGATTCGATTTTTCTGAAATTACCTTCATAATATCCAACATAAAAGGCTTTTCAAATTCATCATCTTTAATGATTGCCATAGTGCGAAGCATTTCGGTTCCAGGGTATGCATTCTCTTCTTTTGCACTCACAACTTGCACACTTTCATTTTCTGATGAAAAATAATGTAAAACGGAATGATATTGACTCCCGATTTCATACTTTCCATTAAAATGAGAGATTTCATTTTGTGTTACTGTATTATGAGCGATAGTTTGTTTTGCCCATGTTTTATTTTCCTTTAAGTAATTTCCACCACCTTTTTGTTCAATATTTACAAAACGTGCCAACCCATAATCTTGAATTACTTCTTCTCCATTTTCATATAATGAGTACGATAACTTATCATAATGACCATGACTAGACCCTTGAGCAGCGTATTTAAAAACAAGTTCTAGCTCTTCGTTTCTTAATATACCAACTCCACCTTGTGTTCCATCTGGTCCATCAGACAAATTAATTGATTTTTTATCAAATGGTTTGGCTTTCCCATTTTTTATACCCAATGCAACTGCCAAACCAGAATCATCTAATAAAACCTGATTTTGTTCTTTTGCAATAGATAATAATCCTGGATCTTGTTCACCATAATGATAAGAAATATCTACGGCAGTAACTAAAGCATTATTATAATATGACATTCCTTTTTGACCATCGTTGAGTGGAAAAAAATCGCCGTCTGCATCAGATAAATTAAGTAGTGCATTTATTGATTTTAAAAGTACACCATCTTTATATTCAAAAATCTTTAATTCTGGTTTTACGTTATGTAATCCTTCAGCAAAAATTAAAAAAGGATACATTGCATAACGCTGATAATAGGGTCCTTCATTGTAATAACCATCTGGCGAAAAAGGCTCTTCTATATTCGCTAAAAAACCCGCTTTTCCATCTTTATTTAAAAATCCACCATCATCATCTTTAGCCTTTGAATCCAATTTTAAGTCCTTTATACCATACAAAGCACGATCTATTAATTCTTGGTCATCCATTACCAAACCAATCATACCAACTGCTGCATTACCCCAAGTACTATGATTATGGACTCTCTGATAAAATTGTGGACTATCTACTGAAATATGGTCTGCGAAAGGTCTGAATAGATTAGTTTCAAGTTTGTTACGCTCTTCTTCAGATAAATAATTATAGATACAATCGTAAGCTTGGCTCACATAAACTAACCAATTAGAATCGTTTAAACATTGCCAGAATAATTTCCCTCTTGCATATGATCTTGTTTTTGGGTGTAATGGCAAGGTTTTATAAAGTTCCTCATATTGCATCAGCATATCTTTTACATACTTTGCATATTTTTCATCGTCCAAAATTTGATATAAAAGACCTGCTTTTTGTAGTACAAACCAATTACGTTTGTGTCTTACATGCGTGTAACCTCCAGAATAATCTTTAGGAATAGGCACCTCTATTCCTAAAGCAATTTCGGCATCAATTTCTTCTTGAACTGCTTTCAGTGTGTTATCAAAAATTGGAATACTACCCAATTGTGCTCTAATATCTTTTACACCTTCAGAAGTAAGGATTAAACTTGGATGCTGAGACTCAGAATTTGCATTTGTTTTTTCATTTGCATTCGTTTTATTAGAAACATCTTTTTTACAAGAAAAAAGAATTAAGACTAAAAAAAGAATTAAAAACCTTGGTTTTATACATTTTGATGTTTTCATTCTTATTGTGTAACAAGTTTTCATACTTACTGTATTAGTATTCTTTTAAATCCATTATTAACTTTTAATATATACATGCCCTTAGAAAGGTTCGTTACATCTATTTTTCCGGTAGGTGAAGCGATATAATTTTGCTGTACAGTTCGTCCGAGTAAATCAAGAACTTTAATGGATCCTATATTTTCATTTTTTTTTGATAAGGTCAAATAGTTACCTTCTACTGGATTGGGAAATATTTTCAATTCTTCGTCTAGATTAAATTCAACTAGACTCAAGGTTTGATATGCACCAAAACCAATTTTTACACCTACATCAGCTTGCGAATAAGGCAGGTTTGTACCTACTGAATTAAACTCTTCTGCACCAGCATCAAAGTCTGATGGTCTTAAGCCACCAAGGATGTCTACTGTTAAAAATGAGTATGACCCCAGTCCAGAATTTATGGCAGCACTTCCTGTTGCTAACCTATAAAAATTACTTCCACTAGATAGTAGCCCAGAAGTAACAGTTTGGTTAGAATTCACTCCATCTATTAAATCCCAATCTCCGTTCTGAGTTATGTTTCCTTCATAAATTGAAATTAAGGTAGGTGCTGTAGTTTCTTCTAAAGCAGAATCGCTAGAATTTAGCATTATATTATTTGCAATCACTAAGTTTTCTGGAGCTAATGTTAAATCGCTTTTAACCTTAGTTCCTACTCTTATTGCCAAGTCACAGTTAACTAGTGTATTATTTACTATTTGTACGTTTTTAACTTGGTAATACTCATTTAATTCTGAATTCAGTTTTCCATTACTAACATTTATACCTCCTGTAGCACCAGAGCTATTACCATTTGGTTTTCTATGATTAACACCTTCAATATAGTTGTTATATATTTTATGATCTTCACCTATAACTCGAATTCCACCTGAGAATGAATTATTATTGGCAAAAAAATAGTTACCATAAACTTCAGTATTATTACCATGCCTTAAAGTTAGGGTTCCTTGATAATCTCTAAAAGTGTTGTTATAATATTTATTACTACCGCATTTGTTTGAAATGATTTCTACTTCACCTGACCAATTATAGAAAAAATTATCATAGACTTCTGTAAATGAATCTGAAAGGGAAGTTGTACTCACCCCAATTCGTATAGCATCTTGATCATTTAATCCATTAATATCATTACCTACAGGAACTCTATCGGCAAAATAGTTATGATGAATTTTAGAATAATCGGGAGTTGAGTTATTATGATTATCATTAATAATACTGCCAACGCCATTTTTTCCAATGAAGGAAGAATAACTTACTTCGTTATATTCCCCATAAATAATAATCCATTTAAATTTAAGTGTTTCTTGACTTGCAGTACCATTATATGAATCAATCTTGATATTTCTAACGAGGCAATTTACGCAGTCATTATTACTCGTATCCCTAAACTCAATAATGGGTTCAATTTTGTCACCATCGGTTATAAGACCAGATGCATTTTGAAAAACAACGCCTTCAAAAATAATGTAAGAACCTCCCAAACTAATATTTGATCGACCTTCAAAAAATACACTTCCAGGAGTTTCTGCCTTAATCGTTATCGGGTTTGATGCCGTTCCAGTTTTATTGATATTAATTTGAACATCGGTCCATGTTTGGTTTGCCAATATGATGGTTGTACCAGCTGAGGCATTGGATATAGCTGTGTTTAATTGAGAACTTGTTTCAACAAGTTGACCGTAAACCGACATACAGCATAAACAAATAATGATACAAAAAGAAAGTAAAGATTTACTCATGTTTTAAAGCAAAAAAGTTAAATGTATAATGATATCAGGTATATCATATAATTGGTTTACCAGTTTGGTTTACCAAAAATACAAATATTTTTTGATTTATCGCTTATTTAATTTTTTAACAAAAAAATAATCAGAATAATCTTTAAAACTAATACTTTTTCACTTTCAATTGCATAAGATCCAATATACAATTTAACAATTAACTACATGTTGTAAACACCGCCATTGATATCCAGTGTAGCACCATTAATGAAGCCGTCATACTCGGATGCTAGATATAAAACCGCTCGTGCTACGTCAGCTGGGTTACCTGCTCGCCGGATTGGAATACCAGCAGTTGTTTCATTTGCGGATTCTTTTGTTGTATGAGTATTGTGAAATGAAGTTCCAAGGATAAGACCCGGAGCAACGGCGTTGACCCGAATTCCTTGTGGTCCCAATTCTGAAGCTAATGCTCTTGTAAAAGTTAAAATTGCACCTTTACTTGTTGCATAAGCTAATGATCCTGGATGACCACCTTTACGACCAGCCAATGATGCCAAATTAACAATACTGCTGTTCTTTTTTTTTGCCAAATATGGTGAGGCTGCTCTGGTAACAAACATCATGGAAGTTAAATTAATATCCATGACTTTATGCCAAAATTCGGTATCCATTTCACCAATCATTTTACGTGCGACTAAAGATCCTGCATTGTTGATTAACACATCTAAACTACCAAATACGTCAACTGTTTTTTCTACAACTGCATTAGCATCTGTTTCATTGGTTAAATCACCACTTATAGCTATAGCTTGTTGACCATTACTTTTTGCATAATCCACTAATGCATTTGCTGAATCTGCACTAGAAAAATAGTGAATGGCAACATTTGCTCCGCTATCAATAAAGTGTTTAGAAATGGCTTCGCCAATACCTTGTGCACCAGCTGTGACTAATACGTTTTTAACTTTTAGTTTATGAGTTATCATAGGATTAATTATTATTTTGCTTTATCGTTTTTACTGAAATAACCTTCGTTAGACACCGTATTTTCGCTAACTTTAATGCTTCCTGACTTAAACCAAACCTCAGCATAGTTGCCATCTGCATATTGTTTTTTAACATCACCTCCATGAGTCTCTGCACCAGAACACCAGTTTCTATTTTCTTCAGGTGATTTACCATTCGTTTGATTATAAGCACCAAGTTTAAAAAAACAACCTTCGCTCGCATAAGCCTCTTTTCGTTCCACACCATCTTGACCAATTGGAAAAAATAATTTCTGAATTTGTTCTGGGATATCTGCTTTTGTTGCGTATTCCGATTCGATTAAGTTTTTGGTAAAGGTTTTGGTTTCGTGTCCTTCACTAGTAAATGTTAAGTGCATGATGCCATCTTTTACTTCAACTTCATAACTAAATTCCTCACCCAAAGCAATTCCATCTTTTGGTTCTTCGGGATAGGTATTTGCTGAATCTCCAACTACTGAAAAATCGTGTCCCCAAACGGCTGTTGAAAAATCCCATCGTCCTGAATTATCATCACCTCTTGTATTGATTTCATAATGCCAAAACACTGAGCCTTTAGTATGACCAGGAAACTTTTTGTAGAATATCTTTAATGGTTCGTTTTCATGTCCATCTGCACTATGGATTTGACCTACTACTACTGAATGCGAAGCTGCAACGCGAGCATCACCAGTTGCAGAGACATTCATTACTTTTAATGTTGCTGATAATTTATCGTTAGCAGCCTTAGGATACCATTTTTTGATTTGTGCTAATTCTGTTCTGGTATTATTAGATGTCCCATGTGTGTTTCCACCATTTGGTGTTTTAAACACGACCCAATCTCCTAGGCTGTCTGTTGCTGTGTAAAAGTAATCTTCATGTTCAAATGAATTAGCGATGCCGACATTAGCTCCATCTCCTAAAATTAATTTCCAATGATCAAAAAACGGAATCACATTACTTGCATATAATGTTTCCTCTTTTTCTTCGATTATATCTTCTACTTTCTTATCTGTGTTTTTACAACTATTCAAAATAAAAAAAGCACTTAGAATAATAAGTGATGATATTGTGATTTTTTTTTTCATTTTTATATAATTTAAAAATACTCTGTTAATGCCATTATTCCGTTATACGAAATTACTAGTGAAAAGAACAATGCAGCAAACAAGCCTATATTTATCCAAAATCCAGTTTTATGACCTTTCATAACCTTTTTGTTATTCACAATTAAAATAATACCTAAGACTACAGCTGGTAAAACAAATACATTAAATACTTGTGATAATATTTGAACTTCAATTGGATTAGCTCCAAAAGCTGGACCAATTAAAGCGACTAAACAGGCTATAAACGTAATAATTCTGAATTGCTTTGAGTTTGTATCTAATTCACCAGATTGATAATCAGCAATTAATAAAGGAGCAATTAATAAACACGGAAAAATAGAAGATAAACCAGCACTCAAAGCACCAAAAAAGAATATTGTCACTGCCCATTTACCTGCAACTGGCTCCAATGTATTTGCCATGTCTAAGACTTGTGTTACCTCTTTTCCTTGATAATACAACGCTCCAGCAGCAACTGCCATAATTACACCACTAATCATAAAAATTAAAATGGCAGCTGTAATAGAATCCTTTTTTTGCTGATCCAAATTTTTAATGGTCCATCCTTTTCCTTTCACAAATAATGGTCTAGACAAAAATGTAGCGGAAGCCATAGTAGTACCTACAAAGGCGGCTACCAACATTTTACCACCTGGAATATCTGGAACAGTAGGTATTAATCCTTTAACAACATCTAACGGCAAGGGTTGCACAAAAAACAATGATAGCACAAACGAGAGCCCCATCATGGTTACAAAAATAACGAGAATCTTTTCGAAAAAGGTGTACTTTCCTACCAACAATAGTAGATAAAATATTACAATTACCGTAATGGCAATTATTAGTATCGTTTCATATTCATAAGCTCCCAAACCTTCAAAATTCAATGCTAAAATCTCGTAGATAATGTTAGCTGAAATACCTAAGATTCCCATTAAAGAATTCCATTGTCCAAATGTGACTCCTATTATAATTAATATTGCTAATGTTTTACCATATTTTAAATGTTTTTTAAATCCATAAAGTGCAGTTTGGCCAGTTATTAATCCGTAATTTCCGTATACAAACATCAATATTCCTGAAAACAAACAACTTAAAAAAAGCACCCATAATAACTGCATATTAAACTTACTACCTGCAACAATCATAGAGGTAACACTACCTGTTCCAATAGTATATCCAATAGCAAAAATACCAGGACCAAACCCTAATATTATGTCCATAATTTTTTTAAGAAATGATGCTTTTGTTCGATTGGCTTCCATAATATTGGTTCGTATTTAGTTCCAGTTGGTGTGATAATTTTTTCCAGAAGAATCATCTAAACGTTGATAGGTATGTGCTCCAAAATAATCACGTTGTGCTTGTATGATGTTAGCGGATGCATACTTTGTTGTTATTCCGTTTAAAAATTGAATAGCTTCACTTAACGCTGGAATTGTTATTTCATTAATCACACATTGCGACACTACTTTTTTAGCTGAATGATTGTATTGATTTATGCGTGAAATGAATTCTTGATGTGCTAATATATTTGTGGTGTTTTTAAAAACTTTAACCAGCTCATACATTAATGAAGATTTTATAATGCAACCGTTGGTCCAGATTCTTGCAATTTCACTAAAGTTTAAATCCCATGAAAATGTAGCTGACGCCTCAGCAATCAATTTAAACCCTTGATAATGATTAATAATTCTAGCAAATTGGTAAGCTTCTAAAATGTCTTTGGTTGTAAGATTTAATTCTGAAGTATCTGATTTTTTAAATATTGAATGTAACTGAACTCGTTCCTCTTTATAAAAAGACAAGTATCTTGAAAATAAAGCTGAAGCAATTAACGTACTTGGCACGCCTAATTCTGCTGAAGCAATGGTCATCCAGTTTCCTGTCCCCTTATTACCAGCTTTATCTAGAATTTTATTTACCAACCAATCATCACCTTCCTTTTTCCTGAAAACGGTAGATGTAATATCCAATAAGTAACTACTTGCAGTATTTTTCCAACTTTCAAAAATATTAGCAATATCGTCTGGATTGTTGCCTAAAGCTTTTAAAATTGTAGCAACTTCAGTCAATAATTGCATTTCTACATACTCTATACCATTGTGCACCATTTTTATAAAATGACCACTGCCCTCTGGTCCAACATAGGTACAACACGGTAAGTTGTTTTGGTCTTTTGCTGCAATTTTTTCTAAAAAAGGCTTCACCTTATTATAAGCTTCTAAATCTCCACTTGGCATGATAGATGGTCCATTTAACGCACCTTCTTCACCACCTGAAACACCTGCTCCAATAAAATGAATGCCTTTATTTTTTAAATAATTATTTCTTTCTTTCGTATTTTGATAATTTGAATTTCCGCCATCAATTAATATATCGTTTTCAGATAAATGTGGTAGTAAGTCTTCAATCACATAATCAATAGTTTTACCAGCATTTACCATAAACATGATGCGTCTTGGTTGTTGTAAAGAATTTACAAAAGCTGAAATATCATCAAAAGCAGAAGCTTCAGATAATTCAGGATGATTGGCTTTAAATTTTTTAGCAACGTTGACCTCAACATCTTCTAAATGTCTGTTAAACATGGAGATTTTAAATCCGTTATTGGCTAGATTTCTGCACAAGCTTTTTCCCATAACGCCAAGTCCAAATAATCCAAATTCTGAGGTGTATTCTAATTGATTTTTCACTTGGTCTATAATTTCTTTAGATTTTAGACTGACATCTATTGTTATAGCATTTTCTGGGTTTTCGAGAGTATCAAATTGAGATTTCAGTAATTCTGAAGGCATAAAATGACCTGTTCTATTGTTCAACCTTTTAAAAATCTGATCGAATGTCCCTGACAAATGCACCCATTTGGTTTGACTTTCAATACCTGAACTCAGCGTATCACGATACTTTTGCTTTAACGCAGAACAGCCAATAACACAACTGTTTTTTGCTAGTTCTTGTTTTGCCAGATCATTTAAAGTTTCTAACCAACCTTGTCTGTCATTATCATTTAACGACTGTCCTTTAGACATTTTTTTGATATTACTTTCTGGATGAAAGTCGTCACCATCAAAAAAAGGAATACTTAATTCTTCTGCAAGTAATTTTCCTATAGTGCTTTTTCCACTTCCTGAAACGCCTATGATGAAGATTACTTCGTTCAATGGTTTAATTTTTATTTGGTTCAGTACTTTTGCCTACAGTTGCTTCTTTAAACCAAACTTCTGCATAGCTTCCGTTTTTATATTGTTTTGTAATGTCTCCACCATAGGTTTCTGATTTGGTAGATTCACCATTTGCTTGATTATACGCACCCTGTTTAAAGTAATTGAGTTCACCCGCATAAGCTGTCTCACGTTCAACTCCACCTCCTTTTTCTCTATTTTCATACACTTTGATTACTTGTTCAGGAATATCTTCTTTTGTTGCAAATTCTGATTTAACTAGGCTTTTAGTGTACTTAATAGTTTCATGACCTTCACTTTTAAAAGTTAAATACATTATGCCTTGATGTACGTTGACTTCGTAACTAAACTCTTCACCTAAAGTGATTCCATCATTTGGCTCTTCTGGATATTCTGTTGGACTTGAACCAACTACAGAAAAATCGTGTCCCCAAACTGGTGATGAGTAATCAAATCTGCCAATATTGTCGCCTTCTGTATTAATCTCATAATTCCAAAACACAGAACCTTTTGTGTGTCCAGGAAATTTTTTGTAATAAATTTTTAGTGGTTCGTTTTCATGACCTTCGTCACTATGTATTTGTCCAATGACCACTGAAAAGGAAGATGCTCTAGTAGCATCTCCTGTAGTGGAAACATGCCGTACTTTTAACGTTCCTGTTAATTTTCCTCCAGTCTCTGGTATCCAATGAGCTTTTTGACCTAATTCTGTTCTGGTGTTACTTGAAGTTCTTGAAGTGATACCTGAATTTGGTGCTTTATAAACTACCCAATTCGTTTTTCCATCGTTTTCCACATAAAAGAAATCGTCTTTTTGGTAATTTACCAAATCATCAACATATGTTCCATCACCTAAAAGAACTTTCCATTGATCCATAAACGGAATGACTTCACTTGGGTATTTTACTGTTTTTTCAGTTTCAACTTCAGCTTTTGTTTCCGTTTTTTTTGCTTCGCTTTTACATGAAAAAACTGTAAAAATTATGAGTATAATGTATAATGCTTTTTTCATTTTTAGTGTTTTATTGTAGTATTTACGATTCCTTCCCGATAGCTATCGGGGTTCATAGGAATAAATTAATACATTAGAGTCATAACTAAATTTTCTTCACTCTTAATTTGTCCCGAATTGATTATTGTGTTATCTGAGGCTACATTGTTTTTAGCTCCCCAAAGAATAGAAATAAATTGTACAGGATTGTTTTTAAACGTGTTTTTTGTAATATTTACATTCACAATACCATTATGATTAAATAGTCTTTTGTTTTTCTCTTTTACACCACAATTGGTAAAAGTGCTGTTAGATACTAAAAGGTTTCCTCCAATAGTAGACTCGTCATAGCCACCTCTATAATAATCAATAACATTTTGTTTTACGTTATTGAAATTACAATTGTCAATCGTTAAATATTCAGTGTTATAATCACCTCTATCGTTTGTTTCTTCAGATAATTCTATTCCATTTTCACAATTTGAAATGGTAGTGTTTTCAAAAGTTACACGTTCAGAAAAGGATTGTTTATACACTTTTAAAACATAATTAAAATCGCTTATATCAGAATTTGAAACCGATAATCCGAAATGGTTAGACATATTCTCTTTTAAACTAGCAAATGCATAATTAGAAGCGTTTCCTTTAAGTTTAACGTTTTTTAGAGATAATTTTCCATAAGGATTCAAAGAAAAAGCTGGTGTGTTTGCGACTCCTTCATATATAATTTCGGTATTCCCTTTAGATTGAATTGTTATTGTTTTATCAATAATTAAAGATTCTGAAATCTCGAAAACTCCATCGTTCAATTCTAAAACATCTTCACTTTCAGCTTCTTGAAGTTTAGCTATTAATTCGGAAGTATTAGAAACCTCATGTGTCTTAGCCTCTTTGGTTTCTATTTCATTTGAATACCAATCAGCACCATAATTGGCTTTATTTAAAATATCTAAATTGATATTTTCTACATTTAAAATCGCACCTATTTGATTTGATTTACCTCTCGAATTTCCTAATAAATCATGAGTAATTGTTTCAAAATCAAAACCTTTATAAACTTCTATATCTTCGAAACCAGAAGTTGGAACAGAAATATTTGTACCAATATCTGTTAAAGATAATTCTTTAGAAATTAAACCATGACCGTTTGTAATTTCAACACCGTTATTGTAAATAATATTACTTGCAAAAGTTACACCATCGGCTTTGTCGTATTCTATAATTGGATTGGCATCACCAACAGAATTATATATTACATTATTTACAACTTCTGTTCTTAATGGTCTGGCCGAACGAATTTCTGATTTAGGCAAAACATCCGCTTGCGAAATGTTTGTACCAACTCCAAACTGCCAAGGCGAATCTGAATCTACAAAAGTATTGTAAGCAACTACCACATCTGTAACCTGATTATATCTATTTAATGGCGACTTTGGAATTCCATTCATAATTGCTATGGGACTTCTAAAGTTCTTTCCTTTTATTTTATAAAAAAGATTATTTATAACCCAATGGCCTGTGTTAATAATTCTAATTCCACCATATTGATCATTCTCGCCATCACCAATAAAATAATTACCATCCACCGTAACGTAGTTGCCATGACGTGTTACCACAGAACCTTCACTTTTATAAAACACATTGTTTTTTATGATGTTGAAATTAGTCTTGCTCGATATAATTTCTACTTCTCCGTTACATTCTTCAAATAAATTATTGGCAATCGTTGTATTACTAGGTGACATAGATGTGAAACTACTTCCTAATTGAATTGTTTCTCCTCTTGCTCCACCTTTTCTTGGTCTTGGGCCAAAATGATTATTTATAATTTTATGATAGTTTCTTATACTTTGGTTTCCCTTTAAATCTACCCTAACTGTTGGCCCGCCATTAGTTTTACCAGCAATATAACAGTTGCTTAACTCATTGTATTTTCCGTAGAATTGTACCCAAAGATTATCTTGATCTCTTTCTAAATTATTGAAATCTAGAATGACACAATTTGTAACTTTAGAGTGATTTGCAACTTCTTTGTCACTGGTTCTAAAAGCAATTACGTTAGTTTTAGGCGAATAACCATTTCTAAAAAACAAACCACTTACTTCTAAATAATTTCCACTAAGTTCTAAACTAGAAACACCTTCAATAAAAACTTTTCCAGGTGTTTCAGCCTTAATTGTGATTGGGTGTGCTTTTGTGCCATCTCCAGTAAATTTTATTTGAATATCTTTCCAAATACCATTGGCCATTACAATATTATCTCCGGGTTCGGCGTCCAAAATTGCTGATTCCAGTTCGGAAATATTCTTTACAGTGTTTGTTTTAGTCTCAAGTTTATCTTTACAGCTAAACATCAAAATCATTAAACTTACAAAAATTAGGTTCCTATTAATACACATTTTATAATTTGAAATATTATTCATTTTTATTAAAATCATTAAGTTTAAAACTAGTCTTTGTTATGCATTTTTCCAAAATTCTTGAATGGTCGATAAATCTTTTTTCATAGCGTTAAATACCTCTTTTTTATCAATTGAAATTTTCTTTTTTCCTTTTTCCGCACCTCCCAAATCGTATTCAAGATGAAGTGACACAGGTGGATTTAATTGATATTTCTTAAGGAGCTTAAAATATTTGTCAAAATCAACCATACCTTCACCTATAGGTGTATTAACAGCTTTCCATTTACCGTTTATCTTACCCCATTTAAAATCTTTTAATACTATAGTTTTGATATGAGACTTAAGAAGTTGTAAGCCGTTTTCCCAGGAAAATCCACCTTCAACCATGGCATGGCGGATATCATATTGTGTGCCAAAATAATCTGATTCTACGGTTTCTAAAATTTTCTTTATTTCCCAAAATGAAGCACCTACACTAGTTCCCGCATGATTTTGATAACATCCAATCAATCCCAACTCTTTATTTACTTCACCTAATTCCTTAATTTGAGTTTGGTATGTTTCTAGTGCTTCTTGCAATAATTGGTCATTAGGATATTTAAACCAATTGGTTCTATAATATTTTACTCCCGACGCTGAAGTCGCCTCCAACACATCCATATCAAGAGGATTGTTGACACTTTCAATACTCGTAGTAATGAGTTCACAATTTGAACCGCCTTCTTTAATCTCTCTTACTGCTTTGGGTAAATCGGTTTTAACTGAATGTGGTAATACATGACCTTTTGGCCTAACCGTTAAATCAACACCAGAAAATCCCATTTCAGCTGCCATTTCACCGGTATTTCTGTAATCTAAAAATTGGAGGTGTTTAGAAAAAATATTGACTGAAAGTTCTTCTTCTGAATTTGTTTCGGCCCATAATTCTAGAGGTACACTCATAAAGGGAATTAGACTTGCCGATAAGCAAGTTTTCTTAATAAAATCTCTTCTTGAAGTAGGGCTCACTGTAAATTATAAATTGGTTTACCAGTTTGGTTTACCAAATATATGTATATTTGTTTGTTACACAATGGTTTTATATCAATAATTTACAAAGTATGCCAACATTATCAAAAAATTCTCGTGAAAAATTACAAAAAATAAGTACTGCAACTATTGCAACATGCCTTTTTAAAAAAGGGCTAAAAAATCAGTTTATTCAGAATGTAGTACCACTTAAAAAAGGCAAACTTAATATGGTAGGAGAAGCATTCACCTTAAGATATATTCCTGCGAGAGAAGATTTAAACCATATTGGTGTTTTTACTGACCCAAAACATCCACAACGCGTTGCGGTAGAAACTTGTCCTAAGGGAGCTATATTAGTTATGGATAGTAGAAAAAATGCAAGAGCAGCTTCTGCGGGTTCTATTTTAGTTACGAGATTAATGAAACGCGGTGTTGCTGGAATTGTTACGGATGGAGGATTCAGAGACTCGGCTGAAATAGCTGAATTAAATATTCCTTCTTATCATCAACGTCCTTCTGCTCCTACAAATTTGACTTTACATCAAGCTTTAGATATAAATATTCCTATAGGCTGCGGAGATGTTGCTGTATTCCCTGGTGATGTTTTGGTTGGTGATGATGATGGCGTAATGGTAATTCCTTCAGAAATAGTAGATACTGTTGCCAATGAGTGTACAGAAATGACGGTTTATGAAAATTTTGTGTTGGAAAAGGTAAATGAGGGTCAGTCTATTATCGGTTTGTATCCACCAACAAATGAGGAAACTCTGGTTGCATTTGAAAATTGGAAAGCGGACAAATCGTGAATATTATAAATATCTTTAATTTTTAAATTAGATTTGAATTTTTCCAAAAAGAGAAATACAAATAAAATAAGTAATGGTCACTTCGCAATATCCCCGTGAGCAGGCTTTATTATTATATCTTTGAAATAAACTACCATATTAGGTCCTTTATGAACTTGTAAAGCGATAACACCTCCATCCGATTTCTTACTAATTTCCCTGTCAATAACATCAATGGTCTTTTTACCATTAATAAAATGTTGTAAATGGTTTTCTTTAGCAACGATTCTATAATTATTCCATTGATCTTGATTAATTATAGCCTGGATATTTTCACTCTTTTCAAATTGCTCAACTGTTTTCTTTCCATCTTCATTAATAGTAATTTTCTCTCCCCTTAATGCCATTATCCCTCTCCCATTTTCCTCATATAAAATTCCTGAATATTGAATTCCTGCCTCCATGTCTGCCTGATACCCAGCCACAGCAAAATCATCTTCACCCAAAACTTTAGCACGGTATTGAATGCCGCTATTGCCGCCTACAATTTTATATTTTAAGTTCAATTCAAAATCAGAAAACGAAGATTCATAAATTAAAAATGTGTTCTTATCTATCTTAATCTCATCGGTAGTTCGACCTACAATGCTGCCTTCTTCAACAGACCAAACACGAGCATCTCCTCTCCAATTATCAAGATTCTTTCCGTTGAATAAGGAAATGGTTTTTGAATCAACTTCTTCTTTTGCCTTTTCAGATTTACATGATACCGTGATGACACAAATCAATAAAACGATCAACTTTAATTTTTTCATTTCATATTTATTTTTTGTAAATCTCATGATTTTCATCCCCTCCAGAAAGTAAATAGGCAATAAAATCATTCAGTTCTTGCTCATTAAACCTATTTATTAGACCCAGTGGCATTGGTGAAATAGCAGATTCTTTTTCTGCTTTTATATTGCTTTTTTTGATGGTAGTAGTTATACTTGGAGAAAATGCACTCGTACTTATTTCAATTGCATCATCAGGCTCAGCTACCACTCTTCCAGTAACTGTATTTCCATTATTAAGAAGGTATTCATGGTATTGATATCGGTCTGAAATGGTTGATGAAGGATTTACAATGGCCTCTGCTAAATCTGTTAAAGAAAATCGAGTACTAATTTGCGTTAGATCTGGGCCTGTATCACCACCAATGCCTTTCATTGTATGACAATTAATGCATAGAGCTGCACGGTAAAGACCTTCTCCATTTTTAAAATTAGCCTTAGAAGAGTTCTTGCTGTAAGCAGACTTCACAGCTGCAACGGTCCAATTTTGACCAGGGCCTTTGGGTTGTTCCACACCTTCCATCCAATCTTTTGTTGCCTTAATGTCTTGATTGGCCAAAGATTCGTAATACGATGCTAATTCTTTAGGAGCATTTTTTATAGCATTATCTTGAATAGCTTTAATAAACTTAACATAAGAACGTCCTCCAGATTTTTTACGGGCAATATTGAACCACTTAAAATATCTAAATCGTAACTCATCATTCCATCCACTTCTTATTACACTTAAACTATTGGCATAACTTATGTTTTGTGCGTTAGGCATATTGGCAAGCATATTTTCTACATCTACGCCGTACTGTTCACTCCTTTTTGAAATATCTTCCGATAAGTATATTGACTTTAGATCTGAAGTAACGGTATCATTTTCCATACGCTCCAAGGTAGATTCAATAATATCTGACGCTTGTAAAAAGCTTAATGTTTTGCCCAACTCTTCATTGATAATTTTTGAACTCGCTAAATAGGAAGGCAATAAAATTGTTTTTATCCGTTTCTTTATACCTTCAGAAATAGGTTTTTTTTGCCTATTCAAAATCAACTGTAACGTTCTTACAAAATCGATTTTATTGGCATCAGTCAATGCAGACCAATCGATAGTTAATACTTTATTTAAGGCATTTAATCGATCAATATCATCTCCAAATCTAGCCGTAGATAAAGCCAATACAATAGTTTTTAAAGAAGTATTGTCTTCTTTTATTTTATCCTTCCAAAGGTTATAATCTTGATTTTCCAATGCAACTCTAGCTGCAAAACGTGTAAATCGATCTGAATGATCTAAATTTTCCAAAATAAAATCTAATTGGTCTGCATCTTTTTTAGCATGTAAAGCTTCTAATTTTTGACGAAATTCTCTTTCCCTTTTTCCTTCTGTGTTTTGAACGAATTCAATTTCATTTGTAGAAGTGTTGCCAACGTAACTTAATTTATACAAGGCTGATTCTAATCTTCTTCCTCCAGTTAGAAAATATAATGCTCCGTCATCTCCTACAATTCCGTTAGTTAGTGGCAGCGGAACTCCTGATAAAAACTCTGTTACTTCGGCCTCATAACTGCTCCCTTTTGGTTTTAAGTTGGCAAAATACATTGTACCATAACTCCAATCAAAAAGAAAAAGTCCATTCTTGTATTTTTCTGGAAATTTAAGTCCTTTAGAACTAAGTAATCCTGTTGGAGATCCTTGCCCTAAATTTGCTATTCCGGGCAAGTTATCTGGGTATTCTGCCATGAATTTTCCCGTTCCAGTACGCCAACCAAATTCCGCTCCACTAGTAAAATGACATAAACGAATTGGTCTATACCAAGGCATCCCGATATCATATTCCATATCAGAATCAAAACCAAATAATTCACCATCATCATTAAAAGCAATATCATAAGTGTTTCTCGTACCTACACTATGCAATGTCCATTTTTCTGTATCAATATCCACCTTTGCGACCCATCCACCAGGTGCCTTTATATCATTAGCATGCCCGCTTGGGTCCTTAATAATAGGCAACAAATTATCTTCTCCCCAAACTCTAGGCACAAGACTATTCATATCTTTCGGAATTTCAACATGGTTACCTACAACTAGATACATAGATTTCTTATCAGGTGATAGTTCAATATTATGTGGGCCATGTTCTCCAAAACTCCCCTTAAATATCATAAGTGTATCTACTTTATCAAACTCACTGTCATCATTACTATCAGTCATTTTGTAGAATCCACTATATATCTTTAAATCACGTTCAATATTTGCATTAACCATAGCATAAAGTGCTTCATTGTGCCATAGCAACCCCTGAGCCTGACCTATATTCATATCTAATTTTTTTACCGACGCACTATCTAACTTGTTCTTGGCATTGGGTAAAGTAACATGATATAAATGACCAAATTGGTCTGAAGTGTATAATCTTCCTTCATCATCTTTGGTAATACTCACCCAAGAACCTTGCTCGTGGTTGTTGGGATGATATAATATTTCAAGTTCAAACCCTTTAGGAATGGTTACATTGTGCATAATAATGGGTTCATCAGAAACATGTTCCTTCTCCTTTTTACATGAAATAAAAAAGAAGCTTATTAGGGCTATAAAAATGGCTTGATAACAATTGCTTTTAAGGTTCATTTTAGAAATTTATAAGGTTTAATAACAATATTACTTTAATTAATTGTTAAATTTATTGAATTCTCATTACAATTCTTCAAATACTATCAAGTTTCAGGTATTTTCTTTTGATTATTAAAAGAAACTTAAACTAATTGTTAAAAAGATTTGTAGTTAAAACTATTACTTAATCTTGTAAGGTTGGTACTAACGAATTTCTGATTCCCATTTCCAATCCACATAATTCAGCGAGACCCTTCATTCTCCCAAGCGTTGAGTAACCTGGGTAAAACTCATCTTTAATACCGACATCACTTAACAACAAATGACCATGATCTGCTCTTAGAGGTATAGCTACGTCTTTACTATTTTCATATTTTCTCCTAATCTGCTCCTTAACTATAAATTCCATGACTTTTGCCATAGGTGCACTACCTTCTAAATGGTTAGCCTCATAAAAACTTCCATCCTTTTCTAATTGAACACTTCGCAGATGTAAAAAATGAACTTTATTTGCAAAAGCATTAAAAATTTTAATCAAATCATTTTCCTTTTTGGCTCCTAATGAGCCTGTACAAAATGTTAGTCCATTGTAATAAGATGAGGAACAGTTTAAAAGAAATTTAATATCACTGCTATTACTTACAATTCTAGGTAAACCTAAAATAGGATATGGTGGATCGTCTGGGTGGACGCACATCTTAACTCCTAGTTTTTCTGCTTCTGGAATAATAGCTTTTAAAAAATAAACCAAATTTTCTTTTAGTTTTTGAGCATCAATATTTTCGTATTTTGCTAAACGATTTTTAAACTCTTCCATCTCCAAAACCTCTCTAGTACCTGGAAGACCAGCCATAATGGTGTTTTTTAATTTTTTAAACGATTTCTCATCCAAAGTATTTAAATAATCTTTTGCTTTATGCCTTGTTACAGCATCATATCCCTTAAAAGCAGCCTCTCGTTTAAGAATATACAACTCAAAAGCAGCAAAAGCGATAGCATCGAAACGTAAAGCTGAAGAACCGTTTGGTAATATGTAATTTAAATCGGTCCGTGTCCAATCTAATACTGGCATAAAATTATAGCAAACCGTTTTAATATCGTTATTTGCAAGATTGTGAAGGGTTTCAATATAATTATCTATATGTCTTTTAAAGTCTCCCGTGGCAGTTTTTATACTTTCACTTACATTAACACTTTCAACTACCGACCATTTTAGTCCACTGTTTTCAATCTCATTTTTACGTTCTTTAATAGCTTCGCTACTCCATACTTCACCAGCTGGTAAATGATGCAACGCATTTACCACTCCCGTTGCCCCAGTTTGTTTTATATCTTGAAGGGTAACGCCAAAATCGGAGCCAAACCATCTGAATGTTTTCTCTAAATATTCCATAGACTTTAAAAAATAATTAGACCCCCGAAAAAGAGCTAAACCCTCCGTCAACAGAAATAATAGTACCTGTTACAAAAGAGGAAGCATCACTCAGTAAATAATGTACCGCACCATTTAATTCAGAGGCATCTCCAAATCTTTTCATGGGTGTTTTGTTAATTACTATATTACCTCTTTCAGTGTAAGAACCATCTTCATTAGTCAACAATCGCCTGTTTTGATTTCCAATAAAAAAACCTGGAGCAATTGCGTTTACCCTTATTTTATCGTTAAACTTTGTAGCCAATTCCGTGGCTATCCATTTTGTAAAAATCTCTATACCAGCCTTGGCCATTGAATAACCCAACACTCTTGTAATAGCCTGCTTGGAAGCCATAGATGATATGTTTATTATTACGCCCGACCCTTGTTCTGCCATTTTTTTCCCTAATGTTAGAGATGGCAGTACAGAACCTAATAGGTTGAGATCAATTACTTTTTTTAAATCTCCTACAGAAATGTCAAAAATAGTTTGATCTGGGTTTACTGTCGCACCAGGCATATTACCACCCGCAGCATTAATTAAACCATCCAATCTACCGTATTTTTCGATAATTTTTTCAGAAATTTCAATTAATAAATTTTCATCCAATACGTCTGCTTCATAACTAATTGAAGAATTGGCAACAATTGCATTTAATTCATCAACACGCTTTAGGTTATTATCTCTATTATGCCCTAAAATGATAACTTTTGCACCGTTTTGGACTAAATATCCAGCCATAGAGCCTCCTAAAACACCAGCTCCGCCGGTAATTGCGATTACTTTATCTTTTATTGAAAATTTTTCGTTCATTATATTTTGTTAAGAAAGGTGATTTGATTCACTGAATTGAAATCTATTTTAGTATAATTAATTATAGACATACTTATGGTATAAAATTTCGACCTCTTTAAAGTATAACAAAAAGTTTTTTTGAATTTAATTGTTGCATCCATTAAAGTTTTTAGGTATTCCAAGTTTAAAATATTGTAACTGTTTAGTACTTTTTTTTACGCAAATAGGCCTTCAAGATACGTTTTTTTAAAAAAAAGTTTACTTAAAAAAGTATAAATTGTATTTAGGCTTTTTGTATTACGCTCTAGATACAGAAAAATATAGTTTCTCTTGTGTGAAAATAAAAAAAGCCCACTCTTCAGTGGACTATTTTTCTCTAACTAAACTATCAACTTAAACTAAATTTTATACTCTTTAAATGAGTGATTTTTTAGGGAAGCGAATTTGCCTAATCTAATCAGGCAAATTCACAAAATAAATTATAGCAATTTTCCCATTTTCGCTTTTATACTGTAATTGACTTAAATTTGGTAATAAATGTTTCTTTTTAGGGACTTACAAAAAGTTTACTTTATGTTTCATCTATTAATTTAATGTCAAGAGTATTAAAAGTTATATTTTTTTTAACTAATTAGTTACGACTCTTCATGTATAAAACAACAACCGTGCTAAAATTCCTACCACTAATCAAAAATATTTTAAACTAATTATTAATCAATTGAATAACAGTACAATAAAATTCAAAAAAAGTTATATTTTTTTTCAATCTATAACCTTTTAGAAAAAAATTGCACCCTCAAAAATCTTGTATAAAACCTATTAATTCTATTAAAAAGACAATTGTCAATCTTTCCTTTACTAATATGTTAAAGGTTTTTGGTTATATATTTCTGGCGTCCAAAAACAATAATTTATACCACTTTGTAGTTATTAGAGTGTTTATAAATGGAAATACATTAGGAAATAACCAAATAGATTGTACTTCCATTTGCTATTTAAAAGAGCCATAAATCAACCAAATACTAAATAAATTTTATCAACTATATGGTACAATCTTTAAATACCAATGTTTGTGAAGAGCATATTTTTTCTAATATATTCAAGACCCTTTCTAAAGATGTACATAACTTTTTACGTTATAAATATGGAGATGGCCTAAACCCAAAAGACAAGGTTCAAGAAGCTTTTATTAAACTTTGGGATAATTGCAAAAATGTAAGTCCTGAAAAAGCCAAGTCCTTTTTATTTACAACGGCAAACAACATGATGCTTAATGAAGTTAAGCATCAAAAAGTGGTATTAAAACATCAGCAAGTTAAACCCAAGCACTATACAAACGAGAATCCTGAGTTTATAATGGAAGAATCTGAGTATATGAAAAAATACCAACGAGCATTGGGTAATTTGACCGAAGCACAACGAGAAGCTTTTTTAATGAACAGAATAGAAGGTAAAAAACATAAAGAAATAGCCGAGGAATTAGGCATTTCCAGAAAAGGTGTAGAAAAGAGGATTTATGGTGCCTTAGAGAAGTTAAGAAAAGAAATTGATGGAATTTAATATCTATTTGGTAGGAATTTATGCCAAGTAATTGTTACATAGATGAAGTAGCCCAAAAAAGAAATTTAAATATTTCTGTATATTAGGGTAGGAAAAACCGGACTTCAGTTGTTATGTAATAAGAAACACTAATATGAAAAAAGAACTTTTAATACAAAAATGGTTAGACGGTGAGCTAAACGATGCTGAGCTGAAGGCTTTTAAAGCATTGGACGAATACTCATCTTACACCAAACTCTCCGAAAAAGCCAAGCTTTTTGAGGATACATCTTATGATGTCGAATCTGAATATGGTAAATTAAATACAATCATTAAAGAACGTCGGCAAGAAACTCCTGTGAAAACATTAAACTGGATTAAACCATTAATGAGGGTAGCCGCCATATTTTTATTTGGTGTAGCCATCTATTATGCACCTATTTATGGAGATACAACTACAGTTAAAACATTGGCAAGCAATCAAAGAACTTTAGAGTTACCTGATAATTCTAGAGTAAAACTAAATGCAGCTTCATCTTTACAATTTAAAAAAGGTAAGTGGGACAATAACCGTGAAGTTAATTTAGTTGGAGAAGCCTATTTTAAAGTTGCTAAAGGGTCTCAATTTGATGTTAACACTTGGCTAGGAAAAATTAGCGTTTTAGGCACACAATTTAACGTAAAACAACGTGCCAATTATTTTGAAGTAACCTGTTATGAAGGTTTAGTAAGCTTAAAATATAAAGGTAAAGAAATAAATCTTCCTGCAGGTAAGTCTTTTAAAGTTGTTGGTAACGAAACTTTTGAAATTGACACTGAAGAGAATTTGCCTGATTGGTCTGGAGAAGTTAATAACTAAAAGTGCAAACAATAAATCAAAGATAATACTTATTAAAAGTAAATAAAAAACAGAGCTAAAATTTTAGCTCTGTTTTTTATTTATAGACGTTTTTTCCTATGCTTATAATTGTTTTGGCAAATATTAATTTTCAGGGTAATCAATAAAAACAAAAACCCCTAAGGATTAGGAGTTTTCTTAAACAATTATCTTATTCTATTGTAATTACGCATTTTCCTTTTTAATCAAATTCAATGCAGAACCTTCTCTAAACCATTGTATTTGACTTTCATTATACGTATGGTTTGCTTTGATGGTATCTTCGCTACCATCAGCATGTTTTACCAAAATAGTTAATGGTTTTTCAGGGGCAAAATCTACCAAATCAATAAAATCGAAAGTATCATCTTCTTTAATTTTATCATAATCAGCTTCATTGGCAAAGGTCAGTCCTAGCATTCCTTGTTTCTTCAAGTTTGTTTCGTGAATTCTAGCAAACGATTTTACTAACACGGCAATAACCCCTAGGTGTCTTGGTTGCATAGCGGCATGTTCACGAGAAGAACCTTCGCCATAATTGTGGTCACCAACCACTATAGTGGGTACTCCCGCTTTTTTGTAAGCCCTAGCCGTGTCAGGCACTGCACCATATTCGCCAGTCAATTGGTTTTTGACCATATTGGTCTGCTTGTTATAGGCATTTACCGCACCAATTAATGTATTATTGGAAATATTATCTAAATGTCCTCTATAACGCAACCAAGGTCCGGCCATAGAAATGTGGTCGGTGGTACATTTTCCAAAAGCCTTAATGAGTAATTTAGCTCCAGTAATATTTTCTCCGTCCCAAGGTTTAAAAGGAGTTAACAATTCTAAACGTTCACTATCTTCAGCAACTTTAACTTCGACTGAGCTTCCATCTTCTATAGGTGCTAAGTAGCCATTATCATCTACATCAAAACCTTCTGGTGGTAATTCAATTCCTCTAGGTTCATCCAATTTTACTTCTTGACCCTCTTCATTTAACAACGTATCGTTCATGGGATCAAAATCTAATTTTCCAGAAATTGCTATTGCGGCTACCATTTCTGGAGAACCTACAAAAGCATGTGTATTTGGATTGCCATCCGCACGTTTAGAAAAATTTCTATTAAATGAGTGGACGATGGTATTCTTTTCGTCGCCTTTAAGATCACTTCTATCCCATTGTCCAATACATGGTCCACAAGCATTCGTAAATATGGTAGCTCCCAAATTTTCAAATACATTTAAAAGTCCGTCGCGTTCAGCAGTAAATCTGATCTGTTCAGAACCTGGATTGATACCAAAGTCACTTTTGGGTTTTAGTTTTTTATCAATAGCTTGCTGGGCGATAGACGCTGCTCTAGTTAAATCTTCGTACGATGAATTTGTACAAGAACCTATCAAACCCCAATCTACTTTTATGGGCCATTCATTTTTTCTAGCTTTTTCGCCCAATTCGCCAACTGGTGTTGCCAAATCTGGCGTAAATGGTCCATTTAAATGTGGACGTAATGTAGATAAATCAATTTCTATAACTTGATCAAAATACTTTTCTGGGTCAGCATATACCTCATCATCTCCTGTTAAATGCTCCCTAATTTTATTGGCTTCATCGGCAATATCATTTCTATCGGTAGCACGTAAAAAACGTTCCATAGCATCATCATAACCAAATGTTGATGTTGTTGCTCCAATTTCTGCACCCATATTACAAATAGTACCTTTACCCGTACATGATAAATTTTTAGCTCCTTCTCCAAAATATTCTACAATGGCACCTGTTCCTCCTTTTACAGTTAAAATTCCCGCTACTTTTAAAATAACATCTTTAGAAGCCGTCCATCCGTTTAGTTTTCCAGTTAGCTTAACACCGATTAATTTTGGGAATTTTAATTCCCAAGGCATTCCCGCCATTACGTCAACTGCATCAGCACCACCAACACCAACCGCAACCATTCCTAAACCTCCTGCATTAACTGTATGTGAATCGGTACCAATCATCATTCCACCAGGAAAAGCATAATTTTCTAACACTACTTGATGGATTATCCCAGCACCTGGCTTCCAAAAACCAATTCCGTATTTATTAGAAACAGATTCCAAGAAATTAAAAACCTCACTACTTGTTTCATTAGCTCGTTTTAAATCAGGGGTGGCACCTTGTTTCGCTTGAATCAAGTGATCGCAATGTACTGTAGTAGGCACAGCAACTTTAGGCTTACCTGCTTGCATAAATTGTAATAAAGCCATTTGAGCTGTAGCATCTTGACAAGCAATTCTATCTGGTCTAAAATCAACATATGATTTACCACGTTGGTAAACTTGAGTGGGCATACCTTCATCTAAATGAGAATATAAAATCTTTTCTGCCAATGTTAATGGCTTTCCAGTTAAGGTTCTAGCCTTGTTAATGCGTTCACCCATTGTTTTGTAAACGCCTTTTATCATTTCAATGTCAAATGCCATAATAATTGTCTGTTTCTTAAAATTAATGCACACAAAGGTAATTAATAAATAAAACTTTATAAAATATTCCTAAAATAAAATACCTAAAAGCACATGATATTAAAGAATCTTTAAAAAAATAGTTTTTAATTGCACAAAATGCAACTCGATTGAAGTAATTTTATCAAGTTAGAAGTGTTGAATTTACCGAAAAGCCCTTATTTCAAACGATTTCGGCAGAGAGTCCTAAATTCAATAATCTGGTACAACGGGGCTTCAGTTCGTCATATTCTCCTGATTTAACAGCACATTTACCTTTAAAATGTACCAAATAAGCACATTGCTCAGCTTGAACAGAAGTATGGTTGCAAACATCTATCAGAGATTCTATGACATGCTCAAAAGTATTAACATCGTCATTAAAAAGGATAATTTCATGTAGATTCAGTTCTTGTTCAAGAACGTCAAAATCTTCCTGTTTTTTATGTTGATTACTCATAACGGGGATAAATGTAAAAAAAAAATCTAAATTCTAACTATTTTTAACAATTTAGGCTTTCAAATACTCTAAGGCTACCCAATTGTTTCTTTCTATTATTTCTTCTAATTTCAAATTGTATTTAGAAGCTTCAGCATCTATGATAGAGATATCTTCTTGATAAAATCCACTTAATAATAAAATCCCTTTATCATTTAGACAATCAGCATAAATTTTAATATCACTGAGTAAAATATTCCTATTGATATTGGCAATAATTACCTCGTACTTTTTATTGATTAGCAATGATGCATCTCCTTCAAAAACACTTATATGCTTGCAATTATTACGTTCAACATTTTCTAATGAGTTTTCATAACACCAATTATCAATATCAATTGCGTCTGTAGGATTGGCTCCTTTCATTTCAGCGAAAATTGCCAAAATTCCAGTTCCACAACCCATATCTAATACTTTTTTACCTTTTAAGTCTAATTTTAAAAGATGTTGTACCATCATATGCGTGGTTTCATGATGCCCAGTACCAAAACTCATTTTTGGTTCTATGACGATGTCGTATTTTAAATTGGGATTAGGATGAAAAGGTGCTCTAATGCTTACTAAATTATCTACTTGAATGGGATTGAAGTGTTGCTCCCACTCACTATTCCAATTGACTTGCTCTATTTCTTCTTTGGTGAATGAAATTTCAAACTCGTCACTTTGCAGCACATAAATTTCGTCCAAAATGTTGTCAGCATCTTCTTCTTTTTGGATATAGGCAACGAAACCTCCTTCGTTTTCAACAAAACTTTCAAATCCGACATTGCCCAATTCGGCAATAAGAATTTTCGTGGCAGGTTGTAATGGAGAAACAGTAAAATTATAGGCAATATAGGTATTAGGCATCTTTAATTAAATAGCTTCAATAAGTGCTGAGAAATCTTCTGCTTTCAACGATGCCCCACCAATTAAACCACCATCTACATCTTCTTTAGAAAATATCTCTTTAGCATTATTGGGCTTCACGCTACCGCCGTACAATATTGAAACATTATTTGCTATGTTGGCATTATATTTTTTAGCAATTAAATCACGAATGAAAGCATGCATTTCTTGTGCTTGGTCTGGACTAGCAGTTTCACCCGTACCTATTGCCCAGACAGGTTCGTATGCTAAAATAATTTTTTTCCACGCATTGGTATCTAAATGAAACAAAGCATTCTTAATTTGAGATTCAACTACGTTAAAATGTTTTTCGCTTTTTCTTTCTTCCAGCTTTTCACCAAAACAAAAGATAACTTCCAGCTTGTTTTTTAAGGCTTGGTCTACTTTTTCAGTCAATAGTTTATCCGTTTCGCCAAAATACTCTCTTCGTTCTGAATGCCCTAAAATGACTGTTTTTACACCAATATTCTTTAACATATTGGCAGAAATCTCCCCTGTAAAAGCACCGCTGTCCGCTTGGTGCATGTTTTGGGCAGCTACCTCAATAGTTGATTTTTTAGCCTTTTTTACCACAGCTCTTAAATTAACATAGGTCGGAGAAACAATAACTCTTGTGTTTTTCAGTTTTTTCTTTTTAATTGCCTTTTTAATACCTTTCACTAATTTTTTTGATTCAGACAAATTATTGTTCATTTTCCAGTTTCCGGCAACTATCTTTTTTCTCATTTTGTGGTGTTTAAATTCTAATTTAAATAAAGTACAAATATAAGAACTCGTGCTGACATTTTGTTTTGTAAACAGAAAAGAATATCTATTATTAATCCTTATTTTTGTGAAAATTTATTGATTTTTATGACTAAAAAGCAACTTATTGAGCAAATTAGATTAAAAAAGTCTTTTTTGTGTATTGGTTTAGATGTTGATTTGGATAAAATTTCCGACCATTTAAAAGATTTGGACGATCCAATTTTTGAGTTCAACAAACAAATAATAGATGCCACACATCATTTAACAGTTGCCTACAAGCCCAATATTGCTTTTTACGAGGCCTATGGCATTAAAGGTTGGCAATCGTTGGAAAAAACCATTAACTATCTGAACAAAAACCATCCCGAAATTTTTACCATTGCCGATGCCAAACGTGGCGATATCGGTAACACCTCAACGCGTTACGCCAAAGCATTTTTTGAAGATCTTAATTTTGATTCCATTACCGTAGCACCTTACATGGGTAGAGATTCCGTTGAACCATTTTTAGCATTTGACGATAAGTTTACTATACTTTTAACATTAACTTCTAATGCAGGTGGGTTAGATTTTCAAACCTTAGAATACAACCAAGAACAGCTTTACCAAAGTGTTCTTAAAACTTCACTCAACTATAAAAATTCAGAAAACCTAATGTACGTAGTTGGTGCAACGCGTCCAGAATATTTTCAAAAAATCAGAAAGATTGTCCCAGATCATTTTTTATTAGTCCCAGGTGTGGGTGCTCAAGGTGGAAGTTTGCAAGATGTCTGCAAATACGGTTTAACGGATGATATTGGCTTATTGGTAAATTCTAGTCGTGGAATTATTTACGCATCTAATGGTAAGGATTTTGCTGAAAAAGCAAGTGAAAAAGCATTGGAATTACAACAAGAAATGGCAACATTGTTATGAGCATTATGATAGTGTTTCCTTAACAAACTCATCCATTTCCACCATTTGATTATAGCCTTTCTTTTTACCTAACTGCCCAAAAACATAAAAAAGCACCCAAATAATAGGCATGGCAATGCACATATACATAGCAAATTGATACTCTTGTTCTAAACTGAATTGTGTGTAAGCCATAATTAAAAAAATAATAAAAGCAAGTGCTACGGCAAAGTGAAAGAACATAAATAGGGTCCAAACTTGAGGTTTAGGTCCAAATAATCCTTTTAAAATGGTTTTATCATCCTCTTCTACAATTTCAATCTGCAATTGAGGCGACCAAAAATGATCCTCTTCCTTTGGCACATCAATAACTATATGGTTACCAACTAATTTAGTTTTAAATTTATACTCTTTTTTTGCAAAAACTGCTTCAAATTTATTTAACACAGCAGTTTTACTTTCCTTTAATTCCTCCCTAAAACGAGGCTTTAAAAGAATGGCGTTAATTTTATTATCGTGAATCGGTTGGTTCAAAAGGTTATTGGTTTTCTACTTCTGGTTAAAATTAGTAAATAAATTAGAACTGTCATTAGCTTTTTAACTTTTGTCTTCAGCCTCCATACTTCCAGCTTTTTCTCCTATCTTTGCACCCAATTTTTTATCCTTATGAGTATAGTTGCCATTGTAGGAAGACCTAATGTAGGAAAATCCACTTTTTTTAATCGTTTAATTCAGCGACGTGAAGCTATTGTTGATGCTGTAAGTGGCGTTACACGCGATAGGCACTACGGAAAAAGCGAATGGAACGGTCGTGAATTTACCTTGATTGATACAGGTGGCTATGTTAAAGGTTCCGACGATATTTTTGAAGCAGAAATTGACAAACAAGTCGAACTTGCCATTGAAGAAGCCGATGCCATTATTTTTATGGTAGATGTGGAAACCGGTGTAACTGGTATGGACGAGGATGTTGCCAAATTGCTTCGTAAAGTAGACAAACCAGTTTTGTTGGCGATTAACAAGGTGGACAACAGCAAACGAAATGCCGATGCCGTTGAATTTTATGCTTTGGGCTTAGGGGAATATTACACCATTGCGAGTATCAACGGAAGTGGAACCGGAGATTTGCTAGACGCTTTGGTAAAGGTACTGCCCGAAAAAGAAGACGAATCTGATAATAACCTTCCTCGCTTTGCAGTTGTGGGTCGTCCAAATGCAGGAAAATCATCATTTATCAATGCATTGATTGGCGAGGAACGCTATATTGTAACTGATATAGCGGGAACTACAAGAGATGCCATAGATACTAAATACAACCGTTTTGGTTTTGAGTTCAACCTAGTGGATACTGCAGGAATAAGACGGAAAAGCAAGGTAAAAGAAGACCTTGAATTTTATTCGGTTATGCGTTCGGTTAGAGCTATTGAACATTGTGATGTAGCTATTTTGGTATTAGATGCCACACGCGGTTTTGAAGGACAAGACCAAAATATTTTTTGGTTAGCGGAAAAGAACAAAAAAGGCATTGTAATCCTCGTCAACAAATGGGATTTGATAGAAAAAGACACTAAAACTACTAAAGCATTTGAAACCAAAATCAGAAAAGAATTAGAGCCTTTTACAGATGTACCCATTCTGTTTGTTTCCGTTCTGACCAAACAGCGTATTTTTAAAGCTATAGAGACTGCTGTTGAAGTTTTTGAAAAAAGAAAAAAACGAATTTCTACTAGTAAATTAAATGATACTTTATTAGATATTATAAAACAAAATCCTCCACCAGCTTATAAGGGAAAATATGTTAAAATAAAGTTCTGTACGCAGTTGCCAACACCAACCCCCCAATTTGCGTTTTTCTGCAACCTACCCCAATATGTAAAACCACCTTATAAAAGGTACTTAGAAAATAAAATGCGTGAAATTTTTGATTTTCACGGTGTACCAATAGTGATTTATTTTAGACAAAAGTAAGTAGAGAATCCATGCCTATGGCATGGTGTGAATCACTTATTCCGAACGACCGATAGGGAGATTCGGGATCTCATTATTTTGACTCATGAAGACAAATTGAAAAATAAGTAAAAAAGTTATTTCACAATATTCAGAAGTAACATTCAAAAGATTGCTTCGTCGCTTACAGAATTAGGGATAACAAAAGTGATTTTTTTGTCATTGCTCCTCGCAATGACCATTTTCAATTGAATACGTCTAAACTTTCCCTGGCTTCCCAATATACAATCCTGAAAGCAGTTTTAGCACGGCGATCACCAATAACAAAATCAAGGCATACAACCAACTACCTGTAAAGTCAAAAACACTTGCAAAAATAAAAGGACCGGTAGCAGCGATAACATACCCAATAGATTGTGCCATTCCTGAAAGTTCAGTAGCTGATGCCGTATCGTGAGATCGCAATACTATAAAAAGTAAGGATAATCCAAAAGAACCGCCTAGCACAAACCCGATAAACGAAACCCACAATGCAACCTCTCCAAACTGCGGTAACATAAGTCCAACTATTCCTATTAATTCCATTAATATTAACACAAAAACAATAGCTCGCTGATCTGTTTTTTTACCTGCTATTGTTGGCACAATTAAAGACCCCAAAATTCCTGTTGCCTGAGATAAGGAAAGCATCCAGCCAGAAAAATTAGCATCATAGCCTCTACTTATTAAAATAGCTGGTAACCAAGCCAAAATAACATAAAACGTCATAGATTGTAAACCCATAAACAATGCTACTTGCCAAGCTAAACGGGACCTATTTAACGATTTCATAGCTTTAATATAATCGTTCTTTTGTGGTGGTTTTTTTAACCTTCTAACTTGCGGAGACCAAACAATTGCCGCTAATAAAGCCAATAATGCCCAAACTATTAACGAACCTCTCCATCCAAAGCTTTCAATTTTAGTTAGTGGCACACTTATGCCTGCGGCCAATGATGCCCCAACAGCCATCACAGAAGAATAAATACTTGTAATAAAACCAGAATTTTCAGAAAAATTCCTTTTGGTTATTCCCGGTAACAGCACATTGCCAAAAGCAATTGCAATTCCAAATAATAAAGTTCCAAAATACAGATAAAAATTTCCTTCAATAGACCTGATTAAAATGCCTATCGTTAACAAAACCATTGCACCAAACAACGTTTTACCAATCCCGAAACGATTTGTAAATAAGGGTGTAAGCATTGAAATGATACCAAAAGCAATAAGTGGCAATGTAGTTAACAGACCTAACATTGAATTCGAAAGTCCAGTTGCCTCTTTAATATCATCAACTAAAGGGCCTACTCCCGCAAGGGCAGGACGCAAATTAACAGCAATAAAAAGAATACCTACTAATAATAAAATATTAGTTGATTTTGTTGTTTTATTTATTGTCATTTTTTATCACCTGTAAAATGAATGGCGAAAGTATTAAACCTTAATGACAAATAAGCATATATAGATAAAATTCAAATTGGATATTTTTTAACAAAACTTTAAACTACTATTTTAGTTGTTCTATATAAAAAACAATTCCTTTGCTCTATTGAAACCCACCATCAGCCCATAATGAAAAAACTTATTACCTGCATAGCTATGCTATGTACCGTTGCTATTTTCGCTCAATCAAAAAACTATGAAATATCTGGAAAAATTGTTTCTGAAAATGATCAAAAACCGCTAGAAGCTGCAACCGTTTATTTAGAAAGAGCCAAAGATAGCACACTTATTACTTACACTATAACAGACAAAAATGGCAACTTTAAATTAGAAGGAAAATCTCCATATAAAGATTTAAGATTAAACGTTTCTTTTATAGGTTATCAATCATACGCCAAGCTAATTAATTATAGAGGTGAACCAATGAATTTAAACACTATTTCTTTGGCTGATGCCAATATATTAGATGAGGTAGTACTTAAATCTAGGTCTCCTATTACCATAAAAAAAGATACGGTAGAATTTAATGTAAGTTCTTTTAAAACTAAAAAAGATGCCAATGTTGAAGATGTCTTAAAAGAATTACCAGGTGTAGAAGTAGATGAAAATGGAAAAATAACAGTTAATGGAAAAGAAGTGAATAAAATATTGGTAAATGGCAAACCCTTTTTTGGGAACGACCCTACTATAACCACACGAAATCTGACCAAAGATATTATTGAGAAAATTCAAATTACAGATACCAAAACCAAAGCACAAGCCTTTTCTGGTGAAGACAGTGAAGGTGAGGATAAAACCATCAATCTAACCATAAAAAAAGAAAATAATAAAGGTGTTTTTGGACGTGTCTCGGCTGGGGGTGGAACAGATAAACGCTGGGAAGCCGCAGGAATGTTCAATTATTTTAATAACGATAGACGTATTAGTGTATTGGCTGGTGGTAATAACACCAACTCACCGGGTTTTAGTTTTGGTGAGATTCAAAAAATGTTTGGTGGTCGCGGTAATTTTAGCATGAACGTAAGAGGTGGTCAAGTTTCTTTTGGTGTAAATGGTCTCAATTTTGGTGGTGGTCAAGGTATTACAACGTCAAAAAATACAGGTTTTAATTATGCCGACCAAATTGGAAAAAAAGTAGAGATATCTGCTGATTATTTTTATTCAACTAGTGATTCTGAAGACAAAAATGCAACACAGAGAGAAAACTTTTTACCAGACTCTAGATATTTTACAGATTCAGAGTCTACATCCTCAAATCATAATGATAACCACAGTGCCAATTTAGATTTTGAAATAGAAATAGACACTACTTTACTAATCAATATTAAACCATCCTTTAGGTATTCAACTAATAAAAGAGAATTTGACCGAGAAGAAGAGTCTAGAGATGAAGCAAATATTGTGACCAATCAATCAAATACATCTTCATTTTCAGAAAGTAAGGCTAATAATTTTAGCAATGACTTTGATGTTACTAAACGTTTTGGTAGTGAAGGTTCTTTTCTACGCATAAACCTAGACAATGAATTTAGTGCTAATAATTCTGATAATTTTTTAAGTTCAGAAACTTCTATTTTTGGTAATAATCCTGAAAACATTTCGAGAGATCAATTTTCGGAAAACAATGAGAATACAAATAGTTTTTCTTCGAGGCTTACCTATAGGTTACCACTAGTAGGTAAAAAAGTTTATTTAGATTTTAGATATACTTACGGTTTTGAAAATACAGACAATGAAAAAAGCACCTATGATTTTAATAATGCCACACAAACATTTTCAGACTTTAATACAGAGCTAAGTACTGATTTTGAATATAAAAATTTTAGAAATGTACCAGGTTTACGCTTAACTTATAATAAAGATAAGTTTAATATAAATTTTGGAAGCGATATGGTATTTAGAACCTTAGAAAGTGAGGACTTTTTAAGACCTCAACTAAATTTAAAACGCAACTTCAGTAATTTAGAGTTAAACTCAAGGGTTCGCTATCGTTTTAGTTCAAAAAGATCATTATATGTAAGATACAGACTGGACAATCAAGTACCACGACTAAGGCAATTACAACCTTTTCAAGATGTTTCAAACCCACTAAATATTATTACTGGAAATCCTGCACTTGAGCCCACCAATAGACATAGTTTGAATTTTAGTTTCAATAACTACGATTTTCAGAAAGGCACAGGTATTTATACGTACATGGGAGGAGATATTTCAAACAATGATGTTGTATCTAATAGTACAATTGATGAAAATTTTGTAAGAAACACTACTTATACAAATGTTAATGGGAATGGAAGTTTATACGTTGGAAGTGGTTACTCTAAGACAATTAAATTAGATACAATAAGAACCCTAAAATTGAATTTAGGACTGGGACTCAACCTAAGAAGATCTAACAATTTCAATAATGGTACAAAATATCTTGCTAAGAACAATTCAATATCTCCGAACTTTGGTTTAACCTATACTTGGAAAGATGTGTTAGAAATTCGCCCTAATTATAGAGTATCTTTTAACACAAATAAGTTTGACCTTGAACAATTTGATAATAGAGAATTTGTAACTCATAATTTAAGAATCTCAACGAGAACATCAGTACCTAAAAATTTAGAATGGGAAAATCAAATTAGCTTTAATTATAATTCTAATATTGCTGATGGGTTTCAAAAAAGTGCTTGGTTTTGGAACTCAACACTATCATATTCAATTATGAAAAATCAAGGTATGATAACCTTAAAAGCCTATGATCTGTTAAATCAGAATACCAATGCTAGAAGAATTTCTAATGAAAACTATATTCAAGATTCGCAAAGTACTGTATTACAACAATACTTTATGGTCGGTTTTAGCTATAAATTCAATACGTTAGGTAAAGCTGGCGAAGTAAGAAAAGATAGGTTTAGAATGTTTTAAAAATTAAAACTAAATTTATAATCATTTTTTAGTTTCTGAAAACATCTCATTTAATTCCGCTTCGGTATATTCCATTCCTCCCTTAGACTTAATGTTACGAAGCTGCTTTATTTTATCAGCGGGCAACCATTTAGACTGGTCAGTAAATGCATTGGTTATGTAATTAATAATATGTGATAAATTCTCGTCAGAAATTTGTTCATTATGAATCAAACCAGGCATAGTACTATTAAAATTATATAATGTGCCGTTTACATTTATTGGGCCTTTTAAGCCATGCAATAAAATAAGTCCAAGCCTTTCCATATTGGTTTTTAAGTATTCTGAATTTAATAGCGGTGGTGCCAACTCGTCAATTCCTTCACCTGTTGGTCCATGACAAGCGGCACAGATTTGACCGTACAGTTTCGATCCTTCTGTTCTAGCATCTTTATTTGGAAGGATTTTAACAAAAAGTTTATTAGGCTTTTTATCATTGAATTGTTCAATATTTTTAGACAAAACTTTACTAAATAGTGTGTTTTGAGCAATTTCATTTTTTATCAAATTTCGTTGTAAATCAATACTCTTAGTGGAAAGTCCACTCACCAAAGCTTCTTGAAAAAATTTATGATCCTTGTATTTTACGCTTAACGATTTCATGTTTGGAATAAATTGTTCTTTATCAATATTTGCCCAAACCCCTAGAGTAGAGCTTATATAAAAATCAATGGTCATACTATTTTTACCGACAAGCTCCTTAAAAAGGTTAGAAATTATTTCAGAATTTTCTTTTTTCACAAAGCTTTCTAGTAAAATAATGGTGTGAGCACCAACCTCCTCATTTCCATTTTTAGCAACTGCAATTAGGGTTTCAATATCTAAAGCGTTTAATCCCTCTAAAACATACAATGCATGAACTTGAGCAAGAGGGTACTCCACTTCCATAACCAATTGATTAAGCAACGGTATTGCTTTTTTATCATTTTTATAAATAATGATTTGCTGTGCTCTATCTCTTAACCAACCGTTATCACTTTTTAATAAACCTATCAATTCATCCGTTGACAAACTATTTAAATTCGTCATAACTTTTCGCTTAACCCCTTTTTTTGAAACCTTTAAAATACGTCCAAAATCAACTAAGGAGTCTAATCCATACTCTCTTGATTTATTTTTTAAATAGGGACTTAAAAAGGCATGATGTTGAATAACTCCACGGTGAATATCTACAATATACATATTCCCGTCTGGGCCATTATTTAAATTAACGGGTCTAAAACCTTCATCTGACGATACTAAAAATTCTTTGCCTTGCCATGCTTGATTGGCTTCTGTATAAACACCATTAAAGGTTAGAATGTTTCTTTTTACCAAATTCGCCGCCGGCTCGCAAACAAAAACATTTTGATTATAATCTTCAGAAAAATTGCTACCACGATACACTAGTGGTCCACAAGCCGCAGTAACATTAACGAGGAAGCTGTCTTTGTTCAAAACACCCTCACTATAACCACGATTTACTGGAGTAGGATGAATTGGATATACACGTTGGTCGTCAGTCAATCTTTTATTAAGTCCTTCTTTAGGAGTGTAAAATTTATTACGAATTAATCGGTTTGGCAATACATAATCTCCTAATAATTGTTGGCCATTATTGTTATAATACAGCCTACCAAAATTATCTTTTGTAATACCCCATTGGCCACGATAAGAAGTGGGTTCTTTTATCCATTTACCGTCTCTTTGTTGATATCTAAAATTTGTACTTCCATTGTAAATCCAATTGTCAATATTCATTAATAGACCATTGGGTTGATGCTCAGGATTTCCATCTGGTGCATACAAAGAATCCACCAGTATTTTGTGTTGTACCTTATCGTTTTTAATTTCTGCAAACCATAAATTAGGAGGCTCAGCATATAATAAGCCACCATAAACCAAAGCTAAGGCCCTTGGCATTACTAAACTGTCCACAACGATTTTTGCATGATCGGCAACTCCGTCATTATCTAAATCTTGTAAAATTTTAATGGATCCCGTGGGTTCGGTCTCTCCAATCATAAATCCAGGCATATCCACTACCCAAATACGACCTTGGTTATCAAAATCAATGGCCACAGGCGAATCCAATAGCGGTTCTGAAGCCACAACCTCTAATTCAAACCCTTCTTCAATTTTATAAGCATCCAATGTAATTATTGGTTCTTCAAAATTGGGCTTACAGCTCAATAGTAATAAACAGAAAAAAATACAAGAAAAAATATATTTCATTAACAGAATTGTAGCTTAATAGTAATTTTTATGCTACAAATTAAACGAAATCAATTAACTATAAAAAATCCAAATGAATAAATTATTATAAATCTATAGTCATACCCTGTTTGGCTGTATTAAAACCTTTTTCAATTACTGTTTTTTGAGCTTTACTTCCGTTAATTAGCAACGGATTGGTGTGGTTAAAATGGATAAAGTGAACTTTATTTTTATCTTTTTCTGATAAGTTTTCCAACAATGTCATACTTTCTTCCACAAAAGGATGCGGAACTTCGTTCATATCCCTATTAATTTCGCCATCTTTAAAAAAAGTAGCATCTAACAAGGCAATATCAACTTCTTTAATGTAATCGACAATATTTCTATCCCATTTTTCCCATTTATCAATATCTGGAATAAACAAGGCTTTTTTCTTTTGATTATTGATAATAAACCCAACCGTTTCAGTAAATTCATCTCGATGCGGGACTTGAATAGGTGTTACAGAAATTCGTTCGTTTAATTCAATAATTGAGTCCTCTTGCAAAGGTTTTAAATCAATATTATTTAGCTTTACCAATTGGCTCCATGGACCATTTTTGGTCAAATAAGTTTTCATTTTGGGCATGACATACACAGGCATATTTTTTGCTCCAAGTGCTTCTCTTCCTAAAAACATCAGTCCCGTATAATGGCCCATATGTCCGTGGGTTAAGAAAATACCGTCAGGCAATGGTTTATCTTTTAAATGTGCCGATAATAGCTGAGTTTGAGCGGTAAAATCAGGCGTAGCATCAAAAATCCAACTTTCATTAGAAACAGAATCTACCAATGCAATTGAACTTACAAACCTTTTCAATTCAGTGTTTTTAGCAACACGTTCGCAACATTCTTTTTGACAGGCAATTTGTGGATAGCCGGCATCTTGGGCAGTACCTAAAACTAAAATGTAGGGATCAGTTGGATTGGGTGCAGTATCCGTTTTTTCTTGTTTCTTATTACAAGAAAAAAGAGAAATCAGAATAAAAATAAAGGTGATTTTTCTCATAATAAAGTCATTTAAAAGTCCTTCCCTTTTGGGAAGGATTTAGGATAGGCTATCTTACCAACTTCCAGAAGCACCGCCTCCTCCGCCCATACCACCGCCAAATCCGCCAAATCCGCCGCCACCAAAACTTCCTCCTCCAGAACTACCGCCAAAGCCTCCACCACCACCAAATCCTCCACGACCAGAACGACTCAAGATAATAGCTTCTAAAATAGAACGTGCAACGTCATCTCTTCTATTGCCACGGTTTCCTTTATTACCACGGTTTCTTTTATTGCGATTGGAAAGAATAATAAATAGAATAATCAGAAAAAGTATGATAAAGACAAAAGGGATACCATCTCCACCATCATTACTCCGTTGTGGTGAGCCTTTATACTCACCATTCATAATTTGAATTATAGCAGATGTACCTTTATCTAAACCACTGTAAAAATTACCTTGCTTAAATTGAGGAGTAATGATATTAGTTATTATCCTTTTAGAAAGAGCATCTGTTAATAAATGTTCAACACCATACCCCGTAGATATCGCTATCTTTCGTTGATTTGTGTCCAAAACCAACAAAATACCATTGTCTTCTTCTGCTTGTCCCAATCCCCACTCAGTTAGCATTTTTGCCGCATAAAAGTTGATATCATCTTTAATATCGTTTCTTATTGCTATAGCTATTCCAGTAGAAGTAGTATCGGCATAATTTTTTAGTTTTATATTTAATAATCGCTGCTCATCCTCAGATAATAAGTTTATGTAATCTTGAACTGCTTTATCTGGATGCTTCTTCTCAGGAATTTCTTGACAATAACCTTCAAAACTAAAGCTCAATAAAAAAATAGCGAAAACTATAAAATGAAAATATATGGATTTAGTTTTGTGCATTTGTAGTAAAGAAAGGTTCTAAAATAATTCTAGTGCAATATACCAAAAATGTAGCAACAAAACAGGTTGTAACCTAGTGGCACGAAAACCGCAAATACCAAAATTGGTTTTCATAAAAATATCAACTACTTTAGTAGCTCTTTTAACCAAACTAAATCATGAAAAAATTTACTTTACTTGCCTTTTTTATTACAACAATTATTTCTGCTCAACAATTAGACCTAGAAAAGCTGAAAAGCATGAAACCTAGGGCTATTGGCCCCGCTGGAATGAGTGGACGAATTACAGCAATTGATGTTGTAAATAATAATCCCGATATCATATATGCTGGAGCAGCTTCTGGCGGTGTTTGGAAATCGGAAAGTGGGGGTATAGACTGGAAACCTATTTTTGACAAACAACCTCTTCAAGGTATAGGTGCCCTAGCAATTCAACAAAGCAATCCAGATGTTATTTGGGTTGGTACAGGTGAAGGAAATCCTCGAAATAGTCTTAACGGCGGATATGGTATTTATAAAAGTTTAGATGCAGGAACCACTTGGCAATTGATGGGCTTAGAGAAAACACGAAATATTCACAGAATAATTATTGATAAAGATAATCCTAATACGGTGTATGTTGCAGCAATTGGTTCTCCTTGGGGCGAGCATCCTGAACGTGGTGTTTTTAAAACTACTGATGGCGGTAAAACGTGGACAAAATCACTTTTTGTAAATAATAAAACAGGAGCGGCCGATTTGGTGGTAGATGCTACCAATCCCAATAAATTGATAGCTGCCATGTGGGAACACCGGCGTAAACCTTGGACTTTTAACTCGGGTGGAGAAGGATCTGGATTGTATATTACCTATGATGGTGGTGAAAATTGGACAAAAAAAACAGATGAAGACGGACTACCAAAAGGAAATTTGGGCAGAATCGGTTTGGCAATAGCACCTAGCAACCCAAAAATTGTGTATGCGTTAATCGAGTCCAAAAAAAATGCATTATATAAATCTGAAGATGGAGGTATTAAATGGAAAAAAATAAACGACAAATCAGGAATTGGAAACCGCCCGTTTTACTATTACGATTTGTTTGTCGATTCTAAAAATGAAAATAGATTATACACAGTTTTTACCTACGTAAATGTAAGTGATGATGGTGGTAAATCGTTTAAACAATTGATGCCAGCGTACAATTCCAATGCGGGTATTCATCCTGATCATCATGCTTGGTATATCCATCCTGAGGATCCTAGTTTTATGATAGATGGTAACGATGGTGGATTGAATATTACACGTGATAAAGGCAAAACATGGCGTTTTGTCGAAAATTTGCCAGTGGGACAATTTTATCATATTGCTTATGACATGGATTACCCCTACAATCTTTATGGTGGAATGCAAGATAATGGTTCGTGGATTGGCCCGGCCTATGTGTTAAAAGCACAAGGTATACGGAATTCATATTGGCAAGAATTGATGTTCGGCGATGGTTTTGATGTGATTCCTGATCCTAAAAATTCGCGATACGGTTATGGAATGTCGCAACAAGGTTATGTAGGCAGATACGATAGAGAAACAGGAAGTACAAAGATGATTCGCCCTACGCATCCAGACCCTGATGTAAAATTGCGTTTTAACTGGAATGCTGCCATTGCTATGGATCCGTTTGATAGTGAAACATTATACTTTGGAAGCCAATTTGTACATAAAACAACTAACAAAGGCCATGAATGGGATGTCATTTCTCCAGATTTGACTACTAACGACCCCGAGAAGCAAAAACAGCACGAAAGTGGTGGATTGACAATGGATGCTACAGGTGCAGAAAACCATACTACCATTTTGGCCATTACGCCCAGTACGTTAGAAAAAGGATTGCTTTGGGTAGGCACCGATGATGGACAGATACAAATTACTAGAAATGGTGGCGAAACATGGACTAATGTTACACCTGTTAAGCATAAAAAATTTACAAAAGGTAGTTGGATAGCTCAAATCAAAGCTTCTACATTTAATGCTGGTGAAGCCTATGCCGTTGTAAACAATTATAGAAATTTTGATTTTAAACCCTATTTATTCAGAACCAGAGATTACGGCAAAACTTGGGAAAGCTTGTTGGACAAAAAGGATGAAACTTTTGGATATTCCTTAGCATTAATTCAAGACCCAATAGAAAAGAAATTAATTTTTCTGGGTACCGAAAATGGTTTATATGTCAGTTTAGACGAAGCCAAAACCTGGACCAAATGGACCAATGATTACCCAAGTGTATCAACCATGGACTTAGGTATACATCCTCGTGAACACGATTTGGTTATTGCCACTTTTGGGCGTTCTATGTATGTGTTAGATGACATTAGGCCATTAAGAACGTTAGCAACAGAAGGTACCCAAGTGTTGAATAACACTTTAAAAGTATATGATTCACCAGATGCGTTTATTCACCTTATTCAGCAACCTTCAGGTTCTCGTTTTGGCGGAAATGCATTGTTTAACGGAGAAAACAGGTCAATTAGAGGGGCAAAAATCAACTATAGCATCAATAAACCAACAGATACCGCAAAAAGCAAAAAATCGGATTCTATTACGTTAAAAGTTTATAATTCTAAAAACGAATTGATCAGAACCCTAAAACAAAAAACTCCTAAGGAAAGCGGTTTACACAAAGCCAGTTGGTATTTGGCAGAAAAAGGAGTAAGAGGTCCTTCCAGAAAGTTGGCGAAAAAAAATGCTTCCGAACCTAGAGGTGTAACCGTATTGCCTGGAAATTATAAAGTAGTGTTGCACTACGGAAAACATAAAGATTCTACTACAGTTAATGTAGCCTACGACCCAAGGGTTGAAATGCCTTTTGAGGTATTAAAAAGTAAATACGATTTACAAAAGCAATTGGAAAAACAATTTGAACGGACGGGAAAAGCGGTTGCTCAACTCAACGAATCTAAAGAAATTGCAAGTACTTATAAAAAACAATTTAAAGAGGTTGATAAGAAAAAATATAAAGACGCCATTAAAAAAAGTGACTCCATTGTGAAATCCATCAACACATTAATTGATGCTATGATCGGTAAAGAAGACAAACGACAAGGTATTACCCGAAACCCAGAACTTACACCAATGAACTATTTATATACAGCAAGGAGTTATGTAGGTAGTTTACAAGAAAAACCTGGAAAAACACAACAACAACTAATAAAAAATGCCAATGACAAAGTGGATGAGGTAATAAATAAAATTGATGATTTCTTTAAAACTGAATGGCCAACATATAGAAAGGAAATTGAGGGGATGGATTTTTCGTTGTTTAAGGATTAAAAAATCTGACCTCACAGGTTTTGAAAACCTGTGAGGTCTTTTTTAATTCACAAACTTCCTAAACTGCTCAATATTTTCTTGGCTACCTTGTATAAACAACAAATCGTTTTGGTAGATTTTTTGATCGGGGTGTATATCATCTATAATTTTATCACCATGCGAAACCGCCAACACACTTACCCCGTATTCTGCCCTAATATTGGCTTCTTTTAATGTTCTGCCATTGATTTTACTGCTATCAGAGGTTACTCGCACACAGGTAATGTTAAAATCGGGAATTGAAGTGGGTGCAAATGTTTTAGGCACTTTTTTCTTCATTTGAAATACTTCATAATTATCCGCTCGTACAAAATCAACCAAATTCTCTATCTGGCTTTCGGGCACCAAAAACGTGTGCATTACCCTTGAAAATATTTCAATGGAAGTTTCAAACTCTTCGGGTATCACATCGTCCGCCCCAAGAGCAACCAATTCACTTATTTCCCTAACATATCTTGTCCGCACTAAAATATGCACAGTTTGCGACGTTGCCCGTATATTCCTAATAACGGTTTTAGTGGCCTCTTTATCAGAAATAGCAATAACTACCGAGCGTGCCTTAGAAAGATTTACCGTATCTAATATATGCGGTTCAGAAGCATCGCCAAATAGTATAGGAACACCATCTGCTTTACCTTTTTTAACTATTGACGGATTCATTTCGATTACGACATGAGGTATATTAGCGTATCTAGCCGCTTTTTCCAAATTAGTCCCATTAATACCAAAACCAATTATTATTAAATGATTAGAAATTTCGTTATCAATAATTGTTTCGTTTTGTTCTTGATTTACTAAGGTTTTATCGATTTTCTTACCCAATTTGGTCTTTAAAAACCGATCTGCTATCGTATGCGAGAACATAATTACGAAAGGAGTTAAAATCATGGAAACTATAGAAACTGCCAGAAAGTATTGGTTGGTTTCTTCACTCAATAAATTGTACTGAACGCCTACTTTAGAAAGTATAAAAGCAAATTCTCCAACTTGAAATAAAGATAGAGCCGTTAGTAAAATAGTTCTTGGTGGATATTTCAGTACCGCAACCGCTATTGAAATTACAAATGTTTTTATAGAAAAAACAATGACCACAAGTAACAGAACTACGCCAACATTATTAAGGAAAAATGTTAAATCTAACAGCATCCCAATCGATATAAAAAAGATACTGGTAAACAGTTCTCTAAACGGCAAAATAATACTCGTTGATTGATGTGAATATTCTGATTCAGAGATAATTAGCCCTGCCAAAAAAGCACCCAAGGCCAAAGACAAACCAGCTTCAGAAGTTAAAAAAGCGACGGCAAAACAGATAGCAATAGTAGTCAATAAAAAAAGTTCTTTACTATTGGTTTTTGCCACCGCGTACATCAATTTAGGTACAACATATCGGGCACTTACAATGGTAATAATTACCACAATAACTGATTTTACAACCAAGGATAAAACACTCATAGCAATATTGTCCGAAGCTCCAGCTAATATTGGTGTTATCAACATCATCGGGACCACGATAATGTCCTGAAAAATAAGTATTGCCAAGGCATTCCGCCCGTGAGCGGTCTTCATTTCATTTCTATCTTGTAGTATTTTTAGCACAATAGCTGTACTGGATAGCGAGAATAAAAACCCTACAAAAACGGCTTCTTCAATAGCATTTCCAAGAAAGTAATAGGCAAACCCTGAAATTAAGATGGTCAACCCGACTTGAAGGGAGCCACCAATAAAGACCGTATTTTTTATGGAAGCTAGTTGTTTTAAGGAAAGTTCCATACCGATAACGAACAAGAGCAGAATTACACCAATTTCAGATATAATTTCTATGTCCTCAGCTTTTATCAAATTAAAACCAAAGGGGCCAATTATAATTCCCGTAATTAGAAAACCTAATATTGAAGGCAATTTTAACCGTTGCAACAAAAACACGATTAGGATGGAAAATCCTAATAGAATTACAAAATCCTGTAATAACGGTATATGGTGCATATTCTAATGTATTGCGTTGAGTTTGTTGCTAAAATAAGACAAAAAGGATTAAATGAAGTCATTAATACGAAGTTAATTGGTTGGCACCAAACACTTATCGTTTTCCCATTTGCCTTTTAGGGAATTAATGGGAATAATTTGCCCTTTACAATCTAAAAAGTTACCTGAAGCATCCTTTTTTAGCATTCTTAATTTACCTTGACGGATAGCAACTAACAAATGATTTATGACGGTTTTTTTTGAAGCTTTCTTATATTGTTTGCCTAAACTTGCACCAACGTGGTTGTTAAACAAATCCATATCTGAAGCTGGTTTGTCCGGTGCTATTCCATCTTCCAACTGTCGTTTTTTAAAGGTTTGATAATTACCTTTTTCATGGGCTCTACCTAAACTCAACGCTGCATTTTTACCAATACTTTGTGCAGATTTTGCCATCCAAAAACTATGCTTAAAGGCATCTAATTGTCCGCCATTCATATCATTCCCAATAGTGTTTTCTTTGCCTATAGAATCAGCTGTGATTAATGCCTCTCTCGAAATTTGATACGCTTTTTTTGCTTTAAACGGATGAAAAATAACCCATGTCCGTTCAGGTTTTGACAAGCTGGAATAGGACTGTTTTAGCTTAGGAGAACAACTCGTCAATAAAGCAAAAAGCAAAATAGGAATTCCAATTTTCTTTAGTGAAGTAGCTAACATGCTATTTTAAAGATTTAATATATTTTTCTGTTTGCTTTGTTAATTTGTCTTTTGCTTTGTTAATTGCCCTGTTCAAATCTTCATTAGGTTCATAAGCCATATCTCGTAAAGAATCAAATGTTTTTTGATACCAATCGTTCCATGCATTTAGGATTTTAATTTCAACATTCAAGTCATCTCCTTCTTTTACCGCTTGTTGCGATAATAGAAATTCAGCTTTCAATCTTTTTTCTGCTCTAGATTTAATGTTCTCCAATTCCGTCAAAGCAGCAGTAGCATCTGAATTTAACAATGAAAAGGCACTTGTTAATGCACCGATTCCAACATTTTTTAAGGTTTCTTGAGACACCTTGTCTATCCTGTCATTATCGGTGTGGTAAAATTGATCCGTAAAATGCCATAAGAGTAATCCGGGAATATCAGCTCTTAAAAACGGTGTATGGTCACTACCACCTTCAAACGGATTTGTGTTTACCTCCCAATTGGCAAATTTTCCTTGCTCTTCAAAAATATTTATTATAAAATCATTCAGATAATGTGGTTTCATATCTTTTAATTTCAATGGTCTTCCGCCCCATTCGGAATGTTTGTCGTTACCACGTGTCCATATTGCACTTGGGTCTGGCATTTTTTCAATTAAAAATGAGCCTCCCGTTATAGCTGTATTTTCGCCCACCATGTCTAAACTGATTCCCCATTTAATATTTGATGCTCTAATACTATCTTCTTGAATATACCTTCGTGTAGAAACAATTTCATCCCCCCATAAAAAAGTAAGGGTTCTATCTAATTTTACAGTCTTATCTTTAATAAACTTAGCTGCTATTTGAGCCATTTCTAATTGAACACCTACCCCTGAAGCATTATCATTTGCTCCTGGTTCTTGCACATGGGCACTAAAAACGAGTCTTTCATTGGGGTTCACATCACCTTTTATATCGGCAACAATGGTCAGTTCTTCGGACGGATAAATTTTAGTATTGATAACGGCTTTTACATTTACAGTTCCTTTATCCAACTCCTTTTTTAATTTTTCTTTAGCTTGATAAGACAAGGCTATACCCCACAAATTTTTCTCATTATAGGGAATACTCCTAAATTGTATAGAAGTAATATTTTTTTCGGGTTGCAAATAATCGGGCATATCGTAAGTTAGCATTCCTACTGCACCTTTTTTCATTGCCGTTTTATAGAGTGTATAAGGACTCATTTCAGCAAAAATAACTTTGCCTTTTATGTCTGTTTTCTCTAGTGATTTTTTATCTTTTATATAAACTACCTCAGCAGTAACACCTCCTTTTGGAGTTGATATTGAGTTTAAATAAGTCATGTTTCTATTAGTAGCTGATTCTAATATTGGCGAATCTTGACCTACAATAGTTAAACTGGAACTAACAGTTTCCCAAGTGGGTTTTTTCATAGGTCTTTTTTCAATCCTGTACGTCAGTTTATTATATTCCAAAGCATCGCTTTCTAAAACATAGCCTGCTCTTTCAAGACCTTCTGCAATATGGTAGATACTTTTATTGAATCCAGTATTACCAACCACTCTCCAATATTGGGCTACAAATTCTGTTGTTTTGTAAGCCTGATCTCCTATAAATTCCGCTCTCACCACGTCAAAATATTCTGATGCCATTTTATTTGTGTTTTGAGCAGTGCTTATCGCAACCAATAATAGGGCAACATAAAAAAATAACTTTCTAATCATAATCTAAAATTAATGACCGAAAACTACTAAATTAATCTGAATTACACGCCCAATACTCTTTAAGATTTAATAAATTTGTGAGGCAAACATTAAAATGTGATAAGATGAAATACTTTCCAATAGACAATAAACTTTTTATAAAAAATCGCAAAAATTTTATGTCCAAAATGAAGCCCTGTAGTTTGGCGGTTTTTAATTCTAATGATATTTACCCGATAAGTGCGGACAGTACTATGCCTTTTCAGCAGCATCGCGATATTTTTTATTTAAGTGGTGTAGATCAAGAGGAAAGCATTTTAGTACTGTTTCCTGATTGTCCAAAAGAAAAACATCGTGAAATTCTCTTTTTAAAGGAAACCAATGAGCATATTGCTGTATGGGAAGGCGAAAAACTAACCAAAGAAGCCGCTCTTAAAACCAGTGGTATCAAAACCGTATATTGGCTACAAGACATGGAAAAAATAATGTTTGAACTAATGTCGCAATGCGATACGGTATACATTAATACCAATGAGCATTACCGAGCTTCGGTTGAAACAGAAACCCGTGAAGACCGTTTTACAAAATGGCTAAAAGACAAATATCCTGCACATTCGGTTGCTAAAAGCAATCCTATTTTACAACGCTTACGTTCTGTAAAAGATCAGATTGAAATTGATTTGATTCAACAAGCATGTGATATTACCGAAAAAGGATTTAGACGAGTACTCAATTTTACAAAACCCGGAGTTTGGGAATACGAAATTGAAGCAGAATTTATGCATGAATTTTTAAGAAATAGATCCAAAGGTTTTGCCTACACGCCCATTATTGGTTCGGGCAATAATGCCAATGTATTGCATTATATAGAAAATAACCAACAATGTAAAGAGGGCGAATTGATACTAATAGATGCTGGTGCTGAATATGCAAATTATGCAAGTGATATGACCCGTACAATTCCCGTTTCAGGAAAATTTAGTAAAAGACAAAAAGCCGTTTACAATGCTGTAAATCGTGTAAAAAATGAAGCTACAAAAATGTTGGTTCCCGGTACTATTTGGGCAGATTATCATATAGAAGTTGGTAAATTAATGACTTCTGAATTGTTAGGGTTAAAACTACTTGATAAAGTTGATGTTAAAAATGAAGACCCTGAATGGCCTGCGTACAAAAAATATTTTATGCATGGCACTTCTCACCACATGGGTTTAGACACACATGATTATGGAATTTTAACGGAACCTATGCAAGCCAATATGGTATTTACTGTAGAACCGGGAATTTACATACCTGATGAAGGTTTTGGAATTCGATTGGAAGATGATGTAGTAATTCAAGAAAAAGGAGAGCCTTCTAACTTAATGCGTAACATACCTATTGAAGTTGAGGAAATTGAGGATATTATGAACGGTTAATTACTATCATTCGGAGCGTGTATAATAATAGTTTTAAAACCTAAAAATAAAATACAATAAAAAAACAAGTTTATTAATTGCATTTTTAATGATCGTAAGTTTATCGTTAAACGCACAAGAAGAAACTACTTCTAAACCAAAGTTTGAAATTAAGGTAATTACTAGTGTAGAGTCGATAGTGCCAAGCGGTTTAGGTAGATCAAGAATTATATCCTCAAATGTTGACCGTGATTATAAAGATTTTACTTCTGAACAAACTGAAGATGATAACAGCAGTAACAAATCTAAAAGAAAAGACATTCGCGTAAAGGATTTTGATGAAACCAAACTTTTAAATTTTTACAATATTGCTGGTATTCGTTTTCAAAATATCGCCGCTAATGATGCTGTAATCTCTTCAAAATTGACAGATATGTTGACCAAAGGTTGGGACTTAATGTTTGTAACCTCTGCTGTTGAAAGTGATGCTGGAGATAAAGACGGACAAGGTATTTTTATTACGCGTTATATTTTTAGACGAGCGTTGTAAGGAGTTTGTTATTGTAATTCAGAACGCTGTGCAACAGAGTGAAGAATCTAAAAAACGTTTACTTATCGCAGAATAACAAAGCATTTAATTCACTCAAAAAAGTAAACCCTTGAACTTTAAATTATTAACCTAATATTTAATTCCCTTCAATGCAATAAAACCAGGGCGTTAAACGTTATTTGATTATAATCGCTAAACACAATTTTTATTGCCAAACTTTACTTTAAAAATAGTTGCTTTTTATATTAAAATTCTGGTGCTTACTTTTTACCTACTTTCAGCACCCAGTATCAGTTATGCCCAATCGCTAAAAGACACACTAAAAATTAAGGAATTTAAAAACCCTAGCATCGAAGATTACGAGCAAATGGTTTTTGAATCTACCCAGTATCTTTTAAGCAACCCTGTTGATGAAAATTCAGCAGAATTTGTAAGTGCTTCTAAGGTTGTTTGTTTTTGGATGCATCAAGAAACCGGCTATGGAATACCCTTAGGCGGTAATTTTTACTATAAACTTAGAAATGATGATAACCAACAGTATTTTTATGCGGTTAGCATGGTAAATTATCTGTTAGACCAAAAAATAAACCATAAACGTATTTTAAATTGTTTACCCATAATCGGACAAAATTATAGTGATCAAGAAGATGTAAAAGAAGTACGGTTTAAGGCTGCGGAAATATTTTTGGCCTTTGCTAAAAAACGTAAAAACAATATAAAATTGACCGTTAGGGCAAGAAAATACTTAAAGCACTATCGAAAAGGAACACTTAACGAAAAATTTTTAGAAGACCTTGAAGAGCCTCCAAAACTAAAAGAAATTAACTCTCCGTTTATAACGTATGTTATGCCTAATTAAAATATAGTTAGATTATGGTATACTATTTGTATATTACACCATAAAATAATTATTGTGATGAACAAACTTATACTACTTTTCGTAATTACCCTATTTTCAAGCAATCTTGTAACTGCACAAGAAACCAAAAAAAGCATAAAAGATTATGTTAATACAGAAATTAGCATCGAAAACAATTGGGCTGGCGAAAGCCTAACACTTGTTAAGGAAAAAGATACTTATTTTGTAATCCGAAAAATAAAGGGTTCAGGTGTTGAAGTGGTTAAAACGCTAAAGTACGCCGTAGATTTTAAAAGCGATTACCGTGTAGAATTCTCAGAAGTAGTTGAACCTAAAGATACCAAGACCGATAACGAAAAATTTAGCATAATGGTTGAAGGAAATGAAATTTCCGTAACCTTAAATGGACTTAGCGTGGTTACTAAAGTAAAATAAATAACTACGGATCAAGTATCTTCTTATTGTTAAATTTATTTATACTACGTTGTGATGACAACTAGACTAAAATATTTTAAATGAAACTATTTTCAACTTTAAGTCTTTTAATTGTGTTTTGTAGTGCATTTGGACAAAGTTCTGACTGTGCTAAATTCAGAATAGGAAAATACAAGATGGAAGACCCTAAAACAGGCATCAATTTTATAACCAGAAACGATTCGATTCAGATAGAATACGTACCTAAACTTGAGGTAAAAGTAAAATTAAATGTAATTTGGACTGATGACTGCACAATGGAGCTATCATTAAAAGAAATTTTAGAAAATCCAAAAAAATTATCTATCTCTGACTTTGTTTTAATTTCAGAAATAATAGAATCAAAAGATAGTTCATATATAATGAGATCAACCGTAGGTAATTCGGAAATTGTATTGACTAGAGAGTTTTTTAAAGTTGAATAAAGTTAGGTCGCTAAGCAAATTGCCCATTTTCTCTCTTCTTAACGAAGCTTTAAAAATTAGATTTGTTTTAGTTGCTATTTGGATGTCAATAAAACCATACAGATTTTCGCTAAATATCTAAAATGAGTAAAGTAAGAAACTTTCTAGCCAAATTAGATGATTATGAATTAGCATATTTTGCAAAATTTAAGCTAAACACTTATTTAGAAGAAACGCAATCGGAAATACAGCAATATCTAACCGAACGTAATTTACATAAATCAAAAATTGACCGACTAATTTCTGAAAATCCCAAATCAAAACTGAAAGACAAAAAACAAAGGTGTTCTAGGTGCTATTCGGACAAAATACGAAAAGATAAAGTGCAATGGACTGAAACAGCCGATGGATTTAGCTTAAAAGATGAGATTGCCGTAGCAGATGGTTTTAATGGAAAAGCGACTTATAAGAACGAGGTTATTTGTAATGTGTGTGGCTTTTGGCTTGAAGACCCTAACCATGAGAAAAAAAAGCCATTTTGGCATAACATAGCAGACTTTTTTGTTGAATTATTTATCCGTAGCTAAGAAACACCACAGCATTAATTTATTTTGCTTCTAAATAAATTAAACTTTATATTTGTACGTGGTCGCTAAGTGAATTGCCCATTTTCTCCCTTCAACCCGAAATTTTAATATTTCGATTTGTTTTAGTTGGCAACTAATTAATATTTAAATCAATTAATCGCGATGTGGTTTGCTTTTGTTAAAAATAAATAACTCGAAAAAAATGAAAATCATAACTTTAATATTATCCTTATTTCTTTTTTTAAATAACTATGGGCAACAAAAATCAAAAGTTAACCAAATAGAGCTAATAAGTGATATTCAAATATGGGATAAAGATAATGACAAAATGAAATTGTCTTTTTGGATTCCCTCAAGTTATTGGAGAATTTCATTAGAAGGCAACTCAGATATTTCTGAAGAAATAATTGAAAAGATAGAATCTACATTTGATGATTACATGGTGTTATGTTTGGCTGACATAGAGGTGAATGGCGATAATTTGACATACACTTCTAAGTCAGATTTAGAAAAAACGGCTACAATTATTGATAAAAACAAAAAGTCCTATACACCTCTTTCTGATGAAGTTATACCACATGAAACTAATGAAATTTTAAAAAGTATAAAACCTATGTTTGCCCAAATGTTTGGTCAATTGGGTAAGGGAATGCATTTTTTCCTATTTAAGGTTAAGTATGAAAACAATGAAAATATAATAAATGAATTTAAAGAAGGTGAATTTATTGTAAAGCACTCTGGCAAAGAATTTAAATGGACTTTACCACTTCCAGCATTATTACCAAATAAATATTGCCCAATTGACAATGAAGAAATGAAAGGGAATTGGGTTTTTTGTCCTTTTCATGGTGAAAAACTAAACAATTAGTAAAAAATATCTGAGGTCATAAAGCTTATATGGAATTTTGATTGTTTCTAAAAGAATTAACAAGTTCTCGCAAAGCAAATTACCCTTTAGGGCAAGGAAATAAACCGTTAATTATCAAACAATTTAATTTACTAAAACATAAACTCAAATAATTCCTATCTTGCATTCTTAACCCTTCATTTTTACAAGCTATGCGTCTAAAAAATTAAAAATATGAAAATCCTACTATCTATTTTACTGTTAACTTCTTCACTTTGTATTAGCCAAACGGGTTTTATAGAAATTGAAGTTAGAGATACTATTCAATTAAAACCTATTAAATTTGAGTATAATGTTCAGATAAGCGATTCCAAATTTTTAAGATTTAATGAAAAAGGCGGGGTTAGTAAAGACTCTTCTAAAGTACTATTGAAAGAAAAGTACAAAGAACTAGGTACGTTTTTAAAAAATAAGAAATATGAAATCCGCCCTTCAACCAATGCGAATTATCAAATACATGATTACATTGGGTTTTGGAAATATGGTTATGTTATTACATTAGAACAAGCCTCAGATTTACAAAAATTAACTTCGGAATTAAAGGAACTAGACTACATAACCGGTTCATTAGGACAAATGGAATATGCAAATGAAGAAAAAGCCGAAGAAAGGTTGTTTAAAAAATTGTTGGATAAAGCTAGAAAAAAAGCCAGTACAATTGCCAAATTATCGGATTTAAAATTGGGCAAAATAATAGAGTTCCATGAGGTTAGAGAGGTTGACAATATGGCTTATAATATGTTAGATATGTATGCGGTTGCACAACGTAATAAAAAGTGGCAATCAGGCAATAATGAATTATACGGTCAAAAATCTAAGGCTATTGTGGTAAAATTTTTGGCGGAATAAATGAAAAACAGGCCAATTTTAATTTCTGCGATAATTTTAGTCATAATTATCGAAGTTGTTTTGATGATTTTGGTGTATCATAAAATTGGTGATGAAAGACTTCCAGGGCAAGTTGTGCGTTTGCTATTTCAGCTCATTCTTATAGCATTTATTTTGATTAGAAAATCTAACATTGCACTTCTTATTTTATCAGGATACTATATAATTACAGGCATTTATGCACTTTATATGTTAAGCAATCCGAATTCAATTGAACTAGCATATGGTCTTTACATTATTGGTATAGGAATACTAATCTATTTTCATGATTGGATTGAAAGTAAATTGGGAATGAATAAGGTTTCAAAATAATCAACTAAACTAAATATTCTTATCTTGCATACATAACCTTTCATTTTGTTAGCAATGCGTATTAAAAAATTAAAATTCCCCACGGCACAAACTATTTTAATAATCATTGCAGGTTTGGTTGCCCTACTCACTTGGGTGGTACCTGCTGGTAAATATGACAGTTTAACCTATAATAGTACTGATAAAACCTTTACCAAAACAAGTTTAGAAACTACTACGGCGTTACCCGCCACACAGCATACCTTAGACAGTTTACAAATTAAAATACCCTTAGAAAAATTTACCAGTGGTGCTATTTATAAACCCATTGGCATCCCCAATACCTACCAACAATTAGAAGCCAGACCACAAGGTTTTGCCGCTTTTGTGCAATCGCCCATTAAGGGTATCATTGCTGCAGCTGATATCATTTTTCTGGTCTTAATTATTGGCGGTCTTATCGGTATTATGAATCTTACTGGAGCTTTTGACGCTGGTATTGCTTGGCTGGCAAAAACCTTAAAAGGAAAAGAATTTATTCTCATTATTCTGGTTACTTGCCTAGTGGCCGCAGGTGGTACCACTTTTGGTTTGGCAGAAGAAACCATTGCCTTTTTTCCTATTTTAATTCCCGTTTTTATTGCCGCAAAATATGATGCCATGGTAGGTTTGGCGTGTATTTTTCTAGGTTCTTCTATTGGCACCATGTGCTCAACGGTAAATCCGTTTTCAACCATTATTGCCTCAGACGCGGCAGGCATCAATTGGACAACTGGACTCAACGGCAGGTTTATGATGCTTTGCATTGCACTTATCATCAGTATTTGGTATATCCTCAGATATGCCAAACGTGTAAAAAACGACCCTACTAAATCCATTATTTATGACCAAAAAGAACAAATAGAAGCCTTATTTCATTTAAATACTTCAACTAAAAGCCTAAAATTAACTGGCAGATTACGTTTAATTCTATTGGTATTTACCTTAAGTTTTGTAATCATGATTATAGGGGTTTCTAAATTAGATTGGTGGTTTGTAGAAATGACGGCTACCTTTTTAGTAGGTGCCATTATCATCGGGTTTTTAGGTAAAATAAAGGAATACAATTTTGTAGAAGCTTTTTCAAAAGGAGCTGGAGATTTGTTAGGTGTAGCTTTTATTATTGGTATTGCCAGAGGCGTTTCCGTACTTATGGATGATGGCTTAATTAGTGATACCATGCTCTATCATGCCAGTACCGTAACCGAAGGCATGAATAAAGGTGTTTTTGTAAATGCTATGCTATCTATTTATGGAGGCTTGTCCTTTTTTATTCCCTCATCTTCTGGTATGGCGGTTTTAACCATGCCCGTAATGTCTCCATTAGCAGATACAGTCGGTATAGGGAGGGAAATTATTGTAAATACATACCAGTACGGAATGGGTCTCTTTTATTTTGTAAACCCTACAGGGCTTATTTTGGCTTCTTTAGCCATTGTAAAAATTGGTTATGACAAGTGGTTAAAATTTGTAATGCCATTATTTATTACGTTGATTTTAGTAACCATGGTAGTGCTGACTATTTCTGTATATTTATAATTTTAGCTATCATTTTAAGTAGTATTTTTTTGGCTCCTTCCCTTAGACAAGGGAAGGTGGATTTTATCCTTTTTAGGGATAAAAGACGGAAGGGTCTGAACTTGAATAATAATTTATTGTAACTTAGAAGTCCCTTAACCGAACAACCATGAAAAAATCAATTTTTACTTTTCTGTTCGCATTTTGTACACTGGTAACTTATTGCCAAACCGCTTCAATTCAAAAATCACCCCCACTTTCTGAGGCTGCACCGAGTAGCGTTGGCATGTCATCAGAACGATTGGCACGTATAGATGCCATGTGCAAAGCAGCAATTGAAGATAAACAAGTTCCTGGCATGGTAGCTTTAGTAGCCAGAAATGGAAAAATAGTGTATCATAAAGCTTTCGGAATGGCAGATAATACCACCAGTAACCCATTAAAAAAAGATGCTATTTTTAGAATTGCCTCTCAAACTAAAGCCATAACGGCAACCGCAGTAATGATGCTTTGGGAAGAAGGGAAATTTCAATTAGATGATCCTATTTCAAAATACATCCCTGAATTTAAGGACGCACAAGTGCTTGACACTTTGTACAAAAACGGTACTTATGATACTAAGCCAGCTAGTAAACCCATAACCATAAGGCATTTACTATCTCATACTTCTGGTATTGGCTATGGTGTTATTGATGGTGATGAACGAATTAAAAAAATCTATAAAAAAGCAGGTATAACCGATTTATTTACCACAGAAAATATAAGTATTGAAGAAAGTGTTAAAAAATTGGCAAAGTTGCCCTTACATCATAATCCTGGTGAAAGATTTACTTATAGCGAAGGCTTAGATGTGTTAGGGTATTTTATAGAAATTGTTTCTGGAATGCCCTTTGACAAATTTTTAAAAACCAGAATATTTGACCCGTTAGGCATGGAAGATACATGGTTTTATTTACCCAACTCTGAACACCATAGATTGGTTACTATTCAAAAAATGGAAAATGACAAATGGATACCTTTTCCTGTAACATTTTATGATCCTGATTATCCTAAAAAAGGAGCAAAACGCTTTTTTTCTGGAGGTGCAGGATTGTCTAGCACAGCAAAAGATTATGCTGCTTTTTTACAAATGTATTTGAACAATGGTGAGCTAAATGGAAAACGCTTGCTAAGTAGAACTACCATACAGTCTATAATGGGCAATCAAATTGGAAAGCATTGGGGAGATTCTGGTGCTTATTACGGATTGGCTTTTGGAGTTTTAGATGAAAAAGGACAAGACATGGGTGGCAGAGGTAGTAAAGGAACTTTTGAATGGGGAGGCTACTTTAATACACAATACTTTGCTGACCCTAAAGAAAACATTATTGGAATATTGATGAAGCAAACGCAACAAACCACCAACGATCAGACAGGCTGGAAATTCAAAATATTAGTGGGTCAAGCCATTGATGATTAAACGTAATAAAACTGAAAACTATGGACAAAGCATTACAAACTATGATTGATAATATGCCTGAAAAAACAGGCAAGTCATTAGAACAATGGAAAAAGATTTTACAAACAAAAGACTTTGCCAAACATGGTGAAGCCGTTAAGTATCTTAAAAGCGAACATCAAGTTACACACGGCTTTGCGAATACCATTGTTACGCTTTCAAAAGATAACAATGACTCTGCCGATGACTTAGTTACCAATCAATATAAAGGTAAAGAAAGTTTATTTCCTATATATGAAAAACTGATTGCTACGGTTAGTGCATTTGGCAATGACGTTACCATAACTCCAAAAAAAGGAAGTGTGAGTATTATTAGAAAAAGACAATTTGCATTGATAAAACCAGCCACCAAAACTCGTATTGATTTAGGGTTAAAACTAAAAGATAAACCTATTACGGATAGGCTTGGTAATTCTGGTCCTTTTGGTACCATGTGTACACATCGCGTACAAATCCATTCAACTGCTGAAGTTGATGAGCAATTGATTAATTGGTTAACGGAAGCCTATCAAAAATCAGTATAACTATTGCTTAAAGGACTCGTTTAGAGCTATTTTAATGTCTTTTTATTTGTTTTTTAGTGGTTAAGTTTATACATTAGCAACGTATTTAATCGCTAAACATGATCTCCCCAGTCTCCCCTTATTGTTTATTCGAAGTTTTCTGTATTGAATCGTTAATGGATTTTCCGTTAGCATATAATTTCGTGCAACAATTTCTTGAAGATACTGACAATCCTCATACTAATCAACCTAATTAAAAATAAACATGCCACATCGCAATTCACACCGGAAAAAGAAGTTCATGGAGCATTACAGTAAGTTAAGTGAACACGACTACAAATTAGAACTACTCTATTCTCAGCAAATGACACGTAATAAGCTCGAAAAAATAAGAGCCAATTTGAAAATTATTATTTGGACAATGGCCTGTTTTATTCTGGTAGCAATAATTTGTACCTTTTTTGTAGTTTATAACACTAAATTCTAGAGTTTTACGACAGGAGTAACATTTTGCAATTCCTAAATTTTTGAATACACCTTAGCTTAGACCAGTGTTTTATTCATTCAAGGAAAATTTAGGTTTTGATTGCCATACTATGTTAATGCTTTTCCAACCCTCTTCTGTATTTACCATATTTAAATAATCAATACCCCATACAGCAGTAACTTTTACTACAGCAATTTTATCAGAAATTTCAAGAATTTTAACTTCCCTAGGACTATCAGGTTTAATTCGGTCACCCTTCGCATTCCATCGTTTAGCTAAACTAATTAACCTATCAAAAGACATTTCTGAAGCATCAGAGTATCCACTTTTTTTATCATCATACCACCAGCCTACTTTTCTTAAATCCTTATGTACGCTTTTATAAGCCAGTGTGGTATCTACTTTATAAAAAGTATCTATATAGTTATAAGCGGCTTGGGTTACATCTTTTACTGCCTGTTCTTTTTCTTGAGCGGTTACTTGTAGTGTAAAAAGTAAGGCAATGAGTATAGTTAGTGGTTTCATTATAAAAGGTTAAAGGTTTTATTCAAAAATAAGGAATATGAAAATGTAATAGTGTTAAGAAAGTCTTAAACTAAAAACGTTTACAAGTATAAAAGTTAAGAAAGCGGGCAATACCCAACCCAAACTATATTGAGCTAAAGGAATAATACTTTGTACTCCCTGCAAATTTTCAGCAGGAATAATAAACTTTAAAAAATCAGGAATACTAAACAGAAAAGTAACCAACACTACCATTCTAAAAACCGTTTTTGAAGCATATTTATCTGACACTACGTTTAATAAAATAAGTACAATTGTTATAGGGTAAATAAACATTAAAACAGGCAAAGCAATCATAATAATGGAATGAAAGTCTAATTGCCCAACCAAAATTCCAAAAGCACAACCCAACACAGCTGTAATTAGATATGCTATTTGCGAGTTTTTAAACAAGCCCTTAAAGTAATCTGCTGTACCTGTAACAATACCCACCGCCGTAGTAAAACAAGCCAACGCAATTAAAACACTTAAAAATGTTTTACCAATGCTTCCTAAAGTTCGTAGGCTAATTCCCATTAACAGATTGGCCCTCTGCATATCATTACTTAAAGCGTCATCAATAAAAATTTCTGAGCCATAAAATGCTCCTAACGAAATCAATCCGGCATAAATAATGAACAACCCTGAACCAGCTATAAATCCAGCTTTTTTTATGATCTCTTTTTTAATCTCAAAGGACTCGTTTTTATTATGAATATTTAATGATACAATTATTACTGCTCCAACCACAACAGCACCAATGGCATCAAAAGTTTGGTATCCTTCCAATAAACCATCTACAATGGGTGTACTAAAATTAGATGGATTCATTAACATTTCGCTAGAGAAAATACCTATTCCAATTACTAAAAAGAGAATTAAAACAATTAATGGCGTTAAAAATTTACCAATAAGGCTCAATATCCTAGAGCGGTTTAAGACAAATACCAAAACTAACCCAAAATAGATACTACTTGTTAATAATGGGTTGGTTTCAAAAATGGGGTAAATAGCAATTTCATGTGTTGCTGCAGCTGTTCTAGGTGATGGTATTGTAATCGAAATAATATAGACAATGACACAATAAATTATGCTGAAAACTGGCGATACTTTTTTACCAAAATCAAACATAGTACCTTGTAATTTAGCATGAGCCAAAATACCAAGTATGGGGATTACCACAGCGGTTATCATAAATCCAAGAGAAACCCAGAACCAATCTGAACCAGCTTTATAACCTAATAAAGGAGGTAGTAATAAATTTCCAGCACCAAAAAACAATGAAAATAAGGCGAATCCAGTAATTAGTATTTTTTTAGTTTTAGTCACTAAGAATTTATTTAATAAGAATAAGTAGCCCAATATAGTTATTTTTGTGTGATGGATAATTTTTTTACCTACAAAAACACCACAATTAGATACCGTATTTCTGGTAAAGGAGCCGCAGTAGTTTTACTCCATGGCTTTCTTGAAGATTTAACCATGTGGGATACTATTACAACAGTACTTTCAAAAAGAAACCGTATTGTTGCAATTGATCTATTGGGACACGGAAAGTCGGAAAATTTAGGTTATATCCATACGATGGAGGAACAAGCAGAAATGGTAAAAGCGTTGCTAAAGCATTTAAAGCTGAGAAAATATACCTTTATTGGGCATAGTATGGGCGGTTATATTAGCCTCGCTTTCTCGAAAATCTATCCAGATTCGATTAAAGGAATCTGTTTGATGAATTCTACTGCTGAAGCAGATACCAAAGAAAAAAAGACAAATAGGGATAGGGCAATTAACGCTGTAAAACACAACCACAAAATTTTTGTAAAAATGTCTATTCCAAATTTATTCTCCGAAGAAAATAGAATTATTTTTAAAGATGAAATAGAAAAATTAATAAACAGTGCTTTGCAATTATCCGTTCAAAGTATTGTAGCTTCGTTAGAAGGAATGAAAATCCGTAAAAACAGCACTAAGTTATTTAGTGAAGCTTCGTTTAAGAAAATGCTTATTATAGGTGAAAAAGACCCCGTTTTAGATGCTAAATCTTTAAGAAACCAAGTAAAGAATAGTAATATTAAAGTAGTTGAATTCCCTGACGGACATATGAGCCATATAGAAAATGAGAACGAATTGATTGAAACGTTGAAAGGTTTTATAAATTCTTGTAATTAAATAATTTGAAAATCGACAAATAGATACCTTTTTTGATTATCTCCTAAGAAAAAGGTTTAAAGTTAAGGTTGTCCCCTTGAGGGGACTTTAGGGGTGTTTTCACAAATTAAACTTATGAATAAAATTCTTTTTTTACTGGTACCAATTCTTTTTTCTGCTTGTTCAGAAAAAGAAAAACCCGTTTTCACAATACAAGGTCAGATTGAAAATGCTACAAGTGATTATATTATTCTAAATCAAGAAAGTGATATTGAACGAAAAATAGCAACTACAATAGACACTATTTATTTAGATAACAACGGAAGTTTTAAAGCTGAATTTAATAATGAGCCTCACTATTATACTTTAGTAATAAATGATAGTAAAACTATACCATTGATTATAGACAAAGGTCAAGAAATTATCATAAATAGTGATGGTTCCGAAACAAAAATTACGGGTTCTAAAGACACTGATTTATTTATGGAGTACGAGAGTTTAAGAAAAGAATCTTTAGACCGTTTAGTAGAATCCATAAGAAAGCAAATTTCAAGTGAAAGCAAAACCGAAAGTCCAAATCCAAAGACTATTGACTCTTTAGGAAAATTAGAATTAAAAAATTACGACCTACATTTAGAGGAATTGAATACTTTTATTAAAGAAAAAATGGGAACAAGTATTGCTTTGTACCCAACTTCTTTGCGATGGAAAGGAAAAGAGAATATTGATTTTTTTGACAACTTAGTTACAAATTTTGAAAAAGCACATCCTAACCTTAAAGTTACAAGCAGATTAAGAGAAAAAGTTACCCGTTTGCAACAAACTGAAATTGGTGGCATTGTCTCCGATATTGTTTTAAATACCTCTGAAGGCAAATCGGTCAGTTTATTTTCAATACATAAAAAATACACTTTGATTGATTTTTGGGCTAGCTGGTGTGGTCCATGCCGAAGAGAAAGTAGTTTGCTCGCCAATTTATACGATACCTACAAAGATTCAGGGTTTCAAATTTATGGGGTATCGTTAGATACCAACAAAGAGCAATGGATCAAGGCTATTGAAAAAGATAAGCGTATTTGGCCCAATGTTTCTTCATTGGACGGATTTGCTTCAAAGGCCGCTTACGATTTTACAATTACCGCATTGCCCGATAACTATTTAATAGATGGCGACGGAAAAATTATAGCCAAAAATTTACATGGGGAAAAATTGGAATTACTAATAGATGAACTTATGAAAGAGTAATTATATATTTAACCCCGAAAGGGTTTCGAACCCTTTCGGGGTTAGAGATTACTTCATTGCATTCCACCCCTGAGCGGTCAGTTCCACTTTTTGATCGCCCCTGGTTATCAAGTGCATACCTTCGTTTTTTTCGGTTATGTGGCCGATAACCGTCAAATTGGGATTCCCTTTTATCTTATCAAAATCGTCTAAGCTAACAGTAAACAACAATTCATAATCCTCTCCTCCACTTAACGCAACTGTTGTGCTATCCAAATTAAATTCTTCACAGGTAGAAATTACTTGTGGGTCTAACGGAATTTTATCCTCAAACAAATTGCATCCCGCATCACTTTGACTACAAATGTGAATGATTTCAGATGACAACCCATCGCTAATATCAATCATAGCCGTTGGTTTTACATCTAATTCTTTTAATAAATTCGGAATGTCTTTTCTAGCTTCTGGCTTTAATTGCCGTTCAACTAAATAGGTATAATTATCCAATTCAGGTTGTGCATTCGGATTTGCTTGAAAAACTTGCTTTTCACGCTCCAACACTTGTAGGCCTAAATAAGCAGCTCCTAAATCTCCAGTAACTACTATTAAATCGTTAGGTTTTGCTCCATTTCTATATACAATATCTTCTTTAGAAGCTTTGCCCAATGCAGTTACACTAATCAATAATCCTTTGGTAGAAGAACTTGTATCTCCACCGATCAAATCAACATTATAAATTTTACAGGCTAAATGAATTCCCGCATACAGTTCTTCAATGGCCTCTAAAGGAAAACGGTTGGAAACTGCCAACGAAACGGTTATCTGAGTTGCGGTACCGTTCATTGCAAACACATCCGATAAATTAACCATTACAGCCTTGTAACCCAAGTGTTTTAAAGGCATATACGATAAGTCAAAATGCACACCTTCTACCAATAAATCAGTAGTTACCAAAACTTGTTTGTCTTTAAACTCTAGTACGGCGGCATCATCACCGACACCTTTTATGGATGACTTATGTGTCAATTTAACCTGATTAGTTAAATGTTTTATCAAACCAAACTCGCCTAGTTCAGCTAATGAAGTTCTTTGTTCGTTTTTATCTTCTAGCATTATTATTTGTTAACCTGTCATTCCGAGGCACGATGAATCTCATTAATTTGAATACTTTTTTAAGATTCCTTCTTTTCCAGAATGGCAATTCTTATTTATCGTTCTTTTTATTTTCTATATCCTCTAGCACCCATTCCAGTTCTGGGTCAATATTATGTAATCTATCTTCAATAGTAGGAATAATCTGTACATCGGGCTTTATTCCATAACCATCAGGATTGGTAGAATATGGTGCTTCAATTTGAGCTAAACCGATATTCATTTTTACTTTTGAGTTTGGCAATTCAATGTATTTAAATAATCCTGCAACTGTTCCGTTATAAGCACCGCCTGTTTCTTCTCCAACAAAAGTAGCTCTTTTATTAGCATGTAAATTTGTAGATAATATAGATGAAGCGGAAAACGAGGCTCCATTAATCAATACATAAATTTCTCCTTTAAAATTTAACGGATTTGGTTTTTTAAGTTTAGAACTAGAAAACGAATAATATTTTTTTCCATCCTTTTTCCCAGATTTAAACAAATTATGTATAGCCATAAAAGGTGATAGCAACGTTGCTCCTATTTTTATGAATGTAGGATTGTTTTTAGACAGCATAGAGGTTAAAAAAGGTTGGCGTGTTAGTACTTCTGCTTTTTCAATTAACTGGTAGTTTTTATTAGTTAGATATGAGTATAGTTTATCAATTTCATCAAGTCTACCACCTGTATTGTCCCTTAAATCTAATATTAGATATTCCGTTTTAGCGGAATCCATAACAACAAAACTTTTTTGATAAAACTTCTTATAGTTACCATTTCCAAAACCTCTTATTTTCATAATAGCTACACTGCTATCTTTACCTATAAAATTAAAGTTTCTGGTATATCTATCTCTAGCTTTTTCATATCCATAAATGTAATCTTTTTCCCTTTTCTGTTTCTCTTTGAGCTTTTGCTCTTTCTTTTCTGACTCAGTAAGTTTTTTTGGTTTTTTATGTAGGGAATCTATTTTAATTTTTCCTGGAACCGAGTCTTTTGGAATTCTTCTTAAGACTTTCGTAAATAATGAATCTCCTTTTTTTAAAGTCAGCGACAAACTATCCACAAACCCTTTATCTCTATAATAAAAACCTGAAAACCGAGAAGCTACAATTCTATTTTGAAAGGTTGAATTGTATCCATCAGAAGAGAATAACTTTTTATACTTATTGAATAATTTATCAACATTTTCACCATCAATTTTGAGGGTTTTACTGCCTACTAAGATGGAATCAGCACCTCTAGTATTTACAATCCATAAATTATCATTTAAAAATTCAAAATCTAATTCATAAAACTCAAACTTTTTTTTATTGAGTAATTTTCTTTCTTTATTATTGAAACGTTTAAGAGGAGGGTTAACCGAAATGTGACCTTGTCTTACCTCAGCAATAACTGGTGCCAGTTTTTCATAAAATTGTTGACTGGATAAAGGTTTAACAATAGTTTTTTTTAAACTATCGAATTTAGATTCTAATTTAGGTTTTGATATGTATTGATATAACCTTGGGTGCAGCTTTTTCAGCCTTTTATAAGCAACATCAACATCCTTTTTTAAACTGCGTACGGAATGATTTACTGCAATCTGTTCATTGTACGTTTTTACACTTGTACAAGAAAACAATAATAAGCATATACCAAAAAAGTATACTATCTTTTGCATCTAATTCTATTTAATTGGTAAAAATAAGTTGATTTTTTTTAACTAGAAAAAACACGCCGACTTAATAACGAATCCAACAGAATAATCTAATAATTGAGATTCCGGCTAATTTTGAATATTTAACTACATTTGTTCTAAACTCAAGCGGTTACAATTATTTATAAAAACATTGCATGGTTTTTGATAACTAAAATTACTTATATCCTATTTATGGTTTCAAAGAAAAAAATAATTACATTTTTAAGTATCACAATAGTTGCATTTTTCACCTTTAGTTGTAGTACATCTAATGAACCCATGGAAGATTTATCAAAAACTGATTCTGACAAGGATGGAATTCTTGATAGTAATGATAATTGTTTAACATCTGCAAATTCAAATCAAAATGACATAGATGGAGATGGAATAGGAGATGCTTGTGATACCGCTTTTACTTTTAAAACAACTCCTTGTACTGGAGGAATGGCTGATATCTACCCATGTAATAATTATGACTTGCTTCAGCATATTCCATTGAGTTATTTACATGCAGAATCTGCTAATGATTCTTGGGGTTGGAAAGATCCTGAAACTGATAAAGAATATGCAATTATAGGACTTGATAATGGTACCGCATTTATTGATATAACTAATGCCAATGAAGCAATCTACTTGGGTAAATTACCAACTGCAACTCAAAACAGCTCTTGGCGAGATATAAAAGTCTATAATAATCATGCTTTTATTGTTAGTGAAGCTCAAGGCCATGGCATGCAAGTTTTCGATTTATCAAAATTGAGAAACGTTGACAGTCCTCCTAAAACTTTTGCAGCAGATAACCATTATACTGGTTTTGGTAATGCACACAATATGGTAATTAATGAAGCTACTGGTTATGCATATCCCGTAGGTACTAGCAGAACTGGACCCTATTTAGGTGGTCCATTGTTTATAAATATTCAAAATCCTACCTCTCCAATTGATGAAGGTGGTTACGCAATGGATAATTACAGTCATGACGCCCAGGTGGTAACCTATAAAGGAACTGATACAGAGCATATAGGTAAAGAAATTTTAGTCGGTAGCAATGAAAATGAAGTGGTTATAGTAGATATAACAGACAAATCAAATCCAAAAAATATTTCAAAAATTTCTTATGCCAATGTTGGCTATACGCACCAAGGTTGGTTTACTGAAAATCATCAGTATTTTATCTTGGGTGATGAATTGGATGAACGAAATTTTGGGTTTAATTCAAGAACCTTAGTATTTGATTTTACCGACTTAGATAACCCTAAATTAAAAACTACATACACCGGGCCAACCCCTGCAATAGACCATAACGGTTATACAAAAAATAATGTTTTCTATTTAGCCAACTATACCGCAGGAGTTCGATTTATTGATATTTCTGACATCGAAAATAGCACACTTAACGAAGTGGGATATTTTGACACCTATCCTGCAAATGACAACGCCGCCTTTAGCGGAGCATGGAATGTATTTCCGTATTTAGAAAGTGGTAAAATTATAGTTAGTGATATCGAAAGTGGGTTATTTATCATCAAAAAAAAGTAAACCATTTTAATGTTAGCATTCAAAAAATATCGAATTATATTCTCTTCTATTTTCCTAAGTTTTATTTGGCTCAGCTGCACAACAAATTCTGAATTGCCTATATCATCATTATCCGGAAAAATTGAATGGCAAAAAACCTTTGGTGGCTCAGGTGATGATGTTGCTAGAGGTGTCATTGAAACCAACGATGGCGGATATGCTGTTATCGGCTATACCAATAGCATTAATGGAGACATTGTCGATAAAACCAACGAAGAAAATGATTTTTGGGTATTAAAATTGGACAAAAATGGTACTATTGAATGGAATAGAACTTATGGTGGCAGCGGTGACGACAAAGGTAGAGCAATTATTCAAACTTTAGATGGTGGATATGCCATTACTGGGCCAAGTAAAAGTGCAGACGGTGATGGTTCTAATAACCAAGGGCAACACGATCATTGGTTGGTAAAGTTAGACGCAAGTGGATCCATCCAGTGGGAAAAATCTTACGGTTTTGCTGGCCATGACCATAGCCATTCTTTATTTCAAACCGAAGATGGTGGCTATTTTATTGGTGGATATTTGGATGTTGACGGCTCTAATGGTTTGGGCAACGAAACTGTAAATACAAAACATGGAGTTGGAGAATTTTGGGCTCAAAAATTAGATGATAAAGGCAATTTAGAATGGCGTAGGTATTTTGGTGGATCTAACAATGATCGTATTTATAAAGTTTTACAAGCTCATGACGGAAATTTTCTTTTAGTTGGTTCAACCGAAAGTGATGATTTTGATATTAGTAACAGTAATGGTAGTTACGATTTTTGGGTTATCAAAATTAATACTAAAGGCGAAATGCTTTGGCAAAAAACATATGGAGGTTCAGGTATAGATGATGCTTACGGGGCTATTGCTACCGTTGATGGTAATTACATTATCGTTGGTTCCGCAATTTCTGATGATGGTAATATTTCGTCAAGTAAAGGGAATTCAGATTTTTGGGTGATTAAAATAAATGAAAGCGGAGATCTGCTTTGGGAAAAATCATACGGAGGATCTTCATTTGATGCCCCTTTTGATATTGCAAAAGCTCATACTATTTTCAGCTCATATCTTATTGCCGGAAATTCTAAAAGCAGTGATGGAGATGTTATCAAAAATAATGGTGAAAATGACTTCTGGATTATAAAAATTGATGAAGTGGGCAATTTACTTTTTGAAAAATCTTTAGGTGGCTCTGGTTTAGATTTTGCCTATGGTATCATTGCAACTTTGGATCAAAAAATAGTTGTTGTTGGTGAAACTGAAAGTACTGACAAAGATATCTCTTCAAACAAAGGAAAAAAGGATGTTTGGATAGTTAAAATAAAGTAATTTCGCATATATTTATGGTTGTATGATGCACTCTATTCTTGATAACGCTTTTAAAAATGCGAAGCCTTTAACTATAAACAAAGATTCTAAAATTATACTTTTTAGTGATGTGCATAAAGGCGATAATAGCTATGCAGATGATTTTTTGCATAATATGGTCATTTACCAACATGCCATACAAGAGTATTATCAAAAAAACTTCACCTATATTGAATTGGGCGACGGCATAGAGCTTTGGGAAAATTACTCCTTTGAACCCATTTACAAAGCCCATAAAAGTACTTTTGAGTTGCTAAAATTGTTTTATGACGATAATCGTTTGTATTTACTTTGGGGCAACCACGATATGATATTTGGCGACCCATTAACGGTAGAAAAAATGTTATACGAAGTTTTTCCACCCAAAAATATTGAAGAAAAAGAGCGTCTTTTTAATTTAGAATATCATGAAAGTATGTTGTTACAGATTGAAAATACAGATAAAAAAATATTTTTGATTCATGGGCATCAGGCAGACTGGTTCAACTATAGGTTTTGGAAAGTCAGCCGGTTTTTTGTACGCTATTTATGGATGCCTTTACAAAAATGGTTTACAATAAAAGATCCAACCAGTCCCGCAAAAAATAATATTACACTCAACAGAATTGAGAAAAAACTAAAAGATTGGATGTTAAAAAACAATAATCAAATGGTTATTGCCGGGCATACGCACAGACCCCGTTTTCCTGATCCAGGGCTATTGCCTTATTTTAATGACGGTAGTTGTGTACATCCAAATTCCATTATTGGTTTAGAAATTGAAAATCTAGAAATAGTTATGGTAAAATGGCATTTTGAACAAGATGAGAATGGAGAAAATACCATTGTAAAAACAATTTTGGCTGGACCACAACCTTTGAGTTTATACTTATAAAAAATTACATTCCTCGTTCCGCCTGTATTTGCTCATAAGCTTTTTGTATTTGCCTAAATTTTTCTTCAGCACCTTTCTGATGTTCTTCACCTAAATGTCTTAATTTATCAGGATGATGCTTTTTTACCATTTTTCGATAGGCTTTTTTAACCTCATCATTAGTAGCTGATTTTGTTATTTCCAAAATTTTATAAGCGGTACTACTGCTATATGAAGCTCCGGACGATGAAGAAGAAGCACCATAAAACATTGCCCTTATTGATTCAAAATCACGATTACTGATATATAAATAGACCGAGATTCGTTTTATAGCATCGCTTTCTGTCTGACTAACCGCACCGTCTGATTTTGCAATTCCGAACAGAAAATGTAACAATTGTAATCGAGAGGCATGTGTCATGTGTTGCCTTATCTGAATACAGACCTGTCGCGTAGGTATCGTTCCTTTTTTTCGTATTTCGTTAAACAGTTTAAATGCGTTATTAGCTCTTTGTTTTCCGTACATTCTAATAAAATTATCACGTACATAATCCAATTCTTTTTTACTAGACCTACCATCGGCTTTAATTACCACGGCAGCCAAAACCAATAAACTGATTTCAAAATCGCCCGCTTCTGTTCGCGAAGATTGTCTTGGATTTTGCCCCATGGTATTAATGTCCACATCAGTAAATCCATCAACTAAACTACCCACAATAAAACCTAAAATCCCACCAATAGGTCCGCCCAAAGACCATCCAAGTGTTGCACCAATCCATTTTGAAAAACTCGCCATAAAAATAATTTGTTATAAAATTCAAAGATACATTTATCTTAGAACTATTCTTAATAATCATTATCTTTGCAATTCAAATTTTAAAAGAAAAGATTATGTATCCAGAAGAAATAGTAAAACCAATGCGTCAACAATTAGTAGATGCAGGTTTTCAAGAATTAAAATCAGCAGACCAAGTTGACACTATATTAAATGAAAAAGGGACAACTTTAGTAATGGTAAATTCTGTTTGTGGTTGTGCTGCAGGTACCGCAAGACCAGGAACAATTTTATCCATACAAGGAGATAAGAAGCCAGACCATTTAACTACGGTATTTGCCGGAAATGATGTTGAAGCTGTTAATAAAGCAAGAGAACACATGGTTCCTTTCCCTCCATCTTCTCCAGCTGTTGCATTATTTAAGGATGGTGAATTGGTGCACATGTTAGAGCGTCATCACATTGAAGGCAGATCAGCCGAAATGATTGCTGAAAACTTAGCAGGAGCTTATCAGGAGTTTTGTTAAACTTTTTAAGACCAACCCTCTTCCCTTAAAGAAGAGGGATTTTTATTTACAAAAATGCAAAAACTTCTAGCCTATCCATTATCTGTTTTATATTACCTCTGTTTTGGATTAACACTGGTTCTATTCCATCCTATTTTATGGATTAGCAATAACGTATTTGGTTACACCGGTTTAAAGAAAAGTGTTGATGTTTTTCAATTTTTTTTATTACGATGTCTTAATATTTTAGGTACACGTTTTACTTTTACTAATCCGCATAATATAGAAAATAATCAGCCTTTAATAATAGTTTCAAATCATCAGAGCATGTACGATATTTCACCAATAATATGGTACATGCGTAAGCATCATCCTAAATTTATTAGTAAAGTTGAATTGGGCAAGGGCATACCGAGCGTATCTTATAATTTACGACATGGAGGTTCAGCTTTGATTGATAGAAAAGATCCAAGACAAGCCATTACGGCAATAAAGGAATTTGCATCATCTGTAAAAAATAATAATTGGGCCGCAGTCATTTTTCCAGAAGGCACAAGAAGTAAAAATGGTGTGCCAAAAGACTTTCAAAAAAGAGGACTACTAACTCTGTTTAAAGAAATACCTAACGCTACCGTTGTACCAATTTCTATCAATAATTCTTGGAAAACAGTACGTTATGGAAAATTTCCTATGGGCATTGGCACGCATATGACTTTTACTGTACATAAACCAGTAAAAATTGCTACCTTTACGGATAGTGAAGCCTTATTAAATCAAATTGAAACCACCATTAAGAATGGTGTTCATCTCAAAAAAACAGTTAATGTCATTAAAAAATAAAAGATTAGAAGTAATGCAGTTTTTGGAAAAAGACGTTGATGCTCTTATTCAAAAATATTTAATTCCTATAGATACTATTTGGCAACCTTCTGATTTTTTACCAGATTCTGAAAGTGATACTTTTTTTGATGAAGTTACAGAAATTCGTGAATTGGCTAAAGAATTACCTTATGATTTCTGGGTAGTTTTGGTCGGTGACATGATTACAGAAGAGGCTTTACCAACTTACGAATCTTGGCTAATGGATGTTGAAGGTGTAGATCAAGTTGAAACAAATCCTTGGGGAAAATGGGTACGTCAATGGACTGGAGAAGAAAACCGTCATGGAGATGTTTTAAACAAATACCTTTACCTGTCAGGAAGGGTAAATATGAGAGAAATTGAAATAACCACACAACATTTAATTACTGATGGTTTTGACATTGGCACCGATAGAGATCCTTATAAAAACTTTGTATATACCAGTTTTCAAGAATTGGCAACTTATGTGTCTCACAATCGTGTGGCAAAAATCGCTAAAAAGAAAGGCAACAAGCAATTGGCAAAAATGTGCCGTATTATTTCAGGCGATGAAATGCGTCATCACAATGCGTATGCGGATTTTGTGGAGCGAATTTTTAAAGTTGACCCTAGTCAAATGATGATGGCCTTTGAATATATGATGAAGCGAAAAATTGTTATGCCTGCTCAATTTTTAAGAGAATCCGGAGAAAAAATAAGTACAGCTTTTGAAGAATTTTCTAATACTGCACAACGTATTGGTGTCTATACATCATTAGATTATGTTGATATTTTGGATAAACTGATAAAGCGATGGGAAATAGAAAAAATTACTAACCTTTCTGATGAAGCTGAAAAAGCACGGGATTATTTAGTCCGTCTTCCTGCAAGAATGTTGCGTTTGGCTGAGCGTATAAAAATTCCTGAAAACTCATTTCAGTTTAAATGGGTAGAGCCAGCAATTAAGTAGTTGAAACAGGTTTTTTAGATTAAAATACTCTTGAAAGGTTAAACCCAAAAAAGACATCTCCCTCACCCCAATCGCCTATACCCTCTCCTAAAAACCCATTGGCATTCATAGGTTGTGCGTTCGTAAAATGTAATTGGAACACATGTCCTCCAGTTTCCAAATCAAAACCTATAGATAAGGGATTCTTAAAAGGAGCGTTTTCTATCCTGTTTAAATGGAGTCCGTAATCTATATTAACAGACCATCTTTTGGTTAATTTATGTCTTCCGCCTAGACCCAAAACATATTGTGAATTACTTTGCCCGTCAATTTTTACTAAATTTTCGTAAAAAAAAGTTGGCATTAGCTGCAAAGAAAAATTATTGTTAAGTTTTCTTGAAATTAATACTTGAGAGACATAAGCTAATCGGTGCTTAAATTCTAATCTCGGGAAAACATCCTTACTTAAACTAGTATTTACAGTCATACTATTATAACCAACAATGGTAAAGGGAAATCCATTATTTTTTTGCCTGACCAGCCTGTATTTTAACGACCCTTCATAAGTTCTTTGATATGAACTTCTAGAGATTCCAATATTAACCGCATCACTTATTCCGTAGATAAAGTTTAATCGCGTTACCGCTTGGTCTAATCCAAAAAAGTCTTCAATCCCGGTTTTTACCGAACCAAATCGGTGCGAAACCACCAAATATAATTGTTTGTCATACGCCAATTTTGTCGATTCAAAATTAACAATCTTTAATCCTTTAAACGCTGCGTTTTCAAACTGGTTGTCTGTAGCAAGAGTATCAATCTCATCGAGTAAATCTTCTTGAGAAAAGGATAATACAGGTAATAAAAATATAAATAGTAGTAGTTTTTGCATTATATAAAGTTTAGTTTCTATTTATCTATAATAGTAGCTTGATCAATTTTTAGCACTTCTAATAAATCATCATAACCAACGTATCTCCCTTTTACAGTTTGAGTGCTCTTTAATATAATTTGAGCATTTAGAGTATCTTTAAACAACACATATACCTTATCATCTAATACTAAACTGGTTTCATCTATTTCGGTTATTTTACCTTCTATTTCAACTACTTTGTCTAAATGTTTTGTGTTAAATCTATCTGTATTTTTAACAAAATTAGAATGAAAATTCAAAGCCTTATCAGAAAACAAAGCCTCTTCTTCCGCTATATTTCTATGTTCTTTATAAATATAATTATAGGTAAGAATTCCTGCCACAATAATTAAAATTGAAATGAAAACTACTATTTTATGTTTCATTTCTTTTTCAATTGAAAATCAAAACTAACATTAACTTCCTTGGTAATTTTATTACGGACAATACTAGGTATATCAATTTCAAAATCTTGTGGTGTAACTACAAAACTACCTGTTAATGAAATAACATTATCATTCATAGAAATTGAAGTTGTTGAATTTACCTCTTTCACTTTACCGTGAAATTCTAAACTCCCTTTTAGATTAAAATCTTTTCTAACTTCAGATAATTCTTCTAAATTAAAATTAATTATATCACCAGAAAATTTAGCCTTTGGATACGTATCTGAATCAACATAATTTTCATTGAAATGCTCTTCCATTAAGGCATTTTTAAATCGAAACTCTTTAACAAGAGCTACCGAAGCAATTTTACCAGTTTCCGTATCTAAAATTACTGTGGTAGATTTATTAACCGCCTTAACTTCTTCAAATGCTTTTTCAGAAGCCTCAAAAGTAATTTGCCCTTTTTTATCAATGTATTTATCCTGTGCAAACAAGATATTTGTTGAGAAAAAAGTACAGAAAATTACCAATACTAATATTCTATTTTTCCAATAATCCATCTTTAATCCACTGATCTATAACATTTATAGTTGCTTGAGGTAATTTCCCTGATTTTGGCATCCTACCAGCCGACATAGCCGCAAGTACCGAATTTGCTCTACCCTTTACCTCATCATAAGTAGTTAATGAAAATGGGGCTCCATTAGAAGTTGGATTTCCATGACAACCTGTACAACTAGAACTCATTATGGGTTTTACATTCGCATTATATGTAATTTTTTTATCCCCTGGATCAATAATATCATCTTCACTACTGCTGGAGCAACTATAAATAAATAGTGAAACTACAATAAGCATTAACATTTTAAAAAAGGTTTTCATAATTTCTAGAGTTTAAATTAATATTATTTACTATTTTTAGATTGCAATAAAAATTAACAATCATTAAACATTCTATTCGTTTAGATAAATTTTCCTCCAAAAGGTTACAAAATTTTTGCCTTTTTTCAAACATAATGTTAAAAATTTAAATATTAGCTATGAAATATGTTAAAACAGAAGATTTTTCAAACATCAGCGATATCGATATTATTAACCGAATATTGAGTGGTGAAAAACCACTTTATCAACTATTATTGAGAAGAAATAATCTAAAATTATATAGAGTTATTAGGTCTTATCTCCTTAAACATGAAGATATTCAAGACGCTATGCAAAATACCTATCTTAAAGCTTATGAAAATTTAGGAAAGTTTAAAAGTAATTCCTCTTTTTCCACTTGGTTAATTAGAATTGGAATTAACGAATCGTTAGCAAAATTAAAAGCAAAAAACAAACAGGTTTCTTTAAAAGATAGTGGTACTGAAGAAATTGATAAACAAGTCATAAAACTCTTTAATCATCAACAAAATAATCCAGAAAATAAAATTATTATAGAAGAGGTTAAAGAATTGTTAGAAAAAGTTATAGATCAATTAGAACCAAAATACAAAACAGTTTATATTCTACGTGAAATAGAGGATATGTCAATTTCGAATATTGCCGACTGTTTGAAAATATCTGAATCTAATGTTAAGGTTAGATTACACAGAGCTAAACTTAAAATAAGAGAAAATTTATTTGATTTGATTCCAAAATCTGAACTCTACAATTTTGGTGCTGAGAATTGTGATAATCTTGTAACCACAGTATATTCTAACATACAGTATGAATAAAAATCAAATTATTTCTAATACAATTGACTTTGTGAAAGAAAAATTAATTGGTGCAGAAGGAGGACATGATTGGTTTCATACCGAAAGGGTATTTAACAATGCCAAATTGATTGCCAAAACTGAAAAAGCAGATGATTTTATTGTTGCCCTCGGGGCTTTATTGCATGATATTGCTGATGCCAAATTCCATAAAGGTGATGAAACTATTGGGCCAAAAATTGCACGCGAATTTCTTTTTAAACAGAATATAGACAGCTTAATTATTGAGCATGTAGTTAAAATTATTGAGAATATTTCTTTTAAGTCATCACTTTCTACAACCCAAAATAGGTTTACTTCTATTGAGTTAGAAATTGTACAAGATGCTGACAGGTTAGATGCTATTGGAGCCATTGGCATTGCACGTTGCTTTAACTATGGTGGTTTTAAAAATAGGGAGATTTACAATCCCGACATTAAACCCAATTTAAATATGACCAAAGAGCAATATAAAAAGTCAACCGCTCCTACAATCAACCATTTTTATGAAAAATTATTGCTACTAAAAGACAAAATGAACACCAAAACAGGGCAAAAACTCGCTAAAAAGCGACATAAATTTATGGAAGATTATTTGGAACAATTTTTTGGGGAATGGAATGGTAAGGTTTAACGATTTCTATAAATGATTATAGCAAAAAAAAGACCAACAGAAATAGTATCCTATTGGTCTTTATCATCTATTATTTTTTACTCCATTACTGGTGTCACTTTATAACCTTCTTTTTTTAGTAGTTGAATAACTCCCTTTTCACCACCTAAATGTCCTGCTCCCACTGCATAAAACACTTTTTTGTCTTTAGAAATTTTTGGTATTTCTTTTACCCAGTTTTCATTTCTATTGTAAAGTAATTTATCAATCATTTCTTTATCATTATCAAAAAAATCATCCATGTAATCAAAAAGATCATTAATATTTTCTGATTTATACTTTTCTACCATCTTTCCATAAAGCTCTTTAGTCTCTTTAGGATCATTAAGCATCTCTACTAATTCGTCTAACTGCTCTTCATAAGGAATACTATCAAATACAGACATTTGATCTGCTACGCTTTCCAACCCCTTCAATTCTTTTTTTGCTTCTTTAGCCATACCGACAAATGTAACTTCATAACTGGCAACATTTTTTCCAACCATTGAAGTCATAATCGTTGAGGACATATACAGCGGCTTAAACCTGTTAAATTGAGCAAAACCTAAACCTACGTTTTCTTTTAAATAATTATCTAAAAGTTTATACTCAGTAGAATCTACATGGTTTGATAAAAGGTCTTGTTCTTCTATCATCATCTGTTTCATCATTTCTTGCATCATTTCTGGACTATCCATATCTAGCTCTAAGTAGATTTCGTCTGTTTCGGCAAAAGCATCTTTTACTTTTTGATGCATTGAAAAATCTTTTTTTGGTAATAAATGTATTGTACCAAAAATATAGGAAGTTTGAATATTATCCCCTTCTACTTTCCATAGCAGACTGTTGGTTTCTTGTGCGTTTGCACTAGTAATCAATAAGCACAATGCTGTAAATATTGTTATTATTTGTTTTCTCATTTTTAAAATTATTAGAAAATTTCATTGATAATAAAGTGGGAAAACCAATATGGAAATCCCACTTTTAATATGTTAAACCTTATTTTAAAGAGGTAGTAATTTTTGCATTGCCCATAGCTGGTATAACCTGCTCAATTTTACTCGCCATTTTTTTGTCAGCATTAACCAACATTGTGGTTAGCTCTTTTTCATTTTCTACATTATAAATGTTTACTTTCCATTTATTATTCTCTTTCCCAACAACGCTTAACTTCATTGTCTTTAGTTTTTGAGACATCATATCTAAATTATAAAAAGAAGTTTCATATCCTTCTGCTAATGGTAAACGTGCCACCAGTAAATCATATCCCGCACCATTTGTCAAGAAAGCTCCATCTAAAGGAAATTCAGTGGTTTTACCCATCATAGTCAATGAAATTTTATCATTTGAGTAATTAATTTCAAAAGTTTGACCTCCTTGCTTAATAATTCTTTTTACAGGTGCCATGTTTTCTAAATAAATAACGTCTTCTGTATTACCCATGGCAGATGTTGACGCATCTTTAACAACCCATTGTGTTCCTTCTTTTTTAATTTCTCTGGTAGATTGCATGGGTATTTTTTGACCTTGCACTTCAACGGTTACATCATATTGATTTGTTGACGCTACTAAATCATCACTCAATTCAGGCAATGTTTTGGCAACACTAACTTTTTCAGCCTTTTTATAAACTACTTTAGAAACATCTTGTGTAATTTCTTTAAGACGTTTAGCCACTTCCTCAGTCATATCTTTTTGATAACGTCCATCTAAATGTTTGGCTAAAAACTTCTCAATAGCTACCCACATTGCCATATTATTATTTGGCTTTCTAAAACCATGACCTTCATCGTCTGCCAAGATATATTCAACATCCTTTCCAGAGTCTCTCATAGAAACAACTATTTGGTCACTCTCTGCCTGTTTAACTCTAGGGTCATTAGCTCCTTGAATAATTAACAAAGGTTTTGTTATTTTATCGGCATGAAATAATGGGCTAGCCTCTTTGATTAGTTTTTTTCCTTCTTCTGTTTCAGGATCGCCAGTCATTTCATACAAACTTTTTCTAAAAGATTCCCAATATGCTGGTATAGACTCTAGTAGTGTAAACAAGTTACTTGGTCCAACAATATCAACACCACAAGCATAAACATCAGGTGTAAAAGCCAAACCGGCCAACGTTGCATAACCACCATAACTTCCACCCATAATGGCCACTCTATCTTTATCTGCAATACCCTCTGCAATAAAATGTTTTACGCCCCATGTAATATCATCTTGCATTAATTTACCCCATTGTCTGTCACCAGCATTTAAAAATGCCTTACCATAACCTCCACTTGCTCTAAAGTTTGGTTGTAAAACAGCGTAACCTCTGTTTGCCAAAATCTGGGCATAAGGATTATAACCCCAGTAATCTCTTGGCCCTTTTGGTCCACCATGCACTAAAACCACCATTGGTAAATTCTTCTTTTCTGCACCCACAGGAACGGTTAAATATCCTGGAATTTCCAATCCATCACTACTTTTGTAAGAAACTGGTTCCATTTTAGCTAAGTATTTCTCTACCTCTTTTAAGCGTGGTCTTGGAGTATATTGATGAACTAATTTTTTAGTATCCCAATTAAAATAATAAGTTGCGGAAGCAGAATTATCACTACTAACAGAAATCAACATCTGCTTATAATCTGCCGTAGAACTGGTAATACCTAACTCTTTGCCTTTAAATTTACCCTTAAGGTAATTGTACATCTTTTCCCATTTCTTATTTTTCCAAAGAATTTCACTTTTATCATAAGTATAAGCCGTGTATATTATTTCACGTGTATTGTTTTCTAAAAATAATCCTCCAAAATCTACTTTGTTTTTTGGGTCACTTTCAATTTTTTCAATTTTTAGCGTTTTCGGATCCATAGTGTACAATGTAGAAAAGTTAACATCGCCTTTATTAGACACCAAATACATTTTGGTATTATCTTTATTCCAACCCGCTACATAAGCACTTTCTTGTAAGTTTGTTTCATATATTTTTGTGAATTTATTATCGCCATCAATTCGATGAATTTCTGAAAAACCAGCTTCATTGGTTCTGTAGGCTAAACGGGGATTTTCATCCCAATCAAAATTCCATCCGGTAATTCTATTTTCATTTTTATATAACAACTCTAATTTACCTGTATTTATATCTAGCTTGTACAAATCGTGCCATGCTTTATCGCGATCATTAATACCAACCATTATTTCATTTGGATTTTTTCTACTTACCTGAAAAATTTGAACCCTTACATCTTTCATTGGGCTTAAGTTTTTTGATGATGGCACACCTGTTGCTTCATCAGCTACAGCATCGGGTTTTACTCCATAAATATTATAGTTTTCGTCACCTTTATTGTCCTTAACGAATAAGATATTTTTACTATCATAGGTCCAAAAGTATCCACCAATGGGTCTTTCGTTATTAGTCAATGGTTTTGCCTTATCAAAAGATTCATCAAATTTTTTCACCCAAATGTTCATAATGCCATCATATTCTTTAAGGAAAGATATCCATTGCCCATCAGGGCTCAACTGACCGGCAGATATTTCAGGATTTCCGAAAAATATTTCACGGTCAATTATCGGTACATTACTTTGTTGGCTAAATACTTGTAACGAAAAAAGTACAAGTACTAATAAAAATATTTTTTTTGTTTTCATAATATAGTTTTTGTTTAGTTCGTATTTTAAAAAGTGCATGGTATTTAGTTTTGGATGTTAAAAATATGAATTATTCTTTGTTTTATAGAGGTATATTCTTAAAGAATTAAGTACTCTGAAATACTTGTCTTAAAATATAACTGCCTCAATTATTTTAACGATTACTTCTATTACTACTACTATCATTTTTTTGAGTTTTAAATTAATTATTGGATGACACCATTTTTTATAGTTACGGTCTCGCGATTTAAGTTATTGCTAAACTCTAGTGTTAACAAATCAAATGTTGCAAAATCTTTTACTTCTTTTTTTAAGATTTTATTAATACGAATAGCTTCTTCTTCTATTGACTTATAATTACAGTCTATTAATTCGTATTCAGCTTTTTCGGTAGAAATTCCATCTTTTCCAAGTTGTAATCCTTTTGCATAGATTAATTGACTCACCTCTTTACAATCACAATTATCTTCTAATACTTCGGTAATTAGTATTGACTTGTCTGCGGCATCTTGATAGCCATCTAAAAATCCATTTACAAATACAGCAACTAAAACCAATACAAGTATTATAATTCCTGTTTTTACATAAGTGTTCTTGTTTATCATAATATTACATTTTTGAGCTACTAATTTCTCAATGATTTCTGAAACAAATAACCTTCTAAAAAAAATGTAAAACAAGCAAAGCTAACCTAGTTTTAGAAAAATAGGGTTAATTTTTAAGCGTTAAAAAATTGACATTCAAATAATTAACAATGATTTGTGCAATTAGTATAAGTAAGAAGTATAGCAACCCTAAATTTATAAATTTGGGGTTAAAGAAAGAATTTTAAGAAAGAGAATTTAATTGTTTTATGTAAAAAGAAGGATTTAAACCTGTACGTAATTTGAAGTATTTTGTAAAAGAATCTGCACTTTTATAACCCAACTCTTCAGCAATAGATTGAACGGAAAATGAACGAAACCTACTGTCGTTTTTTAATCGTAAAACAGCATAATTAATTCTCAAATCATTGATATAGGTATTAAAGTTTTTTTCAAAATGCGAATTAATTACTTTAGAAAGGTAGGATGTATTTGTCTTTATTTTTTTTGCAACGTTATATGAATTACATTCCTGTTTTAAAAAGTATTCTTGTTCTTTTAATTTTTGAAGACCAGATAAAATTTGTTCGGTAGTCTCTTGGTTTACTTCTGCTGAAACTTTTTCTTCTAATACACTATCTTTTGTATCAATAATTTCAAGTTTAGCAGCACTATCCTGATTTGTTTTCACTACTAAATTTTTAAATTTTATAGCGTTTTTCTTTTTCTCTTTAAAAAGATAAAGAACCAAAAACAGCAAACCCAGTGCTACTAGAGACACTAAACCCACCACTAAGGAAAATTTATTCTTTTGAGATGATTTCTCTCTTTCTAAATTTGATAACTGCTTTGCATGAAATGTTGAAGAAATAGTGTCTTTACTCTTTTCTAAAGCAGTTTGATTTAATATGTATTTCTCAAAATTTTCATTTGATTTCTCTAGATTACCTACTTCCTTATAAATTTTTGCCAATAACTTATAGTCTTCTGTAAGGTAAATTTCTTTGGTTCTTTGTTTCTTTACGTCAATCCCTTTTTCTAAAGTAGTAATTGCATTATCGTAATTTCTTAGGTTATAATAGGTTTCTGCTAGTGGTAGGCTAACCATAGCTGGTGCTAAAACCGAATCATATCGATAAGCTATTTTTTCTGCTTCTTTTAAATAAATAAGAGCTTTCTCAAATTCTTTTTTTTCTAGGTAAACTTTACCGCGTTGGGCTTTGAAACTTGTTTTAATAGATAGCTCTAGCGTGTCTAATTTCTCTTTTACGCCCTTATCTAATACCCAAAGTGCCGAATCTTTTTCATTTAACTTTAAGTAGGTGTTACTCATAGAGAGAATTATAGCTCCACTATTATAAATCCTAGTGTTTTCAGTTATATCATCTACAGACTTCAGTCCGTTAAAAGATTCTTTATGTCTTGCTAAAGCCTCTTTATAGTTACCTATAGTATAATGCAAATCGGCAATAATTGTTGGCATTATTGCTTTGTAAAACTCTAAATTTTCTCTTTGGGCTATTTTTACACACTCATCATAGGTGCTAAAGGCTTTTTTAATTTGACCAAGTGTAGCATAGTTTTGACCTAATTGAGCTAAGACTTCAATTTGTGTATACTTTGAAATATTATCAAATAACGTATCTTTTTTAATATCAAAACGCTTTAATAAACCTAACTCTCTTTTAAAATATACTACAGACTCCTTAAACTCTGCAATAAATTGAGTGTTTCTGCCAATTTCATGTAACGCAATTATAATCTTAGTTGTGTCCTTATATTTTTCTGCTAATTGCAATTGTTTTTTAGCGAACTCAATTGCCAAACGGGAATTATCTTTTCTGTGCTTAGCTACAGAATCGCCAAGTCTATTATATTCTTTAAAATTATCTTTAACATCTTGAGCATAACCTTCTCCCACATTAAAAAATAAAAATGAAATTAGAATTACAGCTATTTTAGAAAATGGTTTCAAAAGGTTTGTAGTTTACTATTACTAAAAATTAGCTTTTCGCTTTTCCAAAAATGCAGTAGTACCTTCTGTAAAATCATCTGTACCAAAACATTTTCCAAATTGCTTAATCTCTTTATTATAACCATTAGTGCCTTCTTTAAATCCAGCATTTACAGCTTTTATGGCAGAAGCAATTGCCAGAGGGGAATTTTGTATAATCTTATTCGCTAATTTTTCGGCCAATGGCAATAATTCTTCTTGAGTTACATTATAATTTATCAAGCCAACTTTTAAGGCTTCGTCGGCATTAATCATCCTAGCAGTCATAATCATTTCCATAGCTTTACCCTTACCAACTAATTGTGGCAAACGTTGGGTGCCTCCATAGCCCGGAATAACACCTAAACTGGTTTCTGGCAAACCCATTTTAGCATTATCAGAGGCAATTCTAAAATGACAAGCCATTGCCAATTCTAGTCCACCCCCAAGAGCAAAACCATTGATAGCTGCAATTACCGGAGTAGATAAATTTTCTATAAAATTGAAAACCAATTCTTGTCCGTCTTTTGCTAATTGAGAACCTTGTTTAACATCAAAATCGGCAAATTCGGCAATATCCGCCCCAGCGACAAAAGCTTTTTCTCCGCTACCTGTTAAAATAATAACGCGAATATCTTCATCTGAATCAGCCATAGAAAAAGCGTTATGCAATTCCGAAAGCGTTTCTTTGTTTAGAGCATTTAATTTACTTGGACGGTTTACAGTAATTGTAGCAATTTTACTTTCTTGCTCAATTAGAATATTGTTGTAAGACATGTTTTTAATTTTTTGGAATGGTAACGGTAAAGACCGAACCAACTCCTAATTCTGATACAAAGGTAATATTTCCGTCATAAGCCTCAACAATATTTTTTACCATTGCCAAGCCCAAGCCCATGCCGCTCGATTTTGTAGTAAATTTAGGTTCAAAAATTTTATTTTTCACTTCTTCATCTATTCCCAAACCATTATCCGCAACAGTAATAATAACCTTTTCGTTTTCCTCAGCCACCCTTACTTCAATTTTTGCGTCTTCTTTATTTTCAGTTGATTGAACCGCATTTTTAATCAAATTGGTAACAACTCTAATTAATTGTGTTTTATCTAATTTAGCTACAATTTCATTATCTTCATGAAAATAATGGACATCATCTTCATTAAAAATATCTAATGCTAGTTTTACAACTTCAACAACATTTAAGCTTTCACTATTTTGCTTGGGCATTTCAGCAAAATTAGAAAATGCCGAAGCTATAGAACTCATGGTATCTATTTGCTGAATTAGGGAATTACTAAATTCATGAATTTTAGATTTTATGTTAGGATCTTTAGCATCAAAACGTTGTTCAAAACTCTGAACCGTTAGCCGCATTGGGGTCAGCGGATTTTTAATTTCATGTGCTACTTGTTTTGCCATTTCACGCCAAGCCTGTTCACGCTGGCTTTTTGCCAATTTAAGAGCACTATCTTCAAGTTCATCAACCATATCATTATAGGCATTGACCAAATTGTAAATTTCTAAACTGGCATTATCTAAAATAATTTTTTCATTACTCTTTCCCAAAGCCGTTTTTGCCATTTTTTCGCTTACGGTTTTTATTGACTGTGTTATGTATTTAGAAACAAAATAAGCAATACCAATCGCTATAAGCAACATAAACAAATAGACAAAAGCCAATCGTGATAAAAATTCCTTAAGCTCTTCTTGTTGAAAGGAGTTGTCTTTTAAATAATGAACGTGCAAAATTCCTACAGGCTTAAACTTTCTATCATTAAAATAAGTGTAAGATGATTTATATTTTATACCGCTTGGAGTTTGATCTTCAACAACTACTCTATGGTTTGGGCTTTCGGCCAATTGAGTTAACACTCTCTGAGATATTTTATGCTCCGTGGTATCCTCTGTAAAATCAGATGAAGAGCTAATTTGTAGTTCACCAGCCAAGTTGAAAATCATAATATCCAACTGATTTATGTCAGAAATATCATAAATTTTATCTTTAAATATTGAATGCAAATATTTCTCTTCTACTGGGAAAGTAGTTCTACGCTGCAATTCAATATCGATACTGGCCTTAACTGCATTTTCTTTACGCAACAAACGATCTTCATGATAATCTTTGGTCTGCTCGTTATACTGATAAATAGCAGTCAGTGCAATCAAAATAGAAGCTATAACCACCAATAGGATCATAGCAAAAAAGATTCTGCTCCGTAAGGAGAATTTTTTGAGTTTCATCTAGGCGTAAAGATAGCAAATATCGTACCTAAAAAAGTATTTGGTATTGAACTATTTTTTTGGGAATTATAGTTGTGGCTATATCTTAATAAACTTAGAAATACTTCCTTTATTAACCTTAAGGTAATAAACACCAGGTTTAAGGCTTTCGGTTTTAATTTTAATCTGATTATTTTCAGTCGCTATTGAAGAATTTTGATGTACAAGCTGACCTAGGTTGTTAAAAATATGAACCGTATTTACAGCATCACTTTTAGCATTTAAAGTACCAATAATCAGAACTTCTTTTACAGGATTAGGAAAGATTTTTAAGGCTCTTTTTTCTAAATTGGTTACCTTATTCTCAAGGTTTTTTTTAGGAATGGTGTCAGTTGTTTTTAAGAAATCTTCTGAATCATTTAGTTCCAATTGACCAGAACCAGTTATTGTAAAAAGAAAGATAGGGGCAAAAAGCAGCAAGCTTAATAATTTTTTTATGCCCATTTTGATAATTAGTTTTAGAGTTATTTGAACAAATTTTATTTGGCAAAAGTACAAAAAATCTTAATGGGTTGATTTAATTGGAGTTAACTATTTAAAATATTGCTAACAAATTTATTAACACTATCTACACCAAAACTTGTCAAATGTTTTATAAATGCCGATCCAATAATTGCTCCTTTAGCATGGTTGGTAGCTTGTGTAAACGTTTTATTTTCAGAAATACCAAAACCAATAACTTGCGGATTCTTTAAATTCATTTTTTCAATACGTTCAAAATATTCTGTCTGTTCCTTACCAAAACCCGATTGGCTACCCGTAACACTGGCACTACTAACCATATAAATAAATCCGTTTGAAATAGAATCAATAAAACGGATGCGTTCACTAGAAGTTTGTGGTGTAATTAAAAATACATTTATTAAACCGTGTTTCTCAAAGATATACTTGTATTTTTCGTTATAAACATCTACAGGCAAATCTGGAATTATCATTCCGTCAATACCAATACCTTCACATGTTGCACAGAACTTTTCAACACCATATTGTAATATTGGGTTAAAATATCCCATAATTAATAAAGGAATATTTACTGATTTTCTGATGCTTCTAAGTTGTTCGAATAAAATTTCACTTGTCATTCCATTTTTTAGAGCTTGGGTAGAACTGGCCTGTATTGTTGGGCCATCCGCAAGAGGATCGCTAAACGGCAAACCGATTTCGATCATATCCACACCTGATTTTTCCAGGTTTTGGATAATGGTTACGGTATCTTCCAAATTAGGATAACCTGCTGTAAAATATATAGAAAGTAAACGTTTGTTTTCTTTTAATTTTTGATTTATTCTGTTCATATTGCATTTTTATTAACAGACCTACAAGGTTTTGAAAACCTTGCAGGTCGGGTACATTTTACAATTCAAAATAGTTGATATATGTTTCCAAATCTTTATCACCACGCCCAGACAAACTTAAGACAACCACATCATCCTTTTTAAACTTTTTCTTTTCAAAAACCGCTAACGCATGCGAACTTTCAATTGCAGGAATAATCCCTTCCAATTTACTTAATTCTAATCCAGCTTGCATGGCTTCATCATCAGTAACAGAAATAAACTCCGCTCTTCCCGATTTATATAAATGTGCGTGCATTGGTCCTACACCAGGATAATCCAATCCCGCTGAAATAGAATACGGCTCAGTTATTTGTCCGTCATTAGTCTGCATCAATAAGGTTTTACTTCCATGAATAATTCCTTCTTTACCTAACACTGAAGTTGCAGCACTCTCACCAGAGTCAACACCTAAACCTGCTGCTTCAACAGCAATCAATTTTACATCCGTGTCTTCTAAATAATGATAATAGGCTCCAGCGGCATTACTACCTCCACCAACACAAGCAATAACATAATCAGGTTTAGTTATCCCTTCTTTCTCTTTTAATTGCCATTGTATTTCTTCCGAAACTACTGCTTGAAAACGAGCTACCATATCCGGATATGGATGCGGCCCAACCACTGAACCAATAATATAATGTGTGTCAACAGGGTTGTTAATCCAATCACGTATGGCTTCATTTGTGGCGTCTTTTAGGGTTCTACTTCCTGATAAAGCTGGTATAACTGTCGCTCCCAACATTTTCATTCGGGCAACATTTGGAGCTTGACGAGCAATATCAATCTCGCCCATATACACAATACATTCCAAACCCATTAACGCACAAACTGTAGCCGTAGCCACACCATGTTGACCCGCACCAGTTTCCGCAATAATTCGGTTTTTACCCAGTCTTTTTGCCATCAAAATTTGCCCAATGGTATTATTGATTTTGTGTGCACCCGTATGGTTTAAATCTTCACGTTTTAAATAAATTTTTGTGTTGTATTTTTCTGATAATCGTTTTGCAAAGTACAATGGCGATGGCCTGCCCACATAATCTTTTAGCAACTGCTGAAATTCTTTTTGAAAATCACTTTCAGCCATTACTTTTAAATAGTTTTGGCGTAACTCTTCTACGTTTGGATAGAGCATTTCTGGAATATATGCTCCACCAAATTCACCATAATAGCCTTTATTATCAATATTATAACTCATTCTTATCAATTAATTCAATATAATTAGGTTTTATTTTATTAATGAAGTTTATGCAGTACACAAACTGTTTTTCTAGATCGAACCCAAGAGCATTTCGCAAAGATTCTATAAATGATTCAAACATTTCTTCTCTATTAGTTTTCATATGTACCAACTCTTTTCTTATATTATTGAGATTCAAAAGAGAATCATAAATTAATTTATCTTCTTTTTCGTTAATGTTAAAATTCACATCAGTCAATTCATCACTTAAAAATCTAAGTTTATCTTTAAATGATAGTTCTTTTTCAATTTGTTTTTTAGTTTTCTCTTCATTTTTATATAATAGTTTACCTTCAGGAATAACAGAATTCATAAAAGCTTCTATCGATGTTTGAAGCATTATAATGGAATTTAATTTTAATTGCATAAAAACGGAGAAGTCATGAGTATTTACAATTTTAATTTCCGAAGTATCATGTTCAACCCTAAAGTCCAATTTAGCTTTCTTGGCACCATTATAAGTATCATATGCTTGAGTAAAAAAAGTTAAAATTGGTTCATAAAACATTGAAGCAAAAATATCTTCTCCATCAGTAATCTGGAGTAGAAAGTCTAACTCTTTTGTCCCAGGATTAATTGCTAAAAGAACCCCAGAATCCTCCCTTTTTAATTTATTTATGAACTTCTTCTTATCATAATCAGTTTTGGCAATCGGAACTCCTTTTACTGCATTAGGTGATATTTTATAATTTCCAAATGTTCTAAGTTTTACTGTTTTCATTCTATATTTAATAAGTCCGTAAACTTTTTTAGCTTCTCAACATCTTTTAATCCTGCTTCTATTTCAAATTTACTATTTACGTCTATTACTTGACAATGTCTGGATGCATCGCTTTTTAAAAATGTTTCTAACTTTTCTATTTCTTCCAAACCAATTCCACCACTTAAAAAATACGGTTTTGTAGATGGGTAATCTCTTAAAACACTCCAATTAAAAGTATAACCATTTCCGCCTGGGTTTTTTCCTTTGGTATCGAACAGAAAATAATCACAAACGGATTCATATGGTTTTAGAATGCTAAAATCAAATTTATCTTTTATGGAGAATACTTTGATGATTTCTAACACAGACCCTGAAATAAATTCAGGGTGACGCTTGAGAGCCTTGCAAAATTCAGGTGATTCTTCTCCATGTAATTGAACAGCTTGAAGGTTATATCTTTCTATTTTACTAATAACCTCATCAATACTAGCATTTACAAAAACCCCTACTTTTTTAATCGTCTTTGCTAAATCAGGTAAAGTACCTTCAAAATTTCGTGGTGATTTATCATAAAATATAAAGCCCATATAATCAGGTTGCAATGCAGCAACCTCAATTATATTCTCATGATATTTCATCCCACAAATTTTCAACCTCATATTTTTTCGTTTACGTAACCCTGAATTTAGTTAAGGGTCGCATTACACTAATTGTTTCCAAATTAGGATTTTTCTCTTTTATCAAATTTACTTTCCAATCGTGATGCCAATTTTTTAATTGTTTTTCTCTTTTTATCGCTAAGTTAACGTCTGTAAATTCTTCAAAATACACAAAATCCGTTAGATTATATTTTTTCGTGAATTTAGACCCTAAACCTTCTGCATGATTATTTACACGTTCCATTAAATTAGAAGTTACGCCTATATAAAAAGTGGTTCGGTATTTATTGGTCATTATGTAAATATAACTTAATTGCATCGCTCGTTGTTATTTGATGCTGAAACGTGTTCAGCATGACGTACTATTTCGAATTCAGTTTGTCTATAAATTCCTTTGCACTTTTACCAGCATCATCGGTTTTCATAAAATTTTCACCAATTAGAAAACCCTTATAACCATGAGGTTGTAATTCTTTTATAGCTTCGACACTACTAATTCCACTTTCTGAAACTTTTACAAAATCATTTGGTATTTTGGAGGCTAGTTTTTTACTGTTATCTAAACTTACCTCAAAGGTTTTTAAGTTTCTATTATTTACACCCAACATGTCTAAACTAGGCATGATAGATTTTTGCAATTCTTCTTCATTATGTACTTCTAGCAAAACTTCTAGTCCAAGGCTCTTAGCAAATTCAGAAAAATGCTTGATTTCTTTTTGTGATAACACAGCAGCAATCAACAAAACTACATCTGCTCCATAGGCTTTCGCAACTAATAATTGATATTCATCAATAATAAATTCTTTTCGCAACAAAGGCAGGTAACAATTGGCTCTGGCTGATAATAAATCGTCTAATGAGCCCCCAAAATACTTAGCATCTGTTAAAACGGACATACCAGATACTCCAGCCTCTTCATAGCCTCGGGCTACGTCAAAAACATTAAAACCAGTATTTATGATAGATTTTGATGGTGAACGTCTTTTATGTTCAGCAATAATTCCCGTATTACTCTCTTTTAATCTTTCTGCTAATGAGATCGTTTTACGTTCAAAGAAAACAGACTTTTCCAATTGCGACACTGGCAACACCCCTTTGCGAAGTTGAACTTCTAAGTATTTATCTGCTATAATTTTTTCTAGTATCGTCATTTTTTAGTTCTTACTATCTCATTCTACGTAGCCTTTGGCTAAATAGAGCTAATTGCTTGTAACTTCTTTAAGGTTTTTAATCCCTTACCACTTAAAAGTGACTCTTTTGCTAATTCAAACCCTTCTTTTGGTTGTAAATTTTTAACGGTTGCTATTGCCATTCCAGCATTGGCAGACACTACATTGTTTTGGGCATCAGTTCCTTTTCCACTGATTACTTCCATGAATATCTTGGCGGATTCTTCAACTGAATTTCCACCAAATATTTCTTCTGGTGTAATTGGTTGTACTCCAAAATCATCAGGACTTAACATTGCCTCTGAATGATTGGTTATTGTTTTTGTAGCTCCAGTTAATGAAATCTCATCGTAACCATCTAGAGCATGTAAAATTGTAAAATTTTTATCTGTATTTTGATATAAATAACTATACATCCTTGCCAATTCCAAGTTAAAAACACCTACAAGTTGATTTTTTGGAAATGCTGGGTTCACCATTGGACCCAACATATTAAAAAAGGTTTTTACACCTAATGCTTTTCGTATGGGTGCTACATTCTTCATAGCGGGATGAAATAAAGGAGCATGTAAAACACAAATTCCTGTCTCATCTAAACTCCTTCTTAAAAAATCTTGCTCATTGCTAAATTTTATTCCTAAATATTCCATAACATTACTTGAGCCAGAAACTGAAGAAACTCCATAATTACCGTGTTTGGTAACGTTAATTCCTGCACCTGCAGCTACAAAAGATGATAAAGTAGAAATATTAAATGTGTTTTTACCATCACCACCTGTACCGCATAAATCAATCGTATTATAATCGGAAAAATCAACTGCTAAACACAAATCTAATAATGCGTCACGAAAACCTTCTAATTCTTCAACAGTAATACTTCGCATCATATATACTGTTAAAAATGCTGCGATTTGACTCGGGTTGTATTCTCCTTTAGAAATGTTTACCAATACATTTTTAGCCTCTTCTTTTGAAATGGTTTCATGATTGATTAATCTATTTAATAATTGTTTCATATTTCGACATTAAGAATTTAACCAATTTTCCAATAATTGCTTTCCGTTTGGGGTAAGCACTGATTCAGGGTGATATTGCACTCCTTTTACATCGTACTTTTTATGTCTTAACGACATTATTTGGCCATTTTCGTCATAAGAAGTGGCTTCTAACACATCGGGTAAATTAGTATCAACAACCCATGAGTGGTAACGACCCACTTCAAAGTTTTTTTCTAAACCTTTAAACATTGGTTCATCATCAACCGTAAGTTCAACATTTGTGGCAACACCATGATAAACCTCTTTTAAATTGATGATTTTACCTCCAAAAACTTCACCAATTGCCTGCTGTCCTAAACAAACTCCCAAAATACTTTTAGTTGGAGCATATTGTTTGATAATTTCTTTTAATAGCCCTGCTTCATCGGGTATTCCTGGCCCAGGAGAAAGCACAATCTTATCAAATGCTTCAACTTCACCTAAGGTCAATTGGTCGTTTCGTTTTACGGTAACCTCACAACCTAAATCTTCTAAATAATGTACCAAATTATAGGTAAAACTATCGTAGTTATCTATGACTAATATTTTCTTCATTCCTATACACGTTCAGCCAACTCTATGGCATGGGTTAATGCTCCTAATTTGTTATATACTTCTTGCAATTCATTTTCTGGGTCTGATTTTGATACTAATCCCGCACCGGCTTGCCAATGTAATTCGTGATTCTTGCTTAAAAAAGTACGAATCATAATGGCATGGTTAAAATTACCATCAAAATCCATAAAACCAATAGCACCTCCATAAAAAGCCCTGCTTGTTTTTTCGTATTGTTCAATCAGCTGCATCGCCCTATGTTTTGGTGCACCGCTTAATGTGCCAGCAGGAAAAGTGTCAGCAACAACTTGCATTGTAGAAGTGTTCTTCTCTTTTTTTCCCGTAACCTTACTTACCAAATGAATTACATGAGAAAAGAATTGAACTTCTCTATATGTATCAACTTTCACCTGACTACCGTGACGGCTTAAATCGTTTCTAGCCAAATCCACCAACATTACGTGTTCGTCGTTTTCTTTGTCGTCTTGTGATAGTTTTTTTGCCAATATAGCATCTTGTTCATCATTCCCAGAACGTTTAAAAGTCCCTGCTATAGGGTGAATTTCTGCTAGCCCATCTTTTACTACCAATTGTGCTTCAGGGGAACTACCAAATATTTTAAAATCACCATAATCAAAATAAAAGAGGTATGGCGAAGGATTAATACTCCGCAAAGTTCTATAGACATTAAATTCATCTCCTTTAAAAGATTGTTTAAATTTTTTGGACAAAACCAATTGAAATACATCACCCCTAGCACAATGCTTTTTGGCAATTTCTACATGCTCCTTATATTCATTATCTGTTAAATTAGAACTAATCTCACCATCTTTTGTAAATTTATATGTAGTAAAATTCTGTGCTTTAACCAATTGATGCAAATCTTCTATATTGCTTTTTTCGTTATAATCATGTGCAAAAATATAGGCATGATTTTTAAAATGGTTTATCGCGATAATATTCTGATAAACAGCGTAATATATATCAGGAATTACAATAGAATCTTTCTTCTTTGAAATCTCTACATCTTCAAAATACCGAACAGCATCATACGCAGTGTAGCCAAAAATTCCGTTATGGATAAATTTAAAACCTTCATCTTTTTGTACATCAAAACGTTGAGAAAATTTATGAATCTCTGTAGGAACATCTGTTTCATTAGTAATTTCCATTATTTTGCTTGTTCCGTCAGGAAAAGTCTGAAAAATCTTTTCATTTTCAACTTTAATGGTCGCAATTGGATTAAAACAGATGTATGAAAAACTGTTGTCATTAGCATGATAATCACTACTTTCGAGCAGAATACTATTGGGAAAACGATCGCGAATTTTTAAATACACGCTCACTGGTGTAATGGTATCAGCAATTATTTTTTTTGACGATGTGTTTAATTTGAATTTATTCATAATAAAAAAAGCTTGTCGTGAATGACAAGCCTTGTTATTTTTAATTTAAATATACAATGGTTTAGTTCACGAATTTGCGTTTCGAGAATTCCACCACCAGGTATTATTTAAAATTGTATTCATAATTGATTTGTTATGACAAATGTAGTAAAATATTTAAACAATCAAAAAAATATTAAAGTAATGATACTTCTTTCCATTCAGTGCCATTATGAAAATATAGTTTATTGTCGGTAGAGTTGACATACATATCTCCTAATGCTCCAGTTGGTGCTGCAGCTTGAGGCTCTAAACGCATTACACCGTTAACATGTAATTTTTGCTGAGGGCTTTTGGTTCCTACTCCAATACTACCTTCAAAATAAGAATCGGCATCAGAAGCAGAATGTATGGCGTAATTTTCATTGGTTCCTTTGTTAAAACTGGCGTCTATATGAAGACCATATGAGTCAGTTGTTGTGCCTGAACCATAATAAAAAATATACTGACCATATGTTTTCGAAATTGTTCCTTCATTTCTTATAATTACTGTCGAAGTAAAGGCATTATCAATAGTCCCAAAATTTTCAATTTCAGCTAAAGTCGATTCTGCAGTGGTAATAGTGGCTCCAGTTTTATTTTTTATTATGCTTCTAGTACCAATACCAAATCCAATAGTACCTGTACCATTGTTTTCAACGGTATTTGCATTTGCATATGTAAATCCATTGGAACCTGCACCATCATATATCGCTTTTACATTTACTAATGTAGTTGATCCATCGGTTGATTTTTTACCTTCGACCCATAGTTTATGAGCATCTGAAAAAGCATTTCTTCCAATACCAACTCTACCATCAAAATAAGCAATTTCAGGAGAAGCTCCATCCACAAATTTACCTGCTCCACCACCACCTTCTACCCAAGCAGTTCCATCATAATTCCAAATAGATTTTGTATCTGTATCATAAACCAATAAACCCAACGCAGGAGTTGCAATTGCCGCTCTTTGAACAGTTGTCATTCTTGGTATTAACAAGCCTTTGTCGGTTGATTCGATTTCCAAAGCCGAAGAAGCGTCAGGAGTGGTAGTGCCAATACCTACTTGTGCAAAACAAGTAGCAGATGCTATAATTGTGAAAATAAATAGTATTATTTTTTTCATAACTCTATAAATTATTTTATTAATATTTTTTTAGTTACTTTTTTACCTTCGTGTTCAAACTTTAATAAGTAAATCCCGCTTTTTAAATTTGGTTTTATGATTGAACCACGATTGTTTGAAACGGAAATATTTTTTTGATTACTTATTTTTCTACCTAATAAGTCAAAAATGGTAACTTTAAGGTTGACTAGATTAGCTGAAACAAATTGAATATGTTCTGCATCGTTATCTATAGGATTTGAAATAATCCGAATATCATTGGTAATAAATAAATCGTCAATACCTAATACTGCTTGGTGGTCGATCCCAAATGTATATTCTGAAAAACCACTTAAAACAACTTCATTAGCATTATCTGTTGTAACTGTTCCATTGGACAGGTCTCCAGTAACCACATTCGTTTCTGTAGCACTTACTAAATTCCAAACTCCACCATTTAATCCTACCACAGCAACCGAACTTAACTTGCTGCCGTTATCATTTACTAAAGTTGTAATATCACTTGCGGGAATCCAAGGCAAGGTTACTACACCTTGACCGTTCAACTCCCAATATTCTTTATCAGAGACGGCATCAACATCAGTACCATTTGTGCCGCTTGTAGGTGTTGCATTAAAATATTGTGCTTCTGAATTTATAGAATGATTTAACATTACCGGGGCATAAACGCCGTTATCGCCCACAGGCAATTTGGTTTCTCCAGTTCCGTAGGCAACTACTTTTCCATTTACGTATTCTTGGTCAGTACCCCAAACAGAGCCTGCTTCGACCGAAAAAACACCAGTTGAACCTAGTGTAACAACGGTATTACTTGTAGTAAAATCTAAATCCTTTTTCAAGTGAAATTCAACACCAGATCCCACATAAAGCTCTTGTGCAAAAACATTAACACCTAATAAAGAAAGCAATAAAAAAGAAAAAAGCTTGTAAAAGTGTTTCATAAACAACTATTTTACCCAAAAGTAATAAAAAATACAACTACTTATAAGTCAATTTAAAATAAATTAGCAGTAACGATAATGCGGCCGTAATACTATTTGTGACCATCATTGCTAAACTATTTACATAAATACCGTAAATCAGCCATAAAATAATACCTACAAAAAATACCATAAACATTGTTAAGGAAAGACTATCGGCCGACTTACTTTTATACGTTTTATACACCTGAGGCACAAAAGCAGCGGTAGTCAGCCCACCAGCTAGTAATCCCAAAATTTCTATGGAAGCCACCATTAACCTACTATATTTACAATTTTACCGGGCACTATAATTACTTTTTTAGGCGTTCGACCTGCCAATTGAGCTTGTGTTTTTTCATGAGTCATTACGGCTTCTTCAATTTGCTCTTTGGTTAAATCTAAAGATAAATCCATAGTAAAACGCATTTTACCATTGAACGAGATAGGATAGGTCTTTGTGCTTTCCACCAAGTATTTCTCTTCAAATTTAGGGAAAGGAGCGGTTGAAATAGACTCGGTATGACCCAACTTACTCCATAATTCTTCTGCAATATGCGGTGCATAAGGCGAAATTAATATCAACAAAGGTTCTAAAATTGCCCTATTGTTGCATTTTTTTGCTGTCAATTCATTTACTGCAATCATAAAGGTAGAAACCGAGGTGTTAAAAGAGAAATTCTCAATATCTTCTTCTACTTTTTTGATGGTTTTGTGTAGGGTTTTAAAAGCCTCTGGGGTAGGTTCAACACCTCCCGAGCCCCCCTCAAGGGGGGAATTAGTCACGTAAAAAGCACCGTTTTCACCGGAATGATACAATTTCCATAATTTTTTAAGAAAACTGTGTACACCCGTAATACCTGCAGTATTCCAAGGTTTCGCTTGTTCTAATGGGCCTAAAAACATTTCATACATACGTAAACTGTCTGCACCGTATTGCTCACAAATAGCATCTGGATTTACGACGTTTAGCCATCTTTTAGACATTTTTTCAACTTCTGAATATGTTTTAAATTCGCTAGAGCCCTGATTAAATAATTCATGAAATTTTCCCTTATGCCAATAACCCTTTTGAACCACAAAAATTGAATCTTCATAATACTGATTACTATTTCTATAATTTTCAATATCAAGAACATTACTTTTTACGTAATTAACATCAAAACGATGTGGAATAATTTCATTAAATGGGACAGCTAAACTTCCTTCCTTATACTCATCTACATACTCATAATCAGCACTGAAAAAAACATACTTTACATCTTTAGTATAGTGAGAAAAGTGTACCTTTTCTCCAAATTCATTTTCTTGTAACAGAAAAATAGTATTAGACGCTTTTTTACCCTCAAAATCATTTGCTCCTTTATAACCAGTAACATATGCCAATTCACTCGTCCCCAATATCATCCCTTGGTTAATCAACTTCTTCGCAAATTCATCTTGAGGCACTAAACCTTTATCAAACATGAATTTTTGCCAAAAACGGCTGTACAGCAAATGGCCTGTGGCATGCTCGCTACCACCGATGTACAAGTCGACGTCTTGCCAATAATTAATGGTATCTTGCGAGAAGATTTCATTCTCGTTATGTGGATCCATATAACGGTTAAAATACTGCGAACTGCCCGCCCAACCGGGCATGGTATTGAGTTCTAAAGGGAATACTGTTTTCTTATCGATTTGACTATTTTCAACTATCTTGTTTTGCTCAATGTCCCAAACCCAAGCCTCGGCATTTCCTAATGGTGGTTTACCGTCTTCGGTAGGTAAGTATTTTTCTACTTCAGGTAAAACAATAGGTATGTGTTTTTCATCAATCATTTGCGGCAAACCATTGACATAATATACCGGAAAAGGCTCGCCCCAATAGCGTTGACGACTAAAAACCGCATCACGCATTCTATAATTTATCTTTTTATAACCAAATCCACGTTTTTCAATTTCGTAAATAATGATTTTCATTGCCTTTTTATATGGCAAACCATTCAGGAAATCAGAATTGGCAATCACTGATTTTTCCTTTTCAGCAAAAGCTTCTTCAGAAATATCAACACCTTCAAAAATATTGGGAATCGGAATATCAAAATGCCTAGCAAAATCGTAATCACGTTGGTCGCCACAAGGGACAGACATAACTGCACCTGTTCCGTAACCCGCAAGCACATAATCACCAATCCAAATAGGAATAGGCTCTTTTGTAAACGGATGTTCAGCATAAGCCCCAGTAAATGCTCCAGTTATGGTTTTTACATCTGCCATTCTATCTAATTCACTCCTTTTGGCAGTAGCTTTTATATAGGCTTCAACATCTTCCTTTTGAGCATCAGTTGTTATTTTTGGCACCAATTCATGCTCTGGTGCTAAAGTCATAAAAGAGACTCCGAAAATGGTGTCGGGTCTTGTAGTAAATACATCTATCTTAGGAAGGTTTTCTCCATCAATAATTGAAAAAGAAACCATAGCCCCTTCACTTCTTCCAATCCAATTGGTTTGGGAATCTTTAAGTGGTTGCGGCCAATCTATCTTATCTAAACCATCCAACAATCGCTGAGCGTAAGCGGAAATACGCATGCTCCATTGTTTCATTTTTTTACGCACAACTGGGTGTCCACCACGTTCTGAAACGCCATTTACAATTTCGTCATTTGCCAAAACTGTTCCCAATGCAGGACACCAATTTACTTCGGTATCCGACAAGTAGGTCAATCGATATTGCAATAAAATTTGTTGCTGTTTTTCTTTAGAAAAATCATTCCATTCACTGGCAGTAAACTGTCCAACATCATCATCTGATTCAGCATTAACGGTAGTATTTCCTTCTTTTTCAAAAGTGGAAACTAAGCTTGAGATATCTTCCGCTTTATCGGTATTTTTGTTATACCATGAGTTGAATAATTGGATGAAGATCCACTGTGTCCATTTATAATAGTTGGGGTCTGAAGTACGGACTTCGCGAGACCAATCGAATGAAAAACCAATCTGATCAAGTTGACGTCTGTATGTTTTAATATTTTCAGCAGTTGTTACCGCGGGATGTTGCCCTGTCTGAATAGCATATTGCTCAGCAGGCAAACCAAAACTATCATACCCTTGTGGATGCATTACGTTAAAGCCTTTGTGCCTTTTATATCGAGCATAAATATCAGAAGCAATATAACCTAATGGGTGCCCAACATGTAAACCCGCACCACTTGGGTACGGAAACATATCTAACACATAAAATTTGGGTTTTTCAGCACCTTTCTCACCAGGATTTGCAGCCTTAAAAGTTTGATTGTCCGCCCAATATTTTTGCCATTTGGCCTCTATTTCATTAAAATGGTAACTCATTCAATATCCTATTTTTCAAGCGGCAAAGTTACGTTTTAACTATTAAAAGAGAAAAAATTTAAAGGTTCAATTGCTCTAGTGATTTTTTCATACTTTTAACAATCAGAAAATCACACCTTATCATGAAGAAAATTATCCTTTTAGTTTCCGCACTTTTTTTATTAATTGCTTGTGAAAAACAAGAAAAAGCTGATGTATTGGTTATTAATGCCAATATTTATACCGTCGATGATTCATTCTCAAAAGCGGAAGCGGTTGCCGTAAAAGAGGGTAAATTTATTGCCGTAGGCACAACTGCTGAATTAAAAAAGAAATATGTTGCCGAAAAAACAATTGATGCCGAAGGGAAAACAATTGTCCCCGGATTAATAGATGCCCATTGTCACTTTTATGGTTTGGGTTTGTCAGAACAAAAGGTAAAACTTGAGGGTACCAAAAGTTATAGTGAAGTTTTAGAACGGTTAGCTTCCTTTCAAAAAGAAAAAAATGTAAGTTATATTACCGGACGCGGTTGGGATCAAAATGATTGGGAAGTAAAAGAATTCCCGACAAAAGAAAGGCTTGACTCTTTATTTCCTGATACTCCAGTTGCCATAAGACGTGTGGACGGTCATGCGTTGTTGGCCAATCAGGCAGCAATTGATTTGGCTGGCGTTACCGTTAACACCCCTTTTTCTGGAGGGGATATTCTCAAAAAAGATGGAAAATTAACAGGAGTTTTTGTCGATAACCCTATGGGATTGATCGGTTCCAAAATTCCTGGGCCTAGTTTACAAGAATCCGTTCAGGCATTAAAAGATGCTGAAAAAATTTGTTTAGCACATGGTCTAACCACTGTCAATGATGCCGGTCTTTCAAAAGGAACAATTGAATTAATAGACAGTTTACAACAAGCTGGCGAACTAAAAATTAAAGTTTACGCAATGGTTTCTGGCTCTAAGCGAAATTTAGATTATTATTTGAACAAAGGCATTTATAAAACAGATAGATTGAATGTACGTTCTTTTAAAGTATATGGCGACGGTGCCTTGGGTTCAAGAGGGGCAGCCATGCGAGAACCATATAGCGATAAACCAGGTCATTTTGGAGCGTTGGTTAATACTATCGAAAACTTAAAAGAAATAGCAGAGCGTATCGCCGATTCAGATTTCCAGATGAATACCCATGCCATTGGTGATTCTGCCAACCATTATTTATTAGAAACGTACAAAGAAGTTTTAAAAGATAAAAAAGACCGCCGTTGGAAAATTGAACACGCTCAAATTATTTCTCCTGAAGATTTTGATTTTTTCAAAAATATCATACCATCAATTCAACCGACACACGCTACATCCGACATGTATTGGGCAAAAGACCGTGTTGGTTCAGAACGTATTAAAGGGGCTTATGCCTATAAAGACTTGTTAAAACAATATGGTAAAGTAGCTTTAGGAACTGATTTTCCCGTTGAACAAGTGAGTCCGATGCTAACTTTCTACGCCGCAGTAGCCAGAAAAGATTTGAACAATTATCCCGAAAATGGTTTTCAGATGGAAAACGCTTTATCAAGAGAAGAAACGCTAAAAGGCATGACCATTTGGGCAGCCTATTCCAATTTTGAAGAAAATGAAAAAGGCAGTATTGAAGTCGGTAAAATGGCCGATTTCATTATCCTAAATCAAAATATAATGGAAATACCAGTTAAAGATGTTCCCAATATAAAAGTGGTGGAAACTTACGTTAATGGTGAAAAATTAAATTAACATCCTTACTCCTTATGTCACCTCGAGCGGAGTCAAGAGGTAGTTATGTGAGCAAATTATAATAGGTCTCGACTTCGCTCGACCTGACAAACAAAGTTAATTAATTTGAAACGATTACTGGCTCTTTTTCAAATTTTATGGGAACGTTAACTCTAACGGTATCCCAGCCCAATATCATTTTAGTAGCGTCATTTTTCTCTTTAAAGGTTATTGTAAAATCCTTTAAAGGCTCTCCTTTTTTTACAGGAACAGCAATTTCCGCAACATTAAAAATTGGATTGTATTGAAAAGATCCCCAAACATCTGTTTGAGAATTTAAAATAACAAGCCAATCATTCTCTCCTGGAATAGTAACCAATACATAAGTACCAGCTTTTACTTTGCAATTGCCAAATTCCACATCTTTATAGAATTTAACTTCAGTAGCTTCATTGGCACCAGTTCGCCATAATTTATTATATGGAACAAGATTGCCAAATACTTCTTCATCATTTTTTTGAGGTCTGCCATAAAGTACTTTAGCCAAAGGAGGTGTTATTTTGCTTTCCCTATAGTATGATATATCATGTGGAATATCATCTACAGCCACAAAGCCTTGACCTCTAGCTTCAGAGGTAAATAAAAGCATTAAAAAGAGGGAGATTATAGTTGAAATGTAAAGTTTTACCATGCAATAATTTAGTTTAGTTGGCTTAACAACGTTATTTTTGCCGCTTTAGTATTAAAAATTTAAACTAAAAAGATAATTAGTGTTTTTAAAAAATTACATATTTATACTAAAAATAACTTAATTGTATTAATTTGTAATCATATTATTATTTTTTATTTATAAATTGAAATAAAAAATGAATTTTTGCATCGAACTAGTCTTGACTTATTGTTTTTTACCGAAAATGAGATAAAATTTGTTCAGATGAGGTAGTTTTTGCAATTCATAGCAGAGCTACGGATAAAAAAAGTAACGAAATATGAGCGAATTTTGGCAATTTTTTAGGGAAAAGAAAAAATCAAGACGAGTTCATTAATAAAATTAGAAACTTAAATTATGTGTGGAATTGTATGTGCTTTTGATTTAAAGCAAAAATCTGAAGAATTGAGACCTCAAGTATTAGAGATGTCTCAAAAAATCCGTCATCGTGGGCCAGATTGGAGTGGAATTTATGCTGACGACAAGGCTATTTTAGCTCATGAACGCCTGGCTATTGTCGATCCTGCTTCTGGAAAACAACCTTTATTTAGCGAGGATAAAAAATTGATATTAGCTGCCAATGGCGAAATTTATAATCATCGTGAGCTGAGAAAACAATTTGAAGGCAATTATAATTTTCAAACGGAATCGGATTGTGAAGTAATTTTAGCTCTCTATCAAAAAAAAGGAGTCGACTTTATTGACGAAATGAACGGAATTTTCGGTTTTGCGATTTATGATGTAGAAAAAGACGAATATTTTATTGCTAGAGATCATATGGGTATTATTCCATTATATATAGGGTGGGATGCCAACGGAACGTTTTATGTAGCTTCTGAATTAAAAGCTTTGGAAGGTGTTTGTACAAAAATTCAATTGTTCCCTCCTGGACACTATATGTCCAGTAAAGATGGAGAATTTGTACAATGGTACAAAAGAGATTGGACGGAATATGATGCGGTTAAGGATAACAAGACTTCAATTCAAGAGTTAAAAGAAGCTCTAGAAGCTGCCGTACACCGTCAATTAATGAGTGATGTGCCTTATGGTGTTCTACTTTCTGGCGGATTAGATTCATCTGTTACTTCAGCTATTGCCAAAAAATATGCTGAAAAGCGTATTGAGTCTGGAGATACCAAAGCCGCTTGGTGGCCACAATTACACTCTTTTTCTGTGGGGTTAGAGGGTTCACCTGACCTGGCGGCTGCTCAAAAAGTAGCAGACCATATTGGTACGGTACACCATGAAATTAAATTTACCATACAAGAAGGTTTGGATGCCATACGTGATGTTATCTATAAAATAGAGACCTATGATATTACTACAATTCGTTCTTCCACACCTATGTATTTAATGGCAAGGGTTATTAAATCTATGGGTATAAAAATGGTATTGTCCGGTGAAGGAGCCGATGAAATTTTTGGCGGATATTTGTACTTTCATAAAGCACCTAATGCCAAAGAATTTCATGAAGAAACTGTACGTAAATTAAGCAAACTGCATATGTACGATTGTTTGCGTGCCAATAAAAGCTTAGCTGCTTGGGGTATTGAAGGCCGTGTTCCTTTTTTGGATAAAGAATTTATGGATGTTGCTATGCGTATCAATCCAAAAGATAAAATGATAAATGGTGAACGTATGGAAAAGTGGGTGGTTAGAAAAGCATTTGAAGATATGATACCCGATAGTGTAGCATGGAGACAAAAAGAACAATTTAGTGATGGCGTAGGGTATAGTTGGATAGATACGTTAAAAGAAATTGTAGAGAAAGAAGTAAGTGATGAACAATTGGCGAATGCTAAGTATAAATTCCCAATTCAAACACCAACAACGAAAGAAGAATTTTATTACAGATCTATTTTTACAGAACATTTCCCAAGTGACACGGCAGCATTATCAGTACCGCAGGAAGCTTCTGTAGCCTGCAGCACACAAATTGCTTTAGATTGGGATGAAAGTTTTAAAAACATGAACGAGCCTTCCGGAAGAGCCATTGCAAATGTTCATGACGATGCTTATTAGAAGAAAAAATAAATTTTTAATAAAAAACGCTGCTTTTGGCAGCGTTTTTGTTTTTTATATATCTTTGATAACAACAAAACTAAAGATAATGAAAAATTACTCCCTAGTCATTGTACTTGTTACGATGGTATTATTCCCTTTAAATATGTCTGCCCAAGACAAACTAAAAGGCAATAAAATAGTAACTACAGAAAACAGATATATTGAGGGCTTTTCTAAAATTGAAACGCACGATAAAATTGAAGTTATTATTACTCAAGGTATGGAACAATCCGTTACCGTTGAAGCAGATGAAAATTTACACGTAGCAGTTTATACGGAAGTTAGAGATAGTACGTTGATTATTGATCTCACCAAACGTATCACCAGAAAAAAAGAGTTGCGGGTATTGGTTACTATAGACCAATATATTGATGAAATTATAACTAAAGATAAATCTGAAATTACTTCTTCTGGCACATTAAAATTTGACCATTTAACTATTAATGCCGAAGACGATTCCAAGTTAACATTAGATTTCCAAGCTTCTAAACTCGTTTTAAATAATAACGAAAGTGCCAATGCTAAATTAACCGTTAATGCTGATGATGTTTTTATAAATGCCGACAAATCTGGAAAAGCTAAAATTAATCTTTCCTGTAATATTGTTGAAGCCACTATTCAAGGAGGGTCAACTACTGATATTTCTGGAGGATGCTCCGAACTATATGTGAATGCTGAAGATAGAAGTAATTTTAAAGGCGAAAGCCTAGAAAGCAATGATATAATTGTAGAAGCTACAGATAATGCAGATGTACAAATAAATGCAAAAAAAGAGGTTATTATTTCTGCTGCGGATGGTGCTGAAGTTTATATTTTTAACAACCCTAAAATAACTATTGAAAAATTTACGGATAAGGCTATTTTAAGAAAAAAATAAGAAAACACATTGCACTTGTTTGTGTAAATAATTCCATTTTTGTAGATAACTCTAAATTTTAAAAAATGAAAATATTAATAGTTGAAGACGAAGTCGAATTGCTAGATTCAATGGCAAGCTATCTTAAAAATGAAGACTTTATTTGCGAAAAAGCCACTTCTTTTTTTGATGCAGAAGATAAAATCGTAAGTTTTAAATACGATATAATTATACTTGATATAACATTGCCAGATGGTAGTGGCATTGACTTATTAAAATTAGTAAAAGAACAATCTTCTAAAACTGGAGTTTTAATTGTTTCCGCTAAAGACTCTTTAGATGATAAGTTAAAAGGGTTAGATCTAGGTGCAGATGATTACATTACCAAACCTTTCCATTTGGCAGAATTAAACTCACGGATTAATTCGTTAATTAGACGCAGAAATTTTGATGGCGATGAGTTTATTGAATTCAATGAAATAAGAGTAGATCCTAGCTCCAAAGAAGTAACCGTTCATGGAAAGCCTGTCGAAGTGACCAAAAAAGAATACAATTTATTGCTCTATTTTATCACTAATAAAAATAAAGTATTAACTAAAGAATCTATAGCAGAACACCTATGGGGTGATGATATAGAAATGGCAGACAGTTACGATTTCATTTACACACACATGGGTAATTTACGTAAAAAAATAAACAAATTAGGCGGAAATAATTACTTACAAACAATGTATGGCCTTGGTTATAAATTCACAGATACACTTAAGTAAATTCAAATTATACTTTTTTAAAAACAACCAATGAAACTAATAGAAAGAACAAGTAGAACTTACCTCTGGCTATCTATTATAATATTTATAGTTTCTGCTGGGATGTTAATTTTTGTCTTAACCGTTGTAATGAACAATAGATTGGATGAACAACTTCGTTACAGTAAAGATGTTATTGCCAAAGCTATCAAATATGATTATCCTCATATCATTTTTGAAGAGCCAAGAAAGCTAAACGAAACCGAATTAAAAAAATTTCCAAATGATACTGTAATATACAAAGACACGTTAATTCTTAGGGCTATTGAAGGTGAAGGGATTGACGAATTTGAAAAATACAGACAGTTAACCGCTTATGAAACTCTCCATAATCAAAGATGGAAAATTGTTACAAGAAATTCGTTAGTTAGAAATCAAGATTTTATTTGGGTGATAGTAGTTTCTTCATTTATAATTATTCTACTTTTATTAATAGGGTTATGGATTTTAAACACTAGAATATCTAAAAAAATATGGCACCCTTTTTACACTAATATTAATAGACTTAAAAACTTTTCGGTACAAGATCAAAAACCTATCGAGCTAGAAAATTCTAAAATTGATGAGTTTAAAGAGCTGAACAATTCAATACAAAACTTAACCCAAAAATTACAGTCAGACTTTAGTAATTTAAAAGAGTTTTCAGAAAATGCTTCGCATGAAATGCAAACGCCCTTGGCCATAATGCAGTCTAAAATTGAATTGTTATTGCAGTCGGAAAATATAAACAAAGAACAGTCAGAACAGTTACAATCTATATACCAAGCAGGTAAGCGTTTATCAAAATTAAATAAGACATTGTTATTACTGGCAAAAGTTGAAAATCAACAATTCAGCACCAAAGAAGAAGTGTCTTTTAAAAACTTGATTGAAAAGCAATTAGAGAATTATGAAGATTTTATTCTGAATAAAAACATTAAGGTAAACAAAAAATTATCGGGCCATATTACCACAACCAACACAACATTGGCAGATACATTAATTTCAAATTTATTAAGTAACGCCATAAAACATAACATTGATAATGGCACTATTTCAATTGTTTACTCAGAGAATCAATTAATTTTTTCTAATACAGGTGAGTCATTAAAAGGAAATCCCGAAGACCTTTTTAACCGTTTTAAAAAACAAAGTACTCGTAAAGATTCATTAGGTTTAGGTCTGGCCATTATTAAACAGATTTGCGATGTTAACCAATGGCAATTAAATTATTTTTACGAAGACAAACTGCATACACTTAGTGTAAACTTTAATATAGATATCACTACAAAAAACGATTAATCATAATCAACCTTATTATCATCAAATTTTAGTTTCGTTTATATTTCCATAAGACAAATCACAATTAAATGTTAAAGTAAAAATCTTTACTTTATCTTAAGAATCTCTTTAGAATCTGCCCCTACATTTGTCCCAACAAAACAAATAAAACTAAATATTAATTAATTTAAAAAACACAAAATCATGAGAAAGTTAAGTTTTCTAGTAGCATTTGCAGTACTAAGTTTAATAAGCACTGCCACTTTTGCACAAGAGGTAGAAGAAACAGTAGAAATTGTTGAGGCAGCTGCACAACAACAAGACAAAGTTGAAATACAGGTAAGCGAATTACCTGAAGCAGTTACAGCTACTATAGCTGCTGATTTTGCAGATTATTCTGCTGACAAGGCATACAAAACTACAAAAGACGATCAAGAAGTTTATTGGGTAGTTTTATCAAAAGAAGATGCAAAAATCAAAGTTCTTTTTGATGCGGCTGGTAAAGTTATTGAGCAAAAAGCTGCTGAACTTTAAAAAAAAGCAAATTGGGTTGATTGCTTTTAATTGAAACAGCTTGACACACTTCGTTAAGCTGTTTCTTTCACTAAAATATTATTTGAGTTAATTAAAAACACACTCCTTACGAGTGTGTTTTTTGTTTTTTGACAAATACCAGTTTTTTTCGTTTGTACATTAGGGCTCTTAAATATCTGTTAAATTTATAATGGACTGATTATCTTAAGAATATCTTTAGAATCATCCTTTACATTTGACTTAATAAATTTAAGAACAATGAAAAACGAAAAAGATCTATTTTATGTAACCATAGCCAATCAAAATGCCAAAGTTAAATTTGTATTTGACATGAATGGACAATCGTTTAAGAAAGACGATTTAAAAGCTATAATTCCACAACGTTTAATTGGAGCATTTTAATTTTTTTCAATTCTAGTCAAAACTTTAGAATATCTTTAGATTCTAGTAGTACATTTGAACTATCAAAAAACACTAAACTAAAAACAGAGCAAATTGGGTTGATTGCTTTTAATTGAAACAGCTTAATATATTACTACACATTAAGCTGTTTCTTTTTCTTAATTAAACCACTATGCCAAACAATAAAACACTCTAAATTTAAATACCTCTCTTTTGTAGAGAATTTGTTAATAACTTACGTTATTTAACGACATTGAAAACACGCTCAACCGGGCGTGTTTTCTTATATTTGTATGTTTTTGAAAATACATAAAAAAGAGAACTAAAAATATGAGCGAAGAAGCAAAAAAACAGAATTATTCAGCCGATAGTATTCAGGCCTTAGAAGGGATGGAACACGTTAGAAAACGTCCCTCAATGTACATAGGTGATGTTGGTGTCAGAGGCTTGCACCATCTGGTTTATGAGGTGGTTGATAATTCTATTGATGAGGCAATGGCTGGGCATTGTGATGCTGTAAGTATTATTATCAACGAAGATAATTCTGTCACCGTAAAGGATAATGGTCGTGGTATTCCTGTAGATATCCATAAAAAAGAAGGTGTTTCTGCTCTAGAGGTAGTAATGACCAAAATTGGAGCCGGGGGTAAATTTGATAAAGACTCTTATAAAGTTTCTGGTGGTTTACACGGTGTTGGAGTTTCTGTTGTTAATGCTCTTTCTTCAAATTTAAAAGCTACAGTGTATCGTAATGGTAAAATTTACGAGCAAGAATATGAACGTGGAAAAGCATCATATCCTGTAAAATCAGTTGGTGAGACTAAAGAAAGAGGTACTATGGTTACCTTTATGGCAGATGATACTGTTTTTCAAGCGGATATAGATTTTAATTATGAAACGTTGTCTACTAGGCTTAGAGAATTATCTTTCTTAAATAAGAAGATAAAACTTTCTATAACGGACAAAAGAAATAAAGATGAAAAAGGCGAGTTTATCCATGAAGAATTTTATAGTGAAGTTGGTTTGCCCGAATTTATTAAATATTTGGACGGAAACAGAGAACAACTTACAGCTGATGTAATTTCTCTGGAAAGTGAAAAATCAGGTATTCCGGTTGAGGTTGCAATGGTTTATAACACTTCGTACGCAGAAAACCTGCATTCTTACGTAAATAATATCAATACACACGAAGGCGGCACACATTTGTCTGGTTTTAGAAGAGGACTTACTCATACCTTAAAAAAATACGCCGAAAGCTCTGGAATGCTCGACAAATTAAAGTTTGAGATTTCGGGTGATGATTTCCGTGAGGGATTAACCGCTATTATTTCAGTAAAAGTAGCCGAACCTCAATTTGAAGGTCAAACAAAAACCAAATTAGGAAACAGAGAAGTTACCTCAGCGGTTAGTCAAGCCGTTTCAGAGATGTTGACCGACTACCTAGAGGAAAACCCTAATGATGCTAAAATAATCGTTCAAAAGGTGATTTTAGCAGCTCAAGCACGCCATGCAGCTAAAAAAGCTCGTGAAATGGTACAACGTAAAACGGTTATGTCTGGAGGAGGATTGCCTGGTAAGTTATCCGATTGTGCTTGGACAGAGCCTGAAAAATGTGAAATATTTTTAGTTGAGGGAGATTCTGCGGGTGGTACTGCAAAACAAGGAAGAGATAGAAACTTTCAAGCCATTTTACCCTTACGTGGTAAAATTTTGAACGTTGAAAAGGCTATGCAGCACAAAGTTTTTGAAAACGAAGAGATCAGAAATATGTACACCGCATTAGGTGTTACCATTGGTACCGAAGAGGATAGCAAAGCTCTTAACCTTGAAAAATTGCGTTACCATAAAATAGTGATAATGTGTGATGCCGATGTAGATGGGAGCCACATTGCTACCTTAATTTTAACGTTCTTTTTTAGGTATATGAGAGAATTAATTGAGGAAGGCTATGTATTTATTGCTGCTCCACCATTGTATTTGGTTAAAAAAGGTGCTAAAAAGGAATATGCTTGGTCCGATAAAGAACGTGATGATCTGCTTAAAAAGTTTGATGGAGGTACAATACAACGTTATAAAGGTCTAGGTGAGATGAACGCAGAACAATTATGGGATACTACCATGAACCCAGAGTTTAGAACCATGCGTAGGGTTACTATAGATAATGGTACAGAAGCTGACAGAGTGTTTTCTATGCTTATGGGAGATGAAGTGCCACCAAGAAGAGAATTTATTGAGAAAAACGCGGTTTACGCAAATATTGACATATAAAAATAATATTAAAATGAAAGTAACTATTGTAGGTGCAGGAGCTGTTGGTGCAAGCTGTGCTGAGTACATTGCTATTAAAAATTTTGCATCAGAAGTTGTAATTTTAGACATTAAAGAGGGTTATGCAGAAGGCAAAGCCATGGATTTAATGCAAACCGCTTCGCTAAACGGATTTGACACAAAAATTGTTGGTTCAACCAGCGATTATACCAAAACAGCAGGTAGTAATATCTGTGTAATTACATCGGGTATTCCTCGAAAGCCTGGGATGACCCGTGAGGAATTGATTGGTATTAATGCAGGAATCGTAAAATCGGTTTCCGCTAGTTTGATAGAACACTCTCCAAACACCATTATAATTGTAGTTTCCAACCCAATGGATACAATGACTTATTTGGTGCACAAAACAACCAACCTACCAAAAAACAGAATTATCGGTATGGGTGGTGCATTGGATTCGGCTCGTTTCAAGTACAGGTTGGCCGAAGCCATGGAAGCTCCAATTTCCGATATTGATGGTATGGTTTTGGGTGGCCACTCAGATACTGGTATGATTCCTTTAACAAGTTTAGCTACGCGTAACAGCGTTCCAGTAAGTAAATTTTTATCTGAAGACAGACTAAATCAAGTAGCTGAAGACACTAAGGTTGGTGGTGCAACATTAACAAAATTATTAGGTACCTCAGCATGGTATGCTCCTGGAGCAGCAGTTTCAAGTTTAGTTCAAGCAATTGCTTGCGATCAGAAAAAAATGTTCCCTTGTTCTACAATGCTAGATGGAGAATACGGCTTAAATGATATTTGCATCGGTGTACCCGTAATCTTAGGTAAAGATGGCATTGAAAGAATAGTAACGATTGACCTTTCAGATGCTGAAAAGGACAAAATGAAGACCAGTGCAGAAGCAGTTAGTAAAACAAATGGCTTGCTAGAATTGTAACATAAAAACAAAATGAACAACTAATAAAGGCTGCTCTTACTAAAGGAGCAGTCTTTTTTATATATTTACAAAAAATTTAAAAACAAAAAAATGAAGAAAATTATTTTACTAGTTCTAGTAACTATGAGTATGGGCGTTTTTGCTCAAAAAGAAATTAAAGAAGGTGTAATGACAAATAAAGTTACTATGTCTTCTGATAACGAGCAAGTTAACGCATCTTTTGCTATGATTGGTGATATTAGTGCCACTACTCATTTTAAAGGTAACAAAGCACGGACAGAACAGAGTAATCAGATGACGGGAACACAGATTTCGATTGTTGATCAAGATGCTCAAAAATTTCTTATGTTAATGGAAAACCCTATGCTTGGTAAAAAATACCTTAAACAAGATACTGAAAAATCAGAAGAGGAATTAAAAAATGTTTCTGTGACTGCTAACGGAGAGACCAAAACCGTTGTTGGGTATGAGTGTAAAGGTTATGATGTGGTTACCAAACAAAATGGACAAGAACTTAAAATGAAAATGTTTGTTACTGATAAAATTTTAGCTCAGGAACAATACACTTCTATGTTGGGAGGTAAATTAAAAGGATTTCCTTTATATATGGTGGTATCTATGAATCAAGGTGGAATGGCAATGGATATTACCGTAGAAGTTACTGAAATAAAAGCTGAAAGTGTAGATGATAGTAAATTTGACATGACCGTACCTGAAGGCTATACTGAAATGGCTATCCCAAAATAATAAATAGAGTTTATATTTTAAAAAAAGCCCCAAATTGGGGCTTTTTTATGTTTGAATTTTATCGATTTAAACTTTAAGCCCAAGACTCAATACTCTTTTCTACGAAAGCCCAGAAATTTTACCGTTTTTATCAATAACCATATCTTCAGAAGCAGGCTTTGATGGTAAGCCTGGCATACGCATCATTTTACCTAAAATAGGAATTAAAAACTGAGCTCCTGCAGCAATTTCTATTTCACGTACGGTAATGGTAAAGTCTTTTGGTCTTCCAATCAATTTATCATTATCAGAAAATGATTTTTGTGTTTTTGCCATACAGATGGCAAAATCGTTAAACCCTAAATTATCAACTCTTCTTAGATTTAATCTCGCTTTATTATCATATACTACAGCATCTGCACCATAAATTTCTTTTGCTATTTTTTCAATCTTATCTTTAACTGGTGATTTCCAGTCATATAAGGGTTTAAATTCAGCCGCTTTATTTTCTACAACATCAACAACAGCTTTTGCTAAATCTTGAGTACCATTACCTCCTTCTGCCCATCCTCTAGAAACAACTGCATGCACACCTAAAGCTGAGCATTTACTTTTTATTAAATTTACCTCATCATCCGTATCGCTAATAAATGAATTAATAGCTACTACTGGCTCAATATTAAACTTTCTAATATTTTCGATATGCTTTTCCAGATTTACAAACCCTTTTTCAACTCGATCCACACTTGGAGTATTATACTCTTCTTTAGGCGAACCTCCATGATGGCGTAATGCTCTAATCGTAGCTACCAGCACAACACATTTAGGACTTAACCCAGCTGAAGCACATTTAATATTCAAGAACTTTTCCGCACCCAAATCCGCACCAAAACCAGCCTCTGTAACCACATAATTGGAAAGTGAAAGTCCCATTTTAGTCGCAATAATACTATTGGTTCCTTGGGCTATGTTAGCAAAAGGACCACCGTGAATAATAGCAGGGTTTTTCTCTAATGTTTGCACCAAATTAGGCTTTATTGCATCTTTTAAAAGAATAGTCATGGCGTTTTCGGCCTTTAAATCACGAGCAAAAATCGGTTTTCTATCAAAAGTAAACCCAACGAAAATATTTCCCAGTCGTTCTTTAAGATCTTCCACATTTTTTGCCATACATAAAATCGCCATAACTTCAGAGGCCGGTGTTATGTTAAATCCGTCCTCTCTAGGTATACCGTTAGCGGTACCTCCCAAACCGATGGTTATTTGGCGTAATGCCCTATCGTTCATGTCAATAACACGTTTCCAAGCAATGTTTCTAGGATCAAGGTTTAAGTTATTGACTTTACTTTGTAAATTATTATCAATCAAAGCAGCTAATAAATTATTGGCCTTTTCAATAGCGTTAAAATCACCAGTAAAATGTAGATTGATATCCTCCATAGGCACCACTTGCGAATATCCTCCGCCTGCAGCTCCTCCTTTAATTCCAAATACAGGACCTAATGAAGGTTCTCTCAATACTACTGTAGCCTGCTTACCAATTTTATTTAAACCTTCGGTCAACCCAATAGAAACAGTAGTTTTCCCTTCTCCTGCCGGTGTCGGGGTCAAAGCAGTAACCAAAACCAAGTTGTTATTTTTTATTTTCTCATTATCGATAAGATCCAACGGAAGTTTCGCCTTGTGCTTTCCGTAAAGCTCAAGATTGTCTTCGGAAATATTTAATTTTTCTGCTATGTTTTTAATGTGGGTTAGCTCTGTTTTTTGAGCAATTTCAATATCTGAAAGTGGTTTCATGAGTTAATATTTATTGTTTTTTAATGGACACATGCAGTTCGCTATTTTTCATTTATTTAGGTGATAAAAATTTTAGCTTGCTCGTTTCATTTAGGTTTGAATTTAATTAGCGAATGTAATGAATTTTTGCAGCTAAGCCAACTATAAAAAACCTAAAAACAATTGCCTATTCTCTTTTGTTACTATATATTTGCACGTTAATTAAAAAATCAAGATATTTTAAATACAAAGTAGATGCAAAACAAAGGACTAATTAAAACTTTTGCTATTTTATTTGGATTAATCTGTGTGTACTATTTATCATTTACATGGGTTAATAATAGAATTGAAAATGATGCAAAAGAATTTGCAAATGGAGATATTGTAAAACAAGAGGCATATTTAGATTCTGTAGCCAACGTTCCTGTAGCCAATTACTTATACGCAGATTACACACACAGCGAAATTCAAGATAAAGCCATAAATCTTGGTTTAGATTTAAAGGGTGGTATAAACGCAACATTAGAAGTATCTGTTAGAGATATTTTGATGGGATTGTCAGACGACTCAAAAAACCCAGTTTTCAACAAGGCTTTAGCAGACGCTACAGCTGCCCAAACAGGAAGTGACAAAACCTATTTAGATTTATTTCTTGAAGCATTTGAGGCAGAAAGTAAAGGTTCAGTAAAATTAAGTGATCCTTCAATTTTTGGAAACAAATCTTTAAAGGATAAGGTTAATTTTAAAATGACCGATGAAGAGGTTAAGACTATTTTACAAGAAGAGGTAAAAGGCTCAATAGGAACTGCTTTTGAAGTATTGAGAAACAGAATTGACCGTTTTGGTGTTACTTCACCTAACATTCAACGTATTGGCGAATCTGGTAGAGTATTAATTGAGTTACCAGGGGCTAGAGATATTGACCGTGTAAAAAAATTACTTACAGGTACTGCCAAATTACAATTCTGGGAGACTTATGATAATACTGAAACAGCCAACTTTTTTATTCAGGCTAATACCAAATTAGTAGAAATTTTAGAAACTGAAGTTGAAGAAGAAACAGAACAAGAATCAGATTCAATTGCGTCTGAAGATTCTGAAATAGACGATTTACTGGGCAAAGTACAAGATTCTGTTGACACTAAAGCGGCCAGTCCGCTGTTCTCGGTTATGTTTCCGAGCATACCTCAAGATCAGTCTCAAAGAAGTTCTGTTATTGGTTCTGCCAATGTAAAAGATACAGCTACGGTAAACAAGTATTTGGCCATGAAAGAAGTTAGGGCCTTATTACCTAGCAACATGGTTTATACCAAGTTTTTATGGGATGCCAAACCTATCGACAAAACAGAAGTAATTAATTTATATGCTATAAAATCTAATAGACAAGATGTTGCTCCTATTGAAGGGGATGTTGTTTCTGATGCCAGTCAAACATTTGACCAATTGGGCGTTAACCCTGAGGTTAGTATGACTATGAATAGCAAAGGTACAAAGTTGTGGGCCAAAATGACGGAAGAAAATGTAGGTCAGTTTGTAGCTGTGGTATTAGATAACTTTGTCTATTCTGCACCTAATGTAAATGGTCCAATACCTAATGGTAGAACATCTATTATGGGTAACTTTACCATTGAAGAAGCACAAGATTTGTCCAATGCATTAAAGTCAGGTAAATTACCAGCTGCAGCAAAAATTCTCGAATCATCGGTAGTTGGTGCATCGTTGGGTCAAGAAGCTATTGACAGTAGTACAATAGCCTTTATTTTAGCATTATGTATTGTATTGGTATGGATGATTTTCTATTATGGTAAAGCTGGTATTTTTGCAAATATTGCTTTATTGGTCAACATCTTATTTATTTTTGGAACACTTACAGCCTTTGGAGCCGTGTTAACCTTACCAGGTGTTGCGGGTATTATTATTACAATTGGTATGTCTGTTGATGCCAACGTAATTATTTACGAACGTATAAAAGAAGCTTTGCATAAAGGCAAAGTGCTAAAAGAAGCCGTAAAAGAAGGGTTTAGTTTTAAAGGAGCATTATCTGCAATTATTGATGCCAATATTACTACCTTTTTAACAGGTATTATTTTATATATTTTTGGATCTGGACCAATTAGAGGTTTTGCTACAACTTTAATGATTGGTATAGCAACATCGTTAATTACTGCAGTATTTATTACAAGAATGTTAGTGGACTGGTATGCGGACAAAGATCGTTCAATGTCATTTAACACCAATATTACTAAGGGATGGTTCCAAAATATTAGAATTGACTTTTTAAAGAAACGCAAAATAGCTTATATCATTTCCGCTGTTATCATTGCAGCCGGTATAGGTTCTTTGGTTATAAATAGTTTAAACTATGGTGTTGATTTTACTGGAGGTAGAACGTATACCGTTCGTTTCGATCAACCTACAAGTTCCACTGAAGTAGCTAATACCTTAAAAGATGTTTTTGGTGATGCTCCTGAAGTAAAAACATATGGTGCTGCCAACCAATTAAAAATTACTACGAATTATAAAATTGAAGAAAACTCTGTAGAAGTTGGTGATGAAGTTCAAGCATTATTATTTAATGGGTTACAATCATATCTTCCAGATGGCACTACTTTAGATAGTTTCAAAATCAGTAGTACTGATACTGAAAATAAGATTGGTTTAATGAAATACCTAGAAGTTGGACCAACCATTGCCGATGATATTAAACAAGCAGCCATATGGGCAATTTTAGGTTCATTGATTGTAGTATTTTTATACATCTTATTACGATTTAGAAAATGGCAGTATAGTTTAGGTGCCGTTATAGCTGTTTTTCATGATGTTTTAATAGTGTTGACCATATTTTCATTATTCTATAAAGTATTACCTTTTGATATGGAAATTGGCCAATCGTTTATTGCTGCCTTATTAACTGTAGTGGGATATTCTTTAAACGATACCGTGGTTATTTTTGATAGAATTAGGGAGTTTGCAAACAAACATCAATCGTGGCCTTTTATGAGGGTGGTAAATGCTGGTTTAAGTAGTACTTTAGGGAGAACTATTAATACCTCTTTAACTACATTATTAGTATTATTATCTATTTTCTTATTCGGTGGTGATTCTATAAAAGGCTTTATGTTCGCAATGATTGTGGGTGTAATTGTAGGTACGTACTCATCATTGTTTATTGCATCGCCAATTATGTACGATACCACAAAAAAGCTCAGTAAAGAAAAGTAAAATAAATACAATATGGTAAAAATCGTTTTGTGTTCCTGAATCAAATTCAGTAATTACAAAACGATTTTTCTTTTTATAATGACTAAAATAAAGTTACATAACAAATATTTTAAACCTTACATTTCAGCAAAAAAAATAAAGATTGCTATTGATAACATGGCAAGTTTAATAGCAAAGGACTGTGAGGGCGAAGTTCCCATTTTTATCGGAATTTTAAATGGTTCGTTTATGTTTGCTGCTGATTTTGTAAGAGCTTATAAAGGCAACTGCGAAATGTCTTTTGTGAAATTAGCATCCTATCACGGCACAGATTCTACTGGAAACGTAAAGCAACTGGTCGGACTTAATGAAAATCTGGAAGGCCGAACCGTTATTATTTTGGAAGATATTATCGATACTGGCACCACACTTGAGGAAATTTATAATATCTTTAGAAATCAAAATATCAAAAAATTAAAAATTGCAACGTTATTTTTTAAACCCGATGTTTTCCGCAAAGCATTACACATAGACTATATTGGCCTTTCTGTTCCCGATAAGTTTATTGTCGGTTACGGATTAGACTATAATGGTTTAGGAAGAAACCTCACAGATATATACCAATTAACGACACACAACATGACAAACATTGTATTATTTGGCCCTCCAGGAGCCGGAAAAGGAACTCAAGCTGAAGTATTAAAGGATAAATATAATTTGGTACATATTTCTACTGGAGATGTGTTCCGATATAATATTAAAAACCAAACTGACTTAGGTAAATTGGCAAAATCGTATATGGATAAAGGCGATTTAGTTCCTGACGAAGTAACCATTAATATGCTAAAGGCAGAAGTAGAAAAAAATGACGATGCCAACGGTTTTATATTTGACGGTTTTCCAAGAACGGAATCGCAGGCCAAAGCCTTGGACACATTTCTTGAAGAAAAAGGTCAATCCATTAACGGAATGGTAGCTTTGGAAGTTCCGGAAGACCTATTGGTCGCCCGTCTTTTAAAACGAGGGGAAACCAGTGGCAGACCTGACGATCAAGACGAATCTAAAATTAGAAATAGATTTAACGAATACGAAACAAAAACTGCTATTTTAAAAAATTATTATACTGATCAGGACAAATATTTTGGCGTAAATGGTGTAGGAAGTATCGAAGAAATAACAGAACGGTTAAGTACTGTTTTTGATACTTTATAGTTAGCGGTTTTGCAACATAATGCATTCGCCTATTTTCGTCGCATCAAAATAATTCTTAACACAATAACCTAATAACTTATTTAATGGTTGAAGGCAACTTTGTAGATTATATAAAAATACATGCTGCATCTGGTAAGGGTGGTAAGGGCTCTGTGCATCTACATCGTGAAAAATATATCCAAAAAGGTGGTCCTGATGGTGGTGATGGCGGTCGTGGTGGTCATGTGATTATCCGTGGCAGTAAAAATATGTGGACGCTTTATCATCTAAAATTCAAAAAACACTTTAAAGCTGAACATGGCGGAGACGGAAGCAAAAGCAGAAGTACTGGTAAGGACGGTAATGATATTTATATAGATGTACCTTTAGGTACTGTAATAAGGGATGGGGAAACTCAAGAAGTTGTCTTTGAAATTACCGAAGATGGCGAAGAAAAAATATTGATGGAAGGTGGTATGGGAGGACGTGGTAATTGGCATTTTAAATCGTCCACTAACCAAACCCCACGCTATGCACAACCTGGTATTGACGGACAAGAAGGTTGGTTTCAATTGGAGCTTAAAATTTTGGCAGATGTTGGTTTAGTAGGATTTCCCAATGCTGGAAAATCGACTTTGTTATCAGTAATTACTTCTGCAAAACCCAAAATAGCCGATTATGCCTTTACTACCTTAAAACCCAATTTAGGTATCGTTGAGTATCGCGATTTTCAGAGTTTTGTAATGGCAGATATCCCAGGAATAATCGAAGGTGCGGCAGAGGGAAAAGGCTTGGGTCATCGATTTTTACGCCATATTGAACGAAATTCAACGCTATTGTTTTTAATTCCTGCTGATTCAGATGATATCAATGAGGAGTATAAAATATTACTAAACGAACTCAAAAAGCACAATCCCGAATTGTTGGATAAAGACCGATTATTAGCAATTTCAAAATCAGATATGTTGGATGAAGAGCTTAAAAATGAAATTAAAAAAGAACTTCCTAAAGGTATAGATTATTTATTTATTTCTTCGATAGCACAAGTAGGCCTTTCCGAATTAAAAGATAAATTGTGGTTAATGCTAAATGATTAATTTACTGATAATCAATTGGTAAATTAACTTCCTCTAAAAGAAAAGAAAGCAAATAAAGTAATAAATAGTGTTGTTTTAACGTTACTACGGTTAAACTAAACTATTATGACAAAGTTACTTAACAAATCTGCTGTATTTATACTATTTCTCGGACTCATCTTGAGTTCTTGTGCTACAACCAATAAAATGACAATGGGCGTACTTGAACCAGCACCAGTGTATATGCCAAAACATAATCAAAAAATAGGTATTATAGACAGAAGTTTACCCTCAGAAAATAATGCTGAATTAGACAAATTAGATAAAGTCTTATCTGCTGAAGGTAAAAATTTAGATAAAGAAGGAGCTCACAGAGCTGTTTTAGGATTGTCTGATAAATTGGGTAAAAATCAAAATTTTGATGAAGTTAAAATTATTGAGGACGCTAATTTAAGAAGTCCAGGATCTGGTGTTTTTCCAGCTACATTACCATGGGAAACCGTACAGAAAATTTGTGATGAAAACGGTGTAGATGCTCTTTATGTATTATCATTTTACGATACCGATTCCAAAATTGATTATAAAACCGTTCAGAAAAAAATTAAAAACCCTTTAGGTGTAGAAATTTCAGTTCCAGAACATCATGCTACTATACATACCTTATTAAAAACAGGATGGAGAGTTTATGATCCGAAAAATAAACTTATACTTGATGAATATAGAGCTAATCAAAATTTAACTTCAATAGGAAAAGGTATTAATCCTGCTAAGGCAATTGCAGCTATTGCTGGAAGAAAAGAAGCTGTTTTAGAAAAAAGTAATACTATTGGTTACAACTACGGTGCAAGAATTCTTCCTAGAAGGGTTCGTGTTTCTAGAGATTATTTCATAAAAGGAACTGATAATTTTGAAGTTGCAAATCGTAGAGCTATTGCCGGTAAATGGGATAGTGCTGCCGAATTATGGAATGAAGAAGTCTCAAATAGCGATAGTAAAATTGCTGGTAGAGCTTGCTATAACATGGCTATTATAAATGAAATAAATGGTAATTTAGATGAGGCAATAGAATGGGCACAAAAAGCCTATGCAGATTATGAGATTAAAGAAGCCATACGATATATCCGAATCTTAAAGAACCGTAAAGAAAAAAACAGATTGTTGGCGTCTCAAAATTAAAATAGACATATTCATCAATCAAATAATAAGGTTGACTTTAACATTTTAAATAGTTTATATTTGGATGTTAAAGTCAACTTTTTCTATTTATGTCAAATAACCCCACGGACAAACCAATATCCAAAAGACATATAATTTGGGCAACTTTAGTTTTGACATTTCTGTTTACCTATGCAGGTGTTAAAGAAAGTATTTGGGAATCTTTTACTGACATAGGCTTTAATATAAATTTTATTCTCAATTTTGTTCAGATTTACTTATTAATTAGACTTACGTATTACTTACATTTTACTAAGAAATCTGTACTTTGGAAATCAATTGCTATTTCTTTAGGAGTTTTTTATCTATTGCAACTACTTCAAGTAAATATTATTGATTATGAAGCAGATGATTATACAGAGTTATATTCAATTACATTGCCCTTTGGTAGTTTAATACTACTAATCTTCAATTTTTACTATAACTTAATTAATAAAAAGAGTAATTCTTTGTTAGATGATAATACGCCAGAACCTATATGGTTAGATACTTCGACTGGCCGTGTTAAGTTATTTGCTAACACTATTAAATATGCTTATTTAACTGATGTCTATTTAGAAATTCATACAGAAAGTAACCTTTTAAAAACGTTTTACTCGTTAAAACAACTGGAAGAATTACTCAGTAACGAAAACTCTTTTTTCAGACTGAATAAACAATATTTATGTCAAAAAAATGCCATTTCTACTTTTAAACCATTATCTGATGGAAGGTTAGAATTAACACTTTTTAATAATGAAAAATGTATTGTAAGCAAAAATAAGGCTTCGTCATTCAAAAAGTGGATTAACGAAACTTAAAAGTCAATTCGTCTTAACAAATCAATTCTTCGTCTTTAAGATTTTTCCTATAATTAGCACTTGTCTTGGTATTCTTCTTGGTTCTATGTTTGTAAATCAAAAAAATAGAAATCATGAAAAAAATCAAATTAGTAGTAACAGTTATAATTGCCATTTCTCTTGTCGCAATGTCTTGTGATGGAAACGACATAAGCCTTGAACCTAAAAATACGATAGAATGTAATCCTGTTGGGTTAGGAGAAAGTCATCCTTACCATAAAGATTATCGGAAAATACTTGATAACTACATTTCTAAAGGGTTTCCGGGTATTACGGCCGCAATATATACTCCAGAAAATGGATTATGGGTCGGTGCATCTGGTTTATCTGATATAAAGAATAGGGTAGCTATGAATACATGCAATACTTTATTTTCAGGTAGTGTAGCCAAACTTTATACAGTTACCGCAGGTATGATTTTGTACGAACAAGGTAAGTTAGATTTGGATGCCAAAATTTCGAACTTTTTACCACAAAATGTTGTCGATAATCTGCCAAACGCAAAAGAAGCTACAATCAGACAATTGATGAATCATACCGCAGGTATGCCAGATCATGATGATGAAGAAGGCCTTAATGATTATATTGAGAGTAATGAGGGTAATTTACCTTCAGCAGAAGAACAATTAGCATATCTATTTGATGATGATCCTCTTTTTGTACCTGGAGAATCGGTTCAATATTCTAGTGCACATACACTTACCTTGTCTTTGGTAATTGATAGTATTGCAGGTGAACACCATTCTAATATCATATCAAAAGAAATTATTCAAAAGGTAGGCTTAACAGAGACTTTTTATAAAAATGAAACTGGATATCCTTCACCAAAAAACTTAGTAAATGGTTATTTGAATTCAGCATCTAAAAATAACGATATTACTAAAGAATCTATTAATTATTGTAAAGGAAGTCACGGTGATGCGGGTATTATCGCATCAGCAAATGATTACTTATTGTTTATAAAAGCCCTTATAGAAGGGGAAATTGTATCGCAAAATACACTTGATACTATGTTAACTCCAGTTTGGGGCTATAATCAATCTGATTATTCGATTGGATTTGGTTTAGGATTTATTATGGGAAGTACAAAAAATATACTCAATAAAATAGGTCATAGTGGTGCTACTGCTGGTGGTATGTCTCATGTTTATTACTACCCAACGAAAAAGGCATTCATTGTACTGCTGACAAATACGCTGGCAGAAGATGATGAAAAATTAATACAGGATTGGTCAGGTAACTTTGTTGTAGGTGCTGGAGGAAATTCTATAATGGAGGATTTAGAAAGCATTCATTTTTAATAAAACGATTACTCTTGCTGATTCATTTTTCTTTTTTTAAGATAATTAGCAAGAGTTAAATAATTTGTAATATTGCCAATATTCTAAACTATGCAAGGCAATTCCAGAAAAAATATCAAAATAGGTCAGCAGGTAGCTATTGTGTTAAAACAAGACCAACGTTCGGGCAGACTCACCGAAGGTGTTATAAAACGTATTTTAACAAATTCCGCTAACCATCCTCACGGTATTAAAGTAATGCTCGTTTCTGGAAAAGTGGGCAGGGTTAAAGAAATTTTAGAATAGTAAATTTCTTTTACTAAATTTATGCCTCATCTAAATTTAGTATTATGATCCGAATTGCTACCCTTTGTTTTCTGTTTATTTCCACACTTTGTTTTTCTCAAAACAAAACCCATTTTCAAAATCTTGATGTTTTTGAGTTGGAATGGGCCGTAAATCCTGAAATTTCCCCTGATGGAAATCGTATAGTTTATCAGCGTTACGGATTTGACATTATGAATGACAGAAAGCAATCACGGCTTTGGATGATGAATGCAAATGGCACCAATAATTTTAAATTAACAAGCAATGAAGTAAATGAGTCTAATCCAAAATGGTCTCCTGATGGCACTAAAATTGCTTTTACAAGTAGCACTGAAAATGGTTCGGAAATTTTTGTCTATTGGTTGGCAACAGGAAAAACGGCTAAACTGACACAATTGGAGAAGTCGCCCAGTGGATTACGTTGGTCTCCAGACGGAAAACACATCGCTTTTTTAATGACCGTACCGGAAGCTCAGCCCAAATTGGTAAAACCACCAAAAAAGCCCAAAGGAGCAAAATGGGCAGACCATCCAAGGGTAACTACACGGTTTAAGTATGAAGCCGATGGCTCTGGATATATACAACCTGGATTTAAACATATATTTATTGTTTCCGCTGAGGGTGGAACGCCTCGTCAAATTTCTACGGACAACTATAAATTTGGTAGTCCGCATTGGGCAAAAGATGGGAAATCGCTTTATTTCAGCGGTAATTTGATCGATGATTGGAATTACGACTTCAGGAATTCCGAAATCTACAACATTGATATTGCCACAGGAAAAACCACCGCTTTAACAAATAGAAAAGGCCCTGACAGCGGCTTGACCCTATCGCCCAACGGCAAACAAATTGCCTATGTAGGCTTTGATGATAAAGTTCAAACCTATCAAGTTCGCCACATTTATTTAATGGATGTTGATGGTACTAACAAAAAAGAAATTAAAACCAATTTAGATAGAAATCCGTCTAATTTAACATGGAGCAATGATGGCAAAGGGCTTTATTTTCAATATGACGATAAGGGCAACACAAAAATTGGTTATACTACCCTATCTGGTAAAACATCTAAAATAGCCGATAATTTAGGGGGTACGGCTATTGGACGCCCATACGGTGCTGGTTCTTATTCCTTATCTCAAAATGGTAATATTGCTTATACTCAATCCACACCTAATTATCCTGCCGAAATTGCGGTTGTACAAAAAGGAAAAACACGTAAAATATCTAAATTAAATGATGACATTTTACCCTACAGAACCTTGGGTGAGGTAGAAGAAGTTTGGTATAAATCGACCATTGATGGTAACAATATTCAAGGATGGATCGTATATCCGCCCGATTTTGATGCTTCTAAAAAATATCCACTATTGGTTGAAAATCACGGTGGTCCTATTTCCAATTATGGTGATCGGTTTTCTCCAGAAATGCAATTGTACGCCAGTGCAGGTTATGTGGTTTTTTATCCCAACCCGAGAGGGAGTACCAGTTATGGCGAAAAATTCGGAAATCTACTTTATCATAATTATCCCGGTAACGATTATGACGATGTTATGGATGGTGTAGATGCCGTTATCGCTAAAGGAAATATTGCTACTAACGAGTTATATGTAACCGGTGGAAGTGCTGGTGGCATAATGACCGCTTGGATGATTGGTAAAAACAATCGTTTCAAAGCCGCTGCTGTTATTAAACCTGTTATGAACTGGATTAGTAAAACCCTAACTGCCGATAATTACTACGGTTATGCCGATAGCCGTTATCCAGGGCAACCCTGGGAGAATTTTGAAACTTATTGGAAGTTTTCGCCCATATCTTTAGTCGGTAATATAGAAACGCCTACTCTAGTAATGGTTGGTACGGAGGACAGACGTACACCACTTTCCGAATCAAAGCAATTATACAGTGCTTTAAAAATTAGAAAAATTGAAACGGCGTTAGTGGAAATTCCTGGAGCTTATCACTTAATCGTTAACCGCCCCAGCCAGTTAATTACTAAAGTTGACCATATTGTGGCTTGGTTTGAGAAGTATCGGAATAAGTAAAAGAAATTTTTGACCATACCAATTTTACTTCTGCAAAAGTTCAACAGAGACCACTCCATTACTACTTCCAGAACCAAACCTAGTAGCCGCCGCACCGTGAAGCATTCTAATGTTTTTTATTTCCATTAGGTTTAAACTTTTTAATGTTTCAAAATTAATCAATACACCATTCAAGACAATTAATGCATAGTTGCTTGTAACCTCCGATGAAGTATTATAACCTCTAATTATAACACCTTCATCTGAAACATTTGCATTGGGAAACTTATTCTTAAGTAATTCCACAATATTGCTAAACCCGAAACTATAAGGTTGTACCGTATTAAATAACACCTTAGCTTTTTTTAATTCTTTACTATTAATATGCCCATTTGCAAATGCCAAGTCAAGGTCGCTTTCTTCACCATCTACTTCAAGGTTAATTTTTACTGGATTTTCACTATTCTTTACTTTAACTATTTTTGATTTAAAGCCTTTCGCTGAAACCACTAATTTGTCTTTACCTCCACATTTTAATTTAAAATAACCTAAAGAATCAGTAAAAGTCATCTCTTTTGTTTTCTTTACTGTGACTTTGGCACTTTTAAGGGCTATTTTTTTATAGGTAGTTACCTTTCCTTCTACAACTTTGTCTTGAGCAAATACAGGATAGACCATTAATAGTATTACTATTAAAATTGCAATATTTTTTTTCTTGGAAGTTTTCATATCTGTTTTATTACTCTCAAAAATAGTCAAAATGTGGCACATAATAGTTAATTATTTGAGTTCAAATATTAATTTAAGTAGCTACTTGTGAGTTAGATATTTTAACTTTGAATTCGCTAATAAAAATAAAATGCAAAAATTAATACTATTATTTTTTCTAATCTCATTTATGGCTATGGCACAAAACCCAACCGAGGAAGACATTGTGGGTTCCTACAGGTTGCCAAGTAGCGATCCTCAAGGTGGTCAATGGGTAACTATTTTTGAAAATAAAACCTTTGCTACTTTCTATTTTGGTGGAGCTTTAAAAGGTACCTGGAAAATTGAAGGCAATCAGGTAAAATTTAAAACTACTGCTCATCCTAAATTCTATTTATATGGACGTAAATTAGAATCCTTAATTGATAGTACACATTTAAAGTTTAGCTGCGAAGAGAGCTCTTTAGTTAATCTAAATTCTAAAACAAGTGATACTTTTCAGCCTTTGTTTAATCAGGACGCTAATTGCTTTGATTATCCCTATATACTCAAAACAGCTAACCAATTTTCAGAGGTTGCATTTACTGAGAAAGCTTATGGACAGAATGCAAATAATTCAGAGCTATATCAATTTAAAATCCCTAAAGATTTTAATGATTTGGTAGTTGTAGGGTTGTCCAATCAATATACCGAGGTAATTGAATTTGCAGCTACTTATAAAAATGGGAATCTCTATTTTGACTCCAATAAAAAAGCAGCCTCTAAAAGACCTGCCTCAATTGAAGATAGCGAGGATGAGAAAGCTTATATGGACGAATTTATGAAAAAAGAACTAATACCAGAATTATTAGCGTATGGCAATGAATTTTTCCCTCGTTACGATAACCCTAGGGACGAACAGTTGGCTCCATTTACTAGAATCACTCCTATAAAAATAGAGAAAGGCAACATTAAAATTGGAAAAAATAATTTATTTACAGCAATTTGTAATTAATGTCCTCTACCCAAGTATTAATAAATAACTTCATAAAAAAGACCTAACAGGTTAAACCTATTAGGTCTTTTAAAACTCAAATAATTAAAAAAGCAGTAGTTTATTTATTGAGATTACCTATCAATATAGACAATTCCGAATGGATTACCACCTGAAGCGTCAGAGGATAAATATTCAATATCTCCTTCAACAACCTTAAAAAAGTCAACTGTTGAGCCTCCAGATCGTGTTAATGCCAAAATTTCTTTATCAAAATTATACGATACGTTATGTGCAACACCATCAGCAACTGGAGCATCGGCAACAGAACTTATGCTTTGGGTTCTGATATCATAAGATGCCACTCTTTTATCGGCAATGTTCGTTAAAAATAAATTATTGTCCTTACCTAAAGTTACACCATGTACATCGGCCAAAGAGCCATCTCTATTTGTTGACCGTAAATTGGCGTATTTATATTCTTTAATAGAAGAGTCCACTTGAGATAGTACATACAAAAATCGGTGTGATGACACCAAATGAGGGTCTCCACCTACTTCAATATGATTTTTAAGCTTGAAATTACGAGCATTATACTGTAATAGATAATTAGCCCCTGTTTTAGAAAAGACACTTACATAAGCAAAAGCTCCATTTGGAGAAATAGTAACATCATGTTGTGCGGCATCATCAGCAAAATTTATATTGTCTGGTAATGATAAAGTTGCCAATGTTCTACCATTTCGTAAGCTGATAACAGAAGTGGTTTTATCTACAATATTGTTTACCCATAGTTGGTTAGAAAAATTATTCAACCACATATGGAAAGCTCCATTTCCAACAGGGTATTCTCCAACTTTTGAAAAATCTGAGCCCTTGTAAACATTTATTTTAGCATTGTTAAAATCGGCTACATATAACCGATCTCTTTTAGTACTGTAAACTACATACGTTGGTGCTGCGTTTTCATCTTCAAGTGTAATTGTAGTCGATTGTTCTTGAGTATCGGCATCATAAATAGTAACAGTTCCATCGCCACGATTGGCAACTGCAAAATAATCAGTCTTACCATTGTTGGAATCACCCCCGTGTAAAATATCATCTAAGGTATCAAACCTTACACATGAAGAAAGCAAAAGTGTGCCCATTAAAAGGCTAAGTGTTAGTTTTTTCATTTTTTATAAGTTTTTGTGTTAATAGTTGAGTTATAGTCGAAATAAAGACAAAAAACTTACAATATCGTAAAAAAAAGTATTAAAAAATAAATATTTGATAATGAGAATTGAGCCAAAAAAAAGATTATAGACAGTCTTCTAAAGCATCATCAATCCACTCGTATTGAAATTGAAACCCTTGGTATTTTATTTTATCATTAATTAAATGTTGGCTTTCTAAAACAATAGCTGACATTTCTCCCAGCACCAATTTTAATACAAAAGAAGGAACATTTGGCAGCCAAATGGGTTTATTAAGCTGTTTTGCAATGGCTTCGGTAAGTTGTTGATTCGAAACAGGGTTAGAAGCCGAAGCGTTAAAAACACCACCGCTATTATGTTCAATTATATACAGATACATACTTGCCATATCAGCTATGTGAATCCATGACTGAACTTGCTTACCATTGCCCAAAGGTGCTCCCATATACCATTTTACGGGTTTTTTCATTTGCTCTAAGGCTCCACCTTTTGCCGATAATACAATTCCCGTTCTCAGTTTAGAAACCGTAATCCCTAAGCTTTCAATAGTATCCATCTCATCTTCCCATTTTTTAACTACTTCTCCTAAAAAAGTAGCATTGATAACAGTATCGTCCTTTTCTCTGTATTTAGCCTCTAAAGATGATGGATAAATACCCAATGCAGAAGCCGAAGAAAAATGAGTTACGTTATGTTCATTTTCAGAAAGTAATTTATATAGTAATTGAACGGTATCAATTCTACTGTTTAGCATATTCTCTTTATGCTTTTCTGTCCAACGTTCAGAAACAGAAGCTCCTGCCAAATTAATTATAGCATTAACACCATCTAAACAGGTTACATCAATTTCTTGTGATTTAGGATTCCAATAAAACCCTTTTTTTGAGGTAGTATCTTTAATTTTATCTTTACTAGTGGTAAGATAATGAACAAAATAATTCTTCTTTTCACAAAGCTTTATAATTTCGGCACCAATTAAACCAGTTGCTCCGGTAATTAAAATTTTCATAGTATTAATCGAATAAACGTGCAACCAAACCATCTGCGTTTAACCATAAAAGAATTACCAAGAGCAACAATATAATCAGAAGCATTGCTCTCTTTTGGTTGGGTTGTTTACGCGGTCGCATTCTTCTAAACTCCATAATACAGATATAAAATTGTACTCAAATTTACAATTTTTATAGGAAGATGCATAATTGGCTATTCGTTTTGTAGCAATATTAAAAACAGTATCTTTGTTCACTTATTTTTAGGACTGAATGAAGAACATCCGTAACTTTTGTATTATCGCTCATATTGACCATGGTAAAAGCACCTTGGCGGATAGATTGTTGGAATTTACTGGCACCATAACCGATCGTGAAAAACAAGATCAGCTGTTAGATAATATGGATTTAGAGCGTGAGCGTGGTATTACTATTAAAAGTCACGCCATACAAATGGATTATGTTTACGAAGGCGAAAAATATACCTTAAACTTGATTGACACCCCTGGCCATGTCGATTTTTCTTATGAAGTGTCACGTTCTATTGCAGCTTGTGAAGGTGCGTTACTCATTGTTGATGCCGCTCAAAGCATCCAGGCTCAGACCATTTCTAATTTGTATTTGGCATTAGAAAATGATTTAGAGATAATTCCCGTTCTAAATAAAGTCGATTTACCAAGTGCAAATCCTGAAGAAGTTACTGATGATATTGTAGATTTGATTGGTTGCAACCCTGAAGATGTAATCCCTGCAAGTGCTAAAACAGGATTAGGTATTGAGGATATTTTGGAAGCTATAATCCATCGTGTCCCCGCTCCAAAAGGCAATCCTGACGAATCTTTACAGGCCTTAATTTTTGACTCGGTTTACAATCCATTTCGTGGTGTAGAAACCTATTTCAGAGTGATAAATGGTTCCATTAAAAAAGGGCAGCACATCAAATTCATTGCAACGGACAAAACCTATTATGCCGATGAAGTAGGCACATTAAAATTAAAACAGGTTATTAAAAATGAAATTAAAGCTGGTGATGTTGGTTATTTAATTACGGGTATAAAAGAAGCTAAAGAAGTTAAAGTTGGTGATACCATTACAGATGCTAAAACGCCAACTACCAATGCTATTGAAGGTTTTGAAGATGTAAAACCTATGGTTTTTGCAGGTATTTACCCTGTGGATACTGAAGATTATGAAGAACTCCGAAACTCCATGGAAAAATTACAATTGAACGATGCTTCATTGGTATTTACTCCAGAAAGTTCTGCCGCATTAGGGTTCGGGTTTAGATGTGGGTTTTTAGGAATGTTACACCTGGAAATTATTCAAGAACGTTTAGAACGTGAGTTTGATATGACGGTAATTACTACCGTACCTAACGTATCGTATCATGCCTATACCAATAAAGAGCCCGATACCATGATTCTGGTTAATAACCCTACGGATTTACCAGACCCTTCTAAATTAAATAGAGTTGAAGAACCTTATATTAAGGCCTCAATCATTACAAAATCTGATTTTGTTGGTAATGTAATGTCCTTGTGTATAGAAAAAAGAGGTGAAATTACAAACCAGACCTATTTAACTACGGAACGTGTTGAACTCAGTTTTGACATGCCGTTGGCAGAAATTGTATTCGATTTTTACGATAGGTTAAAAACCGTTTCCAAGGGATATGCTTCTTTTGATTACCATCCCATTGGTATGCGAGCTTCAAAATTGGTAAAAGTTGATATTTTACTCAATGCACAACCTGTTGATGCCCTTTCGGCTTTATTACATTCCGATAATGCGTATGGTATTGGTAAAAAAATGTGTGAAAAGCTACGAAAGTTAATTCCACGTCAGCAATTTGATATACCCATACAAGCGGCTATTGGTGCAAAAATTATCTCAAGGGAGACCATAAAAGCACTCCGTAAAGATGTTACTGCCAAATGTTATGGTGGTGATATTTCCCGTAAACGTAAGCTCTTAGAAAAGCAGAAAAAAGGTAAAAAACGTATGCGACAAGTAGGTAATGTTGAAATACCTCAAGAAGCCTTTATGTCTGTATTAAAGTTGAATGATTAAAAACACTATTTTGAAAAAAGTACTAATTCTATTTTTCACACTACTCATACAGCAAAGTTTTTCTCAAAAAAAGTTTAGTATAGAAGTTTTATCTGGTTTCGGATATAATAAGGAGCTAACACTGGTAAATGAAGAAGTAGATAATGATAATGTAACTACATTTCAATTAAATGCAAACTATAATTTTAAAGTTTTTAAAAAGGTTTTTGTTGAAACCGGTGTAGGAGCACAATGGTTTTTTAGCTCTGGAGGCGTAAGAGTTTCCCAGTTTAAGACAACAAGCTTACGCCTAAAAATACCTGTTTTGATTGGGTATAATTTATTTAAAAAGACTAATGTTTATACTGGCGTTGCGTTGTTTAATAACAGAGATTTAAACACGTTTGATTCCAAGAAAAATTTTAACTTTAGGACATCCCTTTTAGTAAAGGGTAGTTATTCAATTAAAAACAATTTAGACATTATCTTTTTACTTCAGAAAAACCTTTCTAGAATTCCTGATTTATATTTTTTAAATCAACCTTATATTGATATTTCTGCGGGTATTTCTTATAAATTATTTTAATATGCGAGTAAAACTTATATTTTTAACCATTTTTATAATAACTGGTTGTACAAAATTTACCGAAAACTTAAATGGTGATTTTATAGATTATAAAGAGGCTAAAGTTTCTGATTTTAATACAGAATTTCCCGTAATTAATATAGAGGTAAATCAAGATGAATTTGATAAAATGTATACAAATTTTAATGAGGATATTGAAATTGAAGGCAATTTAAATGTTTACAGAAAAAATGAACAGATAATTTTTAATGAACTAGTAGAAATTGAAATTAAAGGGAGTTTCTCTGCTAGCCTTGATCTAAAATCGTTAGGTATAAAATTTGATAAAACATTTAAAGAAGAGGGGGTATTATTAAATCCTGAAAAAGTATTACCAAATCATTCTTTAAAAGAAATTAAAGCTTTTAGATTGCGAAACTCAGGAAACGATTTTACTAAAACATTACTTAAAGATATTTCTTACACGCAATTAGCCATAAATGCTGGGCTAAACCTAGATTTAACATATTTTGAACCTTCCATTGTGTTTGTAAACAGCAAATTTTTAGGAATCATGAATCTGCGTTCCGAAGCAAATACAAACGGAATCTCTAGACTAAGAGATGCAAAAAAGAAAGACATTACGTTAGCAAAAATTAATAATCCTGCAGAGTTAGAAAAAAAAGATGGCGATTTTGATAGAATTGATGCCTTTATAGTGGCAATTGAAGAACAGAATTTAGAGTATTTAAAAGCTGAAATAGATATAGACAATTTTATTGATTATATTATTTTTCAATCATATATTGCCAATGTAGATTGGCCGTACAATAATGTTCGTTTTTATGCTGTTAAAGATGGTCCTTTTAGGTTTGTTGTCTATGATTTAGATTGGGTAAATTTAAGAGAAACTGACCATCATCCTTTAGAGTTCATTAGAAAACCTACAAGGCTTTCGTCTAATAAAGTAATAAAAAATCCTATCACAGACTTGTTTAATGTGTTGTATTCTGATGAAAATTTTAAGACCAAATTTAACCAAAGATATTTAGAAATTATTAACACTAAATTACTTTATTTCGAAGAATTTAACCGCATTGTAGATGTTAATTTTAGCACTATTGAACAGTATATGCCAACTCACTTACAAAAATATACAGACATTAAAACCATGATAGACTGGTATAGGAATATTGAGTTATTAAAAGCGAATTTTAGAAAAAGAGAAAAGCATATATTTTCTATGGATAAAAATTTTTGATAAAAAGGAATATGACAAATGCCTTTTCACTAGTCAATGATGGTTAATCAAAACCATTTCATTTTAATTCTTTGAACTTCATACTACCTCACATCACCACTATACCTCTTTCTTTAAACTGCGTAAATACAGATTGGTCGGTAGCGTCATCTGTAATAACAACATCTATATCTTCAACCGGAACTACGGCGTATCGGCGAGATTTCATTATTTTAGTACTTATACACATGGACACAATATAATCAGAGGACTCAATCATACTTTTTTTGATATGGGCTACTTCCCAATCAGATTCCGTCATACCTCTTTCTAAATTCAATGCATCTGTACCCATAAAACAAATGTCTGCTCTTAGTTTGGAAAGTGAATTCATAACATCTATACCAACAGTTACTTGAGCCGATTTATTTAATTTACCTCCAATAAAAATTACTTCAACCTGTGGGTGTTGTGTCAATTGCAATGCAATAGGCAAACTATAAGTAAATATGGTAGCACTTATAGAAGAAGGAATTAACTTGGCCAGTTCTAAATTAGTTGAACTTCCGCTCATAATTATGACTTGACCCTCATGAATTAAATTTACCGCTTTCAAGGCAATTTCTCTCTTTTTATCTAAGTCAGATCCGCTACGTTCATCATAACTAGGAATTTTATTTTCTATAGATAAAGCTCCGCCATGTACCTTATACAACAATTGCTGAGCCTCTAATTCTTTTAAATCTCTCCGTACAGTATCTTCAGATACTTTTAATTCGTTGCTTAAAATTGCCGATAGTACTTTTCTATTGACTTTAAGTTTATCTAGAATGATTTGATGTCTTTCTTGTTTTAACATGTTACAATAATAAATAATATTTTTTATTTGACGTAAGGATACAAACTTCCTTAAATATTTTGTTAAAAAATGTTAAAGTCCGAACAAAAACGCAAAAACGCAAGTAAAAACGCAAAAAGATGCGTTTTTTTTTATAGCTTTACCTTATATCTAACACAAATTATTTACTTATGAGAAAAAAAATTACATTTTCTTTTCTTGTTTTCTTTACAGCTACATGCTCATTATTATTTGCACAGAACATTACCGTAAGCGGTACCGTAACTGATGCAAGCGGAATAGCATTACCTGGTGTAAACATTCAAGTAAAAGGCACAAACACAGGAACTTCAACTGATTTTGATGGTAACTATCAATTATCAGCTTCTGAAGGAGATGTATTGGTATTTTCCTTTCTAGGTTTTAAAACCAAAGAAATTCCAATTACAGGATCAACACTAAACGTTAGTCTAGAAGAAGACGCTGCTACTTTAGATGAGGTAGTAGTAACGGCTTTCGGTGTAGAAAAGAAACAGAAATCTTTAGGATATTCTGTAACACAAGTTAAAGCCGAAGATTTAAATTTGGCAGGGCAAGCCAATGCGTAGAAGCACTTCAAGGTAGGGTTGCTGGTCTACAAATCAACAGAACATCGGGTTCTTCAGGTGGTGGAGTTGATATCTTAATTAGAGGTATTACCTCTGTTAACCCTGACAGAAACAACCAACCATTAATTATTGTTGATGGTATTGCACTTAACAATGACACCTTTTCGGGTAATGTTGGGCCTAGTGCGGGTTCTAACTCACCTAGCAGTGCAGAACAATTTGGATTTTCTAACAGAATGGGTGATATAAACCCTGAAGATATTGAAAGTTTTAACGTATTAAAAGGTGCTGCTGCAACTGCTCTTTACGGAGTAAGAGCTTCTAATGGTGCAATTGTTATTACTACTAAAAAAGGTAAAATTGGTAAAGCAAAAATTACGTTAACCGCTTCAACTTCTTTTAGGAATCTTAAAACGGTACCTGAACTTCAAGAAACGTATCGTGAAGGTTGGAGAGGTGAACCAAGAACATTATATAAGCCAGATTCTGATACTGGTTTTATTAGAATTCCGCCTACCAGAACTTCTTTTTATTCATGGGGTCCAAAATATTCTGACGACACATGGGTAGATCCTGATGACCCTACCAATACAGTAGATATATCAGATGACCAATTTTATAGTCCTTACAACTTATTTAAAACAGGAATTAATACACAAGTAAACTTAAGTGTAAGCGGAGCAAGTGAAAAATTAGATTATTACTTCTCTATGGGTAACAACCAAGATGAAGGTATATTGCCTAATACGAAATACGATAAAACCAATTTTAGGTTAAAAGGAGGTTATAAAGTAAGTGATAAGTTTACCATAAACTCCTCTGTTACTTTTGCAAAATCTGGAGGAGTAAGAGCAAATTCAGGTGATAAATCGGTAATGAGTTCTTTAAGTTACTATTCAGGTACTTTTGATATTAACGACTATCAAAATCCAGACGGTACACAAAGAAATTTTTCTTTTGGAATTATTGATAATCCTAGATACTTTATGGAAAAAAGTAGTTTAACCGACAATGTAAACAGATGGGTTGGAAATGCTACTTTTATTTATAACCCAGTTGATTGGTTGAATATTACGTATTCAGCACAAATTGACAACTATTCAGATCAACGTAACAGATTTGTACCACCAGATTTAGATGTAGGTACTCAAGTTGGTGGATTTATCGTAAAACAAAATATCAACTTTACAGGATTAGAATCTAATTTCTTAGTGTCAATGAACAAAGATTGGTCTGATGATTTTAACACCTCACTTACTTTAGGACATCAAGTTTCAGATACCAAAAGAAATTATGACGAAATTAGAGGAGAAACATTAAATGTTCCTGGTATTAACGAATTAGGTAATACCATAAATACGTTCGCCGATAATAGTATAGTTCAATTAAGAAATGTAGGTGTATTCGGAGAATTAAAATTAGAATACAAGGATCAACTTTTCTTAACCTTTACAGGTAGAAATGACTGGATATCTACTTTACCTAAAGAAAATAGATCTTTTTTCTATCCTTCTGTAAGTTTAGCTTATGATATTTCAAAGTGGTTTGAAGGCAGCGATATATTCAGCTTTGGTAAACTAAGAGCATCTTGGGCAGAAGTTGGAAAAGGACCTTTATTTGGAAGAATTGGTCATAACTTTGTTGTTGATGGAGATTTTCCTTTCGGAGGTGCAGGCGGATATCGCTCAAGTACTCGTTTAGGAGATTTAAATATTACTCCTGAAAAAAATCAATCTACTGAGATAGGACTAGATTTTAGATTCCTTAAAAACAGATTAAGATTTGACTATTCATATTATACAACAAGAGTTAAAGATCAAATTTTTAGTGTAGGTACGGCTTATTCTTCAGGTATTGCAAGCATTGTTAGAAATGCTGGTGATTTTGAAGTTTCAGGTCATGAATTCTTAATTTCTGCTGATATTGTAAAATCAGAAGATTTAACTTGGGAAGTCTTTGTAAATTACTCTACTAATGAAGGTAAAGTATTAGATTTACCTGAGGATATAGAAGCAGTAATTTTTGCAAATGCAGGTTTTCCAGGTGTAACATCTGAAGTTAGAGAAGGTGATAAAATGGGGACTTTATATGGATGGAAATGGAGATATGAAAATGGCGAAAGATATATTGGTAGTGACGGAAAGCCTAGAGTTGATTTTGACGCCAGACAAAAAGTAGGTAATGCTTTTCCTGACTTTGTATCATCTATAGGCAATAGTTTAAAATGGAAAGGTTTAGGCTTCAACTTTTTGTTAGAATACAAAAAAGGTGGAGATGTTTATGATGCTGGTAGAAGAAATTCTATTAGAAACGGTATTCTTAAACTGACTGAATTTAGAGATGTTACTACGGTTTTAGATGGTGTTATGGATGATGGTAGTGGTGGTTTTGTACCTAACACACAAGAGGTAGTAATAGATCAAGACTATTATAGAAGTTCAACGAGATACAACAGAGCCTCTGAAATTTTAATACAAGACGCATCTTGGGTTAAATTAAGAAACATAGGCTTATCTTATGATATTAATGCAGGTTTTATGGAAAAACTTAATATTGACAGATTGTCTCTATCTGCAAGTGCAAATAATATACTGATTTGGACACCTTACGAAGGTTACGACCCTGAAGGAAATCAGTATAGTGCAGGTAGTAATGTTTACGGTTTTACTGGATTAAACATTCCGCTATCGGAAAGTTATACTTTTGGAATAAATGTCGGATTTTAAAAAATAAAAATGATGAAAAAATATTTTAATAAAATAATAATATTAGTACTATTTGCACTGGTTTCAGTAGGCTGTAGCGATGAGTATTTTGACGTTAATACGCCCTCAAATACTGCAACCATTGACCAACTACGAATGGGAGATTTATTAGCTCCTGTTATTCATAGTACTATGGAAGGACAACGATCTGCCGAACTGGCATTTGGTAACTACGTGCAGTATTTCGTTTCTCAAGGTGGAGGTGCTTTAGGGCAAACTGAAGCCAGTGGTCTTTGGTCGCAAGTTTATCTTTATGTTTTGCCAAATACAAAAGCGTTAAGAGAGAAAGCCACCGAATTAAATGCTACACATTATAAAGCCGTTGCAGATATATTAGACGCAATTAACTTGGGTATAGCAACTGATACTTGGGATAATATTCCCTACTCAGATGCTACACAGTCACCAGCAAATAATTTCCCTACTTTTGATACGCAAGAGCAAATTTACAGTACTATTTTTGCCTTGTTAGACGGTGCTATTTCAGCATTATCTGCTGAAGACAATTCAGGTTTTACTCTTGGTAGAGATGATTTAATTTATGGAGGTGATATGGAAAAATGGCTCAGAGCTGCCTATACCATTAAAGCCCGTTATCAATTGCATTTGGTTAATAAAGGTACGGTTTCTCCTAATGAGGTTTTAACTACTATTGCTAACGGATTTGAATCTAATGCTGATAATTTCTTAATGTTCTATGATGATAAAAATATCAATCCTTGGTATTCAGGTGAAATTTTAGCAAGAAATACTGGAAATTTCCATCGCGATATTGCCAGTCAATTGGTAAGCTCTATGAATGGAGATTATTTTCCGTTCCAAAGTGGATTAGAAGTTGACCCAAGATTACCTCGTTTTGCTGAAAAACCTGACGGAGAAGATTGGAAAGGGTTTGTTAGTGGTGCTGCTGGATTGGCACCAGATGGTTCTGATGCAAACACTGGATTTGCTGTTGATGGCTATTATACTAGTATAGATTCCCCATTAATGTTAATCAGTTATGCAGAAGCTATGTTTATCAAAGCAGAAGCTGCTTTTTGGGCAAATGGTGGAAATACAACAAGTATTGGTAGTAACGCCGATACTTACATGGCATATATGGCAGGTGTTCAAGCCAGTATGGATATGTATGGTGTAGACGGATCAGCTTATACCGCTGACGGTGCTATTGATGTTGGTGAAGCCAATTTAATGCTTCAGCATATTATGAAAGAAAAGTATATTCATAACTTCTTAAATCCTGAAACTTTTGTTGACCAAAGAAGGTACGATTTTTCTGATGACGTGTTTAAGGGACTAACTATTAGAGAGGAAGAAGAAGCAGATGATAATGAGTTCTTTGGGCAATGGTTCAGAAGAGCTATATACCCGTCATCTGAATTAAATAGGAACGAAGCCAATGTTCTTGCAAACCAACAAACTCCTGTAACCCCAGTTTGGTGGGACCAATAAAATATATATTTATTTGAATTAATTATATATTAAACCAAAATCCTCGGCAAATGCCGAGGATTTTTTATTTTAAAAGTTTATTTGATATCTCCTATCTATTTAAGGGTATAACAAATATTTTTTTCGCATTTTTTTATAATTAGTTAATCCTGGTTCCCAGCTAGCTCGTATTTCAGCTTCCGGTACACCATCAATAATTTGTTGTCTAAACAAACCAGAGCCAATTTGAATTTCAATATTGTTCATTTGATTGCTCAAACTACCATCAAAGAACTTTTCCTTTTCTGGACTGCTTTTATACAATTCCATAATCCATTCTAGGTTAATTTGTTTGCTTTCTCGTAATAAATCAGTATCGTAATTTCGCAAATCAATACCATAACAAACTTCATCCATAAATATAGGGGTCATTGCCATACCTTTTATGCTTTTAGGTGTAAAAGAAAAGTCATAAATACCCTTATAAGCAGGACTACCAAACACCGTAAAAGGGAAATAAGTACCTCGCCCATGATTAATATATGTACCTTCAAACATACACGTTGATGGGTATAAAAGTACAGATAGTTCCGTATTTAAATTGGGCGAAGGTGACACTGGCAACGTATAAGGCATATCGTGGTTGTAATTAGCAACAGGAATAATCTTCAGCTTACATTGTACGGCTTTTCCGTCAGATTTAATCCACCCTTCTCCATTTGCCATTTGAGCAAATTCGCCAACCGTTAGTCCGTGTGACATCGGTAATGGAAACATCCCAATGCCTGATTTGTATTTCATGTCCAATACAGGACCATCAATCAAATAACCATTGGGATTTGGACGATCTAAGATTAACATCTCCTTATCATTATCATAACAAACTTCCATCAAACGTGCCAATGCGTTTATATTGGTGTAAAATCGGACACCTACATCTTGCAAATCATAAATGAGTACATCCACGTTTTCCATATCCTTGGCTGAAGGCTTTCGTTTAGCCCCATATAAAGAAACAATTGGGATACCGGTTTTTTCGTCTATTTCATCTTTTACATGAACACCAGCCCCAACATTACCACGAAAACCATGTTCAGGGCCAAATACTTTTACGATATTAATCCCCAAACGTTGAAGGCTATCTACCAAATGCCTATCACCAATGATGCTGGTAGGGTTGGCCATTATAGCCACTCGTTTTCCTTTTAAGTAGGGTACATATTTTTCTGTTTGTTCAGCCCCCGTAACAATTTTTTCATTTTTTAGTGCATTATTGCTTTGTGATGTTGATGATTTGCACGATACCAAAAACAGCGTAAAACAAAATAATAGTGGATTTTTAAATAGGCGTTTCATAAAAAAAATTTAAGTAAATTATTTTTCAAAATACTTTATCTCTGTGGTAACCTCAGCAAATTGTCTGAACATTTCCATAACACCACAGTATTTATCTACAGATAAATTTACGGCTTTTTCTATTTTATCTTTTTTTAAATCTGAACCATAAAAATTGTATGTTACATTGACCTTATCATAAAACTTAGGATGCTCCTCGGTTAAATTAGCTTCAATATCCATTGTAAATTCATCAACTTCAGCTCGCATTTTCTTTAATAAAGAAACAACGTCTAAACCCGAACAACCTGCCAATGATGATAACATTAATGATTTTGGCCCATACCCTTTTTCATCGCCATCGGCCATAAATAAATTACCCCCACGGTTGGTAGATTCAAATTGATTATCGCCTTTCCAAGTTGTTTTTACTGTATTTGTCATTTGTTTACATTTTTGTATTAAGTATATTTACTAACTGCTCTAGGTCTTTGTCGGTATGATTTGCCGTAATTACAATACGGTTCATTTTCTTTTTATAGGTAGGGTAATTGAAGCTGGTTATTACAATTCCTTCGTTTAAAAATAGGTCATAAGCAGCGTCGTTTTCAATATACATTGCTGGATAGTTTTTATCGGCAATTATGTTCTTGTTCTTTAAATGGGCAGTTATATACGCCAAGTTTTTGTTGAGTTTTTGGCGTTGTCGAGCATAAATGTCCTGAGCATCCAAATACGTCTGCAAATATGCGGGATTGGCCGCGGATGAAGATATAAAAACGGATTCTCCCTTTAATGCATCAATAAATTTTCGTGTTCCAGCAATACTGCCTCCAGAAAGCCCCAACGCTTTGCCCAATGAACAAACCATAATCTTGTTTAAAATGACCGGATGCTTAATCGTTTTGAAAATTCCGTTACCATTCTTTCCTGTTACGCCCAAACTGTGTGATTCATCAACCACTAAAGTGATTTTTTTTTGAGGTGATATTTTATCCAAAAAATCCATGACCGTTGGCTTGACCTCACGACCGGAAACCGCATCAACGGTAATTACGATGTCTTCCTTTTTATCGTTCAATAATCTGGCATTCAAATGAACCCCATCAAACAAAGGCAAACTGCTTTTTGCCAATATAGCCGGATGTGTTTTGGGATAATGAAAGAAAACAGGACTTGTTTTTTCTAAAAAATCGATAACCAACCTACCCGCTAATGTTCCCGAAGAAACCGTTAATGAAGCTTCTGCACCTATTTGCTGTGCAAAAAAATCCTCAAACTGATTATAAACGGAAAGTTTAATGTTAGAATTTCGAGAACTACCGTAAAACGTTCCCCATTTTTGGATAGATTTCATTAAAATACGCTGAAATTCAGGATGAGTTGCTAGTCCTAAATATCCTGTTCCACCAAAATAGAGATAGTCTTTCCCATTTATGGCAATGGTTCTATCTGGAAAATTTTTTACGATCATTAACGGGTCAGTTTAACTCCAGTACCGTTCAAATCACTATACGTAATTACGCCGTTTTCAATCACCACACCATCGGCAGTATCGTTTGTAATTAATATAGCTCCGTCCATATCAACATAATCTAACAAGGGTAATAAGTGAGCAATAGCAGAGATTCCCACAGATGATTCTGTCATACAACCCACCATAGTTGACATGCCTAATTTTCTAGCTTTTTCTAACATCCGTTTGCCAGAAGTCAATCCTCCGCACTTGGTCAATTTAACATTTACTCCATGAAAGTGATTGTGGCATTTCATAACGTCAGCTTCTACCATGCAACTTTCATCGGCTACAATGGGTAAAACCGATTTTAAAAATAAAGTTTTATGTCCGCCCCAATCCCCTGCTTTTAATGGTTGCTCAATAAATTCAACACCTAACTTTTTTAATTCAATAGCATTTTTTAAGGTTTCGTCAACGGACCATCCACAATTAGCATCTACTCTAAAAACAGCATCAGTATGTTTTCTTAATTCTTTGATTATAGCAATATCATCTTCCGTTCCCAATTTTATTTTATACAACGGCCAGAGTTTTTCTTTTAATTTAGACACCATTTTTTCTATGGTATCAATACCTATAGTATAATCAGTTATTGGATTATTGCTAATATCAAGTCCCCAATATTCATATAGTTTCATTCCTTTTTTTCGTGCATACAAATCGTTATACGCTAAGTCTAATGCACATAATGCGAACATGTTTTCTCTTAACTCTTGATACATAACTTGCCAAAAAGCTGCAGGTTCTAACTCTTTGTTTGCATTAATTAATGGTTCTAAAGCTTTTAAATCGGACGACATTTTTTCAATAGTAGCTCCGTAATAAGGATTAGCGGTAGCCTCACCATAACCTGAGAACTGCCCATCTTTTAGCTCAACGACTAAACTTTCTTGCACATCTCTAGCTTCTCTAGAAATTCGAAAAGTATGTTCCAGTTTTAATTCGTAAGGTCTTAATATCAGTTGCATAAAATCAATTTTATCAAAGAATAAATTTACTAAAAATAATATCAAGTTCTTGGTATTTATTGTACTTTAGAAATCGAATTTTTAAAATCATAATAAATGCCATTAGTTACTCCTTTATCATCAGAACACGATATAGAAACCAAAAAATTAGCTGAATTTTTTAATGAAACTTTAGGTTTTTGTCCTAATTCAGTTTTAACAATGCAACGCCGACCAGCAATTAGCAAAGCTTTTATCAATTTAAATAAAGCAGTAATGGCAAATGAAGGTAGAGTAACCTCCGCCTTAAAACGAATGATTGCCTGGGTAAGTAGCAACGCTACAGGTTGTCGTTATTGCCAAGCTCATGCCATTAGAGCTGCTGAACGTTACGGAGCGGAACAGAAACAATTAGATAATATTTGGGAGTACAGAACGCATTCTGCATTCAATGAAGCCGAACGTGCTGCTCTTGATTTTTCATTGGCTGCAAGCCAAGTGCCGAATGCTGTTGATGAGGAAATCAAAAAAAGATTATATGAGCATTGGGACGAAGGCGAAATTGTAGAAATGCTAGGCGTTATTTCTCTTTTTGGATACCTAAACAGATGGAATGACTCCATGGGCACCACAGTAGAAGAAGGAGCTATTGAAAGTGGCAACCAATATTTAGGAAAACACGGATGGGAAAAAGGAAAACACATTTAATTAGATAAAGTAAGTTATATGCGTTGGACGTTTAAACCAGTACCGCCTTCAGAAAAAGTGAGTCAATTAGCAAAAGAGTTGTCTCTTGATAATCATTTGACTACGCTTTTAGTGCAACGCGATATTGAAACTTTTGACGAGGCTAAGACTTTTTTTAGACCTAATTTATCAGAATTGCATGATCCTTTTCTTATGCAAGACATGCAAAAAGCGGTAAATCGAATTAAAACCGCCATTGCTAACAACGAAAACATTTTAATTTTTGGAGATTATGATGTTGATGGCACAACTGCGGTTTCATTAGTTTCTTCTTACATAAAAAGTTATTACCCAAATGTTGCTACGTATATTCCCGATAGATATGCCGAAGGTTATGGTATTTCTTTTCAAGGAATTGACTTTGCCGACGACAATGATTTTTCTTTAATCATTGCGTTAGATTGTGGTATAAAAGCCATTGAAAAAGTGGATTACGCCACTAAAAAAGGCATAGATTTTATTATTTGTGATCATCACAGACCAGGTGCAACCCTTCCAAAAGCAGTTGCCATTCTCGACCCAAAAAGAGAAGATTGTAATTATCCTTATAATGAATTGTGTGGTTGCGGAGTTGGTTTTAAATTGGTTCAGGCATTGGCTTCCAAACGAAATCAGACTATTGAAGATTTAAAGCCCTATTTAGATTTAGTGGCAACTGCTATTGCCGCAGATATTGTGCCCATGACTGGGGAAAACAGAACACTTGCTTATTTTGGTTTAGAGCAGATAAATACAAATCCGAGAAATGGTATAAAAGCCATAATTCATCATATAAAAAAAGAAATTCTAACTATAACAGATGTTGTTTTTATTATTGCTCCGCGTATCAATGCAGCAGGAAGAATGAAACATGGTAATTATGCCGTTGAATTACTTTGCGAAGAAGATTTTGACAATGCAAAAAACATGGCTGCTGGAATTGAAGTTTTTAATACCAATCGGCGTGATTTAGATAAATTAACAACTATTGAGGCTTTGCAACAAATAGAAGAAAATAAGGAAACTCAACATTTTTCATCTGTTGTCTATCAAGAAGATTGGCATAAAGGCGTTATCGGTATTGTGGCATCTCGTTTAACGGAAACCTATTACCGACCTACACTCGTCTTTACAAAAAGTGGCCATAAATTAGCAGCTTCTGCCCGCTCTGTAAGTGGGTTTGATGTTTATAATGCCTTAGAAGCTTGCTCAGAATATATTGAACAATTTGGTGGACATAAATACGCAGCGGGGCTTACCCTTTTGGAAAAAAATTATCAGAATTTTAAAGACAAATTTGAAGAAGTGGTTAAGGATAGTATTTCTAAAGAATTATTAGAGCCCGAAATAAAAATTGATTTAGAGCTAGAATTAGCTGACATTACACCTAAATTTTACAGGATTTTACAGCAATTCTCCCCTTTTGGTCCACAAAACATGAAACCTGTTTTTGTAAGTAAAAATGTAAAAGACACAGGCTATTCCAAAAAAGTTGGTGCAGACGGAGATCACTTAAAATTGAGTATTATTTCGGAAGAGGGTATAAAATTGAACGGCATAGGTTTTAATCTGGGTAATAGGTATAAAGAAATTTCTAACGGTAAACCTTTTGACCTTGTCTATACTATTGATGAAAATACGTGGAATGGAAATACTTCGCTACAACTAAATGTTAGGGATATAAAAATAGTCGAATAAATATTTTCGGAGTAATTGTCCCCTTGAGGGGACCTTAGGGGTGTTAAACATAAATATGCGAAACAAAATAATTCCATACAACCCAGAATTAAAAATATTAGCTCGTCAACTAAGAAAGAATAGTACTTTGCCAGAAGTATTATTATGGCAAAAAATAAAGAAAAAATCTCTAGGAGTTCAATTTCATAGACAAGTACCAATGCTCAATTACATTGTTGATTTTTACTGTCATGAGATTGGCTTAGTAATAGAAATTGATGGTAAAAGTCATGATTTTAACTTTTTGAACGATGCAGACAGACAAGGTAAAATTGAAGCCTATGGAGTTCAATTTTTGAGATTTTCTAATGATGACATATTGAATAATATGTTTAGTGTGTCGTTGATTCTTGAAAAGAAAGTTAATGAATTATTAGAATAAAACAACCATTAAAAACACCCCTAAAGTCCCCTCAAGGGGACAATCGTTACGATTCAATTCACTTTAATTTATTTTACAAAAATATCTTTTGAGAGATATGTGTAAACTTTTAATATTTTAATTTTCCCTTCTGAATTGCGTTTTTTTAAGAAAACTATGTCTTCAATAACACCATTAAATACAATATCTCCATGTTTATTGGGGTTAATTTTAAAATTGAACAACCCACTTCCTGTAGTATCTAAAAAAATTTTGTGATTTGATGCTTTTATAGAATCCAAATCGCTAATATCTGTTTCCGTTGTGATATGAAAAAATGAATATCTTTTATCAATTTCAGATTTTTTTAATCCATCTAAGTCATAATCATAAATGACTTCTCCTATTATATTTTCATTAGAAAAAACCGTATCTGGTATTCTATAATCTATAATTTTGCTATTGTTTTTATTAATTTTAACCTCTCTATCTTGAGCTTTATTTTTCGCACATGTTATAAGAACAATTGCCGACAATAAAAAATAAGTAAATCTATTCGGTTTCATTTCTAGCTTTTCTTCAACCCAGCAATCGTTTCTTTCGGATGCTCACTCTTAAACACAAAACTACCAGCAACCAACACATCTGCACCAGCGGCAACAAGTTTCGGTGCATTTTTATCGTTTACGCCGCCGTCAATTTCAATCAATGCTTTTGAGCCTGATTTTTCAATTAAATCTTTAAGCTGTATTACTTTTTTGTAGGTATTTTCAATAAATGATTGTCCACCAAAACCAGGGTTTACGCTCATTAATACTACCAAATCCAAGTCGCGTATAATATCTTCCAGCACAGCAATTGGAGTGTGGGGGTTCAATACCACACCTGCTTGCATCCCTTCTGCTTTTATGGCTTGAATGGTTCTGTGTAGGTGATTACACGTTTCGTAATGCACCGTTAAAATATCCGCTCCAGCATTTTTAAAGTCTTTTATATACCGATCTGGATCTACAATCATTAAATGTACATCCATAGGCTTTTTAGCATACTTTTTAATGGCTTTTATAACTGGAATTCCGAATGAAATATTAGGTACAAACATGCCGTCCATTACATCAATATGAAACCAATCGGCATCGCTATGATTTATCATTTCTACATCGCGTTGTAGGTTGGCAAAATCGGCCGCTAAAATGGAAGGAGCAATTAAGTGACTCATACGTTCTGTTTTTTACAAAAGTATGAAATAGACTTTAGTAGTTAGTAGTTAGTGCTTAGTTTTTTTATGGATGGTTGATGGAGATTCTATGCAAAATGGAGCTTCATAGAGTTGACCGCATAAAAAAACGCTTAACAAATAAATGTTAAGCGTTTTCTAATCATTATTTTTAGCGTATAAATATTACCCCAAATAGGTTCTTAAAATTTTACTTCTTGAAGTATGTTTTAATCTTCTAATAGCTTTTTCTTTAATTTGACGTACTCTTTCGCGAGTTAAATCGAAAGTTTCACCAATTTCTTCTAACGTCATTGGTTGAGCTTCACCCAATCCAAAATACAAAGCAACAACATCAGCTTCTCTCGGTGTTAAGGTTTCTAAAGCACGCTCTATCTCAACTTTTAAAGATTCGTGTAATAAGCTTTTATCTGGATTTGGAGATTCACCAGAACGCAATACATCATATAAATTAGAATCTTCTCCTTGAATTAAAGGAGCATCCATAGATACATGACGACCTGCATTTTTCAACGACTCTTTTACATCGTTAATGGTCATATCCAACTCCTTTGCAATTTCCTCTGCAGAAGGTGGTCTTTCATTATCTTGTTCTAAACGAGCATAGGTTTTATTAATCTTGTTAATAGAACCAATTTTATTTAAAGGCAAACGTACAATTCTAGATTGCTCAGCCAATGCTTGTAAAATAGATTGTCTAATCCACCATACCGCGTAAGAAATAAACTTAAAACCTCTAGTTTCATCAAAACGTTTAGCAGCTTTAATCAAACCTAAATTACCTTCATTAATTAAATCGGGTAAGGTTAAGCCTTGATTTTGATACTGCTTGGCAACAGATACTACGAAACGCAAGTTAGCCTTAGTCAAACGCTCTAAAGCCACTTGATCTCCAGCTTTAATACGTTGAGCTAATTCCACTTCCATATCAGCAGTAATTAGATCTACCTTACCAATTTCTTGTAAGTATTTATCTAATGATGCTGTTTCGCGATTAGTTACCTGCTTTGTAATTTTAAGTTGTCTCATGTATTCTCTGCTGTTTTAATTAATACTAAAATTTTGTTGTGTACTTATATATACGTTACTAGTTACGGAAATGTTACAATTATTTCACTTTAATATTAAAAAAAGATGTAATTACCGTTAAGAAACCGCTTAATTAGAACAATTAAACATGAAAAACTCCTAAAATATTTAACAATAAAATCAAAAAAAACCTGTCAATATACATGTTGACAGGTTTTAACTTTAATGAAAAAATGAGAATTAATCTCTTCTTCTTCTATCATCGCGACGGTTATCACGCCCACGATTATCTCTACCTCTATTATTGTCTCTTGGAGGTCTTTCTACAAAACCTTCAGGTTTTGGCAACAATGCCTTACGCGATACTTTTTCTTTACGCGTACGCTTGTCCATACCAAAATATTTTACATCAAAAACATCACCCATATTAACAACGTCAGATACATTTTCTGTACGTTCCCATGCTAATTCAGATACGTGTAAAAGTACTTCGTTACCAGGAGCATCCGTATATTCTACAACAGCACCAAAATCTAACATTTTGATCACTTTTACTTCATATACGCTACCCACTTCTGGCTTAAATAATAAAGAATCTATTTTAGCTAGTACTGCTTCAATACCTTTACTTCCAACACCTAAAATTTCAACAATTCCTTCTTCAGTTACTGGATCTTCGTTGATAACGATAGTAGTCTCCGTTTCTTTTTGCATTTCCTGAATTACTTTTCCACCAGGACCGATTAAGCCACCGATAAATTCATTAGGAATACGTCTAGTTACCATAGTTGGAGCATGTTCTTTCACCTCAGCATTTGGAGTAGCAATAGTATCTGTTAATTTCTCTAAGATATGCAAACGACCCTCGCGAGCCTGTTTTAGTGCATTCACTAAAATCTCATAAGACAATCCTTTTACTTTAATATCCATTTGACAAGCGGTAATTCCGTCTGCTGTACCTGTAACTTTAAAATCCATATCACCCAAGTGATCTTCATCACCCAAAATATCAGATAATACAGCATAGTTACCAGAATCTGCATCAGAAATTAATCCCATTGCAATACCAGAAACTGGTTTTTTTAATTGTACACCAGCATCCATCATAGCCATTGTACCCGAACAAACCGTTGCCATAGAAGACGAACCGTTAGACTCTAATACTTCAGACACAACACGTACTGTATAAGGACAATCTTCAGGAATCATACCTTTTAAAGCACGTTGAGCTAAGTTACCGTGACCAACCTCTCTACGTGATGTACCACGGATAGGTCTTGCCTCTCCTGTTGAAAAAGGCGGGAAGTTATAGTGTAAATAGAAATTTTCTTCACCTTCAAAGGATGGCATGTCTATTTTATTTGCATCTCTAGATGTGCCTAGAGTTACAGTTGCTAAGGCCTGAGTTTCACCTCTAGTAAAAATTGCAGAACCATGTGTAGATGGTAAATAATCAACTTCACACCAAATAGGTCTAATTTCGTCAGTCTTACGACCATCCAAACGTAAACCCTCATTTAAAGTAAGGTCACGGACAGCAGCTTTTTCAGCTTTATAATAATATTTAGAAATTAAATTACCATAATCTTCTTGCTCTTCTTCAGAAAAAGTAGCTTTAATTTCTTCTTTTATTTCATCAAATGCTGCACTTCTTTCATGTTTAGCAGAACCTGCTTTTGCAATAGCATATACTTTATCATATGCCATATCATGAATCTTTTTTGCTAAATCTTCTTCTTCACGCTCACCTTCATATTCGCGTACCTCTTTCTTTCCAAAAGCTTCAGCCAATTTTACTTGAGCAGCACATTGTACTTTAATGGCTTCATGTGCAAACTTGATAGCTTCTGTCATTTCTTCTTCAGAAATTTCATCCATTTCTCCTTCCACCATCATTACCGAATCCGCAGAAGCACCAATCATCATATCAATGTCAGATTCGGCTAATTGAGCTCTTGTAGGGTTGATTACAAATTTTCCATCTACACGAGCAACTCTTGCTTCAGAGATAGGACATTCAAATGGGAAATCTGATAATTGGATAGCAGCAGAAGCAGCTAAACCTGCCATAGCATCCGGCATAACCTCATCGTCATGAGACATTAACTGAATCATAACTTGTGTTTCAGAGTGATAATCTTTCGGGAATAATGGACGTAAAACACGATCTACTAGACGCATTGTAAGCACTTCGCCATCACTCGGTCTTGCTTCCCTTTTAAAGAAGCCCCCTGGATATCGTCCAGCAGCGGCAAATTTTTCGCGATAATCTACCGTTAATGGTAAAAAATCAACATCACTTTGTTTATAATTGGAAACAACTGTACATAATAACATACATTTTCCTGATTGAACAACAACGGAACCATGAGCCTGTTTGGCCAACTTTCCTGTTTCTATAGAAATGGTCCTTCCATCTCCTAAATCGATAATTTCGGTAAAAACCTTAGGTATCATAAATAAATTTTTTAACCCATCTTTTTGATAGGCTTAATTAAACAATTGGTTTTTGTTGTGTTGTGTGTTAACCAATGAAAAGAAGTACGCTTTTTTTATTCCGAATATGATTCGGAATCAATAAAAAAGAGGCATAAAGCCTCTTTTAATTATTTTCTAATCTTTAATTCTTTAATTAATTCACGATATTTTACAATATCCGTTTTAATTAAATAATCCAATAAATTTCTACGCTTTCCAACTAATTTTACTAGAGAACGTTCTGTATTAAAATCTTTACGATTATTTTTTAAATGCTCTGACAAATGGTTAATTCTGTGAGTAAATAAGGCTATTTGTCCTTCCGTTGAACCTGTGTCTTTTTCAGATTTTCCGTATTTTTTGAAAATCTTCGCTTTTTTTTCTGGTGTCAAATACATGCTAACATTAAGTTTTTTAATTAATAATTTTTATGTATCGAATAATTTCGAGCGGCAAATATAAGGTTATTATTTTGATTGGCAATAGTACTTTTTAGAGTAAGTTTATATAGAATCAAATTGAGTTTGGCATTTAATTACTTACTTTTTTATCTTGCTCCCAAAGACCTTCATAAATTAATATCCCATTCTTATCAAATAATTTACCTTCACCGTGCCTTTTGTTTTTAACAAAATCGCCTTTATACGTTTCGCCTGTGGCATAGTTTAATTGGCCTTTGCCGTGCATTAGTGAATTAATAAATTCCCCCTCATATTCAGAACCGCTTTTCCACTTAAAAATACCTTTACCATCAACCCTTTTGCCATCTTTAAATGTTCCTGTAAATTTATTTCCGTCTTTCCAAGTTAAAGTACCCGTTCCTGTTCGCTTATCCTTGATCCATTTGCCATGATATTTATCTCCGTTTTTCCAAAAATAATAACCCTTTCCTTCTCTAAAACTGTTCTTAAAATAGCCAGTATAAGTATCACCGTTGGCGTAGCTTTTTGTACCAAAACCATTTTGACAGTTACCACTTAGGCAGATAGCTTTTTTATTGTTATTGGTGGGATTAAAACTAGTAGAAAACGCCCCGTTTATAGCATAAGTTAAATAATAATATCCTGAATTGTTACTCGGGTCTAAATCGTTAACACGAACATCTAAATAGCCATCTTTTGTTGGTTTAATGCTCTTTTGGGTACCGATGAGAAACCATTTGCCTTTTGACCCGATTCTACCCAACAAGCTTCCATGTGGAAATCCTCCCACCGCGTTGTACAGTTCATAACCTTTAATACCATTTGGACCAGAACTACCAGCAAAAACACCTACGCTAATTTTCCCAGAAGCTTTCAAGGTAATTTTTTCGCCTTTTTTTAGCTTAATAGGTGTTAAGGTTGAAAAAGAGCTAACTTGATATTTTCTATTGCCTAAATTTACTACTGGAAGCGGATATTCTAACCTTCTGTTGTAGGCTACCGTGATTGTGAATTTATCTTTTTCTTTATCATAATTGGGCAATATTATGTAAAGTCCGTTCTTATAATAAAGTTTACCGCTTTTGGTGTACTTATTTTTTAAATCATTCATATATGATTTCACCAATCTATCTGAAGGGTTTTTGAGTATAAATGCCACATATTTCGATTTACCCGAATTGGTTCTAGAGGTTATAAAATAATTACCAAATTTATCATCAAAAGTATAAAAATCATCAACTTTTAGAGCTGTATAGCCTACATTCTGTACATAATCGCGTACCGCATAAATATCGTCGTTATTAAGTTTAAAGCAAATTTTTTCCAATTGGGACAATGTAAAATAGTGCTGTGCATAAGCACTTGAAAACACCAAAAACACAGCAATGAGAAGTACTATTTTTTTCATTTTTCTAATAACTTTTAACGAGTTTGTCCGATGCCCAAACACCTTTCAATTCTGAATGGTTTTCTCCGTTCCTATAAAACCCAAGACCCTGTTTTTGTCCATTTTCAAATTTACCACGATAATAACTTTTATTTTTCCATAAAAAATAACCGCTACCTGAAAACTTGTAATTAGCAGTAAGTTCACCTCTGTAAAGTTGACCTCCAGTAAAATTATACTCACCTAAAAAGGGTTTGCCATTACGGAAAAATCCCGTATAATAATGACCATTATCAAAAATAATCCGACCATAACCATCTTTACAATCACCATAAGTACAGCCTTTATTTGTTTTGTTAAAGTCAAATTTGAATTTAAAAGCTAATACACCAAGTTGCCAAATTCCCCTAGAATAGTTGCCGTTTTTATCCTTTTTATAACCATAACCGTTGAATTTATTTTTTGCCCATTTTCCAATATAAAACGATGTCTTTGAAAAGAAATGTTCGCCATAGCCACTTCTCTCATTATTTTTCCAATCACCAAAATAAAATTGCCCATCGTTCCAAGAATAATAGCCATAACCGTGGCGATTCCCATTTTTAAAGAAGCCTTTATAGTAGCTATTGTCATATCTATAGTAGCCATAACCATTAGTACAATTACCACTTATACACCCTTTTTTTGATACAGTTATAGACTTTTTATAAGGGTTGTTTAAAGGAACAAATATTTTATCCAATACAAATACATTTTTTGCCAATAATTGGTCGAGTTCCTTATTTGTTGGTTTTAAAACATGTGCCATTTGAGCATCGTTGTAAGAATAGTCAAATATCAAATCTTTAAGAACCATCTTGCTCTTCTTGTAGGCATTGGCTCTGTAAAAATGCAGGTTGCCATTGCGTAACAGAACATTTCTGACAGAATAAAAGTTAACACCTTTAGGTTTAATGCTTATGAACAAATTGAACTTATAATTTTTGGCGTAGGTGTCTTTGTTCAATTGACCAGAAGTTCTTTTGTAATTTGTACTATCTTTTTTGTAAACATACAAAAATTGATCTTTGGTCACGTACAATGAATCCAAACGAGTTTTGCTGTCGACGTAAACACCTCTTAGCTCTTTAGGGAATTCCGTAAGGTTTTTACCTCCATATGTTGGTAAAGATTCTTTAAAAACTACCGAATCGCAAGAGGTAAAAATCAAAAACAAGAATAATATTGTTAGTTTGATCTTCATAATAAGCCTTATAAATTATTCTATCAGTTGAACGACAATATCGTCTTCCGTAATAGACTGGATTTTAAACGCTTTTCTTGTTTTTTCTGGAACGGATTGCCATAAATCATCAGCTGTTTTTTTATAAACGACGGCTATTTGAGCTTGATTATTGTTGAAGGTTTTTGATGGGTCTTTTACTCCTTTGGCCTTGGAAATAGCTTTGTAAAGTGCATTTAGGTTTTCATTGCCATATTCAATTTGACCTATACTTATCGTTACCGTTCCTTTTGCTTTCTTATTTTTGTTCTTTTTTGGAAAAAGAATATTGACAGTTTCTTTCAGGTCTTTAGCGGTTTCTTTTGTAGTTTGCACTGTTTCTTTAGTGGCTTGACTGGCTTGCCTTACCGTCTGGTTGACACTTTCCACTTCTTTTACCGCTTTGGGTTTGTTAGATTCCTCCTCTTTCTTTTTCGTTTGAGCCAATAGATTACTAGCTGTAAACAGCATTACTAAAAGTATAATTTTTATTGAATTTTTCATGAGGTCTTGTTTTTTATTGTTCGGTCAATGTGTAAGGAATTTTCTTAAATTTTCCGTTTGTGGCTTTGTATTTTTTACCCGTATCTTCATCTACAACAGTAAAACTAAACTCTCCTGAAATTGTTTTTTTACTCTTGTCAATTGATGTGATTTTTATGTAAATGGCTTCGGTGAGTTCAGCACTAAAATCGTTTACTTCGCTGTTTCCATCATCTTCTGAATATGCTGCTCTTGCTTTATTTACTTCATTGTCGCTACCAGCCTCATCCCATGTTTTGCCTGAATTCATCACGTTAAAATCTTCGCCTGAAGCAACCAGCACCAATCCTTTTAATTTACTAATTCCTTCGGCATCACCTGCACTTAAGGCAATAATATAAACACCTGAAACGGTGGTAATTTCTACTTTATCGTATTCAACAGCACTTTCAAACTTGTTGCCATTTATTGTCGCGGTAATATTACCACCACCTAAAATATCATCTGGGACAACATCATCTACGGAGCAGGAAGTACTTACAATTATTAAAATGAATAACAATAACCCGCTTTTTAATACTGAACATTTTGTGTTTTTCATAATCTGATTTTTTTTGGTTTTAGCTATTAAATATAGTCATGCTAGTTAAAATTTGTATAATCTGTTTAGTATTCGTTACTCATTGTTTAGAATTCGTTTATTTTAATTAATTTAACAGAAAGCATGTTGTTTTATTAGTATTTCAATCAAATAGTTCTATTTTTACTAATCCATAATCAAACTTATTTTCATGCTTCAAAAGTTATCTTTTTTCTTTTTGCTTTTCGTTTTTACTAATACGGCTTTTTCACAAAACAAAGTGTTAGATTCATTAGAAAATCAACTCAAACTACATCAAAAAAAAGATACTTTACGGGTAAAATTGTTAATCAATGCGGCCAATAATTGTCAACATGAATCGCCTGAAAAGGCATTAAAATATATAGACGAAGCTAGGCAAATAGCCGAACATATAGATTGGCTAAAAGGAAAAGCAGCAGCACTAAGACAAAAAGGTATTGCTTATTATTATCAGGCAGATACAGAAAGGGCTATGGATATTTGGCAAGAAGCCCTAAAGGTTGCCGAACCTTTAAATGACAAAATTTTTAATGCTAGTATTTATAATAACCTAGCGAGCATTTTTGCAGATATGAAACAAAATGATCGTGCTTTAGAAGAATACAATAAATTATTAATTGCAGCAAAAGAAGCAAATCACAAACCCTATTTAATAAATGCGTTATCAAATATTGGTGTTGTATACAATGATATAAACGAATCGGAAAAAGCATTACCTTATCTAAAAGAAGCTCTTGAAATTGCAGAATCAGAACAGAGCAATTATTTTGCAGCGGTCATTAAAAATAATCTAGGGTTGGTTTTTTTAAAACAGAAAAAATATTTAGAAGCGAAAAAACAATTTGAAAATGCAGCCTCAATGGCAATTTCACTTAAAAATAAATATATTGAAGCATCTGCGAGAAATAGTATAGGTAAGATTGATTTACAATTAAATAATTTTAAAGAAGCAGAAATTGAGAGCAAAAAGGCTCTGCTTTTGGCCAAAGAAATTGATGCAGTAGAATGGCAGGCAGAGTCTTGGCAAGTATTGAGCAAAGTTTATACCCAAAAAGAAGATTATAAAGAGGCATTTACTGCCTATCAAAACTATATTCAATTCAGAGACAGTGTTTTTAGTGAAGATAAGAAAGCTGAAATCACTAGAAAAGATATGCAGTTTCAGTTGGAAAAGAAAGAGGCCTTGGCAGATGCTGAAATTAAACGTCAAAAAATTATAAGAAACTCGGCAATGGCTGGTGGTGGTATATTATTATTAACCGCAATTTTAAGTGGTGTTTTTTATAAAAAAAGAAGGGATGACGCAGAAAAAATAAAGCTATCTAAGTTTGAGGCCAAAGTTGCCGACACCGAACTTAAGGCATTGCGAGCACAAATGAATCCACATTTTATATTTAATTCTTTAAATTCCATAAACGATTTTATCGCAAAAAACAACACAAAACAAGCCAATGATTATTTAATAAAATTCTCAAAACTAACGAGAGCTATTCTTGAAAATTCCGATAAAAAATGGATTTCACTAGAAGAAGAAATTGAATTGAGCGAACTTTACATGCAATTAGAATCGTATCGATTGAAAGACAAATTCAGCTATCGTTTTAATATTGATGATAAAATCGATAAAGAAAACACATTAATTCCGCCTCTGATTTTACAACCATTTATTGAAAATAGCATTTGGCACGGTATTGCCCCACTTAATGGTGATGGAAACATTGAGATTGGCATCAAAGAAAAGAACAATATGCTAATTTGTATGGTTGATGATAATGGTGTCGGTAGAAAAGCAAGTAATAATAGAGTACTGCCGAAAGAATCGAAAGGAATTTCTATTACTAAAAGTAGGTTGGATATTTTAGGAAAAGGAAGCGTTGACTTTATTGATAAAACAAAAGGGTTAACAGTAACACTCACATTACCATTAAAACATCAATTTTAATAAACTACTTATGTTTAAAGCGTTGCTAATTGATGATGAACAACATTGTATTGACAGATTGTCGGAGCTATTAGATAATCTAAACGGAATAGTGGCCAGCTATTTTTCCTGTTATACTGTTTTGGAAGCTGAAAAAATACTAGCGAACAAAAAAATTGATGTTATTTTTTTAGATGTACAATTACAAAATGAAACAGGTTTTGATTTACTTAAAAAGTTAGCTTCTAAAATTACATTTGAAATTATTTTTACCACCGCTCATGATAAATATGCAGTTAAAGCTTTTAAATATGCCGCTTTAGATTATTTATTAAAGCCAATTGATGAAATAGATTTAAAACGAGCTCTTATCAAATTAAAAACCAAACAAACTTTATTGAACACTAACAAAAAAATAGAGGCACTTCTCTATAACCTTAATGAGGAAAATACTGATAAAATAATAAATCTGACCAATGCCGAAGGCGTACATCTAATAAAAGTAAATGATATTTTAAGGTGCAATGCCGATGATAACTATACCCATGTTTACTTTAATCCCGGCAAGAAAATTACTATAGCCAAAACTTTAAAATATTTTGAAAACTTACTACAACCGTATTCTTTTTTTAGAACGCATCAATCACATCTTATAAATCTAAATTATATAAAAAAATTTATCCCTAAAAAAAGGGTAGTTATTTTATCCGATACCACTGAAATAGAGGTTTCCGTCAGAAAAAAAGAGGCATTAATTAAAGTATTAAGAAACAGATAAAGCTACAATTTTAAACCTTTTCTTATTTAACTTGTCATAGAAGTATAACTTATAAAACTAATATGATGAAAAAACAAAAACTGAAATTTGGACTAATACTGTTGATGCTATCAGCAACGTTTTTTATTGCATGTGATAAAGACGACGAAATGCAAGAAGACTTAACTGTTGAAGCAATTGATTTAAAAACTGCAGAAACTGAAGCTGTAATTGACGAGGCATCTGATGAGGCGAGTGTAATTATTGAAGAAGCTTATCAGACAGAAGAGTATCCAGCAACCAAAAGCAATGCCTTGGAAAGGTACTTACCCGATTGTGTAACCATTACCAAAGTAATTACTCAAAATATGAAAACAGTCACCATAGATTTTGGTGAGGGTTGTGAACTACGTAATGGTAATTTTGTAAGTGGTGCAATTATTATGGAATATGAAAAAAATCCTGAAGTTGCTACCAAAACTATTTCTTATACATACAGAAATTTCTATTTCAATAGAAAGCATGTTGAGGGCGGCGGTTCTATTTTAAGAGAACGAATGAATTCAAATGGAAATCCTCAATCTACAAAAACATTTGATGTTACTGTTACATGGCCAGATGAATCATATGCAAAAAAAGAAGGTGTCAAAATTAGAGAAATGATTGAAGGTAAAGGGACAAAAGCTTGGGGAGATAATGTGTTTTTAATTACGGGAAATTGGAAATTTACAAGGAAAAATGGTACTGTTTTATCCGCTACAGTTATTGAAGCATTAAGAAGAGAGTTAGCTTGTAAATTTTTGGTAAGTGGAGTTATTGAACTCGTTAAAAATGAAAATACCGCATTGCTATATTACGGAGATGGTAGCTGTGACGATTTAGCCACAATAAGTGTTAATGGAGGACCTAGAAGAGAAATTCATTTAAGTAATTTATAAAGAGGAAATTGTATTTTGAGTTTGAGCCTACAAAATTGTACAATTTTGTAGGCTTTTTATTTCTGCTCTTCTTTTTTTTCTCCTCTAATCGGTAAGTTTTGAATTAAATCAATATATAAATTGATTTGTTTTTTTAAATCTTTACGCTCTATAATTTTATCTAAAAACCCGTGTTCTAAGACAAATTCAGAACGTTGAAAGCCTTCAGGTAAATCTTTACCAACAGTGTCTCTTACAACTCGTGGTCCAGCGAAAGCAACAAGAGCATTAGGTTCTGCAAAGTTAACATCTCCTAGCATAGCATATGAGGCTGTTGTACCTCCAGTTGTAGGATCAGTACACAAAGAAATATAAGGAACACCAACTTCAGCCAATTGTGCCAATTTAGCCGATGTTTTTACCAATTGCATTAAAGAATAAGAAGCTTCTTGCATTCTTGCCCCGCCCGATTTAGAAATTAACAAAAAAGGAATTTTGTTCTTGATGGAATACTCAATAGCTCTAGCAATCTTTTCACCGACAACACTACCCATAGAACCTCCGATAAATGAAAAATCCATCGCGGCAATAACCAATTCTTTACCATAAGATTTGCCTACCGCGGTTCTAATGGCATCTTTTAATTTTGTTTTTTCTTGGGCTTCTTTTAGTCGGTCGGTATATTTTTTAGTGTCTTCAAACTTTAAAGGATCCTTGGCGGTAATCTTTGCATTTAGTTCTTCGTATTTATTTTCATCAAACAAAATTTCAAAATACTCATTACTTCCAATTCTTACATGATAGCCATCCTCTGGACTCACATAAAAATTTTCTTTCAACTCATCCGTATCCACTATTTTACCACTAGGCGTTTTGTACCAAAGTCCTTTAGGTACATCCTTTTTATCCTCAGTAGCAGTTTGAATTCCCTTATCTTTTCTTTTAAACCAAGACGACATATTGTATAATTTTTATAAGATGCAAGTTAATAAAAAATAAGAAAGCCCAATAAAAAATCTATTTTATTGGGCTTTCTTGATAAAAAGTCTTTTACAATGTATCTACGTTATTTAAGTCTTCAAAAGCTTTTTTAAGTCTTTCAACAAAAGTAATCTCTCCTTTACGTAGCCAAACTCTTGGGTCATAATGTTTCTTATTAGGAGAATCTGCTCCGTCAGGACTACCAATTTGCGATTTCAAATAATCAGCTTTTTCGTTCATATAATCTCTAACACCAGTCATAAAAGCATATTGCATATCCGTATCAATATTCATTTTTATAACGCCATAACCAATAGCTTCTCTAATTTCTTCAACGGTTGAGCCAGACCCGCCATGGAAAACAAAATCGATATGATTATGCTCTACACCGTATTTTTCAGAAATATATTCTTGTGAATTTTTAAGAATTTTTGGGGTTAACTTTACGTTACCAGGCTTATAAACACCGTGGACGTTACCAAAGGCAGCAGCAACGGTAAATTTATCGCTCACTTTTGAGAGTTCTTCATAAGCGTAAGCTACTTCTTCTGGTTGCGTGTATAATTTAGATTCGTCAACATCACTATTATCAACCCCGTCTTCTTCACCACCTGTAATACCCAATTCAATTTCTAAGGTCATTCCCATTTTACTCATACGAGCCAAATATTTTTTACAGATTTCGATGTTTTCCTCTATCGGTTCTTCGGAAAGGTCTATCATATGGCTACTGTACAACGGCTTACCTGTTTCTTTGTAATGTTGTTCGCTAGCATCTAACAAACCATCTATCCAAGGTAGCAATTTCTTTGCACAATGATCTGTATGCAAAATTACTGGAACACCATAAGCTTCCGCCAATAAATGGATGTGCTTAGCACCAGCTATAGCACCGACTATGGCAGCTTTTTGATTTTCGTTACTTAGACCTTTACCCGCATTGAACTGAGCACCTCCGTTGGAGAACTGAATGATAACTGGAGCATTCAAATCTCTAGCTGTTTCTAGTACTCCATTTATAGTATTTGATCCTATTACATTGACCGCCGGTAGAGCAAATCCTTTTTGCTTTGCATAGTTAAAAATCTCTTGTACTTGGTCGCCCGTAGCAACTCCTGGTTTTATATTGTGAGCCATAATTTATTGATTGTTGTTGAACTACAAAATTACGAAATTTAAATTAGGATGTGCGTGTGAGTATGTCTAAAAATACGAAAACGTTGTATTTTACGGTGAATACTTTTGATGTTACAGAATCTATTGTTTTTAACTAAAGAAAGTCTAACGGCCAGAGGCTACGCAACCAACCTAAAATGGATAATTGATGCCTATATTATAAACAGCATTACCAAAGTTGTAATTTTGAAACCACTTATTGTTAGTATCGAGATAGGGTTCATAGGTTTTAAACCCAGCATCTAAACGCAATACCAAGAAGCTGAAATCATAACGAATACCAAACCCAGAGCCTACGGCAATATCCTTTAATGAAGATAGTCCGTTAAATTTCCCTTTGCTAGAGGTAACATTTGAATTTGTAATATCCCAAATATTACCTGCATCAACAAAAAGAGCACTATAAAAATTGTTGACCAACTGAAAACGGTACTCTAAATTTGAAGTTAGTTTTAAACTTCCTACATTAAATTCCAAACCACTTCTTTCAGAACCTGGCCCTAGTTTAAAAGTATTCCAAGCTCTTATATCATTAGATCCGCCAGCACGATAACTCCGACTAAAAGGTATATCAGAATTTCCAATAGGAAAAGCTGCACCAATAAATGTTCTATGTACTAACGATGTATTTGAATTTACTGCCCAATACTTTTTATATTCAACTTCGGTTTTTAAATATTGAGCTATATCTAGACCAAAAAGCTGCTTTTTTGAACCGTCTGTTGGTTCTTTAACAAAAAGTGAGGTAATATTTCCCGAAGAAATTAATCTTGCAGTAAAACCCGAAAAGCTATTGTCGGTAAAACCCTCTCTGTTACTGTAATTATAGGTGTAAGACATTACAGGCACCAACACATCTTCCGTTAAAATACTTCTGCGTTCTTCAACATCTTTAGCTTTTTCATATTCCTCTGGATTGGAAATTGAAAACCCCTGATTAGGATCAATTAGATAACCAAGATAATTACTATGTTTTAAATCGTCTTTTGTAATATCAAACAATGGTATTATTTCTCCATTTTCATTGGTATAAGTTAGATCTGGAACAATAACTTCAGCTATTTTATTAAGCTTCCTAGCTTCTGACCTGAAAATTGTAAAATACCTATCGGTTCGTAAATGATTTATATACTGTACATTTAATAATTCAAATTTGTGATCTGTTGTATTAGAACTCTGCCAAGTATAGCCAATACCACCCGTAATATTTTGTCTATCTAAACCAATATTACGCTGTAGAGCAATACTTAAACCAATATTGGTCTTAGGTGTCATTCTTTTCGGAATAATACCGTTGGTGTTTATTGGAAATAAGATTCTTGGAATTTTTAAGGTAGCACTTGAACCGACTTCCCAAGCATTAAAGAGTTTAGAATTGTCAGAGATTTCTCTGGCAACATTTAAAAAAGAGCCTTGAAAGGATAATTCTAATACCTCTGCCCCTCTAAATACATTTCTGTTCAGCCACGAAAGCTTTCCTAAAATACCAAATGGTTTTATATTAGAGGTTATATACTCGTTATCAAACCCAAAAGAATATTTTTTTTGCGGTGTTAAATTTATGTCGGCTCTAAGTGAGCCATCAGCTTTTTCTTTATAAATAATATCTAACGAAGGTTTAAAATTTTGAAGCTCTCTTAAATATTTCCTTGTTAGTTGACCTTCGGTAGCCCTGTAAATGCTATCGGGTTGAATTATTATAGAATTTGCCAAATATTTTGGATTATATGCCAATTTTTCTGATGCATAAAAATTATAGCCTTTATACGACTTATGGTCTTTGTAATCTTCTATATCCCTTTTTTCAGTATAAGTAAAATCAGTAAATACATTTACTTCACTTACTTTTCTGATCTTAAATGGTTCTGTGTAAGCACTATCGTTTTCCTCTACAATTCTGTCATTTATTTCTAAAAGCACACTGGTTTTGTATGGTGATAACCCCAATGTATCTATCCAATATTCCATATTATTTTTTCCAAAATAATATACACCAGAATTTCTGAAAATATTTATAAGGCGATTTTCTTCATTTTCAAACTTGGTATAATCAATTTGATCATCCACAACAACCATTGATTTGTCTTTGTGTAATTGATATAGCGAATCCAATACAGGCGAACTGATTTCAGTTGTAAGGCTATCTATAAAATAAGGATTGTTTTTAGTAACTAAATAATCTACCGTAATTTTCTGATTGTCTTTTTTTATTTGTTTAAAAGTGACCTCAGCATCAAAATAACCCTTACTCTGATAATATTTGGTCAAAGAGTTTGCTGATTTTTTAATTTTTGTGCTATCTGAAATTACCGGGGCGTTACCGTTTTTTAAAAACCAAGCGTTTATGCCATTATAAGCTTTCTCTAAAGCCTTTACCTGCTTTTTAGAAAAAACATTAGCTAATTTTTGTTCTCTGTTGGGTTTTTTATCTAACCACTCTTGAAATTTAATTTCATAGTTAGGTTTAGCAAAATTGTAAATATGTAAAGAAATAGGTACTCCGAGTATTTTTGTATTTGGGGTTTGTCTTAAATAACTAAGAACATCTGGATTATTAATCTTTTTATCATCAACTATAATCGTGTTTTTTGACAACAGATATTTATCCTCAGGAATTCGTTTGGTTGCACTACAAGAAATAATAACTACAGTTATTATTATAAATACTATTATTTTAGCAAAATAGTTAAGCAATACAATTTTAGATTTAAAGGGTTCCCGTTTTCACGGGAATGACATGAATGATTCAATTTTTTTATACAAACACCAAAAATACTACTATTTGAATGTTAAGCAAAAATGAACTCAAGTTAATAACGAGTTTACAGCGAAAAAAGTACCGAATTCAGCATCAATTGTTCGTTGCTGAGGGCATAAAGGTTGTAAACGAATTTTTAAACTCCAATCTTCAAATCCAAAAATTATTTTGTGTTGAAGATTATTACCAATCAATATCAAAATATAAGCCAGAACTCATTTCTGAAAAAGAATTATTAAAACTTAGTAGCTTATCAACACCCAACAAGGTTATTGGCGTTTTTAAAATTCCTCAAAATGGTATTTTACAGACAAAAGGGTTAATAGTTGCTTTAGATGCTATTAACGATCCAGGAAATTTAGGTACAATTATTAGGTTATGTGACTGGTTTGGTGTATCTCAACTAGTATGCTCATCTGACACTGTTGATTGTTACAATAGCAAAGTGGTACAAGCATCTATGGGTTCTTTAGCCCGAACATCAATTGTTTACACAGATTTAAAAAACTATTTAGGCAATACAGAAATGCTTATTTACGGTGCGGTAATGGATGGGGATAACGTAAACAATACTAAATTGGGAAAAAACGGAATTTTGGTAATGGGCAACGAATCCAATGGTATTTCTCCGGAAATAGAAAAGTTATTAAGTCATAAAATAACTATTCCAAGGTATAGTAAAGATAATACTCCCGAAAGCTTGAACGTAGCAACGGCAACGGCTATTTTATTGAATGAGTTCAGACGTTAAAAACTATTCAAAGGTGAGGTTTAAAAAAATGCCTCTTGTGCCATAATAGTCTATGGGCAAGGTCCAAGGGCTACTTGGATTGTCATCACGAACTATTTCGTTGTTAATTGCAAAAATTCCTCTAATAGATGGTGAAAATTTAAAGTGCGGTAGATAAAAATCTACACCTAAACCAATTTCATACATAAAGTTATTGGTTTTCATTCTAAACTCACCTTCAAAATTATCATCTGAATTTTTCTGGTTACTGGAAAAGTTATAATCGTAAGACACACCTCCAATAACAAAAGCCCGCATATTATCTAAACGGTCTGTTCTGAATTGAAGTAACAATGGAATTCTAAAATAGGTAGCAGGAACTTTTCTTACCCTATCATTTTCGGTATCAGGTATCGTTGGGTTTGAAAAAGTTAACACTTTTGAATTACTAGACAGGCCAGGTTCCAATCTTACGTTGAAATTATCATTTAGATTATAGCCTAACACTAAGCCAATATTAAAACCATACTTATCTTCAACATCTACAAAAGAGTTTTCAATTTCATAACTGATTTTAAAACTCTTTTTATTTATCCCTAAATAATACCCATAGTGGATTTTTTTCTTGTCCTTATTTTCAAGATGGATAATCTTATCTTTTTGAGCAAATGTATTGCCAATAAAAATCAGTACACTAACTATACACAAAAATGATTTGTTCATTCTTTAAATATTATATATTACAACAAAATTCTACTTCCATTTATTTTGTTGCGGTATAAATAGAGGCAGATCCAAAAGTTAAGGGTTTGTTAGTTGCATTATTAAACCCATTTTTTTCTAAAATATTGTTGAACTTTTTGCCATATGGAAAAATAGCTGCAGATTCTGGCAAATAAGTATAAGCTCTTTTGTCCTTAGAGCCTAATTTACCAATGGTTGGGATAATATATTTTGAATAAAAATTAAACAGTTGTTTTACAGGAAATTTTTCAGGTTGTGAAGTTTCTAGCACCACAAAAATTCCTTCGGGTCTTAGTACACGATGAATTTCTTGTAAGCCTTTGTCCAGATTTTCAAAATTTCGAACTCCAAAACCAACGGTTATGGCATCAAAAGTGTTGTCCTCAAAAGGCAGATTTTCAGAATCTCCAATAACCATTTCAATCAATCCCTCAAGGTTTTTCTCTTTAACCTTTTTAATCCCTACTTCTAACATTCCTTTAGAAATGTCCAGACCTACTATTTTTTCAGGTTTTAAATCTGATAACATTATGGCAAAATCACCAGTCCCTGTTGCAATGTCTAAAATGGTTTTAGGCTTTTTTTCTCCTACAATTTTAACTACTTTTTTACGCCATTTTATATCAATACCAAAGGTCATTATCCTGTTTAAGAAATCGTAATTACCCGAAACATTATCAAACATTTCAGCAACTTGCTCTTTTTTACTTAGTTCAGAATCCTTATATGGCGTAACTTTAATGCCCATACTATATTTTTTGCTCTCCTTCGTCAAGAATTTGGAGTATGAAGATGCAAAGATAAGGATTCAAGGTAAATTAATAACCTTATTAATTTTAATATAGCTACCAAATAAAACGCTTTAAATAATATAATTAGCCAAACACTTGACAAAGGGTATATGTATATTGTATATTTGCCTTCGTTTTTTTAAACCCAGCAAAACCCGTATACTACATATGAAATTATCACATTTTAAATTTGATTTACCAGAAGAATTATTAGCAAGCTACCCTTCAGAGCAACGAGATGAAGCAAGGCTAATGGTCTTAGACAGAAAAACACAAAAAATTGAACATAAGCAATTTAAAGATCTCGTACATTATTTTGATGAAGGTGATGTAATGGTTTTTAATAATACAAAGGTTTTTCCAGCAAGGCTATATGGAAACAAAGAAAAAACCGGAGCTAGAATCGAAGTTTTTTTATTACGCGAATTAAATGCAGAAAGCAGATTGTGGGATGTGTTGGTAGATCCAGCACGAAAAATTAGAATTGGTAACAAATTATTTTTTGGAGATAATGACGATTTAGTTGCAGAGGTTATCGACAACACTACTTCTAGAGGTAGAACGTTGCGATTTCTATTTGATGGATCTTACGAAGCATTTAGAAAAAAATTAAAAGAGCTAGGTGAAACTCCATTGCCAAAGTATATAAAAAGAGATGTAGAACCTATAGATGATGAAAGATACCAAACTATTTATGCAAAACATGAAGGGGCTGTTGCCGCACCTACTGCTGGGTTGCATTTCTCTAAGCATCTTTTAAAAAGATTGGAAATTAAAGGAATAAATTTGGCAGAAGTAACTTTGCATGTTGGCTTGGGTACTTTTAACCCTGTTGAAGTAGAAGATTTATCCAAACACAAAATGGATTCTGAGGAAATAGATATTCCTGAAAATGCTTCTAAAATGGTTAATACAGCAATTGATACTAAAAAAAGAGTTATAGCCATTGGTACTACGGTTATGAGAACCTTAGAAAGTTCTGTTTCCGCCGACCATCACCTTAAACCATTTAACGGATGGACAAATAAGTTTATTTTTCCACCTTACGAATTCAGTATTGCCGATGCTATGGTCACCAATTTCCATACGCCAAAATCTACATTAATGATGATGACTTCTGCATTTGCAGGCCATGATTTTCTAAAAGAGGCCTATGCTGAAGCTATTAAAGAAAAATATAATTTTTATTCTTATGGTGATGCCATGCTAATTATCTAATTAGTTTTTACCATCAAATAAAATAGAAAAGCCTTATATTCTAATGATATGAGGCTTTTTTAATACCTTTACGAAAATTGCCCAATTCAACGGGTTTAAAAAAATTGTCATTTTGAAAAAAAAATTACTTTTTATTTTTCTAATTTCCCCATTGTTAATAGCTGCTCAGGTTACTAATGAAGGGCAACCTTTAAGTTGGGGCTTAACCAATACCAAAGCAGTCATAAAACCCATACTTTTGTCTCAATCTAACCTAAAACAACTCAGGACTGAAGATGTTAAAAGTGATAAAACAAAAACTAAACCCTACAGAATCGGTGTTTCTAAAAAAGTTAATTATGGATTGCAAAATGCTGGTTTTTGGACAGATTTATCTAACGGTGACCGTATTTGGAGAATTTCATTTGTGTCAACAGACGCTCTTCATTTAAGTGTTAACTTTAATAATTTTTATCTGCCTGAGGGTAGTAACATTTATTTGTATAATAATGAAAAAACGGACTTGTTAGGTGCAATTACGTCTGCGGCCAATAATGAGAAAAATGAGTTAGGTACTTGGTTTGTAAAAGGAGATAGAATATGGATAGAATATTATGAGCCTTCAGCAGTAAAGGGTCAAGGTAAATTAAATATTGGTTCGGTTATTCATGGTTATAGACTTGGAAACACTACTCAAAAAGGATATGATGATAAATCAATTTTAAAAATAAATAACTCGGGTGATTGTAATCATGATGTTGATTGTGCTATAGGAGCTGATTTTGAAGCCAATAGAGACGAATTAAAAAAATCTGTTGCTTTTTTAAATATGGGAGATGGTTTTATTTGCTCAGGAGCTTTAATAAACAACACTGCTCAAGATAAAAAACCTTACTTTTTATCGGCTGAACATTGTTTAGAAAGAGATTCTGGAAATCCGGCAGCAAATCCTTCAATTTTTTCCATGCGTTTTAATTGGATTAGTCCAAATCCAGTTTGTGCTGCAATTAATGGTAGTACTGATTCTCCTGAAGAGTTTACAATGATGGGGTCTTCTATAAAAGCTCAATATTCTGATGCCGATATGCTATTGTTAGAGTTAAACAACCCTATTCCTAATGATTGGGATGTTACTTTTGCAGGATGGGACAGAACGGATTTTGATCCAACTTTTGAGGTTAGTATTCATCATCCTGAAGGCGATATTATGAAAATTAGTCGAGATGATACTGGAGCCAAAAAAGCAACTTCAGATGGGAAGCAAATCTGGTTAATTGGTGGTTTAAATGATGGTATTGGTGATGGAAATGGATGGGAACTCGGTGTAACCGAAGGTGGCTCTTCAGGTTCGCCTTTATTTAATCAGAATGGGCACATTATAGGGCAATTATATGGCGGAAATGCTCTTTGTACAGGCACATCAGATAACGACGATTTTGATTTGTACGGTCGTTTTGCAATAGCATGGAACAGCGGATCAACGTCAGCTACGAGATTAAGAGATTGGTTAGATCCTCAATCAAATAATGTAAGTACTCTAGACGCTTTGTCAAATACACTAAAAGTAGATGATGGTCATTTTGGGAATAATATCACGTTGTACCCAAATCCTTCAAAAGGAATTGTTAAAATAAAATTGCATGAAATGACAAATGATTTAACTTACGAAGTATATAATTTACTGGGGCAAACTTTAGTTCGTAACACTCCTATTGACAATAATACTATTGACTTAAATAATTTTTCTGATAACATTTACTTTATAAGAATAACCGAAATCGGAACTGGAAATAGTTTGGTTAAAAAGATTATTTTAGGTAAAAAATGACAAAAAAACAAGATATTAGAGCCTTAACGAAAGAGCAACTACGCGACTTTTTTGCTGAAAATAATGATAAAGCTTTTCGTGGTAACCAAGTTTATGAATGGTTATGGAGTAAGGCTACCTATTCTTTTGATGATATGACCAATATCTCAAAAGAAACAAGAACAATGTTGGAGAATAATTTTGTAATTAACCACATAGAAGTTGACCAAATGCAACGTTCTAATGATGGCACTATAAAAAATGCCATAAAGTTGCATGATAATATGATCGTCGAGTCCGTTTTAATTCCAACTGAAACCAGAACAACTGCCTGTGTTTCAAGTCAAGTTGGGTGTAGTTTAGATTGTAATTTTTGTGCTACTGCTCGCTTAAAGCGAATGCGTAATCTTAATCCTGACGAAATTTACGATCAAGTTGTAGCCATTGACAAACAAAGCCGTCTGTACCACAACCGTAAGCTATCGAATATTGTTTTTATGGGTATGGGCGAACCATTGTTAAATTATAAAAATGTATTGGCCTCAATTGAAAAAATTACGTCTGATGAGGGCCTGGGCATGTCACCAAAACGGATTACACTATCTACCGTTGGTATTCCGAAAATGATAAAAAAATTAGCAGATGATGCCGTTAAATTCAATTTAGCAGTTTCTTTACACTCAGCTATTGACGAAGTTCGGTCTAAAATGATGCCCATTAACGAAAAAAGTAATTTAGCAGAATTGTTGGAATCACTTCAATATTGGTATGCCAAAACCAAACAAAAAATAACTTTTGAATACGTAGTTTGGAAAGGTATTAACGACACCCAAAAAGATGCCAATGCCTTGGTAGATTATTGTAAAAAAGTGCCTTCAAAAGTAAATTTGATAGAATATAATGCCATTGACGATGGTGAATTTCAACAAGCCGATGATGATGCTATTGATATGTATGTAAAAATTTTAGAAGCTAACCGTATTGTTGTAAATGTTCGCCGAAGTCGAGGAAAAGATATTGATGCTGCTTGTGGACAGTTAGCTAACAAAACGTAAAAAAGTCTTCAGTCATCAGTAGGCAGTCAGTCTTACCGAGTTGAATTTTACAGATTAACCATTTCATTCCAGTTGTATCCTCTTCTCTCTGGGAAGGTTTAGGGATGGGCTTCTTTTAAAATTTCAAGGTCAATCCCACCAAAAAATTTGTTGTTGCCTGCGGATAGTATCCTGCCCCTTCAATAGTTGTTGTTTGATTTGGTACTGACCATGTATCGTCATAGGTATAATAATATCCGTTAGAAATATACTTTTTATTAAAGATATTATTTACCAAAGCTGAAACAACAATAGATTTGAATATGCTTTTAGGTTTAATCTCATAAAATAGGTTGAAATCACTCACAAAATAGGCCTCAAGTTTTGATCGTTCAGAATCTGTATTGCCCATAAATTGTTCGCCTACGTATTTACTCAAAAAAGAAAATTGCAAATTAGTAATAGGTCTATAGACTATAGCATTTGAAGCCACAATTTCTGGTGAAAAAGAAATATTGGTTTTTCCTAAATTAACCAATTGTCCATCTAATTGAGTTTTATACGCTATATTTTTATTAGAACTAAATGCAATTGCAGGTTGTATTGCAAATTGATTGTTTAGTTGTAATTGAGCATCTAACTCTAATCCTAATCGGTAACTTTCACCGCTGTTAGCTCTAATCGGCGAACCGACATCGTCTAATGCTCCGGTTAAAACTAATTGCTCATTATAGAGCATATAGTACAAATTGCTGTTAATCTTTAGGTTTCCATTACTGTATCGCCAGCCCAGTTCAAAATCGTTCAATTGTTCTGGTTTTACGTCGGCATTGGCCTCAAAATCATCTTTATTTGGTTCTCTGTTGGCTCTAGCATAAGAAAAATACAAATTATTGTTTGGGTTTAATGTATAAGTAATTCCAGCTTTTGGATTAAAAAAACTATATTTTTTGTCAAGTATTAAAGGTGTTCTATCCGAGTTTATCCCTGTGGTTTTATAGTTGAGTAATCGCAATTGCAGATCACCAAAAAGGCTAATCTTATCATTCAATTTATAAGTAGCCTTCGAAAAAAAACTTAAATCTGTTTTTTTACCATTACCATCATAATAACGTTCTCTGATGTTGTTATTTCCAGAAAACTGAGCCCAAATTATTTCTCCGAAATGATCACCATCATAATTACTATAAGATACCCCCGTGTTACTGTTAAGCCTATTGTCCTTGTAATTTACCGAGGCGTTGGCAACATAAAAATCATTATCAAGCCACTTTCGTCGTATTAAGTCGGTTTCATTTATAACAGTATTATCAATCGTGATTTCCGCTAAACCATAATCACTAAAGTTTTCATCCTCCTTGTATTGCTCGTAATAACCACGGCCTTGTGTATAATTAAGTCCAATATTTGTTGACCAATTGTTGGTTATTTGCTCGTTCCAATGCAATTGATAATGATCTTGTTTATAGTTATCAATTTCATTATCGTAAAATTGGGTTTCTCCATCAGCATCGGTATATTCTCCTGACGGATTATACGTTCTGTTGTTTTCCAAAATATCTAAATCCTCAATGCCGTTCCAAGCCAAATAGGTGTTTTCATGACCACCAAATACTACCGCTTTTATTAAAGTATTATCATCTTTGTATGCCCCTTGTAAAAAATAGGATTTAAGGTTCGCTCTGGCTCTATCCACATATCCGTCTGATTTTATCTGAGATAACCGCCCCGCTATTTCTATATGATCGTTCAACAGCCCAGTACTGAATTTTAGTGTATGCTTACGGGTATTAAAACTGCCAAAGGAATTTGAAATTTCGCCAAAGGCAGTATCCGAAACCGCGTCCGTCAGTACATTAATACTAGCCCCGAAAGCACCGGAACCGTTGGTAGATGTACCCACGCCACGTTGTAATTGCAAATTTTCTACAGACGAAGAAAAATCAGGCAAATTAACCCAAAATGTTCCCAATGATTCTTGATCGTTAAACGGAATTCCGTTGATAGTAATGTTGGTAGATTGGGCACTGACTCCTCTAACTCTAATACCCGTATAACCGATACCTGCACCAGCATCACTGGTGGTTACAACTGATGGCATGTAATTCATTAAAATAGGAATATCCTGACCTAAATTGCGTTTTGTGATTTCTTCCTTTTCAAGATTAGAATGGGTAATAGGTGATGTAGCTTCAACTCTTACTGCTTTTACTAAAACCTCGTCTAATAATTCTGGTTCTTGTCCAATTTGTATGTTCAATGTTTTGTCTGCATAGAGAAAAAATGTTCTTTCAATCGGTTGCCCCATAAAACTGAATACCAAGGTGTATTGTCCTCTTTCTAGTCTTAACTGATAAAATCCGTTAAAATCTGTTGTTGTCCCTTTTTCTGTTCCTTTAATTAAAACTGTTGTCCCTGGCATGGGCTGACTGTTTTCATCAAGAACTTTACCTGAAACCGTAAATTCTTGAGCAAAAGTAAAAAATGAAGCAAAAAGTAAAAGTAGAGCTAAACGATTATGAAGTCTTCGCAAATGGTGATATGGCAAATAATTGAATAAAATTTTCATACGATTAAGTATAGTTTTTAACTAATTAATCGAATAAAAAGAGGTAATTATTCTTTGTTATGGTAAAAATGTTATGGCAGTAAAGATTTATGTTTTTGCCACCTCGCCATCTGACACCTTCGCTAAATATGTCCACCGGACATATTTTAACGCTCGGTTCCCTAAACAGCATTACCTGTTCTAGGTTCAATGGGTATAATCTCAGCCGATATTTTGGCACCCCTTTATTGAGATGCTGCAAAGATATAATAGAATTACGAATTACAACTAGTGTTTTAAAGTTTTTTAATTAAACGTTAAAGAAATATAAATGAATTAAAAAATTATTGAATAAAAAATTAATTGATTAGTCTTAAATATATTAACCATTTATGAGAATAATACAATTATTAAACCTCTGAATATTATAATTCCAATAAATATTAACCTCTTGTTAGACATTTATCAACATAACCCTAAAAACAGTTAAAAAGTTAATGTTATCTTAAAGATATAATAATTTTTAAATTATTACTTTTGCGTGGTAAAATTTTAAACTAATTCAATTTACACATGAAAAAAATTACTCAATTATGTTTGGTGGTATTATTTTTTGTAATATCATCAGCAATGTATGCACAAACCATTACGGGTACAATTAATGATGAATCAGGACCATTACCTGGAGCCAATATTTTGGAAAAAGGCACCACAAATGGTACTACTACAGATTTTGACGGAAAGTTTTCGTTAAACGTTAATGCTGGTTCAGGTTCAATTGTTGTGTCATTTATTGGTTTTACCAATAAAACGGTAAGTTTTACTGTAGCCTCTGGCGAAACAAAAGATTTAGGAACAATTACATTGGCTTCTGACAACACATTAGATGAGATTGTGGTTACCGCTGTTTCTTTTGCAGTAGACAGAGAAACTCCTGTTGCAGTTTCAACTATTAAAGCTCAAGAGATTGAAGCAAAACTAGGTACACAAGAATTTCCTGAAATTTTAAAATCTACTCCAGGGGTATATGCTACCAAGTCTGGTGGTGGTTTTGGTGATGGTAGATTAAACTTAAGAGGTTTTAATTCTGAGAATGTTGCCGTAATGATTAACGGAGTTCCTGTTAATGACATGGAAAATGGCAGAGTATATTGGTCTAACTGGGCCGGTCTAGCTGATGTTACAAGTGCTATGCAAGTTCAAAGAGGTTTAGGTGCTTCTAAAGTAGCTGTTCCTTCAATTGGTGGTACAGTTAATATCTTATCGAAAACCACGGACGTAGAAACTGGAGGAAGTATTGGTGTAGGTGTTGGTAATGATGGGTATCAAAAATACGGAGCTACTATTTCTACTGGATTATTAGATAGTGGATGGGCTGTTACCGTTTCTGGTGCAAAAACAAAAGGTAACGGTTATATTGACGGTACTGAATTTGAAGGATACAATTACTTTTTAAATGTTTCTAAGCAATTAAATGATAATCACAAAATCTCATTGACTTCTTTTGGTGCACCTCAACGTCACGGACAAAGACAAAACAGAAGTACTATTGCTACCTATAGAAATGCTGAAAGTGGTACTCGATTTAACCCAGATTGGGGTTTAAGAGGTGGTAAAGTTGTACATATTGAAGATAATTTTTATCACAAATCTCAAACATCTTTAAACCATTATTGGACTATGGGTGAAAAATCTAGTTTATCAACAGCATTCTATGCCTCTTGGGGTACTGGTGGTGGTGGTGGTACTGCTGGTTCTAATACAGATTTATTCAATACTAGATTAGGAGGTAGTGACCAGCCCGTTGATATCGATAACATTATAGAAATTAATAGAGCTAATGGTTTACAAGGCTTAGGTTCTGAAGCTTTTTTAAGAGCGTCTAGAAACGACCATAGCTGGTATGGAGTACTATCAACATTTAAAACTGACTTAAGTGATAATTTGGCATTTGTAGCTGGTCTTGATTTACGAACCTATACTGGTAAACATTTTAGGGAGGTTACCGATTTATTAGGAGGTTCTTATGCATTTGATGATAGTGATGCTAATAATCCTAATAGAGCATTAACTGTTGGAGATAAGTTTTCTTACAATAACGATGGTGAAGTAGGTTGGCAAGGGCTGTTTACACAATTAGAATATAATAATGATGTAATTGCAGGGTTTGTTTCTATTACAGCTTCAAACACATCTTATAGAAGAATAGATTATTTTAATTATCTTGACAATGACCCTTTGCAAGAAACTGATAAATACAATTTTGGAGGTTATGGTATAAAAGGTGGTGCTAACTATAATTTAAATGAAAATCACAACATTTTTGTTAATGTAGGTTATTTTGAAAAAGCACCAATATTTGATGCCGTTTTCTTAAACTTTAATAACGAAACAATTAATGAAGAAGCTGATAATGAAAAAATACTTTCTTTTGAACTAGGATATGGATTTAGAGGTGAAAAATTTGCAGCCAACTTGAATGTATATCATACAAAATGGAATGATAGATCATATACGGATAGATTCCAAGAAAATGGAGAACAGTTTTTTGTAAACCTTTTGGGTGTAAATGCTATTCATCAAGGTATAGAATTTGATTTTAACTATAGACCTTCAACTAAATTAACATTGACAGGTATGTTATCTTTAGGAGATTGGAAATGGGACAATGATGTTTTAGGTGTGCAAGTTTTTGATGAAGAGAACAATCCAGTAGGAGATCCAATAGATTTATATATCGAAGGTTTAAAAGTATCTGATGCCGCACAAACAACTGCTGCTTTAGGTTTAAATTGGGAAATAATGGATAAAACTTATTTTTCAGTTGATTATAACTATTTTGGTAATTATTACGCAGATTATGATCCTAACGATAGAACATCTCAAGGCATACCACAATCATGGAAAGCACCAGATTACAGTACTTTTGATGCTAGTGTGAGGTATGGTTTTGATTTTGGTCCTTTCGACGCTACTTTAACTGCAAGAATGAACAACGTTTTTGACACAGAATATATTGCTGATGCAATAGATGGAACAAACCATGATGCAGCTTCAGCTTTGGTATGGTACGGTTTTGGTAGAACTTTTAACTTTAGTGCAAAACTTAATTTTTAAACAAAAAAATAATGAAAAAAATATTTTATTTAGTGCTAATTGTAGGTGTAGCTTTAACAAGTTGCGACCCTATGGACGACATTCATACTGAGATTGATGCTCAGCAAAAAGTAATAACAGGTGAAATTGATTATACATTATCTGATGATGATTATGATGATTTAGATTTAAACTTTGGCAACTTCAATTCAATTGATGATGCAAAATCAATGATTCCTGGATTGTTAATTGATAAATATCCTGTTTGGGGAGATGGTTCTTTAGCTACTGTTACTTTTAAATGGTATAATAAAAAGGAAACCTATAGCAAAAATATTTATGAATTATCTAGTGCAGAGCATAACGAAGTAACAGGTAATACTTATGGGAATTTTGACAGAGATTACCATGCAACTAATTTTTTAGAGGATAAATATCCTGATGCTGAAGATGGAGATTTCCACTCACTAAGATATAAGTTTTATAACGGTGGCGAAACCGAATTAACCGATGGTTTTTACTTCATGGATGGTGAATGGAATAAAATTGCAGGTTTCACTCCTGATCAATATAATGCTATGGGAGAAGGTTTTCCTAATTTCTCAAGTCATGACGAAGCTGAAGCTAAAACACCAATAGCCTTGTTGGATGTTTATAAATACAATCCTAAAAGTGCAGGTGATATTGTAGCCACTATGTATGAGTTATATAAAGGTGGTGGCATTACCAAAAGTTACACAGCTAACTATGTATTTGATGGTTCAGCATGGTCCAAGTATAACAATGTTGCTAACGAAACCATAAAATTCGGTCATGATGGTACTACATGGGTGCCAGATAATACAATCAAATATACCTTAACGGGAGCTGATTACACTTTAGTTGGTAATGGTCAATACGGGAATTTTGATGTTAGAGCTGGTAAAGCCGAAGAGTCTGAAGAAGCTAGGTTAGCAAAAATAAACACTATTTTATTAAATAACTTCCCTAATATGGCAGAAGGACAAAAATTTGCTGTTACTTATAATATCTATAATGGAGCAAATGGAATTTGGGAAATGAAAGTGATATTACAAGGAGGCGTTTACGTACTTCAATAAATAATAAATTTAACTTTTTAAAACCTCTTATGCGATAATTGTATAAGAGGTTTTTTTATATTTGTAACTATGAGAAAGTCCTTTTATTTAATACTATTTATTCTACTTTTTTCAAACTGTGGAAGCGATAGTGGTGGTACTGTTAAACCGCCTGAACCAGAAATAAAAAAACCCGTTGCAATAAATGATGCTTTTAATGCTGTTGAAGATGAAGCTTTAATTATTTCAACTTTATTATCAAACGATAAAGATTTGGGTAATGCAAGGATAACTACTTTTGATGCTACAAGCACTAACGGTGGTACTATTGAAGATAACAGAAATGGGAATTATACATATGTTCCAGCTAAAAGTTATGTGGGCACTGATACTTTTAAATATACTATTTGTGATTCTAGAACTCCAAAAAATTGTTCCACGGCAACGGTGACAATAACTATTTCTGACGAAGGAACTCCCATTGCTGTTGATGATAATTACAACAGCACAAAGAACACCTCAAGAACATTTGCAGATATTTTAGATAATGATGATTTGGCAGATGATGCCACTATAAATTCGGTTGATAATTCAAATTCAACTGGGACGGTTACATTAAATGACGATGGAAGTATAACTTATGTGCCTCAAACTGATTTTACCGGTGAAGACACTTTTACCTATTCTATTTGTGATGATGATACACCAACGGCTGCATGTGCAACAGCTACAGTTAAAGTTACCATACTAGAGTCAATAGCATTTAATATTCCAACAGATTTAGTTGCTTATTATGAAAACCTAGGCTTAACATCTGATGCTGAATTGAACAAGACTTTGCTAAGTGATTTTACAACAACCCAACATACTACAATTCTATCGTATGGGCAGCGACATAATTTTCTATACAATGCTGATGAAGATGATGCTAATAAAGATAACGTAATTTTGATGTATTCTGGAGAAAGTCGTTATTGGGAAGAATATACCTCTGGCACAAATTCTTATAGTCCACAAACATTTAATACGGAGCATGTCTATCCACAATCTTTATTAGATGCTAACGATGCAGTAACCGATTTACATCATTTAAGATCATGTGATGCATCTGTTAACTCCGATAGAAGCAATCATCCTTTTATGGATGGCAGCGGAAGTTATAAGTCTGAAAACAACAAATGGTTTCCTGGTGATGATTGGCGAGGTGATGTAGCTAGAATGATAATGTATTTGAATATCCGCTATGGTGAAACTTTTGAAAAAGTGGGTACATTGGAGCTGTTTTTAGAATGGAACATTGCCGATCCTGTTTCAGATTTTGAAATTCAGAGAAACAATATTATTGAAAGTGCACAAGGAAATAGAAACCCCTTTATTGACAATCCTTATATAGCTACGCTTATTTGGGGAGGCAATGCTGCTGAAAACAAATGGCAATAATTTTAGTACTTTTGTTTAAAATCAAAATCTATACATTATGATGAAAATGATACATTCCTATTGGGCTTATTTAGTTTTGGCACTATTGATAATCGCCACCATAAATTCTATTATCGGCTTAACGCAAAGTAAAGAATTCAAGGACAAAGACCTTCGAATTTCTTTATTTACGCTTATCGTTACACATATACAATTATTAATCGGATTGGGCTGGTATTTTATGTCTCCATCGTATAAAGCATTAAAGGAAGTAGGTATGGGTGAAGCTATGGGCAATTCTGGCTTACGTTTATTAAGCGTAGAACATCCTTTAATGATGTTAATTGCTATTATTTTTATTACCATTGGTTGGTCCAAACACAAAAAGAAAACTACAGATAAAGGCAAATTTAAAGCTATTGCTGTTTTTTATGGATTAGGATTATTATTTGTTCTGAGTAGAATTCCTTGGGGGCAGTGGTTTTCTTAAAGGTTAAGAGTAAAGTTATCTCTATCTTCTAAAAACTTGAATTTTTCTCGGATTTTTTTTAGGTTTTCTTTTGAAAGGGTTATTATTTCAGTAGCATCTTGATAGGGTTGTATGTCGGAAATCTGTCTCCCTAACCCATCAAACGCAATGGAATTACCGGTAAATTCATAGCCATTTTTGTCTGAACCTATTCGGTTTACACCAACACAATATGACATGTTTTCTATTGCCCTAGCTTTTAGTAATGTATGCCAAGCCTCAATTCTAAGCTTAGGCCAGTTAGCTACGTAAATCAAAAAATCATAATCTTCAGTATTCCTTGACCAAACAGGAAACCGAAGATCGTAACACACCATTGGACAAATTTTCCAACCCTTAAAATTTACTATTACTTTTTTAGTACCAGATGTGTATAGTTTGTTCTCGCCAGCTAAGGTGAAGGTGTGTCGCTTATCGTAGTTTTCTATTTTACCATTAGGAAAAATAAACACAAAACGATTGTAATAATTATCATTTTCTTCAATAACTAAACTCCCTGCAATAGCTGTCTTTTTTTTAGCAGCCAATTCTTTAAGCCAATAGATAGATGTTCCATCCATTTTTTCGGCAACATTTTTAGGTTGCATAGTAAAACCTGTAGTAAACATTTCAGGCAAAATGATTAAATCAACATCAGCTGAAATGTTTTCAATTTTTTTCGAAAAATTTCTCCGATTTTCTTCAGGATTTTCCCAAACCAAGTCAGTTTGGATAATAGCTATTTTCAGCTTGTTTTGCATCAGTTTAAAAAGCTTACATTCTTCTTAGCTTTTTCTCCGCTTTTTCAATTTTCTCTCTTTGCTTTTCTAACTTTTTAAGCCATTTTTCCTCATCTTCTGGAGATAATTTTCCCTTTGCCTTTAACTTTTCATATTTTGTAGTATCCTTTTTATATTTTTTTTGACTCTTTTCAAAGTTACTTTGGGCTTTTTCCCTTTTTTTAACTTCTTTTTCAGCCTTTTTTTGCTTTTTCTCCGCTTGCTTCTGCTTTTTCTCCGCTTTTTTCTGTTCTTTTTCAGCTTTTTCTAAAGCTATTTGACGCTTTAATGCATCTTTTATAGCTGTCTGTTCAGATACAGTTAAATTTGGAGTAACATCAACACCATCTAAAAAAATCAAATCTTTTTTTACTTTATACTCTTTTCCTTGATATTCTACTTTTTGTGCTTGCACTAGTATTGTTGCTAATAACAACACCATTGAGGCCAATAGTTTTATATTTTTACTCACAAAACCTCTATTTTTTTTATCGTGTTCGTGATTTTTCTTTGAAAAATTCATAATCTTAGTTTTTAAATTTTAGTTTAAACAAAGTTAATTAAAATAGTAATGCATTTAAATTTTATTTAAGATGTTAGCGGCTTCTATTAATGTTTCATCTTTTTTAGCAAAACAAAACCGAACTATCTTTTGGTCAAGATTATTGGTGTTAAAAACAGAAACTGGTATTGCAGCTATTTTATATTCTTCAACTAATCTTTTAGCAAAATCAATATCGTTTTCATCGCTTATATTGCTGTAATCTAGCAATTGGAAATAAGTACCATTTGAAGGTATAAATTTAAATCTAGAACCTTTAACAGCATCCAAAAAAAGATCACGCTTTTTCTGATAAAACAAATTCAATTTCAAATAACTATTTTCTTCCTTTAAATATTTAGCAAAAGCTATTTGCATGGGATGGTTAACACAAAACACATTAAACTGGTGTACTTTTCTAAATTCATGCATCAATTCTGCAGGTGCTGCACAATATCCCATTTTCCAACCTGTATTGTGAAATGTTTTACCAAATGATGCTACAACAAAACTTCGTTCTTTTAAATGTGGAAACAAACATACACTTTGGTGCTGCAAACCATCAAAAACAATATGTTCGTAAACCTCATCGCTCAGCACCATAATATTGGTGTCTTTTACCAAACCTTCAAGTGCTAACATATCTTCTTTACTCCAAATCGTTCCACATGGATTATGTGGTGTATTAATGATAATCATCTTGGTTTCAGTGGTAATTTTTTCTTTTACCTCTTGCCAATTTACTTTATATTTTGGAGCTTCTAATTGGATAAAAACAGGTTTCCCTTTATTTAATTGTATTGCGGGTTCATAACAATCGTATGCAGGTTTGAAGATAATTACTTCATCGTTCTTTTTTATAAACGTACTTATAATGGTAAAAATAGCTTGAGTTGCACCTGAAGTAATTGTTATTTCAGATTCAGGATGATAATCAACATCATATAAATTATTAAATTTATTGGCAATTTGTTCTCTTAATGCTAAAACTCCAGGCATGGGAGCATATTGATTATAGCCATTATGCATGGCTTTGGTAACCAATTCAATTAGTTTTGAATCAGAATCAAAATCAGGAAAACCTTGTGAAAGATTAATAGCATTGTTTTCTTTTGCCAACCTGTTCATTATCGTAAAAATAGTGGTTTTAATAGTCGGCAACTTAGAATGAATCTGCATATCATTTATTTTAAGGCATAATATAGTAAAATGACTAATTAATAACCCTCTTTTTTTTATCTTTGAAAGAAATAAAAAAATTGATTAAAGTAAGGTTCTTAAACCACTAAAAATTACCAACAAATAAAAGATGACGCTTACCAAAGTAACAAAACTATCTACAATTGTATTTCTTTTGGTTGCGTTTCATTCTTTTGCTCAAACAACAAATATACCTGATAGTAATTTTGAACAAGCCTTAATAGATTTAAACTATGATACGGGCATTGTAGATGGTACTGTACCAACGATAAATATTGCTAATGTTACTACTTTGAACATTGCTAACAAGGAGATTTTAGACTTAACAGGTATTGAAGATTTTGCAGCCCTTGAAACTCTTATATGTCACTCTAACAAATTGACCAATTTAGATTTAAGTCAAAACATTAATTTAATAAGCCTGTTCTGTCACCAGAATAGACTTGTGAATTTAAATGTAAGTCAGAATGTTCTTTTGACAACATTACAATGTTACAGGAATCAATTGACAAGTCTTGATGTAAGCCAAAATACTGCATTGGTAATTTTATTTTGTGCCAACAATAAACTTGCAAATTTAGATGTGAGCAACAATATTGCTCTGAGAAATTTATATTGCTATTACAATCAATTAACCACCTTAGATGTAAGTCAGAATACTGCACTTATACGATTAGATTGTTTTAGAAATGAACTCACTGAGTTAGATGTAAGTCAAAACTTAAATTTAGAGCATTTATATTGTTATAACAATCAACTTACAGGTTTAGATTTAACTGAAAATACAGCCTTAAGAATGTTTAATTGTTCGAATAATGAACTAACAATTTTAAATCTCAATAATGGAAATAATGGAAATATTGATCGTTTCTTTGCCAGAAACAATGCTGATTTAACTTGTATTACCGTTGACGACCCTAGTTATTCCATTTCTAATTGGACCAATGTTGACGCTCATGCAACTTTTAGTTTAGATTGCAACCCGTTAAGTACCGATGAATTTGAAGTGAACGGATTGTCCATATACCCTAATCCGTTTCAAAATGAGTTAAATATTACAATATTAGATGATGCATATTATAGATTGTTTAACGCAAAGGGGCAAATTGTTTCTAGTGGAACTTTAGAGATCGGTGACACCAAAGTAAATCTTTCTAGATTAACAGGTGGGCTCTACTATCTTATTATAAAAACAGAAACAGGAGAAGTTTCAAAAAAAGTAATAAAGTACTAATTACTTTAAACTTCCATCCAAGCCTTCAAAAACAGAAATAATAACACTAACCGCTTTAGCATAAAATTCAGGATGAATATTTTCAAATTCATCTGTTTCTTTGTGATAATCTTTATGGTCTTCTACACCAAAATATAAAAAAGGAATCTGTTTTTTATGAAACGACCCATGGTCAGATGAGTTTGTCCAATTCTGCTTGTCATCAGAACCATCGTGGCCAATTAATAATCCAAAGTTTTCTGGAAGTTTAACAGCAGTAATTACTGGTTTTAAATGTTCATAAAACCGAGTTCCAACAACATAAAGTTCATTTTTATCGCTTCTACTAATCATATCCATATTAAGGTTTACTAAAATGTTCTCCTTTCCTATTATCGGATTATCTACATAATATTTTGACCCTTGCAACCCCATTTCTTCAGCATCAAAAGCAGCTAAAACAACCGAATGCTTAGGTGGGTTTTTCTTGAAATATTCAGCAAAACTAAATAATGCACTAGTTCCTGAGGCATCATCATCAGCACCATTATAAATAGCACCATCTTTAACCCCTAAATGATCATAATGTGCAGAAATAACAATGTACTTATCTGGATTTTGTGTTCCCTTAATAACGCCTAAAACGTTTATTCCGTTATAGTTTTTCTTATCCCTTCTGCCTGTAAAAGAAAAAGGTTGATGATATGTTTTTGACAAAGGTAAAACGCCAAATTGTTTAAACTTTGAGGTAATATAATTTCTTGCTTTCAGAGAGCCTTCGGTTCCTGTTCTACGTCCTTCAAATGCATCAGAAGATAAAACTTTTATATGATGTAATAATGAATCTTTAGAAAACCCAATTGATGATACATAACTATTCTCTGAATTATCAGAGGTTGTTGATTGCGTTTTGCATCCGGATAAAATAAGTAGAAATATTACTACATAAATAAAATTGCCTCCCTTCATAAACTTATCCTTTTAAACTAGCAGCTAAATACTCTCTATTCATTCTAGCAATATTTTCCAACGAAATTCCCTTAGGGCATTCCACTTCACAAGCTCCAGTATTTGTACAATTACCAAAACCTTCTTCGTCCATTTGTTTAACCATATTTAAAACGCGTTCAGTTGCTTCTACTCTCCCCTGTGGTAACAAAGCAAATTGAGATACCTTTGCTCCAACAAACAACATAGCACTAGAATTTTTACAACTAGCTACACATGCACCGCAACCAATACAAGCTGCAGCATCCATAGATAAATCAGCATCATGTTTAGGAATAGGAATGCTATTGGCATCTTGCGTATTACCCGATGTATTTACGGAAATATATCCTCCCGCTTGCTGAATACGCTCAAAAGCGGTTCTATCAACTACCAAATCTTTAATTACTGGAAAAGCTTTTGCTCTCCAAGGTTCAATGGTAATGGTTTCTCCATCCTTGAACATACGCATATGCAACTGGCACGTGGTAATACCTCTATCTGGTCCGTGAGCTTCTCCGTTAATATGTAAAGAACACATACCACAGATACCTTCACGACAATCGTGATCAAAAGCTATAGGTTCTTCGTTTTTATTTACAAGTTGCTCGTTCAATACATCCATCATTTCTAAAAACGACATATGTTCTGAAATATCGGTAACTTTGTATTCGACCATTTGACCCTTAGTTTTTGAGTCTTTTTGTCTCCAGATTTTTAACGTTAAATTCATAATGTATTTTATTTGTATGACCTCGTCTTCAATTCAATATCCTTAAATTCTAATTCTTCTTTATGCAAAATTGCCTCACTTGGCTTCCCAGTATACTCCCAAGTGGATACATAGGCAAAATTCTTGTCATCACGTAAGGCCTCACCATCTTCGGTTACATATTCTTCACGGAAATGTCCTCCACATGATTCGTTTCTTTCCAAGGCATCTTTAGCAAATAATTCTCCTAATTCCAAAAAGTCCGCAACTCTTCCTGCCTTTTCTAATTCTTGATTAAATTCTTCGTTTTTGCCTGGTACTTTTACATTTTTCCAAAAATCCTCTCTAATTTCTTGAATTTCCTTAATGGCTTCTTTTAGACCTTTTTCATTACGTGCCATACCTACTTTGTTCCACATTACCAATCCTAATTTTTTATGATAATAGTCAACAGAATGTGTTCCCTCATTATTGATAAAGAAATCTATTTTATCTTTTACTTCTTTTTCTGCAGCATCAAATTCTGGTGTGTCCGTTGGAATTTCTCCTGTACGGATGTCATCAGCTAAATAATCACCAATAGTATATGGTAATACAAAATAACCATCTGCTAAACCTTGCATTAAAGCAGAAGCTCCTAGACGGTTAGCCCCGTGGTCGGAAAAATTGGCTTCTCCGATACAGTACAATCCCGGAACGGTAGTCATCAAGTTGTAATCCACCCAAACACCGCCCATGGTGTAGTGGGTTGCAGGATAGATCATCATTGGTGTTTTATACGGGTTTTCATCTATTATTTTCTCATACATTTGAAAAAGGTTTCCGTATTTCGCTTCTATTATACCCTCACCTAATTCAATAATTCTTTCTTTTGATGGATTATGAACACCATGAATTTTAGCTTGTTCTGAACCATAACGCTCAATGGCAGCTGCAAAATCCAGATATACGGCTTCTCCGGTAGCGTTTACGCCAAAACCAGCATCACATCTTTCTTTGGCTGCTCTTGACGCTACATCACGTGGTACCAAGTTACCAAATGCAGGGTAACGTCTTTCTAAAAAGTAATCCCTGTTTTCTTCGGCAATCTGCGTTGGTTTTAGTTTGCCTTCTTGTATAGCTTTGGCATCTTCAATGTTTTTTGGCACCCAAATTCTACCATCGTTACGCAACGATTCCGACATCAAGGTCAATTTTGATTGGTAATCGCCCGAACGTGGAATACAAGTTGGATGAATTTGTGTAAAGCAAGGATTTGCAAAATAAGCTCCTTTTTTATGGATTTTCCAAGCTGCAGTTGCATTGGAACCCATGGCATTCGTCGATAAAAAATAAACATTTCCATAACCGCCAGAAGCTATAACTACTGCATGTGCTGAATGGCGTTCTATCTCACCATTAACAAGGTTACGTGTAATAATGCCTCTTGCTTTTCCGTCAACTTTTACAACATCCAACATTTCATGACGGTTGTACATTTCAATTTTACCACGAGCAATTTGACGGTTCATTGCCGAATAAGCACCCAATAATAATTGTTGCCCTGTTTGTCCTTTGGCATAAAAAGTTCTAGAAACCAAAACGCCCCCAAAAGAACGGTTGTCCAATAACCCGCCATATTCACGGGCAAAAGGTACCCCTTGGGCCACACATTGGTCAATGATATTTCCTGAAACTTCTGCCAGACGATATACGTTTGCTTCACGCGAACGGTAATCTCCACCCTTAACGGTATCATAGAACAAGCGGTAATTGGAATCACCATCGCCTTGATAATTTTTAGCGGCATTTATCCCGCCCTGAGCGGCAATGGAATGTGCCCTACGCGGTGAATCTTGGTAACAAAACGCTTTTACGTTATAGCCAAGCTCGGCCAAAGTAGCTGCAGCAGAACCACCAGCAAGTCCGGTTCCTACAACAATAACGTCTATATTTCGTTTATTGGCCGGGTTTACCAGATCAATATTATCTTTATAATTCGTCCATTTATCTTTTATTGGACCTTTGGGCACTTTTGAATTTAAAGTCGTCATAATACAGTATAAGATTAATGGTTAAAATGATGGAACAGAGCAATGAAAATAAATCCGGCCGGAATCAGAATGGAATACCATTTCCCGGCAGCTTTCACAAAACTGTTGTATTTATTGTTAAAGCCGATAGATTGAAAAGCCGATTGAAAACCGTGCAATAAATGTAACGCTAACAAAACAAATGAAACAACATATGCACCAACTCGCAACGGACTCACAAACTTATGCTGCAATTCTTCAAAGTAACGGTATCCTTCGCCATCAGCCAGCAAACCGGACATATCCCCTTTAATATATTTGGTATTTATTTCCGGAATCCAAAAATCAATAAAATGCAATACAAAAAATGCCAGCACTACAAGCCCGCTATAGATCATGTTTCTACTCATCCATGTAGAGTTGGCAGATCCTTTAAAATTATAATACTTAACATTTCTAGCACTTTTATTCTTTAATTCCAAGACAAAACCCATTACAAAATGAAATACAACACCAAAAATCAACACGGGTTGTAAAGCAAATTGAACCAATGGGTTTGTACCCATAAAATGGGACAGTTCGTTAAATAAATTCTCACTGAATACCGAGGTAATATTAACGGCCAAATGAATAATCAGGAAAAAAATAAGAAAGAGTGCGGACAGTGCCATGGCAAACTTTCGAGCAATTGATGAAGATAAAAATCCGCTCATTTTGATTAGTTTTTCGTATGTAACACAAAGATACTATTTACATTGTTTTAAAGCCAATTACTTTATGTGTTTTTTTCTTATTTAGAATGATTATAAAAACATTATATTTAGCTGTTCTAATTTAGCATTTCAATACGATATAAAGTTTATGTACTCCAAAAATGTCCAATTTAAAAACAAACAAGGTATAATACTTGATGGCAATATTGATTTCCCAATTGATAAAAAACCTTTGAGCTATGCTTTATTTGCTCACTTTTTTACGGGTTCTAAAAATTTTACCGCTGTCAGAAACATTTCAAAAGCCTTAACGCATAACAGAATAGCCGTAATGCGTTTTGACTTTACTGGGCTAGGTAATAGTGAAGGTAAATTCGAAGATTCCAATTTTTCTACCAATATTGACGACCTAATTTCGGCAGCAACATATTTAAAAGAGAATTATAAATCTCCTAAAATAATTATAGGTCATTCTTTAGGTGGTGCAGCTGGGGTTTTTGCCGCCAATGAAATCGATTCCATCCAAGCCATAGTTACCATTGGGGCACCTTCTAACCCATCACACGTTGAGCATTTATTTGAAGATCATATAGAAGATATTAATCTAGAAGGCGAAGCTACTTTTGAGATTTCAGGGCGTTCGTTTACCATAAAAAAACATTTTTTAGAAGATTTAAGTTCTAAAAACATGACTAAATTATTACAAAAATCCAGAAAGCCTATTTTAGTACTACATTCACCACAAGATAAAATTGTCGAAATTGCTAATGCCAAAGAGATTTATAATGCCGCTCATCATCCTAAAAGTTTCGTCTCGCTTGATGGTGCCAATCATTTATTGACCAACAAGGCAGATTCTTTCTATGTGGGCGAGGTATTAGCTAGTTGGGCAAAACGTTATGTTTTATTTAATGAAGAACCTGAACTGAATACCGATAAACAAACAGTAGTTAGAATTGGTAAAACAAAGTACAGTACAGAAATTGTAGCAAGAAACCATTCCATATTAGCAGATGAGCCAAAGAAATTCGGCGGTAAAGATTCTGGGCTAACACCTTATGAACTTTTGCTGGCAAGTTTGGGCTCTTGTACCGCCATTACCTTGCGAATGTACGCAGACAGAAAAAAATGGGATTTAGATGAGGTTTTGGTTCACTTAGAACATTTTAAACAACATGCTGAAGACTGTAATTCTTGTGAAGATCCTTCGTCCAAAATTGACAAATTTATACGAACTGTTGAGTTAGTGGGCGACCTTACTTTTGATCAACGAAAAAGATTGTTGCAGATTGCCAACAGATGCCCTGTCCATAAAACATTAGAAAATAAAATAGAAATAGAAACCGTTTTACGCTAAATTATAATAATGAACATATTTATACTTTCCGTTGGCGAAACTATCTACTCTACGCAAAGATTGGTGCAGGAAGCTGAAAATTTAGGACATACGGTTCGAGTTATTAATCATACACAATGTTCGGTTAAACTAGGCAAGGGCAAACCTCAGATTATTTTTGAAGGTGAAAATATTATTGATGTACCTAATGTAATTATTCCCAGAATAGGTGCATCTGTAAGTAGGCATGGTGCCGCTATTGTTAAAGAATTTGAAATGAATGGTGTGTTCAGCACTGCACGTTCTTTAGGCATTTTAAGGGCTCAAAATAAAGTGCGTACCTTACAGATAATGAACAGGAAAAATATTCCTATTCCGCAAACGGTTTTTTCCATAAATCCTAAAAATATTGATGAACAAATTGAATTATTAGGTGGTCCGCCCGTAATTATTAAATTACAAGAAGGCACTCAAGGTATGGGTGTTATTTTAGCAGAATCCAAAAAATCGGCAAAGTCCATTATGGATACTTTTTACAACATGAAGACCAGTTTTTTATTACAAGAATTTATTGAAGAATCTAATGGAGAAGATATTAGAACAATTGTAGTGGGCAATAAAGTTGTAGCTTCTATGAAACGAAAAGGTGAAGTGGGCGAGTTTAGATCAAACATCCATAGGGGTGGTACTGGTGAGATAGCTCAATTGACAAATGTAGAAAGAAAAATGGCTTTACGAGCCACCAAATATTTAAGTTTGCCTGTGGCCGGAGTAGATATAATCAGATCTAAAAAAGGCTCGTTGTTATTAGAAGTAAATGCCTCGCCTGGTTTACAAGGAATTGAAGCCTATACACAAATAAACGTAGCTTATCATATCATAAAATATTTAGAAAATAATGTTCGACAAAAATTTCAAAAACGAACCCATAGAAATAAAAGGTGAAAAGGTCGATTTAGGAGAGCACAAACTCATTAAATTCGAAATTGACAGATTGGCCACTGGAACAAAAATTGAGATTCCAACTTATGTCTTTAACGGAAAAAAGCCTGGGCCAACGGTTTTAATTCAGGCGGGGCTGCACGGTGATGAGTTAAATGGAGTTGAAATAATACGTAAAATGCTCACCAAAAATTATTTTAATGTGGAAAGAGGATGTGCTATTGTAGTTCCATTATTAAATGTTTTTGGATTTTTACATTTTTCTAGAGATGTTAATGATAAAGATGTAAACCGAAGTTTCCCAGGGTCAAAAACAGGGTCGTTGGCAAGTAGAATTGCGTACTTTCACCTTAGAGAAATAACCAAAAATGTTGATTTTGGTATTGATATTCACACTGGTGGTAAACAACGCAATAATTACCCTCAAATTAGATATACTCCTAGTTCTGAAGAGGGTAAACGGTTGGCATCTATTTTTAATGCACCTTATCAATTTGGGTCAAATCTGATAGCTAAATCGTTTAGAAAAGCTGCTCATAATCATAATATTCCAATAATTGTATATGAAGGTGGTGAGTCTTTACGGTTCGACAAGTTTGCCATACGAAAAGGTAAAGAAGGCATCCTAAACATTTTAGAACATTTTGAGATGATTCCGAAAACTAAGAGTAAAAAGAATGAACCAACTATAGAAATATCAAGTCGAAAATGGATAAGAGCCAAAATTGCTGGCATGTTAAATTTACGGATTAAAAATGGTGAACATGTTACTAACGGGCAAACATTGGGTTATATAACAGATACCTATGGGGAGTCGATTATAAGCATAAAAGCACCTTACAGCGGATATATTATTGCTGTTAATAATTTTCCTGTAGTTAATAGAGGAGATGCGATTTTTCATATTGGAAAAAAATAAAATATTATATTTACTTTTTTAAAATTTTAATGTCAACTTCAACCAAACATAGTTTAGAACCAAATAACTGGGTAAAAGAATATTCAGATTATTTGTACAACTATACCATTACACGAATTGATAATCATGAGCAGGCTAAAGACATTGTTCAAGAAACTTTTTTCTCAGCATTAAAAGCAGCTAAAAATTATAGAGGTCAGGCCTCTGAACGCACTTGGTTAATAGCTATCCTTAAACGTAAAATAATAGATTATTACAGGAAAATAAACTCTCGTAAAGGGAAAGCTGAAATAAGAGTAAACTTTTACGAAGATGGTGATAAAAAAGGAAGTTGGTTAGAAGAACGTGTGCCACAATTATGGGATAATGGGGCTGAAAAAGAAATTGAAAATGCCGAACTTAAAAATGTACTGGATGGTTGTATAGATCATTTGCCCGAAAAATATAGATTGGTATTTAACTTGAAAAACGTTGAGCATTACGAAACGGAAGAAATATGTAATGAACTAGGTATCACGCCGTCTAACCTGTGGGTTATCATCCATAGGGCCAGACATCAGCTAAGAAAGTGTTTAGAAGATAATTGGTTTGCAAAATAGTATTTTATGAGTATGAAAATTTTTATTAGCTGTGATGAAGCTACAACCATTTGTAACAAGAGCCAATACAAAGAAGCTTCTTTTTGGGAGATAATAAAGTTAAAAATTCATGTTTTTAGCTGTAAAATATGTGGACGCTATTCTAAACAAAATGCGACATTAACTAAAGTTTGTGACAAGCATTTGAACAAAACCGAAAGCGAACGCAAACTCTGTGAAGAAGAAAAAGAAGCAATTCAAACAGAGGTAGTAAAAAAAATAAATTCTAATCCTTAAATAACTAATAGATTTCAATATTAAAACTCCAAATTTCAAAGCTAGTTTTTGAAATTTGGAGTTTTAAATTTGATTAATTTTGTACTATGGATTTCCTACCTCAAAAAATTGAAGATTACGTAAACGCCCATACCGAAGATGAACCTGAATTATTACAACAACTTAATCGGGAAACTTGGCAAAAAGTATTGGTCCCGAGAATGTTAAGCGGCCATTTTCAAGGACGAGTTTTAGCTATGTTATCAAAATTATTACGACCTAAATCAATTTTAGAGATTGGCACATATACGGGTTATTCTGCATTATGTCTGGCTGAAGGATTAACACAAAATGGGACACTGCATACTATTGACCATAATGAAGAGTTATTGTCTTTACAAAAAAAGTACTTCGATAAATCTGATTATAAGGACCAAATTAAGCAATACACAGGTAATGCTTTGGAAGTAATTCCTACTATAGCTTCAACTTTCGATTTAACTTTTATTGATGCCGATAAAAGCAATTACAGCAACTATTTTAATCTGATTATTGATAAAATGAACAAAGGCGGTGTCATCTTATCGGATAATGTACTATGGAGCGGAAAAGTAACCGAAAAACCAGACCCAAAAGATGAAGATACAAAAGCTCTTATTGCCTATAATAAATTGCTTAAACAAGACAAACGGGTTGAAACAGTATTGCTACCTATTAGAGATGGCCTAACCATTACAAGAGTAAAATAGTTTATTTTACTTTCTTTAAAAAAAACAAACTCAGTTTGTAAAAAAGGAAGCCAATTACAATACCCACCAACATACCCATAAAAATATCAATCGGGAAATGTACTCCAACATATATTCTACTGTATGCAAATAATATAGGCCAAATTAATAGTAAAAAAGTGTATTTGTAATACTTTTTTAAGGTTAATATCATATAAGTTGTTACTGCAAAAGATGTGGTGGAGTGACCCGAGACAAAGCTAAAGTCTTTTGAGCGTTTTAAAATCCTTATAATTTTATTTATCGTTGGATCGTTATTGGGGCGTAAGCGTTCAAAAGTATCTTTTATAAAATTAACAAACTGATCTGAAAAAGTAACTAATGCCGCGGCCACTAAAACCAAAACCAATCCTTTCTTCCAGCCATAGGCTTTAAAAATAAAGTAAAAAAGCAATAAAAATAAAGGGATCCAACTGAATTGATTGGTGACGAACACCCAAAAATTATCCCAAGGTTCTGATCCAAAACTATTTAAAAAAATAAATAATTCTTTATCGTATTCAATAATTTGATCTAAAAAATCCAATTGAACTGATTTACAAATTACGTTTTATTGGACCTGTAACATCGTCAATATTACTCTTGACATTATCCTTTATGGACTTTACATCATTTTTTAGCTCTTTGGCCAAATCAGTATCTATACCTTGTTTTTCAGCAGTTTCGGTAATCTCTCTTTTAATATCGTTTGTGGCATCTTTTAATTGACGCATACCTTTACCCAGCCCCTTGGCAATACCCGGAATTTTATCCGCTCCAAAAAGCATCAGTACAATAACAAGTACTACAAGAATTTCGCCACCACTAATAAATAAAAAGTTCATAGTCTCGATTAATTGATGCAAAGATAAGGGAATTTATATACCTTTAATAATATTATTTATTTTAGCATTTCCTCAAAAAATTTAAAAATGAATTTCAGAATAGCGACAAAAAATGACGTTCCTTGTATTATAAAAATGATTGCGAACGATAAGTTAGGTAAATTAAGAGAGAATTACCAAGATCCTTTACCCGATAGCTACTATAATGCTTTTGAAAATATTGATGCTGACCCAAATCAGGAATTAATGGTTATTGAAAATGATACTTCTGAAGTTATTGGTACATTGCAATTAAGTTTTATTCAGTATTTAACCTATAAAGGTGGCACAAGGGCTCAGATTGAGGCTGTACGCATTAGAGAAGATTTTAGAGGAAAAGGTATTGGAAAACTGATGTTTGAATGGGCCATTAATAGAGCCAAAGAACGTAACGCTCATGTTTTGCAGCTTACCACTGATAAAAAACGACCTGATGCACTTGCTTTTTATAAAAGTTTAGGGTTTGTAAATAGTCATGAAGGGATGAAGTTGCATTTAAATTGAAATATTTTAGGATTAATCATGATAAGAAAGTTTTCTCGTTCAGATAAAAAGAAAAAAAATTCAATTATTATCTTAGTTCTTGTTATCCTCTGGTTTGTAATAGCTAAGACAACTTCACCATTCAGGTATTCAAATTTTAGATGGATTTATTTATCTGGAGTAGTTATTATTTATTTAATTGCTTTAATAACAATTTTCCTTTCGTTTTTTAATTCAATAAGCTTTTTCTTAAATTATAAAACATTAACTTTTAAAGATATTTTTTGGATAATCCTAAGTATGTTTCCATTTCTGTTTTTTTTCTACAATATTATTAAATGAATGAAATTATTTCTTTACCAACATCCGCTTAATCTCATTCAATTTCATTAATGCTTCAATAGGGGTTAATGCATCAATATTAGTAGACAGAATTTCTTCTTTTATATCTTCAAGTAAAGGGTCATCCAATTTAAAAAAGCTAAGTTGCACATCTTCATCTACTACTTGTTTGAGCTTGTCTTTTATATCTTCAGAGCTATGGCTTGTTTCTAATTTTTTAAGCATTTTATTGGCTCTGTGAATTACGGAAGTGGGCATTCCAGCTAATTTGGCTACATGAATTCCGAAGCTGTGCTCACTACCGCCTGGCACCAATTTTCTAAGAAAAATAACATTGTCTTTGAGTTCTTTTATAGAAACGTTGAAGTTCTTTACACGTTCAAAAGTTTCAGTCATGTCATTTAATTCGTGATAGTGTGTGGCGAATAATGTTTTTGCTTTTGAAGGATGTTCATGCAAATATTCCGCTATTGCCCAGGCGATTGAAATTCCGTCATAAGTACTTGTGCCACGTCCAATTTCGTCTAACAAGACTAAACTACGTTCTGAAATATTATTGAGAATATTGGCGGTTTCATTCATTTCTACCATAAACGTAGATTCTCCCATAGAAATATTATCGCTAGCTCCTACTCTCGTAAATATTTTATCAACTACACCAATTCTTGCCTGTTGTGCAGGTACATAACTACCCATTTGAGCTAGTAAAACAATCAAAGCTGTTTGTCGTAAAATAGCGGACTTACCACTCATATTTGGCCCTGTAATCATGATAATCTGTTGCTGATTTCGGTTCAGCACCACATCATTAGCAATATATTCTTCACCAATGGGCAATTGTTTTTCAATTACAGGATGGCGGCCATTTTTAATTTCCAAATCGGTGCTTTCATCCAATTGCGGACGCACATAATTATGGTCTTTAGCGGTCTTGGCAAACGAGCATAAGCAATCTAATTTTGCAATGCATTGAGCATTTTCTTGTACTTGTTGAATATGAACCGTCATAAATTGCAGTAAATCAGCAAAAATTTGTTGTTCTAAAATGGCAATTTTTTCCTCTGCACCTAAAATTTTAGTCTCGTATTCTTTAAGTTCTTCGGTAATGTAACGCTCTGCATTTACCAAGGTTTGTTTTCTGATCCACTCTTCGGGCACTTTATCTTTGTGTGTGTTTCTGACCTCAATGTAGTATCCAAAAACATTATTGGAGGCAATTTTTAAACTGGGAATATTGGTGCGTTCCGTTTCACGTGCCAGCATATCGTCAAGATACGTTTTGGCATTGGTGGAAATCCCACGTAATTCGTCCAATTCTTTTGAGACATCACTCGCAATAGTGTTTCCTTTATTTATATTTACAGGAGCATCATCTCTTATGGTATTTGAGATATTTTCAATTAAATCCGTGCAGTTGTGCAATTGTTTACCCAACTGCTTCAAAGCCTTGTTTTTACTCTTTTCAGCATTTGTTTTTATCGGTAAAATGGCTTTTAGTGAATCCTTTAACAGCACTACTTCACGTGGATTTATCTTCCCCGTAGCTACTTTAGAGATTAACCTTTCAATGTCAGAAATTTGTTTGATTTGATATGTAATTCCATTGTAAAACTCATCATTATCGATAAGATATTTTACAATTTCGTGACGTTGTTGAATTTGTTTTAAATCCTTCAATGGCAATGCCAACCAACGCTTTAAAAGTCTCCCACCCATCGGCGAAATGGTCCTATCGATAACATCCAATAATGTAACTGCTTCAGGTTGATTTGAAAAGTATAACTCTAAATTTCGAACTGTAAATCGATCCATCCAAACATAATGGTCTTCTTCCACTCGTTTAATTGTTGATATATGCTCCAGCTTTTTATGCTGGGTTTCTGACAAATAATATAAAATAGCACCAGCGGAAACAATACCGTGCTGTAAATCGTCAATTCCGAAACCTTTGAGTGATTTTATCTTAAAATGTTCTGTTAGTTGTTCGTTAGCATAATCGTCTTGAAAAATCCAATCGTCTAAATAGAACGTATAATAACGCTCACCAAAAACTTCTTTGAACTTGATTTTGTGCTGTTTTTGCACCAAAACCTCGCTCGGACTAAAATTTTGAAGCAGTTTATCAATATATTCATCATTGCCTTCAGCCACTAAAAACTCGCCTGTAGAAATATCTAAAAATGATATTCCCAATTTTCTTTTACCAAAATGGATTGCCGCCAAAAAGTTGTTGGCTTTAGATTGCAACACCTCGTCATTTAACGCCACACCAGGTGTGATCAACTCTGTTACACCACGTTTTACAATGGTTTTGGTCATTTTTGGGTCTTCCAACTGATCACAAATAGCAACTCGCATTCCCGCTTTTACCAATTTTGGCAAATAGGTATTTAAGGAATGATGTGGGAAACCCGCCAAGGCAGTTTCGCTTTCACTACCTGCACCACGTTTGGTCAAAACAATGCCTAAAACACCTGCAGCCTTAACAGCATCTTCTCCAAATGTTTCGTAAAAATCGCCCACACGGAACAACAACATTGCATCAGGATATTTCACCTTAATAGCATTGTATTGTTTCATTAAAGGAGTGACTTTTTTTGTTTTGGCAGCCAATTATTACAATTTTGAATTAGTTTTGCGAAGTTAATTATTCAAAACGAAAGATAGGAAATTTTATGAGGAAATTGAAAAACAGTGAACTGGATAGATTGAATACCGATGAATTTAAATCCGCTAAAAAAACACCTTTGATTGTTATTTTAGACAATATAAGGAGTTTGAATAATATTGGCTCGGTTTTTAGAACATCTGATGCTTTTCTAATTGAAAAAATTTACCTCTGTGGAATTACAGCACAACCACCACATAAGGACATCCATAAAACTGCTTTAGGAGCCACCGAAACCGTGGATTGGGGGTATATGGAAGACACACTAACACTCGTTGAAAAGTTAAAAACAGAAAATATAGAAATAGCTTCCATTGAGCAAACTGAAAACAGTATTGAACTCCAAAATTTTAAGCCCGCAAAAGGTAAAAAGTTAGCTGTTATATTCGGCAATGAGGTAAAAGGCGTACAACAAAACGTTGTTTCGGCTTCCAATTACTGCATTGAAATTCCACAATACGGTACTAAGCATTCCTTAAATATTTCAGTAAGCTGCGGAGTTGTTTTGTGGGATTTGTTTAATAAAATTTAATCTATTAGATTTTACCTCCACTCAAAATCTCCATTTTTAACAGACCAATCGTTACCAAAAAAACCTGCACATTTTACGGCGTCCGTACCTTGGTTTAAAATTTCACTATCAAAAAGTACAACATCAGGAAAAGTGGTGCCATTGACCATATAATGATTTGCATAAGCAGCTTTCATTCCTTCAGTTCCAGTGGCAGTGACCACACCAACACTTGCAATATCACTATCTTTTCTGGCTATTGTAAAATACATTCCCCATTGGTTTCCTGAGAGTTTTTTACCATCAAAATCAACTTCATTATTCTTAACCTGAATAGAGCTGTCTTTTAGTAATAATTTCCAAGCGGCATTATTGTCTTTGTTTCCATAGATAATAACATTTCTATCCGCATACTTTTTCAGCGAGAAATCCGTGTCTTTTATCATCTCAACATTTCCGTTGGCACGATAATAAAACTTTTCCGCATCAAAAAGAGCTTTATGGTAATACCATCCATTTTCTTCAGTAGATCCTTTCGTAGCATATACAAAAACCATATTGTTACGGAAAGCATCTTTGAATCCGCCATTTCTGTGAGGTCCTTTTTCGCTTAATGATGGTTTTGATGTTATTGCCCATTTGTCGTTATCCTTTTTAAAGAACAACTTGTTTTTAGCGGTAATATCTAACTTCGTATCATCAAGAGTAATTGAATTGATAGTATCAGGCAACTTTGAAAAATCAACTTCCAGCACGGCAACATTATCCGTCGTGATATTAAAACCGTTTTCCATGGAAAAATCAAAAGAACTAACCTCAAAAGATTTTTCTTGCTGATGGATGGTCATAAAATGCGATTTTGCAGAAACCCCAGGAGAACCCGTAAAAAATTCTAACTTTTTAACTTCCTCATTCTTTTTGATTGTGCGTTGTTTAAAAAAATCGAAAATTGGAGGCCAGTCCACACTATGGTTTCCGTACCAATGTGTACCATCAGGATATTCGTAGTAGGTAAAATCGTTATGGAATTTACCTAAACGTTCTCGCATTTGCCTCGCAATAGCAGTAGGTACCACATTGTCCTTTTCGCCATGTAGCACATAAACACCACTTTGCAAATAGTTACGTTCTAATTTTAAGGTTCTGCTTGGAGTACCCGCTCTTTCAATGATGTTCTCCAATGGTGTATTTACGGATTGTAGCTTCATGCGTTCTAAAACTTTTGGCGACATTCCAAAACGCTTCAACTGTTCAGGCGTCATTTCTAACATTCGTTTCATAAAACCATCTCTATAACTCAACAAATCAGGGTAACCCGCGGCCGGGGCAATTGCCGCAAATTTATCAGGGTATGTTGCTCCGAGATACCAAGTGCCATGCCCACCCATGGAATGACCAGTTAAATAAATTTTGCTTGGATCTGGTTTGTAAATATTTTTAGCATCAGCCAAAACCTCCAACGCATCTAATCTGCCCCAATCTTCCCAAGCAAATCCGAATGGACGGCGGTTGGTGGGAGCTACCAAAGTCCCCCAATCTTTTTGTTTGTAGGCATTAGCTTGATTTACCGCTTCAACTGATGCACCGTGTACCGATAAAAACAACGCTTGTGAATCATCTTTGGAGGTAGACGGAGCAACACTGTAATATTGTACACTTTTGTCTATGTTACTTAGAAAAGTCTTTTTATGGTGCTTGTATTTTGATTTTACTTGCAAGGGAACTTCTTGTTTATCCAAAAGAACACCTCTATCACTCTTTAGTTGCAGCTCCAATTTCACATTCTCTTTTGACGCATCAACTGAATTTGAGCTGAATGAAAAGGGTACTTTTTGAACCGATAATGGTGGAACAGCGGAAATACTATTTATGGCAATATTACCTGCTAAATTCGCGTCAATTTTTGCATATTTTATCCAATTATCAGTAGCATTTACAATCCTGATTGCTCCATTATATTCCATGTTTTCTTCTTGTTGAATATCGGGCATGGTCATATCTCTGGTTGTAAATTGTACTCCTTTAGAAGGTGAAATTAGTCTTGCTCTAATCCTTGGAAAACGTCCTACTTTTAATACAAAAGTATTCTCTCCTTTTTTTAATTTAATAGGGATTAAGCTATAGCCAAAATCGTAATGATCGCCCTCATGCGGAAAACCGTTTATCAAACCAACGGTATGCCCGGAAGCTTCAAAAAGTACAATTCTTTCTGTGTTGGACTTATACGTTAAATACACATAGGCGGATCGTAGACTACGATCTGAAAAACTACTGGTACTATCAGTTTTAATAGTTTTCCATTGCATCGGTTTACCTAAAAAGTCAATATCAAAAGTTGAACCTTTAACTGCTTCGTAACTTTTATCCATCAAGAACCGTTCAAAAACAGGGTCGTTCGGAAAAGAAGAAGATTCAAAACCAAAACGTGGCATTTGTAGTGCCAATCCTGTTTTGAAAATATGTAAGACGTTGCCTTCACTAACTTCATTAACTTTCTCCTTACCAAAGTATTCAACAATGTTACCTGTTTTTTGGGCATAAGAAGCACTTAGTGCAAAAGTGAAAATTAAAATAACAACTAATTTTATATAACGTAACGTTTTCATTTTTATATGGATTAATTTCAAAACCCTAAATTATGAATAATTTTAATCTTATTATTCTATTTTAGACCAAAGACAGCTTATCTAGGTTAAAAGAAATTTTTAATTAAGCTCAGCTTAAAAAAAATTAGAAATCCTTTAAACCCAATAGTAAATCACTAAATTTGCACATCAATTTTTTTTACAATGTATAGAAGCCATAATTGCGGTGAATTAAACGCATCTAGTATAAATAATGAAGTAATCCTTTCGGGATGGGTACAAAAAGTTCGTGATAAAGGGTTTATGATTTGGATAGACTTACGTGATAGATATGGAATTACCCAACTTATTTTTGATGAAGAGCGTACTTCAAAAGATATTTTGGAACAAGCCCAAAAATTGGGTCGTGAATTTGTTATCCAAGTAAAAGGGAAAGTAATTGAGCGGACATCTAAAAACCCAAATATTCCAACAGGAGAAATTGAAGTATTAGTGTCTGAATTGACAATTTTGAATGAAGCTTTATTACCCCCGTTTACGATAGAAGATGAAACTGATGGAGGTGAAGAACTGCGAATGAAATACCGTTATTTGGACATTAGAAGAAATCCGGTAAAAGAGAATTTAATATTCCGTTCCAAAGTAACGCAAGAGGTTAGAAACTATTTATCTAATCATGATTTTATTGAAGTGGAAACGCCATATTTGATTAAATCGACACCAGAAGGTGCCCGTGATTTTGTAGTGCCTTCTAGGATGAACGAAGGTCAATTTTATGCACTACCACAGAGTCCACAAACATTTAAGCAATTGTTGATGGTGGGTGGTTTGGATAAATATTTTCAAATCGTAAAATGCTTTCGCGATGAAGATCTACGTGCGGATAGACAGCCAGAGTTTACTCAAATAGACTGCGAAATGGCATTTGTGGAGCAAGAAGACATTTTAGATGCTTTTGAAGGCTTAACACGACATTTACTAAAAGAAATTAATGGCGTTGAGGTGGAAAAATTCCCAAGAATGACTTTCGCTGAAGCCATAAAAAAATATGGTAATGACAAACCCGATATTCGTTTTGGAATGGAGTTTGGTGAATTGAACGAGGTTGCCCAACATAAAGATTTTAATGTTTTTAATCAAGCAGAACTGGTGGTAGGAATTGCCGTTCCTGGAGGAAACACTCATACTAGAAAAGAAATTGATAAACTAACCGATTGGGTTAAACGTCCTCAAGTTGGTGCATTGGGAATGGTTTACGTCCGTTGTAATGACGATGGCACTTATAAATCATCTGTAGATAAGTTTTATGACCAAGAAGATTTAGCAAAATGGGCAGACAAAACTGGAGCGAAGCCGGGAGATTTAATTTGTGTCCTTTCTGGACAAACCAATAAAGTGAGAGCTCAATTGAGTGCCTTAAGAATGGAATTGGCTGAACGTTTAGGTCTACGAAATCCAAACGAATTTGCACCCTTATGGGTTGTTGATTTTCCTTTGTTGGAATGGGATGAAGAAACAGAACGCTTCCATGCCATGCACCATCCATTTACATCACCAAAGCCAGAAGATGTAAAGTTATTGAATTCTGACCCAGCAAAAGTGAGAGCCAATGCTTATGATTTAGTTTTAAATGGTAACGAGATTGGAGGTGGTTCTATTAGAATACACGATAAAAGCACTCAATCCTTAATGTTTGACCATTTAGGATTCACTAAAGAGGAAGCCAAAGCACAATTCGGGTTTTTAATGAATGCTTTTGAATACGGTGCACCTCCTCATGGTGGTATTGCTTTTGGGTTGGATAGATTAGTCGCCATTTTAGGTGGACAAGAAACCATCAGGGACTTTATTGCCTTCCCAAAAAACAATTCGGGCAGGGATGTAATGATTGATGCCCCCGCCGCAATAGATGAAGATCAATTGAAAGAGCTACATTTGAAAGTAACTTTGTAACACGCAACAATACCTCATGATTTAACCATGTCCTATTATAAAACCATAATTCGGAAGGTAAACATATGGAGGTATAAATATCTTTCTCAAAAAAAGTTTATTATCTCGGCAAGTGCTACAGTTGGTTTTTTGACGGGCTTGGCTGCTGTTACCTTAAAAAACATAACTTTTACCATTGAAAAGGTATTGGAACAAGGTATTGTATTTTCTCAAAATCAGCTTTATTTTATTTTACCAGTAATTGGGTTACTTTTGGTGTATTTATTAAGAAAATACATCTTCAAAAAACGTGTATTCCCACAAACGCCAGTATATATTAAAAGAGCAATTCCTTCAGTTTTATATGCACTTTTAAGGCAAAATGGACGCATATCTCATAAACGGATTTATTTTAATTTGTTTGCGGCTCCATTGACCGTTGGGTTTGGGGGCTCTGTTGGGTTATTAGGGCCAACAATTACAGTAGGTTCTGCAATTAGTTCAACTTTTAGTAGAATACTTTTAATTGATAAAAAAACACGAACCTTATTAATTGCCTGTGCAACTTCTGGTGCAGTAGCTACTATTTTTAAATCGCCCATAGCGGCCTTGGTTTTTGCTATTGAAATATTTAGTTTAGACCTTACGTTTACGGCTTTAGTCCCGCTATTAATAGCATCAATTTCTTCCGTACTAACCTCATACTTTTTCATGGGTCAAGAAGTGCTCTTCAACTTTGACGTTGTGGATAAGTTTTCCTTACGAGACACTCCTTTTTACATTGTTTTGGGTATTGGTACAGGTGTGGCATCCTTATATTTTACTAAGATTTATTTTGCCATTTATGCCTTTTTTGATCGGTTTAACAGTCGTTTTGTAAAGCTATTAGTAGGTGGTTTTATTATTGGTATTTTGTTATACTTTATTCCGCCGTTATATGGTGAGGGGCTAGAGTTTACCAACAATTTATTACATGGTGAAACACTGGCTGCAATAGGTACAACCCCTTTTGATAGTTTTTTAGATAACATTTGGATAGTTATTGGTCTTTTAATTGGAATAACTATTTTTAAAGCCGTTGCCATGACCATTACTTTTGCGGCTGGTGGTGTTGGTGGTGTTATTATTCCTTCTTTGGTGATGGGCAGTACATTGGGCAATGTGGTAGCCAAAATTATCAATAATCTAGGATTAGGCTTTAACGTTTCCGAAGCCAATTTTACGTTAATTGGTATGGCAGGATTAATTGCAGGTGTTATCCAAGCACCGTTAACCGCTATTTTTCTAATTGCGGAAATTACTGGTGGTTATGAGCTATTTATTCCGCTGATGATTGCAGTTGCAATTTCTTATATGATTACAAAAAAATATATGGGTCATACTATATATACTAAAGAACTAGCGGAACGAGGTGATTTAGTAACACACGATAGGGATCAAAATGTATTGATTTCAATGAAAATGGATGAAGTGATTGAGCAGGATTTTATAATATTAAATCCAAATATGACATTGGGTGAAATGTTGCACAATGGGGTTTCAAAATCAACACGGAATTTGTTTCCAGTGGTAAATAAAAACAAAACGCTAGTTGGTGTAGTATTGGTTGATGACATTAGAGAATGTATGTTTAATCAAACCCTTTACGATACTACAACGGTACGCGATTATATGCACCAATCTCCAGACCAAATTATCTATGATAAAGACTCTATGCAAGTAGTTATGGAAAAGTTCCAAAAAACAGGGGCTTGGAATTTACCTGTTATAAAAAATGATAACTACCTTGGTTTTATATCTAAATCTAAACTCTTAACGGCTTATAGAAGTAAACTCATAGAGGAAACTGCATAAAACAAAATTCCTCTGAACAACAATTGTGTCCAGTGGAATTATAACTTTTCTAATAAATAGGTTGGAGTATTAGTTTTTAACCAACGTTTTTTCCTTATTGATTTTTAACTCAGCAACAATATTTAAAGCTTCTTCGACATAAATATCTCTACTTAAATTTTTATGCCAAATTTCACGTTTTTTGGCCAAAATAGAATCTTGCTCTAAAAGCGGTAGTTCGTACTTAGGCGATGTAAAACTTAGCTCGTTTTTATATTCATAAAGTGCCTTATACTTTTCACCTTCTTCCTCTCTACTTTTCAAATCTTCTTTATATTTATCGTAATTCAGATAAACTGTGGTGTCGTCTTGACCTTTCTTTAACCATTTGGCATGATCATCAATCAACCTAAACTGTTCATTGGTTGCAACACGTTTTTTACTATTATTTACCACGTTATCAAAATTTGAATAACCTTTCCAAACTTTATAGTTGGCACTTTCAATTTTATCCCATTGTAATGAATTTTCCTCATCACGTTCCCCAATATTCATATAAGCATATCTATCTGGAAGAGCAACATCGGAAACCACGCCTTTAAGCTGGGTTGATCCACCATTTATCCTATAAAATTTTTGAATCGTTAATTTTAGAGCTCCTAAGTCTTTCTTATAATCAAAATACCTATTCAGTGCCATATAATTTTGTACAGTCCCTTTGCCGTACGTTTGTTTGCTACCAATAACTACAGCTCTATTATAGTCTTGCATAGCAGCAGCAAAAATCTCAGAAGCGGAAGCTGATATTTCATTAACAATAATTACCAAAGGTTTATTCCACTGAATTTTAAAATCTTTATCAGAGCGTATTTTTGGTTTACCATCTTTATATTTTACCTGTACAACTGGACCTTCCTCTATAAACAATCCAGCAATATCTATCGCCGTATCTAAAGAACCTCCGCCATTATTACGTAAATCAATAACTAAACCTTCAACATTCTCTTTTTTTAATCTTTCAACTTCTAGAGCCATATCTGAAGCGGAATTTCTAAAATTTCTCTCGCTAAAATCTATATAAAACTTAGGCAAATCAATAACTCCAAATTTTCTGTCATCTTTTTTTACGATACTGGTTTTAGCAAACGTTTCTTCAATTTCTACAACGTCTCTAACAATAGGAATTACCTCGGTAGAACCGTCCAGTTTCTTTACGGTTAGTCTTACTTCTGTACCTTTTTTACCTTTAATAAATTCAATGGCGTCATCTAAACGCATACCAACAATATCTAAAGGTTCACCATCCGCTTGAGCCACTTTTGTAATAATGTCGCCCACTTCTAGGTTTCCGTCTCTCCAAGCTGGTCCACCTGAAATAAGCTCATCAACCCGAGTATATTCTCCTTTTCGTTGCAATCTGGCACCAATACCTTCAATTTTACCCGTCATGTCAATATCAAATTTCTTTTTTGTTCTTGGTGCAAAGTAGGTTGTATGCGGATCGAACTCCGTAGAAATACTATTGATAAAAATAGAATACCAATCTTCATCATCTTCATCATCTTTATAATCAAAAAATTCTTCCATACTTTTCAACGTAGCCTCTCTTGCCTCAACTTCAAGCTCAGCAAAAGTTTTTACTTCAGCATTAGCATCCTCTTTTTGCTTATCTTCTTGTGCTTGAATTTTACTGTGCAAACGTGATAAGGTTGTTAATTTGAACTGTTTTTGCCAATTAATAATTAGTTCCACTTCATTTTTAGGAAACTCTTTTTCTTCATAATCTACGTCAAAAACTTCATCTTTATTGAAGTCAAAAGGATGTTTTAAAATTTCTCTATAAAAGCCTTTAGCTTCTTGAACGCGTTGCAAGTATTTTGATGTTACTAAGCGGTAAAAAGACAGGTTTTCCGCTTTAATTTGGTCATCTATTTGTAGTTTGTATTTTTGAAATTCTTTCAGGTCTTCTTGAGTAAAAAAGCGTTTAGCAGGGTCTAGACCTTCAATAAAATTAGTGTAAACCGCAGTTGAAAATTCATCATCAATTTGGTGTGGTTGATAATGCCCTTGAGTCAATGCAGATCTTATTAATCCTAATAATATTTTCTCTTTTTCTGGGTCTGGGTTTTGCTTAATATTAAAACTTAATAATATTACAGCCAATAAAATTATTGGGAGTATAATTTTATAATTCGATTTCATAAATGTTATTATTTTTTTCATTTAATATGTACAACTAATCTACTAAAATAGTGCCAATAATTCAATTTTTAAAGGTTTTAACAGATTTTTTGTATTTGCCTCTAAACAATTCTTTGGTCTTTATCCCTTTTTCATTAAAAACATCCCAAATTTGAGTTACTGTTCCATCATCATTTTTAACCCATGTAATCTGGTTATAAAAATTACCATTTTCACTTTTTTGCAACTCACTTTTTAGAATCATTTTTCCGTCCGAATAATTCCCTTTTAACACTAATGTAAACCCTGAGTTATCTATCCAAACTTGATTCCAGCTACTATCATTTTTATCGTAATAATTATAACTAGTACCTCTATTATTAGTCGATGAATTCCATTTTTCTTGCAAAACACAACCATCGTATAGTTTATCTATAGTATTGGTTCCAATTACTTTATCGTTTACATCATATACTGTCCAATTTCCTATCCAAAAATCGAATAATTTGTACGACTCACTACAACATGGACAATTTTCTGATTGTGGGTTTTGTGAAATTATATTTTGTGTAAAAAATATCGCTACTAAAAGGATGATTATTTTTTTCATTGTTTTGAGTTTATGTCAAATCAATATTAAAAATAATAATCTGGTTCCATCATAATAAAATGTTAAACAATTATTCAACTTCTTAACGTAAAAAAATGGTAGTTTTGTATAAAACAGAATAACAAATATTTATGAGTGAAAAACCTTTAATTTTAGTTTGTAATGACGATGGTATTACAGCACCAGGTATAAGAACCTTAATTTCTGTACTAAATGAAATAGGAGATGTGGTAGTTGTTGCACCCGACAATCCGCAAAGCGGTATGGGACACGCAATAACCGTAAATACTACATTACGATGCAATCCGATAACTGTTGATGATGGTCCTCAATTAGAGTACAGTTGTTCTGGTACGCCAGCAGATTGTGTTAAAATGGCAGTTAATGAAATTTTAAATAAAAAACCAGACATTTGTGTTTCTGGAATTAATCATGGCTCTAATGCTTCTTTAAATGTAATTTATTCGGGTACTATGAGTGCCGCCGTAGAAGCAGGCATAGAAGGGATTCCCGCTGTTGGATTTTCATTAATGGATTACAATTGGGACGCAAATTTTGATGCTTGCAAAACTTTTGTAAAAACAATAACTGAAAACATTTTGGAAAATGGTTTGCCTGAAGGTGTAGTGCTTAATGTGAATATTCCAGATTTGAAAAAGGAAGAAATTAAAGGAATTAAAGTTTGCCGACAAGCCCATGGTAATTGGAAAGAGGTCTTTGAAAAACGTGTCAGCCCTCAGGGTGAAGATTATTATTGGTTAACAGGAGAGTTTGTAAACCTAGACAAAGGTGAAGATACCGACATGTGGGCACTAGAAAATGGTTATGTTTCTCTGGTACCTGTTCAGTTTGATATGACGGCTCATCACTATATTAAAAATTTGAACACATGGGAACTATGAAAGCCCATAATGGGCATTTGACAAATAATGCCAACGCCAATAAAAGCAATTAAATTAACGACAAACAGTTTACTACATAAATTATTATAAATGAAAAAGGAAATATTAATTGGTTTTTTGGTTGGTATTGCCGCTACAGCCGCAGGATTTTATCTCTATGTTGAATATGCCTTAGAAGGCACATTTGAAGAGTCACTGGCTGTATTAAAAGAGAATAGCCTGTACGGGCAGGTATTAAGTATAGCAGCAATACCAAATCTTATTGCCTTTTTTATTTTTATAAAAAAGAAACAAGATTATAGAGCAAGAGGTGTGCTAATTGCTACTTTAGTAATTGCTTTTTTGATATTGATTGCTCAGTTTGTTTAACTCCTCCGCCTCCCCTTTAACAAGGGTAGGAACTCCGATTTTCTATTCAATTCACTTAACCTAAGAAATGAATATTGATGTATTGAGGCGACAATATAAAATGGTTCTATTTTCTAATCATTACAATTTTCGCAATAGGTTTTTCTTAAATACTCATCTTCCAGCAGCTGAAAAGTTACACCTCCATCGCTTATTGGATTAAACAATTTGCAAAATCGTTGCTGATTCATATTAATGGCATTAAGCATAATGGTTCTGTAATTGGAAGATGCCGTTATATAAGGTTTTATTAAGGTTAAATTTAGATAATAAAACAGTAAATCTTCATCAACCGTAACACTTCTTACTTTTTCGTCTAATAGATCGACCGCTTTATCATGATTAGAGTAATATGTTAAAAACTGGGCAAGGCTTAAATAATCATAATCTGAAAGTGGAAATTTTTTGTAGTTTTTTTCAATATAAGCTACTGATTTATCCTTGTTGGCATAATCCCTTTTACGCATATATTTTTCTGCTTTTATTATGTGAAAATTCACCATCATCCTATCAATTAAAATTTGTTTAATACCATAGTTTTTTAGTTGATAGATTTGTCTTTTAAATTTTTCAGGATCAACAGGTTGGGCATTATGTCTATACATTACCATTTTTAAGGCTGCCAAATTATATTTTACTTCTTTATCTCTGGGTACCAATTTTTCAAGTTTTAACAGTTCGTTATAGCCAATTAGCAAATAACTTTGTTTTAGCAAAAACTTGTTTACACTGTTTTTATTGATAAAACGTGCATATTTTTTCTGCTGTGGCACGTTCATTTTATTAAGAATGTCTGGCGAAGATTGACTTTCCTTTAGTTTTTCAAAAATAGAATTTTGTATGTCATTTGCAATTTCTACATCATTGGCTTCCAAAACCTGATTAAATAAGGTAATCAATTGCTCTAAAGATTTCTCTTTATAAAGATCTTTCTTTTCCAGTTCTAACGTAATTACCGCTTTTCGATGGTTTTTTAAATAGGGTTCTAATTCTTTGGCAAGATTGCCGACCAATTTACTTTTTATAGCCGTTTTACTTAAACTTTTCAAATTCGCGTGTTTTGTATTGGAAACATCATTTAAAAATTCGACCCAATTTTCAGAAGAATTTACCTCAGTTGTTATGGTAGGTTCTTGAAAAGTCTGCAAAGCTTCAGCAATACTATTAGCACGCTGTTCCTGTAATTCAATATTGCGTTCTAAACTGCCTTCAACAGAAGAATATGCCCTGATATTAATTGTCTTAATGTTAAAGTCAGTTAGGCGTAACGAATCGTACATGGGTTTTATATCTTCTTTTGAATAGGTAGCCTTATTCTTTTCAAAAGGAACTTCAAACTTAAACGTCTTATATTTTGTTACAAAACTCTCTTTATCTGCTGGTTTTATTTTTTTAGTTTGGTACGTCAAAGAATCAAGGTACATGCCCATATCCAATAAATCCCAAGGATAACGTTCAATGTCATAAGTACTTTGATACCTACACATATTTTTGTTATTGAGAAAGAGCATGTTAAACTCTAATTCGTCCGAAATCAATGCTTCAGGCAATGTACCCACCAATACCCTGAATTTACCGTTTCCAAAGGGTTTTAAGCCCTGTTTCAATTTTTGCATATACACAGGCTTCAATAACATTCCCCTAATTTGGGTTTTCGGAACTTCTGTCTCCGCACAATCATATAAGCTTTTTGGCACAACATCTATAGCAATGCCATCGCCTACTTTTTTAAAAAGCTGCTGAAAGAATTGTTTATCATTAATCTGAAAATAAAGTTTTTCCTTTTCTTGTTGTACTGAGAAACCAACTTCTTTTGGCTTTTGATTAAACAACTGGTTATAATATTGACATTTTTGCTCTCTATCCGCTTGTGGGAAAACAATATCGTAAGTGTTTTGGCTAAAAATTGTAGGTGTATAGAAAAGCAATAACAGGATTGTTAGGTAATATTTTTTCATAGATTGGCTGCTTAGCGTTTTTTAATTTTTGTAGTAAAGTGTAAAATTAAAAAAAAATTGTTTAAAAAGTGATTCAATTTTTGATTGAAATTTGAAAAAAAATGTCACTCCAAATCAGGCTTCTGTCGATTTACTTTCTTTTCAGAAAGTTTCTTTTTAGTTTTTAATCGTTTTCTAATGGCAGCTTTAGAGGGTTTTGTTTTTTTTCTGAGTTTGGGCTTTTTAAGTCCATTTTTTATGAGTTCTAAAAAACGCTTAATGGCGATTTCTTTGTTTTTATGTTGACTTCGACTTTCATCACAAAAAAGTATGAATACCTTCTCTTTAGTTAATCTATTAGCTAAATTTTTTAACAGTAATTGTTTCTGCTCATCAGTAAGTTCGTTAGAGTTTTCCAAGTCAAAAGTCAATTCAATTTTAGAGGAAACTTTATTAACATGCTGACCACCAGCACCACTACTTCTAATAGCTTTAAAGGAAAGTTCTTTTACTAAATTTTCGGTATTCATTATCTTTTATTGTCTGGTCGAGCGGAGTCGAGACCTTGATAAACCTCTCGACTCCGCTCGAGGAGACAATCATTTACAGGTTATAATTAGTACTTGTATCGCTATTCTGATGCAAAAAATGCATATCTAAATCTTCTAAATTTTTTGAAAAACTATCTAAGTTAGTCCGTTCTTCCAAAATACTGTCAATTGCTTTTGTAGCAGTTTTAAGTCGAGTCTGTTTGTTTCCTTTTAACAAAAGATATGGCCTATCATATTTTTTTAAAGCATTTTCAAAGGCATTAAACATTTCTAATCTTAAATCGGGTTTGTCACGTAAATCATCAGCTTCCCAAGGTGTGTCAATGTAAGTTAATAAGTATAAATCATACCTATTTGCAATTGCAGCTTTGTCTAATTTCGGATTTACAAATCCACCATAATATTCTTCTGAATACACTTTCGTTTCCAACAAGTCGGTATCACAAATCAAAACTTTATCGGCTTTTTTGGCCAATTTGTTTTCTAATTTCATCTGGCCTTGAGCAATTGGTAATAAATCAGAATTTTCACAGGTTTTACGGGTATTGTTCCATTTATCTTGAAGGTACTCACGGGCATATTCTGGCACCCAAACCGTATTGTAATATCGTGCCAATTGTTCTGAAAGCGTTGTTTTTCCTGTAGATTCAGGACCGAACAATACTACCTTTACAATATTTGCGTCTGTGGTTTGTCTAAGCTTTTTTTCCATGCTATATACCCTTGAAATGCTAAAATTAAGAAAATTGTATATTGAATACCAGTAAAACCATACCCTTTTATAAAATAAAGTGGAATGGAAACAATGTTTCCTGCAATCCAAAAAGTCCAATTCTCTATTTTCTTATTGGCCATTAACCACATGGCAGCAAAAAATATTCCAGTGGTAAACGTATCCAAAAAAGGTGTTATTTTTCTAAAATCTTCCAAATTCCCTGAGGTCATATTTGATATTGCATAATTACAGCTTTCGGTAAACCCCAAATTATTGGGCATCACATTATAATAGCGATAGACTACAATAACAAAAACCGATGTAAACAAAAAGATACCCAACGTTTTTAATTTATCCTTTTCATTAGTTCTGGAAATGGTAATATGTTCGTTCGTTTTTGTAATTCTAGACCACATGAACCATCCATAAATACTCATCAAGGTATAGTAAATATTTATGATTAAGTCGCCATATAAATTCCATTGAGACAATAAATACACATAAATAGCAGTACTTATTATGCCTGTTGGAAAAACTAGAATATTTTCTTTTTTAGCGTAAAAAACACTTATCACTCCAAATAAAGCAGCAATAAACTCCAAGATTATATTTAGGGTTGTAGCTTCTTGATATGGTTCTAAAAAAAAATCAAATAGTGTTTCCATTCATTAAATAGTATCAAACCATAAATTATTCTCCTCAAAAGCTGTACCAACAACCACTAAATCAGCACCAGAATCATAAGCATTTTTTAATTGCTGTTGGGTACGGATACCGCCACCAACGATAAGCGGGATTCTCAACTCCTTTTTTACCTTTTTGATAATTGCGGGGTTTACACTGTTTTCTGCCCCAGATCCCGCTTCAAGATAAATAAGTTTTTTTCCCGCATATTGTCCTGCTAAAGCTGTATCGACTATTTTTCTAGTATCGTTTTGGGAAATTGGAGTGGTTTTGCTCACTTTTTGAACTGAAGTTTCAACGCCACCGTCAATTAAAATATACCCTGTCGGAATTATTTCTAGCGATGAATTTTTAAGTTTTGATACAGATTTAACTTGTTGATAAATTAAGTATTCAGGGTTGTCACCAGAAAGCAAAGACAAAAATAAAATGGCATCTGCTTTATCGGTAATTTGGGTGTAATCACCCGGAAAAATTACAATTGGCAATTGTGTATGTTTTTTTAATGCCTCGACCAGTTTTTCCGTTGCCCCTACATTAACAGTACTTCCACCAACAAATATAAAATCGGCTTTTTCATTAATCTTTTCTGAAATTAATGCAATGTTTTGCAATTGTATTTTATCAGGGTCCAATAAAATTGCCAGCAATTTTTTACTTTGATAAATGGAATCAGTTATGTGTTCGAGTATGTTCAAGTGATGTTATAAGACTTCAAATATACGTATAGAAATTTAGCTGTCAGTGATTACTTCATCTAATGCATAAGTACACATAAAACCCTCAAATTCTAAAAAGTAAATACGATAGGTGCTCTTTTTCTTTTCATACGTAATAGTTGCCGTAGTTTCAGTATCGGTAAGTGCAAAATCATCTACATAAATATGTTGTAAAAAACTCAGTCCCTCTTGTTCGTAAATTTTATACAGCGATTCTTTGGCACCCCATACTATGGTTAGTTTCCTTACCAGTTCATGTTCTGTTTTTATGTTTTTATAATCATCTACAGTAGTAAATTTATGGGCTATTCTAACAATTTTATCACGCTGTTTTTCAATATCAATACCTACTTGTTTTGTTTTACTTAAAATTATTCCTGTAAAGGTAAAAGAGTGCGTTATGGAAATAAAGTTCCCGTCCTTTAAGTGCGGTTTCCCTAGATCATCATAATACAAATCGGCATCAACATAATCTAATTCTGCCAACAAATGTCTTATGCTCATAAAACCTCTTTTGTGCAGTTCGGATTTCATCCCATCCACACGGCGTTGGCATTTTTTGGTCAGGGTAATTCCCTCATTTAAGGTTTCAAGTGACTCATCAATTTTCCAAATTAATACTTTGGTATTTTCATTAACCTTTAGAGTTTTGTAAAGCGGCATATACTTATGAAGTTATTTTGTAACTTTGCAGTCCGAAATTTTAATTATAAAAAAATTACTAAAAATATGAGTACTAAAACAGCAACATATACACCTTACAAAGTTAAGGATATTTCTTTAGCAGATTGGGGTAGAAAAGAAATTGAATTGGCAGAAGCAGAAATGCCTGGGTTGATGAGCTTACGCGAAGAATATAAAGATGAACAGCCCCTAAAGGGAGCTCGTATTGCTGGCTGTTTACACATGACCATTCAAACAGCTGTGCTTATTGAAACATTAACTGCTTTAGGTGCAGAAGTTACTTGGAGTTCTTGTAATATTTTTTCTACGCAAGATCAAGCCGCCGCCGCCATTGCCGCAACGGGAGTACAAGTTTATGCATGGAAAGGCATGACTGAGGAGGAATTCAATTGGTGCATCGAACAAACCTTATTTTTCGGTGAAGATAAAAAACCATTGAATATGATTTTAGATGATGGTGGGGATTTAACCAATATGGTGTTGGATGAGCACCCTGAATTAGTTGCTGAAATTAAAGGGTTGTCTGAAGAAACTACCACTGGTGTTCATAGGTTATATGATAGAATGAAAGAAGGCACATTAACAATGCCGGCTATAAATGTAAATGATTCGGTTACTAAATCTAAATTTGATAATAAATACGGATGTAGAGAAAGTGCCGTAGATGCCATAAGAAGGGCTACAGATGTTATGCTAGCTGGTAAGAGAGTGGTTGTTTGTGGTTACGGTGATGTGGGTAAAGGTACCGCAGCTTCTTTTAAGGGAGCCGGTTCTATTGTTACGATAACTGAAATAGATCCTATTTGTGCATTACAAGCAGCTATGGATGGTTTTGAAGTTAAAAAATTAGAAACGGTTGTAGAAAAAGCAGATATTGTTATTACCACTACTGGTAATAAGGATATTGTTACGGGAGAGCATTTCTCGAAAATGAAAGATAAGACTATTGTTTGTAATATTGGTCATTTTGATAATGAAATTGCCGTAGAATGGCTGAACACCAATTATGGAAACACTAAAGTAGAAATCAAACCACAAGTTGATAAATATACCATTGACGGTAAAGACATTATATTATTAGCTGAAGGCCGTTTGGTAAATTTAGGTTGTGCAACAGGTCACCCTAGTTTTGTGATGAGTAATTCATTTACCAACCAAACGTTGGCTCAAATAGAATTGTGGAAAAACCACGATAATTACGAAAACAAAGTGTACATGCTACCTAAATACTTAGACGAAAAAGTAGCACGTTTACATTTAGAAAAAATTGGTGTTGAGCTAGAAACATTGAGAGAAGATCAAGCAAAATATATAGGTGTAGAAGTAGAAGGTCCTTATAAGCCAGATTATTACAGATATTAATGTAATTATAAGATTTTTAATTAGCCATACCAAAAACACAACATTATGAATACGATTTTAGTTCCCGTAGGTTCGCCCAGAAAGGCTTTGAACACCTTACAGTATGCAATAGACCTTGTTGAAGGTACACAGGCAAAAATTTATTTAGTGAAAGCTTATGGTGTTACTAAAGTGGCAGGGAGTTTAAAGAATATGGACGATTTTTTAGAAACCGAAGCAAATCTAGATTTGGAGAATGTTGTCAGTCATGTTAATAAAAAGGGGATAGAAGTTATTTCTAAATCTATTAGTGGAAATGCGAAGGATATAATTAAGCGTACAGCAAAACAATTAAAAATTGATCTAATAGTAGCTGGGTCTAGAAGTGATAGTAAGGTATTCATTAACAAAACACCAGGCTATCTAATCAAAAATACAGATTTACCAGTTTTGTTTGTCCCCAGAAATTACCGATTTGAAAAAGTAAATAAGGTTTTACTGGCAATTAAATCGGGCGTTATATCTTCGCCAGACGTTCTAATTCCTTTGGAAAAGGTGTTAAATAAATTTAATGCTCGATTAAATATTTTGCGAGTTGTAACCCCTGATGTCCAAGAAGGAGATGACGTTATTAGCAAAGAATTAACATCATTGGAACACAATTTTATAACTTCTGAAAATACAACGGTTTTTAAAGGTCTTTTGGAGAATATAGGGAACATAAACCCAGATTTATTATGTGTTATCAGGAGAAAAAGAGGTTTTTTTAAACGGCTTTGGGAAAAAGATAAGGTTTATAAAAAGGACTTTGAAAGTAATTTGCCTTTATTGGTTTTAAAAGGTTCTGAGTAAGCAATTTTGGGGCATTAGCTCAGTTGGCTAGAGCACTACGCTGGCAGCGTAGGGGTCATCGGTTCGAATCCGATATGCTCCACAAATAAAACCTTAAAAAGGTAAACTTTGTGAAGAGAGAAAATAACAAGCTCGCTTGATTATTTTTGATTGAACGAAGTTTTTTTAAGGTTTTTCAGAATGGGATTTTTGAGGAAAAAGCGTAAGCTAATCCGATATGCTCCACATCAAGCAGAAAAGCCACACGACAGTGTGGTTTTTTGTTTTATGAGAAATTAAGAAAGCTTGCTTTTTTTAATTTTGAGTGAAACAAAAATCATCATCCGACAGGATGGTGGCTTTTTCTATTTGCAAATGCGGAGTTGTTTCGAATCAACGAAGTTAATCCAAAATATTTCATGCCTTAAAATAGAGATTGTTAACTATAACCGCTTTTGTTTTTTTCCATTATCTTTCCTATATTAAAATTCATTTTTATATAAACAAACAATGAACGCACTCAACAACAAAGTAGCATACATAACAGGAGGTACAAAAGGAATAGGATATGGCGTAGCAAAATGCTTATTAAATGCAGGAATGAGAGTTGCCATTAGTGGACGGAATTTAGCATCGGCAGAAAAAGCCGCTGCTGCATTAGGCAACAAAGACCAAGTATTGGCACTGAAATCCGATGTGACCAACTTAGAAAACGAAAAAGAGGCTATCACTAAAATAATCGAAAAGTGGGGACAATTAAATCTTGTATTGGCTAATGCAGGTATCGGTAAATTTGCCCCGATTGACGAACTTTCTCCATCAGATTGGAACGCTATGATAGACACTAACCTTACTGGTGTTTTTCATACCTTAAAGGGTTCAGTTGAAGCCTTAAAAAAATCAAAAGGGTATTTTATTACCCTAGCAAGTTTGGCAGGCACCAATTTCTTTGGTCAAGGTGCTGGATATAACGCCTCCAAATTCGGATTAGTGGGATTTACACAAGCGACAATGCTGGATTTACGGCCTTATGACATTAAAGTATCTACAATAATGCCAGGTTCTGTAGCTACATATTTTAATGATAATAAACCTGATGAAAGCGATGCATGGAAAATACAGCCTGAAGACATCGGCAAACTGGTATTGGATTTATTGACCATGCATCCACGAACGTTGCCAAGTAAAATTGAGGTTAGACCTACAAGACCAGATTTGAAATAAATTACTAATAAAAGAACAAAATTGAGCTATTATTTTTAAAATATAAATAGGTTCAACAGTCACATTATCAACAATATATAATCTTGAAAACGTTATAGTAGATAATTAGATTAACTGATAAATGTCATAATATTTTATTGCCTATTATGATAAATTTGTACAGAGATTAAAGTTAAGTATTAAACTAAAATTATAAAGATGAAGAATATCAAAGTTATTCAGGAGTTACACGATCTAGGAATTACGGGATACCATGAGGTTGTTTACAATCCTACTTATCAGGAATTGTACGACGCAGAAGTGTCTTATGCAAGAAAGGGTTTTGAAAAAGGGGCAGATACTTCTACGGGTGCTGTTGCCGTTAAGACTGGAGTTTTTACAGGACGCTCTCCTAAAGATAGATATATAGTAAAAGACGATATTACTAAAGATACTATTGACTGGAATAAGGTTAATGTACCAACTTCTAATGAAATATATCAGGATTTAAAAGGACTGGTTTTAGAACAACTTTCAACATCACCTAAATTGTATGTAGTAGATGCATTTTGTGGTACCAACGTTGACACACGATTAAAAGTGCGTTTTGTGATGGAGGTAGCATGGCAAGCACATTTTGTTACTAACATGTTTATTAGACCTTCAATTTACGAATTAGAAAATTTTGGTGAACCAGATTTTGTTGTGATGAATGGTTCAAAAACTGTGAACCCTAACTGGAAAGAACAAGGATTAAATTCTGAGAACTTTGTAGTGTTTAATTTGACAGAAAAAATCCAAATTATTGGTGGTACATGGTACGGAGGTGAAATGAAAAAAGGAATGTTCGCCATGATGAATTATTACTTACCATTGAAAGGAATGGCTTCAATGCACTGTTCCGCTAATGTTGGAGAAGACGGTGATGTAGCAGTATTTTTTGGTTTATCGGGAACTGGTAAAACTACCCTATCTGCAGATCCAAAACGTTACTTAATTGGTGATGACGAACATGGATGGGATGACAATGGTGTATTTAACTTTGAAGGTGGTTGTTATGCAAAAGTTATTGACTTAAGCGAAAAAAACGAACCAGATATTTGGAGGGCTATTAAAAGAGATGCACTATTAGAAAACGTTGTTGTTGATGAATATGGAGAAGTAGATTACTACGATCATTCAATTACACAAAATTCAAGAGTTTCATACCCAATTTACAATATCAATAAAATTGTATTGCCATCAAAAGCGGGTCATGCTAGTAAAATCATTTATCTATCTGCTGATGCATTTGGGGTATTACCTCCAGTTTCAGTTTTAGATGATGCACAAGCTCAGTACCATTTCTTATGTGGGTTTACATCTAAATTAGCGGGAACAGAAAGAGGAATTACAGAACCTCAACCATCATTCTCCCCTGCATTTGGTGAAGCATTTTTAACGTTGAAACCAACAATGTATTCTTCTACATTGGTTGCTAAAATGAAAGAACACAACGCAAAAGCGTATTTAGTAAATACGGGTTGGAACGGAACTGGAAAGAGAATATCGTTAAAAGATACACGTGCAATTATTGATGCCATATTAGATGGTTCAATTGATAAAGCTGAAACTGTTGACATTCCTTTCTTAAACTTAACAGCTCCAAAAGAATTACCAGGAGTAAGTGATATTTTAGATCCAAGGGATACCTATAAAGATGTTTCTGAATGGGAAGTGAAAGCTAAAAAATTAGCTGGTCTTTACATCAAAAACTTTGAAAAATATTGTGATACTGAAGAAGGGCGTGCTTTAGTAAAAGCTGGACCACAGTTATAAGAAGATTCATTTTTTAATTGTATTAAGGTTAGAACTTTAATCTTATTTTAATAAAAGAGCCTCATTTTAAAAATGAGGCTCTTTTTTGGTTTACTTAGTTGGTAATAAGTAGTAATTTTTCAAGGATAGGTTATCATATCAACTCATTTAACGCGATAATCCATTTTCCCTAATCTTCTAATTTTGTTTTAAAAAGGCCATATAACAGGCACAAGTAGCAAGGTTATTATAAAAAATAGTAAGAGTAATGGAGCACCTACTTTTAAATAGTCTATAAATTTATAACCCCCAGCAGTCATAACCATTGCATTTGTTGTTGTACCTACTGGTGTTAAAAAGGCAGTTGAGGCACTAATTGCAACTGCTATCATAAAAGGTTCTGGTGATATTTGTAAAGAGCCGGCTGCTAAAATTGCAATCGGTGCCATTAATACGGCAGTTGCACTGTTATTAATTACTTGACTGAAGGTTGTGGTGAGTAAAAAAATGCCTCCTAACAATAATATCGGGTGAACTGAACCCAAATAAGTAACCAAATTACTTGCTATTAGTTGTGCTGTACCTGTTTTTTGCAAAGCGATACCCATAGGAATCATTGCAGCGATCATTACCACGCTTGTCCAACTAATACCTTTATAAGCTTTTGAAATAGGTACACATCCTGTAAGCATTACAACACCTGCACTAATTAAGGCAGCAATAGATCCAGGTACTATCTTAAAAACTAGTAAAACAACCATTAAGACTAAAGCCCCTAAGGCTATATAAGATTTGAAAGTTAAGTTGTCTATATTCTTTGCCATTCTTTCTGGACTGCCACAAATTACTATATTTTCGTGCTGTTGCTTTAAAGCTTCAATATCTTCCCATGCACCTCTTATTAAAAAGGCATCACCAGCTTTTACAACATTTTCTTTATCTATAATTGGTTTGCTATTACGAGAACCTGCAAGTAATTGTATGTTAAATCGTTGAAAATATTGACCTAATTTGCGTTTTCCAACCAAAATTGATTGTGGTGTTACAATAATTTCTGTCATACCAACTTCTTGGTTTAATAGGTTATTTTTTAGTTCCTCTTTAATAGATTCTAGCGGTAGCAACCCCAATCTAAATTTTATCATTAAATTATTGATGGCTTCAGTATCACCTTTTACTGTTAGGATATCGTGATATCTCATTTCTGTATCAGGTGTAGGAAATTCAATAAAAGGCTCTACTCTTTTTAATACACTTGGATGTCTTCTTTTTAATCGGATAATAGAAATATGAAAATCATTTCCGAAATTCCAATCCTCAATTTTAGTATTTATTAGTGGTGAAACAGATCGTATCCGTAACCTATAATAATCACCTTCAATTTTATAAGACTCTATCCATTTGTGTAAAGTTGACTCAATATTTACAGGTTTGTTATTTGTTTTATTTTTAGGCAACAATTTATAGCCTATATATCTAAAATAAAGTATTGCAATAATCAGTAAGGGCAAACCAATCAAAGCAAATTCAAAAAAAGAAAACCCCTCAAAACCAGCTTCGATAAGAGCATTGCTCGTTATAATATTTGGTGGTGTACCTGTTAATGTCAACAACCCACCAGTATTGGATCCAAAAGCAACGGGCATTAGTATTTTTGATGGCATTGTACCTATGCTCCAAGCCGAAGAAATAGTCATTGGCATTAATGTTGCCACGGTACCAGTATTGCTGACAAAGCCAGACAAAACACCACCTCCCAGTGTTACCAAGACAAGTAATTTAGGTGCACTTTTACCAGCCCACTCTACAAACTTTTTACCCGCCAATGCAGTCCAACCAGTTTGCGAAAGTCCCTCTCCTATTATAAAAAGAGCTGCAATCATTATAACGGTAGGATTACTAAAACCGCTTAATGTTTCAGTAGCATCTAATATACCTGTTAAAAACAGGCTTATCATGGAGATTAACGCTACAATATCTGGTGGAAATTTACCCCAAACAAATAAGGCAATAGTGATAGTTAAAATGGTCAACATTAAATAAATCATAACTCTAATTATAGTTAATACTTTTTTATCAACAGCTTCTAATAAAACCATTAATTTCGGCAACAAATGTATAATGATAGCTCATAAAGAAGTATGATAAATATCATGGGTTGAACATCTGTTATATGCTAAAACCCTACAAAAACGCCTGATTTTTCAACGATTTCGAAAAGGTGCGGTGGTAACTTTTTTTCTTCCCAAGGATGTTTCCCTCCAAAAGTGTGATTTGCATTTTTTATGGTATAAAGTTCACTGCTTTTAGACCAAAAATGCAAATTTTTTGCTTCATTCAATTTCACAGTTTCATCATCTGTACCATGAATTATCAAATAGGGAATTTTCAAGTTTTCTACGGCAGTTTTAATATGCAATCTGTTCTTATTTGCTACAAAATTTTCATAGAACTGATAATAATGTGGTAGTTGTTGCTTGGTTCTGGAATTCTCAATATACGAAACACCATGTTTTTTCCACAATTTCAAAATTTCACCTTGTGGGAATCTAGCTCCATAATCAGAAACACCAGCCCAGGTAATAACTTTACTTATGCGGTTGTCTTCGCTGGCTTTGATAGTAACAATGCCTCCACCTCTAGAATGACCTATTAAGGTAATGTTTGTTGAGTCAACTTCATTTTTATATTCGCTTCCTTCCGAAATCCAATCAATAATAGCTTCTAAATCATCAAGTTCTTTTATAAAATTATTTTGTCCAAAAGCTTCCAAATCGGGAAAATCAATCGGTTGTTTTACAGTACCTCCATTATGCGAAAAATTAAACTTGATAAAGAAAATACCATTTTTGGCGAAATTTTCTGCCACCAAATCCCAACAGCCCCAATCTTTAAAACCTTTATAACCGTGTGCAAAAATTACAACAGGTTTGGGTTGGTTATTTTCAATATAAAACACATCTGTTAAAATGGGTTTTTGGTGTTTCCCTTGTAGTTGAATGTTTCGTTTAATTATCATGTTGTAAATGGTGATTCTTTTTCTAGTATTGGAATAGTTGGGTCAAATATTTCTACTAATAATTGTTTTAATTCGGTCTTAAAAAAGTCAATATCTTCTTGAGTTACTGTAGCTTTATTTATTTTTAAAAACCCTACTTTTAAATTTTTGAATGATACAATTCCGCTTTCTAAAGGTTGTTTATCTATGTTTAACCCTAATGATTCTGAAAACAACAGAGCATAAAAAAGCACTTGAAAACTTTTATTGTGCTTTTTATAATCTTTTGTTATTAAAGACCAATCTTTAATATTCAATTCTTTTTGCTCCACTTTTCCTGTTTTGTAATCTATGATTCTGGTTGTTCCGTTAAGTTCGTCAATCCTATCTGCTTCACCAACCAGTTGAACTGGAAAGTTTAAACTCTCAACTTTAATTTTTAAAGTTAATTTCTTTTCTAAAGCTAAAATTTTCAAGACATTCCCATCTTTAATCAATCTTAATTCTTGATTTAAAAAATTAGTTACAAATTGTTGTGCCACATTATACACCAATAAGTTTTTACCTTTAGAAATATTACCGCTGTTATACACTTCTTTAAACCATTTGCGAACCTCTGAAGAAACTTTAGACTTCATTTGAAGCAATGTGTCTTCGGTTAAAATTTCATTAATATAAGGCTCGTAGAGAGCTTCTAATGTTTTATGAATAATAGTTCCCAATGTATTTGCAGCTATAGTCTCTTCAACCTCTTCAATTTCTCTGATTTTAAGAATTTTTTGGTTGTAGAATTCTAATGGATTTAGAATATATTTAGTAAGTGTTGATGCTGAAAATCCTTTTTCAGCCAAGCCTTTTAATTCTTTATCGACAAATTCTTTTTTTGAAATTTCTTTAAAATCAATATTGGTTTTAACCACATTTGGGCTTACCACAATCTTTTCAACTTCATTTTTTTTTAAGATTTCCAATTGTGTTAAAAAGCGGCTTTGCTCACCCGAACCATAACTATCTGCTTCAGTGTTATAAATAACATATATATTTTCCGCACGTTGAATCAATCTAAAAAAGTGATAGGCAAAAATGGCGTCTTTTTCTTTGTAAGTAGGCAATCCCACCTCTCTTTTAATATCAAAAGGAATAAAAGAATTATCTGATTTCCCAGCAGGTAAAATCCCTTCGTTTACTGATGTGATGATTATATTTTTAAAATCAAGTACACGGGTTTCCAACACTCCCATAATTTGCAAACCTGATAAAGGTTCTCCTTTAAAGGATAATTTTTCCATTTTAAGCATCTGGTTATAAAACACACTAAGCGTTTTAATATCTGTAATATGTCCAAACTTTTGGTTAAGGTTTAGCAATTGCTGAAAAATGGTGTAAAAACGAAACAGGTATTCTCTTTCAAGTTTGTTAAGATTTCTTTTTTTCTTTACAAGTTCAATATATTTAATGCAGTTTTTTATAGCAGTATTAGCGTTATTTTCCCAGTTGTCGAATAAAAAAGAAAGCTTGTTGAACTCTGAATTATTATCAGCCAACCTTATTAAACTCGATTTGGTTAGGTAAGTAAAATTATTAGCAGCAATTTTATATAGTAAATCATCAATAATTGCTGGGTTATTAAAAAAAGATTTTACCTGCGGATGATTTAATAATGCCAATACTTCTTTATAATAAAATGCTCCTTTTTTATGATGCATTTGAAGTTTAAGCAGATACTCAAAAACAGTACTCAAAGGAATATTTTTAAGCTCATACCCCATGGTAATATTAACACGCTCTACATCTGTTGGTAATGAATTTAAAGAAGCTCCGAGCATGGACTCTTCTGCCAAAACCAAAGCTGTATCTGAAAAATTAGTAGTTGTATTGGCAATTTCTTTTAAAATTTCGCCAGCATATTTTATTTGCGAAATATCTTTTGGCGTGCCAATAATCTTAATCTTCTTTTTTGATGTAAACTCATCAGAAAACCAGTTGAAACCGTTTGTTATAAAATAATTCCATTTGGTCTTATATTTATCTATAAAATTAGAGACTTGCGGGTTATTTTCTACAAAAAACTTATCTATGTCCCAATAGATTGTAGCTAAGTTATTATCTAGTAAACTCTTGAAAATGGTTTCTTCGGCTTTATTTAAAGCATTAAAACCAACCAAAACTATCTTATCGGGTGTGTTGTTAATGTACCATTCTATGTTTTCAACAGCTTCTCTGTATTGTAAGCCTTGATATCCTACCTTTTTTTCGAGTAAATAACCATAAAGTGTATTATAATAGCTTTCAAAATTTTCGTAAAACTTTACTTGATTTAAAATTAAATCTGTCTTTTGCTCTCCTTTTAATAATGTTTCTAATCTTTTAATGTCCGTGAGGTAAGAGAATAGATAATTAGCGTCAACTAAATGTCTATCAATCTCATTAAAATCTTGAAGTAATAATGGAGCCCATTTGACAAAGTTTTCAAAGCTTTCAGCTTTGTCCTTTTCTATTACTTTTTTATAAATAGTATAAAATTCAAATAACAAGTTTGTGTTGTCAATTGAATTAACTCTAGACAGCTCCTCAATAAACTCCTCAATACTTATTATTTTCGGCAGTATTGTAGTTTTTTTTAATTTAGATTTTAGCGTGTTTTTTAAAAATATTCCCGCTCTTTTACTGGGCAATACAAAAGTAAGTTCTGTACTGTTGCTATTCTTAGAAAGTACATCGGTTACAACCCGATTTAAAAAGCTTTGCATTAGCTGAATATTTAATAACAAATTTACAAAATGAGTTCAATAAAAAAAGCCACGCTTAAAAGCGTGGCTTTAACATTTATTATTTAATTAACTTAGTTCTTCAAGTTAATTTCAACTCTTCTGTTTTGAGCTCTACCTTTGCTTGTTCTGTTGTTAGCAATAGGATTAGCTTCACCAAAACCTTTAGAACTTAATCTTGTAGAAGATATACCTTTTCCTACTAAGTAGTCTAATACCGCTTTTGCTCTTTCTTCAGATAATTTTTGGTTTATTTTATCAGAACCTGAGCTATCAGTATGACCGTCAACGCTGAAGTCAGAATCTTTGAATTCTTTCATAATATCAGCAATTAAATCTAATTTTTCAGCAACACCAGGTCTGAAAGAAGATTTTCCTGTGTTAAAGTAGATAGCTTTTGCAAACTCATCTAATTTAGCTTTAGCTTCAACAGTAATAACTTTTTCAGGACAACCTTGGTTAGAAGCAGGACCTGCTTCGTTTACACAGTTATCATCTTTATCAAATACACCATCACCGTCAGTATCTGGCCAAGGACAACCTTTGTTTTCTTTTGGACCAGCTACATCTTTACACTCATCGTCTTTGTCATATACGCCATCACCGTCTGCATCTGGACAACCATTGTTTGCAGCAGTACCAGCATCATTTGGACATTGATCGTCTTTATCAGCAACACCATCACCATCAGCATCTGGACAACCGTTTAAAGCGGCTAAACCAGCAACTTCTGGACAAGCATCATCGGCATCCTTAATACCATCTCCATCTGTATCTGGACAACCATTGAAAGCTTCTAAACCAAATACTTCTGGACACTCATCATCCTTGTCATAAACACCATCACCATCAGTATCTTTTCCGCCAAATCTAATAGTTAAACCAGCAGCATGTTGGAAATGAGGTGCTACGTTATCTTCATCAAATGAATGTTTATAAGCGGTTTGTATATTAAGACCGATAAAGTCATTAAACCAAAAATTAGCACCAAGACCACCGTTAACAGTACCTGCACTGTTATCATCTATGAACTGGTAACCACCACCGATATGAACATAAGGGTCAAACCATTTGCCATTGACAAATGCATATCTAATGTCTAAATCTGCACCAATGTAAGATAAATCGTTCGCAGACATATCTCCCATTTTTTCAATTTTGTTTAACGAACCTGCTAAACCTAAAGAAAAACCATTACCTAAATATCTACCAACTCTAAGTCTAGAAATAGATGGAATGATGTTGTAATGATCATCAACATTAATAAAATCGCTAAACCATCCTCCTGTTCCTGGTAAACCAGAGTTTGTAGGATAAAAATCTACCGCGTTAGCACCAAAGTCAATAGACCAAGGGTTGTTTTCGTCTTGTGCATTCATGCTGAAACCAGCAAAAAGTGCAACTACGAATAAAACTTTTCTTAAGTGTTTCATTTTAATTAATTTAAATTATAGTTTCTGTTTTTAAATTTGTTGCAAATATACGAAATATAGTATATATCTAACTTTTTCTTGTTGTTTTTTTAATAATTGAGATATGTAACGTTAACTATTTGCTAATATTGTAACGCTTAGTAAAAAGTGGCTCTATTGTCTTCTATATCTGCAAACTTCTTTAAAATACTGTAAACTTTAGTACTTTTAGCTCTGTTAGCATTTTTAACAGCTGTAATTGATCCTGCATAATTTTCTAACGGTTGCGGACTGTCTTTTTTTGTGATTTTAGCCGCAAAAACACCATTTTTGGTATCAATATCGGTATAAAGTATGTTTTCTTTTAGTACTACTAACGTTGACACAATCTCCTCTGCTCTTCCAATTCCTGGTAATGTTGGGCTACCCAATGATACTGCTTTAGAAGATTGAACATTGGTATTAAATGTTTTTGCAATATCTTGTAGATTATCGCCTTTCATTTGTTCTTTTATCAAATTGCTCTTTTTTTCATTAAGTAATTTGGTTCTAAGTGTTGCTTTAGCAGCACCAATATTTAATCCTTTTTTATGCTTTGTAGTTAATTTAGCTACTACATAACCACCTTCAACATCAAAACGTTTTATTTCATTAACTTCACTTTCTGGATCAAAAGCCCAAGTAATAATTTGTCTTTGATTATTCAGGTTTGAAACCCTCTCATCCATAGCTTTTAAACCAACAACTGGTTGCACGGCCAAACCTTGTTCTTTAGCTAACTCTTCCATGTCTTTTCCGTCTGTTACAGCCGAAGCAAAAGTTTCCGCCTTTTGGTACACTGCACTTTCCGTTTCGTCAGAAGCAAGAATCTCTCTAGCAAATGTTGCTAGTTTTACATTTTTTTGAAGGTTTTTTTGTTCTTGAATTTCAATAATATGAAAACCATATTGCGATTTTACCACACCCATTTCTCCAACATTATTTTCAAAAGTAAAATCTCTAAACACTGGTACCATAGTTTGATATACAAACCAATCTAAATCGCCACCTTTTGCTCCACTAACTTTGTCAGAAGATAATGTTTTGGCCAAGTCTGCAAATTTAGACTTATCTCTTTTAACAATAGTCAATAAACTATCAGCAGTTGCTTTGGCCTGAGCTTCAGTCTCGGTAATAGCCGGATCATTAGTAGCACCAACAAAAGGAATTAAAATATGACGTGCTCTAACCGAATCTGGCATTTGTTTTACTGCTACTAATTTGGTTACTTTAAAAAAGTTACCATCTTTATAAGGACCGTAAACATCACCAATGTTCAATTTAAAAACAGTATCTTTTAAAACTGGAGGAACTTTAGTTTTGGTATAAAAATTATTATCCAATGGAATATCAGAAGAGTTATTTCTAAAAAACTCTTCTACATTTTGGGTAGTAGCTAAACCTTCAATTTTCACATTCGTTTTAGCCGCTGAGCTATATTCCTCTCTGTCATTAATTATTTTTTCAACCTCAGCCTTAACCGCAGCTTCGTCTTCTGCCGAAGGTTTTGTGTCAAATTTTACAAAACTAATATCGCGAGAAGCTTCAGCCTTATAATCATTAGGGTGATTTTTTACATATTGCTCTATTTCATTATCCGTAACCGTAACCGCACTATCGGCAATATAAGTATAGGGCACATATACATATTCTAAATCAAGCTTAGTATTGTTAGCCATGTAGTGACGTTCGCCTTCTTTAAAAGTAGCACCTAATCCAGCAGAAACTAGGTTATTATATGTTCTTAACTCTAAATTATTCTTAATATTTCTTTCATAATCTAACCAACTTAACCAAGCTTGTCTGCTCTGTGCATCATCGTCTTTAGCATCGTTTAAGGTAGCAATGTGTTCTTTGAATTTGTCTTCGTCAAAAAGTCCTGCCTCATTTTTAAATTGAGGGCCATCTTTAACCCAAGACTGTTTTAATATTTCATCCCAAACATCTTTTTCACCAACAGCAACACCAGATTTTTCTAATTGGGCTTTGTAAATTTTTTCACGAATCAAACCTTCCCAAGCCATATTCACATTCTGCATATTGCTGCCTCTTCCGCCAGATAACGCTTTTTGTTGCTCAACCATTTGAGCAAATTCTTCCCTGCTAATATTTTCTCCGTTTATTTCTCCTATTGAGTTTGACTGAGCTCCAAAGCCTCCTCTGGTAAATACATCACCAATCACAAAGGAAAATAATGCTAATGCAATAATGATAATTAAGAATAATGAACGCTCTCTAATTTTAGATAAAATTGCCATGTTAATTATGTATATATTTTATTTACTATTTTTATTACTTAAAGTGCTGAATTTAAAAGAACAAAGCTTAGTTTAAATTCAGTCCGCGAAAATACAAAAAAATTAAAAGATTGGAGAAGTAAAAAGCTAAATTATTTAGTGTAAGTAAGATCACTAATCTTCTTTAGAGAGCACCTTAAGGTAAACTTGTTCTATTTTAGACGAAGAAACCTCAAGAATAGTGAATTGAAAATTATCAATTGCTATAATTTCCTCTTTCTGTGGAATATTTTCTGTCGCATCGACAATTAAGCCACCAAGGGTTTCGTAGGCATCTCCTTCAGGCAAGGTCAAATTATATGTTTCGTTTACGTAATCCACCTCTAAACGAGCCGAAAGCTCAAACTCCCTATCGTTAATTTTTTCCTCTAAAAGTTCTACAGAATCATGTTCGTCTTCAATATCGCCAAAAAGTTCTTCAATAATATCTTCAATGGTTATCAGCCCAGAAGTACCACCATATTCATCTAAAACAATAGCTACACTTTTTTGCTTTTTGGTAAGATCGTTAAGAATATCGTTTATCATCATTGTTTCGGGCATAGTTTCTATGGGAAGCAATAATGAACGTATCGTTTTTGGGTTTTTAAACAATTCAAAAGCATGTATATAGCCAATAACATCATCTAAAGATTCCTTATAAACAATTATTTTTGATAATCCTGTTTCTACAAAAAGGGTTTTTAAATTTTTAACGGTATCGGTTACATCAATGGCAATTATATCCGTTCTAGGTATCATTGCATCTCTAGCTCTTACATTATGAAAATCTAAGGCATTCTGAAAAATCTGTATTTCAGAATCTACCTCTTCATCAGAAATTTCCAGCTGTTCATTAATATAGTCACCCAGTTCAGATTTTGTAAATGCCAATTGCACATCATCCTCTTTAGTGTTGAAGAATATACGAAGTACAAAATCAGAAATAATCATTATAAAACTAGATATAAAATAAAATAGCAAAAAGAAAATATAAGTCGGTATGGCAAATATTTTTAGTGTTTCGTTGGAATAAACCCTAAAAATGGCTTTTGGCAAAAACTCTGCCGTGACCAATATAATTAGTGTTGAAATTAGGGTTTGAACCAGTAAAATTACAAAGGCATTGTATAAATAAGGTTCTAAATAAGGCATTAACAGTTCGCCCATAAAATACCCATAAACTACTAGGGCAATGTTGTTGCCCACCAACATGGTAGTAATAAATTTTGAAGGGTTTTCAGTTAATTTTGTCAACACCCTTGAAAGAAAGGTGTCTTTCTTTTTTTCTAACTCAATATGCATTTTATTGGCAGAAACAAAGGCAATTTCCATCCCTGAAAAGAAAGCTGATAATAAAATTGAAATAATTATTATGATAATTTGTCCTTCCAAATTTTAATTTAGTTAGTGTTAATGATATGAATGCTTTCTTGTCTAGGGTCTATATATCTAAATCCGTCTTTACCAAAAAACCCAGGTTCTTCAAGCATAATTCTTACATCTCTAGCCCATTCCTTAATATAAACCGTAGTGTTCAATTCTATGGCAAAGGCAGTATTTTCAAATAACGGGTAATCTCCCTTAACAGGAACTCCTCCTTGTGCATCCCACATGCCTATTGTTGGACCAGCCGAATGTCCATAAGTCCCTAACGGATGGGTATAAATGGAAGGACGCAAACCTACTTCTTTTGCTTCTTTTAAGGATTTTAATAATATTTCGTTACCTGTTTTGCCAGCAATAAAATTAGTAGTAAAAATATCCTGTAATTGATTCCCTTTTTTAAAAGCATTAACTAAAAAATATGGAACTTCAGTTTCATCATCTTCTAAAACATAAGCATGTTGTTGGCAGTCGGTATTTAATCTTAAATAGGTAATACCAAAATCACAGTGCAGCAAATCTCCTTTTTGAATGGTATTTTCAGAAGGGCGTTTAGAAAAAGAAGTAATATGACTACCCAACTTTTCGTTATTGCGTTGAATATCTACTGTAGGGTGAAACCAAGTTTTTAAGCCTAAATCATTTACTTTTTGACGTAAGAACCAAACCACATCATCCGTTGTGGTTTTGCCTGGAGTAATTACTTTGGACGAAAACGTCTCAGCAATAACATCATGCGTAAGTTTAGATAAAAACTCAAACACTTTCATTTCTTTTTTGGTACGTATTTCTATCCAAGCAATAGCCAATTTTTCTGCCGAAACAATTTTTTCCTTATATGTTTTAGGTAATGCTTTTGTAAACCAATCGTAATCCGTTTTAACCAAGCCATCTGCAATTCCAAAATGAGTTGACATGTTTAAACCGATTTTAGCTGGGTTTCTATCTTTTATAAGTTGAAAAAGGGCTTTCCATTGATCTGGCTGTTCTTCTTTATTCCAGGCCGATTTAATATTTTCGCCAACATTATAACGTGCAACTGCCAATTTTTCAATGGTGTTTTTTTCTTTATCGCGATAAAAAACCAGTACTGTTCTCCTTCTGGCATTTAACCAAGTAGAAGGCAGCATGGTTCGCATTACAGGGTCTTCGTTATATTCTCTTGAAATGAGAATCCACATATCAATTCCCGTTTTATCCATTAACGAAGGCAACAAATTATCAAACCTATCTTTTAAAATTTCATCTACTGCATTGGCTCTATCGCGTAAAGGCAAAATTTGAGCTTCTGAAGTACATAAAAAACTCAGATTAATAAACAGAAACATTACAATTATTCTATTCATTGGTTTCATTTTTATTTTTTTTATAATGACCCGCTTCAATCTTTCTTCTAAAATGCCGTTTGAAAAAATACATAAACACGGCTAACACAGCAAATGCCAATAAAAAATAGGAATTATTGCGTTCTCCCGGCTGATTGAACCTATAAATACCATCTACTAATAAAATGACCCCAATGACCAAATATCCATATTCAAAAAAGCGTCTTAAATTTTTCATTTTTATTTTTTTATCGTATCTGTTTTTATCTCATTATCTTCCTTTACATAAACAACCCCGCTTGGATTGCTAGTAATAACTTTAGTTAAATCTTCATTTGATTCAAAGCCCGAACCCTTTAAAGTATCTAACTTTCTGTACAATCTAAAGGCTTTTTCTGTATAAATATAGTGTGTATTCTGATCCCAAAAAAGCTGATCGGTATATAATCTACTTTTGTCTTTATGATTTATCACAACCACATCTCCTTTTACTTCTGATATTTTAGTTTTGGTATAGGTTTTTGCATAATTGCCCATCAACGTAACAGAATCTCCTAATTGATCGTAATTAGTAACTTCTATACCTTCTGGAAATTCTTGATAGGGATGTTCGGTTCTGTTGCCAAAATCGTACATTAAAGGTGTTATCAATTTTGTTTTTACCCGCCCGGAATCGGTATGAATTAAATATACATCATTGGCTACACCAATAGGCAAGTTTTTTTCGGCCAAAAAATCTTGTACCTCTTTAATATCGTTACCGCACGAAAAAAGTAGTGCTGCTAAAAAAATAGCAGCACTAAAAATTTTAATTTTATGAAAATCTGATTTTAACATCAGTAAAATTTACGGAATTCTAACCGTAGTCCCAATCCAGCAACCAACCCTATGAGAGTCTCCAGATTTTTTACCTTCATTAAAAATCAATTTTTTTGAAGGGGCGTTTTTTAAATAAGACCTGATTGATCTACTCGCTTTAGTGGCAATTCCAGGATCAACTGCTTTTGCTTTAGATGCCATGTTTGCAGCGGCTACATAAACCATTCTTTTTTCAAATTCCGATTGTCCACAGCTATTAGCACTACTACTGTACAGACTTGCAATCAATAAATAAGCGTTACCCAAACTTGGTCTTACTTTTAAAGCTCTATACGCATAGTCTCTGGCAGTAGATTTACTCCTATTTCTATATTGATAAGCTATACCTAACAAATAATTTGCTTTTTTAAACGGATCTGTTTCCAGATCTATAGCCTTATTCTTATATTCTAAAGACTTTTTTGTCTCGCCACGCTCCTCTAAAATACCTGCATAAAATATATATGCTTTAGAAGATGGCTCTATTGTTACCCAAGCTTCAACCATTTTAGGATATAAATCATCTTCTGTACATTCTTTAGCAAACATTCTAGATACTGCTCTTTTTAACCATTTAGGATCTGTCTTGTTTGCGTCAAAACTCTTCTTGTATAAAGGTATTAACCTGTCGCAGGTTGCAACTTCACCAAGAGTTTGATCTAATATTGGCTCTACTTGACCTAATCCTCTTAAATTAATAGCGTTATTTTTTTGCTTTAATTTTTCTTTCTTTGTTAAGTTACTTGTTAAAGAATCTTTTAAGTTCAACTTGTCCAACTCTTCAGTTAGTTTATCCATTTTATCGTTAACACCATCTAAAACATCATCATAGGTATCAAACACTTTTTGAGCATCGGTATCCTTGTTTCGTTCAGTTACCATTTTAAAATATTCCGCTATGTTTTTAATGCTCATCTCGGTTGGGTCTTCCTTAAAGGCAGCCTCCAATTTTTCAAATATTGCGTCTTCGGATGCGTTGCGTTCTTTTAACGAAATGGCCCAATCACTATATACTTTACCTAAATTTTTAGGAAAGATCTTAATACGCTTTGCATAAATTTCATCAATTAATTTACTTGCAGCACTTTTATCCGAACCGTTTTTATACATGTTTTCGGCTATCTTTAAGCCATCTGCATAAATGTACTGAGAAGCTTTTGGACAGTTATCGTAACACCATTTCCAGTTTTCATAAGCTCCGTCATAATTGCCCGCCTTAACACTTTCATGAAATAGCGATAAATTTTGTTTACATTTATCGGGTTCAGCCCCATACTTATCTTGTCCATAAACATTGCTTACCCCTGTTACCAGTAATAAACCTAAAACCAAATTTGTAATTATTCTTTTCATTTTAAAAGGTATTAATTAATCTTACATTCCACTTTAAGGCTTTAACTATTGTATAGTTCTCTTAACAAACCATCTATCATTTAGTGTTAAACCGAGGCGAAAGTTAAAATAATTTTCTTTAATAAGCGAATTTTTTGTTTCTCCTCTTTTACCAAACTCAAAACCGAGGTTTAAATTTGACAATTGTTTGCCTATGGGTAATCCTACTCCAAAAGACATGCCAAGATCGTTAACCTTATCATTATTTACCATTAAACCAGTTTGTTTGTAACTAAAACCAGCTCTGTAAGTAATTCGTTGCCAGTAACTTGAAATAGAGTTTATTTTAGGAATATAAAAACCGCCAACCGATACTCTATTTGTTTTGTCGTAGCTTACTCTTGTGTTATTTGCCAACACACCATCGGTAAAATCAATTGCGTTTTGAAAACTATATTCTAAACCAGCATACCACCTGTTTTCTTCACCCAGACCAACACTTAAAATAGTATTTAAGGGTTTTTTTACCTCACCGCTAAAAGATTTATTAACCAATGTGTCTCTAGGGCTAATTGATCCATTGTTTGTATTTACTAATGTAAACAAGACTTCATCACCATCATTAGAGAGGCTGTTTTTTAAATGAAAAACTGCTCCGCTTTTTAACATCAGTTTGTCTGAAACTTTAGTATTGTACTGTAACCCCGCTTTAGCCGTAAACCCATTTAACCTAGAATTCGATTTATGCATTGTTGCTAATTGTACGCCATCCCTTCTGTTGAGCAATGTATTCTCGATACTTCCGAAAACATAAGCCGCTTCTAAACCAAGGCTGAAATTTTTATGTAAACTGTAACCAAACCCCAGAAAAACCCTGTTTGTACCGCCTTTACCGTTAAAAGCATTTATCTCGGTTAATTCACCTTCAGCATCTTTAAATTCTTCAGTTAACGAATAGCCAACGGTAGTATTTGGCTGTAAACCAAAAGAAAAACCTGCTTTGGTTCCAAGGGGTATACCCAATGCAAAATAAGACAACGATGCCGTTGATGCCGAACCTTTATTTGTACCATCGTTTATTTGAATTGACTTGTTTTGTCCTGCAATAGTGTAGTTAGTTAATTGTAAATACGCCAATGCTGCAGGGTTAGTAAAGGTCAATTGGTAATAACTATTAAACGCTGCACCAATTTGCCCCATACTCATTTCTTCAACAGTTTTTTGAGCATTTTCTTCTCCAATACCAAAAAAAGAATAAGGTGAAGCATTGTTTTTTTGAGCAAAGCCCTGAATAGATAAAAGGACAAGTAATAATCCTATAAGTTTCTTAATCATTCGTCTAGATTGTAAATCAATATGCTGTTAAGTCCTTCCAATAAAAAATTTGGAGTGGCAAATATGCTACTTTTTAGCTTTTTAGCCAAGAAATTTGTGTCTCCTCCTGTTAAAACTACTGTTAAATTTGAGTATTTACGGTTATATTGCTCTATAACTCCATCTATTTCTTGAATAAATCCATTCAAAACCCCAGAATGAATGGAGCTTTCTGTATCATTCCCGATTAATTCATAATCAGCTTGTTTTAACAATGGTAAATTAGCAGTAAATTCATTGAGTGATTTGTACCTTATATTTATCCCTGGCGAAATTGCACCGCCTAAATATTCATTTTTAGCATTTATAAAATCGTAAGTGATACAGGTGCCAGCATCTATTATTAAAACATTTTTTTTAGGATATTGGTAAGCTGCTGCACTTGCTAATGCAATTCGGTCCACACCTAAAGTTTTGGGTGTTTTGTATTTATTTATAAATGGAACTTTGGTTTGATAGTTTAATTCAACATAGGTGTCAAACTTATTAAGATCTAAGTCTAACAACGTATTGGATACAGAAGCATTAATAACATTTTTTATTGGATATTCCTTTACTAATTTTTTAATGTTGGAGTTTATATTGTTATACTCTGAAATTAAACTCCGCACCCTATTATCTCCATCAAAAACAGCTATTTTAGTTCTGGTATTGCCTATATCGATTATTAAATTCATATCTTATTATAAAGGCTTGTAAAAGTACGAATAGATTTTTTACGATTTTGTTTTGATTAGTAATAAATTAAAATTTATATTTGCAACCGCTTTAAAAGCAATGGTGCCTTAGCTCAGTTGGTAGAGCAATGGACTGAAAATCCATGTGTCCCTGGTTCGATCCCTGGAGGCACCACAAAAAACCCGAACTTAGTTCGGGTTTTTTGTTTTTAAGACTTTTGACCGTTTAATTAAAATATATCATCCTGTATTCTTATCAAAAAGATTCAATTAGACTTAAAAAATGTAACTTGCACAACATATAAATCAGATATAATAATATGAATTGGGAACAACTACTCTCATTAAAAAAATATGGCGATACAAAGCCACGAGAACGCAAAACACAGAACGAAACCAGAATAGGTTTTGAGGTTGATTACGATCGTATTATTTTCTCTGATTCTTTCCGAAGTTTACAGGATAAAACACAAGTAATACCCCTTTCTAAAACCGATTTTGTACATACTCGATTAACACATAGTTTAGAAGTTTCGGTTGTTGGGCGTTCTTTAGGGAGAATAGTTGGCAAGGCTCTATTGGAAAAATATCCAAACTTAAAAGCACTAGGCTATCAAATAAACGATTTTGGAGCCATTGTGGCAAGTGCTTGTTTGGCACACGACATTGGCAACCCGCCTTTTGGGCATAGTGGCGAAAAAGCAATTGGGGAGTATTTTAAATCTGGTAACGGTTTAAAATATAAAAGCGAACTATCCGACAAAGAATGGCAAGATTTGATTGATTTTGAAGGCAATGCCAATGGTTTCAAAATCTTAACAGAGTCAAGAAAAGGTGTTGAGGGAGGTTTGCGATTATCATATGCTACGCTAGGTGCTTTTATGAAATACCCCAAAGAATCGCTGCCAAAAAAACCTACAACCAATATTGTGGATAAAAAATATGGCTTTTTTCAATCAGATAGAGCTACTTTTTTAGATGTTGTAAAAAGTCTAAACTTAAAACAAAACAGAAAGGAAGACATTTCTTATTTAAGACATCCTTTGGCTTTTTTAGTTGAAGCTGCTGATGATATTTGTTATACAATTATTGATTTTGAAGACGGCATCAATTTAGGGTGGATAGAAGAAGAGTTTGCTCTAGAGTATTTGATAAAATTGGTAAAAGATACCATTAATACCGAAAAATATCACCAATTAACTACAAAACAAGACAGAATAAGTTATTTACGTGCGTTGACGATTGGCAATTTAATCAATGAAGCTGCTACTGTTTTTTTAGAGAATGAAGCGGAAATACTCGCAGGAGAGTATCAAATTTCTTTACTAGAAAAATGTAAGTACCAGGCTCAAATCAATGATATTATTAACATTAGTGTAAAAAATGTATATCAACGTAAAGAAGTTATTGAAAAAGAGATTTCTGGCTATAAAGTATTGGCAGACTTATTAGATGTTTTTATTACTGCCATAAACAACTCTTTTAATCAACAACCAAGCAGTTATGATAAGTTGATACTAAATTTAGTACCTGAAAAGCATCAAAGCACTAACAACAATACTTATGATAGAATACTTTCTGTTTGTGGCTTTATTGCGGGCATGTCAGATGGGGCTGCTATTTTATTACATAAAAAAATAAAAGGTGTGGAAATATAAAAAAGCCCATCCTAACCTTCCCAAAGGGAAGGAATATTGGGTCGCACATTGGATATTAAAAAGCAAATGATCTTATTCTTTTTGTAGCATTAATCCTCGCTCCTTCAGGGAAGGGCTTCCTTAAAACCTATACATAACACCAATGCCTAAAAACTGTTTAAGTTGCACTCTGGCACCCAACGTTTCTAGTGTACCGTCATTATTTATATCTTCTTTATATTTTACATCATCATCATAAATTAAATGACCGCCAATACTAGCCCTCATGTATTTGTTGATTCTTAACGCAAAGTTAAGCTCCCAATCAACATCAATATTCCCAAACTTATTCAAATAATCGGAGTATAAGCTCAATTTATTGGTCATCAACACATTTTTAACAATCTCTTTGTTCCATAAACTTTCAACTAAAAACCCAAACTCATTTCTTGATCGTTGCCCAGGAGTAACACCAAAAGCTCCGCTATCAGATAAGTCTTTATCGAAAACCAAAGTAGATTTTAAAGTTATAGGCGATAAGTATAGCGAGAATTTTTGCTGCTTGATCTCATAATGCGATCCTGCTCCCAAAAACACATATGCAGGGGCAAACATTCTAGAAATAGGATTATCGGTATTAGGATATTTATATCCGTTGGTGAATTGTGTTTTAAAGTTAAATTTCATGGAATAAAACCAATTGGAAACCGTGTCTCTTCTATATCCAAAAATAGATTTAAACTCAAATCTATCTTCAGTTTTTCTTAATTCTCTATCTTCTTGTGAGTTAAGCCCGTAACGCATGTACAATTCATTGTTCCAAAGTAAGTGTACTTTTTTATAAAGTCTAACCAAATCAACCTTGAGTAGTCCAGAAACCGAATTGTTACCACCTGCATTCCAATTGACAAAGGCAGCTTCATTTAAATCTAAACCAATACTGTTACGCCTCTCCCACCAAACGGGTTCATCTGCATATTTGGTAGTGTCAATTTCTGCTATTTTTATTGGATTTATAACCTTTAATGTGTCAATTACTAAGTTTTTTATTGGAGCAATATAACTTTTCTCTTTGGGTAGGGGAATGTAAGTAGTATCGCTGGTAAGTTCGTTTATGGTCATTCTATAACGTTCACTAAAGGTATATTCATTACTTAATGAATCATATTCTATGGTATAAAATGGCTTCAGTAGCGATTCCATTTTAATCTTTAATGAATCCATTTTTGTTAACCTTCTAACCGAATCTATTTTTATATAATTACCTACTGAATCCAATTGAATAACAACATCTAATGTATCGTTTAGCTGAAATCTTTTTATGGTATCTCTAGGTTTTACGGGGCTTATGGTGTCAGACATAAACATGTCTAGTACTTTTTTTACAGTACCAGAGTTTCGCAAAGAATCGGTGTTGCTAATGGTTTCTATTACATTAACCTTTGTACTATCAATTGTTTGAGCGAAAGCACTTGTAGCGAAGAGAAATACAATTATTGAGAAGATAACCTTATTTTTCACTGTTCTAATTTTATATGATAAAATTATTTGGTTTAGTTGAATGAAAATTAAGTCCGCAAATATAGTGCTTTTTTTATAGTTGCCACAGTCAAGCCGATACTGTTAAATAATTCTTCTGTTTTACCATGCTCAATAAATTTATCAGGAATGCCCAGAATTTCAATGTTTTTATTTTTATATCCTTGTTGTTGAGCAAATTCTAATATTGCAGTCCCAAAACCACCTACAATCGTACCGTCCTCAACAGTAATAATGGTATCGAATTTTTTAAGAATAGTATGCAGTAGCTTCTCGTCCAATGGCTTTACAAAACGCATATTATAATAGGCAATTTCATCTTTATTGGGAATATGAGTATATGCCTCTATAACCCTATTCCCGATAGTTCCAATGCTCAACACAGCAATTTTAGAACCTTCTTTTAGTATTTGTCCCTTACCGATTTCTAATTTGGAAAATGGTTGTTTCCAATCTAACATCGTGCCTCTTCCTCTTGGGTATCTGATGGCAATCGGGGCATCAAGACCCAATTGTGCAGTAAACATAATGTTTCTTAATTCTAGTTCGTTTAAAGGAGCAAATACTATTAAATTAGGGATACAACGTAAATATGCCAAATCAAAAACTCCATGATGGGTAGCACCATCCTCACCAACCAACCCAGCTCTATCTAAACAAAAAATAACTGGCAATTTTTGCAAAGCAACATCGTGTATTACCTGATCGTAAGCACGTTGTAAAAATGTGGAGTAAATATTACAAAAAGGTATTAACCCTTGTGTTGCCATACCAGCCGCTAAGGTTACCGCATGCTGTTCAGCAATACCAACATCAAAAGCCCTTTCGGGAATTTCATCTAACATAAATTTAAGTGAACTCCCTGTTGGCATCGCTGGTGTTATACCTACTATTTTCTCATTCTTTTTGGCTAATTCAACTAAAGTCAATCCAAAAACATCTTGATATTTTGGAAGTTCTTTTAAGTCCGTTTTGGCAACTAGTTCTCCAGTTTTAGCATCGAATTTTCCAGGAGCATGGTATTTTACTTGGTTTTCTTCCGCTTGTTGTAAACCTTTCCCTTTGGTAGTGATTATATGTAAAAACTTAGGGCCTTTTACGGTTTTTAAACGCTCTAGTTCTGACAATAATTTAGGTAAGTTATGACCGTCAATTGGGCCTGAATAGTCGATATTAAAAGCTTCAATAATATTGTGTTTTCTATCTCTTTTGTTGTTTTTAATATTGGTCAAATAATTTTTTAAAGCACCAACACTTGGGTCAATACCCATTGCATTATCATTTAAAATAATTAAAATATTTGCTTTACTAACACCGACATGGTTTAGTGCTTCAAACGCCATACCACTTGCAATACTGGCATCACCAATAACCGCAATATGTTGTTTACTTATTTCTCCTTTTAATTGAGAAGCGATTGCCATTCCCAAAACTGCAGAAATAGATGTAGAAGAATGGCCTACACCAAAAGCATCATATTCACTTTCACTTCTTTTAGGGAAGCCAGAAATGCCTCCTAATTGCCTGTTGGTTTCAAATACTTCCTTTCTACCTGTTAAAATTTTATGTCCGTATGCCTGATGGCCGACATCCCAAACCAATAAATCGTTTGGTGTATCAAAAACATAATGTAAGGCAATCGTTAACTCTGTTACACCTAAGCTGGCTCCCAAATGCCCTTCTTTTGTAGCTACAATATTGATGATAAACTCACGTAGCTCTTTTGCCAATTGAGGTAGTTCTTCTTTGGGCAATTTGCGTAAATCTTTGGGGTTTATAATATGTTGTAACAAGTCATTTGACATAATACAAATGTACGAGTTGCTTTTGATATTAAAATATTTACGATATGAAATTGTATTTTTACCAAAATATTTAAATCAATGCTCAATCCTTTTGACGATACGTATTTTATGAAACGTGCTTTACAAGAAGCCGAAACTGCTTTTGATAAGAACGAAGTACCTATTGGAGCGGTTATTGTAATTAAAAACCAAATTATAGCAAGAGCACACAATTTAACGGAAACACTAAACGATGTTACTGCACATGCCGAAATGCAGGCCTTTACCGCCGCAGCTGATTATTTGGGTGGAAAATATTTAAAAGATTGTACGTTGTATGTTACTTTAGAACCTTGCCAAATGTGTGCGGGTGCAAGCTATTGGACTCAAATAGGTAAAATAGTGTATGGTGCAAAAGATGAGCAACGCGGTTTTGAACATTACAATACACAACTGCATCCTAAAACAAAAGTAATTGGAGGCATCTTAGAAACTGAATGTAGCGACCTAATTAAACGGTTTTTTATTGAAAAGCGTAATTTGAATTGACGCTAGCCTCACTTTGTTCTTGCTGTTATCGGGATTATTTCAGTGTATTATTATTCCTTTAAATCTTCTTTATCAATCTTAAAAGGGTTCTTACTATTAGGATCTAATACATATTTTTTATACTTGCCATTTCTAAAACGATAAAAAATAAATAAAGGCATTAAAATAAAAGATAAAAATAAAATGGATAATCCAATAACTACTTCTCCTTTTGGGTGGTTCTGGTATTTTAAATAGCCACCAATAATCATAGACATCAGAAAAATAATAAAGAAAATTTTTAAAAGGAGCCTCATTAATCTAAAATTTCAAGTCCACATCTAAAACAATCCGTGCAGTTGAGCATCAATTTTATCTACAATAACACCTAAATCTTCAGGTTTATCGACAATATTTAAATTGTCAATATCTACGATCAATAATTTACCTTTAGTATATGTGCTAATCCAAGCTTCATAACGTTCGTTCAATCGACTTAAATAATCAATGCTTATGGAGTTTTCATATTCTCTACCGCGATTATGAATCTGTCCGACTAAGGTCTGAATGCTTGCTCGTAAGTAAATTAATAAATCTGGTGGAGATACTAATTTTTCCATCAATTGAAACAGTGTGGAATAATTAGTAAAGTCGCGATTGGTCATTAAGCCCATAGCGTGCAAGTTCGGGGCAAAAATATGGGCATCTTCGTAAATAGTTCTGTCCTGAATAATATTTTTTCCACTTTCGTGAATTTCTAATATTTGACTGAATCTGCTGTTCAAAAAGTAAATTTGCAAGTTAAAAGACCATCTTTCCATTTCAGAGTAAAAATCATCTAAATAGGGATTCTCTTCTACCGATTCAAAATGTGGTGTCCATTTGTAATGTTTTGCTAATAATTTGGTAAGTGTTGTTTTTCCTGCTCCTATATTTCCTGCAATGGCAACGTGCATGCTGTTGGTTTTAGTTTAATAAAAAAGTGCTTAAAGATACTTAAATTTTTAAGAATGAAAACACAAAAATAGTTGTACCATCAAAGATATATATCTCATTCTTATTTATATAAAAACTTTCGATAGAAATTTCTTTTTCTAATGCAATGGATGTAACTTTATCATTATTCAGTCTGTGTAAATTATTATCTTTTAAATAAATAAGGTTCTCCTTAAATAATTTAACATCTATAACATCAGAAACCTCTATCTCGTTCAAAGAAGTACCATACTCATTAAATTGTAGGATACTATTTTTTCCAATTAGCCAACAATTTTTATAGGAACTCACTAATTTTTTAGCCTTAAAATCTGCTGTACTGAATGAAAGTGACTGACTGGTAAACGTAACTTTTTTAGTATTATAATTATAGGTTTGTAGCGTATTATCATCTAAACTATAAATCCATAAATTATTATTGGATGAACCTGCTACCAATGAAATATTTTTAGAAAGTAGAGCTTCGTTAAAATCAATTCGATTTGATAATTCGTTTAACTTATTGTCCAGTAAAATAACGGTATTAAAATCGTTATAAAAAAGTATAATTTTTAAAGGGTTTTTAATGTCAATCGATGTTATTTTGCCTAATTGGGTATTGCTGTAAGATAAAGTCTTTTTATCATCCTTTTTATAGAATGTATTGTTCTTTATATAATAGATATTATCAAATTCATCAACACCTATAAACTCATCTGCAGTAAGTTCAAACTGATTCATGAACTTTATTTCTATTTCTTGTGCATAAACAAAAAATAAATTAAAAAGTAAAAAACCAGAAATCAAATATTTCATAGATAACAAAAGTAATAAATATAAATTTTCAATTATTCTTTAATCTATTTTCTAATTGGTATTTTTAGGAAATGCCTTTTTAAATTCATATGCTTCAATAAATTGTGCGAAAAGGTTAACATATTCTGTACTTCATCAGTACGGGCAATATGAAGGTATTTAAATATCATCAAAGCCTCTCCATTACTTTCTATATGGTGAGTTTCGTTTTGTTCTAAGAAACTTATAAGGTCGTCTGTAAAAAAAGCTCTGATCGCCTCTTCATCTTCTCCGCTTAATTGAAATTTACCCGAAAAACCTGCGTACTTAACAAAATTAATATCTCCTCTTGCACCAGAAAAAACTTTTACCCGATCAAAAATTTTATCAAAAAGGCCTTCCTTATCAATTATAAATCTCGGAATTGGGGAAGGCAATCGAACAATCTGTACTGTAGTTTGATATACCTCCAAAGCTAGCAATGCTCCTTCGTCAAAAACAATATCAGCAATTTCCCATTGGGCATTATTCTCAACATCTAAACCCTGTAAAGAATTACTCTTCATTTCTATTGGGCGAGAATCGAAGAAATGAAAATTTCTAAGATAAGAAGTGTTCCAATCAACTTCACGCTGAAAAGACCAACCATTTCTATTAGCCACTTTTTGTAAACGAATTTGACGTTTGGTAATTCGTTTTTTAACACGACCTGTTATAATTTTCAATGCTCTATTATGGCTCGTAGAGGCAACATGATTATCTAACCCGATGAGTTTAACGTCTCCACCATTGTTATCATGAATTCGCTTAAAATCAATTAAATTTTCCATTATTGTAAGATCTACGAGGCGTGTTTGAGCCATGTCAATCCGTACAGTTGATCCTTCAGGAATTTCTTCTAACAATTTATCCAATTGCAGAGCATATAAAAAATTTGCTACTCCTTTTAACTTAACATCATAAGAACCATTTTCTAATTTGTAAACTTTTGAGCCTGATTTATAAATCTTTTTAAAGAATGATATAAAGCCAACTTTAGCCAATAATATGTGCAAAATTAATGTAACTAGAATACCACCGATAATTCCATAAAGTAAGTCGGTAAATAAAGTAATTATAAGTGTAGAAGATAGAAATAACAACTGTTCAACACCCTGGTCATAAGCGTGCTTGAATACTTTTGGTGAGGCTAATTTAAAACCTGTATGCACTAAGATTGCCGCTAGAGCCGCCAAGGGTACACTTCTTAAAACTGGTGCTAAGATTAGCACAAAAAGTATGAGAAAAATGCCATGATAAAAATTAGACCATTTAGTTTTGGCATTACTATTTACATTAACCGTACTACGAACAATTACATTTATTATTGGAAGTCCGCCCAATGCCCCTGATACCATCGTACTTAAACCTACACCTATTAAGTCTTTGTTAAGGTTTGTCGTTCTCTTGTAAGGATCTAATTTATCTACCGCTCTAGCACTTGCCAAGGTAATCACCGACGCAATTGTGGTTATAGATGAAACAGTGAGCCAAAAAGCAAATGTGCCTATCATTGCAAAATCGGGATGCATAATACTGTCTAAGGGATTATCAGGAATATCAATTAATAAATTGGGACCCACAGTATATGTTTTTCCTAAAAAGGGTATGCTATGTTCAGTAAAAAAATCAAACCCAAATACTATCGGTAATGCTAATAGTAAAACCCACATCGGAGCTGGTATTGCACGAATAAATTTATTATTAATGTTTTTATAAAAAACGAGTACCAAAATACCTACTAATGCAATCGAAAAAACAAAAGGGTTTATTTCAGGAATTTTGTGGAAAGCGTCAGTTAGCGTACCTATTATATTTTTAGCATCGGAGGTGGTTCCTAAAGCAAAATGAATTTGTTTTGCAAAAATAATAACTCCAATTGCCGCTAAAATACCATGTAATACTGAAGATGGTAACAATTTTGCAAACCTTCCCATTTTTAAGAACCCCAATAAAGCTTGAATAGCTCCAGATACCACAATTGCCGCCAAAACGTAATTGATATTACCATCTAAAACAGCTAGACCTCCTAAAACAGCGGCAATTAAGCCCGCCCCGGGGCCATTAATTGTTAAATTGCCTCCTCGAAAAAAGGTAGTAACTACTCCTGCAATAATTGAAGATAGTACACCCGACATTGGAGATACATTAGATGCTACTGCAATCCCTAATGCTAAAGGTAATGCCACTAATGATACCGTTAATGCTGCTGAAACATCATTCCTCCAATTCTCTCTAAGTCCTTTAAACCCTTTTGAAGGAACTATGTTACTCGTATTCATTAATTTAAAAAGGTTAATTATTTTAAGGTTAAGTCAAAACGTGAAAGATACTTCTTTTTAAGCAGACTCAAAATGCTTTTCTCTACCTAAAAAATAATTGCTAAAACTATTTTATTTAGTATTTTCACAAAAAATTAACCAATGATTGAATTAGCAGGAATAATAATTTTAGGTATACTGGCACAATGGGTGGCTTGGAAATTTAAAATACCTGCTATTTTACCTTTAATTTTAATTGGTCTATTAGTTGGGCCAATTGCGGCAGAATTTTTGTCAGATGACGGTACAAAATGGATAGAACCCATTTGGAATGGTGAAAAAGGTTTATTTCCAGGTGAAGGTTTGTACTACTTTGTTTCGTTAGCCATCAGTATTATTTTATTTGAGGGTGGGTTAACACTAAAAAGAAACGAGATTAAATCCGTGGGTCCTGCAATTACTAAATTAATTACATTAGGAGCGGCTATAACTTTTTTTGGGGCGGCCATTGTGGCTCATTATCTCTTTAACTTGAGTTGGGAATTATGTTTTTTGTTTTCGGGCTTAATCATTGTTACTGGACCTACTGTAATAACACCGATTCTAAGGAATATTCCACTAAAAAAAGACGTTTCTACAGTATTAAAATGGGAAGGGATTTTAATTGACCCTATAGGAGCTTTAGTTGCTGTATTGGTTTTTGAATTCATCAGTGTAGGCGGTGATAGTGGTTTTACAAAAACAGCATTGTTAGAGTTTGGCAAAATTCTACTTTTCGGAACTACTTTTGGATTTACTTTTGCCCATGCTCTAGCATTTGCTATTAATAAAAACTTAATACCTCATTATTTATTAAATGTAGTTTCACTCTCAACGGTACTTTTGGTGTACGTAGAGTCCGACCTTTTTGCACATGAATCTGGGTTATTAGCAGTTGTTGTAATGGGAATGGTTTTAGGTAACAATAAGTTAGATAATATTAAAGAACTGTTATATTTTAAGGAATCTTTAAGTGTACTGCTCATCTCAATACTATTTATTTTGCTGGCAGCTAACATGAATATTGACGACCTTATGCTGCTCTATAACTGGAACACCCTAATTTTATTTCTAATTGTAGTGTTTTTAATTAGGCCATTAGGTGTGTTTTTAAGTACAACTGGCTCCAAGTTAAAATTTAATGAAAAGTTATTTATAAGTTGGGTTGGGCCACGTGGTATAGTAGCTGCAGGTATTGCCTCATTATTTGGTAGCAAACTTTTAAGAAATGGTGTGGAAGGGGCTGAATATATTACGCCCTTGGTATTTATGATTGTATTAGGTACCGTATTGTTCAATGCCACCACAGCAAGGATGTTTGCAAAAGTTGTAGGTGTGTTTTTAACAAAATCAGAAGGAATTGTAATTGTTGGTGCATCGAAAATATCTCGCTTAATTGGTCAGTATTTATTGAACAATGGAAGGCATATAGTTCTAATTGATAGTAATCAATCTAATCTTGATAATGCCAAAGAATTAGGTTTAGAAACTATGAATGCAAATGTTTATTCTGATACGTTGACCGATAATATAGAATTAAATGATGTAGGTTATCTAATGGCATTAACCGCTAATTCTGACATTAATAAGTACGTAATTAATAAATTCAAAGATTCCTTTGGTGAAAATGGAACATTTAGATTAGTAACTACTACCGAAATGAACGATGCTCAAAACAATCCAAAAGAAGGGTTATTCTCACATACCGATGATTTTTATTCATTAAATGAAGTTGCTCGTAATCATCCTAATATACATGAGATTGATTTAGATTCTAAAGAGCATTATAATCAGTTAATTGAAATTACCGAAAAGGACAATGATATTGTTCCTATTTTTATCAAAAACAAAACAGGTATTTTAGAGATTATACCGGCATATAATAAGAATGTTAAAATAGAAGAGGGTTCACAACTAGTGTATCTAGGTAAGGAAATTAAAAAATAATATTTTTATTTATTCACTTATTTCAGATTCTGGTGCCAATTCAACTTTTAATCCATCCAATTCATCTTTTAAATAAATTTGACAACCCAAGCGACTATTCTCTTTAACATAAAAAGCTTGATCGAGCATATCTTCTTCTTCCATGCTCATCTCAGGCAGTTCCAGTTCCGGTGTTTCCACATAACATTGACAAGAAGCACACATAGCCATACCGCCACAAATACCAATAGTTCCTTCGGGAGCAAGTTCATAAGCCCTGACCAGTTCCATAACGTTCATATTCATATCCGTAGGGGCATCCAGTTTATGGGTTTTACCTTCACGGTCAGTAATGGTAACTTTTATTGTGTTTTCTTTCATATTTAATGAAAAACTTAATTGCTCAATTAGTTCTCGATATACCACGCAAAAAGGCGTAGCACTTGAACTGACAAAGTTTATTAAATCTTTGTCGTAACCGCTTTTTGCTGTTCTTTCTTTACACCATCAAAACCTGTAATACCCGAAACTGTCGTGTACTTCATAACCAATTTTTTGGCATCAGGATTGATAATTTTGTAAGCCGATTGCACCATAATCGTAGCCTCATGAAATCCGCAAAGAATCAATTTCAGCTTTCCAGGATAGGTATTTACATCACCAATGGCAAAAATACCTGGAATATTGGTGCTATAATCAGTAGCGTTATCAACAACTATGGCATTTTTCTCTATTTCCAGCCCCCAATTGGCAATTGGTCCCAATTTTGGTGATAGCCCAAAAAGTGGAATAAAATGGTCTACTTCAAGGGTTTTGTTACCTTCTTGGGTATGCTTTATTGTAACGGATTCTACTTTGTCCTGTCCGTGTATTTCAACAACTTCCGATTCTGTCAATAAGTTTATCTTTCCCTTCTTTACCAGTTCCTTTACTTTCTCTACCGAGTCCAAAGCACCTCTAAATTCCGTTCTTCGATGAACCAAGGTTACTTCTTTGGCAATACTGGTCAAAAAAATAGACCAGTCCAAGGCAGAATCTCCTCCCCCGGCAATAATTATTTTTTTGTCTTTGTAGAAATTCGGTTCTCTAATAATATACTCAACACCTTTGTCTTCGTAATCCACAATTTCCTTAATAGGTGGTTTTCTGGGTTCAAACGAGCCTAAGCCTCCAGCAATGGCAACAACTGGAGCGTGGTGTTCAGTACCTTTATTAGTAGTAACCACAAAACTACCATCATCTAATTTTTTTATTGTTTCTGCACGTTCGCCTAAGGTATATGTAGGTTGAAACGGTGCAATTTGCTCTTCCAAATTCGTAATGAGTTCTCCTGCCAAAACGGACGGATAACCAGGAATATCGTAAATCGGTTTTTTGGGATAAATTTCGGCCAATTGTCCACCGGGAATGGGCAGAGCATCAATCAAATGACAGCGTAACTTCAATAATCCCGCCTCAAATACCGTAAAAAGCCCTACAGGACCTGCACCAATTATAAGTATATCCGTTTTAATCATTATATTTTTGATTTTATGCAAAAATAGAAACTAAATTTATATAGAAATGTAATAATTATCACATTAAATCCTTGTGCTTTTAACCAATTATATGCAATTCATTAAAGTCTTTATCGACTTTAAGTATATTGTCACCGTTCGGTTTTACTTTTTTCAGGTCTATTTCTTCATTATCTACCTCTATTTTTGAAATTTTGAACGGTAATCCGTGCAAATGAATCTTAAACGTTTTGTACTCGGCATCAAATCTACCCGATTTGTGCTGTTGAAGAATCAGTTGTTTTTCTTTACCACTTAGTTTAAATGTTCTAAAACTATACTTTCCTTTTCTATAATCATTTCCATCATGCGAATCATCAAACAAGAAAGATTTTTCTTTACCTAATTTATAGTACAGGTCTAATTTAATCTGATCCATCTGCTTTTCATCTACGTACTGTTGTATAGGATACTTAGGGATGATAGCCCCAGCTTTTATAAATATTGGCATGGTGTCCATATCACTGTTTACCCAAAGTTCTTTGCCTCCGGTAATCAGTTCATCGTTCCAAAAATTGTACCAATCGCCTTTAGGGATGTACATTCTTCTCCCTTTGGAGTTAGGCTCGAGGATGGGACAGACCAGCATTTTATCACCAAAGATAAATTCATCGGTTCTAAAATGCGTTTGAATATCCGCTTGATCAAACATTACCAATGACTTTAAGATAGGCGTTCCGTCTGAGTAATACTTCCAAAAGGCAGTATAAAGGTATGGTAACAACTGATATCGCATTTCTATGAATTTTCTTACGATATCCGTTACCTCGTCACCAAAGGCCCAAGGTTCTTGGTCACCATGATCTCCTGAGGAATGTACACGGCAAAACGGGTGAAAAATACCTAGTTGAATCCATCTTGCAAACAATTCACCATCAGGCTGTTCAGCAAACCCACCGATATCGCTTCCTGCAAAGGAAAATCCGGACATAGACATACGTTGGGCTTGTATATTAGCTATCCAAAGATGTTCCCAAGTAGCTACATTATCCCCTGTCCAAGAACTTGTATAGCGTTGAGTACCAGAATACGCAGATCGGGTAATAACGAACGGCCTTTTTGGGTAGGCAAACTTTTTTAAGCCTTTATACGTGGCACGTGCCATTTGCATTCCGTAAATGTTGTGTGCTTTGCGGTGGCTACAAGGATTACCGTCATAATCGTGACGTACATCGTCTGGAAAGGTCTTGTTAGGTACTTCCATTACAGCGGGTTCGTTCATATCGTTCCAAACACCTCGTACACCAATATCCTCAATCAGCTCTTTGAACAAGCCTGACCACCATTCCCTAACCTCGGGATTGGTATAATCCGGAAAATAACATTGCCCAGGCCACACTTTACCTTTCATATAAGGCCCATCGGCACGTTTACAGAAATAATCGTTCTCCAGACCTTCCTTAAAGACATCGTACTCCATATCTATTTTAATGCCCGGATCTATAATTGCCACGGTTTTGAATCCATCATCCGAGAGTTCTTTTACCATCCGCTTCGGATCTGGGAAATACTCCTTGTTCCAAGTAAAACATCTAAATCCTTCCATATAATCGATATCTAAGTAAATAGCATCACAGGGAATTTGTAGTTTTCTAAACGTAGAGGTTACCTCTTTTACCTTACTTTCAGGGTAGTAGCTCCATTTACATTGATGAAAACCCAAAGACCACATAGGTGGCATTTGGTGCGGCTTACCCGTAAGATCGGTATAATTGGCAATAACATCATTCATTTCAGGACCATAGATGAAATAGTAGTTCATCTCGCCACCTTGAGCCCAAAAGCTCATTACATCTTTACGTTCTTGAGCAAAATCAAAATAAGATCTAAAGGTGTTGTCAAAGAAAATACCGTAGGATTTTCCGTTGCTCAGTCCTGTAAAAAACGGGATAGCCTTGTATATAGGGTCAGTATCCTTTCCATAAGCGTACGAATCGGTTACCCAATTTTGAAAACGCTTACCCTTAAGATTCAGATGCGTAGGTTTATCGCCCAAGCCATAGTAGCTTTCGCCCTTTACAGATACCTTGCTCATTTTCACAATGTTACCACCGTGTTGATAGCTTTCTTCCCAATGGAAACCGATTTCGTCTTTATTGATAAGTGCCTTGTCGTTGGCATCGTACAGAGCAACTTTTGCATCGGCTTTGTTGATGCAGCATATTAATTTTTCGGTTGTAATACGATATTCCGTTTTGGTTTCCTCAATGTCTAGAATGTCATATCCTTTGTTGGCATACTTGGTTATGGCATAAGAAAAGTCCTTGTCAAAAACGCCAGTAGTGGTATATCTAAAACGAATAACGCTATCACGGATTACCGTTACCTGGAGAGTTACACCATTGGCTGTAAAAAAATGAAAGGTATCTACATTTTTTTCGTATGCGATTATATTTGATGGAAACTGATTCCCTTTAATTTCTAGTTCCGTATTTGTAATCATAAATTGGGTATTGTAAAACAGTTGGCAAAAGTACTAAATTTTGCCACTATAAGGCCTGTCAAATAACTAAAAAATAGAGTGGAATATTGTAAATAAGGTAAAAATAAAAAACCTCAACACGTTTTAATATACGTTGAGGTTTTAAAAATTAGATAAAACTTCCTTACATCATCTTAAACACAATTACCCCTAATGGTGGAATTTTAATCGTTGCTGAATAAGGCTTATTATGTAGTTTTTTCTTTTTTGCAGTAATTTGTCGGGTGTTTGAAAGTCCGCTACCACCATATTTTTTGGCGTCGCTATTAAATATCTCTTTAATCTTGACCTTTCGTGGTAAGCCAATATCATATTTTTCAATAGTTTTGGGCGTAAAGTTACAGACCACAACTCTATCGTTTTCTTTATCATGTCCTTTTCGGATGTAGGCTAAAATGGAATTTTTGCTATCATCTAAACTTATCCATTCAAAACCTTCGTGACTGAACGCTTTTTCATATAAAGCTGGTGTATCACGATAAAATTGATTGAGATCCTTAAAAAATGTTTGTGTATTCTTGTGCAGTTCAAATTCCAACAAGTTCCATTGTAAGCTGGTTTTAAAATTCCATTCATCGTATTGCCCAAACTCACCACCCATAAAAACCAGATTAGTACCTGGATGTGTAAACATATAGCCGTAAAGCAATCTCAAATTGGCAAAGCGTTGCCATTCATCGCCAGGCATTCGTCCTAAAATAGATCTTTTCCCATACACCACTTCGTCGTGCGATAGAGGCAACATAAAATGCTCCGAAAAAGCATAGGCCAAACTGAACGTAATATCATTTTGATGATGCTGTCTGTAAATGGGGTCTTTACCAAAATAATCTAAGGTATCATGCATCCAACCCATCATCCATTTCATACCGAATCCCAATCCGTCATGTTCAACCGCACGAGTAACACCTGGAAAAGCAGTAGATTCCTCGGCAATGGTGATTACACCCTCAAAATTATCCTGAACAGCCTGATTGAATTCTTTTAATAATGAAACAGCGGCCAAATTTTCTCTTTCACCATAAATATTTGGTTCCCATTCACCATCATCACGTGAATAATCCAAGTATAGCATTGACGCTACGGCATCTACACGCAGGCAATCTATATTGTACTTTTCTAACCAAAATAAGGCGTTACTAATCAGAAAAGAACGTACTTCGTTTCTGTCATAATTAAAAATAAGGCTTTTCCAATCTTGATGATAGCCTTTCCTGCGGTCGGGATGTTCATATAAATGCGAACCATCAAAAAAGCCCAATCCGTGATCGTCCGACGGAAAATGTGACGGCACCCAATCTAAAATTACACCAATATCATTTTGGTGAAACTGATCTACCAAATACATAAAATCTTGAGGTGTTCCAAAACGTGAAGTAGGAGCAAAGTAGCCTGTTAACTGATAACCCCAAGAAGGATCATAGGGGTATTCCATAATGGGCATCAACTCAATATGGGTAAAGTTCATTTCCTTAACGTACTGGACCAATTTTTTTGCCAATTGCTTATAGGTCAATCGCTCATTGGCATCGGTTTTCATCCATGAATCCAGATGTACTTCGTAAACGGAATAGGGTTTATCCAGTCCGTTTTTATCCTTTCTATAGCCCATCCATTTTTTGTCCTTCCATTTATAATCATCAATATCCCAGACAATGGAGGCCGTTTTAGGCGGATGTTCGCACCGTCTCGCATATGGATCTGCTTTTTCGGTAATTACGTCGTTATGGTTGCTATGGATTTTGTATTTATACAAACTGCCTTTCCCTACATCGGGAATAAAACCTTCCCAGATTCCAGAGGCGTCCCAACGCACATTTAATGGATGGTTGTGTGCTGACCAGTGGTTAAAATCACCAATGACGGAAACCAGTTTTGCCGAAGGTGCCCAAACGGCAAAATAGGTGCCTTTGATACCATCTACTGTGGTGATATGCGAACCGAATTTTTCGTACAGTTTAAAATGTTTGCCTGATTTGAAAAGGTCAATGTCAAAATCAGTAAATAGGCTATAAGTTGTAACTTTGGTCATAAATTATGGTACGGGGTAATATAAAACAATAGTGAAATAAACAGTTTAAGCATTAAATAACATATCCTTTGGGAATTATAGCGTTCTTTTTAATAACTACAATACCGTCTTTAATTACATAATCATCAGTTTCTTTATCTTTTAAATGTTTCCCTCCATTAATTCTTACATCATCACCAATTCTACAATTTTTATCAATGATGGCATTTTTTATAAAACATCTTTCTCCAATTCCCATTAAAATCGGTGTTTTCTTTCTGTTTATTTCTTCCAAAGATTCGTAATAATCACATCCCATCATGTAGGTGTTAATTACAGTTGATTCTTTTCCTATTCTTGATCTAATACCAATAACTGAGGTTTCAATTTTTGCTGCTTGGACTATACAACCTTCCGCAATTACAGCTTTATCTAAAACCGTTCCTGATACTTTTGAGGTTGGTAATATTCTTGCTCTGGTATAAACTCTTTGATCCTTATCATAAAGATTGAACTTCGGAATATTATCGGTTAAGCCCAAGTTGGCTTCAAAGAAAGAATCTATATTACCAATATCAGTCCAATATCCTTCAAACTGATAACTCAGCGTTTTGTGATCTTTTATAGCATGCGGAATAATTTCTTTACCAAAATCATTAGTATCTGGATTGCTCATTAAATCAATTAACAGCTGTCTGTTAAAAATATAAATACCCATTGAAGCTAAGTAATTTCTACCTTCTTTTTTCATGTCTTTACTAACTTCAGATGTCCAATCTGGTAATAACTCAGCATCAGGCTTTTCAACGAAAGAAGTTATCACATTGTCCTCATCTGCTTTTAAAATACCGAATGAAGTTGCGTCTTTAGCATTAACTGGAATAGTGGCAATAGATATTTCAGCATCTTTTTTAATATGTTCTTGCAACATCAAATCATAATCCATTTGATATAATTGATCTCCAGATAAAATTAGAGCATATTTAAAATCGTGACGTAAAAAATGATGCATACTTTGCCTTACAGCATCAGCCGTCCCCTGAAACCAAGACTGACTATGAATTGTCTGTTCAGCAGCTAAAACATCTACAAAAGCAGAGCTGAAAAAACTAAAGTGATACGTATTTTTAATATGCCTGTTTAATGATGCAGAATTAAACTGTGTTAATACATAAATCCTTTTAATATCACTATTAATACAATTAGAGATAGGAATATCAACCAACCTATATTTACCAGCAATAGGTACAGCCGGTTTAGATCTTGATTCTGTTAATGGGTAAAGTCTTGATCCTTGCCCTCCTCCTAATATAATAGATAATACATCATTGGTAATATTCATAATTATTTTTTTAAAGATTTATATAAATTAATATACGCTTGTGCCGAAGAATCCCACGAATGGTCAATTTCCATGATTAAATTACGGATTTTTTTGAACTTTTTCAAATCTTTGTACAATAGCGTTGCTCTTTGCATTGTATTTACCACTTCTTCGACCGAAAGTTGGTGGTGCACAAAACCAAATCCGCCGCTTTCAACATCAATAACCGTATCTTTTAGTCCACCAATACTATTTACTATTGGTATGGTGCCGTAACGCAGAGCGTACATCTGGTTGAGGCCACAGGGTTCTACCCGCGATGGCATCAACAGAAAATCTGCACCAGCGTAGATAATATGTGCCAGTTTTTCGTCGTAGCCGATGTAGGCATTGTAATTGTCCTTATGCTTATAAGTAAGTACTTGTAGGGCATTCTCAATATCTTTTTGCCCTGAGCCTAACAATAAAATATTAATGTCCAAATGAGTTAGGGCAGCATCAAAAATTTGCGGAAAAAGATCAGCTCCTTTCTCTCCTACTAATCTACCTATAAATGAAAATAAGGGTTTCTTCGGGTCTAGCCCAAACTCTTTACAGAGAAACTCCTTATTGACTTTTCTTCCGCCATTAACTGTTTTTTGCGTGTACTTTTTTACAATATAACTGTCCGTACGCGGATTCCACACATTGGCATCTATTCCATTTAAAATACCTACACACTTGCCGCTTTCATGATTAAGAAGATTCTCCAGTCCGTTGGCATTGTTTTTTAGTTCTTCCATGTAACTTGGTGATACCGTAGTCACTTTCCATGCACTTTTAATGGCAGCAGCCAAGGGGTTTATCATTTGGTCCCAATCAATCAAACCTACTTGATCAAAATCAAATTCGGGGATCATATATACCTTATCATGCGAAAACCATCCTTGGTATTGGGCATTATGAATAGTAACAATAGTTGGAATACTATTAAGTTGCTGGTATTTATACGATTGTCCCATCATAAAAGGGATTAGCCCTGTATGATGATCGTGGCAATGCACCACATTTGGCTTTTTCTTTCTTAGCATAACCCAATCTAATACAGCTATCTGAAATGCTAAAAAACGTTCCGTATCTTCTGAAGAATACACGTAGTTTTTATATAATAAGGTAGGAATATCTACAAAATAAAGGTCGTAGCCTAAATCATTGTCCTCCAAGGTCAATATGTTGACGTCAAGGTCAAAAACCCCTAACTTTACTTTAGAGCTAGCTATTGTGTTAAAAGTATGTGATTGCGTAAAAGCATTATCATAGAAAGGCATAATTGCCTCACTGGTTACACCCAGTTTATTTTGATACTTAGGCAATGAACCAACTACATCTGCCAAACCGCCAACCTTGGCAATAGGGTAACACTCCGCACTGACATGTAAAATATTCATTTAGGTAAGGTTTGAGAAAATTAAATTTACAAAATGTTTTTATAATACTACTAAAAAATCATCTTTTTTCTTTAAAATTTAGGTTAATAGAATTGACTACTTTTACCTAATTAAAATTGATTCATTAGTTGTTTTGAAAAAACCCTTACTTTATTTTTGTGCTTCTTTCCTATTATTTTTCAACTTTAGTTGGTCTCAAAATAACATCCCTCCGACAATTAATGCCGTTGGAAATGAAATATATTGTCCATTATCTGAAATTAATATTGTTGCCCATTTTGATATTGTAGACCCTGACGATACCACAATTAAAGCATTATATATTCAAATTTCTGAAGGGTATGTTAATAGTGACGATTTATTAAAGTTGGATAACGCTTCAAATCATCCAAATATAGCTACTGAATGGAGTTTGCCGGAAGGAAAGCTGACTTTGCAAAGTACAAATGCTACAGAAGTCAATTATACAGATTTAATTGCTGCGGTTAAAGATGTTATTTTTACAAATAGTTCAACAACCGTTTCAGGGACTCGTTCTTTTTCATTTAACATAGGTTCTGCTAACTATTTACCCTCAACAGATCATTATTACGAGTATGTTTCGGATATTGGAATTACTTGGACAGCTGCCAAAGCAGCAGCAGCAAGCAGAACTTATTTTGGCCTACAAGGCTATTTGGTTACCTTAACTTCCGCAGAAGAGGCAAAATTAGCAGGAGAACAAGCCAAAGGTACAGGCTGGATTGGCGGTAGCGATGCCGAAAAAGAAGGAGAATGGAAATGGGAAACCGGACCAGAAAAAGGTACTGTCTTTTGGAATGGACTTGCTAATGGCACTACACCAAATTTTGCTTTTTGGAACACCAATGAACCTAACGATTTAAACGGAGAGGACTATGCACATATTACTGCTCCAACTATTGGAATTTCTGGTTCTTGGAACGATTTAAGTAATACCGGAAATACTTCTGGTAATTATCAACCCAAAGGTTACATTGTTGAATATGGTGGCATGCCGGGCGATCCTATTGTTAATATTTCAGCAAGTACTAATATGTACATTCCTGCAATCACTTCAACAGTCCCAGCAACTAGATGTGGGCCTGGTGAAGTTACGCTAATTGCAACATCAGATGTTGGAAATGTGGTTTGGCATGATACTCCAACTGGAGGAACTACATTATTCATTGGCGAAAATTTCACACCTAACGTTGCAAACAGCACCACTTTTTATGCTTCCGTTGTAGGAGCAGGATGCGATGAAAGTATTAGAATACCCATAGTAGCTACCGTTAAAGAATTGCCAGATATTAAATCGGTATTAAGCTTTAAAAATTGTGATGTTGATGGGGTTGTCGATGGGTTTACTGATTTCAACCTAAATGAAGCAACTGAAATTATTACAAAAGGCAATAGCGAATTGGCCGTAAGTTATCATTTATCATCTGATGATGCCGAGGATAAAATCAATATTATTGATTCCAATTCCTTTAATAATCAAAATGCAACTACTATTTACGCCAGAGTAGAAAACCCCAATGCCTGTTTTTTGATTTCTACGTTAAATTTAGAAGTTTCAACTACAACTTTTCCTGAAAATTATACTTACAATTTAGAAACTTGTGATTATTTAGATACCAACGATGGGATTGCAAATTTTGACCTTACACTAGCGTATAATCACATGATTGACCAATTTCCAACGGGTCAAAATTTAAAGGTGACTTATTTCAAAAACCTTAACGACGCACAACTGGAAAGAAATGAAATAACCAATCAGATAAATTATATTAATGAAACGCCTTACGCCGAAACACTTTTTGTTCGTGTAGAAAGTGCTGATAATGGGGCTTGTTTTGGTATTGGCCCAAATTTAGTGTTAACTGTGAATCCAAGTCCTGAGTTTGAAGTAAATTCAGATGCTGCTTTATGTTTAAATATTGGTACGCTAACGTTGGAAACTTATAACGCAAATGGCAATTATAGTTATGAATGGAAGAATGAAAATAACGAAATAATCAGTACTGAACCCACAACAACTGTAACTTCTAAAGGCATTTATACGGTTACGGCAACATCCAACTTAAACTGTACTTCTACTCCAAAAACAATTACCGTAAAAGAATCCGATTTAGCCAATATTACTTTAGCCGATATACTTATTAAGGATGATTCAGAAAATAATACCATAACTATAAATACCGTAAACCTTGGTATTGGTGATTATGAATTTGTGTTGGATGATGAGTATGGTGTTTATCAAACAGAGCCTTTTCTCCAAAATGTAGCTGCCGGAATTCACACATTATATATTAGAGAGCAAAATAATTGCGGAATTATAAGTATTGAAGTTTTTGTTATTGGATTTCCCAAATTCTTTACACCAAACAACGACGGGTTTAATGATTATTGGCAAATTAAAGGAATTAACGTAGACACTTACCAAATGTCAACCATTTATATTTATGACAGATATGGGAAACTATTAGCTAAAAAAGATGTGAATGATTTAGGTTGGGATGGCAATTTCAAAGGTAAACCAATGCCTGCCAATGATTATTGGTTTAAAGTACAACTTAGAGATAAAAATGGAAATGTACGAAACAGAAAAGGGCATTTTAGTTTGATAAGGAGATAAATTAGGATAAAACTTCGCTCACTTTCTCTTTTAAAACAGGCAACACATCTTGCTCAAACCACAGGTTTTTTGTCAACCAAAAACGATTTCTAGGTGAAGGGTGCGGCAATACAAAATAGTTGGGTAAGTATTCGTGATAGTTTTTAACAGTTTCAGTCAATGTTGTTTTAGCTTTATCCTTTAAATAATACTTTTGAGCATACATTCCAATTAGAATAATCAGTTCAACATTCGGCATTTTTTCTAAAATTTGTTGATGCCATAACGGTGCACATTCGGGTCTTGGAGGTAAATCACCTGACTTCCCTTTGCCAGGATAGCAAAAGCCCATCGGTATTATGGCATTTTTCCTTACATCATAAAAAGTTTCGTCAGAAATAGCTAGCCATTTTCGCAATTGTTTTCCGCTTGGGTCATCCCAAGGTATTCCTGTTTTATGGACTTTTGTTCCTGGGGCTTGACCGATAATTATAATCTTAGATTCAATACTCGCCCTAAAAACCGGTCTCGGCCCTAAAGCTAAATGTGATTTGCAGACCTCACACTTTCTGATATCGCTTAATAAATCTTTCATGCTATACAACAAGCCATTTAAACAAATAGATAGTTAACATTCCCCAAAAAGTACCTGTTGCCATGCTTAAAATAGCCAAAATAATGGCATGTGGCATCCATTTTTTTTCATATGCAGCAGTAACAGCTGGTGCAGTTGCAATGCCTCCGACATTGGCCATACTGGCAATTGGTACCCAGGCTGTATTTATATTTAAAACTTTAGCGACAATCAACATAATTATAAAATGGCTTACCAACCAAATAATTAAAAACCCTAAGAAACCCCATTCAAATTGAACCAAACTAAATTTTAGTTTTAAACCTAGAACAGCCATTACAATTAGAATTAAAATTCCACCTAGTTTTAGCACAAACTTAAAATTCCATTTGGGAATGAAATTGCTGAATAATAATCCTAATATGGATAATACAATAATTTTTACCACGAAACTTTCCACAAACATATTGGTTGCCAATACCGTAAAAAGCAATAATATAAAACACAAAACGGGTTTGATAAATTCCGTATTTAGGCTTTTGATTTCATCAGGCATTGCCAAATTAGTTATCTTAAGTTTTCTGTTTAGAAATCCACTTTTTTTAATCGTTTGGAACATTAAAATTGTCCAAATATTGACCAAAATATTGTCCAATACCAAAACAGTCAGAAATATGTTTTCTGGACATTCCACTAATTCTTTTAAAACGAGTTGGCTTGTGCTACCGCCAATCCAGCTACCAACTATTGGCGGAATTCCTTTCCAATACTCTTGATTTACAAAAGTTTGAGTTATCAGTTCTGTATCTAAGAAAATATAAGCTAAGGTTACAGGAAAAATAGCGATCCACATAGAGCCCAGAGCGAACAATAAAATAGGTTTCCATCCAATAGCTTTTAATTGACCTATGGACAAACTACTCATTACGGCAACAATAGCAAGTGGAATAAAATAGGTTTTACTGTAATCGTGAATGCCATCCGCAGAAAAGTCTTGCCCTAATAATGCAGAAATTCCAGCAGGTATTAAATAGGCCAACAAAATAGCAGGCACCCAATCAAATAAAGATTTAATGTGTTTATTTTCCCATTTATCGAGATAAAAAACAGCTACAACTGTAAAAATTGTGATAAGCCAAGGGGTCATGGGTTAGTTGTTGAGAATTATACTGTTGAAAGATACTCTTTTTTAAATATCTAATTTCTTTATTTTGAAACGTGGCGAAATGGCAAGGTTTTTTGTTTTAAACTTGATTACATGAACACATCACTTGGAACGAAAGCGATCAAATACACCAAAAAGTACCATACTAAACAAACTTAAATCCTACAAATAAGTTAAAACAAACTCATTTTTGCTGATAATTGAGTTTGCAAAAATAAGTTTTGATACGATTACTGTACATAAAACTATTCTTGATATCATCAAGTTATGTCCTTTTTTTCTAGAATAAAAAACACATTTTTACAAACATAGAGAAGAAATCTCCTTTTATTTAAAAAAAGTATTATGAAATTATATTTAATATTGGTTGGTATAGCATTAATTTTCAACTCATTAAGCTTAGGCAAGCTCTTTAGGTTAATCTTACTCAGAATTTTATACCCAAAAGCGACTATTAAGCAAATAGAAAGTTTTGAAAAAAATACAAAAAAGCATGATTTTACAAATTGGTTTAAAAAGGGTGCTAAAAGTGATTGATTATTACCTTCATAACTACTACAAACTCATCTTCTCATTTCAATTCACAACTGGTTTTTCAATCGGTGTATCGCTTTCAACAACCAAATATGTTGAAATTGAATAATAGGCTTTACCATTACCATCATCATTTGACCAATCTTCAAAACTATAATCAAAATTTAGAGTTTGTCCTGACAATGCCGTTGGCAATTCATTTATTCGCAAAGGAACTTCTTGACCAGGACACCAACCTGCTCTATCACCTTGCCAATTACCGTTTTGCGGACTTACAGGGTTTGAGGCACATCCTATTGGGTCTAGGCTATATTTAATATCATTTTCTCCGATAGCCAAAGTGTGTATTCTAAAGCACCATTCCGCACAACCTCTTCCACCATTGTCATTTGGTGTTGCATGTCCCCAACCAGAAACAATAGTTCTTAATTTTGTGTTTGAGGCATTTTCTGGAATTACCACATTACCTTTTAGCTTAATGGTCGCAAGCAATTCTTCACCATAGGGAATCTGTTGAGAATTGGCAGTATAATCAACCAAAGGCACAATGGCCGAGTATTTATATTTTGGCTTTCCTTCTTTAACTTTAAAATCAACGGTTAACAACCAGCCTTCTTTAGTCCACACTTCAACAAACGATTTGAGTTGTACAGCTCCTTTTAAAATGGACTTAAAATCAGTAACATCAAAGACAAAGCCTAGAGTTCGTTGTGAATTATCTACACCATAAGGGGTAATATATCTGCCCAGTTCATACCAAATATTTGTTTTTGAATCTTTTACCTTAATATTGGCAAATACATCCCAAGCACCGCAGCCACCTGTTGGACAATCTAATTTAACATACATTAAAATTTCTTCAACATTATCACTGTTTTCGGGAAAATCAAATGTTTGTTCTACACTTTGTTTTAAATCAGCACTGAAACCTAAATGCGTCTTGTTAAACGTATTGACTGTAATTGTTTCAAACACTTCTTCTTCAGGATCTGAATCACTTTTGCATCCAATAGCTACAACTATTAGTAGTATTAAACAGCAAAGTTTTGATATTTTACTTGTTATCATTTCTTGTTATTTATTTTTTATTATTTCCTGCTACAATTAATACAAACTCTCCTTTCGGCGGTTTATTCTCAAAATGTATGAGCACTTCTTTCAATGTTCCTCTAATAGTTTCTTCATAAAGCTTGGTCAACTCCCGCGAAACGGAAATTCTTCTATCCTCACCAAAGTATTTAGCAAATTGTGTCAATGTTTTTATCAATTTGTGGGGCGACTCATAAAAAATCATAGTTCTAGATTCTTCAGCTAAGATTTCCAATCGGGTTTGCCTTCCCTTTTTTATAGGTAAAAACCCTTCAAACACAAATTTATCATTAGGTAATCCACTATTAACTAAAGCAGGAACAAAAGCAGTTGCACCTGGTAAACATTCTACTTCAATATTATTTTCTATACAAGCTCGGGCTAATAAAAATCCAGGATCAGAAATTGCCGGTGTGCCTGCATCAGAAATTAAGGCAATTGATTCTCCTGATTTTAAACGTTCAACAAGTCGCGTAACCATTTTATGCTCGTTATGCATATGATGACTTTGCATGGGTGTACCGATATCAAAATGTTTTAATAATTTGCCTGAAGTACGAGTGTCTTCTGCCAAAATAGTATCTACTTCTTTCAAAACCTTTATAGCCCTAAAAGTCATATCTTCTAAATTACCTATTGGAGTAGGTACAATATATAGTTTTGAAATCACTTTAAAAATTTGGAGTGCAATTTAACAAAGTTTGTGTTAATAGTATTTCTATTTTCTTTTTAAGAATTTGTATTTTTATCCCATGGAAGATTTTATCTTATACTTGAAATTAGGCTTATACCATGTGTTGGATTGGGAGGCTTACGATCATATATGGTTTTTGGTGGCCTTAGCGGTAATCTACAATTTTAATAATTTGAAAAAAGTAATTTGGCTAGTAACGCTTTTTACCATTGGCCACACGCTTACATTAGCCTTGGCGGCTTACAAAGTGATAAGCATAGATATTGCCATTGTTGAGTTTTTAATTCCCGTAACTATTTTTATTACAGCGGTTGTTAATATTCTTACCGTTAAAAAAGAATTGCAAAAAAGTTCTAATATAAATTTGGTTTTCGCCTTAGTCTTTGGATTAATACACGGGCTAGGCTTTTCTAATTATTTTAGAATGCTTATGGACGAAAGCGAGGCCAAATTAGTGCCTTTACTGGAATTTGCCCTAGGTATAGAAATTGCCCAAGTAATTATAGTAATGGCAATTTTAACATCGGGTTATGTGGCACAGTACTTTTTCAAGGTTTCAAAAAGAGATTGGGTACTGGTACTCTCTTCTATAGTTATTGGTGTAGTAATACCTATGCTATCAGAACGTATATTTTGGTAAAAATTTAACAAAAAACCCATTATTTTATCAGTACTTTGCCGACTAATATTTCGTTATATTTAGAATGACACCCGAAAAACAACTCAAATACGATGTTGCCTATTTAAAAATGGCAAAAGAATGGGCAAAATTATCTTACTGCAAACGCCGTCAAGTGGGTGCGTTAATCGTTAAAGGTAAAATGATAATTTCTGACGGTTATAACGGCACACCAACTGGTTTTGAAAATGTATGTGAAGATGACGAAAATTATACCAAATGGTACGTGCTACACGCCGAGGCCAATGCCATTTTAAAAGTAGCTTCATCAACACAAAGTTGCAAAGGTGCTACACTTTATATAACCATGTCGCCCTGCAAAGAATGTAGCAAACTAATCCATCAATCAGGTATAAAAAGGGTGGTTTATGCCGATGCTTATAAAGATGATTCAGGATTGAAATTTTTGGAAAAAGCGGGTGTAGAATTAGTTTATATTAATTAGAAGTAATGAAAAACAACAAAATATATTATCCTCTGTTTTTAGCTATGGCAGTAGCCTTAGGTATTTTTATTGGCAGTATGTTAGATTATCCTCAAAAAAATGCTGCGTTACTATTTAATACCAATCCTCAAGAAGCAAAAATTAAGCGATTAATAAATTATATTCAATACGATTACGTCGACAAAATAAATACCGATAGTTTATTAGACGGTACCATCAGAAATATCTTGGATAAATTAGATCCGCATTCGGTATATATTCCAGCTAGCGAACATGATGCTATTGCCGATGAAATGAACGGAGAATTTGTAGGTGTGGGCATTCGCTTTTTTATGTATAACGATTCTTTAACCGTTACCAATGTGGTAAAAGACGGGCCAAGTGATAAAGCAGGTATTGAAGCAGGAGATAGAATTTTAATTGCCGATAATGATACTTTGTTTGGAAAACAGTTAAACAGTAGTTATATAATTAAAAAACTTAAAGGCGAACCCAAAACAAAAGTTAAGGTAAAAGTATACAGAAAATATAAAGATACTTTGTTAAATTTTACCTTAAAAAGGGGTACAATTCCGTTAGAGAGTGTACCAAGTTATTATATGCTAACCGATACTTTGGGTTATATAAAAATAGACAAATTTGCCAATACTACTTACGATGAGTTTAAAACTGCTTTAAACACATTGCAGAAAAAAAACATGAAACGTTTGGTTTTGGATTTAAGAGGAAACCCTGGAGGGTATTTAGAAATTGCAAATCAAATTATTGACGAATTTTTGGAAGACGATAAATTGATTGTTTTTACAAAAAACAAAGGTGGTAAAATTGAAAAAAGTTTTGCCACTTCAAAAGGCGATTTCGAGAACGGTCAAATATATGTGCTTATTGATGAGGTTTCGGCTTCTGCCAGTGAAATTGTAGCGGGTGCCCTGCAAGATAATGACAAAGGTGTTATTGTAGGCCGTCGCTCTTTTGGAAAAGGTTTGGTACAACAAGAAATGGAATTGGGCGATGGTTCGGCCGTAAGGTTAACCGTTTCGCGGTATTATACTCCAACCGGTAGATCTATCCAAAAACCCTATAATACAGAAAGTGGAGAAAGTTATTATAATGACAGATTAGCTAGATATCATAATGGAGAACTGACTAATGGCGATAGTATTAAGGTCGTCGATTCCTTAAAGTTTGTTACACCAAAAGGTAAAAGCGTTTACGGTGGTGGCGGTATTGTTCCAGACGTTTTTGTGAGTATAGATACCACTGCTTATTTTGGCAGGTTTCATTTTAGAGCCATTCAAGATTTTGTTTTTAATTATATGGATAATCATCGTGAAACAATGAATAAATGGGAAATTACTGACTTTAAACAAAACTTTGATAGTGATGATGAAATTTTAAAAGAATATCTTTCTGGTTTTGATGACCAAAGTAAAATTGCCGCTCAAAGTATGCCCTACATAAAGCGTTACTTAAAAGCACTTTTTGCAAGAAATTTATATGGTGAGAACATTTTTTATCAAGTATTAAATCAAAATGATGAAATGCTAAAAAAAGTAAAGGAGCTAGAAATGCAGATAGATTATATTAAGCATTAAATTTATTTTATTGTTTTATTATGATGTCAACTTACTTTATCTTATCATGCACTTTGGTATTCTCTCCATTATTCCATTTAGTTAAAATATCCGTAGCTACGGATGCTCCACTACCGCAAGCAATAGCAAATTGACTTCGCCATCCTGCCAAAGTACCAGCAACGTAAATTCCATTGTCAACCAAATGATCGTTGTTTTTTAGTTGAATCCTGTTCTTTTCAGGCTTTGTTTTTTGATGAGGTTCTACAAATTGTTCTAATCCTTTTATAAAGAAAGTATTAGTATAGCCAACGGCAATTACAATTTCTTTGGCGTTGTAGACAGACTTGTTAGTATAGACAGCATAACCATTGTCTAAATGCATAACCTCAATTACTTTTTCCTTTTCAATTTGCTCAATATGTGGATATAACGCTGAGAGTTGATTTTTCCCATTTTCAAGAATATGACGACCAGTAGTACCTGCGTCTAACCCCAACACATTATTAAACAAGGCATCTTGCAGATGAGAAGCCTTTTGATGAGTTACTATTCCCACGTTTTTGTCCTTAACAAAATCCTTTTCTTTCGCTGAACCTAAAATTAATGCACAAGACATTCCCGCTGCACCACCTCCAATTATTAAAACATCAAAATTTTTCATTTATCTAATGATTAAACAAGTCTTGAATATTAGCTGCAAATAACTTTACGGCAATGGCCAGTAAAATTACACCAAATATTTTTCTAACTACGTCTATCCCTCCTTTACCCAATAAACGTTCAATTTTTTTAGATGACTTTAATACTACATATACAAAAACAATATTAATTACAATGGCAATAATAACACTAATTAGTTGAAATTCAGCACGTAAAGAAAGTATGGTGGTCATAGTACCCGCACCTGCAATTAAAGGGAATGCCAATGGCACAACACTAGCGGTTTCTGGGGCATCATGTTTGTACAACTCTATACCTAATACCATTTCTAATGCTAAAAAGAAGATTACAAATGCACCCGCCACAGCAAATGAATTGACATCAACTCCTATTAGTTTTAAAATTTCTTCTCCAACAAACAGAAAAGCAATCATAAGTATAACCGCAACAATTGATGCTTTTTCTGATTGAATATGTCCTACTTTTTGACGTAAATCTATTATTATAGGTATGCTACCCACTATATCTATAACAGCAAATAAGACCATAGTTGCCGTCAATATTTCTCTAAAATCTAACTGCATTTTCTTTGTTTTTACAATTTTCGGCAAAAGTATAAATCTAAACGGATTAAACTAATAAAAAGCAAAGATTTTTTATGTGTATTTTTGTCCTGAAAATTTAGAAGAAAAATGTTTCAATTAGGTAAAACCATCGTTTCTGAAGAAATTATTGAAAACGACTTTGTTTGTAATCTTTTTGCTTGTAAAGGAACATGTTGTGTGGATGGTGAAGCCGGGGCACCACTTGAGGAAGAAGAGTTAAAAACATTGATGGATATTTATCCAAAAGTAAAATCTTATTTAACGAAAGAAGGTATTGATGCCATTGAAAATCAGGGGTTATTTATTACTGTTGACGGAGAATATGAAACGCCATTAATACCCAGTGACGACAGTTGTGCTTTTATCAATTATGACGACAAAGGCATTGCTCAATGCGGCATCGAAGAGGCCTATAACCAAGGAGAAATTGATTTTAAAAAGCCTATTTCTTGTCATTTGTACCCTGTTAGAGTAAGTAATTATTCAGAATTTGCAGCAGTTAATTACCATAAATGGGAAATTTGTGATGATGCTTGCACACTAGGCAAGGAGCTACAAGTTCCGGTGTACAAATTTGTAAAACAAGCATTGATTAGAAAGTTTGGAGAAGATTGGTATATGGAGTTGGAGAAAGTTGCACTAAAAATAAAAAAGTAGCTGTAATCTTTTTATCAATTTTTTAAGACCCTTACTAAGGTAAATTTATATATTTGCAATACAAAACAGTTAAATTTTAAACTATGAAAATTATTAAAAAATTAGTGTTTGCAATTGTTTTAATTGCTAGTGCATCTTCAATTAATGCTCAATTCGCTATTGGTGGAGGTTTAGGTTATAATGATAAAATTAATGCTCCAGGTCTAGTTGTTAAAGCTGAATTTGAAATTATGGAAAATATTGCCATTTCACCGAGTGTATCCTATTTTTCAGGATCAGAAGCTAGGTTAGTAGATAATACTTACAAAAATAACTTATTTGCGGTGGATGTTAACGGACATTATAAAATTGAAGTGATGATGGATGAATTGGATGTTTACCCTCTAGCAGGCTTAAATTATTCTAGTTATAAGAATGGAGGATTTAGATTTGGAGATGATGGAATAAGACAAAATGAAGGAAATGCCTTAGGGCTGAATCTTGGTGGCGGAGGTAGATGGTCTTTTTCTGATAATTTAAGTGCTTTTGCCGAAGTAAAATATACGATTAGTGATTTTAGCCAAGTTGTAATTGCTGCTGGAGTCTTATTTGAGTTGTAATTCAAGTAAATCAATTTTATTGAAAAAAGAGCCAAATAAAATTGGCTCTTTTTTTGTTTTTAAGCAGAACTTCGCAACCCTAGTAAACGTAATGGTTCACTAAATAAACCTATTTTTATTCTACTGATAACCAGTACTTTATTCTTATTTATTTTTCTAAGTAATAAACAATTTTTAACGTGTTTGTTAAAAACTTCACGTGTTTTGTGAATAATTATGGCTTTGATTCTTCGCCAAAAAAATCAATCTTTGTGAACTCGGTTTTATCAAAAAATCCAGCAACTATTTTTTCTAACTTTTTTAAACTAATTGTAATATGTCGCAAGTAGAGCCAATTTTACAGCCCAATGATAACAGATTCGTAATTTTCCCTATCCAACATCCAGATTTATGGGAATGGTATAAATTACAACAAGCTAGTATTTGGACCGCTGAAGAAATTGATTTAGAAAAAGATGTTACGGATTGGAATAACAAATTAACTGACGACGAAAAATACTTTATAAAACACGTACTAGCATTTTTCGCAGCTTCTGACGGCATTGTTAATGAAAATTTAGCAGAGAATTTTGTGTCAGAAGTACAATATACTGAGGCGAAGTTCTTTTACGGGTTTCAGATTATGATGGAAAACATTCACTCTGAAGTATATTCTTTACTCATAGATACTTATGTAAAGGACGAAAAGGAAAAAGACCAGCTATTTAGAGCCATTGAGGTTTTTCCTGCTATTAGAGACAAAGCACAATGGGCATTAAAATGGATTGATAGCCCTAGTTTTGCAGAACGTCTGATTGCTTTTGCTGCCGTTGAAGGTATTTTCTTTTCTGGAAGTTTCTGCTCTATATTTTGGCTAAAGAAAAGAGGCCTTTTACCTGGACTTACATTCTCAAATGAGTTAATTTCTAGAGACGAAGGCATGCACTGCGATTTTGCCGTGCACCTACATAACAATCACATGGTAAATAAGGTGCCGAAGGCTCGAATTACAGAAATACTTTGTGATGCCCTTGATATAGAAAGAAGTTTTATAACAGAATCGCTTCCTGTCAGTCTTATTGGCATGAATGCCAAATTAATGACTGAATACTTAGAGTTTGTAACTGACAGGCTTTTAGTAGAATTTGGCTGCGAAAAAGTATATAATTCAGCCAACCCTTTCGACTTTATGGAAATGATTTCTTTAGAAGGTAAAACTAATTTCTTTGAGAAAAAAGTTTCTGAATACCAAAAAGCTGGTGTAAAATCTGGTGGGACAGGTAGCATTAGTTTTGATGCTGATTTTTAAAATACCCTAACTAAACTTTAATAACTTTAATAACCAACAATAACTATGTATGTACTAAAAAGAGACGGAAAGAGAGAGCCAGTAATGTTTGACAAAATTACCTCTAGGGTAAGAAAAATGTGTTACGGATTAAACAAACTGGTCGATCCTGTAAAAGTTGCCATGCGTGTTATTGAAGGGCTTTACGATGGTGTTTCAACTTCTGAATTGGATAGTTTAGCTGCTGAGATTGCCGCTACTATGACCGTTCAACATCCTGATTATGCTAAATTAGCTGCTAGGATTGCCGTTTCTAACTTACATAAAAACACCAAAAAATCATTCTCAGATACAATGACGGACTTGTACCAATACGTAAATCCACGTACTGGTAAAAAAGGACCAATGATTGCTGATGATGTTTATAAAATTATTCAAAAGAATGCTGAAAAATTAGATTCTACCATAATTTATAATCGTGATTTTAATTATGACTTTTTTGGCTTTAAAACTTTAGAACGATCATATTTATTAAGAATAAACGGAAACATAGTTGAGCGTCCTCAACATATGTTAATGCGTGTGTCTATCGGTATTCATTTAGATGATATTGATGCGGCAATTGAGACATATGAGTTAATGAGTAAAAAATATTTTACTCATGCCACTCCTACTTTGTTTAATGCAGGTACACCAAAACCACAAATGTCATCTTGTTTTTTATTGCAAATGCAAGAAGATAGTATAGATGGTATTTACGATACGCTAAAACAAACCGCAAGAATTTCTCAATCTGCTGGCGGTATTGGCTTGTCTTTGCATAATATTAGGGCTACAGGTTCATACATTAGAGGTACTAATGGTACTTCAAACGGTATTGTACCTATGTTACGTGTTTTTAACGATACTGCACGTTATGTAGATCAAGGTGGTGGTAAACGTAAAGGTTCTTTTGCTATGTATTTAGAGCCTTGGCATGCTGATATTTTCGACTTTTTAGATTTAAAAAAGAATCACGGTAAAGAAGAAATGCGTGCTCGCGATTTATTTTATGCCATGTGGATTCCTGATTTATTTATGAAACGCGTACAAGAAGACGGTGAATGGACGTTGATGTGCCCTAACGAGTGTCCGCATTTATTTGATACCTATGGTGACGAATTTGAAAAATTATATGAAGGTTATGAAAAAGTAGGAAAAGGAAGAAAAACCATCCAAGCTCGTGAGTTATGGGAGAAAATATTAGAATCTCAAATTGAAACGGGTACACCTTACATGTTGTATAAAGATTCGGTAAACAGAAAATCGAATCAGAAGAATTTAGGTACAATCCGTTCTTCAAATTTATGTACCGAAATTATGGAATATACGGCAAAAGACGAAGTTGCTGTATGTAATCTGGCTTCTATTGCAATGCCTATGTTTATTAGTGAAGATGCTGAAGGTAAAAAATATTTTAACCATAAAAAGTTGTTTGACGTTACAAAAAAAGCAACTCGTAATTTAGACACGGTAATTGATAGAAATTATTATCCTGTAAAAGAAGCTGAAAATTCTAATTTCCGTCATAGACCAATTGGGTTAGGTATTCAAGGACTAGCAGACGCATTTATTATGTTACGTTTACCGTTTACCTCTGACGAAGCCAAAAAACTAAATCAAGATATTTTTGAAACACTTTATTTTGCTGCAGTAACCTCGTCTATGGAAATTGCTAAAGCAAAAGGAGCCTATTCTACATTTAAAGGTTCTCCAATGTCAGAAGGCGAATTCCAATTTAATATGTGGAATGTTTCTGAAGATGATCTTAGTGGAAATTGGGACTGGAAAAAATTGCGTAAAAATGTAATGAAACATGGTGTGCGTAATTCGTTATTAGTTGCACCAATGCCAACAGCATCTACTTCTCAGATTTTAGGAAACAACGAAGCTTTTGAGCCTTATACTTCAAATATTTATACTCGAAGAGTACTTTCGGGAGAGTTTATTGTGGTTAACAAGCATTTGTTAGAAGATTTAGTAGAGCTTAATCTTTGGGACAATACAATGAAAGAAAGTATTATGCGTGCAAATGGTTCTATTCAACATATCGAGGAAATTCCACAAGAATTAAAAGACTTGTATAAAACAGTTTGGGAATTGAGCATGAAAGATATCATAGATATGGCTCGTCAAAGAGGATATTTTATCGATCAATCTCAGTCGTTGAACTTATTCTTAAAAGATCCTGATTATGGTAAACTGACTTCAATGCATTATTACGCTTGGAAATCTGGCTTAAAAACTGGTATGTATTATCTAAGAACTAAATCAGCAGTAAATGCTACTCAATTTACCTTAACTAACACAAAGAAAGAAGAAATTAAGAAGCCAGAAGCTGTGGCACTTGAAACACAAGTGAATGTTGAAAAATCTTCAACTCCCGTAATTTCAGATGATACTTCAATGACACCAGAAGAGTATAAAGCAATGATTGCCTTGGCTAAAGAAAGTCAAGGTGATGATGATTGTTTAATGTGTGGATCTTAGTTTAGATTCAAAAAAAATTAGTTCTGTTTAATTTAAAAAATCTCGAAGCTAAATTGGTTTCGAGATTTTTTATTTTTCAAAACAATAAATATTACTCTTCATTTTAATTCTGAACATTGTTTGAAATATAATAGATTGAAGTATTAAACTATATAAATTTTGGGATAGTTTCTAAATTCTAAATAGAATTAATAATCTTAATTATTTATATTTACATTCAGTTAACGTTAATTTTACATTAAATTAACATTGTAATAACTGAACTATAACATGATTAGAAAAGCATTCTTTTTTGTTCTATTAGTTGTTTTGGGTATTATTTTATACTTCAGTCCAAACTTTAAAACTATAGCAGCTGGTGTTGCCATATTGCTTTTTGGCATGATAATGCTTGAGGAAGGCTTCAAAGTATTTACCAAGGGGCCATTACAAAATATCTTAAAAAAAGCTACCGATAGGCTTTATAAAAGTATAAGCCTAGGAGCATTAGTAACAGCATTTATTCAATCAAGCTCTTTAGTTTCAGTAATTACCATTTCATTCATTAGTGCTGGGCTAATTAGTTTAGCAGGAGGCATAGGGTTAATTTTTGGAGCCAATATTGGAACTACAGCTACAGCTTGGCTAGTGGCTGGTTTTGGTCTAAAAATTAAAATATCTGCATTAGCTATGCCTATGTTGGTTTTTGGAATTATATTTTCTCTCCAAAAAAAGATTTCATTAAAAGGTATAGGAAACGTATTAGCAGGATTAGGGTTTTTCTTTCTTGGTATTCACTATATGAAAGAAGGGTTTGATGTATTTAAGGAGTATATAGATTTAACTCAATATGCCGTTTCTGGGGTTTTAGGAGTTATTATTTATACCGGATTGGGCATTGTTATTACTACCATATTACAATCTAGCAGTGCAACATTGGCATTAATTTTAACAGCGTTGGCTGCTGGACAAATTGAATATGAAAATGCTTTAGCATTGGCTATAGGAGCCAATATAGGAACTACCATTACTGCAGTTTTAGGCTCTTTAAGTTCAAATATTGCTGGTAAAAGACTAGCAGGAGCCCACTTAATTTTTAATGTAGTTACTGGCATTGTAGCTTTAGCATTGATTTTCCCTTTGGCCAATTTGGTAGATTATTTATCTGAAGCTTTTGGTATCTCAGCGACTGATTACACTTTAAAATTAGCTCTATTTCATACTATATTTAATATTTTAGGAGTCCTTTTAATGATTCCTTTTATTAAAAGATTAGAACGATTTTTATTACGGTTTTTTAAAGAAAAAACAGATAAAGATATTGACGAACCTAAATACTTAAATGAAGCCGTTTTAGAGTTTCCTGGCTCAGCTATATCTGCTTTAATTAATGAATCTAAGTATTTATATAAAAATGCCATTTTTGAAATTGTTGCACATGGTTTGAATATACACAGAGGGGATATTAAATCAAACGAAAAGCCTAAAGATATCGTTAAAAAGACTGTAGAAGTTATGGAGGTTGATGTAGAAGAATTATACTATAAAAAAGTAAAATCTATTTATGGTGAAATAATTAGATATGCTTCAACTGCACAAAACAACTTAAAACTAAACCAAAGACAAACTGAAAAAATAAATGAGATTAAAATTGCCAATCGTAAAATGGTCGAAATCATTAAAGATGTGCGGGAATTAAATAAAAATATAAATTTTTCTGCCAATATTGATAATAAGCATTTACAAGATGAATATGACTATTTCAGAAAAAAAATAATAAAAGTATTACGAGTTATTTATTTGTTTAGAAAGGCGGATAATCCTGAAGAATATGCTGAAAAATTAACTCGATTAAAGAAGGATGCCAAAGAAAATAATAGAAAAAGTCATAAATCTATTGACAAGTTAATTAGAAAGAATTTGATTACTCCTGAAATGGCATCTTCATTATTTAATGATTATAGCAACGTAAATGATACTATAAAGAAACTGATTGAAGTAGCAGAGCTTCTTTATGGTGGTAAGGATTCGTTGTTAGAAAATGGTGATACTTGATTTAAAAAACACCTCATTAATGAGGTGTTTTTTAAATTTATTCTATTCCTCAACCTCAATATCTAAAATCTCATTTGATCTACGGTGCTCATCATAATACAAATTTAAAATGTTCATATTTGCCTTAATTAAATCTTGAGTTTCTAATAAAATACTGAAATATAATGTAGTGTTTTTAGGGCTAGATTCTTCTGTTCTAGTCCGTTCAACTTGTTTTTGTATTGATTGTTGAACATCATCTAATAAGATTTGTTTTTGCTCTATGATACCTGGAACTATTTCATCAAACTTTCTTGAATCAAATACTCCCCGAATTTGATCAAAAAGGTGTATTAATTTCCTATCTATATTAAGCAACTCTTCGGCTTGTTTTTTCTTTAGCGATTTGTGATTATTATTGACATGTTTGTGGCTAACTTTTGCAATTAAACTAGATGACTGTGCTACATCTTGTATACTCCCAATAACATCAATATAAAATTTACTGGCACCTAAATAAGAATCATCCAAATCCTTTATAAAATAAAAAATGTCATTTTGAAGATTCTCAATTTCAGATTCTAATTTTAAAACCGTATTCTTTGCCTTTTTCAGAGCAGTCAAATCTTGATTAATTAAACCATCAATTGTTATATGGTTAATTTTGCTTACTCTTTTTAAAGCCTTGGAAATATTATCTGCACTTTCTTCAATTACCCCATGAATGGAATTGCTTTCGGCTTTGTTTAAGCTATCTTCAACTTTAATCTCTCTATTCTTTTTTACATGACCTACATAATTTCTAGCTAATAACAAAATGGCCAGTAATAATAATACTGCAATCATTGTTGGTCCACCTAAATGGATAAGATAAGCAACAGTACCAGCTGCAATAAAAGCAATTAAAGCTGTACCAAACCATCCGCCAATAACATTAAGTACACCTGCAACTCTATAAACGGCACTTTCACTGCCCCAAGCTCTATCGGCCAATGAAGTACCCATTGCTACCATAAATGTAACATAAGTTGTTGATAGTGGTAATTTATAAGAAGTAGCAATAGATATTAACACTCCAGCAACCATTAAGTTAACAGCAGCCCTAACCATATCAAAAGCTGGTAGTTCGTGGTCTTTACCTTTTGTTAGCTTAATAACAGGCTTTTTAAACTGTTTTTCTATATGATTTTGAACTGAATTTGGTACTACTGATGCCGTATATTTGCTAATTAACATTGAAGCTCTTACCAAGCTCCTAGATATAAAATTAGGATTAAAACGTTCTTGAGTTTCTCCTTGACTAGAAAGGTCTATAGACGTCTTTAAAACACTTTTTGCCTTACTAGAAAACCATAAGGTCAATACCATTATCATTCCTGCAACAAACAACAATAATGTTGGCGTTGGAACTTTCTTACCTAAAATACCCATTGCAAATTCATTTGCAGCTAATCCGTCAACATTAACTAACGGATCCATAAATGCCTGATACGATTGCCAGGCAGCAATTGGCACACCAATAAAGTTTACTAAATCATTCCCAGCAAAAGCCAATGCTAAAGCAAAAGTGCCTACTATAATGATTAACTTATAAATATTAGTTTTTAAATAGGCAACAAATACATAAGAGAGTAGTGACCAAATAATAAAGCTAACTGAAATGATAGGCAATACATTGTTTTCTAAAAAATCCTTAATAGTAGCACCGCCAATTATATCAAAACTCTGATTAGCAATATCTGCACCCTTAATCCCTTTCATTAATATAAAATAAACCATTGCCGTTAATGCCACCCCACCAAATAATGCACCTACCCATTTTGCTTTCTTCTCAAAATCAAAAGATAATAATAGACGAGAAATATATTGAACAAGAGCACCTACAGAAAATGCAATTACAACAGAACCTAAAATTCCAAGTATTATTTCCGTAGCCTTAGCTGTATTAATATAATTAGTTAGCTCAGAAAAGGAACCACTATCAGCACTAATTTTAATGAGAGCCATTGCAACCGCTGCACCAAGTAATTCAAATACAATCGATACGGTAGTTGAAGTTGGCATCCCTAAGGTATTAAAAAAATCGAGTAATAAAATATCGGTTATCATAACCGCCATGAAGATAATCATGATTTCATTAAAGTAGAATTCACCTGGCACAAAAATACCTTTACGGGCAACCTCCATCATACCACTAGAAAAAACAGCTCCACAAGCTATTCCCAAACTGGCAACTATCATAATGGTTTTAAAGGATACTGCTTTTGAACCTACTGCGGAGTTTAAAAAATTAACGGCATCATTACTAACGCCAACTACTAGGTCTGCAATTGCGAGGATAGCAAGTGCAACCACCATCAAAATGTAAATATTTTCCATAAACTTTAGGTTGAAAGTAACAGTGCAAACGTAATTTAAAAAAAAACATCTAATGTTAACATAGTGTTAACAATTAACATAATAAAGATAAATGTATTTACCCTTTGGTTACTTTCTCCAAAGTATAAGGCAGGCATAATGTTATAAAATCTATTTTTTCTTTTTGTGCTTTACAACCTCGGCATCTACATAAAATATTATTTCTTCAGCAATATTTTTAATAAGATCGCCAATGCGTTCTAACTTCTTAACCACAGAAAGTAGTAATAATCCTTGATGTATAATAGTATTGTTTTTCTTTATTTCTTCTTCAAGAGTTTTAAAAGAGTTACTATTTATTTTGTCTAAAATCTTGTCTTTTTTAAAGACTTTCCTTGCAATTTTCACATCATTCTCAGTATAGGCGAAAGTAATATAATCCATCATAGAGTCTATGGTTTCGTACATCTTCTCAAATTCCAATACTTTCAATAAATGAGGTGCAACTTTTTTATCTTCTTCTACAACATATTTTGAGATATTATAGGCGTGGTCTGCTATCCGCTCTAATTCATAATTAATTTTAAGAACTGCCATGATAAATCTTAAATCCGATGCCACAGGATTATACAAAGCCAAAAATCGTTCACAATCTTTGACAATTTTCAAATCTAAAGAGTTAACACGTTTTTCGGTATTAATTACTTCTTCTGCCAGATCAGTATCGTTATTAACTAGGGCTTCTCTTGCCTTTGCTAATTGTGATTTGCATAAGATCAGCATTTCATAACCCGTTTCATTTAGTGCTACACGATGTTGTTCTGCATTTTCTACCATAATAATATTGTTTTATCCGAAACGTCCTGTTATGTAATTTTCGGTTTGTTGTTTTTGAGGGTTGGTAAATATTTTTTTTGTTTTATCGTACTCAATTAAATCACCCATATAGAAAAAAGCCGTGTAATCGCTAATTCTACTTGCTTGTTGCATATTGTGCGTCACAATTATAATGGTATATTTTTCCTTTAGATTAAAAATAAGATCCTCAATTTTAGAAGTTGAAATAGGGTCAAGCGAAGCTGTAGGTTCATCCATCAAAATGATGGAAGGTTCAACCGCTAGTGTCCTGGCTATGCACAAACGTTGTTGCTGTCCTCCTGATAAAGCTAGAGCTGATTTTTTCAAATTATCTTTAACCTCTTCCCAGAGATCCGCTTGCCTCAATGATTTTTCTACTCTTTCGTTGATAAATTTTTTATCTTTTATTCCCTGTATTTTAAGCCCATATGCAACATTTTCAAAAATGGATTTAGGAAACGGATTCGGCTTTTGAAAAACCATGCCAATTTCTTTACGTAACTCCTCTACATTTACTTTTTTCTTGTAAATATTATCCCCATTTATTTTTATTTTTCCCGACATTTTAAACACATCAATATAATCGTTCATGCGATTAAAAAGTCTTAAAAATGTAGATTTACCGCAACCTGATGGCCCTATGAATGCAGTTACGGTATTGGGTTTAATACTAATGGTTACGCCTTTTATGGCCTCAAAATCACCATACCAAACTTTAACATCTTTAGCTTCAATTCTTGACCTTGACGCTGTTTGGTCAGTTAAATCTTTATTTTTATCTTTTTTTGTATTTAATACTATTTCTTCCATAGTTATTTTAATTTCTTTTGCCATTTATTTCTAAAATATACAGCTATGCCATTCATAATAAAAGTAATTAACAATAATATGATAATGGCAGCGGCGGCATTCTCGATAAACCCATGTTGCGGTCTGGAAATCCAGTTGAATATTTGAATTGGCAAAACAGAAAATTCATCCATCGGATTTTGCGGTGCAAAAGGTACATAAGCTAAAGCCCCAACTACGATTAACGGAGCGGTTTCTCCAACGGCTCTTGATAATGCCAGAATGACTCCTGTTAAAATCCCTCCTACTGATGCAGGTAATGTTTGATGCCAAATGGTTTGCCATCTTGAAGCTCCTAAAGCATAAGACGCATCTTTTATAGAAGAAGGAACAGCTTTTATTGCTTCTCTGGTTGCAACAATAATGATAGGTAATATTAAGAGCGATAATGTTAAACTACCGGCTAGTACACTTGCACCCAAACCCATAATTCTAACAAAAACTTCTAGTCCCAATAATCCATAAATTATAGAAGGAACTCCCGCCAGGTTAGAAATATTGACTTCCAATAATCCTGCAAATCTATTTTTATGTCCATACTCCTCTAAATAAATACCAGCTGCCACACCTAGAGGAAAGGCTATGAGAGTCGTTAAAATCAGAATCCATATACTTCCCATTAAAGCCGTGAAAATGCCTGACTTTTCTGCTTTTCTAGAAGGCAAATTAGTTATAAAAGACCAATCTATCCTGCCTAATCCGTCAATTAAAATATCTCCAATAAATACGGTAAGCAATATCAGACCAATTAAAGTGCAAAATATACCCCAAAACTTAAAAAGTTTGTCTTTTATCTTATTCTTTTGAAGGTTATTCATACTTTTCATGATATTTTTTTCTTATTCTATAACTAATACTATTTAATAAGAAAGTAAAAACAAATAGTGTAATACCAGCAGCAAAAATTGTTCTGTATTCTATAGAGTTATGTTGCACATCTCCTAAGCTAACTTGCACTATATAAGCCGTAATGGTTTCTACTGGAACAGTTGGGTCTAGAGTTAATCTTGGTTGTTGTCCCGCAGCAATAGCAACGATCATTGTCTCACCTATAGCTCTTGAAACTGCTAATATTACTGAAACTACTATACCTGATGAAGCAGCTGGCACAACAACTTTAAAAGCTGTTTGTAATTTTGTAGCTCCCATACCATATGAGGCTTCTCTAAGTGAGCTTGGAACCGCATACAAGGCATCCTCACTTAAAGAAGATACAAAAGGAATAATCATTATGCCCATTACAATACCCGCAGATAACGAGTTAAATCCAGACAAATCAGGGTAAATTTGCTGTAAAAATGGAGTTACAACTACTAGAGCAAAAAAACCATAAACTACAGTTGGAACTGCAGCCAGTAATTCTAATAATGGTTTTATAGTCTTTCTAAAACTTCTTGGGGCATATTCGCTTAAGTAAATGCTAATAGACAAACCTACAGGTAATGCAACGGCAATAGCAATAAAAGAGGTTAATAACGTTCCCGACAGTAGTGCTGAAATTCCATAATGTTTGTCAGTAAATAAGGGAGTCCATTGCGTATCAGTAAAAAAGTCAATAATAGAAACTTCGCTAAAAAATTGAAAAGCTTCAAAAGCTAAAACTAAAACAATACCAACAGTAACAGCAATAGTAATTAAAGCACTTGAAAACAAGGATTTTTCAATAATTAATTCCTTTATTTTACGCATATACTATTTATTTAATATAAGAAATCAGGTGACAGAAGCACCTGATTCCTCAGTAAAACCTCTGTTTATTTGTTACTTTCAACAAAAGTTTTGAAATTTTCAGTTTGCTTAATATAATTTTCTATAGGTAGTGGAATATAACCGACATCCTTAGACAAATTTCCTGCATTATCTATATAAAAATTAACAAATTCTACCACTTCAGGCTGCTTTATTGAAGTACTGTTTACATAAATAAATAAAGGTCTTGATAATGGTCTATAGCTACCATTACTAACTGTTTCTAATGTTGGCTTTACAACCTCAGTCCCATTATGTACTCCAATTAATTTCAATTTATCTTTATTTTCAGTATAGTAGGCTAGTCCGAAAAATCCCAACGAATATTTATCTCCAGCAATACCTTTTACCAATACGTGGTCATCCTCACTTGCGGTAAAGTCTCCACGACTAGAACCGCTTTTACCAACAATTGCTTCAGTAAAATAGTCATATGTACCAGAAGCAACACCTGGTCCAAATAGATGAATTTCTTCATTTGGCCATTCAGGACGAATTTGATTCCATTTCATGATTTTACCTTGAGCTGCAGGTTCCCAAATTTTCTTCAGCTCTTCAACATTAAAACTATCAACCCAATCATTTTCAGGATGTACCAAAACCGCTAAGCCATCATAAGCTACCTCAAGCTCTAAATAATTGATGTTGTTTTCAGCACATGCCGCTTTTTCTTTGTCTTTAATTGGACGTGAAGCATTAGAAATGTTTGTTTCTCCTCTTGAGAATTTTTTAAAGCCTCCTCCTGTACCCGAGACACCAATGGTGACTTTTACCTTTGGTTGTTCAGATCTGAATTCTTCGGCAACAGCTTCCGTAACCGGAAATACGGTGCTTGAACCATCCACTTTAATAGTTCCAGCTAATTCCTTAGTTCCGTTTTGACTATTTACTTTTTCTTTTTTCTCGCCACAAGCACCCATTAATAATGCTAAGGACAATACAATTACTAATTTCTTCATCTTTTAGTTTTAGTTGTTTTATTATACAAAGAAACAATGCAAATATTAAGTAAAGGTTAAGGGAAAATCAAAAAAGTGTTATGGTTAAGTTATCTTAATGTTATAAGAATTAATCTAAAAAAGGTCTTGAAGATAATAAGGTCAAAAAAAGAGGGCCGCAGCCCTCTTTTAATCAGTAAAACATAATCGTCAAGTAAATTCCTAAACTAACTAGTTTATAAATTTCCTAAAAATGTATATCAAATTGCAGTCTGTACATTAATTCGTTGTTACTACCATCTATTGATAGGTAACTGATATCAGATTGTAATTTTAACTTATGTCCAACTATATATTTAGAAATACCCAAAGTGTATTGGGTTTCTGGGTTTTTTCCCGTTATATTTTTATCTAATTCAATATTTGTATAGCGACCAGAAAGTTCCCAATTACTTTTAAATAAATAACCAGCTTGGAAATTTAAACCTTTACCAACCTGCACTTCGTCACCAGTTAAGGTACCATCAGAATTTTTGGCAAGAGGATCATCAGCATCTCTATCTGCATATTCAGCCATTAGTGAAAATCCATTATATTTAAACATGGCATCAATAAATAATGTATTGATGTTAGTCTGGTAAAAACCATCGTCTGTAACCATATAAGACCCTTGATTGCTTCGGTTTTTAACTGCATTATTATTGTGGTCATAAGTTACAGCAAGCATTAATTTTGGTTTTTCTTCACGTTTTAAATCACTGCCAGAATAATCTCCCTTACTTTTGAACTCGCCCATTGGAAGGAACTCCAAACGTCCTGTGTACTGATGACCACCTAGGTTACCAGAAGTTATGTTTCGTCCCTCACCTTGAGCTATAGAGAATTTTTCTCTCATAACAAACGTTTTAGACAACTTAGTTTTGTGACGCAGTTGTATTCCCAAATCACGGTCAATATTAAAGCGACTGTTTAATAGTGAACGATCAACTTGCTGCAAATTACCTGAAGAAATTACACGTTCTATGTTACCTGGTAATTTCGTTTGACCAAACCATAATTCAAAATTTTCGTAAAAATTCCATTTTATTAAGGCGTCCAATATATATCTCGGGGCATTGCTTGTGAACTGAGAAGCCCCTGAAATATCTCTATTTGACAAACCCAGTTCAATCTTATATTTTAATCTAGGACTAAAAGCAAAACCATCAAATTTTAAACGGGCACGTCTAACTAAAAAGTTACTTTCTGGATTGATATAACTACCATCTTCGCGTTCCCAATTAGCAATAGCTAAAAACTGCATACGGGTGGCAATTTTCATTGACCACGTACTGTCTTGTCCGACTAAATTAAAAAGTCCTTTCCCAAATTTCGGAGCATTGGTGTCTTGGGCAAAAGACACAGTAAAAGTCAATAGTAGTGCAATTGATAGAATGTTTTTTAAATTTTTCATTTTTTTTAAGATTGAATGATAATGCAAATAAACAAAGGTATAGGCAACCAAATGTTAAGATAATGTTATCTAATAAATAATTTATTGATAGCATAATCCGTATTTTGATGTTCAATCCATTAAAAAATAAGTTTTAAAACCTATCTTAATTATTTGAAAACATTAAGAATTTAAAAATTAGGTTAAAAACTTTTTTGCCAATTCTTTTCCTAATTCTACACCAAACTGATCAAAACTATAGATGTTCCAAATATAGCCTTGCACAAAAGTCTTGTGCTCATAAGTTGCTATGAGTTTACCTAAGTTTTTTGGAGTAAGCTTATCCATCAACAAGGTATTAGAAGGTCTGTTACCTTGAAATACTTTAAACGGCAGTAACTTGGTTATTTGATCTTGTTTACCGGCTGTTTTTAATTCTAGATGGACATCCTCTTTTGTTTTACCTAAATACAAAGCTTCGGCTTGGGCGTAAAAATTGGCCATCAGCTTATTATGATGGTCAGAATTTCCGTATAACGATTCTGAAAACCCGATAAAGTCAACCGGAATTAATTTTGTGCCCTGATGCACCAATTGCATAAAAGCATGTTGCACGTTTGTTCCTGTATTTCCCCAAATAATATTACCTGTTTGATAATCGATAGGGTTACCATTACGGTCAACCGATTTGCCATTACTTTCCATAGACCCTTGTTGCAGATAGGGTACAAACTGTGTCAAATATTGAGAATAAGGAATAACTACTTCTGAATCTGTCTTGAAAAAATTATTGTACCATATGCTAATTAGTGCCAATGTTACAGGAATATTTTTATCAAATGGAGCTGTCTTAAAATGCTCATCCATTTCATTAGCACCGGTCAATAATTGGTCAAAGTTATTATAACCTAAAGCAAGGCTAATAGACAATCCTACGGCACTCCACAATGAATATCGACCGCCAACCCAATCCCACATGGTAAAAATATTATCCGTTGCGATACCAAAATCTGAGACTTTTTCCAAATTGGTAGAAACCGCTACAAAATTATGCTGTATATCGAATTGTGTTGCTCCTTTTGATAAAAACCATTTTTTGACAGTCTCTGCATTAGTCAGTGTTTCTTGAGTAGTAAAGGTTTTGGAAACAATTACAAAAAGTGTCGTCTCAGGGTTCAGTTCCTTGATGGTTTCCATAACATGATCACCATCTATATTGGATATAAAATGTGTCTTTAAATGATTTTTATAGTATTGCAACGCATCAACGACCATTCTTGGCCCAAGATCTGAACCACCTATGCCGATATTCACCACATCGGTTATAGCCTTGCCGGTATATCCTTTGTGTTTGCCAGAGATTACGCTTTTAGAAAATGCTTTTATCTTTTTTAAGGTAGCGTTTACTTCACGCATTACATTTTTACCGTCAACGGTAACGGCACCGCCCGATTTGTTCCGTAAAGCGGTGTGCAGTACAGCTCTGTTTTCGGTTTCATTGATAACATCTCCTGCAAACATTTTATCGATTCCATCTTGTAAATCAACCTCATTAGCCAAAGCAACCAAAGATGTTAAAACATTGTCATTGATTCTATTTTTTGAAAAATCAACGGTAAAACCGTCGTGTTTCAAGGTGTATTTTTCTTTTCTATCCACATCTTGTAAAAAGAATTTTTTCATATCAATATCCTTAATCTCTTGATATGATTCTTGTAAACTCTTCCAAGCAATGGTTTTAGTTGGGTTTTGATTTTTTAACGCCATTTTAAATCTTTATTTGAATAACTACAAATTTAATGAAATAACAAATGTACCTAGATACAAATTATATTAATTATTCGATTATAAATAACGGCGGATTAAGTATTTCGAAATTTAATCGAGAATTAAACCGTCAAGTTGCTGTCTGTAGGGTTGTATAAAGCTTAAGTAATTTACTTTTAGACTATCTGCAATAGGTTCAGCCGATGGCAATTTTTGTTTTAGAGGGTCTACCTGTACACCATTTTTCCAAAAACGATAACAAACATGTGGACCTGAAGTGTTTCCGGTCATTCCAACATAACCAATTATATCGCCCTGTTTAACAAAATCTCCTCTTTTTACTGCACGCTTACTCATATGCAAATATTGTGTGGAGTACACTGAATTGTGCTTAATTTTAACGTAATTTCCATTCCCTCCTCTACGCCTAGATTCAGTTACTGTACCATTTGCCGTACTCATAATTGGAGTACCAACGCCCGCGGCAAAATCGGTACCTCTATGTGGTTTTACCCTACCATAATATCTTATAAACCGTTTTAAATTGTATCGAGAAGATATTCTACTAAACTTTAAAGGTGCTTTTAAAAATTGCCTTCGTAATGAATTGGCTGATTCATCATAATAATCGGAAACATTTTTGGTTGAATCTGTGGTAAAGTTAAAAGCATAAAAAGGTTGGTTTTTATGCTCAAAATATGCTGCTTTTATTTCTCCTAACCCTGCATAAATGGTGTCCTCAATAAATTTCTCTTCGTAAATAACTTTAAACTTATCTCCTTTTTGAAGATGGAAAAAATCAACTGTCCAAGCATAAATATCTGCCATTTCATTTACCAAAGCATAATCCAAACCTTTATCTTGCATAACCAAAGAAAGGGCATAGAGGCTGTCAGTAATAGCTCCTGAGGCCTCTTTAACAACTGTTTTTATTTCTTTTTTATGGAATTCGTAAAAAATAGAATCTGTAAAATCTATAACCACATATTCAGTAATTCTAGGTTGATATACAAATACTTGAGCTTTTTCCGTAGTATCCTTTTTTGCCAGAATAACATAAGGTTTGCCAACCTGTAATTTAGCAACGTTAAAAGAATCTTTGACTGATTCTACTATATTATAAACTTCGGTGTGATTTACATGATGTCTATCTAATATTTCTCCAAAACTATCACCGTTTCTGATAGTGTCTTCAACAACTTTATAATCATTTAAAGTATAACCAAATTTTTGAATCAGTTCGGGAATTTCAATTTTTGAGGAGATCGGTTCTTCATCAATTTTATCACTTTTACAGGAAAAGAGGAATACTATTATGAGGAGAAAAATAACTTTTTTCACTTTATTTTGAAGGTCTTTTTTAAAGAATAGCACAAAACTACTATTTTAAAGACAATCCATAAAGTTAAAGTTATTAAATTTTGTTTACACTTTTTAATGTGTTTCCCTAATCAAAAATCATAGGAAACGGGTTTGCCAGCCCTTTATATACGTCTAAATCGGCTCTCAACGAACCCACAGCTAAATCAGCCTTAATACGAAGTGGAATTTTATTGTCATCATTACTAACCCAAACTGTAATGCTCTCCTTAGCTTTAAAAACACGGCCAGCTTGTACTAAAGGTCTGAATTTGGCACTAGCTACTTTACCAAATTTTGTTTTAATGGTCTCATGCCCTAGAAAACGCAGCTTGAAAGGATAATTTTTTTCATCAAAAAACATAGTTAACGTAACTTCGTCACCAGCTTTCATTTTAGAAATGTCCTGACTTCTTAAATAATACAAGGTTGAAAGCATATCATGTACATTACTATGGGTACTATACATTTTCTCTGTATTCTTTTCATGGTCTTTTACGGTTGCCTTATTACTATTTTGATGAAAATGTATTTCTTTATCTTTAGTATAACCGCCCTCATCAATTTTTCTTATAAATTTATAGGGAAGCAAATTGTTTTTGTAAAAATAGGTTTGGTAATCATCCCTTACCTTAAAAAACCAACTTGTTACACCAGTGGTTTTTCCTTTACCCACAATATGAAAAGAAGCCTTACCATTATTTGAGCTTTCCTTTATTTCCAACGTAGCATTACCTGCATTAAACCAATTGCTGTAACTGATTCGGTATTTTAAAAGCTCGCCTTTTTTAAACGCAGGCTTAGTCTTTTGTGCTTGTATAACAAAAGAAGAAAAAAGAAGAAAAAATAGTATCTTTTTATACATGTTTAATTGATTTGTAAGGTAAAATACAAATACTGTTCCAAAAAAAATATAACATCATTATTCTGATAATTATCAAACGATAAAATCAAGTCAATATTTTGTAATTTTCTAAATTGGTTATCCCCCAATTTTCAAACTCTTCCTTAGTCCATAAGTCTGGGAAAAAGATGCGTTTTTGATATTTTGGGTGCATGTATTTACGCCATTCACTACCTCCAGTAGCTTCATCTTCTGAACCGATATATTTTCCTGCCGTGTTATAATGCGACATTACCCATTGTATATTAATAGTGTAATCTAAATGTCGCATAGCATTAACCAAATCAATATCTTCTTGATCTTTTTTGGGCAACGATTTAAACTTAGACCATAGGTTAATAGTGTTATATTCTTTCATAACATCAAGAAATTCTTTCTTATACTTTTCTTCAAATTGGTCAAGTAAAAATGATTTTTCTCCAGTTTTATAATCTTTTCCCGCTGCTTGCCAGTATAAATGTTCAAAAGCATGCTCAAAGGGTGTGTCTCTGTTAATTTTAGCTCTAAATCTATAATCAATCAAGTTGATTAGTTCAGTACTCCCGAATTCTATTAACCTGTACTGGGCACTTTGAAAACCGCTTGCAGGAGTTAAAGTGTCTCTAAATTTTGCATACTGCTCACGTTCCATTCCATCTCCCATAATATCAAAAGAGGCGGTAAGCATATCAAAATAACGGCTAATACGCATTAACCTGTCTGTAAAAAATTTAGTTGTTAAATTATTATGATGAGCAATTTGGTCTATTTCCCAACGTATCATTTTAAAAATAAGCTCATTAATCTGGTGGTACATAATAAATACCATTTCGTCTTTAAAACCGGTACGCTGTATTTGTAAATTCAATAGGGCATCGGTCTGGATATAATCCCAGTAGGTAATGGGCTTGCTGTACAATAAGCCATCCAGTTGCGTTTCTAGGTCTTGATCGATGGCGTTGTACTTCTCTTTTAAAAGTTGTATTCTCTTTTCAATATTATTGTCCATTTCTCTCTCCATTTTATGATACAAATATAACTTTTTAACAAGGTTTATATTCAAATTTTAAGATTGATTTTGTGTTATCCGTCACTCTAAATCTATTATCTAGTCTGCTATTAATTACCCATACAGTTTTATCCTCCGAAATTAATACCCAAGTATTTTCTTTGTCCAGTAATGAGTGTTTTTCGTCTTTAAAATACTTGCTTAATTTCTTCTTGCCTTGCATTCCGAATGGGTAAAAATAATCACCTTGTTGCCATTTTCTGATAGTTAGTGGGAATTTAATCTTGTCCGCATCTACAAAAGCAAAATTTGAATGTATTATAGGATAGTATTGATTTGCTTTCGAAATTTCTAATTCAAATGATTCTGTGTGGATACTATTTTGAAAATTGTCTATAGTATAGATTTCATTTTTTGATTCGGATTCAATTGACGATACAATTAAAACATCTCTATCCTTTAATACACGATGCGTATTGCTCAGTACAAATTTACCTGATTGTGCTTCTAATAAATCATAAATATCGTTCCAAGCGGTGAAATCATAATCCTTAAGCAGTTCATAAAGGTATGCTTTTGTGTGTTTTAATTTTTGAAGTTTTTTTATATCCAATTTAATAATCCCATCTTCATTAAAATGGATCACTTTTTGCCTAGCACTTCCTATCGTCTCTTCAACAAGTTGCTGTGTTTCTTTTAAGTGCTGAATTGTTTTAGAAAAAGATTCTAAAAACTGTGGATTAGTATTTTTTAAAGCCGGAACTACCTCATGTCTCAACTTATTTCTGAGATATTTAGTTTCTGCATTAGAAGCATCTTCACACCAATCTAAATTATGCTCTTGGACATATTGCATAATTTGCTTTCTGCTAAAAGGCAATAAAGGCCTGATTATATTTTCGTTTTGTTCAGGGATACCCGTTAATCCATCTAAACCTGTACCTCTGCTTAAATTAATTAAAAAAGTTTCTAGATTATCATCGGCATGGTGGGCAGTTAAAATATAATCTAAGCTGTATTCCTTTATGAGTGTGTAGAACCAGTCATATCTTAATTCTCTAGCCGCCACCTGAATGGATAGCTTTTCATTTTTGGCATAGGCCTTTGTATCGAATTTTTTTGTAAAAACCGAAACACCCAATCTGTTTGCTAAGGCGTTGACAAAAATCTCATCTTGATCTGAATCTATATCACGTAGTTGAAAATTACAATGAGCTAAAGAGATATTATATTCTAATTTGTGCAAAAGTTCAGTTAGCACTACACTGTCCAATCCACCAGAAATGGCAATGAGCAGACTTTTATCCTTTAACTCAGGAAAATTTGTGGCGATATGTTCAGAAAATTGTGCAAGCAAAACGGTGTAAAGATAATAGTTCTAAAACAAAAAAACCGCCTCAGAACTGAGGCGGTTTTACAAAATTATTTATCGAATTTTTATTCTTCGTGGTTTGCTACTAACAAATCAACTTCATCACCTTCAACAGTTTTAACGGTTACTTCTTTTTTACCGTCAACTTCGGTTGTTGTAATTACAGTAGCATTTTTCTCACCATTTTCTTTTTTTACCAATACTTTCATCTCCTTATTTTCATCATCAGCTACAACTACTGTTTCTTGTTGAGCTGGATTGTTTTCGTTGTTATATGCGGAAACCATATCTGAATCTATATAAATACTTGGTGCAATAACCAATGCCACAACTGACATTAACTTTAACAAGATGTTCAATGAAGGTCCAGAAGTATCTTTAAAAGGGTCACCAACGGTATCACCAACAACAGCAGCTTTATGAGCATCTGTTCCTTTGCGTCCCTCTTCTTCTATTGTTTTCTTAGCATTATCCCAAGCACCACCAGCGTTTGATTGGAAAATTGCCATCAAAACACCACAAGTAGTTACACCAGCCAATAATCCCCCAAGCATTTCAGCACCTCCAATAAAACCAACCGCAACAGGTACAGCTATAGCTAATAAACCTGGAAGTACCATTTCTTTTAAAGAAGCTTTTGTAGAGATATCTATACACTTGCTATAATCAGCTACACCGTCAGCAGCATCGAATATTTTTCTATCTGCTTCAGAAGCTTTTGACATATCGGAATCGTACTTACGCATAATGCCCAATGCCGCTTTTAGTTCCGGAATATCTTTAAACTGACGTCGGACTTCTTCGATCATTGCCATAGCTGCACGACCTACAGCATTCATAGATAGTGCAGAGAATACAAATGGTAACATACCACCAATTAATAATCCCGCCATGATATCTGGTCTAGATACATCAATAGAAGTAACATTTGCAGTTTTCATAAACGCGGCAAATAGAGCCAATGCCGTTAGAGCGGCAGAAGCAATTGCAAAGCCTTTACCGATAGCGGCAGTTGTATTACCAACGGCATCTAATTTATCTGTACGTTCGCGAACTTCGCTTGGTAATTCTGCCATTTCAGCAATTCCACCAGCGTTATCACAAATAGGGCCATAAGCATCAACCGCTAATTGGATTCCCGTATTTGCTAACATACCAACGGCAGCAATTGCAATACCGTAAAGACCCGCTTGGCTATGTGAAACTATAATCGCCGCAGCAATCAATAAAATCGGAATAGCTGTTGACATCATACCCACACCTAAACCTGCAATAATATTTGTAGCCGAGCCTGTTTCAGATTGCTTAACGATTGACAATACCGGTTTTTTACCTGTTGCCGTATAATATTCTGTTACTTTACCTACTAACAATCCGGCTACCAAACCTGCAATCGTTGCTAAGAAAACTCCCATGGAAGTATAAGTTCTACCATCGGCCACCCAAGATTCAGGCAACATTTGATTGATTATAAAATAAGAAGCCACCAACATTAAACCTGCTGAACCAAATTCACCAATATTTAATGCCGTTTGTGGGTTTCCACCATCCCTAACACGAACAAAGAATGTACCTAGAATAGACATTATAATACCAACAGCAGCAAGTACCAATGGTAAATAAACCGCTCCTAATCCGTCAAATGCTCCTTGAAATTCAGGTAATGTTGCATAAATAGCACCCAATACCATTGTACCTATAATTGAACCAACATACGATTCGAATAAATCTGCACCCATACCTGCAACGTCACCAACATTATCACCAACATTATCTGCAATTGTAGCAGGGTTTAATGGATGATCTTCTGGAATACCAGCTTCTACTTTTCCAACAAGGTCAGCACCAACATCAGCAGCTTTAGTATAAATACCTCCACCAACACGAGCAAAAAGTGCAATTGAAGATGCACCTAATGAAAACCCTGATAATACATTTAAAACTTCACCTAATTCCCATCCTTGACCACTATATATCATAAAAAGTCCACTAAGACCTAAAACACCTAAGCCAACAACACCTAAGCCCATTACAGCACCACCAGCAAAGGCAACTTCCAATGCTTTCCCCAAAGATGTTCTAGCGGCTTGCGTAGTTCTAACATTTGCTTTGGTAGCTACACGCATACCGATAAAGCCTGCTAAGGCAGAACAGATAGCACCTACTATAAACGATACCGCTACCATACCGTTAGAACCAACTTCGTTGTTTCCTTTAAAGAACAATAATACGGCTACTGCGGCAACAAAAACAGCCAATACTTTATATTCAGCTTTTAAAAACGACATTGCACCAACAGCAATATTTTTAGCGATTTTAGTCATTTTTGCATCACCAGCATCTTGTTTTGATACCCACACATTTTTAATGAGCACGAACAATAACGCCAAAACACCAAAAGCTGGTAAATAATTTACAATATATTCCATAGAATTTAAAATTAGGTTAGTTTATATTTCAAACGTTTGCAAAAGTAATAAAAAATATCTTGAAATAGACCAACTTTTATACAGACTGAAAAGGAACATTACTTATATCAAGATTGGGCTACTGATTGCAGTCTGAAATTTTTTATTTTGCCTTACCCAGAACTGTTTTAATTTAAACTGTATATATATAAAAAACTACGTTATAAAATAACGTAGTTTAATGAAAAAGACCTCTCCCTGACCACAATGTCATTTAGTTAAGGTCGAAACTGTCCATTCGAGCGGAGTCGAGAATTTTCTATTCGTATGAATCAATAGGTTCGACTAAGCCTGTCTTGAGCCTGACGAAAGGCTCAACCTGACATCCCTGATGAAATAATCTCTTAACTAAATGACATTGCCCCTAGCCTTTCCGAAGGAGGGAAATAATTGGGTTGCTTTTAACCTATTTTTTAAATAGTAAAAGTTCTATTTTTTTTATGATCGCTTTTTTCGTACCGCTCTACACATTTGTGATAAATTTCAACCGCCTTTTCGGCATTTCCCCAACCGCCTACATCTACTTTTTTCTTTTCTAGGTCTTTATATACTTGGAAAAAGTGTTCAATCTCCTTTAGTCTATGTGGAGTTAAATCGAAAATATCGGTGCTATCATTCCATAAAGGGTCAGAAACTGGAACACAAATCAATTTTTCATCAGGACCCTTTTCATCTGTCATATGAAAAACGCCAATGGGTCTTACTTCCATAACCACCATTGGATAAGTAGGTTCTGTACCTAAAACCAAAACATCTAACGGATCTTTGTCTAACGCCAAAGTTTCTGGAATAAAACCATAATCACCAGGATACATCATTGAGGAGAATAACATTCTATCAAATCGTATTTTATTTAATACAAAATCGTATTCGTATTTATTTCTACTTCCTTTGGGTATTTCTATCAATACATCAAATGTGATGTTCTTTTTTGAACTCATTTTTTCTTTTTTTAAAATTTCGGGCAAAAGTAAGAAAATTGCCTCGCCCTACCTCAAAAAAAATTAAAGATTATAAATAGATTATTTTTTTTGAAGCTATACCAGAAGTTGAATTAATTTTTAGGTGATAAATGCCTTTTGAAAATGGCTTTAAATCAATTTTTAATGTTGGGGCATTGGAAGAATTTTTTAAAAGTTCAATCTGCTGCCCTAACGTGTTATAAATTTCTATAGAATTAATATCCGTTCCTTTGATAGTAATACCACTTTTAGTTGGGTTGGGGTATACAGAAATTTGATGATCTAAATTATAGTTGTCAGTACTTAAGGTTGATTCAAATACAGATGCCAGAGCGTTGCTCATTTTATTCCAGCCCGCTTCATTATTCCTTAGTTTAGATTTTTCTTGTTCAATATGGACAAATCTCCCCGAAGTTGTTGAGGCAGAAGTTAAGCAGAAATCTGCTGAATTGTTAATGAGTCTTCCTTGGGTATTTGTAAACCCAATTAAGCGTGTCCAATCTGTATCTATATGAGCTAATTTAAAAGTTAAAGAACTGTCTTCAACCAACAGGGCATCTTTAATTTGAGTTGCATAATCCGTTGCAGGTGTTTCTCGGGTTCCATTACTCATAATAACATAAGGATCTGTAGTTTTTTTACCAAAACCATGTAATTGTATAAAAACAGAATTAGAAATTGCAATAAATAAATTTTCTGTAGTTTTTTGAAAAACCGAATGTACATTATGAGCCAAATCCGATTTTCGATACGAATCGCTACTACCACAAACACTTGTAGTACCCGAACATGAGGAAAAATCATCACTATTACAACGGTGTGTACCATTTATGAATAAAGCCTTTGCAACAGTGTTTTTAAAACAATAAACTGCCTGTTTACCCGTATTGGTATCATATTTTGAATGTGGTGCTTGGATAATTAAATTGTTACGGGTTGAGGTTTTACTAAATACATAGGTGCCCCAATACTTTGATTGCGGAGATTTCTCTTCCAAAACATAAAAAACTTGATTTGGAGTAATAGAGGTGTCCGTAAATTCTGTTATCTGATAATTAAGTCCATTTACTGTAGATCTCGCACTAGTTAAATTATCCGTTAGTAAATAGTCGATGGTAGTATTCCAAGTAGTCAATTGCGATAAACTTGGTTCTGAATAATCATCACCTAAATTACCAGGGGCATTGTCAATAATAGCACCGATGTAATCTTCTATATCTCCATTAGTAGTCTGAGCAATTAAATGCGAGGCAAATAATAAAAGTAATATTATGAGTTTAAGCTTCATAAGTTAAAATAAAAGAGCTTGTTCAAAAGGTTTAGAACAAGCTCTTTTTTCATTGAAAAAATTAGATTTTTATTGATTTACAGGTGTTGGGGTAAATATATCTGGTATTGGATTAGGAATATTCTCATTACCATTAATTTCATCCTGCGGATATAAAAGTCTTTGTGGGTTCTGTGTTGCAGAAGCCGTGTTTAAAGGAAAAGGTACAATTACATCACTATCTGATGCTCGCAATCTACGCACATCATTAAAGGGCATAAATGTTGTGAAACCTGTAACATAACGTTCTTCAATAATTTCTCTTAATACCGCTCTATCAACATCAATACCGTCAGTATTTTCCATACCTCCATTTTCAAAATCAGCCATTTCATATGCCTCATACTTGTAAGTATCAGTTGCATTAATAATATTAAAAGCGTTACCAGAATTTAAGTGTGCTCTTAGCTCATTTAATTTATCAATAGCATCTTGCGTATTACCACCTCTTAATAAACATTCTGCCCAAATTAGTAAATTTTCTTCGTAACTTACCAATTTCATTGGCGTTGTAGGATCATCGATACCGCCTGCTTGTTCTCCATCACCATTAACGTAAGAGTACTGTCTGCGAGCGGTCTCATCTGTCTTAGCATTATTTCTGCCGTTAGCATTGGCTGGGTCAATTAAATCTCTATAAAAAGAACCTTCTCCGGTCATATCTCCAGCACGACTACTATTAACAAAGTTGTAAAGTATGTTACTGTTGCCATCAACTTCTCCTATTGGATTGTAAGCCATTGTACCTGAAGCACTATTTATACCATCAGCCACATAATTTAATGCTTGTGCATACTGTTTGGTTTGTAAATAGTAGCGGGCTTTTAACGTATTTGCTGCAGCTCTCCATTTAGATTTACTTCCATTAAAATAGTTATCCTCATCGCCTACTGATGTAGTAGAATTATCTATTTTAGTTATCGCATTATCCAATAAAGTCTGCATAGCAGCATAAACATCTGCTTGTGCATCAAAAGTCGGGTCAGGTGAATTCAAACTTGGATCATCGGGTACAGCTGTAGAATAAGGCACATCTCCAAACAATGAAGCAGCAGTACCTACTGCCAATGCCTCATTAATATCTATTATTGCCATAAGCATATCTAGATTAGGAGAAACTCTTCTTATTTCTTTGTTTTGAACTAAAATACCATTATAAATATGTCCCCAAGTTCCGTTAGTATCTCCTGGAGTATAGTCATAATTATAAATAGTTTGTTGCACTAAATTTAAGCCGATTAAGCCTCCTGTGTAATAACCTGACACTCTGGATAAATGACCTTGCTGTACTTGAGCATTTGCCAGTAAAGTTCCTTTTAATAGAAGCGTACCTGTAGGCACTTCTACTAACTGATTTGGATTATCATTTACATCTAAATAATCATCGCATGCGGTTGCGGAGAATAGAAAAACAAATGATAATAAAATTCTATATGTTGTCTTCATGATTTCTTTTTTAAATTTTATTAATAGTTAAACTTAATACCGAACGCATAAGTTCTGGCACCTGGATTAGAGAAATAATCTAATCCTTTTCCTCTACCTACACCAAATTGGTTAACGTCAGGATCTATACCTACCACATCTGTCCAAATTACTAAATTTCTACCAGAAGCAGTGAACTCAATAGATTGGAAACCTGTTGCTTTTTTAAAGCTCTCAGAATTTAACGTATAAGACAAAGAAAGTTCTCTAAAACGTGTCCAACTAGCATCATCAACAGCAAATTCATTTAATTTACCATCCCCAAAACCATAGAGCGTCCTGTAATAGTTCTCGTCCAATAGTACATTACCACCACCAAAATTACCTACATTACCCCTAACAGTAGTTCCAGCTGTGACTATGTCACCATCATGATTTACTAAATCTTCAGTTAGCGTAATTGTATTCCCAACATCGGCATGTGTACCAAAATATGATGTAATAAATCGAGTACGTTGTGCCATGTCATTACCTTGACTGGTATCAAATAAAGCAGATAAACTTATATTTTTGTATGACAAGTCAAATTGTATGCCGCCTCTCCAATCAGGGTTTGGATCACCAACTATAAGGTCACCACTTGTATCAACTTGAGGGAAACCATTGGCATCTAAAATCATATCTCCATTGGCATCACGAAGAGCACCTTGAGTCATTAAAATTCCTAATGGCTCTCCTTCTTTAGCTACTGAAATTATTGAACTTCCTGATGTGAAGTTGATAACGCCACCACCCTCTAGTTTGGAAACAACATTTTCATTTGTACTAAAATTTGCACTAATTGATGCATTCCAATCTTCATTTTTTAAGAAGTTATACCTTGCCTCTACTTCAAAACCTTTATTTTCTATAGTTGCACCATTACCATAAATATTATCAAAACCTAAAGAAGGCGGAATTGCTATAGTCAATAAAACATCTTCAGTCTTATTTGTGTAATAAGTGGTTGATAATGATACTCTATTTTTGAACAAACGGAAATCAAGACCAACTTCATATTCTGTTTTAATTTCGGGTTTTAAATTTGCATTACCCAAACGTTCATCAAACTGAAATCCTCCTCCAAAATCTTCTAGGGCAATCCCGTCAGAAAATGTAGAAAAAGAACCTACTTCAAAAACTGTTTGCTCTCTGTGTGCAATAGGTACATTTGCTACTTGTCCGTAAGCTAAACGCAACTTACCAAACGAAAGAGCGTCAGACTTTCCTATTGCATTGCTAAAGGTCCAGCCCAATTCAGCACTAGGATAAAAGAATCCGTTATTATCTTTTGGTAATGTAGAATGCTTTTCAAAAGCTCCACCTAATTGTAAAATCAATTGATTTGCATAATCAAAATTAGCTGTTCCGTAAAAACGAATGTTTCTTCTTAATGTTCTTGTCGTTTCTGAAGAAATATTTTCTTTAGGAGCAATTTCTGCAGGATCTAAAGGGCTTCTAAAATTAGCAATAAAATTATCTGCAGTAGAATAGTTACGCTTACGTCTTCTATCGTTTAAACCAAAACCTAATACAATATTTGTATTTAACTTTTCTGTCAATTCATAATTAAAATTGGTCAATAAGTCACCATTAAATTCTTGATTGTTGATAGTTTCATCGTCAATTAATCCATATCTACGGGCAGAACCTGCTGTGTACCATGGAAAGAAATATACCCTGCTATCTACATAAAAATCTACACCTCCTCTTAAAATAGTAGTGATATTATCGTTCCATTGATATTTCATCTCTCCTGTACCCACTAGTCTATTTACGTTTGCTGAACTTTCCTGTTCATTTATGGTCCAAAGCGGATTATTATAAATAGCGTTATCACTATTTCCTAAATATCTTCTATAAGAACGATGACGGAAAGGAGTAACGGAACCTGAACTACTCACATAATTACCTTTATAATCCGTTATATCAAAGTCAGGAGCCGTTCTCAATAACCCTAAATACAAACCTGCAGTATTAGAGCCTTGTTGTGTTCTATTTGAGCCTGTATGGATATAGTTTGCCTTAATATTGGTCGTTAACTTTTTAGTTAAATTTGAAGTAGCATTTACAGTAAAGTTTGTCTTTTTATAATAACTACTTTTCACAATACCTTCTTGGCTTACATGTCCACCACTTAAAAAGAAAGTTCCTTTTTCATTACCACTACTCACCGTAAATCGGTTATCATAAGTTATTCCTTGTTGAAATACTTTATCAAAGTTTCTATCGGTATAAACCTCTGTTGAATTTTTATCATCAATAGGATAAATAATATTGTCGGTAACCAAAGATTCAAAGTATTGACCACCTGTATCTACAACATCAGCTGCTCCACTTCTATCCGCAATCCTATCACCCCAAGAAAATGCTGAAGTTGGGCTATAATTTCCGTTTGTACCTTGCCCAAACGTTTTTTGTAACGGATGCTTATAAGCAATTTCATCAATAGAAATACCTGAAGAAAAAGTTACGTTTAAGCGACCTGCCTTACCTTTTTTGGTAGTAATTACAATTACACCATTTAAGGCTCTTGAACCATATAATGCTCCGGCAGAAGCTCCTTTAAATACTTGAAAAGACTCAATATCATCTGGGTTTAAGTCATTTAAACGTGATTGTTGCGAAACTCCCGCAGAAGCATCACTATCACCAGAACCTGAAATATTATCATTATTTAACGGTACACCATCAACAACAATTAAAGGTTGACTTGATCCGCCTAAAGAGCTAGTACCTCTAATTTGAATGTTAGATCCAGCACCTGGGTCACCAGAAGTTGCATTAATACTTACACCTGCAGCTTTACCAGCAATACCATCAATAATTTTATTTTCGACGGGTTGTACTAATTTATCTGCTTCAATTTTAGAATACGTAGAAGCCATTTTATCTCGTTGTTCTACGAAACCAAGGGCAGTAACTACTACTTCATCCAAAGCTTGTGAATCTTCTTCCAATGTTACTGTAATAGAAGATTGATTGGCACTTACTGCAACTTCCTTTGTAACATACCCTAGAAAGCTAATTACTAGTGTAGCATTACCTTCAGGCACATCAACAGAAAAGTTTCCGTCAAAGTCAGTTGTAGTTCCGGTGGTTGTACCTTTAATAATAACGCTAGCACCTGGCAACGGGCCAGAAGCATCGTTTACGGTACCCGTTACGGTACGCTGTGCATACACAAAACTACTAGTTATCAGTATGGCAAACACAGAAAAAATCAATTTACGAATCATGTTTAATCGAGTTTAGTTAATAATTATTTTTGTTAGTTGTTTTATTTACTTTTTGTTAATTAATATTTTCATCATTTCTTTGGCTGAAACTTTACCTTTCATTTCAATAAATTTTCTTGGAGTATCATCTCCTATTTCATAAGTTATCCCTACTGCATTTTGTCCATTTAAAAACCATCCTTTTGAAGTTGGTCTGTTGCTGTTAGCAGATGCTTCATTTACTTTATAGTTAGGTATTTTTTCTTCTAAAGCACTAAACCACTTTTCTTCAAAATTTGGAAGATTGGTACTCTCCCTTATAGTGTTAGTGTAAAAAACATCATACCAAGTAGAGTGGAAATCTAACCCTAATATTAATTTTGATTTATTCTTTTTAAGCGTTTTATTAATATGACTTACTACTTGTTTTATTTCGGGCTGATTATAAACGCCCCAATCCCTGTTCAAGTCAACACCACCCATATTATGCCTCCAATGCCCCATGTCCACACCATCAGGATTCATAATTGGAAAGGCTAAAATATGATATTTATTTAAAAACTCTTCAGACAGCTCATTTTTTTCTAAAAGTGTCGTCAAAAAACTTTGAAAAGCTAAATAACCTGTAACTTCAGGCGGATGTTGTCTGGTAATCAACACAATAAGATCTTTATTCTTGGTTTCTCCTTTTGAAATTTCCAATACGGGTAAATTTCTATTTAGTCTTGATTTTCCTGCACTTTTAACCCTTACAAAATCTTCCTTCCCTTTCACAAGGTTAGTGTACCAATTTTTTACATCTGTAGAGGTATTGATTTCTTGAGCTGCAACTATCACAGGGCTTGTGGTTAAATTTAATTTTATAGTTATTATAGTGTCTTGTTTAAAAACAGCAGTAGAATCTATAATATCCCAAGTATTATTTATTTTTAATTTAGGAATATACCTGTGTTTATATCCTTTTGGGTATTTAAATTTAAAATAGAAAGGTTTAGAAGTAGTTGACCATGTTTTAAACGCATAATATGCACTATTATTTATAGGAGCGTTTTCAGGATGGATAATAACCAAAGCTGTACTATCATTTTCCTGTTCAAAACCATTTAATCTAGCTCCATCAAATTCGTTGCTAGCATAAACATCAACATTAACTAATTTATAGGTTTTCTTAGTTTGATTAGCAATAGGTCTAGTCGTAGTATCAACAGGGTTAGAAAATTTAACTTTTTTAACACTGCTACAGCCTATAAATAGAAACAATAATGCAACACCAATTACAGCTTTATTCGCAATCATTTTAATATTAAATGAGTTAATTAATAAATAAATGTAGTATAAATTGTGTTAACATTAAGAAACAATGTTAATTTTTAACAATTTTAACAATTTTAACTTATCCTCTAATCCCTAAATTAAACTTACAAATTCGTAAATTTTTATACTCCATTTCCTCATCTAAAATAACAATTCAGTAAATCAGGGAAAATAAGTATTACATTTAAATGTACTATATTTATTGGTTCAAAAACAAAGAATTTAAACCATCTTTTCAAACTAATGAGGAAAACAATAGTTGGTATTTTTATATCGTTTCTTCTTTTGAGTTTTGCTCTGAAAAAAGAAACCTCATGGATTAGGATAAACCAATTGGGCTATTTACCACAATCCGTTAAAGTAGCGGTATTGGGCTCTAAAGGAACTATTGAAGTAAAAACTTTTTCATTGGTTGATGCAAAAACCGATAAAACCATTTTTATATCTGATAAAATTACGGCCAAAGAAGCATTTGGACCGTTCACAACTTCGTTCCGCTTGAATTTTTCCGACTTAAAGGCAAAAGGGGAATATTACATTCTTGCAGGAAACGTCAAATCGCCCATATTTAAAATTGATGATAATGTCTATGATGGTACGGCAGATTTCCTATTAAAATACATGAGGCAACAGCGTTGTGGCTATAATCCGTATTTAACGGATTCCTGTCATTTAGATGATGGTTATATTGTTTACAATCCCGGTAAAAACGGTCAACGAATTGATGTTACCGGTGGTTGGCACGATGCCTCGGATTATTTGCAATACACGGCAACCTCAGCCAATGCGGTATTTCAATTGCTTATGTCGTATCGTGAAAACCCTAAGTCTTTTACCGATGCACATCAAGCCAATGGTTTGCCAGGACCAAATGGCATTCCCGATATTATTGATGAAGCTAAATTTGGTATGGATTGGCTGTTGAAAATGAATCCATCACCAACCGAATTTTACAATCAAATTGCAGATGATAGGGACCATGCAGGATACAGATTACCTAATCATGATAGTGTGGTTTATCATCCTGAATTAAAAGGTCGCCCCGTTTATTTGGCCTCATCTAAACCGCAAGGCTATAAAAAATATAAAAACCGCTCAACGGGCTTGGCTTCTACAACGGGTAAATATGCCTCGGCTTTTGCCTTAGGTGCGAATATATTAAAGCCTTTTTTTCCTGATTATGTAAAAAAATTACCCAATAGAGCCGTGGATGCCTTTAAATACGGTCAAAAATATCCCGGCGTAAGCCAAACCGCTCCTGGCGGTGCTCCCTATTTTTATGAAGAAGAAAACTGGCATGATGATATGGAACTTGCAGCGGCCTCATTATATAAACTTACGGGTAAAGACAATTATAAAAAAAACGCCCTGAATTATGCCACAAAAGAAAAAATATCTCCATGGATCGGTAAGGATACCGCCAGGCATTATCAATACTATCCTTTTTTAAATGCTGGGCATTTTGAATTGGCAACAGCAATCGAAAATAACGAAAAAGAAATCGTGGTCAATTATTACAAAAAAGGATTGGAATTGCTTCAAGAGCGAGGTGAAAACAATCCGTTTTTAGTGGGTACACCTTTTATTTGGTGCTCCAACAATTTTGTAACCGCTGCGGTTACGCAATGTAAATTGTATAGAGAATTGACGAATGACAACCAGTATTTAGAAATGGAAGCTGCTTTACGCGATTGGCTTTTTGGCTGTAACCCATGGGGCACAAGTATGATTGTTGGATTGCCCGAAGATGGCGACAATCCCGAAGACCCGCATTCTTCGTTAAACCACTTGTATAATTACCAAACTGATGGTGGATTGGTAGATGGTCCTGTTTATGGCTCAATTTTTAATAACCTAATCGGATTAAAGTTGCACAATGTGGATGCCCATGCCGAATTCCAATCGGATTATGTGGTTTATCACGATGATGTAGGCGATTATTCCACCAACGAACCCACCATGGACGGTACTGCAAGTTTAGTGTATTATCTATCCAGTATGGAAAATGAAAGTAGAAGAATCGGTCATAAAAAAAGTGAACTCGTTTATGATAAAACCAGGGCAATTATCCGTGGCGATGTTAATACTAAAAATATAAACTTGGTTTTTACAGGCCATGAATTTGCAGATGGGGCCGAGAATATTTTAAATACGTTAAAAAAACACAATATTAAAGCCTCGTTTTTCTTGACCGGCGATTTTTATAGAAACCCCAACTTTAAAGGTTTTATAAAACAAGCCGTAGCTGATGGACATTATCTCGGAGCTCATTCCGACAAGCATTTGTTGTATAACGATTGGACAAAGGAAAAAAAGCGTTTAGTTACTTACAAGGAATTTAAAAATGACTTGAATGCAAACTATCAAGAAATGGAAAAGTTCGGTGTAAAAAAGGAAGATACGCCCTACTTTTTGCCTCCTTATGAATGGAATGATGAATATATAACCCAATGGGCACACAGGCAAAAATTAACACTGATAAATTATACGCCTGGTACACTTTCACATGCTGATTATACTACACCGGATGATAAAAATTATAAAGATACCCGAGTAATTTATAATTCGATTCTAAATCATGAAGCAGATAAAAACCTCAACGGATTTATGCTCTTGAGCCATATTGGTACAGATACTAAAAGGACTGATAAATTCTATTTAAAATTGGAAACGTTAATTCAAGAATTAGATAAAAGAGGTTATGATTTTGTTTCATTAAAAACCTTGCTAGAAAAATAAGGAAACATGGCCGCCACTACAATATCAAAAAACAGAATCCTTAGCATTGATATTATCAGGGCATTAACTATGTTTTTTATGATTTTTGTAAACGATTTATGGTCCATAACCCATGTTCCTAAATGGTTATTACACACCAAAACAAATGAAGATGGCATGGGTTTTTCCGACGTTATTTTTCCATTATTTCTATTTATTGTTGGGTTATCCATCCCTCTAGCTATTAATATAAGAAAAAAGAAAAACGACAATACTTTTCAAATTTTCAAACACATCTTAGAAAGAACTATTGCCTTGCTTGTTATGGGATTTTTTATGGTCAATTACGAGTATATTAATAATGATGCTTTACCCTTTTCAAAATATATTTGGCAACTCTTAATGGCAACGGCCATACTGCTCATTTGGTTGCATTATAAACCTATAAAAAAAATAAAAAAGCATCATACTATAGCTTTAAAATCACTTGGAGCTTTAATCTTAATCTATCTGGCTTTTATCTATAAAGGTGGGACTTTAGAAGAACTCACTTGGATGAAACCACATTGGTGGGGTATTTTAGGATTAATTGGTTGGGCCTATTTTTTAAATGTAATAGTGTATTTAGCATTGGGTAGAAATTTAACAGTTCTTGGATCCATCTTTTTATTATTTAACTTTTTGAATGTTCAAGAGTTTGGCTTTTTTGAAAGCTTGCCCGCTTTTAAAATTGTAATTAGTGCTTCAAACTATGCACTAGTTATGGCGGGTGTTTTTTGTACTTCTTTGTTTCTAAAATTTAAAGAAAAGGGTAAAATAGACCAATTCTTGGTGATAATAAGTATTTTAGGGCTACTACTTATTAGCTATGGTTTTTTAATAAGACCCTCATTTATCATATCGAAAAACCTTGCCACACCATCATGGACAAGCATTTGCATAGGTATTGGCTATTTAACGTATGTGGTCTTATTTATTATTATCGATAAGTTGGGGTATTATAAATGGGCTAAACTCATTAAGCCTGCGGGTACCAGTACGCTAACCTGTTACTTAATGCCTTATTTTATTTATCCATTAATAGCTCTAACGGCATTTAAATTGCCTGAATTTTTTACCGCTGGAAGTATTGGTATTGTAAAGTCATTACTTTTTTCTTTATTAATTATTCTTTTTGTTGGTTGGTTAGAGAAGTATAAGGTTAGGTTGAAAATATGAGATCATTTTTTATAACCCATTCCCCTTAATACCTTACCACCTCTATTTTCTGTAAGCATGGCGTCGTTAATTGTCAATACTCCATTAACAAATACATATTTTATCCCTTCGGAATAATGATGCGGATCAGTATAAATAGACTTATCAATAACAGTTTCAGAATCAAAAATAGTAATGTCAGCATAATTACCGACTTTTAGTCTTCCTCTTTTGGATAATCCGAGTCTATCGGCAGGCATGGAAGTCATTTTTTTGATGGCGGTTGGTAAGTCCAACACATTTAATTCGCGTACATAATGTCCCAAAACCCTAGGAAAAGTACCGTACCAACGTGGGTGCGGCCAACCTTCATCATCGGTATAGGTTAATCGGCCATCGGAGCCGATCATAGTTTGCGGGTGCTGCATAATACGTTGAATGTCTTTTTCGTCCATAGCATGATAAATAGCCGTTCCGCCACCTGTTAATTGAGCTTTCAGCACCAATAATGCTCCGTTTTTGGCATTGGGTTCTAGATTTTCGCGTTCTGCCCAGAATTTTAGTGTTTTTCCTGAAAGGGTTTCGTCCCATGGGGTTTTTGCCAATTGAACTCTGTTTAAATCGCCTCCACCTCTGTCGTTCAGAATATTGAATTCTATTCCCGCCAAAATGCTGTCTTTCAGCTTCTTGTTTTCGGTTCTTTTAATGAATTCTTTTTGACCTCCCGCCCTGGCCCAAGCGGGAATCAATACCGAAATGGACGTATAACTGGCGTTGTACGGATATTGATCTATCATTACGTCAATGCCCAATGCTCTGGCGGAATCTACCATTTTTAAGGTTTTTTTGCTAAAGCCCCAAACGGGTTTTCCTATGGCTTTATGATGTGTTAAAATTATTGGGATGTTCGCTTTTTCGCCAATTTGAATAGCTTCGGATACGCCTTCCAACAATCCCAGCCCTTCTTCACGCAAATGCGAAGTATAAATGCCTCCCTTTTCGGATGCCGATTTGGACATCTCAATAACCTCATCAACTTTTGAAAATGCTCCGGGCAGGTATTTTAATCCCGTTGAAATTCCAAAAGCACCATCGTTCATGGCTTGAGATACCATTGTTTTCATTTTTGATAGTTCTTCAACGGTTGGCTCTCTGTTGTCCATTTGCATTACCGCTTTTCGTATCTGGTTATGGCCAACCAAGTAGGCAACATTCATACCCAAAGGTAACTCTGCAATGGAATCTAAGCGGCTCCCAAATGGCCAAAAGCCACCACCGTCTGGACCACCCAAAGAAGTTGTGATACCTTGTGTAAGGGCACTTTTAGCATCAGGGTGTTTAAAAATAGGGTCTAAATGGGCGTGCATATCGATAAATCCGGGAGCAACAATCAATCCAGAGACATCAATAACGGAATCGGCATTTTTAGGGTCTATGTTGCCGATAAAAGCGATGGTGTCCGCATTGATGCCTATATCCATAATCTTAGAAGGTGTTCCGTCTCCAACATTTACGTTACCGTTCTTTAGGACAATTTGATAATGTTCAGAATTATTTTTAGTACAAGATACGGTGAACATTATAACAAAAAACAAGCTTAAAAAGGAGAGTTTTGTACCGGAAAAATTAGAAGGTAGTATTTTCATAATCAGGATAATTGGTTTAAAAAATAAATATAACAATTTAATGTTTAGGGAATCAAAATATTTTTTACTTTTGCACCCTCATATCCAAGAAGATATGTATGTACTGCCTTGGTGGTGGAACTGGTAGACACGCTGGATTCAAAATCCAGTTCTTTCGGGAGTGTGGGTTCGATTCCCACCCAAGGTACTAAAATAGTTAGAAATTCAATATCTAACATTACATTCAAAATGAAACAAAAAATACCTAAACCTAAACTTTTTGCCTGTTCTCAATCCGTTGAGTTAGCCAAAGAAATTGCTCAAGCCTATGGGTGTGAGCTTGGTAAATCTAAGAAAAATGTTTTTAGTGATGGGGAGTTTCAAGTTTCTTTTGAAGAGTCTATCAGAGGGCGTCGTATTTTTATCATCGGTTCTACTTTCCCAAATTCTGATAACTTGATGGAAATGTTATTAATGATTGATGCTGCCAAAAGAGCTTCAGCAAGGCACATAACTGCTGTTATTCCTTATTTTGGTTGGGCAAGACAAGATAGAAAAGACCAGCCTAGAGTTCCTATAGCTGCTAAATTAGTAGCTAAATTGTTAGAAGCTGCCGGTGCCACCCGTTTGATTACGATGGATTTGCATGCTGACCAAATTCAAGGTTTTTTCGAAAAGCCTGTTGACCATTTGTTTGCTTCTACTATATTTTTGCCAGCTATTAAAGAATTGAATTTAGACAATATTACAGTAGCTTCACCAGACATGGGTGGATCTAAAAGAGCCTATGCCTATTCCAAGTTTTTAAAGAGCGAAGTGGTAATCTGTTACAAACAACGTAAAAAAGCCAATGTAATTTCACACATGGAGCTGATTGGTAATGTTGAAGGTAGAAATGTTATTCTAGTTGATGATATGATTGATACCGCAGGAACACTAACAAAAGCAGCCGATTTAATGATGGAAAAAGGAGCTAAAAGTGTACGTGCTATATGTACTCACCCCGTTTTATCAGGAGAGGCTTATCAGCGTATTGAGAATTCAAAACTAGAAGAACTTTTAATCACAAATACAATACCGCTAAAAAAACATATTGATAAGATAAAAGTAGTATCTTGTGCCCCTTTATTTGCTGATGTAATGCACAAAGTTCAGAGTAATAAATCCATCAGCGGACAGTTTTTAATGTAACATAAAAACAATTAAATATTAATAAATAAACAATTAAATGAAATCGATTACAATCAAAGGATCCAAAAGAGAAAGCGTGGGCAAGGTAGCAACCAAAGCCTTACGTAATGCTGGAAAGGTGCCTTGCGTATTATACGGAGGAGAAAAACCTGTTCACTTTTCAGCAGAAGAATTAGCGTTCAGACACTTGGTTTACACTCCAAATGTATATACTGCAACGATTGAATTAGAAGGTGGTGAAAAATTGAACGCTATTGTTCAAGATATTCAATTCCATCCTGTTACAGATAGAATTTTACATATTGATTTTTATCAATTATTTGATGATAAGGCAGTATCATTAAACATTCCTGTAAAATTAGAAGGTAACGCTCCTGGTGTTATTAATGGTGGTGTATTGCGTTTCCCTAATCGTAGATTAAGAGTAAGGGCAATTCCTGCTAACTTACCTGATTTTATAAATATTGATATTTCTACACTTAAAATTGGAGATAAGGTATTTGTTGAATCTGTAATGAGTGAGGATTTTGAAATTTTACATCCAGAAGACATGGTAGTTGTGCAAGTTAGAACTGCAAGAGCTGCTATTGTTGATGAGGTTGAAGATGAAGAAGGTGAAGAAGGCGAAGAAGGAACAACTGCTGAAGGTGAAACTGCCGAAGGCGGAGAGGCTGCTGCACCTGCTGCTGAAGGAGAAGCTAAAGAATAGTATTTTCTATATATTTTTAAAAAGAGCCTCGCATTCGCGGGGCTTTTTTTATTTTTACGCTATAAAAGTATTTAAAATGGGGTTAATTGCCTTTCTAAAATCATTATTTGGTACCACAAAAAATATAGAACCCGATATGAAAAAATTCTTAATTGTTGGACTAGGCAATATTGGTTCAGAATACGATAATACACGTCATAATATTGGTTTTAAAATTCTAGACGAACTAGCGGCAAAGGAAGATATAAGCTTTGAAAGCAAAAAATTAGGAGCTGTAACTCAATTCAGGTTCAAAGGCAGAACATTTATTTTGTTGAAACCTTCAACTTTTATGAATTTAACTGGCAAAGCAGTAAAATACTGGATGACCAAAGAAAAAATTGCCTTGGAAAATGTACTAGTTATTTGTGATGATTTAAATATTTCTTTCGGTACGATTCGATTAAAAGGCAAAGGGAGTGCCGGAGGTCATAACGGGTTAAAAGACATCAATGCTCAATTAAATACCCAAAATTATCCACGGTTTCGATTTGGTGTAGGTGCTGAGTTTAGTAAAGGAAGACAAGTAGATTATGTGCTGGGCAAATGGAACGCCGAAGAGGAAGCTAAGCTACTCGAAAGACTGGATAAATCTTGCCAGCTTATAAAATCTTTTGGTACGGCTGGTTTGAATAACACGATGAGTGATTTTAATGGTAAGTAAAAACAAAAACTCCAAAAGAACAAATATTCTATTGGAGTTTTTAAGTTATTTTATTTTTTATTCCACCGTAACCGACTTCGCTAAATTCCGTGGTTGATCTACATTACAATTACGCATTACCGCAATATGATATGATAACAATTGTAACGGGATTGTAGTCAATAATGGCGAAAATGCTTCTTCAGAATCTGGTATTTCAATCACATGATCTGCAATTTCTTTTACCGTAGTATCACCTTCAGTAACCACAGCAATAATTTTACCACTACGGGATTTTATTTCTTGAATGTTACTTACAACTTTTTCGTAGTGTCCTTTGCTCGTAGCAATTACAATTACGGGCATTCTATCGTCAATCAAAGCAATAGGTCCGTGTTTCATCTCTGCCGCAGGGTAACCTTCTGCATGTATGTAAGAGATTTCTTTTAATTTTAATGCTCCTTCTAAGGCAACTGGAAAGTTGTAACCTCTACCTAAATATAAACAGTTAGTAGATAGTAAATATTCTTTGGCTATTTCTTTTACATAGTCATCTACCTGTAATAATCGTTCTACTTTATCTGGAATCAATTCCAGCTCTTGTAAATACAGTCTAAAATCTGAGCTAGACATGGTTCCTTTTGCTCTTGCCAATCGCAAGGCAATTAAGGTCAATACTGTAATTTGTGTGGTAAATGCTTTCGTTGAAGCAACTCCAATTTCTGGACCTGCATGAGTATAAGCACCAGCATGAGTTTCTCTAGCAATTGAAGATCCCACAACATTACAAACACCAAAGACAAAAGCTCCTTTTTCTTTAGCCAGTTTAATTGCCGCCAACGTATCAGCTGTTTCACCAGATTGTGAAATGGCTATCAATACATCTTTTTCAGATATTACCGGATTTCTATATCTGAATTCCGATGCGTACTCTACCTCAACAGGAATTCTAGCAAATTCTTCAAAAATATACTCGGCTACCAAACCTGCATGCCAAGATGTTCCACAAGCTACTATAATAATACGATTAGCATTTAAGAACTTTTTCATATTATCTTCTACACCAGCCATTTTAATAATAGCTTCTTCTCTTAATAAACGTCCTCTATAGGTATCTGTTATTGCTCTAGGTTGTTCATAAATTTCTTTTAACATAAAATGCTCATAGCCACCTTTTTCTATTTGCTCAAGATTCATTTGTAATTCTTGAACATCCGCATCTACTAAAGAATCATCATGTATTTTTCTAATTTTTACATCCTTGCCTACTCTTATAATCGCCATTTCTTCATCATCCAAATAAATAGCATCTTTAGTATATTCTATAAAAGGTGATGCATCTGAAGCAATAAAAAATTCTTCTTTATCCTTTCCAACACCAATAGCTATTGGGCTACCTAAACGGGCTACAACAATTTCATTTGGTTTTCTTTTATCAAAAACGGCAATGGCATAAGCTCCAACCACTTCATTTAAAGCAATTTGCACTGCTTTACCGAGCATTACGTCGTTTGTTTGCTGTACTTCTTCAATTAGATTAACCAACACTTCGGTATCAGTATCACTATGAAAAGAGTAACCTCTGTTAATTAACTCTTTTTTAATAGTGTCATAGTTTTCTATTATTCCATTATGTACAATAACTAAATTGCCTGATTTAGAAGTGTGAGGGTGAGAGTTTACATCATTAGGTACACCATGGGTCGCCCAACGTGTATGCCCAATGCCTAATTGACCTTCTTTAGAAGTAACTTTTTCAATTAGGTCACTAACTTTACCTTTGGTTTTTGCCAAATTTATCTGATTACCGTCATAGAGTACAAGTCCTGCACTATCGTAACCTCTATATTCCAAACGTTGTAAACCATTAATGATAATAGGATAAGCATCTCTGTACCCTATATAACCAGTAATTCCACACATTATTAGTAACTGTTTTAATTAGTATTAGTAACTGTGTAAAATATTTCAAGTTTTAATCGTTCTGGATCATTAGCATTTAACAGTTTGTTCCCCTTTACAATTACACCCCTAGCATCCCAACTATAATCTTTAATAATAGTATCGTTTTCTGCAGTAGGAGGATCGTTAAAATGAGCAACCTTGATTGCCAATTTTTTTAGACTTAAATGATCATCCGATTTTAAAACTTCTGAAATATAATCCGTAATAATAAACTCATATTTTAATGGTTTATTGTCATCGTCTCTTCTTAGTACTCCATCAAATTCTCTTAATGGTGCTTCGGTCATAGCGTCAAGAATTTGCGTATTGTCTTCATAATTATATAAAAAGAGTTTTTGCGGAATAATGGTGTCTAAAGGATTTTCAACAAATAAAGTCAATTTGGCATCGTTAATCAACCAATTTTCATCCCTAATTTCTTCTAATTGTGTTTGGTCAATTCCTTTAAACAAATCTATTAGTGCTATTGAACCTGCTGCACCTTGTATGTATAACTTATCCTCGCCATTATCGGTATCAGGACTTGTTAATTTAGTATTAATATCACTACTTGCTTCAGCATAATCTCTAAAATATGTTCCCGTTTTTAGACCGCTAAAATTAAAAGCAGCCGTTTGTTTCGTTTTTACGGGTACATCCGTATCATTTGTGTCTCCGTCGCCATTTAGGTCACCTGTAGTTGAAGTCTCATCTGTTAAAACAATATTACTATAATAAAAAGTCATTTTGGCATTAGACATTTGCAACGCCATTAAAGAACCATCTGTACCATTTGCCTCAATAATTAAACCTCTGAAATAGTTTATAAAATTATCATTAGAATCAAATGCACCAGAGTTTTGTTGATCTATAAAGTTTGTCCTAAAAAAAGTAGTATCTAAAGGTATTTTTATTGATGGTGTTACTGTTTCTGTCTTTATGGTATCTCTATCGTCAACAGTTGAAGGGTTTCCGTCTAAAAACCTTCTGTCCACGTAAAAAACAGTATCATTTTTATTTGGTTTAAACTGACCTGAATATAGTTGTGCCTTTTTAATAAACGTTTCATCAGAATAATATTTTCTCTTCTGCGTTGGATCTAGTGGATCTAAACTGTTTAGATAGGTTCCATTTTCATAAACCGTTAAGTTAAACTCAATGTTTTGATTACCTAGAATAGAATCTAATTCATAGTTAGGTGTATTATCACTATTGTCTTCTAATTTTGTTGCATAATAGGGTATGTCTAAAACCACGGCATCAATAGACATGTTTTCTGTAAATTTTATAGTACCTAAACCCAACTGACTTATAACTGATGCTTTTATAAGCCCAAATTTTTCATCTTTTGTAACTCCCAATAAATGTGGATTAGCATTAGCAATCTCAGAATTAGAAACATTGTGATTATATGCAACCACCTCAAAAGTAGCCTGTTTCGGAGTGAATAAATTGTTATCTACTAAACCAACACCTACATTTTGAAAATCTTTTTCGCAAGCTATTACGCCCATTAATACAATAGAAAATATAATTATATATTTAATGTTGTTCACAATTTTTGTAGTCATAAACAAAAAAATTATTTTATTAAGATTGTTTTATAAAACTTCGGTAAGGTAAAAGTTGGAGTAAATGTCCGTTAATTCGTCGCCAGACTGATGTTCTAGCAGAGGAATGTTTTTTTGATTTATAAACTCAGTTATTTCTTCAGGAATGTTTTCGCTCCCTTTAATAACAGCATCGGAGTTTTCAATGGCAATTTTTACAAGGTTATTATGTGTAGTTGTAGAAATGGATTGCAATTTTTCGTCATTTATACCATCAAATCTAATTTTATCAATCAATTTATCTCCGATAGTATCTTTATAGCCACCATCATAAACAGAAGTAACTATTTTACTGTTGCTGTACAATGGGTCGTTTTTGTAGTACTCTCTTAAATACAAGGGTAACAAAGAAGCCATCCACCCGTGCACATGAATGATATCCGGTGTCCAGTTTAATTTTTTTACAGTCTCAATTACTCCCTTTGCAAAAAATATGGCTCTTTCGTCATTATCTTCAAACAACTTTCCATCTTCGTCAGAATAAACAGCTTTACGTTTAAAATACTCATCATTATCAATAAAATATACTTGCATTCTTTCTTTTGGGATTGATGCTACTTTAATTATTAGTGGCATATCCATATCATTGATAATCAGATTCATACCTGATAATCGTATTACTTCATGTAATTGATGTCTTCGTTCGTTAATAACACCAAACCTAGGCATAAAAATTCTAATTTGTGCTCCTTTTCCATGCATTAATCTTGCCAACTCAAAGGAAGTGCTTGCTGTATCCGTTTCTGGCAAATAAGGTATTACCTCTGAAGATACATACAATATTCTCTTATCTTTCATGTGTCAATATCTATTGTTTTTCAACGGTCACATGCTATTCGCAAATAATCATCCCCTTGGGTAATGAAATTTTCAACATGCTCGTTTCATAAAATCCGTCTGTAATTAAGAATATGCAAAATTACGAAAATTTGATTAGATTTATACTTAAAATGTTAAGTTTACCCCCTTTTAACACTAATTAACAGTAAAATTAATGAAGGTTTTTTATAAAAAAGAAACACTTGAGTCACATTTAAATACGCTAAACAAGAATGTTTCTGTTGGATTTGTACCTACTATGGGTGCTTTACACGAAGGGCACTTATCTTTAATTGAAAGGGCTAAATCAGAAAATGATATCGTTGTGGTAAGTATTTTCGTTAATCCAACACAGTTTGACAATAAAAGAGATTTGAAAAAATATCCTAAAGACTTAAAAAAAGATATTAATTTTTTAAAAAATGTGAAATGTGATGTAGTGTTTTCACCAGATGCCGATGAGATATACGATAGGAAAATTAAGGCAGAAGCGTTTGATTTTGATGGATTGGAAAATGAAATGGAAGGTAAGCACAGAAAAGGCCATTTTGATGGTGTTGGTACCATCGTTAAAAAATTACTTGAAATTGTGATGCCCGATACTGCATATTTTGGCGAAAAGGACTTTCAACAACTACAAATAGTAAAAAAATTAGTAGAAAAATATCACTTGCCCGTCAAAATTGAAGGTTGTACTATTTTTAGGGAACTAGACGGTCTGGCTATGAGCTCTAGAAATATTCGATTAACAAAAAACCAAAGAGAAGAAGCTCCTATTATCTACAAAACGTTAAACAGAGCAAAAGAAAAATTTAAGACCGAATCTATTAATATGGTTACAAATTGGGTTAAAAACCAATTTAAAAACAATACTATTCTAGACTTAGAATATTTTGAAATTGCTAATGAAACGACTTTAAAATCTGCAAAGCACAAGAGGAAGGGCAATAATTACAGAGCATTTATTGCTGTTTTTGTAGGTGAGATTAGATTAATTGATAATATGGCTTTATAAAAGACTTTAAAATTAATTACCTTTGCCCCAAATCTTAAAAAGAGCTTGTGAAAATAGTAGCATTAAAATCAAAAATACATCGAGTTACCGTAACTGGAGCTGATCTTAATTATATAGGTAGCATAACCATTGATGAAAATTTAATGGATGCCGCTAATATGATTCAAGGAGAAAAAGTTCAAATCGTTAACGTTAATAATGGCGAAAGAATCGAAACTTACATTATTAAAGGGGAAAGAGGTAAAGGTGAAATAGTATTAAACGGACCTGCAGCCAGAAGAGTTGCCAAAGGAGATATTGTTATAATAATAGCTTATGGAATTATGGATTTTGAAGACGCAAAAACTTTTGAACCCATAGTTATATTTCCTGACGAAAAAACCAATACTTTATTAAGTTAAGCCAAGCTTGTTGAATAAAAAATTCCGAAAATCATTACTTTTAATACTCCCAATTGCCTTGGGAGTTTTTTTGGTCTGGTATTTTTTATCAAAATTAACCCAAGAAGATAAAACCGCCATAATAACTTCTTTCAAGTCGGCTAATTATTGGTGGGTATTGCTTTCTTTGGTTTTAGGAGCTTTAAGTCATTTATCCAGAGCATACAGATGGGAATTTATGTTAAAACCAATGGGTTACAAACCAAGGTTTGCTAATAGTGTAATGACGGTTTTTATAGCTTATTTGGTCAATTTAGGCATACCGCGTGCCGGGGAAATTGCCCGTGCAACGGGAATCTCCAAATATGAGAATATTCCTTTCGAAAAGGCGTTTGGCACCATCGTGGCCGAACGTATTGCCGATGCTATTGTACTTTTGTCCATTGTAGGAATTGCATTTTTTCTTCAAGCTGATCTACTTTCTGAAGACCTCTTCAAAAATAGTGATAACAGTATGCAAAAATACCTGTTGATAGCTGTATTTACAATATTGGCGATTATATTTTACTTCGTTGTAAAAAAATCTAAACACCCGTTTTTTATCAAAATAAAAACCTTTATAAATGGTTTAATAGAAGGAGCAATAAGTATTTTTAAAATGGACAACAAATGGTGGTTCATTTTTCACACGCTGTTCATTTGGACTATGTACGTACTTATGTTTTACGTGGTTACCTTTGCATTACCAGAAACTTCCAACTTACCTTTCGAGGCTATTATTGTAGGTTTTGTGGTAGGTGGTATAAGTATGGCAGTAACCAATGGTGGATTAGGTACTTACCCTATAGCAGTAGCAAGTGTACTCATATTGTATGCCGTACCCGATAATCCTGCACGGGCATTTGCTTGGATTATGTGGACCGCACAAACACTTATGGTATTGTTATTTGGCGGACTGTCTTTCTTACTTTTGCCCATTTATAACAGAAATAGAACCTGATGGAGTCTTTTTACAGTAACGGAAAATTACTGCTTACTTCCGAATACCTTGTGCTAGACGGAGCTAAAGCTCTTGCCTTGCCCACTACTTACGGACAAAGCCTTGCTGTAAAAAAAATTAATGAAGAGAAATTAGTCTGGGAAAGTTACACTCTCCAAGACGAGCTTTGGCTACAAGTAGAATTTGACTTGCCCCGATTGCGGATAATCTCAGCAACTTTTGATTCCTCTAAAGATGGCGGTGGAGATTTATTAGCTGAAAAACTGCGAGAAATATTGTTATCTGCTAAAAAATCTAACCCTAAATTTTTATCTGACGGTCACGGTGTTTATGTGAGAACAAAGCTAGATTTTCCAAGAAATTGGGGATTGGGAACTTCCTCAACCTTAATCAATAATATTGCCCAATGGGCTGGTGTTGATGCTTTTCAATTGCAGTTTTCTAATTTTGGAGGTAGTGGTTATGATATCGCCTGTGCACAAAAAGATGTACCAATTTTATATCAATTATTAGATGGAAAGCCACAAATTGATAATATAGTTTTTAATCCAACTTTTAAAGATCAACTCTATTTTGTGCATCTCAATAAAAAACAAAATAGCCGTGAAGGAATTGCAAAATATAGAAATTTTAAAGGAACTATAAACACCTTGGTGGATGAAATTTCGGGATTAACCAATCAATTTATTAAAAGTAAAACTTTAGCTGATTTTGAAATATTAATTGCTGAACATGAAAGAATAATTTCAAAAATAATTGACCAAAAACCCATTCAACAACATTTCTTTTCTGATTATTTTGGACAAACAAAAAGCCTAGGTGCTTGGGGAGGTGATTTTATCCTGGCTACTGGAAACAATGATACGCCTGCTTATTTCAAGCAAAAGGGTTTTGAAACTGTAATCTCATATTCCGATATGATTTTATGAAACAAAGCATTGTAATCATAGGTGGAGGAGCAGCAGGGTTTTTTGCAGCAATTACTTGTGCTGAAAATAATCCAAAAGCCAAAATTACAATACTTGAACGAGGGAAAGATGTGCTTCAAAAAGTAAAAATATCTGGTGGTGGAAGATGCAACGTTACCCATGCCTGTTTTGATCCAAAGGAACTTTGTGAATTTTACCCCAGAGGTAAAAAAGAATTGTTAGGGCCCTTCCATCAATTTATGACTGGAGATACCATGCAATGGTTTGAAAACCGTGGCGTTGAATTAAAAATAGAAGCTGACAATCGTGTTTTCCCAGTTTCCAATTCTTCACAAAGTATTATTGATGTGTTGACAAATACAACCGAAAAGTTAGGAATACAAGTTAAATTAAATCATCGTGTTGAAGCGTTTGAAAAGCAAGAAGAGCTCTGGAAAATTTTAACAAGCAAAGGTAATTTTATAGCCGATAAACTATTGGTTGCTACTGGCAGTAATACCAAAATTTGGGAGCTATTGAGTAACTTAGGGCATACAATAGTTCCACCCGTTCCTTCATTATTTACTTTTAAAATAAACGACAAACGGATTAAAGAAATTCCCGGGGTTACAGTTGCAAATGCAACGGTTTCTATTGTAAATTCGCAATTTGAATCTAATGGGCCACTATTGATTACACACTGGGGTATGAGCGGTCCCGCCGTTTTAAAATTATCAGCTTTTGGGGCTCGTTTTTTGGCTGAAAAAAACTATCAATATAATGTTAAGGTTAACTGGCTTTCACAATCTAAACAGCAGGTTTTCGACAGCTTAAAAACCTTCAGAAAAGAACATCAAAAAAAACAGGTAATAGTAAAGTCTGTTTTCGAAGAAATACCTAAACGCTTATGGATAAACTTAGTTTTAGCCTCTGAAATTAAAAGTGATTCCAATTGGGCGGATGTTTCAAACAAACAACTAGAAAATTTAACCAATCAATTAACCACAAGTATTTTTAATGCCAATGGTAAATCTACTTTTAAAGAAGAGTTTGTCACCGCGGGCGGAGTCGACTTAAAAGAAATAAACTTTAAACGCTTCGAAAGCAAGTTGAATAGTAATCTATTCTTTGCTGGTGAAGTATTAAATATTGATGCCATTACGGGCGGGTTTAACTTCCAAAATGCCTGGACAGGCGGTTATATTGTGGGTAATACTATGACGAAATCTAACAACAAGTAATCCTCGTTCGATATTTATTCCATACCAATTTACCTTTTGGAAATAGTACTAGTATATGAAGTACGGCTAGTAAAATAGCACCAGGTATAGTATTTTCAGCAACAAAAATCATTAATGTGCCTCCCGTTGTTTCATTTAAATTTTGTATAGCTATAGGGTCAAGTCCCATTATGTTCATTTTAATACCAATAATTAAAGCTATGGCCGCAAAATGAAATCCGTTGGCAAATAGGTGTATAATATATTCCCATCGAGGCAAACCACCCATAAATTTTCTGCTATCGCCTTCGGCATAAGCATCTATTCCCAAAACAATAATATCGAGCAATACTAAAATTACGCCTATCCAAAAACCGATTTGGGAGTTACTCAAAAACAAAAACCAAACAATTAGCGGAAATAATATTGCTCTAACGGTATGTGTTTTGTGTTCAAAAACACTTTCTTTTTGGTTAAACAACCCGTACTTCCAAATGTGTAAGTAAAATCCATCATAGGTTGCCAACGCCATAAAAAGTAGTAGACAAAAACTACTTAAATAAAATAGTATTTCCATATTAATTTTGTTTTAGTTGTTATTGAACTGGTTTAAACTTTTTCCATTTGCTAAAAAATTGTACTTTTTCACTCATTTTTTGTCTTTTCATCCTTCCTTAGCTCTGCTAGGCAAATCAAAAAAGCCTTCAAATAAGCAAAAAATGACTAATTTTCGCTTAAACGCGAAAAGTTTAAACCAGTTCATTTATTTTTGAAAAAACATAAAATAATTCTGTCGCAATTTGCAGGCTTCTTTCATTATATTTTGCTAATTGCTCGGGCGTATTATCAAACTTCTTAGGGTCTTCAAAAGTAATCGGAATTCGTTTTTCGGCTCCAGCTATAAATGGGCAATTTTCATCTGCGTGTGAGCAAGTCATGATTGCTGCATAACCTGAATTTGGGTTGAAGGTGTCATCAAAAGTCTTTGAAAATCCAATTACGGGATGCTCATTTTCAGAATACTTAATAGCATATACCGGATTTTTCCCTTCGGATAACTTCTTAATTTTAAAACCTGTATTTTGCAACGTCTCTACTACTTTTGAAAAAAGTGCAGTGGCTTCGGTACCTCCAGAATAGCAAAATACGTTATTAATGTTATAATATGAAGCTGCTGTTTTAGCCCAAATTTGGGATAGGTGACTCCTTCTGGAGTTATGTGTGCAAATAAAATTTAATAGTATTGGCTGTTTAGCATTTACCTTTGACTGAATATACTCGATTAAAGGTTGCAACATGTTTTTACGTTCATCCAAAATGCTTTTTGCACTGAATGTTTGTATTGCGTTTTCTATTTCAGCAAAAAGCTTACTATTTGAATTCATAATTTGATTTCGAATTTTAACAACAACCGCTATTCGGATTGCAACAAGATTCAGATGAAACTTGTAACTCTTTTTCTGGCACTACACATAACTCAGGTGCTTTACATTCTGTTTTAACAGCAAACAGCTTTACAATTAATTTGTTGTCATTAGATTGAACCTTATCAATGGATAGTACGGAAGTATGAAAATCAGCATTGCCATATTCAACTTTTACTTCAGTATCTAGCCATAAAGGTCTAATGGAATTAACGCGATTTAAAATAGAAAGTGCCTTATCCGTTGTTAAGTAATCTTCTTTTCCTATTTCTGAGGGGCTCTCCCATAATTGAATATGTGTCTCTTTCCAATCATTTGTTGTTCCACCACAATCAACGGTTTCAAATGTTACGTTTTTAACTTCGGTTAAATGATAATTTGCCAAGGCAAATTTACCTTCTGCATACTCAAACAAAAGCTCTTTCTGTTTGTTGGCTTCTAATATTTCCAATAATTTTTTAGTATTCATAATTAAACTATTTTAATGTATTCCTATAATTTTGCTTCTTCTTTCCATAATAATATTATCGTGCCATATTCCATCTCGCTTTGCCACTTTTTCTCTGTAGCCAATTTCTCTAAATCCAATTTTTTTATGAAGGTTGATACTGGCTATGTTTCCACGGAAAATACCGGCTTGCAACGTCCAAATACCATTGTTTTCACTTTCAACAATTAGTTTTTCCAATAATTGAATTCCTATTCCTTGATGAGCGTAATCTGTGTGTACATAAACACTAACCTCTGCTACACCTTTATAAACTTCTCTACTTGAAACGATTGAAAGTGCTGCCCAGCCCATTATTTTGTTTTCAGACCAAGCCGCCAAACGCGGGTGTTTTAAAAACTTAATATCCCATTTTTCCCAACTGGGAACCTCGGTTTCAAACGTGGCAATACCCGTTTCAATACCAAGCATGTAAATTTCTGAAACTGCACTCCAATCTTCAATAGCTATATGTTTTATTTCAATTTTCAAACCGCAGCTTAACAACATGTAATGGTTTTAAAGTCCAGTTTAAAAAGTGTTGAGAAAAGTGTTGTAGCCTTTTTCCAATTCTTTTGGTGGATACAATATTTAATTTTTGGAGGATTTATTTCCCCCTCGATCAATCCCGCGTCTTTCAGTTCTTTTAAATGTTGTGATATAGTGGATTGTGCCAATGGTAACATTTCGACCAAATCTCCAGTATAGCAACAGCTCTGGTTACTCAGGTATTTTAAAATAATAAGCCGTGTAGGATGCCCCAATGCTTTGGCAAATTTTGCCAAGACTTCCGCTTCTTCACTAAATTCTATATGTCGTAATGTTTTATTCATAGTTAATCGCAAATGTACGATTAATATTTGAATTGCAAAATTTTATTAATACTTTTGATGAAATTCTCTATTAGGTATGTACCTCTTCGATAATCTTGTTGACTCAACTAAAAACCTATTACCCAAAGAAGGTACGGTAAATTATTATGGAAGATTATTAAGCCAACAGGAAGCAACAGGTTACTATGACAGTTTATTAAAGAACATTGAATGGAAAAACGATATTGCCATTATCTTTGGTAAACGCATAGAAACCAAACGCAAAGTAGCTTGGTATGCCGAAAAGCCTTTTGAATATACCTATTCCAACAATACAAAATTGGCGTTACCATGGACAAAAGAACTATTAGAATTAAAACAAATAGTAGAGGCAAAAACGGGAGAAACATTTAACTCATGCCTGTTGAACCTCTACCACAATGGTTCGGAAGGTATGGCCTGGCATAGTGATGGTGAAAAGGATTTAAAAAAGAACGGTGCAATTGCCTCCTTAAGTTTTGGAGCAGAACGTAAATTCGCTTTTAAACATAAAGAAAGCAAAGAAGTAGTTTCTCTAGTCTTAGAACACGGAAGTCTTTTGGTAATGAAAGATGAAACTCAAACACATTGGCTGCACAGATTGCCACCAACTAAAAAATTCTTTAAACCGAGGGTGAATTTGACTTTTAGAACTATTGAAAAATAAATTCCAAACCCCAAGTCGTTGAAATTTGTTAGTTACTAAGCGGAGCTTAGTTAGCTACTTCTGCCCTATGCGGTTTTAAAGCATCACGATACGTAATCATGTCTTTTTCATCAACTGCAATAAAAGCGGTTGCATTATATTCAGAAAATTCTGCTACCTCAACCTCATGGTAAGTCAAGTTTTCCTTTACCGCAAACTCTTTTAAATGTATAGCATGATGTTTAGCCGTAGGCAAAGCTTCAGGCCCTCTAAAGTCCCAAATGAGTTTTATTTTTCTGTTCAATTTTAATCTTTTAAAGAGCAAAAATAAACTTTATTCCTTTTGCAGTTTATGTTCTTTCCCTCCAAAATTGAGAATCATAGAATTATCCGAAAGATTAAAGCTAAATTTTATTCCCATTGAGTCGTAACTGAAGGTGTCTTTTTTTGTAGCAATTAATTTAAAAGCAGGTTGACCCGTTGCTTGAGCAATTAGTGTATTTCCTTCTTTAGTAAAAGTTACTTTTGCAGGAAATGTTGAGCCGCTATAAACTCCCAAATACACATCTAAATCTTCACTTTTTAATTCAATATTAGATTTACTTTCAAGTTTTGGGTCATTACTGAAATAGGTTTCTAATATGGATATTAAAGTTGGTACTACTGAAGTATTTGAAGCATTAAAACAAAATGCAATTGAAACATTTTTACTGGGAATGTATGCAGCCATAGCTCTGAAACCATCAATTCCGCCATCGTGTCCATATACCTTCATCCCTTTAAAAACCAATTGAGACATTCCTATTCCCATATTCTCGTTTACGGTTTTCATTTTTTTCAAAGCTGTTTTTGAAGTTAAGTTACCTGAAAAGAGATTGTCATAAAATATGTTCAGTTCTCTAGGGGTCGCTACAATTGCCCCTGCTCCCATTGGTCCGGTTAAATCGGTTTCCAATGTTATTGGTTTCCATTCAGGATCTTCCTGATAATAAGATAATGCCTCATTTTTCTCTGGGCTTATTTTCTTACCATATAGAGTTCTTGTCAAATTAAGTGGTTCTATAATTCGAGTATTCAAAATCTCAGAAAACAGCTTTTTATCAATGTCTTCAGCAATATAAGAGAGTAAAATATAATTGGTATTTGAATATGATGTTTTTGTATTAGGTTCAAAATCTACTCCATTTTTAATAGCTTTTTCAAGCATTTCTTTTCTACTTCTCGGCTTACTTATCCAAAGCATAAACCCTTCTTCAGAAGTTATATTATATAAACCACTTCTATGATATAACAAATTTTCAATAGTTATTTTTTCTGCATTTTTAATTTCAGGAAAGTAAGTGCTTAGCTTAGTATTCAAACTCAACTTTTCCTCATCAATCAATTGCATTATAATTGTGGCCGTAAACGTTTTGGTGATGGAGCCAATTCTATATTTAGTAAATGCATCGGCTTTAGTTTTTGAATTAAGATTTGAAAAACCTATGGATTTTTGATAAACTTCCTCTCCGTCTTTAAAAATGGAAACCGTGCCCATTGCCATATTACTTTCTTCAATGCTATTTAATAAACTATCAAGTTTAGTTTTGTTAATAGTTTGAGATTGTAAGTAAGAGCAAAATAAAAGTGCCGCTATTATAATAAATCGTATCATTCTTTATTTTTTTAACCATGTTAACACAATAATCCCTAATCTGCCTATTAAAAACACAACCATACCAAAAACAGGAGATAGCATACTTATTTTTATACCGCTAGCCAAAACTGCAGGTGAAATATTATCAATAGACTCTATCGCATCAAATCCACCAATCATACCAATAAGCTGGCCTAAAAAACCCCAAACCAAAGCAAATAATGTTATGGAGCTTATAAGTTTAATGGTTTTACTAGAAGATTCTTTTTTTAGCAAACCTTGAACAATTAAAATAATAACCAGAATTAAAATTAGAAGTAACGGATACATAAAAAATGGGCCTCCTTCACTAAGTCTATCAAACATAATATTTAGATTTTAAAATTAATAATAGCCAAATGTATCTATTACTCTCCATACATTTTTAAATTAGCGATAAAACAACAAATAAGTACGACAAATAACCTTTTTAGCCTTCTTTGTATATTTTTTGTGCAAAAAACAAGCTTAAATTGGTAATTCGCCTATGAAATTACGCACATTGAAATAAATTAAGCAACTTGCATCATTAAAAGCTGTAAATAGTAATAATGAATATAAACCTACTTCATAAAAGTAAATTTATACCCGTGCATTTTATACTATGGGTAGGTGTATGGTTTTTCTTTGTTTATTTTTTTAGTTATAACTCTAACAACACAAAATATGTAACTTGGTTTTCAAGTCTTCTCTTACCCATAACCATGGCTACTACCTACTTTATGGTGTATTATTTAATCCCCAACTACTTATTAGTCAAAAAGTATTTTCTCTTTGTTCTTTATGGTTTATATACTGCTGTTTTTTCTACTTATTTGATTGTCCTCGCTATTTTTGGAAGTTTTATTTTCCTGTCGAATATGGAAATAAAAAAAATGCCACCAATGAGTCGGAATTTTGTATTTATTCTAATTCTAGTGTATTTAATAGTTGCTATTTTTAGTTTTATAAGTTTGCTAAATCATAATTTTAAAACCATTTCTAAAAATAAAGCGTTAGAGAACAAAATTTTGGATGCCCAATTGCAAATCAAAAGTCAAGAATTGCAATACCTAAAAAAACAGATACACCCACATTTTTTGTTCAATACATTAAATACTATTTATGGTTTTGCCCTAAAACAGTCTAAAGATACACCCGAAATTATTTTAAAATTGTCCAATTTACTGGACTATATACTATACCAAGTGGGCAAACCGAAGGTTAGCTTAAAAAAAGAGGTTTACCATATTAAAGAATATATCGAATTGGAAAAAATCAGGTTTCAAGATTCTTTAAAAGTGGAATTTACATCTGATGAAATACCCGAAACTGTTCAGATTGCACCAATGGTTTTAATTCCATTTGTGGAAAATGCGTTTAAGCATGGAAGTATTATCGACGGATTTTTAAGAATCGAGATTGTGATTGAATTTTCCAATAATACGCTGATTTTTAGCATCAATAATACGGCCTTACAGGGTGGAACGATTCAAAAAAACAAGGGTATCGGACTGAAAAACATCAAGAAAAGATTGACTATTTTGTATCCCGAAAATCATAGTTTATCCATTTTTGAGAAAAAAAATAGATACAATGTAACGCTTAAAATTTTAGATCTAAAATGATAAACTGCATTATTGTCGATGATGAACATATAGCCCGCGAAATTTTAGAGACGCATTTGCAAAAAATAGACTTCATTACTGTTTCCGGTTTGTGCAAAAATGCAGCTGAAGCCTTTAATGTTATAAGTTCAGAAAAAATAGACTTGGTTTTTTTGGACATTAATATGCCCGAAATTTCAGGTTTGGCATTTGCAAAATCAATCAATAAAAATATCAAAGTAATTTTTACCACAGCTTACCGTGAATATGCCATTGACGGATTCGACTTGCAAGCTGTTGACTATTTACTTAAACCTATTTCCTTTGAACGCTTACTACAAGCGGTTAATAAATTTACAAATGAAAACGTTCAAATAGCATCGGAACCTATAACCGAAATTCCTGAAAAGAGTGATTTTATCTTTGTCCGTGCAGACAGAAAAATGGTAAAAATTAATTTTTCTGAAATACTATATATTGAAAGTTTAAGTGATTATATCCAAATCCACTTTAAGGATAAAACCGTTACAACCCGAGAAACCATTAGCAACATTGAGGCAAAACTACCGCAACAACAGTTTTTAAGGGTTCACCGCTCATTTATAGTTTCCATTGCTAAAATAGAATTGTTTACCAATGAGTTTGTAGAAATAAATAATAAAGCTATCCCAATTAGTAGAACTTATAAAAATGATGTTTTAAAACAATTGGAAAATCTTTAAGTTTACATTGAACATTGTAATTTAAAAGTATTCCTTTCACTTAGAAAATCGCATTCCAATACATTTACAAATGCTTTTTTCAAAACTAAAAAACTCGGCGGTATTTATTGCGGTGCTGGGTATTGTGCTGTTTTCCGCCAAGGCCATAATGGTTAAATTGGCGTATCGATACAATGTGAGCTCGTTACATTTATTATTGTTCCGTATGTTGTTTTCTTTGCCTTTTTATGTGCTGATTTTGTATTTTATAAAACCTTCGGCATCATATAATGTTAAAAAACAAGATTACATTTGGCTGATACTTTTTGGTTTTTTAGGCTATTATTTGGCAAGTTATTTCGACTTTTTAGGCTTGCAATACATCAAAGCGGGTTTGGAACGCATCATTCTTTTTGTGTATCCCACTTTGGTATTAATTATCGGTAGGATTTTCCTAAAAGAGAAAATTTCCACAAAACAGATTATTGCCATTTTGATAACTTATTTTGGCGTAATCGTAACCTTCAGTGGCGAACTGCAATACAACGGTGACCACGTTTTGCTCGGCGGCTTCCTTATCTTTTTAAGTGCGTTGACGTATGCGAGCTACCTTGTGGGTAGTGGATGGCTGATTCCTAAATTTGGGGTGCTACGGTTTACCTCTTACGCTATGATTGTCTCCTCAATTTGTGTGATAATCCATTATTTGATTGTTGATCGAACCAGTATTTTTGGTTATGCCTATCAAGTGTATCTTCTCGGGTTTCTAATGGCGGTTCTTTCTACATTAATTCCTTCATTTTTGGTGTCGTTAGCTATCAAGAAAATAGGAGCTTCCAACTTTTCTATTATTGGGAGTATTGGGCCAATTTCAACTATTGTTTTGGCATATATTTTTCTTGATGAAAGGTTAACACTCATACAATTATTGGGTGCGGTTATTGTCATTATCGGTATTACCCTTGTTACCTTGAATAAATCTAAAAAAAGAGCGAAAGTAAACGCTTAACTTTTATCTTTGTGCAAAATCTCAAAATTTTGGAACTTAACGACCTTATTTACGAGCCAACGAATTCAAAAATTTTAGAAGATGGCTCTTTCACTTGGAAAGCACCCAGTAATATTGCTTTGGTAAAATATTGGGGAAAACGTAAAGATCAAATTCCCGAAAATCCTTCTATTAGTTTTACGTTATCGAATTGCTTTACGGAAACTACGTTGGAGTTTAGAAAAAGTGAGAGTGTTGAGGAAGTTTTAGAACCAAATGAAGATGATGAACTTTCTTCTAGAGTTAGAAGTAAAACTTTTAAAGTTGAGGTGTTTTTGGACGGCGAAAAAAAACCAGAATTTAAAGAGAAAATTCAAATTTTTCTAAAAAGAACGATTAATCTTATTTCTTTTATTTCTGATTACGATTTAATAATCAAAACCCACAACTCTTTTCCTCACAGTAGCGGTATAGCTTCTTCTGCAAGTGGCATGTCGGCGTTGGCTTTGTGTATTATGAGCATGGAAAAGGCGTTAAATCCCGATTTATCGGATGAATTGTTTTGCAAAAAAGCCTCTTTTTTGGCCCGTTTAGGCTCTGGAAGTGCGGCCAGAAGCATAGAAGGCCCACTTGTGGTCTGGGGAGCACATGACAAAATCAATGACAGTTCAGATTTCTTTGGTGTAAAATTTTCTGAGCCTATCCACCAAAATTTCAAAAACTACCAAGACACCATTTTATTGGTGGACAAAGGCGAAAAACAAGTCTCCAGTACTGTTGGGCACAATTTAATGAACGGTCATCCTTTTGCCCAGCAACGTTTTGTTCAAGCCAATGAAAATATGATTAAAATTTCGGAAGCTCTTACATCTGGTGATTTAAAATCCTTTATTAGTATTGTTGAAAGTGAAGCTCTTACACTTCATTCTATGATGATGACTAGCCATCCTTATTTTATCTTAATGAAACCTAATACACTGCAAATCATCAATAAAATATGGGCTTATAGAAAAAGAACAAACTCAAACATTTGTTTCACACTAGATGCTGGTGCTAATGTTCACGTATTATTTCCTGAAAAGGAAAAAGAAACAGCTAACAAATTTATTGTGAGCGAATTACTTCCATTTTGTCAAAATAATCACTATATTAGCGACAGCGTCGGTCTTGGAGCAACGCAGATTGACGCCAAATAATTCAACCCTTTATGTCCGCTCCATTGATAAAATGATTATAAAGATAATGTAAGACATAATAAACCAAGACTAGAGAAACAGAACCATACATACTATCGGTCAAAAAACCGAGTATGGAATTTTGTGGTCTTATTATTAATTAAAATCTCTAGTCATGAAAAACTTAACTACACTTAGTTGCCTCGTTGCAATACTCATTTCCAGCTCATTATTTGCCCAAAAAGATACGTTATGGTACGATGCCAATTGGGGAGAAACGGAACGTGCTCACGCTTCATATTATAGACCTGCACCTGAAAAAAAAGATAACGGATATTGGTGGGAAGATTATTATATTGATGGTACCAAACAGATGGAAGCTTTATCTCTAAAAGAAAACGAAGAAATTTTTGATGGAAAAGTAACATGGTTTCACCCCAACGGTAAAGTGATGCAGACTGTGCATTATAAAAATAATGTTCCACACGGATTACGTAAAAATTATTACCTCAGCGGCCCTCTAAAAAGCCAATATTCTTATACTGATGGTAAAGTCGATGGTGATTATGTAGCGTATCACGAAAATGCTCAAAAATCAGAAGAAGGTATTTACAAAAATGGCGACAGAATTGGTGCGTGGAAAGAATATCATAAGAATGGTAAGCTAAAAGCCGAAGGCAAATATAACAATGGAAAAAAAACAGGAACTTGGCAAGTTTATTATTATGATGGAATGGAAGAAAACTAAATAATAAACCGTTAATAGCAGCGTTTTAGCCTAATACACATACATAATTTGATAAGATTATAGTATATTTGCATTAAACTGCTACGTTAATAAACCAAAATTAATGAAAGGACCTCTGTTTTATGCTAAGATTTTGCTCTTTGGTGAGTATGGAATTATAAAAGATTCAAAAGGCTTAGCTATACCTTATAATTCGTTTCAAGGAGCTTTAAAATCATCAAATGAATTAACGGATACTGCGAAAAATTCTAATGAAAATTTATTCAAATTCTATCAATACTTAACTAATATTGACAAGAGTATTGTACATTTTAGATTAGATGAGCTTAAACGCGATATCGAAAACGGTATGTATTTCGATTCTAGTATTCCGCAAGGATACGGTGTAGGAAGTTCTGGTGCATTGGTAGCAGCTATTTACGATAAGTACGCCGATGATAAAATTACTGTACTAGAAAATTTAACCAGAGACAAGTTATTAAAATTGAAAGGTATATTTTCATTGATGGAATCTTTCTTTCATGGTAAAAGTTCAGGTTTAGATCCTTTGAATAGTTATTTGAGTTTGCCAATTCTTATAAATTCCAAAGACAATTTAGAGCCCACTGGCATTCCATCACAAAAAGAAGGTAAAGGAGCGGTGTTTTTATTAGATTCTGAACAAATGGGTGAAACCGAACCAATGGTTAGCCTTTTTATGAACAAGATGAAAAATGAAGGTTTTAGAAGAATGATTAATGAAGATTTTGCCAAATATACTGATGCCTGTATTGATGATTTTTTACGCGGTAATGCAAAATCTCTTTTTGGTAATGTTAAGCAACTTTCTAAGGTTGTATTGGCAAATTTTAAACCAATGATTCCCAAGGCTTTTCACAACCTTTGGCAGCAAGGCATAGATACCAATGCTTACTACCTGAAATTATGCGGATCCGGTGGGGGTGGTTATATCTTAGGTTTTACCAAAGACTACGCTAAAGCTCAAGAAATATTAAAAAATTATAAATTAGAATTGGTTTACAGATTTTAATTATGGCTTATGGACTTACTTAAAGCCGCAGAAGAAAACACTCCAAAGAAACCAAAAAAATATCCTTTTTACTATAAATTTTTCAGCCTACTTTCCGTAGTTAGGGGTTATAATATTGTAATTATTGTAATAGCACAATATTTGGCTTCTATATTTATTTTTGCCCCTGAAAAATCATTGCGTGGTGTTTTACTCGATCTTGATTTGTATTTAATTGTTTTAGCCACAATATGTGTAATTGCCTCTGGGTACATTATCAATAATTTTTACGATGTAGATAAAGACAAAATAAACAAGCCTCAAAAGACAAAACTGGACAGCATCGTAACACAACAAACTAAGCTTTATATTTATTTTACACTAAATTTTTTAGGTTTTGTTTTTGCATTTTTTGTATCGTGGAAAGCCGCCCTGTTTTTTGCTGTTTATATTTTCTTAATCTGGCTGTATTCGCACAAATTAAGGCATTATCCATTAGTGAAATTATTTTCCGCAGCTACTTTAGCTTTGTTGCCATTTTTTGTAATTTTTGTCTATTACAGAAACTTCTCAACTGTAATTTTTACTCATGCTTGTTTTTTGTTTTTTATTTTATTGATTAGAGAACTGATTAAAGATTTAGAATCTTTACAAGGAGATATTGTTTCAAATTACCTTACTTTACCTATTAAATATGGCGAACGATTTACCAAAATGTTAATTACATTAATTGTATTTTTAACAATACCGCCTATTTATTTTTTGTTACGATATCCTGAAATTGGGTTGATGCGATACTATTTCTATTTTTCAGGATTAGTATTGCTTATTTTTCTTATTTTGCTTTGGCAATCAAACAGTAAAAAAAACTATATGTTGCTGCACACAATACTTAAATTATTGATTATTGCCGGTGTGTTCAGTTTGGCATTTATAGATACTTCTGTGATATTAAAAAAATTATTATGAGTTCGCATTTATTAAAAGTCGGTTTGGCACAAATTGCACCTTTATGGTTAGATAAAGAAAAAACTATTGAAAAAATAGTTGCTACCGTAAAAGATGCAGCCAAAGAGAAAAGTGAATTGGTTGTTTTTGGAGAAGCTTTATTACCTGGCTATCCCTTTTGGTTGGCATTGACTGGTGGTGCAGAGTGGAATACAAAAATAAACAAAGAGCTTCATGCTCACTACGCAAACAATGCAATTCAAATAGAAGCTGGTGAACTCGATAACATTTGCCAATTGGCTAAAGTAAATAAGATAGCAATCTATTTAGGTATCATTGAACGGGCAAAAAATAGGGGTGGGCACAGCTTATATTGTTCTCTAGTATATATCAATCAACAAGGAAAAATACAATCGGTACATAGAAAGTTACAGCCTACTTACGACGAGCGTTTAACATGGGCTCCTGGCGATGGTAATGGATTGCAAGTGCATCCGCTTAAAAAATTTACCGTTGGCGGGTTAAATTGTTGGGAAAATTGGATGCCTTTACCCAGAACGGCATTGTACGGAATGGGAGAAGACTTACATATTGCGGTTTGGCCCGGAAGCGATCATAACACCAAAGACATTACTCGGTTTATAGCAAGGGAGTCACGCTCTTATGTTATTTCGGTATCAAGTTTAATGACAAAAAACAACTTCCCTAAAAACACACCGCATTTAGATAAAATATTAAAAAAAGCACCTGAAACATTGGCCAATGGAGGTTCGTGTATTGCTGGACCGGACGGGGAATGGTTATTAGAACCTGTACTGCATAAAGAGGGGTTATTAGTTGAAACGTTAGATTTTAACCGTGTACTGGAAGAACGTCAAAATTTTGATCCCGTAGGGCATTATTCTAGACCCGATGTTACCAAGCTTATTGTAAACAGAGAACGGCAGCAAATAATTGATATTAAAGATTAGTTTAACTTCATTAAAAGCATTAATTTTGCCACATAAACTCTTCATATAATAGGGGTTTTAAATTCATAAAAAATGGCAAAACAAAACTCGTCGAGAGGACGACACGCCAAAGCGTCTTCTTCAGATTCAAAAAAGAAATCTACAACAGTCAAAAAATCATTTGACAAAAGCAAAAAATTTGGAGGTAAAAGTAAACCAAACCCTTATAGAAAGGATATCCGAAAAGATACTCCTAAACAACGTTTGGAAGAGCCTACTGAAATCAGATTAAACAAATACATTTCCAACTCTGGAATCTGCTCGCGTAGAGAGGCTGATGTATTTATTAAAGCGGGTAGTGCAACCGTTAACGGAAAAGTAATTACCGAAATGGGCTACAAAGTAAAACCAACTGACGATGTTCGTTTTGACGGTGCACTTATAAACCCTGAAGCAAAACGCTATGTTTTACTGAATAAACCTAAGAATTATATTACCACAATGGATGATGAACGTGGCAGGAAAACGGTTATGGAATTGGTAGGCAGAGCAACGAAAGAACGTATCTATCCCGTAGGTAGGCTAGATAGAAACACTACTGGTTTATTGCTGTTTACCAATGATGGCGAAATGGCAAAAAAACTAACACACCCCAAGCACAATGTAAAAAAATTATACCATGCTTCTTTAGATAAAAAATTAGCATTGAGCGATTTACAAAAAATATCTGAAAATTTTGTACTAGAAGGTAAAATGGTTTTTGTGGATGCTATTTCGTATATAGATAATCAGCCCAAAACGGAAGTTGGTATAGAAATCCACTCAGGTAGAAACCGAATTGTGAGAAAAATATTTGAACATTTTGATTATAAAGTAATCAAATTAGACCGTGTTATTTTTGCAGGAATGACCAAGAAAAATCTACCTAGAGGACATTGGAGACACTTAACACAACAAGAAGTAAATAATTTAAAGATAATATAATTAGCAGAAACTATTCCCTTCACAAAGGGAAGGGTTAAGGATGGGAATTTATTAAAAATCACTAAGTGAAATATTATATCCTTGTCGGCGAAGCCTCTGGCGATCTACACGCTTCAAACCTAATGAAAGCATTGCAAAAAAAAGATGCCAATGCAGAATTTAGGTTTTGGGGTGGCGACTTGATGGAATCCGTTGGCGGGACATTGGTAAAGCATTACAAAGAAAGGGCTTTTATGGGTTTTGCGGAAGTACTGATGAATCTTCGTAAAATTTTAGGGCTGATTTCTTTCTGTAAAAAAGATATTGCGGAATACCAACCTGACCATATTATTTTTGTGGACAATTCCGGATTTAACCTACGTATTGCTAAATGGGCAAAAAAAGAAGGTTTTAGAACTAACTATTATATCTCACCACAAGTTTGGGCATCACGAGCAAGTCGTGTTGAAGCGATAAAACGTGATATTGATGCCATGTACGTTATTTTACCTTTTGAAGAAACTTTTTACAAAACATACAATTATAAAGTACATTTTATAGGCCATCCACTTATTGATGCCATTGCGGACAGAACTCAAGTTCGCGAAAAGGAATTTAGAAAAGCACATAATATAGGTGAGAAACCAATTATAGCCCTGTTGCCTGGAAGTCGGAAACAAGAAATTACAAAAATGTTATCGGTAATGTTGAGTATGGTGGATAGGTTCAAAGATTATCAATTTGTTATTGCGGGTGCACCAAGTCAGGATTATGAGTTCTATAAGTCGTTTATCAAAGATTCCAATGTGCAATTTATACCCAATAAAACTTATGATTTACTTTCACTTTCGTATGCCGCATTGGTAACTTCTGGTACCGCAACGTTGGAAGCCGCCCTGTTTAAAGTACCGCAGGTAGTGTGCTATAAAGCTAGTAATATCTCCTATCAAATTGCAAAGCGAATTATTACGTTAAAATTTATTTCGCTTGTGAATTTAATTATGGATTGCGAAGTGGTTACAGAACTTATCCAGTACGATTTTAACACTAAAAACCTAGAAAAAGAACTGACTAAAATTCTAGACACCAAATACCGCGAACAACTCTTTTTAGACTATTTTGAATTGGAGAAAAAACTGGGTGGTAAAGGGGCGAGTGAAAAAGCTGCAGAGTTGATTTATAACTCTAAATCTTAGTATTTACTAAATACTTCCTCCTAAAAACTACTACTAGAATTATCATCCGTAAAAACATCCAAACGGTAAAGGCTATCCATATAGCGTAAAGTTTTAATCCAAAATAATCACCTATTAATAACACGGGGATAAATCCTAAAAAAGTGGCGATTAATAGCGTATTCCGTAAGGTTACAGCTTCTGCCAAACCTTTAAACAAACCGTCAAAAACAAAAGCAATTGCATTTAAGGGTTGCATTAACAACACAATCCAAAAAACAGCATAAAAAGTATCTAAAACCTGACTTTCATTAGAAAAAGCATTTCCAATAGGGATATAAAACACAAAACAAATTATAGCTAATATAAAAGCAATGATAATGGCATATTTACTAAGGTCTATACTTAAATTCCATAAACTTTTATAATCCTTTTCGCCCAAAAGCCTTCCAGAGACAATATTGGCCACACTAGAATAACCATCAATAAAAAAAGCAAAAAACAGCCATATTTGAAAAGCAATGGTTTGTGCCGCTATATAATTATTACCATAAGCAGTTGCATAAGAATTGGCAAAATAAATAGCAATATTTAAGGACAATGCTCTGACAAATAAATTCACACTCAACAATAATAATCGTTTTATTTCTTTATTAAATGGCCATTGAAATTTAAAACGAAACGGTGTTTTTTTAAGGAATAGCACTAAGGCCATTATCGCCATAACCACTTGAGCAATTACACTTGCATAAGCCGCTCCCTCGATATGCATGGCAGGTATAAAACCTTCAATACCAAACACTAAAATAAAATCTAAACCAATATTCAATAACATCCCTGTAATACTAATTATCATTGGCCAGAATGTGTTTTGCAAGCCCCTAAAAACGCCAAAAATAGAAAAAACAAAGAGTGTTAATGGTAGCCCAATAGCTCTTATTTTATAATAAGAAACGGTATAATTTAAAATCAAACCTTCTGCATTATATAATTTAAAGATAAACTCGACAAAAGCTATTGATATAATATATAATAAAGCACTTAACCCTAAATTAATTGCAATAATTTGGGTGGGTAAAGATTGTATTTCATCTAGTCGGTTTGCCCCAAAATATTGGGCAATAATTGCGGAAATTGCCGAACGTGTTTGAGCTAAAATCCAAATTAAAGCTGACAAAAATGAACCTGCTATACCAACAGCTGCTAAGGCTTCAGTAGCATTAACATCAATGTTGCCTACTATCGCTGTATCTGTTATAGAAAGTAACGGCTCTGCAATGCCAGCTATCAATGCTGGTAAAGCCAATTTATTAATATATTTAAAAGTTATTTTAGGTTTGGATTGCACTATAATATAATTTATTCCAATTTACCTCTCCTTGGGAGAGGTTATTTTAAAAAATGCAAAGTTCGGAAAATAATTATCAAAATGAGGAATAGAAAAATGTAAATAAAAGGTAGTTTTTTAAATGGGAAAAGCCCCAAGTGACATGAGATGCAAATGAGGCTTTTAATTAAATAACTCTAAATTTAATTTCTTTTAATAGTAATTTTGACTATTAGCAATTTTTTATATTGGGTATTTACTTACCTCAAATATAGTATAGAAAAGTGTTCATTTAAAGTAAATTAAACGTAAGTGTTATTTTTCTTAACAAATGGTATAGATTTAACAACAAATGGTAAATTGAAATTTATTTAAGATTGTAAAAATTTGAAAATACTAAAATACATACCCGCACAACTTGTCTTTTTTCTGGTCATTGGAATCATTTTGGGGTATTATTTAAAACTCGGCCTTCAGCCAATAAATACTCTTCTGATAATTGCGTTACTGTCATTAGCAACATCATATTTTGTCTCAAGAAAAAAGGGGGCTCATTATTATTTTACATTTAGTACTTATGCTGTTTTTATATTGATTGGTATAGCTTCAATTACATTTAAGAATCCTCGGCTTAAGGAAAAAAACTATAGTAAATATGTGTCCAAAAATATTAACGAAACGGTTTTAGTTATTGATCAAATTCTAAAATCTAATTCTTATTATGACAATTTTATAGCAAAAGTTGTAGCCGTTAACAATAACAAATCACAAGGTAAAATAAAGCTAAATTTTGCAAAAGATTCCACAGGCAATCAATTCGCAGTTGATGACAAAATCCTTGTTTTTGAAAATTTTAAGGAAATAGATAAACCCAAAAATCCTTACCAGTTTAATTATAAAAACTATTTAGCAAGACAACAGGTTTACCATCAAATGACTATTTATGATAACTCATTCATATATTTAAACAAGAATAGGACATCATTAAAGGGATTAGCACATACTTTTAGGCAAAAGATAAATACAGCACTTATAAAAAATGGATTCAAAGGTGATGAACTAGCAATCATCAATGCATTATTGTTAGGGCAACGTCAAGAAATTTCAAAAGAAATCATAGAAAACTATCAAAATGCAGGTGCCATACATATTCTGGCAGTTTCTGGTTTACATGTTGGTATTATTTTATTACTACTCAACTTTTTGTTTAAACCAATAGAACAGTTCAAAAATGGAAAAGTTATTAAACTGATTCTAATAGTATTATTTCTATGGGCATTTGCTTTTATTGCTGGTTTATCAGCATCAGTAATTAGGGCAGTAACTATGTTTACCGCTGTGGCAATAGCCATGGCAACAAAAAAAGAAGTCAGCACTTACAAAACATTGTTGATTTCAATCTTTTTCTTATTGTTGTTTAATCCTTATTATCTTTTTGAGGTCGGATTCCAACTGAGTTACTTGGCCGTATTTTTTATTGTTTGGATACAACCGCAATTGTATAATCTTTGGCAACCAAAATATAAGGTTGTTGATTATCCGTGGCAATTATTTACGGTTTCCGTGGCCGCTCAATTGGGTGTTTTACCTTTGAGTTTGTATTATTTTCATCAATTTCCAGGATTGTTCTTTGTGGCTAACCTTTTGATTATTCCATTTTTGGGGCTCATTTTAGGATTGGGCATATTGGTAATTATACTTTCTCTTTTTGATATATTACCAAGTTTTTTAGCCTCTATTTATGAATATATTATTAACCTATTAAACACTACTGTAGGTTGGATTGGCAAACAAGAATCTTTTCTTTTTAAAGATATTTCTTTTACAATTATCTCAGCTGTATTGAGCTATTTTGTAATTATTATCTTTTTTAAATGGTTTGAAACTAAAAAACAACCACTATTAAAATATGTATTGATAGCTGTTATTCTGTTTCAATCAAATTTAATTTTAGAAAAATACAAAACCAAAACCTCTTCTGAATTTATCGTTTTTAATAAACCGAGACATTCTGTACTCGCAAAAAGGATAGGCGATAACATTACCATCAATCATAATTTGGACAGCATTTCAACTAATAATGCAATAAAAGATTATTTTATAGGTACAAATTCCAACATTAACTCAATAAAAAACACAATAGGAAATGTACATCAAATCAATTCGCAAAAGTTATTAGTTATAGATAGTTTAGGTATTTACGAAGGACTTGATTTTAAACCTGAGATTATTTGGTTAAGAAACTCTCCAAAAATTAATTTACAACGGTTAATTGACCAAATCAAACCTAAAAAAATTGTTGCCGACGCATCCAATTACAAAAGCCATATAACACATTGGCAAAAAACTAGTAAAAACAACAATATTAGCTTCCATTACACCGTTAAAGATGGTGCATTTATAGAAGAATTATAGGCTCTATATAATTAGTTATATTTGCAACTTTAAAATAAAGATTCTTATGAAGATTATAGTCCCCATGGCAGGTATAGGTTCTCGTTTGAGACCTCATACGTTAACTATTCCCAAACCATTAACATTAATAGCAGGAAAACCCATCGTGCAGAGACTAGTAGAAGATATTGCTACAGTTTTAAAACAAGATGTCGAAGAAATCGCTTTTATTATTGGTTCCACTTTTCCTGGTGATACCGAAAATAAACTATTAGCCATTGCCAAAGATTTAGGTGCAAAAGGCGTGGTTACAGTTCAAGAAACCGCTCTGGGTACGGCTCATGCCATACAATGTGCAAAAGAATCTTTAGAAGGGCCTTGCGTGGTCGCTTTTGCAGATACACTTTTTAAAGCTGATTTTACGTTGAATGCCGATGCCGATGGTGCAATTTGGGTCAAAAAGGTTGAAAACCCGAGTGCATATGGGGTTATAAAAATACAAGATGGAATTATTACCGATTTTGTTGAAAAGCCTGAGACCTATGTATCTGATTTGGCAATTATCGGAATTTATTACTTTAAGAAAGGAGAAATATTACGTGACGAAATTCAGTATTTATTAGATAATAACATTAAAGAACATGGAGAATATCAATTGACCAATGCTCTAGAAAACATGAAGCAAAAAGGTATGAAATTTGTTCCTGGTCAAGTAGATGAGTGGATGGATTGTGGTAATAAAGAAATTACCGTAGAAACCAATGGTAGAGTACTAAAATTTGCACAACAAGATGGGCAAAATTTGGTGTCAGAATCTGTTGTGTTGGAAAACTCAGAAATCATTCAACCATGTTATATTGGCGATAATGTCAAGTTAATTAATGCTAAAATAGGGCCAAATGTATCTCTTGGCACAAGTAGTGTTGTAGAAAACTCGACAATTAGTAATTCTTTAATCCAGACCAATACCTCAATTAAAAATGCAACGCTAGAAAATGCCATGATAGGCAATAACGTTGAATATAATGGTAATTTTACCTCAATTAGCATAGGAGATTATTCTAATTTGGTTTAAGTTTAATGAGTAAGTGGATCAAACATATTATAATTTTACTAGTGATGAGTTTTTCTTTTATTGGGTTTGCTCAGACTGATTCATTGGCTCAAGTTTTTTTAGCCAAAAAAAATGTAGAAGAACTTAAAAAAGAACAAAATAATCTTGATTTTGAAAAACACTTTTTTGAAGCCTTACAACAAAAAGCTATCGGTAATTTTGATAAAGCTATTATGGCATTAGAAAAATGTCAAGATATTAAAAAAGATGATAAAGCCCTAAATTTTGAGTTTGGTAAAAATTATTTTGAACTTGAAAAATATACTGAAGCTGAAGCGTTTACGATAAAAGCTTTAAAAAAAGATGCCAATAATTTATTTATACAACTATTACTGAGAGACATTTACAACAGGCAAAATAATTATAAAGCCGCTTTAGAAATTCAAAAGAAAATTGCAGAAAAGCATGACAATTCTGAGTTAGATTTGGTTATTCTTTATATTAAAAACAATCAAATTGAAGAGGCCAAAAAAATGTTGATAGCTTTGGAAAAAAAAGGAACTTTAGATGAAAATTTACTTCCTTTTAAAGAATCTATTCTAAGTGGTAGTATTTCAACACCTAACAAAGCGTCTACAGATAAATCTATTGAAAAGCAATCTATAGATGAGTTAAAGATAACTTATAAATCAGAAAAATCGTTCCGTGTTTTAAAACAGCTGTTAATTAAGCTAAATAATAAAAAGAAATACTTAGAACTGGAAAAAGAAAGTGGAGATGGATTAGAACTTTTCCCTGCTCAACCCTTCGTTTATTTAATGAGTGCTACCGCTTTAAATAATACAAAAAAATATGATCAGGCTCTACTAAAGTTACAAATTGGTTTAGATTTTATAGTTGACGACGCCAATCTTGAGGCTGATTTTTATGACCAAATAGGACTAAGCTACAAAGGGTTAAAAAACAATGTTGAAGCTTCCAAAAATTACAACAAAGCCACGGCCTTAAGACAAAAAAAATCATAATATGTTTAAAAAAACTTTTTTTATAGTGGTGATTATGTTTTCTGTTTTGGCTTGCAAAACAACTAAAGTTACAAGTACATCCGAAAATATGGGTTTGTCATCTAAAAAAGTAATAAAGAATCATTACACTAATTCTTTTGATAAAAAAACAATTAACGCCAAGTTAAAAATCAAATACAAAGGAAAAAGTAGTTTACCTAGTGTTACTGGCTCATTAAGGCTTCAAAAAGATGAAACGATTTGGATTAGCTTAACCAAACTAGGTTTTCCGATAGGTAAAGTATTAATCACCCCGAATAAAGTTAGTTTTTACGAAAAAATAAATAGAACCTATTTTGATGGAGATTTTGCCTTATTAAGTAATTTCTTAGGGACAGAGTTAAACTTTCAAAAAGTACAAGATTTACTACTTGGTCAGAGTTTATTAGATTTAAAAAAAGAATCTTTTGAATTATCTGTTCAAGAAAAAAATTACCTGCTAAAACCAAAAGTTGGTAATCCCTTATTTGACATTTTATTTTTGATAAATCCTATTAATTTTAAGATCAACAGTCAACAGTTAAATCAAAAAGACGAAAATAATACCTTAGTTATCAATTATGATAATTATGAAACTATTGAAGATGAGTTTTTTCCGAGAGAGATCCTTATCATAGCCTCAGATGAAAAAAATACCTCAACTATAGATGTTGATTACAAATCTGTTGAATTTAATAAAACAGTTAGTTTTCCCTTTAAAATTCCAAAAAATTACGAAAAAATAGAATTAAAATAATCAGAATAACTTTGTTGAAATATTTTTACATTCTAAAATGTTGTTTCCCTAAAAAAGGATAGTTTTGTACCATGAACTCAAGAGTTGTCTTTTTTATTACTATCTCCTTATTCTTTTCTTTGTCTTGTTTAGGGCAATCTAAATCGCAATTAGAAAAAAAGAGAAAACAGATTCAAAAAGAAATAAGAGAAGCCCAAAACTTGTTGATTAAATCTAAAAAAGAAGCGGAAACCTTGCTTTCTGAACTCGACGATTTGAATAAAATAATCAGCATCCGCTCTCGCTTAATCAGAACCATTGACGAAGAGGCTGAAGTGCTTTCTGAAGCTATTGCAAAAAACGAAAAAGAGATTAACGCATTAGAGAAAAATCTGAACGCTTTAAAAAAAGAGTACGCAAATATGGTGGTAAGCTCTTACAAAAGTAGAAACAAGCAAAGCAGATTACTATTTTTATTGTCTTCAGAAAGTTTTGCACAGGCCTACAAGCGTTTGCAGTACATAAAACAATATGCCAATTACAGAAAAGAGCAAGGAGAACAAATTCAGGTTTCAGCCAATGAACTCAGTGTTTTAACAGATTCCTTACGAGATAGAGAAGATGAAAAAAGATTGCTTATTGCGTTACATACCAAACAAAAAGACAGTATTGACCGCGAAAAGAACTCACAGGTAAAACTTGTGGGCAAAGTAAAGGCTAAAGAAAGAAAGTATATATCACAAATAAAAAAGAAACAGGCCGAAGAACGTAAAATAGACCGACAAATAGACAAGCTTATTGCTGCTGCTATTGCAAAATCTAAAAAAGGAACTGGCAAAAAGGCTTCATCTGTTTTTCACTTAACACCTGAAGAGAAAAACCTAGCAGGTAATTTTGCGGCCAATAAAGGTAAGTTATACTGGCCTGTTAAAAAAGGACTAGTAGTACGGAAATTTGGAACACAGCCCCACCCAACATTAGCAGGAATAACAATGCAAAGTAGCGGTATTCATATTGCTACTGAAAAAGGAGCTAAGGCTAGAGCTATTTTTAAAGGAAAAGTGATGTCTATTCAATTGCAGGCAGGTAGAAAAAAGCTCGTATTGATTCAACATGGAAATTACATCACTGCCTATAAAAACTTAGATGATGTTATGGTTAAATTGGGCGATACCGTAAGCACGGGTGATGAAATAGGAACCATTCATACCGATGCAGTTAACGGCAAAACAGTACTAATATTTAGTTTGTTTAAAGAGACTAAAAAGCTAAACCCTCAACCTTGGATTGGTAAAATAACCTAACTACTATGATTTAAAAAGAGCCTGTAATTCTTTGGCCTCTTTAGGTTTCATTTTTCCCGACAAGACTAGGCTTAATTGCTTTCTACGTAGTGCTCCATCAAAACGTTCTTTTTCCAATACGGTTTCAGGTTCAATGGCCGGTACTTTTACAGGAGAACCCGTAACATCAACCGCCACAAAAGTATAAATACCCTCGTTTACCTTTGTTTTTTGTCCGCTTTCACGATCTTCAGTCCAAACATCAGCATATACTTCCATTGAAGAATTAAATGCCCTAGAAACCTTGGCTTCAACAATAACCACACTACCTACTGGTACTGCTTTATTAAATGCAACGTGGTTTACGGAAGCCGTAACTACAATTCGCTTTGAATGGCGTTGGGCCGCAATACTACAGGCCCTGTCCATCCTTGCCAATAGTTCGCCGCCAAAAAGGTTGTTAAGGGAATTAGATTCACCAGGTAATACCATATCTGTTAAAATGGTTAACGATTCCTTTGGAGTTTTAGCTTTCATTGTAAAAAAGTTAATTGTTATTTGGTGGGCAAAGATAAAACGGTAACTCTAAATAAAAAGTATAATGGAAAATTATTATTGTTTTTGAGGTAAGAGGTTAGAATAAACTTATTACAAGTCCTGAATTAATAACCAAGCTTCGTCATCAGATTCTGTTTCCCTAATACGGTATAAATTGTTAATAGCATCATTTTTTTCGGAATAGCTTTCGTAAGAAACTTGAGTCAATCCCCATTTGTTTACCCCTAAAATTCTGGCCTTATATCCGTTGGCAGTTAATTTATTGACCAGACGTTGGGCGTTTTCAGGGTAGCGAAATGCTCCTGCTATAACGTGATAAGGTTTTTTATCTAATGTAACTTCTACACTAAGTTTAGGTAACGCTTCGGAAACGATAAAAGTAGCTTTTTCAATTTTGGTTTGAACTTCTTGTTGCTGTTGTTGAGTTGCAATAATTTGCTGCTCTGCATTATATTTCTGATAAATGGAATTGGCAGCAACTCCCAACAAAGAAAGCCCTATCACAAAAATAGCAGCATATTTTAAGAAAGCATTAGATTCTTTTTTTCTTTTAGTATCTAATTGAACTGGTCTTTCTACAATTGCAGGCGTTTCTTTTAATAGCGTTTCTCTTTCCACCTCTGGTAATACAAAGGATGATAAACCAAAAGCTTCTGTTAAATAATTAATTTCAGTTTGTGGTTCAAAAAGTATAGTGTCATTCGTATCTAAAGAAAATTTACCGATAGATTCTAAGGTCAAATCTGTTTGCTTGATAATATCATACCACTGCCCCACTTCAAATTTTATAAAATTCAACGCATGCTCATAAGGCACTTGGTCTAATGCTGCAATATAATTAGCCAATAAACCATCATTATTTTTTAAATGACTATTAAATGTGATAAGCTTATGTGGTGGATAAAAAGTCTTAGAATACGGACTGATAATTGCAGATTTTGTATTGGTTACAAACCCTCCAAACCCAGGAACAATTACACATTCGTAACGATATAATAAATCACTTATGTAATTGCAAAGTCTCAGTTGCGTAAAATTTAGGGGTTATAAGTCTAGTCCAACAAAAGTAAAAAAAACTTTAGTTTAATTGAGCGTTAGTTCGCTTTTTTATTAACAAAGTTTGTATCTTCAAATTTTTTAAAATCAAAGTTTGAAACAAGAAGAATTACTCCATTTATTGGCTTTAATAAACGCAGATGGTATAGGCGATGTAGTGGCAAAAAAACTAATATCGCATTGTGGTAGTGCTATTGCGATTTTTAAAGAAAAAAAGCAAAGTTTAGAAAAAATACAAGGAATAGGCACTTCCATTACCTATGCTTTAAAAGATAAAACTACTTTTGAAAGGGCAGCTAAGGAGATTGAGTTTATAACTAAAAACAATATTGAGTATTCTTACTTTCAGGATGATGATTATCCAAATTTTCTAAAACATTGTTTTGATTCACCCGTGCTCTTTTTTAAAAAAGGAACTATTGATGTCAATAATTTTAAAACCATCAGTATTGTTGGCACTAGACAAATGACCAGTTATGGAAAGTCTGTTTTAGAAGACTTAATTCTAAAGCTAAAAGAATACAATCCTGTTATTATAAGTGGTTTGGCCTATGGTGTAGATGTTCATGCACATAAACTGGCTTTAGATCACAAATTACAAACTGTTGCTGTATTGGCTCATGGTTTGGATAGAATATACCCCGCAGTGCATAAAAAATATGCCGATGAAATGCTTAAAAACGGAGGTTTGATTACTGATTTTTGGTCAGGGTCGAGACCTGATAAAGAAAACTTTGTAAAACGTAACAGAATTGTGGCAGGGCTTTCACAAGCCACTATTGTTATTGAATCTGCTGAAAAAGGTGGCTCGTTAATCACAGCCGATATTGCTAATTCTTACAATAGAGATGTCTTTGCCATACCTGGAAGAATTACAGATGCTTACAGCAGAGGTTGCAATCAATTGATTAAAACTAATAAAGCAGCGGCACTAACTTCTGCTAATGATATTGCCTATATTTTAGGTTGGGAAAAAGATGACGAAAAAAAGAAAACCGTTCAGAAACAATTATTCGTTGAACTTAACGATACGGAAAAACAAGTTTACAGCTATCTGCTAAAAGAAGGGAAACAACAGTTAGATGTGATTGCCTTGCATTGCAATTTACCTATTTTCAAGATTGCTACCTTATTACTAAACCTGGAATTAAAAGGGGTGATAAAGCCTTTACCAGGAAAAATTTTTGAAGCAATATAGTAGCCCAAAAATTAAATTACTCCTTTTTCAATAAAATATTGCACAACAGCTTCTTTCATTAAAACGGATTGTTCACCAGCTTTTAAAAAGGGCAGCTCTTCTTTAACTCTATAATGTGGCCAACCATCATCATCAAAAAAGTCAAATTCATAATAGCCTAAAGGTTCTAATAATCTGCAAATGGCAATGTGCATCAAATTGACTTTTTCGTCTTTTTTAAACTTTCTATAACCTTGTCCCAGTTCCTGAACACCGATTAAATAAATAATGGCATCTAAATCTACCGCTTCGCCATCCGCAAATTGTGCTGCAATTCTAGTCTTTAAAACTTCCCATTTTTCTTTTAATTCTAAATCTCTTGACATTATATTTTTATAATTAAAGACCTACCAAGTTATGGAAACTTTGTAGGTCTTTAAAAATTGATAAATTTTTCAGTTATTCTAAAGCTGAAGTGTCTTTAACGTTCGCCTTTATCCAAACCAAACATTCTTTAAAAGTAGGAAAAATATTTTCCTTTGGTATTAAATCCGGAATAATATCAATCCGCTCCATTAAGTAATAAGGTTGTTCTAAAACATCTACTAGTAAAACATCTTTGCCTTGTTGTTTTAAATCGATAAAAACATCTTCTAAGGCATACAATCCTGATTGATCTAAATATTGCATCCTGTCCATACGCATAACTACCGCTGTCGCAGTATCAGGTATCTGCTTTGCCAGATCCTGAAATTCACTTGTCGTACCGAAAAACAATGGTCCTTTTATATGTTTGATAAAAACTTCTTGTCTTAGTCGTTCTGGCATTTCCATTTCATCATCCCAATATTTTTCCTCAGCCAATGATTTTACATCTGATCGTTTTGCCGATAAATCACCAATTTTTTTCATAAACATCAATGAGGCAATTACCAAACCAATACCTACGGCGTAAACTAAATTCCAAAAAGTTGAAAGGAATAATACAACCAACATAATCAATACCTCCATACTAAACTTTAAAGGTCCAATTTTTACATCTTTCGGAAGGTTTGGAATTGCTCTTAATCCTTTATAATCCATTACTCCAATGCCTACGGTTATTAAAATTCCTGCTAATACAGCAGCTGGAATTTTAGAAGCTACTGGGCCTAGAGCCAATAAGATGATAAATAGCAATACTCCTGCTATCATACCTGAGAGTCTTGTCTTACCTCCTGAATTAATGTTTACAACGGTTCTAATAGTGGCTCCCGCCCCAGGAATACCTCCAAAAATTGATCCAATGCTATTACCAATTCCCTGACCTATAAGTTCCTTATTGGGCTTATGCTTGGTTTTTGTCATATTATCGGCAACAACACTCGTTAACAATGAGTCAATCGCTCCTAATAAAGCCAAAGTTAGTGCGGTAAAGAAATACGGTGTGAGCGTACTTAAACTAAATTCAGTAAAAATTTCCCACTTAGGTATCGGCAATCCACTTGGAATTTGCTCAATTGGCCTATAATCCAAACCAAAGCCAACTGCAACTCCTGATACCACAAGCAATGCCACTAATGCACTTGGAATAGTAGTTGTAATTCGTTTAAAACCATAAATAATTACTATCGTTGCCAATGCCAAAATTAATTCTAACCAGTTTATATTTGACAACGCTCTACCTATTACTTTGAAAGTACCCAATACGCCCGAAGCTTCTTTACCAGCTAATGTTTGTGACTCTTTAAGAATATCCTCTTGTGTAATTAATTTGGCTCTCTTGATAGTTTCTTCAAAATCTTCTAAAACCAAAATACCTTCACCCGCTTCCTCTTTTAGAATATTATCTAATATAATTTCCTCGGCTTGTGGTTTAAATTGTTCCACATAAGTGGCGTCTTCTTTTGGGTAATAACCTACTGCGGGTAAAATTTGGGTTACTAAAATAATTACCCCAATAGCCGTCATAAAGCCTGAAACCACCGGGTATGGTATATATTTTATATACTTACCAAGCCCTAGAATACCAAGCCCTATTTGCATTAGTCCCGCCAATAAAAAAACTGCTAAAATTATTGGTAGTGCTTTATTTACATCTCCATCATAAGCAGCAACTAATCCTGCAATTATTACCATACTTACTGCGGTCATTGGTGCTGTAGGACCAGATATTTGCGTATTGGTACCACCGAAAAGTGCAGCAAAAAAACTGATAAAGATAGCCCCGTATAAACCCGCAGTTGGGCCTAACCCTGAAGATACACCAAATGCTAAAGCTAAAGGTAGAGCCACAATTCCGGCAGTTATACCACCAAACATGTCTCCTCTAAAATTTGAAAATAATTTTTTCATTTGTAATATTTTATTGATTTAGTTAATTGATATACCCCAAAATGGGGCATATCAAAAGTTTGATTAAACTTGATTGAATTCAGAGACTATTCATAAAATGCAACTGCCCCAGAATTAACATCATACATCGCCCCTATTATTTTTATTTCGCCATTTTTTTCCATCTCGGCAAGCACTGGGCTATCTTTTCTGATATTATCCATAGTTAAGTTTACATTTTTCTCGGCCACATTGTTTACAAATTCAATGTTGCTCGAATTTCGTTGTGACGGATCTTTAGGTTCTGTTACAGCATCTACTGCTGGTTTTATTTTAGATAATAATGCAGTTAAATTGCCCATTTTTGCATCATCGCATGCTCCTTTTACAGCTCCACAACTTGTATGGCCTAAGACCACGATAAGTCTTGTTCCTGCCAATTTACAGGCAAACTCCATGCTTCCCAAAATGTCTTCGTTTACAAAATTTCCTGCGACACGAGCACTAAAAATATCTCCAACTCCTTGGTCAAAAATAAGTTCAGCTGAAACTCTTGAGTCTATACAACTCAAAATAGTCGCAAACGGAAATTGTCCACTGCCAGTATCATTAACCTGTTCTAATAAGTTTCTTGTTACTTCCGAATTATTTAGAAACCTTGAATTGCCATCTTTCAAAGCTTGTAAAGATCTTTCAGGAGTCATTGTTGCTTGTGTTTCTTTTGTATGTGCTTTCATTTTTTTATGTTTTAATAGTGTTGATTATTTTAAGAATCTAAATCATATCGCTTCAAATTCTTCAAAATTTGATAATTATTATAGTAAATACCTGTGTTGCCAACAAAACTCTGTCAGCCTAAAAAAGTAAAATTTTAAGAAAACTCTGGAGGTGGTAAATGCAACTTTAAATAATGCTTGGAATAATTTTCATTACAAAGCTTAATTATTTTAACTGAAACTTCCATAAATGAACTGAATGGATTTTCAATGTGAAGTAATTTTATTTCTGTATCTTTTTCAGATTCCTTTTCTTTCTTTTCCTCTTCGTTTAGGCTAAATACCATAGAAACATCAATATCATTATCCGTCATAGAAATAATACTAGGTGCCACTATAAAATTAGCAAATACTAATAATAATATAATTGAAAGTATATTCTTTAGCATTAACATCTTAAATTTAAGGAACGCAAATATAATATTTTTTAAATTAACATCTAAATATGTGTTTTAGCTCATCTTTTTTACTACTGAAAATTGAAATATATATATGAATCTGGAGAATAAAAATGCGTAATGCATTAAAACCATACATTACGCATATACTATTTAAAGATATATAGAATTAATCCATAAATGTCACTTTACCATTGTCCATATCATATACTGCACCAACTATTTTGATTTCTCCATTATCTTCCATTTCTTTTAAAATAGGGCTGTTTGAGCGAATATTATTAATGGTATTCTTAATATTACTTTCACACGCCATATGCACAAACTCTTCGTTTTTCGAATCTCTTTGTCCATCATAAACAACAGATTCTACAGCGGGTCTTATTTTAGATAACATCGGCGTAATATTTCCTAATTTAACATCATCAACTGCTGCTTTTACAGCTCCACAATGCTCATGCCCCATTACCAAAACAAGTTTTGAACCAGAAACCTTGCATGCGAACTCCATACTACCTAAAATATCTTCGTTAACAAAGTTTCCTGCAACACGTGCAACAAAAACATCTCCAATACCCCTATCAAAAACATCTTCTACAGGCACCCTACTATCTACACAAGAAAGGACAATTGCTTTTGGATATTGTGCAGAAGTGCTTTTTCTAATTTGTTCAGAGTGATTCCTTGCTGTAAGGTCATTTCTCATAAAACGCTCATTGCCTTCCTTAAAAGATTGTATTACCATGTCTGGAGTTAAAGCGTCTTGTTGTTCTTTAGTAAGAACCTCTTCCACTACTCCGACAATCTCTTTTTCTTTTTCCTTAGGTTCGATTTCTACTTTTTTTTCTGCTTCCTTACAGGAAATTAATAGTATTGATACAAAAAGAACTAATGATATTTTAATTATATTTTTCATGATAATTATTTTTAAAAGTTTATAAATGTTATTACGTTTAACTGATCTCTACTTCCGTTATTAAAAAACTGATTCATATAGCCTAACTCAAATCGGACATTTTGGTTTAGTTTATAACCTACTCCGCCATAAAGTCTATTTCTGTCAAATACATTGTTTTTTGTATTCAAGAAAATTTCGTTATAAGCTGACAAATAAGCAGTTTTATTTACCATTTCTTTATTGTTTAACGGAATACTTAATGCCAAAAAATACCTGAACCTCATTTTAAAATCATCTCCTGCCCACCTTTGTTCAAAACGATAACGATGCTGAAGGTTGACCAATCCTAAACTTTGACGGGTAATGAATTGCTGGTAAATTCGGTGCTCATCAACTTTTGCCTTTTCATCAGTATCATTAATATAATTCTGACTATGAATAAATCCGTAACCTAATAAAAGGTTATTATTATTCTCAGTTAGGTTATAGCCAATTCCCGTTCGTAACAGTAATTGTTCTAAATCTCCAATGGCATTATAATTACGGTATTGCACTTCGTGGTGCCAATTCCAATTTTTATCTATTTTCTTATTCCCGAAATAAAGCCACCAATTTCCAAGATCGCTGCTTTGCGAAAAGGATAAGGTTGGAATTAAAATCAGCAGTGTACATATAGCATTTTTCATTATTAAATGATTTTAAATTGTGATAAATAAATTACCAACTATGGCAATAAAATATTTGTTTTGATTTTCTTTCTTTAGCTGAAAGAATAAATAAGCCTAGTAGAATACATTAGATAATACTGTAAAAACATTACCAAAAAGGTGTTGCTTATAAAAAATAGCTTGTGAAACGTATTTTAGGCTTTAACTAAACTGTTAGGTGTTCAGGAGGTGGTAATGGTAATTGGATACTAAGGGAATCGTAATTTTTTAAAAAATATTCAGAAATACTTTCCTTTCCCATATCACAATTAATGATTTCTTTGTCAGTATCGTTGGTAATTTCTATTTCTTGAACTTCTAAAGACTCTTTCTTTTCTTCTTCACCCAAGTCAAAAACTTGAGAAATATTAACAGTGTTTTCCACTAAAGAAATAGCGGTTGGTACCACTATAAAATTAGTAAAAACTACTAATAAAATAATTGAAAGAATATTCTTTAGCATAAACGTCCAAAATTTTAGGAAGGCAAATATAATAATTTTTTAATTAATTTCTATACGTGTTTTTTAGCACATTTTTTAAAAGAATACTTAGAATTCAACTATTTTTGTGCAACAAATTAAAACAACTTATGTACGGAACTATCAAACAACATTTACAAAAAGAATTGCAGCAAATAAAAGATGCTGGGCTATATAAAAGCGAACGGATTATTACCTCAGCACAAGATGCAGTAATTAAAATTTCTACGGGAGAAGAGGTTATTAACTTCTGTGCCAATAACTATTTAGGGTTATCTAACCATCCTGAGGTTATCCAAGCGGCTAAAGATACCATGGATACACACGGCTATGGAATGTCTTCGGTACGTTTTATTTGCGGTACTCAAGATATTCATAAAGAACTTGAACAACGTATTGCCAATTTTTATGGTTTTGAAGATACTATTTTATATGCTGCAGCTTTTGATGCCAACGGTGGTGTTTTTGAACCACTATTAACTAAAGAAGATGCTATAATTTCCGATTCTTTGAATCATGCCTCCATTATTGATGGTGTCCGTTTGTGTAAAGCAGCTCGTTATCGTTATGAAAATAACAACATGGAAGAGTTGGAAACTCGATTAAAAGAAGCCAATGAAGCGGGGGCACGATTTAAAATTATTGTAACGGATGGCGTTTTTTCAATGGATGGTATTGTTGCAAGTCTAGATAAAATATGCGATTTGGCAGATAAATATGATGCTATGGTAATGGTAGACGAATGCCATGCTACAGGATTCATCGGGAAAACCGGAAAAGGTACGTTGGAGCTTAAAAATGTACTTGACCGCGTAGATATTGTTACAGGAACACTAGGAAAAGCAATGGGTGGAGCAATGGGTGGATACACAACTGCCAAAAAAGAAATCATTGAAATATTAAGACAACGCTCTAGACCGTATTTATTCTCAAATTCTTTAGCTCCTGCCATTGTCGGTGCTTCGTTAAAAGTATTTGATTTATTAGAAAACGATACTTCTTTACGAGATAAATTGGAATGGAACACCAATTATTTCCGTAAAGGGATGGAAGCTGCAGGTTTTGACCTCGTAGGTGCAGATGCCGCAATTGTTCCAGTAATGTTATACGATGCAAAATTATCGCAAGATATGGCAAATGCTTTATTGGAAGAAGGTATTTACGTCATCGGGTTCTTTTTCCCAGTAGTGCCCAAAGAAAAAGCAAGGATAAGAGTACAACTCTCTGCGGCACATAAACAAGAACATTTAGATAAAGCCATTGCAGCCTTTACCAAGGTTGGTAAACAACTAAATGTAATTTAATTCAATAACTTTGCCTCATGAGCATTATTAGAATTACCAAACATTTCGATTTTGAAACCGCACATGCCCTCTACGGTTACGATGGTAAGTGCAAAAACATTCACGGGCACAGCTATCAATTATTTGTTACGGTTATCGGCACACCAATTAACGATGCAAACCATGTAAAAAACGGAATGGTGATTGATTTTGGGGATCTTAAAAAAATTGTAAAATCCGAAATTGTTGATGTTTTTGACCATGCCACGGTATTAAACGCCAATTCGCCTCATAAAGAATTAGCAGATAAAATCGAAAGTCATTCATCAAGAGTAATTTTAGTGGATTATCAACCCACAAGTGAAAATATGGTTATTGATTTTGCAGATAAAATCAGTAAAAAATTACCCAAATCGGTTCAATTACATTCCTTAAAACTTTACGAAACCAACAATTCTTATGCGGAGTGGTTTGCGACTGACCAATCTTAAAGAAACTTTATAAAACCACTTGGTAAAAAATTTCCTTATTTTTGAATTCAAATAGTCTTGATGAACATCACCATCCCAAAAAACAAAAAAATTTACTTTGCCTCTGACCAGCATTTGGGATTACCCAATCACAAAGAAAGTCTAGAACGTGAAAAGATTTTTATAAAATGGTTAGACAAGGTTAAACAAGACGCCGAAGCAATTTTTTTATTGGGTGATTTATTCGATTTTTGGTTTGAATACAGAAAAGTGGTTCCCAAAGGATTTGTGCGTGTATTGGGCAAATTAGCCGAAATTAGAGATAGTGGAATTTCTATTTACTTCTTTGTTGGCAATCATGATTTATGGATGGACGGTTATTTCGAAAAAGAATTGAATATTCCCGTGTATCACAACCCTAAAGAATATATCATAAATAACAAAACCTTTTTAATTGGTCATGGTGACGGATTGGGCCCTGGAGACAAAGGCTATAAACGTATGAAAAAAGTGTTTACCAATCCCGTTTCTAAATGGTTGTACCGTTGGCTGCACCCTGATATTGGTATGCGTTTGGGCGTGTATCTTTCTACTAAAAATAAAATGATTTCTGGTGATGAAGATGCCAAGTTTTTAGGAGAAGAAAACGAATGGCTGGCACAATATTGCAAACGTAAACTGGAAACCAAACATTACGATTATTTCCTTTTTGGCCACCGCCACTTGCCTATGGAAATTGAGGTAGGTGAAAATAGCAAATACATCAATTTAGGCGACTGGATTAACCATTTTACTTATGGAGTTTTTGATGGGGAGGTGATGACTTTAAATTATTTAGAACCGTAATGGCTAAAACCAAAACAACATTTTTCTGTCAAAATTGCGGTACGCAACACGCCAAATGGGTGGGCAAATGCAATGCTTGTAACGAATGGAATACCATTGTTGAAGAAGTAATTCAAAAAGAAGAAAAAAGGGAGTGGAAACAATCTTCGCCTACAAAGAAAATGGCAAAACCCTTAAAAATCAACGAAATTGCCATTAATGAAGAAGACAGAATTGATACTCAAAACAATGAGCTCAACAGAGTCTTAGGTGGTGGACTGGTAAAAGGTTCAATGACATTATTGGGCGGTGAACCCGGTATCGGTAAATCGACCTTGATTTTACAAGTGGCATTAACAATTGACAAAAAAGTACTGTATGTTTCTGGTGAAGAGAGTCAATCGCAAATTAAAATGCGTGCCGAACGGTTAAAAAGCACCAATACCGATTGTTTAATATTAACCGAGACCAAAACCCAAAACATCTTTAAAAGTATAGAAGAAACCCAACCAGACATAGTAGTTATAGATTCTATACAAACGTTGCACACCGATTCTATAGAAGCCTCGCCGGGGAGTATTTCGCAAATACGCGAAACCACCGCAGAACTTATAAAATTTGCCAAAGAAACGGCAACGCCCGTTCTTTTAATCGGTCATATTACCAAAGAGGGCACTATTGCCGGCCCAAAAATATTAGAGCATATGGTAGATGTAGTCTTACAGTTTGAAGGTGACAGAAACCATACCTATCGAATTTTAAGAGCTCAAAAAAACCGTTTTGGTTCTACCGCCGAACTTGGTATTTACGAAATGCAGGGCTCAGGATTGCGAGAAGTAGAAAACCCTTCCGAAATATTAATTTCAGAAAAGGATGATAGTTTAAGCGGAACAGCTATTGGGGCTACGTTAGAAGGTATGCGGCCTTTAATGATTGAAGTACAAGCCCTAGTTAGTACAGCAGTTTACGGAACTCCTCAGCGTTCCACCACGGGTTATAATACCAAAAGACTGAATATGATTCTGGCCGTACTGGAAAAAAGAGCAGGATTCCGTCTTGGTGCCAAAGATGTATTTTTAAATATTGCCGGCGGTATTTCTGTTGACGATCCTGCAATTGATTTGGCTGTTGTGGCTTCTATTTTATCTTCAAATGAAGACGACGCCATTCCACAGGATTACTGTTTTGCCGCCGAAGTTGGATTGGCAGGTGAAATTAGACCTGTAAATAGAATTGACCAACGTATTTTAGAAGCTGAAAAGCTCGGTTTTCAAAAAATAATGGTCTCAAAATTCAATAAAATTCCTCAAAAAAAATATAACATACAAGTTGTGCTGGTTTCTAAGATTGAGGATGTCTATCAGCAGTTGTTTTAGACACAAATTACACTAATTTTTAAGGGAAATTCTGCTAAATAAATATACTTGGTAGTATTTTTTATGAATTTATAACTCCCTAACGTATTGATTATCAACGTTAATTAAAAAAATTAAGAATGCCAAAAAACAAACTAGTTAGTATTTTCTGGTTCAATACCCCAACCATCGTAATACCCTTTATTAGATAAAGCATACACCTTCAATACTTTAGTTAATTCAGCCATAAAAGTGGGATATAATTTATCTTCACGACTCATTTGTAATTCGTAAGGGTAATCTTTGTCCTTTTTAATATTGAGAGAGTCCACTTTAAATTTAACAGATTTAATATTCTCTAAAAATTTCTCTCTGTTCTTCTCTTTTTTAAAATACAAATAATGATTTACCTTCCTTTTTTGAGTAAGATCTACGCCTTCAAAAAACAATTGATTTAACAAGTCTTGACTCATAAAAAAATCTTCTGAAACATCTTTAGGATATAAAACATCTTTATAATATCCCCATTTTTTATCCCTTTTAATAACTAGGTATTTCTTTGAATTGGGAAAATCCTTTTGGTAAAGCGAATCTATTTTATTTCTTAGGTTTATGGTGTCTTTAGTATAATAAACGTCAAAACCTGTGCATTGATAGGTAAGTATACCTACTAACCTATTCTTTTTAGTTGATTTGATGATAACCTCAGCAACTGCATCAGAAAAATCATAAATTTCTTCAAGTCCATCGGTATTGGGTACCCCGTTTTTAAAGCATTTACTCGTTCTTTTACCTACAAGCACCAAATTTTTATAGTTGGGTTTACCCAACATATACTTGTAATTGACCGTAACAGCCATAATGCCTTTTTCTTTTTCAATTACATAATTGCCCCAATCATCTTGAGCATTAGAAAGGGTAAAACACAGTAAAAATAAAATATGCAGAGTAATTGTCTTATTCATAGAGTAAAGGTCTGTAAAACAATTCAATTATCAAAAATGATGCCTTTTTTAACTGAAAATCCTGCAAAGTTTAAAACTTTGCAGGATTTTCAGTAGTAATATAGTTTTCAGTTTATACGAACCTATTATAATACCCTACAAGGTTCTTATAATCTCTAGCAATACCTTCAGCCTCACGGTCAGTTATTTTACCATCTCTCTTACATTTTCTTACTTCGCCTAAAAATTCTTCAATTTCTTCATAAAAACTATTGTAATATGAGTCTTTTCTTTGCTCTTTTAACAAATCTGCTGTTAAGTCTTTATGCTTTGCATAATTCGCTTCTAATTCATCATATTTCGCAGCTAAAACAGTCATATCAATTTGTTCAGCATAAACAATATCTCTAATTTCTGCAGCCAAGCCTAAATCTGTTTTTGATGCGATTATACTTTCCTTTAAAGGGTGGTCTTTTAATAGTTCTATTTCTGCAGCATCAGCTATCGGTTTTAAAATCTTGTAAGAATTTGATTGACCTTCATAAAAAGCCGTTATGTTTTTTTCAACAATATCTACATATTCTTTCCCCTTTGCCCAATCATCGTCTTTATAATCTTCATTATTAAGGTAGTCTTTAAATTTCTTATAAGCATCATGCGTGTTTTCAAACGCTTCTGATGTTGCTTTAACGCTTTTGGTCAATTCTTCTTTAACTTCTGAAGGTAAATTATCCCCTTTCAATAAAGAAACGCCATCAATTTTTCTATTAGCATCTGGGATTGAACCTATAAAAGCCATACCCATAAACATTCTTGGTTTCTGTTTTTTTGCCACCATTGTACTCATCTTTTCATAATCTTCACTGGCTTTATTAATTTTACCAGTAGCATCGTTCATATAATTAACCATAGCATTATTATAAGCAATAATGTTATTTGCACCATCAGAGTCTAGATCACTTACTGCTTCTAATGCACTACTGGCTTTATCGCCTAATTTCCCACAGCTAACAATCAAAGCTACAGCTATAAACAAAATTTTAAATTTCATAATTCTCTTTTTTGGTTTAGTAGTTTAGAGTAAAATTATATAAAAATAACGTCTTTACTACCTAATAATTGCTCACTTTTTAACATAGTGTTAAAAAAGTTGTAAATTAGGGAATCTTTAGGGGGAAGAAAATGAGTAAAATCACGCTAGCACTTAATCTATTCTTATTATTTACGCTATTTAATTACGCTCAAAGTACAGGAGCGTTAAAGGGTGCTTTATTAGATTACAATACTCAAAAACCGCTTGAGAACGTTATCGTTAAAATTATTGACACCCATATTTCTGAACTTACTAATACCGAAGGAAAGTTTTTAATATTAAATATTCCTCTTGGGGATAACATCGTTGAAATTAGTCTCAAAGGATATGAAACACAGCGATATCCTATTTACGTTTCGGAAAATCAAACCCTTGATTTAGGTATTATTTATCTTTATACCGAAGATGCCACTTTTGATGATTCTGACCAATTGGTTTGGAACGATGATAACCCTTACGAAAACAACCAATCTCAATATTCCAACTCAAAAGATGTGTTTTTAAAGAGGGTTGGTTTTGACTTTAGTCCTACTTTTTTCAGCTTTCGCGGATATGATGCCAGTCAATCAAAAATACTGTTAAATAGTATTGACATTACCAACCAATACAACAACAGACCTTTATGGAATACGTTTAGCGGCTTAAATGATATTGCCCGTAACCGTCAATCTACCATCGGACTTTCGTATTCAAAGCAAAATTTTGGCGGACTTTCTGGGACAACATTTATAAAGGCTATTGCCTCAGAAATGCGTCCAGGATTACGGATTTCCAGTTCATTTTCTAATAAAAATTATGTGGGCAGTACCATGGCTACCTACAATTCAGGTTTGCAAGAAAACGGATTGGCATACAGTATTTCTGCATCAAGACGTTGGGGAAACGAAGGTTTTGTGGATGCCACCTTGTATGATGCTTTCAGTCTTTTTGGGGCAATTTCTTATAAAATTAACGATAAAAATAACATTAATGCTACCGCCATTTATGCACCAAGTCGAAAAGGGCAAACCACTGCCATTACCGAACGTGTTTTTAACGAATTTGGAAGTAGCTACAATCCATATTGGGGATGGCAAGAAGACGAAAAACGGAATTCAAGTATTTCAGAGTTCAAAGCACCGATCTTTATGCTCGGACATCGTTTTACAACTAAAAAATCGACTATCTCGACCAATATTTCTTACCAATCGGTAAATCAAAAAAACAGCCGATTGGACTATACCGATGCTCCAAATCCCTATCCTAATTATTGGAAATACCTGCCCGATATTGCCGAGAACCCACAAATTAGTTGGCTTAATATTTACGAAACCAACTTAAATGCTACCAATATTCCAGACGGCGGTTCTGCCCGATATTTATTGTATAATCTCGTTAAAAACGATAATATTTTTACAGTTAATTCTGTATTAAATCAAATTATAAATGAGAATCAAAACTTTGATTTTGGTATTAGCTTTAAAAATAGTAAATCAGAAAATTTTGCTACACCAAAAGACCTGTTGGGAGCAGTTTTTTTCATTGATGTAAACCCGTTTACGCTCATTGATGGAAAACCATCAAAAAATGATATGTTGGGTAAAGAAAATAAAGGGTTGGGTGATAAAATCAAGTATAATTTTGATTTGAACGCTCGCCAACTTTCAAGTTTTGCCCAAATGCAATTTCAGTATGATAAAACCAATGCATTTATCTCGGTAAATTATACAAACACTGCATTTCAACGCAATGGTAAATTTCTAACCCAATCTTATGAAAATAATTCGCTGGGTAAAAGTGAGAAATTAGCTTTTAATGATTTTGCTATAAAAGCAGGAATGAATTATCAATTGTTACCAAATCATAGCTTTCAATTGAATACGGCTTACATTACAAAAGCCCCTATGATACAAAATTCATTTGTAAACATTCGAGAAAACAATGCAATTGTTCCGAATCTGGTTTCCGAAAAAATTATTTCTGCGGATGCTTCCTACCTTATCAATACCCCAAAACTACAATCGCGTTTAACAGGATATTTTACCGATTTTAGAGATGGCACTAAGGTTAATTCCTTTTTTGCGGAAATAGGCTCGGGTGCCGATTTTTTTCAGGAGGTTATCACCAATATCGATAAAAGGCATATTGGTTTAGAGTTTGGGCTAGAATATGAAATCATCCCAAACCTAACTGGTTCCGCCGTTGTGGCTTTTGGACAACATACCTATACCAAAAATGCCAATGTTGGGGTCAACTTTGACACCGCTGGATTTAGTGAAGACCTAATCAATAATACAGGTTTTATAGACCTTGGCGAAACGTACCTAAAAAATTATAAAGTTGCCAATGGCCCACAACAAGCCTATTCTATTGGGTTGTTTTATAAAAACCCCAAAGATTGGTGGATCAACGCATCATGTAATTATTTTTCAAACGGCTATTTGGATATTTCGGCAATTACCCGAACTGAAAGTTTTTTTAATAATCCCAACGATTATGGACAGCCTTTTAACAATATTGACTTTGATTTGGCAAGAAAGTTATTGCGGCAAGAAAAATTTGATAATTACAGCATTATCAATCTTTCTGCCGGTAAATCTTGGAAATTCAAAACCATAAATCTAAAACTAGTCGGCAGTATTCACAATCTATTTGATGTTAATTATAAATCTGGTGGATATGAACAATCACGCACCGCAAATTATGGTGCTTTGGTTGCCGATACCGAAAACGGTGCAGACCAACGTAATTTTGGTCCAAAATATTGGTACGGTTTCGGGCGGACTTATTTTATAAATCTGGCATTAAGCTTCAAAAAATACAAACGTTATGAAGACAATTAAAACATTTTTATTTTTCATCTTTCTTGCCATAATTTCTTGTGTACAAGATGATGAGTACAGCATTCCGAAAATTAGTGAGTGCAACGAAACAGTTTTACCGCCTACAAAAACCGTTAAAGATATTTACAATTCCACAACCAGCATCGTCACAAAATATACAGAACCCGATGTTATTGAAGCCTACGTAACTTCAAACGATCAATCGGGGAATTTCTTTAAAATATTACATTTACAGACCTTGGACGGAAGTCGCGGATTTAGCATTCCTGTTGATGTAGCTGATTTATATACGATTTTCAATCCCGGAAGGAAAGTTTCTATCAACCTTCAAAACACCTATACGCAATTGCATTTTGAAGGTTTGGAAATCGGCAATTTAATGGTCGATGAGCGTACCAAAGAAGAATTTATCGGTAAAATAACCGCTACCAATTTTAAAAATATTTTGGTAAAAACCTGCGATGCGGTTGATGAGGAAGAACTGGTACAAAAAATTACATTGAACGAAATTACCGATGCCCATCTCAATACGTTAATTGAGCTAAAGGACGTACAATTTGAAGATGCAGCATTGGGCAAAACCCTGTACGATACCAATACCGACAGCGGCGGAGGTACCAATTATCTGATAGAAGATATTTCAGAATCGTCCATTGCCTTTCGGACAAGTGCTTTTGCAGACTTTGGAACTACGGAAGTCCCAAACGGTAACGGTACCATCAGAGGCGTATTGACAAAATTCAGCAATACCTATCAAATTTTGATCAGAAGTATTGAAGATGTTCAATTGAACAACGAAAGAAAACGAATCGGTTTTGCGGAAAATATCAGCGGAACAAAGGTAAATATTGCCGATATCAGGGCCTTATTTTCGGGAAGGGATACCAAAATTACCGATGATGTTTACATCGAGGGCGTCATTACCATGTCCGGTATCGATGAAAACAATATGAGCGACCGTAATGCCTTTATTCAAGATGAATCCGGTGCTATTGCCTTGCGGATGTCTTCGGCAACATCGTTACGTAGAGGTTATCAGGTAAAAATCAACCTAAAAGATGTGGTACTGGGCAGTTTACGCGGATTGTTGCAGGCCAATATTACCCAGTATAAACAGGTGCTTTTTGTAGCAGATAATGTGGCCTTGCCCGAACCAAAACCACTATCCATAGCAGAAATCAATACCGGAGATTATGAGGCTCAACTGGTCAGTATTGATGATGTGCAGTTTGAAACCGAAGATGGTACTTACAAGGGCAATCAGCCCATAACAGATTGTAAAGATTTAATTGATGTACTAACCATTACCAAAGCTTCTTTTGCCGAGGAAAATTATCCTAATGGCAATGGTAAAATAATTGGAATTGCCTCTACCTACACAAATTCAGTATTATTAATACGCGATTTAGACGATACTATGAATATGACCGGAACTAGGTGTGTACCTACTGGCGATATTACTAATAAAGTGTTCATTTCCGAAATAGCAGACCCTGATAATAATACCAAGGCTCGTTTTATAGAACTTTATAATGCCGATACCAAACCAATCGATCTTACCGCATGGACATTGAATAGATATACCAATGCTAATACAACGGTCTCGTCTTCTATTGATCTTACGGGAATTACATTAGAGGTTGGACAAGTATTTGTCATAGCTGTTGATGCCACAGAGTTTGAAGCGGTTTATGGCTTTGCACCTGATATGGATGGTACAAGTACAGGCCCAGCAGGTTCCAATGGTGATGATAATATCACGTTGGTCGATCCGAACGGAACACTTATAGACATCTTTGGCGTTATTGGCGAAGATGGTTCGGGTACCAATCATGAATTTGAAGACGGTAGAGCATTACGTAATGCTTCCGTTATGCAAGGAAATCCTGTTTATACCTTTAGTGAATGGCAAATTTGGAATGATACTGGTAATGGAGGTACAACAAAATTACCTCAAAATGCACCAGATGATTTTACGCCTGGCATTAGGTAATGTAAGACCTCACAGGTTTTGAAAACTTGTGAGGTCTATTACATTTTATAAATGTTAACCACATTCTGTTACAAAATAACCTTATTTTTACTCTAAATTTCTATTATTATAAATAATGCAACAATCAAAAATTATAAACATAGAAGACAGAAAACTTGTTGGTTTATCTATACAAACTTGTTTAGCTGAAAACAAAACCCGTGAGTTGTGGCAAACGTTTAGACCTTTAGTAAAAGAAGTATCAAACACGGTAAATACAGATTTTTACTCCTTACAAGTTTATGATAATGATTTTGGTATAAAACCATTTACACCTCAAACCGAATTTGAAAAATGGGCGGCGGTTGAAGTTTCAAATTTTGATAATATTCCCAAAAATTTAAAATCATTTATACTTGCCGGTGGAGATTATGCTGTTTTTATTCATAAAGGCACACCTCAACAGTTTCACAAAACAGCTTCGTATATATACGGAGAATGGTTGCCAAAATCCAACTATCAATTAGATAACCGACCACATTTTGAAATTATACCAGAAAATAATAAACTTGATGATCCAAGTGCAGAAGAAGAAGTTTGGATACCCATAAAATTAAAATAATGGATTTTAAAAAGTTGTTCATTTTAGGATTTGCATTGGTTTTTACGACGAAGCTGTTCGCACAAAAACCAAATATAATCATCATAATGACTGACGACCAAGGTTGGTATGATGTCGGGTTTAACGGCAATACCATAGTAAAAACACCAAATCTTGATTTATTGGCTTCCGAAGGAATCATTTTAGACCGGTTTTATTCTGGTGGCCCGGTATGTTCACCTACCAGAGCTAGTTTGTTGACAGGTAGAAATCCCGTAAGGATGGGAATTTCCGATGCTAATACCGGTCATCTGCTAACAGAGGAAATTACCTTGCCGGAAATTCTAAAGGAGTATGGTTATGCAACAGCACATTTTGGTAAATGGCACCTAGGCACTTTTACCCAAACAGAGCTAGATGCCAATAGAGGTGGAAAACCCGAGTTCGCAGAACATTACAGTATTCCTACAATGCATGGCCATGACGAATTTTTTGCTACAGAATCAAAAGTTCCAACTTTTGATCCTATGTTTTTTCCTGACTCATTTGCCAAAGAAGAAAGCAAGCGTTTTGGATGGAAAGCAATCAAAAAAAACAAGAAAATACCTTATGGAACGGCATATTGGAAGACAAATGGAGAAAAAGAAACTAAAAATTTAGAAGGCAGCAATTCAAAAATTATTATAGACAGAGTGTTGCCATTTATAGAAAAGTCTAAAGAAAAAAACGAACCTTTCTTTACTACTATTTGGTTGCATACACCGCATTTACCTGTGGTGGCTGATAGTGTCCACCGTTCTCAATATAACAAGCTAAGTCTACAAGAACAATTGTATTACGGATCAATTTCTGCAATGGACGAGCAAATAGGTCGGTTATGGTCACAGTTAAAAGCAATGAAACTCGACGAAAATACATTGATCTGGTTTTGTAGCGATAACGGCCCAGAAGTAAAAACACCGGGAAGTGCGTTCAAATTTAGGGGCAAAAAACGCGATCTGTACGAAGGTGGGTTAAGGGTTCCGGCATTTATCATGTACAAAAACAAATTGGAAAAAGGCAAAAGACTCCATTTTCCATCTGTAACCAGCGATATATTACCTACGGTTTTAGATGTATTGAATATCAACTACCCCTATAATCGACCCATAGACGGTGAAAGTATATTGCCTTTACTGAAAAATAGAAAGTCAGAAAGAAAGAATCCTATTGGTTTTATTTATAGGAATAATGAAAAAGTATCGTGGGTTACTAACCAATATAAAATTATAAGCAATGATAACGGTAAAAACTTTGAAATGTATGATTTGTTGGTTGACAAAAGTGAGACCAAAAATATAGCAGCCAAGGATTCGGATACGTTCAGTCAGTTAAAAAAAGAGTTAGAGCAATGGTTAGTTTCAGTAAAAAACAGTAAAAATGGAGCAGATTATAAACGTGATTATATCCACATCCAAAAAGAAAACAAGCCCAAAAAGGATTGGAAAGTAATTTGGCAAGATAATTTTACCGATAAAAAATTGGACACTACAAAATGGAGCAAAATTCCACCAAACAATGCCGATTGGGGCAATTATATGACCGATGACCCGAGGTGTTATGATTTTAAAGATGGAAAATTGTATTTAAAAGGCATTAAAAACACAGATACCATAAAAGACCCCAGACCTTATTTGACGGGCGGTATTTATACCAAAGGGAAGTTTGCCTATCAGTACGGAAAAATAGAAATCCACGCCAAATTAGAGTCAGCTCAAGGAGCTTGGCCCGCCATGTGGATGTTATCTGAAACCAACAAGAATGGTAAATATCCCAGAAATGGGGAAATTGATATCATGGAACACCTCAATTTTGAAGATCAAATCTATCAAACCACTCATTCTTATTATACCTTAGAGTTAAAGCAAAAAGACAATCCGCCATATTACACCACCACTAAAGTAGATGTGTCAAAATTCAACACTTATGGTATGGAATGGTATCCTGATAAACTAGTCTATACACTCAATGGAAAACCTACAATAACTTACCCTAAATTAGATAGTGTGGATAAAAGTCAATGGCCTTTTGACCAGCCGTTTTATCTATTAATTGACCAACAATTAGGTGGGTCTTGGGTAGGCAAAGTAAATCCAGATGATTTGCCCGTAAATATGATTGTAGATTGGGTTAAGGTATATCAGTAGGTCAAATTAACTGTAACATACACCGGAAAATGATCACTATAACCTCCTTGAAACCAAGGGCCTATATAGGTTCTAAAAGGCCTGCCTTTGTGCTTACCTTTCCATTCTTTTAAAAATTCGGGATTAAAAATATAGGCATCTTTAAAGGTGAAGTCCGTTGCATTTATAAGATTTTTACTCAATATTATTTGATCAAAAAGGTGCCATTGCCTTCTGTATGTTAAGGTTCCAAACCCTTTGTCGTAAATAGATTCGTAAGGGTTGTAAAAATCTTTAGTAACCAAATGCTGTTTTATACTTGTGTTGGTGGGGTCATCATTAAAATCGCCCATAATTATCATATTCGGGTCAGGGGTTTCCGCCTTAATTTTCTCAATAGTTTGATGTACCAACTGTGCTGCTATTACTCTTTTGTATTCGGTATCTCCATCCTCTCTTCTCGAAGGCCAATGGTTTACAAAAAAATAAATCAGTTTACCTTTCAACTTTCCTTTAATCAATAAAATATCACGTGTTTGATCTCTAACACCTTCAAAATTATCTATAAAAAGCGTAATAGGTTCAGCATTTATCAGCTCAAAAACACTTTTTCTGTATAAAAATGCTACATCTACGCCACGTTCATCGGGAGAATCAAAATGAACAATTTCATATCCTTTGCCCTTTAATTCGTCTTTGCTCAACAAATCATTAATTACTTGTCTATTTTCAACCTCAGCAATACCAATAATTGCTGGTGAAAACCCTGTTTCTTTTTCACCAATTTGGGCAATGGCCCTGCTTAACTGTTTTAATTTTCTAAAGTATCTTTTTTTATTCCATTTGTTTTTACCTGTGGGCGTAAAATGACTATCTAAAACGTCGTCTGTATCAGAGATGTCAAATAAATTTTCCAAATTGTAAAACGCGATGGTATATAAATTGTGATTTTCAGTTGCCTCTGTCAAAGTATAAAATTAGAATTATTCGAAAGTACAAAATAAAATTTTTAGGCTGAATATTCTTCTTACCTTTGTGTTATGATCGAAGAAAAGAGTTTAGAGCTTGAAAGGGCGGTACTTATAGGTATCATAAATCAGGAACAAAATGTTGAAAAGTCAGAAGAATATTTGGACGAACTTGAGTTTTTGACCTATACGGCCGGTGGTGAAGCCGTAAAACGCTTTACTCAAAAAGTGGATATGCCAAACCCAAAGACCTTTATTGGATCTGGTAAAATGGAAGAGGTTAAAGACTATGTAGTTGCCAACGATATTGGTTCGGTAATTTTTGACGATGAGCTTTCGGCCGCACAGCAACGCAACATTGAAAAAATATTGAAGTGCAAAATTTTAGATAGAACAGGATTAATACTCGATATTTTTGCACAGCGGGCTAAGACCAGTTATGCACGGACCCAAGTGGAGCTGGCTCAATATGAGTATTTATTACCGCGTTTAACAGGCTTATGGACGCACCTTGAACGACAGCGTGGAGGTATTGGTATGCGTGGTCCTGGTGAAACCGAAATTGAGACGGATAGACGTATTGTGCGTGACAGGATTTCTTTGTTGAAGAAAAAATTGGTCACTATTGACAAACAAATGGCCGTACAACGTGGCAATCGTGGCAAATTGGTGCGTGTGGCTTTGGTGGGTTATACCAACGTAGGAAAATCGACCTTGATGAATTTAATAAGCAAAAGCAAAGTTTTTGCCGAAAACAAACTGTTTGCCACCTTGGATACCACAGTTAGAAAAGTGGTTATTAAAAATATTCCTTTTTTAATGACCGATACGGTTGGGTTTATCAGAAAACTACCTACGCAATTGGTAGAATCATTTAAATCGACTTTAGATGAAGTCCGTGAGGCTGATTTACTATTACATGTTGTAGATATTTCTCACCCTAATTTTGAAGAGCATATTGATTCTGTAAATAAAATATTAGACGAAATAGAAAGTGCAGACAAACCTACATTAATGGTTTTTAACAAAATTGATAATTATACTTATAATACCATTGATGATGACGATTTGGTTACCGAGAAAACCAAAGATCACTACACTTTAGACGATTGGAAAAAAACCTGGATGTCCAAATTGGACGAGAACTGTATCTTTATTTCAGCCCTTAACAAAGAAAATATTGATGACTTTAAGGACAAAGTGTTCGAGGCCGTAAAGAAAATACATATTGCCCGTTTTCCGTATAATGATTTTTTGTATCAGGAATATACAGAGGGCAATTAAATTTCACTGTCCTCTTCAATAATTCCCAAGCGTTTAGCACGTTTTTTCCAGTTTTTTCGAGCTAGTTGTTGCATATCAGAATCTGTATCGCTTTCGTCCATAATTTCAAGACCCAATAGCGTTTCTATAACGTCTTCCATTGTTACCAACCCGCTAACGGAGCCATATTCGTCAATTACCAAGGCCATGTGGTTTCTGTTTTCGACCAATTGTTCGAACAATTGCGGAATGGGCATATTCCGTTCCACAACAATAATATCCCTTTTGATATCGGATAGTTTTTTACTGCCGTTCTCCAATGCCATTTCACGAAAAACCTCATCCTTTAATACCAACCCTGTAATATTATCAGATTTCCCGGTATAAACAGGTATTCTGGAGAAACGTAAGTTAGGGTGTTCCGTAAAAAATTCTTCAACGGTTTTCTCTTCATCATAGGTAATCATAACCGTTCTCGGGGTCATAATGTTTTTTGCCACCACCTCGTTGAACGTTATCAGGTTTTTGATTACAGTGCTTTCCGATGCCTCAAATACACCTTCCTCTTCGGCAATATCCGCCATGGCGTGAAAATCCTCGCGACTCAATATACTTCCATGATGTCCTTTACCGCCTACCATTCTTGTAAATAACTGAAGTATCCATAAAATTCCGGTATATTTCAACAAAACCACCATAATTTTTAAGGTCTTGGCTGTAAAATTGGCCAATTGTTTCCAATAAGTGGCTCCAATGGTTTTGGGTATAATTTCAGAAAGCACTAAAATTAAAAACGTCATTACGGCAGATACGATTCCCACCATATTATTACCCGATCCAAATGCTTTTTCTGCCTGTACACCCACTAATATTGCACCAACCGTATGGGCAATGGTATTCAAAGTAAGTATAGCAATTAGGGGCTTGTCAACATCTTTTTTTAGCGTTTCCAATGTAGTAGCGTAAGCTTTGCCCTCTTTCAGTTTTACATTAATAAACGTACGGGTAACACTCAACAACACCGCCTCTAAAATAGAACATAAAAATGAAAAAAAGATAGAAACTACAGCATAAAGTATTAGTAAGGTCATTTGACTTATAATTTATGGCTAAAATAATATAAAATAATGGGTAATAAAAAAGCACTCAACCAGAAAACTAGAGAGTGCTTTTAATTTATCTTTTATTATCTATTTAGAAAGCGTAGCTTAAGCCTAACATCCAATAGGTTTGCAGTTTATTGTCAACGCTATCAAAAGTGGCATCAGGGTCGTAACCTGAAATGTTATCTCTAGTAGTGATGGCATTTAAAGCCTCTTGTTTGTTTTTTCTTAAGCCTAAGTCAAAACCTACACCAATTTTCTTCCAAAGTGTATAACCAAAAGAGTTGGTCCATGTCCAATTGGAGTAATCAGCACTTTTATAACTATTAAATGCCGAAAGGTTTGTTTTAAAGCTTACTGCACCTAATTGTTTCGTGTAATCAACAACTATTTTAGCACCTAAAGAAGATTCAAAAACGCTTTCACCTTTACTAAATACAAAGTTGTAATTCAACGGGTGTATTACCACAACCATATCAGTAATTGGTGTCCAAGTGGCACCCGCACCAAGGTCTAAATAGCCCGGATCATTAAAATTACTTAAAATTGTAGTTCTGTATTCTCCTAAAGCAGAAATAGCAAATTTATCACTTAGTTTATAACCATAAAGCGAAGTTAAGCTAAACACATCATTAGCTTCTTCAAATTTTTTACTGTCAGTAGACACATCTTTATCGTCTAATTTTACCCATGATAGGTTTATATTTCCTGAATTTTTCCAGAAAAACTTTGGTTGATCTAAATTAGCAAAAGCATTTACCGTAAATCCGATATTACCATTAGATGAATTTGCTGAAGCTTTAGAGTACCAATTGCTAAAGTCAGAAAAACTACCACCAATGGTACCAAAAGCACCAGTTTTCCACCCAGGAAAAGCATCAATTTGACCTTGTAAGGCATCAACTCTTCCTTGAATAGCGGCAATAGAATCTTTTTTAGCTGCTTGTTCAGCTTTTAATTCCTCTCGTGTTTGTGCATAAGTGCTTGTTATTGCAAACATTACCCCCAATACGAATACAATTTTTCTCATGATTTTAAATTTTAGTTTTTATTTTGTGCGGCAAAAATACATAATTTTAGGTATATGTTTAAAAAACACTTTTTATTGTAGAATTTACCTTGGCTTTTTAAAAAGAGGAACAGTAGAACAGGCCTCGCCAAACATAATGGTTTTGGCAACAGGCAAGAGTCTTTCAACCAACTGTACAGAAGCTGTTTCTGGGATATATTTCTCAGCACAACCTTTTATTATTATAGGCTTGTCTTTATATTCAGAAATATCTAAAGTATTGATAATGTCTTGAAAAATAGCTGTTTCAAGCAGTTCTAAATCACCAACAACTACCTTTTTTGCAAATGGACTTGAATAGGTTGTAATCAATAAATATGCCCATGAAGGAATAATAGCATCTGTTTTGCAGGATAATGCTATATATGTGTCTTTATATTGAGACCAATCATAACTTTTGACGCTTTCTCTAAAATCTTTTTCTCGCAAAATTAAACCTTCGTAAAGCCACATAGAAATATCGAAAAGAATTCTTTCACCATCAGGATAAAATTCTTCTAGATCAATAGTAATCAATTTACTATTGGCAACTCTATTTACAATTTCATTTGCCATTTATAAAAACCCTAGTTCCAATCTTGCTTCTTCACTCATCATATCTTGTGTCCAAGTTGGGTCAAAAGTTATTTCTACTTCAGCATCCTTAACTTCTTCTAAGACCTTTACCTTTTCTTCAACCTCTACAGGCAACGTTTCTGCAACGGGACAATTTGGAGAAGTAAGTGTCATTAATATTTTAACCTCACTATTTTCATTTACAAAAACATCATAAATTAATCCCAGTTCATAGATATCTACTGGAATCTCAGGATCGTAAATTGTCTTTAAGACCGTAACCACCTTATCTCCCAACGCCTGTACTTCTGTTTCTGTCATAATTCATACATTTTAGATTACAAAGATACTATTTATTGGCTCATTTTTGACTGAAAAGCCACGGCATACAGTTTCAATTGTTTAATCATAGAAACCAAACCGTTAGCTCTTGTTGGAGATAAATGTTCTTTTAATCCTATTTCATCAATAAAATCAGTATCAGCATCTAGTATTTCCTGAGGTGTATGATCAGAAAAAACACGTAATAACAGAGCAATAATACCTTTAGTCAAAATAGCATCACTATCCGCGGTAAATAGAATTTTGTCGTCTTTGACATCTGCATTTAACCAAACTTTTGATTGACAGCCTTTTATAATATTGTCATCAGTCTTGTATTGCTCATCAATCAGCGGAATAGACCTGCCTAATTCTATAATATATTCGTATCGCTGCATCCAATCATCAAACATGGAAAATTCATCGATAATTTCTTCTTGTATTTCTTTTATAGTCATTTTTAAAAGTTATTTTTGCAAAGATAGGGAAAAGACCGAAGTCTAAAAGCCAGAAGACCGAAGTGCATTACCCAAATTTTGAACTTTTAGGATATTATGAGTAAACTTTTAATTGTAGGTACAGTAGCTTTTGATAAAATAGAAACACCTTTTGGCAAAACAGATAAAATTTTAGGCGGTGCAGCAACATTTATTGGTCTATCTGCATCTCAATTTAACATTGATTGCGGTATTGTTTCAGTAGTTGGTGATGACTTTCCTGAAGGGTATTTAAACGTTTTAAACAGCAAAAATATAGATACCACAGGAATCGAAATTGTAAAAGGCGGTAAAACCTTTTTTTGGAGCGGTAAATATCATAACGATATGAATACTCGCGATACTTTAGTAACCGAACTCAATACCTTGGCAAACTTCAACCCTATTGTACCCGAAAATTTTAAGGACACCGATTTTTTGATGTTGGGCAATTTACACCCTTCAGTTCAGCTCTCTGTAATTAAACAGATACCTAACCGACCAAAGCTAACTGTATTAGATACTATGAATTTTTGGATGGACAATGCTTGGGACGAACTACTTGAAGTAATTAAAAAAGTAGATGTAATTACGATTAACGACGAGGAAGCTAGACAATTAAGCGGTCAATATTCTCTGGTTAAAGCAGCACAAAAAATTTCAACTATGGGTCCTAAATATGTTGTAATTAAAAAAGGAGAACATGGTGCGTTATTATTCCATGAAGATAATATCTTTTTTGCTCCGGCATTACCTCTAGAAGAGGTTTTTGACCCAACAGGTGCTGGTGACACGTTTGCTGGTGGTTTTATAGGTTATATGGCAGAAACTAAGGATGTCTCTTTTGAAAATATGAAGAATGCGGTAATATATGGCTCTAATATGGCTTCTTTTAGTGTTGAAAAATTTGGTACAAGGAGAATGGAAGGGCTAACCAAGAATGAAATTCAAAAACGTTTAAGAAGGTTTAAAGAACTAACACAATTTGAAATAGAATTAAGTTAATTATATTCCGCATTTTTATGCGGATTTTTTATTAAATATCAAATAATGAGTGACGCCATTAAACACGAATGTGGAATTGCAATGGTAAGGTTGTTAAAACCGCTATCTTACTACAAAAAAAAATACGGTACTTCTTTTTATGCCATCAACAAAATGTACCTTTTAATGGAAAAACAGCACAATCGCGGTCAAGATGGTGCTGGTTTTGCAAGTATAAAGTTTGATGTTGATCCAGGCACTCGCTTTATGAGCCGTGTACGTTCAAATCAGTCAACACCAATTCAAGATATTTTTGCCCAAATAAATAATCGTCTAAATAAAGAACTGGAGAAAAGACCTGAAAAGAAAGACGATGTGCAATGGCAAATAGAGAATATACCTTATGTTGGCAACGTTTTTTTAGGCCATGTACGTTATGGTACTTTTGGCAGGAACAGCATTGAGAGCGTTCATCCATTTTTGCGTCAAAACAACTGGAAACATAAAAACCTGATTGTAGCGGGTAATTTTAACATGACCAACTCTAGAGAGTTACTTGAAGAGTTGATAGAACTCGGTCAACATCCTAAAGAAAATACGGACACGGTTACCGTTATGGAAAAAATTGGGCATTTTTTGGATGATGAGATTCAAAAAATATATGAAGAGTGCAAGGAAAAAAACATAAGCAAAAGAAATGCCTCTGAGGTAATTGAAAAAGAACTGGACATACAGCGTATTTTACAACGGGCCGCTAAAAGTTGGGATGGTGGTTATGCAATGGCTGGTTTATTGGGTCATGGAGATGCTTTTGTGCTGAGAGATCCTTCGGGCATAAGACCTGCATATTATTATAAAGATGATGAGGTAGTGGTTGTGGCCTCAGAAAGACCAGTTATACAAACTGCTTTTAATGCTGCTTTTGACGAAGTAAAGGAATTGGACAGAGGCCATGCCCTAATTATTAAAAAAAGCGGAGATATTTCTGTAGATCCTATTTTAGAACAACGTGAAAAAAAATCGTGTTCTTTTGAGCGTATCTACTTCTCTAGGGGAAGTGATGCAGAAATTTACAATGAGCGTAAAAATTTAGGTAAACTGATTTTTCCTACCATTTTAAAGCATATTGATAGTGATATTAATAATACAGTATTCTCATATATACCCAATACAGCTGAAACTTCATTTTTTGGTATCTCTGAAGCAGCAGAAGACTATCTGAATAAGTATAAATTAAAACGGATATTAAAAGGGCAACGTGATTTATCCTTGAAAAAAGTAACAGAAATTTTATCTGAAAGACCACGCATTGAAAAAATTGCCATAAAGGATGCCAAATTACGAACTTTTATTGCAGATGATAACAGTCGTGACGATTTAGTGGCTCACGTTTACGATGTTACTTATGGCGTTGTAAAACCAACTGACAATCTAGTAGTTATTGACGATAGTATAGTGCGCGGCACAACGTTAAAAAAGAGTATTATCAAAATTTTAGATAGGTTAAACCCAAAAAAAATAGTAATTGTGTCTTCTGCTCCTCAAATTAGATATCCTGACTGTTACGGTATAGATATGGCAAAATTAGAGGAATTTATAGCTTTTAAAGCCACTTTAGAGCTATTAAAAGAAACCAATCAGTACGAAATAGTGGAGAGCGTTTATAAAAAGTGTAAACAGCAAAACAAGCTTAAAGAAAATGAAGTTGAAAATTATGTCAAAGAAATTTACAATCCGTTTACGGCCGAACAAATTTCAGATAAAATTGCTCAAATGCTGAAAACAGAAACTATAAATGCTGAGATAAAAGTTATTTTTCAACCTCTAAAAAATCTACATAAAGCCTGTCCTAAAAATGCTGGCGATTGGTATTTTAGCGGAGATTACCCTACTGTTGGTGGCACAAAAGTGGTCAATAGAGCTTTTATCAACTTTTATGAGGGTAACAACAAGAGAGCTTACTAATTGTTAATACTTTGGCATTTAAATTGCAATTCTTATTCCAAAAATAATATTATGAAAACTTCTACAATAATAACAAGTATTCTAATACTCACATTATTTACCAATTGTGCCAGTAGTCAATTTGATAAAAAACCACCTTTTACGGTGGCAAAAGCTAAATATCAAGAATGGATTGGTGGTAAATCAGGCTCAAAAGGAACTATGGTTACAATAGAGTTTGCTGAAAAATTTGGAAATAATATTACGTTTGACTCTATCTATTTTAATGATAAAACTACTAACTTAAGTGTTTCTTCTTTTAATGAAAAGACAGTGATTTCAGGTAATTTTAGTAATTCTGATTTTACTGATAAAATGATTATTATAGATAAAGATCCTAAAAAAGAATTTGGTAATAAGGCACCTAAACCTGCAATTAAAATTCCTTTTGAACTGTCTAAAAACGAGTGTGTAATAAGCTATACCGTTAATGATAAAAAGCGTTATTTTAAGCTGGATACATTACAAAAAGGGAAGACAATAATCTATCCTTAGATTTTTTTGGCACAACTTTTGGATTACACTAAGTATATTTAAAAACACCCAATTATGAAATGCCATAGAGGTTTTTTAAATTCTAATCTAAAAGATAATAGTTTAGACATACCAACTGACCTGTTATAAACAATAAAAAACGAACAGATGAAAGCTTTAAAATTACTTAGCATATTTTTTCTAACCACCGTTCTATTTACGTCATGTGTAATTAATGATGATCCATATGATGATTCTATTTCCTTAGAACAATTAGTAACATCATATGATTTATGGTATATAGACTATAATAGAACCACAGGTAGTGTTGATGTGCCATTTTTATCTAAAGCATTTACGGTGTCATTTCAAAACGGAAACTTAATTGCCAATAATAATATGGTTGGTTTAGGAACTGTAGGTAATGGTTATGGAGATCAAATTGGATATTATGAAACTATTAATGGAGTCTTAGAAGTTGATCATAACGAAGACGGGTTTATTGATTTAGAAGTAACTCAATTAGCTGGCGATGAAATTAAAATAAGAGATAGTTATACGAATACGAGCTATTATCTAATTGGATATCAAAAAAGTAATTTTGATTATGATTTCGTTTTTTATGATAATATAGAATACTTTTTACAAGAATATGTTGCATGGGAAAAAACTGTCACTAGTCAGCAAGGTGCTTTAAACGAGTTTGATAACGAGAATTACTTACAGTTTACACCTGAGCAGAACACTACTTTTAGATCATCTCAAGATGACTTTGGCACGAATGTTGAATATATCAATTGGGATTATGTAGGAGGGTATGAAGTCTTTGATGTAGAGGGTTATGACGATCTAAAAATTTTAACATTAGATTATGATTCGTCAGACAATGAAGAGTTTGAAATGACCGTTATTAATGATGGTGAAGTAGATTTGTATCATGTGGCATCAGAAACTACATATACATTTGAAGGTAGAAATAATATTGTCTTTAAGAATGCAAAAGCAAAAGGACAAATCCCTGAAACAAGAAAACGATTTAAAACATATCGTAAATCAAAAAAGAGAAATATAAAAGCCGTAAAAAGCTAAAGTATAAAGATAAGGTTTGGTTAGTTGATTTTGGTTGATTAAGTTCAACCATCCCCGCCCCGATAACTCGGGGCGGTTTTTGTTTATAAAAACATGAGATTTTTGAGAATAACATTATTCCCTAATTTTTTATTTATCTTTCCTCACTTGAATTCATTTGTCTAAAATCTAATAGCTCACGTCTCACATATACTTTAATGCTTAACAAACGTCTTTTAATTAAAAACTTACTCGCTTATAACGACGAGAATAGTTTTTATGATAAGAAAATTCAATTAAACTTAGATTCAAAAGAGGGTAAGGGTAAGTTTTTAAAGCATGTTTGTGCATTGTCCAATTCTAATCCTCAAAATAATTCTTATATAGTTATAGGTATTGAAGATGAAAGCAATAAAATTATAGGTGTCGATTTTTTTGATGATAGTAAAATTCAAAACCTAGTTAATGCCTATTTTGATAATCCCCCAAAAATACAATATGAAAATATTGCATTCCCCAGGTTACCGCGTTATAAAGTTGTTGGATTAGTTACTATAAACCCAATTGAGAAAATAACTTCCCTTCAAAAAGGAATTTGGAAATATTCTAAAAACAGTATTTTTCTGAGACAAGGAAGTAACTCAATTGCTGTAAAAAAAGTAGCTTTAAAAAATACTAATAAGGCGGTTGTTGAGGCCATCGAAAAAAATGCCATTAACAATATAAAATTGACTTTAAATGGTGTTTTTGACTTTATCAACGACCATCAACATGAGCTAAATCCCAACTATATTGTTTTTAAAGATCATTTTGTACTATGTTGGGCCGGTATAAAAAAAGAAATAAACGGTAAAACGCTTTATTCTAGAGTTGATATAGAGCTTGTAAATGAACAGATTCGACTATTTTATTCTACGTTTGACGAAGTGGAAATTGATTTTAATCAACAATCATTCATAATTACAGAATATATTCAATTGGGTTTTGATAATGACCAAACTTATTATCCGTTAGAAAAAACGATTATAAACTTTAAAGAAAATGGAACTTATGATATTGCTAGTGAGTTGCTTTTTAATCCCCCAACATTTGATTCGGTAGTTTTAAGGCATATTTACAATAATAATAATGCCATATTAGATAAGTTACAAAAAGGTATTCCTTTGTCAAAAAATAATAAAGCAGATTTAAAACAAATCCCAACCACCTATTTAATTTGCTCGATAAACGGATTTAAAGACGCTAAAGACAGACTAGAGTTAGCAAAACCCTATTTACAAGAATTGTCAGACAAAACTGCCTATATAAAATTAAAAGATGCTTTAAGAATTTTACGTAAATTGAGGTATAATTAGTAATTTCTATTTCAAGGTCCTTACATAATTCACAACATCCCAACGTTGATCTTCTGTAAGTATTGGACCCCATTTAATCATATCGTTTCTACCATTGGTAACCTTCCAAAAAATTTCTCCATCCGCTTGAGATTGTACCATACCAGAAGTTAAATTTTGCGGTTTTGGACTCAATGCTTTACCGCCAATTCCATCCCCTTTGCCGGATGTACCATGACAAATCATACAACGTGTTTTAAAAATTTTTGCTCCGCGTTGAGCAGATTGAGACTTGTCAGCCGAACTAATAGGGTTTTTCAAATCTTTTGCGCCCTCAGGGGCTTTCCATCGGTCTTCTTGTAGTGTAAAGCTCATAAAACCTACTAAGACCGTTAAACCTAATATATATAGTAATTGTTTTTTCATCTGTTGTTTTTTATTGTTTTTAATCGTCATATGGAATTCGCATAATAATCTTTTTGTTTGTTATTCAAATTTAAGCTATGCTCATTTCATAATTAATGTATTAACTAGTTGATTTTTATTGTTTTATCATACTACCTATGACAAATTCCGTACCAAAACGGACATTAAATGTATAAAACCGCATCCATATAAAAACGATTTTTAGCAACAAATATTCTAAAGTTGTTCTTATTTGGCTATTTTTAAAGTATGAAAAAAACAGCATTTGTCACGGGGGCAACAAGTGGAATAGGCTTGGCAACTGCCCATGAATTAGCCAAAAACAATATTAAATTAATTCTTTGTGGAAGACGAAAAGAGCGATTAGCTTCCATAAAAAAGGAATTGGAACAAAAAACGAAGATTTATACCTTGAATTTTGATGTCGCTGACAAAAATGCAGTTTTTAATGCCATTAATTCGCTACCGGATAACTTTAAACAAATTGATATTCTTATTAACAATGCTGGCAATGCTCACGGCTTAGACCCTATTCACGAGGGTAGTTTAGACGATTGGGATGCCATGATGGATAGTAATGTAAAAGGTTTGCTTTATGTTAGTAAAGCTATTATTCCACAAATGGTAGCCCGAAAAACGGGTCATATCATCAATATTGGCTCATCAGCGGGTAAAGAAGTATATCCTAATGGGAATGTCTATTGTGGTAGTAAACATGCTGTTTTAGCTATTACAGAAGGTATGCGAATTGACCTGAATCCTTACGGAATAAAAGTTGGGGCAATAAACCCTGGTCTGGTGGAAACGGAATTTTCTCAAGTTCGCTTTAAAGGTGATACCATAGCAGATAACGTTTATAAAGGCTATAAAGCATTACAAGCAGAAGATATAGCCGAAATTATTTATTTTGCTATATCAAGACCTCCACATGTAAATATTGCAGATTTGTTGGTGTTTTGTACAGCACAAGCAAGTAGTACTCTAGTTAAAAAAAGTGATTTTTAAAATAAATGCCTCAACCATCCGTTTATTGAGTTCAACCTTTTTAAAAAATTTCTAATGATGAACTCCTTAAAAAACTTTAAGCTAACTAAAATTTTTGCACTTGCATTAATCTTCCTAGTATTTTCATGTAGTAGTGATGATCCGATTTCTGAACCAACCATAGCAATAGCTAATACCAATCTTACAACTTCTTTTTTTACCGAAGGTGAAGTGGAAACTCCTACGGTACAATGGAATGGGGATAATGGAACATTTAGTCTCGGCTCTAATATTACAGGAACTTCCATTGATGCCAATACTGGTGTAATTTCGTGGGATAAATCACTTCCTATTGGAACCAATACCATTGAAATAATAGCCACTAATTCGGCTGGGCAAACTTCAATAAATGTAATTGTTGAAAATGAATTTTCAGGAAACTTTGAGGGTGGCTATAACTCTAACCCAAATTCAACAGAAATGAATAATGATTTTGAAATGAATTTTAATGCCGATGGAACCATGAATGTATTGGATGGTGGTTCTTCTGAGGGAATTGGAACTTGGACAGCGTCAGGTGATATAATAACTAGCGTATATTCTTACAATGGTGGTTCAAGCTATTTTACCGTAGTTACAGATTTAGTATATTCTGAAACAGAAGCAGACATCACCGGTTTCTGGAGTAGTGGAGAAACATTAGCCGATCCAGCAAGCGGATATATAAAATTGTCTATTGAAGATCAATAAATTAACTATTTTTTATCGTGTTGAAAAAACGGTAATCCTTAATCAATTGTAAAAAAACCTTGATTCTACTAAAGATTAAAGTAGAATCAAGGTTTTTTTTATTACAGAAAAATACCAATTATTATCTTTTTTAAAAACAAAAAAAGGAAAAAACCCCTTTAAAATCTAGGGTTTCTCCCCTTGATTAGTAGTTATTAATGAACGAAGTTTGTATCACTATTTTCCAATTTGAGATAGGCCTTGTTTCTCCCGAAAAAATTCGGCATTGAAGCAAGGCTTTTTTTATTTTTACATAAATTCCACTTTTTTGAAACTCTAAGATATTTTCTTCGTTTTTAATATTGAACTAACGCCTTTAAATGCCATCAAGTCAACAAGAATTAATTGAACAATGTAAAAATGGAGATCAAAGATCTCAATTAGAACTTTATGACAACTATTGCCATGCCATGTTCAATATTGCTTGTAGATATTTAAAAAATGAGGAGGAAGCCAAAGATATAATGCAGGAAAGCTTTTTAAAGGCATTTTCAAAATTAGATTCTTTTGTAGAAAAAGTAAGTTTTGGTGCATGGTTAAAAAGAATTGTTATAAATCAGTGTATAGATACTCTAAAGAAGAAAAAATTAGAAACGATTTCCTTTGAAAATATTCCGTTGGAAATTACAGATGATGATGACTGGAGTTTCGACATAACAATTACCAAAAGACAAATTATTGATGCAATTGAAAATACTCCTAAAAAATATAGTTTGGTTCTAATGCTCTATTTAATTGAAGGATATGATCACACTGAAATTTCGGAGATATTAAATATTGCAGTCAAAACTTCAAGAACGCAATTACGAAGAGGAAAACTGATGTTAAAGGAAAAACTTAAAACTAAAAGATATGAAAAGAGATATTAGAGAATTATTTAGAGGTGAAGACCTTGATAGTAAAAAATTACCTCCAAATCATAGAATAGAATTTACGGAAAAATTAAAATTTTCAAAAACAGAAAAACCTAAAAAAGGTAATCTAGGTATATTTTTAAAATTTGCCGCTTCTTTTGTTTTGATAATAGCTGCTGGGTATTACATTATGAATCAAAAGTCCTCAAAAATAAAGGGCCCAACGCCATTAGAATTGCAAGTACAACAAATTGAACAAGACTATTTACGGGAAATTGATAACGAATGGCAAAATTTCGTAAAAATAGCTTACGATCAAAAACTTATTGATAGGTACAAAGAAAAGTTAAACAACTTAGACAATAATTATAAGGAGATTTCAAAAAGTTTTAACGAAAGTCCAAATAACATAACTGTTTTAGAAGGTTTAATTGGCAATCTTCAAACTCGGTTGCAATTACTAAAAAACATTCAGAATCATATTAAAATACTTAACGAAAAGCAAAGAACAAATGAGACCATTATTTTATAAGTTTCTAGTACTTTTTTTATTTTTTACTGGGTCTTTTTTTGCACAAAAGCAGTCTGTTTTAAAAGAAAGTATTGACATTGGAACTGCTAAGTTTTTACAAATAGACATAGAGAACGTTCCATTAACTATTTTACCATCATCGGATAATAGAATTCATATTGACTTCTCTATGGAGTTTAAAGGGTTTTCTGAAAAAGAAATAAAAAACAACTTGTCTAAGGTGAAGTTTAACAAAAATATTACTTTAGATAAAATTGTTTTAAGTATAAAAAGCAAAACGACAATCTCACCTGCTGAATTTATATCTGATGCTCCTCTAATCATTTCCTCAGCTACTAGTTCAAAGAGTTTAGATAACAAAAAAAGGGTTAAAAAAACCAAAAAGGATATACTTGAAAGTATAAAATCTACCTCATCAAAAGAAGGAAACTTCATGTCCTCAATTCTGAAACAAATTGAAAATGATGAAAATGCACAAGTTAAAAAATCTCATTTCTTTTTATATATTCCTGATTATCTGTCTTTAAAAATTATCGCCCAAAGGGCAAGAATTACTTCTAGCATGCCAAAATCTGAAAATTTAAATTTAGACATGAATGGCAGTTTTTTTAAGGCTAGAACACTCATTATGTCTAACCTGTTATTGAAAAATGCTTCGTTACTAGTGGAAGAAATTGAAGGTGGAAATTATACATTAAACAACTCTTCTAATAGTTTTATAGGTAGCGTTAAAAATGCAATTCTAACTTTAGACTTATCTAAATTAGAGGTAGGTGAAATTCAAGAAAATGTAGAAATAAAGGATTTTAACAGTGAACTGTTTTTCTATAATTTTTCTAATAATTTCAAAACCTTTAAACTAAATGCTGAATATTCAAAGATTCATTTTTATCATCCTGAAAGTGATTTCTCATATTTAGCAATAGGCAATAATACCGTAAGTTATTTTGATAATATCACAATCAATATGCAGCCAAATAAAACAGGTAAAAAAGAAAAAATGGTAGCCAGAAAGAAAAAAGGAATTGGTAAATATGCTGGTCATATATATTTCGATATTATTCATGGCGTAATTTATTCTCATAGTGAAACATACAAACCAGTTAAAAAATAATTTAAAATGAAAACAAAATTAATCTTTAGCATAGTATTACTAAGCTTTCTTATTTCACCAGCACAAAAAAGAATTGAGCTAACAACTGATTATGGATCCAAAAATAAGGATATATATGAGGCCTTACGATTTCAAGGTGTTGAAGTTATTAATCTTAAATTTTCTGGGGAAAATTTAAAAAATAAAGGTTATACTTTATTGTTAAAGGAGTTTAATAATGGGGCTCTATCGAATATTGATACTTTAATTAGTACCAAAAAAGATCCGTATTTGCAGCTTATTGGTTCTGATACTTTTAAATTTAATTTCTACGTAAAAACACAATTAGATAATACAATTAAAATGTCGGCCATATTCGATCGTTTTTCGGTTACAAAAAAATATCAAATTAAGAAACCCAAAGATGATTATGCTTTGCACGATTTTCTTGATGGAAGCAAACGATTACAAATTGAGGAAGGAAAACCTACTTACATTTTAGGGTATTTCTTACCATACATAGATAAAAAAACAGGATGGAAAAAATATTGTGATGTAGCGGGAAGTAAGCATAAACCCGACGAATGGGGAAAAGTATTCAATATTCCTAACTATTTTTTAATTGATATCCTATTTCATTAAAATAAAAAACCGCTTTTTAATTGAGCGGTTTTTTATTTTTATATTACAAATCAAATTTTATTCCCTGAGCCAATGGTAAATCTTCAGTATAGTTAATGGTATTGGTTTGACGCCTCATATAGATTTTCCAAGCATCAGAACCTGATTCGCGTCCGCCACCAGTTTCTTTTTCACCCCCAAAAGCACCGCCTATTTCCGCACCGGAAGTTCCGATATTTACATTGGCAATACCACAATCAGAACCCGCATGAGATAAAAACCGTTCTGCTTCACGCAAATTATTGGTCATTATTGCGGAAGACAAGCCCTGAGCTACTTCATTTTGAATATCTATGGCATTTTCAATACCTCCTGAATATTTTAATAAATATAAAACTGGTGCAAATGTTTCATGCTGTACAATTTCAAATTGAGGTTCAGCTTCCGCAATGGCAGGTTTTACATAACAACCGCTTTCATAACCTTCACCTGATAGTACACCACCTTCAACTACAATATTTCCACCTTCATCAACAACCCTTTCAAGAGCTTGTTGATACATTTTAACTGCGTCTTTATCAATTAATGGCCCTACATGATTGCTTTCATCTAACGGATTACCAATTCGAATCTGCTTGTAAGCATCTACAATAGCATTTTTTACCTTATCGTACACACTTTCATGGATAATAAGGCGTCTTGTGGATGTACAACGTTGTCCACAGGTACCCACAGCACCAAATACCGCACCGATAACCGTCATTTTAATATCTGCATCTGGTGTAATAATGATTGCATTATTACCACCCAGTTCCAATAAAGACCTTCCTAATCGTCCTGCTACTTCTTGAGCTACAATTTTTCCCATTCTGGTAGAACCTGTTGCTGAAATTAACGGAACACGCTTATCTTTGGTTATAAATTCGCCAACTTTATAATCGCCGTTAATTAGGTTAGAGATACCTTCAGGTAAATCATTGGCTTTAAAAACCTCAGCTGCAATATTTTGACATGCAATTCCGCACAAAGGAGCTTTTTCAGAAGGTTTCCAAACACAAACATCACCACAAATCCATGCCAAAGCTGTGTTCCAAGCCCAAACTGCCACGGGAAAGTTAAATGCAGAAATAATGCCTACAACACCTAATGGATGATACTGCTCGTACATTCTATGTCCAGGACGCTCACTGTGCATGGTAAAACCATGTAATTGACGTGATAAGCCTACTGCAAAATCGCATATATCTATCATTTCTTGTACTTCACCTAATCCTTCTTGATAACTTTTACCCATTTCATAAGAAACCAATTTGCCTAAAGCTTCTTTTTTCTCTCGCAGCTTTTCACCAAACTGTCTAACAATCTCACCACGTTGCGGAGCTGGCATTATTCGCCAAGTTTTAAAGGCTGAAGTTGCTGCTTCCATCACTTTTTCATAGTCATCTGCAGTTGTTGTTTTTACTTTACCGATTAATTGGCCATCAACTGGCGAATGTGATTCAATATAACCTCCTCCTGAAAAGTTATTACTACCAGTTGAAGTCCCGTCATTTATATCATTTACACCTAACTGTTCTAAGGCTTTTTTTATACCAAAATCTTTTGCTGTTGCTATCATCTTGTTTTCATTTATTTGAAGGCAAATTTACGAAATATAAATAACAAAAAAGCCACGCATAATGCGTGGCTTTCTAGCTATATTTGGCAACCAACCAAATATAATTAACCAACTAAAACCTAAAATTTAAACCGCCATAAACACCAAAGAAATAAGGTTTAAACCCTCCTGAGTTTTCAGAAAATGTATTCAATTGATATTTAAGCATAGGTGATGCGTTTATATATAAATTGGGAGTCAGATTATAATTTACATCTAGCCCTAAGTTTCCACTAAAATTTAAATCGTTAAGATTAGAAGCTTCTCCCAATGAACTTTTTTTGCCAAATGAGGTAATAGAGACATCGTTATCATATAAAAAATATGTACTAAAGCCGCCTACAACGTTTACGCCCAATTTTTTCTGTACTATAGCATATTTTGCCTCCAAGGGTACTTCAACATAGCTATAAGATTGATCTAAGCTTCCATTACTATCAAATGGAGATCTCTGACTAAATGTTTCTGAATGTTGGAATTCTGTAGATGAAGCTTCTAAAGTGGCACCAACATCAGAATTAATATTTGTTTTAGACTGATCTAACAACGAGGAAGAAGCTATTACTGAAACATTTTGAGTAGAATAACCTAAATCAACATTCTGAATACCCGATTGCAAGCTAAATCTGTCAGAAATTTTATAATTTACTTTTAATCCATAAGAAATTGAATTATTACTGGTTTTAGTATTATTAGCTAAAGAAGGGTCAATTGGTGAGCCTTTGCTTGAGGAATTTAAATACACGGGACCAATTGTAGATCCTATGGACCACTTTTTATCATTTACATCAGCTATAGTTTCTAATGTATTTTGCTTATCTATTTCTTCTAGAAGGTCGGTTTTTTCACCTTTTTCTACATCATTTTCCTTATTTTCCAGAATTGCAACTTTAGTATCTTGGATATCCTCTTGTTGTTCAAGAACTTTAAGTTGATTGGTAGTTTTACTTTTTAGTTCTTCAGCTTTTTTCTCCTGAGATGCTACTACTCCATCATTGCTATTAGCAATTTTGTTGGTCGTTATATCTTCTTTAACCGTTTTACCTTCTTTATCGGCCGTATTTGCTTGTTCAGCTTTTTGAGTTGTGGTAATTAACCTGTCCTCATCCTCAGTCTGCCCCGAAAGCTTTCGAGATTGCTTCAAGTTATCAATACTTGTCTCTTCTTCTGGATTGATTTTATCAGTACTGTTAAAATCGTTCTCTTTTAACAAATTGTCATTTTTATCTGTGTCAGTAATGATATTTGTATCTGGAACTTTAGGTTTCGTATCTGTATTATTATAAAACTGATATCCTACGGGAATTAACAGCAACAGAATTGCCGCTGCACCAGCTAAACGCAACCACAGCGGTATAATTCTCCTCTTCTTCTTTTTCGTAAGTTCGTTCTCAATGCCCTTCCAGACATGAGGTTCAGGAAAAACTTCATAATCCTTGAATTTTTCTTGAAATAATCTGTCAATATTTTTATTATCACTCATTGTTAAAGTGCTTCGTTTTTTGTTAGTTGATTGGCCTCTATCTTATTTCTTAAAATTACCCTAGCCCTAGATAAGTTCGATTTTGATGTGCCCTCAGAAATATTCAACATTTTGGCAATTTCTTTATGCGGATAACCATCCAATACGTATAAATTAAAAACTAGTTGATATCGCTCGGGTAACTCTTGTATCAATTTGAGTAAAAAATCAAGTTTAATGTCTTCGTCATTTATTTCTACTTCAACTTCAACATCTGGTATTTCTTCATTTACCAAGCTTAAAACATTTTTTTTTCTATATGTTTGTAATGCTGTATTTACAATTATTCTTTTTAACCACCCTTCAAAAGAACCCTTATACTCATATTGCCCAATTTTATCAAAAATGGTTATAAAACCATTGTGTAGATTGTCTTGAGCTTCTTCGTAATTTTTTGAATATTTTAGGCATAGCCCAAACAATTTACCAGCATAGAGCTGGTAAATTTGAGATTGGGCTTTTATATCATTTTGCTTACAGCTGTTTATGAGCTCTTTTAAACTCATAGGTTTATAGTGTGTTAATTATTTACCGGTACAATAACATCTTCAAAAATATCATTACCGTTATTATCTTCTCCTTTCCAAAACCTGAAAGTATAATCTCTTGTTTGTGCTACGTTTACAACAAATTCATGTTCCTTTGGTATAATAGCTTCCGTACATGCTGCTTGTGTATCTACCAATGCGGTAATAGCAACAATTCGAGAAGCATCTTCTTGTTTATAATATAAATCATAAAAAGCATGACATCCGTCCGGCAGATCATATTCAACTTTTATGGTATATGACAAACCAAATTCAAACTCCGCTGGCACAACATAGTCTCTTACTGGTAATGTTTTGAGCACCAAGTTAGTATCATTATCATCGCCTAAACTACATGAAACAAATGTAACAGTAACAAAAAAAGCTACTAAAATTTTTTTAATCATATTTCTTTTTTTTATTTAAGTATTATTTAGATACCAAAAAGGTATTGGGGTTGCGTATATATAATTTACTTTTGTTGTAATTACAGTTGCAATGTTTAAAAATAATCTTTATTCTATAAAAGCAGAAGCCCATTTTAACGAAATGGCACTACAAATTTTTAACTATCAGTTTAAAAATAATAAAGTATATCGTTCTTTTTGTTCGCTGTTAAATGTTTACCCTAGTGATATTAACAATATTGAGGAAATTCCGTTTTTGCCTATTCAGTTTTTTAAATTGCATACCATAGTTTCCACAACGGATGCGGTTCAACAGGTTTTTACCAGTTCCGGGACAACTGGAGCAACAACAAGTAAACATTATGTAACGGATATTTCAGTGTACGAAAAAAGCTACCGCAAGTCCTTCGAACATTTTTATGGCTCTATTGAGGGTTATACCGTGTTGGCACTACTTCCCTCCTATTTGGAACGCGATGGTTCTTCATTGATTTACATGGTCAATGATTTGATAATCCGCTCGAAAAAACCTGAAAGTGGATTTTACCTAAACAATTTATCTGATCTAAAAGAAAAGTTAACCTCCTTAGACAAAGAGGGCGAAAAAGTATTGCTTATCGGTGTTTCTTTTGCCTTATTGGATTTAGTCGAAAGCTATACTTTCAGCCTGAAAAATACGATTATCATGGAAACAGGTGGCATGAAAGGTCGTCGTAAAGAATTGATTAGGAGCGAACTGCACAAAATTCTAAAAAAAGGGTTTGGTGTTAACCAAATCCACTCTGAATATGGAATGACGGAATTGTTAAGTCAGGCTTATTCAAAAGGAAATGGGATTTTTAAAGCACCTCCTTGGATGAAGGTTTTGATTAGAGATACCGAAGACCCGTTACGGGTTCTATCTAATGAAAAAACGGGCGGAATCAACATAATAGACTTAGCCAATATCAATTCTTGTTCGTTTATAGCTACCCAAGATTTAGGGAAAACATTTAAAGACGGTAGTTTTGAGGTTTTGGGGCGTTTTGACCATTCGGACATTAGGGGGTGTAATCTGCTTGCCCGTCCCTAACCCTTCCAAAAAGGAAGGGACCTAATTAGTTGAAAATAGTGGGGATTTAGTTTTCTGCGTTATAATTTCATCTTCTTCGAGGAGGCTAGGAGGAGCTTAACCCACCAACTGATAACGTTTTACACCACTATCCTCATCAGCAACTTTTAAAGTGTCTAAATAGTTTTTAAACTGCTCAATATAATTGTAAAAAATACTTTTATCATTCGTAATTTTTTTCATAGTTCTTACGCCCTCTAACGAATGAATTATAAATTCGGCTGCAGGTTCGGTGTTAATATGTCTGTTTAAATAACCATCATCTATACCACGGTATAAAAAATTAATTAAAGCCACTTTCCATTCGTTCATAATATCTTTTAACTGCAATTGTAGGTCGTAATCGTTTGCCTCGTGGCTTAAATCAACTACAAAGTTAATTAACGGACTACCTAAGTTTCGTTCTAAAGACTTATCGTTTATCAATTTGTCCTGCAATAAATCGCCCAATACAAATATTGGGTTTCCTCTTTCAGATAAAGGTTCTATAAAATCACTATGAATTTCTTTACTAATACGTTCTTGAATAATAGCCTCCACAAAATGATGTTTATTTTCAAAATGATAATAAAAAGCACCTTTGGTCAGGTCAACTTCTTTAATAATATTATCGATACTAATAGAATGATAGCCATAGGTATTGATTAATTCGTATCCTTTGTCAATTAACTTCTGTCTGGTTAACTTACGTTTTATTTCTTGTGTCATTTTCCACTTATTTTAAATTCTTATTACGTCTATAAAACAATTTTGGGTTAAAAACTCCTACCTTAATAGAGAATAGTGTTCTTAATGATGATAAATCCTAAATAGTTTGTTTTGTCTCACTCTTTACAGATAAAAGCCTGTAAATATTGGTGTTTTAGAACTTTTAAAAACCAATTGGCATGTTTTAGTCAGGACTTTTTCGTGTGAACTTTAATGGGTTTTCGGATAATTTCGCCTTATATTTGATAATAAATCTACCATCATGAAAAACCGATACTTCCTTATCGTCATAATTACTTATTTAGCTGTCTATCAACCGCTATTTAGCCAAGCCTATACTTCAACACAAATAGACTCAATTGTCAACAAAGCAATGTCAGTAATGCCAAATGCTGGAATTGCCGTAGCTGTTATAAAAGACAATAAAATAGTTCATATGAAAGGTTATGGGGTTACTTCTGCCAACGATAAGCAAAAAGTGAACGAGAATACCTTATTTGCCATTGCATCCAACTCAAAAGCGTTTACAACGGCCGCATTGGCCATGTTGGTCGATGAGGGAAAGCTCAATTGGTTAGATAAGGTGGTGGATTATATTCCCGAATTTAAAATGTACGATCCTTATGTCACGGAAAACTTCAATATTCAGGATTTACTAACGCACCGAAGCGGTCTTGGCCTGGGTGCGGGCGATTTAATGTTTTTTCCCGATGGATCCGATTTTACCGTAAAAGACGTGCTCAACAGCTTTCAATATCAAAAGCCCGTTTCTGCATTTAGAACCAAATACGACTACGATAATTTGCTATATATTGTTGCAGGGGAAGTTGTGGCTAGGGCAAGTGGAATACCTTGGGCAGAATTTGTAGAAACCAGAATTATGAGACCATTGGGCATGGAAAACTCGGTGGGTGTATATCAACGGCTAAAGAACAACAACAATGTGGCTTTTCCGCATGCGGTAGAAAATGGAAAACTCAAACGGCTTGAACATTATATAAAAAATGACGAATCTTTAGGAGCCGCTGGTGGTATCTATGCAAGTGTTAACGATTTAAGTAAATGGTTAATCATGCACTTGAACCGAGGAACATACGGTACGGACGGTAAAACACAGCTAATTTCCAAAGAAAACCACGCCGAACTCTGGAAACCACATACCAATATTAGCTTTAATGTGGTTCCGGAACCACCGTACAAAACCCATTTTACCGCCTACGGATTGGGTTGGCGATTGAGCGACAAAGCCGGGTATGTTACCGTTGAACATACAGGTAGTTTGCCCGGAATGCTTTCCAGAACCATCCTTATTCCCGAATTGAACGTGGGCATTGTTACGCTTACCAATACCGATCCCGGAGGGCGTAGTTTTTGGACAATACCCAATACGATTATGGATGGGTATTTAGGCGTTGAAAAAAAAGACTGGATATTGGATGCGGAAAAAAGACTACAAAAAACCACTACCGAAAGCAATTCCGCTACCGAAGCCGTTTGGAAAACCGTAGCTAAAGCAAATTCAGATCATATTAATAATTCCGATTTTATAGGTACGTACCAAGATAATTGGTTTGGCAAGGTGAAAATTTACGAGAAAGACCAAGAACTTTGGTTTACGGCGTTACGATCACCTAAACTAACCGGAAAAATGTCTTTCTACAAAGAAAATACTTTTGCCATTAAATGGAATGACCTAGACCCATCCATTGATGTTTTCGCGATGTTTACCTTAAATAAAAACGGAAAGGCCGTACGAATAAAAATGAAAGGTATTTCACCAAATATAGATTTTAGTTATGACTTTCACGATTTGGATTTGAAGAGGGTTGAAGAGTGAGTTGATGGGTATTGAGTTTGTTTTTTGGTAAAATAATAGGTATATTTATATCTAGTTAAATAAACAAAAGTTATGAAAAAATTTATATTCTTTGTATTAGCAACTTGCACAATACTATCTTGTTCAACAGATGAACCAGAAGATGATAAAGTTTTTGATGCGGACAAATATCCTCAAAAATGGAAGCTTGTCAAAATAACAGGGAGTTGGACTAATATTGAGACTACTGGAGAAAATATGGAATGGCAGGAAAATTACATCCTAAACGATGATGGTACGTTCACTAAGCATAGAGAACAAGGTAAAGAATCTTTTAATGTTCCCGGGACTTTCTCTATTGTTGAACACAACGGTGAAAAGTTTCTTGAATTGGTTCATGAAGTGGATACCAACTTAATCGTCAATTGCTATTCAAATCAAACGGAAAGCCTTTGGTTAAAATCGGATATCAACCTAATTAATACTGCGGGTGCTTGTGACTGGCCAAAGTTAGAGTATAAACAAGTGGAATAATTTGTTTGAAGGTTTTTCGCTTAAATGATTAACTTTCTTACATTGGTTAGTGCCTATGCAAAATCTACTTAAATTATTATACTTTATTTTTTATTTTAAACTTCCTTGGTTTATTATTAAACATTTAATTATAAAAGGTAAAATTAAAACGCTAGAAGTCATTGCTAAAAAAGGGCATTACAAAAATAGAATTCAACTTACCCAAAACATACATCATCTGAGTATTAAAAATCAATGGAAATTACTTCTAATACTCTTAGATGATAAAATTGAAAAAATATCAAAAGATATTATTAAACAATACGAAAATAAATACCTGCCTTCCGATTTGAAATCAGCTCTTTTCGATAAAAGAAAATATTGGAAAGAAAAGCATGAGATTGACTTAAAGAAGAAAGAAAGAATGGCAGCATTATTTAAGAATAATACTAATTATAAAAGGAAGTTTGGTGACGGAGAATCGTTAAAGAACGTTAAAGAAATGCTGAAAAAACCAATGAATATTGGAAAATGGTTTTAAAATTTACCCAATATCTACACCACCCTCAACAAAAAGTAATTCTTCTTCCCTCGCTGCAATAACACAAACTTATCTGCAATTAAATCACTTAAAGAGAGCATATAATCATCGGAAACCTTTTCTTTATTGATAGAAATAGAGTTTTCTTTTAACGCCCGTCTTGCCTCACTGTTCGATTTTAAAAAACCTGATTTTTCATTCAATGCTGAAACAATATCAATACCATTTTCAAGGTCGGTTTTGGCAATTTCAGCTTGTGGTACGCCTTCAAATACATCTAAAAAGGTTTTTTCATTCAAACTTTTTAAATCTGCCGAAGTAGATTTTCCAAAAAGGATATTCGATGCTTTTATGGCATTTTCCAATGCTTCTTCGGAATGCACCATAGTGGTTACTTCCTTAGCAATGGTTTTTTGTAACAAACGCATATCTGGTTGTTCTTTATGTTTTTTTATTAAACTTTCAATAGTTGTTTTGTCTAAAAAAGTAAATATTTTAATATACTTTTCAGCATCTTCATCAGAAGTATTTAACCAATATTGGTAAAATTTATAGGGCGAAGTTCGTTCCGCATCCAGCCAAACATTTCCGCCTTCTGATTTTCCGAATTTTGTCCCATCGGCCTTGGTTATCAGCGTACACGTAATCGCATAGGCCTTACCTTGTACCTTACGGCGTATCAGTTCCGTACCTGTGGTAATATTTCCCCATTGGTCCGAACCGCCCATTTGCAGCAAACAGTTCTTTTCTTTGTATAAATGCAAAAAGTCATAGCCTTGTATCAATTGATAAGTAAATTCCGTAAAGCTCATACCTTCTTTAGCTTCGGGGTTCAATCTGTTTTTGACGGAATCTTTAGCCATCATATAATTTACGGTAATGTGTTTACCAATATCTCTGGCAAAATCTAAAAAGGATAACTGTTTCATCCAATCGTAATTATTAACCAATTCTGCTGCATTGTCTGCACCTGAAGAAAAGTCTAAAAACTTTGCCAATTGGGTTTTGATTCCGTTTATATTTTTGGTTAATGTAGCTTCATCTAACAAATTCCGCTCATTCGACTTTCCCGAAGGGTCACCTATCATTCCCGTAGCACCGCCAACTAAGGCAATGGGTTTATGATCAAATAATTGAAAATGTTTTAAAATAATTACAGGCACTAATCCGCCGATATGTAAAGAGTCCGCCGTAGGGTCGAACCCAATATAAGCTGTAGTCGTTTCCTTGTTCAACTGTTCTTCCGTACCAGGCATGGCATCGTGTAATAAACCTCTCCATCGTAATTCCTCAACAAAATTATTGGTCATAAGTAGTAAAATTTTGGCAAAGATATGTTTAATCGTAAAAAGGGTAAAGTAAATAAGTAAAATTTAGTCAATTGATAGTTAAACCTCTCCACCTTTGATGAGTGTATTAAACATAAAAAGGCGTTTGGTTACCTCTCCTTGAAAAGAAGGGAGGAGCTTTGCTTTTTACTCAAAAGAGAGATTATATACATATTATTAACTAATTTAGACGCATGGTTTTAGTTACGGGCGGTACGGGATTGGTTGGTTCGCATTTGTTGTACCAATTGGCTCAAAAAGGCAAGAAAGTTGTGGCAATCCGCAGAAAAAATAGTGATTTAGAGGCCGTAAAAAAGGTGTTTTCCTATTATTCTTCTGATTTTGAGCGGCTTTTCGAATACATTAATTGGGTAACGGCAGATATTAACGATATTCCCGCCCTGAGTGATGCCTTTAAAGGCATCACTAAAGTGTATCATAGTGCGGCTCTGATTTCTTTTAGTAGTTCAGATTACAAAAAAATGCGAAAAATCAATATTGAGGGTACTGCCAATATTGTGAATTTATGTATTGAAAATCAAATTGAAAAATTGTGTTTTGTAAGTTCGGTTGCAGCTGTTGGAAAACCGCTTACTGGCAAAAATATTAACGAAGATAACGAATGGAACGTAGCGGACAATAATTATGGTTACGCCATTACCAAATACGGTGCAGAACTTGAGGTTTGGCGTGCTGGACAAGAGAATATTGATGTTGTTATCGTTAATCCTGGTGTAATTTTAGGGTCAGGGTTTTGGGAAAATGGTTCTGGTAAACTATTTGATAAAACCTATAACGGATTTCCGTTTTATACAGAAGGTATAACTGGTTTTGTGGATGTTATGGACGTAGCAACCATAATGATTGAGTTGATGAATAGTACCATTAAAAACGAGCGATATCTTTTGGTCAGCGAAAATGAATCTTTTAAAACTGTTTTTTTCGCTATTGCCGATGCTTTCGGTAAAAAAAGACCGTCAATTAAAGTTACCAAATTAATTAGCGGTATGGGTTGGCGTGTAAATTGGTTGCTGAGTAAATTCTCTGGAAAAACACCGATGATTACCAAGCAGTCGGCACAATCATCACATAATAGTTATTATTATTCCAATAAAAAGATAAAAAAAGCTCTTAACTACGAGTTCGTTCCTTTGGAAAAAACGATTAAAAATATATGTGAAAATTATTTAAAAAATACTAAGGTTTAAAGTTTAGATTTATTCTTCCAACCTGTGCTCTAATATTCCATCTTGAATAATTGAATCTATTTCAGAGTTGGGTTGGTAAATTTTCTTTTTTTCTTCTAATCTTCTATTAATCTCTTCGAACATTTTTTGATAATCGTCAATTTTTGAAGTGTAATAGAAGTTACTTTCGCTAAATTGAGCACTATCAATTTTGTGTTTTTTAAAAACCAAAGGCAGATAATTGATATTTTTTCTCAACTCTTTAGTTTTAACCGACTTTGCTCCTCTGGCAATATAAATATCGGTCCAAATGTCGATCATCCTTTCTTTTTCAATCAGGTTGTGGGGTTTCTTATAGATGGTCTTACTAGTGCAGGATACTAAAAAAGTTAACGTCAACAATATGTATAGTAACTGTTTCATTTATCTTGTAAATGTTAATTGCATCCCTCTATTATCATCATCAAATTCACCTTGGTTATACACTAAGTTGCCGTTAACAAAAGTATGCGTAACTTCTGAATTAAAGGTTGTGCCTTCAAATGGAGACCAACCACATTTATACAAAATTCCTTCTTTTGTGATAGTTTGGGGTGATTCTAAATCAACCAAAACCAAATCAGCATAATACCCTTTCCTAATAAATCCTCTTTTTTCAATTTGGAATAAAATAGCTGGATTATGGCACATTTTTTCGACCATTTTTTCTAAGGATAATATACCATGACGAGTGGATTCCAGCATGGCCAATAACCCATGTTGTACTAATGGCCCTCCACTTGGGGCTTTAGTGTAAACTTGAGCTTTTTCTTCAAGCGTATGCGGAGCGTGGTCCGTAGCAATTACATCAATTTTATCAGTTAATAATGCTTTCCAAAGCCCTTTTTTATCTTCTTTGGTTTTAATAGCAGGATTCCATTTAATAAAAGTGCCTTTTGTTTTGTAATATGAATCGTCAAACCAGAGGTGATGCACACAAACCTCAGCGGTAATTTTCTTTTCCTCTAAGGGAATATCGTTTCTGAATAAAACGGTTTCACGAGCTGTTGAAAGATGAAAAACATGCAATCTCGCTCCCGTTTTTTGGGCTAAAGCCACTGCTTTTGAAGAAGAAATATAACAGGCCTCTTCACTACGTATTTTCGGATGGAAGTCCATTGGGATATTGTCTCCATACATGGTTTTTGCACTTGCTAAATTGTCTTGGATAGTGGTTTCATCTTCACAATGTACGGCAATCAGCATTTTGGTCGATGAAAATATTTTTTCCAGTACTTTTTCGTCATCAACCAACATATTACCTGTTGATGAGCCTAAAAAAAGTTTAATAGCGGCAACTTTATTAGGGTCTGTTTTTAACAATTCTTCTAAATTGTCGTTGGTGCCACCAAACATAAAAGAATAATTGGCATAAGATGTTTTAGCAGCAATGTCAAATTTATCTTGTAATAAGGCTTGTGTTGTTGCTTGTGGTACGGTATTGGGCATTTCAATAAAAGAAGTAATACCTCCAGCCACAGCTGCTTTACTTTCCGTAGCAATGTTGGCTTTATGTGTCAAACCTGGTTCTCTAAAATGTACTTGATCGTCAATTACACCGGGCATAACATACTTGCCTAGTCCATCTATTATTTGAGTATCTGCCGTAGCATTGTCTATTGAGCCAATTTTAGCAATCAATTGATTTTCAATCAAAATATCACCAACGGTAATTTCGCCCTCATTTATAATCTTAACGTTCTTTATAAGCGTTTTTTTCATCGTTTTGGTAGTCCTTTTAATTTCATTTTAATTACGCCAAAAATAGCTTCGCCAATTATAGAGCTGTCCATTTTAGATTTACCTAATGCCCTATCTGTAAAAATTACCGAAACTTCTTTAATATTAAATCCGTGCTTCCAAGCCTTAAATTTCATTTCTATTTGAAAAGCGTAACCGACAAATTTAATTTTATTCAAATTTATAGTTTCCAACACTTTACGTTTATAACAAACAAAACCGGCTGTAGTGTCATGTATGGGTATTCTAGTGATAAATCGTACATATTTTGTGGCAAAATAGGACATTAACACTCTATTCATTGGCCAATTAACGACATTTACACCTTTAGAATAACGAGAACCTATAGATACATCTGCACCATAATCATTGCATGCTCTGTAAAGCCTTATCAAATCTTTAGGATTGTGCGAAAAATCAGCATCCATTTCTATAATGTAATCATATTTTTTTGCCAAAGCCCATTTAAAGCCATGAATATATGCCGTACCTAAACCTGTTTTGTCTTTTCTTTCTTCTAAAAATAGCCTATCTACAAACTTAATTTGCAGGCTTTTAACAATTTTTGCCGTAGCATCGGGAGAACTGTCATCTACTACTAGTATGTCAAATTCTTTTGGAAGGGAGAATATAGCTTTTATAATGTTTTCGATATTCTCTTTTTCGTTATATGTGGGTATAATTACTAGGGCGTCTGACATCAATAAGCTTTAATCGACAAAGGTAGAACAAAGTTAAAATAAAATATTACTAATTTTGTGTTAATAATTTTAAACAATGTTAGAAGCTACAGAACGTATTGTTGTATCAAAAGATTGGATTACAATAATGCTTTTAATTGCTGTTACTTTATTGATTTTAAACCGATTAAAGTCAAGTGACAGGTATTATAAACTAAAGTACTTGTTGGTAAACAATACTTATATTAATAGTTATTCAAAGGCAAACCCTCTGCTTTTTAACTCATTTAGTATTATCTTTCTTGCTGTTTATGTTATCGTTATTTCTTTCTTGTTGTTTATAGCTATTTACTTATTTGAACCTAAAATAGCTGCATTTGATTTTCTTTTTTTCCTTAAAATTGCTCTTATCATTTGCTTTTTCATTGGCTTAAGGATTATATTAGGTACACTATTGGGTGTTTTATTTGAAAAAGAAAGAACACAAAAATATTTTACGTTCTTAAAGGCTAGTTATTTGAGCAACTATAGTTTGATTATGCTCCCTTTGGTTGCTGTTAATTTCTATTTCAATTCTACTTTTTATTCTTATTTTTTGCTTATTGTAGCCGTGTTATTGTTTCTCTATTATTATGTATTATTAATAAAAAACAATCAATCTTTAGTTTTTGGAAAATCGTTTTATTTTATTTTGTATCTTTGCACGCTCGAAATCGCTCCTTTAGTAATAATTACCAAAGTTCTTATTGTTTAAGGATCATGAAGAGCAAAGTATTTATGTAACGCCTTGTTAGGTTTGAGTTTAGACTGAAACTAAAGGCATCCCTCCTGATTGTTCGGGACGGTCAATAAAAACTAAAAAATCCAGATGAAAGTAAAAACTATTTTAGTTTCTCAACCCGCTCCAAGCACAAAGCAATCTCCTTATTTTGATTTATCAGACAAACAAAAGGTGAAAATTGATTTTAGATCTTTTATTCATGTTGAAGGAGTTGAAGCCAGAGATGTAAGAAATCAGAAAATTGATTTTTCCAAGTTTACAGCGGTTATATTTACCAGTAGAAATGCTATCAATAACTATTTTAGATTAGCTGAAGAAATGCGTTTTACGGTTCCTGATGATATGAAATATTTTTGTCAGTCTGAAGCTGTAGCTTACTATCTACAAAAATATGTAGTATATAGAAAACGTAAAATATATGTTGGACAGCGTACTTTTCAAGATTTATTAAAACAAATTAAAAAACATAAAACGGAATCGTTTTTACTACCTTCTTCCGATAAGCTAAAGCCGATAGTTCCAGAATTATTAAACGAACTTGACGTTAAGTGGGAAAGAGCCATATTATACAAAACCGTTACTAGCGATTTATCCGATTTAAAAAATGTGTATTACGATGTATTGGTGTTTTTCAGCCCGTCGGGTATAGAATCATTGTTCCGTAATTTTCCAGATTTTGAACAAAATAATACTAGAATTGCAGTTTTTGGTAACACTACGATTAAAGCAGCTGAAGAAGCTGGTTTGCGTATAGATATCACTGCTCCAAGTAAAGAAACTCCTTCCATGACTATGGCGTTGGAGCATTATATAAAGAATGTAAATAAGTAAAAAAACTCCTTTTAATTCCTCCAAAGAGGGAAAATATTGAGGTATAAATCACATAAAAAAAGCGTACAATAAATCTGTACGCTTTTTTTATGTTTTATATCAAAGAGAAACCTTATTCTTTATTTATTTCTGCTAAAATTTTTTCTTCAAGTTCTTCTGCCAACTCAGGGTTGTCTTTAATTAAAGACTTTACAGCATCTCTACCCTGGCCTAATTTAGTATCGCCATAGCTAAACCAAGAACCACTTTTCTTAACAATACCTAACTCAACACCTATATCAAGTATTTCACCAACTTTAGATATTCCTTCTCCGTACATAATATCAAACTCTGCCAATTGGAAAGGTGGGGCAACTTTATTTTTAACCACTTTTACTTTAGTGCTATTACCTACTACTCTATCACCATCTTTAATTTGTGTTCTACGTCTAATATCCAGTCGTACGGAAGCGTAAAATTTTAAAGCATTACCACCTGTAGTAGTTTCAGGGTTACCAAACATAACTCCAATTTTTTCACGCAATTGGTTAATGAATATTACAGTACATTTCGTTTTGCTGATGGTTCCAGTAAGTTTACGGAGGGCTTGAGACATTAAACGGGCATGTAACCCCATTTTAGAGTCACCCATTTCTCCTTCAATTTCGCTTTTAGGAGTAAGTGCGGCAACAGAGTCAATTACAACAATATCTATAGCACCTGAACGGATTAAGTTATCGGCAATTTCTAAAGCTTGCTCTCCATGATCTGGTTGAGAGATAATTAAATTATCAATATCTACTCCTAAGTTTTGAGCATAATATCTATCAAAAGCGTGTTCTGCATCAATAAAAGCTGCAATACCACCAGCCTTTTGGGCTTCAGCAATTGCATGAATAGTTAAGGTTGTTTTACCTGAAGATTCTGGTCCGTAAATTTCTATTACCCTTCCTCTTGGGTAACCTCCAACACCTAAAGCTATATCTAATCCTAAAGAACCTGATGGAATAGCGTCAACATCCTCTGTAACGTCATCACCTAAACGCATAACAGATCCTTTACCATAGGTTTTATCCAATTTGTCCAATGTTAATTGTAACGATTTTAATTTTGCTGCTTTTTCTTTGTCTTCTGCCATAATAGTGCTTAAAAATGTTTTTAAAATAAGTGTGGCTAAAGTACAAAAAAGAATTGTTTATATTTACTTAATTAGTATTAACAATTTATTTTCAATCTCATTAATTATGAAAAATTGGTTTCTTTCAATTTTGATGCTCTTTGGGTGTTTTTCTTTTGGACAAACGCTTTCAAAAACGGAAATAAAAAAAGCAGCTCATCATAAATTTCCCGAAGCTTTAAACAGATTAAAATCTTTTTTAAAAATTCCCAATGACGGTCATTTTCCAGAACAAATTCATGCAAATTTGTCGTACTGTAATACTGTTTTTAAAAAATTAGATTTTTCCACAAAAACAATAACAACCAACGGTGTTCCTGTATTATTTGCTGAAAAAAAATTCTATAAAAAGGCAAAAACGATATTGTTTTACTTGCAAATTGACGGCCAGCCTGTAGATACCTCAGCTTGGCATCAAGAAAACCCGTTTAAACCAGTACTCAAAGAAAAAGTTGGACTAAACAAATGGAAAATAATAGATTTTCCTTCGCAAAAAGATAAAATAGATTTTGATTGGCGAATTTTTGCCCGATCCGCATCAGATTCTAAAGGGCCAGCAATGTCGTTCATTTCCGCATTGGAAATTTTGCATTCAAAAAAGATAAAACCAAGGTTTAATGTAAAAGTTATTATGGATTTCCAGGAAGAAATGGGTTCTCCAACACTACCTAAAACAGTAACCGACAATGAGCAACTTCTTAAGGCTGATATGGTGCTGATAATCGACGGAACACGCCATGTGAGCAATTTACCCACATTAACTTTTGGTGCTAGAGGTATTGCCACAGCAAAATTAAAAGTATTTGGACCTAGATATGCCTTGCATAGCGGACAATATGGAAATTTTGCCCCAAACCCCGTTTTTGAAACCGCAAAATTATTGGGCGGATTAAAAGATGAAAACGGACGTGTTACCTTATCTGGATTTTATGATGGGATACATTTGAGCGACAAGGAAAAACAATCCATAAATAACGTACCTGAACATTTAGATAGCATCAAAAAAAGAATAGGCGTTGCTAAAGCCGATGCGGTTGGAAATACCTATCAAGAAGCATTGCAATATCCTTCCTTGAATATCCGTGGAATTCAATCCGGTTGGACAGGTAGTAAAGTCAGAACAATTATACCTGAACATGTAATGGTAGAAATTGATATGCGTTTAGTGCCAGAATCTGACGGGACAAAACTCATGGAGTCACTTAAAAGTTATATTCAAGAAAACGGTTATCATTTGGTAGATTCCATTCCAACAGAAAAAGAACGTCAAACCTATCCAAAATTAGCAAGTTTTACTTACAAGTTAGGTTCAAAGCCGTTTAGAACCGAAATGGACAGTAATATTGGTGACTTTTTAAGTAATGCTTTGACGCGATTGTATGGAAAAAAATTTGTAAAAATGAGGACAACTGGTGGTTCGCAACCTATGGCGTCATTTATAAAAACATTAGGTGTACCTGCGGTTTCCGTGCGTATTCCTAATCCAGATAATAATATCCATAGTCCGAATGAAAATTTTCGGCTAGGTAATTTTTTAGAAGGAATTGAAATGTGTTTGGTAATTTTAGATCAACCAATTAAATAAGCTCCTGTAAAGGTTAATCAAATAATTTTTCAATAACCGCATATTGTAATAATATTACGGTTTTAGCATCATTAATTTCACCTATTTTTACCATTTGTAGAGCTGTATTAAAATCATATTCTAACACTTCAATTTCTTCAGTTTCTGAGGCTAATCCACCACCTTCATCAATTTTAAAAGATTCATCATATTCTCCAATAAAATAATAAATCTTTTCAGTGACAGCTCCTGGAGTAGAGTAGATTTCAAACACCTTTTTTACTTTATCTATCCGATAACCTGTTTCTTCTTCAGCTTCTTTTTTTATACAGGTAACAGGATCATCACCATCTAACAAACCTGCACAAACTTCAATAGACATACCATCTCCATTATCGTTTAAATAACTGGGCATTCTAAATTGTTTGGTTAAAATAATGGTCTTTGAATTTGGGTTAAATAATAAAATACACGCACCGTTACCTCTATCATAACTCTCTCTATTCTGATTTTCCCAAGTACCATCTTTTAATTGATAATCAAAATTTACCTTATCCAATTTATACCAATCATCAGATAAATTGGTTATTTTTTTTATGTTTACTTTTGGATTGTTCATTTTTTTAATATCATATAAACATGCGGAATCCCATCTTCTAAATACTCGGCTCCCACTTGTTTAAAACCAAAAGATTCATAGAATTTTTTAAGATAGGTTTGTCCACCTATTTTTATTGAAACTTTTCCAAATAATTTGTACGTCTCTTCAATGGTTTTCTTTATTAATTTTTTACCTAATTTTTGTTTTCTAAAATCTTGATGTACCGCTACTCTGCCAAAAGCTGCTTCATAATAATAATCGTTAGGTTTAAAAATTCTAGTATAAGCAATAACCTTATTATTTTCTTTACAAAAAAAGTGATATGATATTTGATCTTTATTATCCAATTCAGGATAAGGGCAATTTTGTTCTACTACAAAAACATCAATACGTAATTTTATAATAGAATGAAACTCATCTAAAGTTAATTCATTAAATGTTTTTAAAAACCATTGCATTTTAAGAACAAGCTATTTTTTCTACTCTATTTTGGTGGCGTCCACCCTCAAAATCCGTACTTAAAAAAACATTAACAAAATTTATTGCTTGGTACACCGAAACAAACCGAGCAGGAATACTTAACACGTTAGCATTATTATGTTGTCTTGCAAGAGCTACAAGTTCATTGTTCCAACATAAAGCCGCTCTAATATTTTGATGTTTATTAGCTGCCATTTGGGCTCCATTTCCACTTCCACAGATAGTAATACCTAAGTCAACCTCATTATTTTCAACTGCTTTTGCTACCGGGTGAATAAAATCAGGATAATCAACACTATCATTTGTATCCGTCCCAAAATTTACAACAGTATGTCCTTTTTTTTCTAAATATTTAACGATTGCTTTTTTATATTCGGGGCCAGCGTGATCGTTTCCTATTGCTATTTTCATTAGAGTGGTTTTTATTTTAAAATTCAAATTTAACACTAATAAACTTTTATGAACATTAAAATTTTGAAATGTTAATAGTTTTTTTTAATAATTTAAGGATTAGACCTTTAAATAGATATCCAATTGTTAATGATATATCAACTAAATCTAATAAAAATAATTTGCATTCTCTTTAAAAAAAAGTAAGAGAAATTTTAATAGTACAATCCTAAAATAGTTGTTAGAATTTAGTACTTATTTATCAACATATAAAATAATGGTTTTCAACTAAAATTAAAATAATTCTATTAAAAAAAACGGTTAATAAAACTTGTTAACAAGTTGTGTTTAGTAGTTATTAATATTTTGATTGTAAGTTATTTATTATTCTAAAAATAGCTTAAAAGTTGTTTATCTTTATTTAAGAACTTAATATCAAAATAAAAATACCTTTTTTTATTCTATCTATTAACAACATATAACATTAACCATTTTCTTTTTAAAATTTCTAAAACAAAAACTATTTAATATATAAATGTTGATAAGTAAAAATTCAAACAAGAACAATTAATTTTAAATTTTAAATGTAAAGCTAAATTACTCTTGCTAATTACTGTAAACATTACGTTTTTTATGATTTTATTATTATATTATCTAAAATATTGTAAATTAGCAGACTAAACTATGAATTAAGAAAACTTAAACACCCCTATGTTATGAGAAAAAATTACATTATTTTATTAGTATTAACCTTTGTGTATAGTGCACAAAGTCAAACTATTACTACCGTTGCTGGTACCGGATCTTCTGGATTTGGAGGTGATGGTGGCCCAGCTACTACGGCTAAATTAAATTTACCATTTAATTTAACTTTTGATAAATCTGACAATATATATATTGCAGATACTTACAATAACAGTATTAGAAGAATAGATAGCGAATCTGGTATAATAACAACTGTTGTTGGCACAGCGGATAAAAAACAAGTTAGCGAATTAAAAACTCCAACAGGATTAACATTTGATAACTACAACAACTTATACGTTGCTGACTTAGCTAATTTACGTATCAGAAAAGTAAATTTAGACACAGGTAGTTCTATTACTTTAGTTGGAAAAAAATCTGAAACAGAATTTCCTAATATTAACGAGTCTTTAGGTGGTCCTTTTAATGTTGTTTTTGATAAAAAAGGAAATCTTTATGTTTCTGTTAATGGAGATAGTAATGTTAAAAAAGTAGATTTTTCTACTGGTAAGGTAACAGTTGTTGCAGGAACTGGTGAAGTAGGATTTTCAGGTGATGGAGGTCAAGCTACTGCTGCTAAATTAGCTAATCCAACAGGATTAGCTTTAGACGGTAAAGGAAATATATTTATTTCAGATACTGGAAATGAAAGAATTAGAAAGGTAAATTTATCTACAGGTATTATTACTACTATCGCTGGAACTGGAGAAACTGGATTTGTAGGTGAGGATACTGACGCAACAAAAGCTCAATTAGCTAATCCTTTAGGTTTAGCGATAGATAGTGCAGGAGACTTATTTGTAGTTGACAGAGGTAATAATATGATAAGAAAGATAGATATGTCTAGCGGAACAATCAGTACTGTTGCAGGAACTGGTGAAGCAGGTTATTCTGGTGATGGTGAATTAGCAACAAATGCTCAACTAGCTAATCCGACAGGTTTAGCTTTTAATAATGCTGGCGAGTTATTTGTGGTTGATAGAGGTAATAACAGAATTAGAAAAATTTCTGGATTAGCAACTACTGAATCAGAAGATGTTGCTTTAGAGACCAGTATTAAAGTATATCCTAACCCAAGTACAGATAAGATAAATATAGAGCTAAATAACAATGTTGAACTTAATAACGTAACTATGTTTAATGCTAACGGAGGTCAAGTAAAAGTGCAATTAAGTAATAAAACGCTCAATGTAGCTAAACTACCAAGAGGTATTTATGTTTTAAGAATAGCTACTTCCGAAGGATCTATAGAGCAAAAAGTAGTATTAGAATAAAAAATAACAAATAAATAATATAAAGCCTCGATTACTGTCGGGGCTTTTTTATTATATTTCGACGAGAATAAATAAATATGTCAAAAAAGAGATTTAAGTACAAGAAGAAGGGTAATGTAGTGAAGGATTTATCTGCAAAAATTTTAAAAACATTAAATAAAAATTCCAAACAATCTTTCAATTACAAACAGATTGCAGCGAAATTAGATATTACAGATGCTAACGGAAGACAACAAATTATACAAAAATTAGAAAGTTTAAAGCATAAAGAACGTATAAAAGAAACGGCTAAAGGTAAATATCAAATTATACAAAACGAACATTATCATATTGGTATTTTAGATGTTACTTCCAATAAAAATGCTTATTTTATTTCTGATACTTTAGAGTATGATGCTTTTATTCCAACCATAAATCTAAATAGAGGTTTGGATGGTGATACCGTAAAAGTTTATGTGTATAAAAGAAGAAATAATGATCGTTACGAAGGTGAAGTTATCGAAATTATAGAACGTGCAAAAACAGAGTTTGTTGGGGTTTTACAGATGAGTAAAAACTTTGGATTTGTAGTACCTGATAACAATAAAATGTATGCTGATATTTTTATATCAAAAAATAATATTGATGGTGCGGAAAACGGAGATAAAGTATTAGCAAAACTTACAGATTGGCCTGATAATTCTAAAAATCCATTTGGTAAAATTTTAAATGTTTTAGGTAAGCCCGGAGAACATGATACAGAAATACATTCCATTTTATTAGAATATGGTTTACCTTATCAATTTCCTGAAAAGGTTGAGAATGATGCTAGTAAGTTGGTTACGAAGGTCAATGAAAAAGATGTTTCGGAACGCAGAGACATGCGTAAAACCTTAACTTTTACTATAGACCCAAAGGACGCTAAAGATTTTGATGATGCTTTATCTTTTAAAGTATTAGAAAACGGTAATTATGAAATAGGTATCCATATTGCAGATGTATCCCACTATGTACATCCTAATACTATATTAGATGATGAAGCTTACAGCAGGGCAACTTCCGTTTATTTAGTAGATAGAGTAGTACCAATGTTACCAGAAATATTGTCAAATGGCGTATGTTCTTTACGTCCTAATGAAGAAAAATTAACCTTTTCGGCAGTTTTTGAAATGGATGAAAAGGCTCATATTATCAATCAATGGTTTGGTAGAACAGTTACCTATTCCGACCAACGGTTTGCATATGAAGAAGCACAACATATTATAGAAAGTGGTGAAGATACAATTCCTAAAGAAATTTCTATAACAGGTAATAGCTATTCAGTAGATAATGAAATAGTAAATGCTACTTTAAAACTAGATGAACTTGCAAAAAAATTAAGAAAAAGACGTTTGCAACAAGGGGCAATTACTTTTGATAGAGTAGAAGTAAAATTTAATTTAAATAAAAATGCAGAACCTGTTGGAGTTTATTTTAAAGAATCTAAAGATGCAAATAAACTCATTGAAGAATTTATGCTCTTAGCTAATAGAAAAGTAGCTGAATTTATAGGTAAAAAGAAAAACGGAACTCCAACAAAAAACACTTTTATTTATAGAATACACGATGAACCGGACACCGAAAAACTAGCAGGACTTCAGCAAATTATAAACAAGTTTGGGTATAAAATAAATACTCAGACCAAAGAAACTACTTCTGATTCCTTAAATAAATTATTGAATGATGTTAATGGTAAACCTGAATCTAATATGATTGAAACCTTAACCATTCGGGCTATGAGTAAAGCTGTTTATACTACAGATAATATTGGGCACTACGGATTGGCATTTGACTATTACAGTCATTTTACGTCGCCAATTAGACGTTATCCTGATGTTATGACGCATCGATTACTCCAACATTATTTAGACGGTGGAAAATCGCCTGACGCTAAAATTTATGAGAAAAAATGCGAACATTCATCAGAACGAGAAATGTTAGCTGCCAAGGCAGAGCGTGATTCTACCAAATACATGCAGGTAAAATATATGCAAGATCACCAAGACGAAGAATTTTTGGGTGTAATATCTGGTGTCACCGAATGGGGAATTTATATTGAAATCATAGCAAATAAATGTGAGGGAATGGTACGCATCAGAGATATTAAAGACGATTATTACATCTATGATGAAAAACAATATGCTTTAGTTGGGCAAGCAACCAAAAACTTATATCAATTAGGAGATGAAGTTACCGTAAAAGTAAAAAATACCGATTTAGAGCGTAAGCACTTGGATTTTTATTTAATTAACGGAAATGGCGACTAAAAACTGCCTTTTAACAAATAATTATTCAGAATTCGCGTTTAATTGTTACCTTTGTTTTATAAATTATTAAAAAATGATAGCAGCAACAATATTTTTAGGATGGTTAGGGGGACAAGAAGTTATTATTATTGCCATAATAGTTCTATTGCTTTTTGGAGGCAGAAAAATACCTGAACTAATGAAAGGTCTTGGTGGCGGAATTAAAGAATTTAAAAAAGCCAGTAAAGACGAAGAGGACGAAAAAAATAAAGAAAAAATTACAGATTAAATTACAATCTGAAGCATAAAAAAAGACGCTATTTTGCGTCTTTTTTTATGCTGTATTGTTAAGTTTTTATTCTTTTAATCGCTTTCCTTTATTCTTTTCTGCTTCTTGCTTTTTCATAGCCTCACCAATTTGGTTACTTGCGGTAAAAGACGCCACCATATTGTTCAACATATCACTACCCGCTTGAGGTGAATTAGGCAATAAAATTAAATTAGAATTCACGTGCTCACCAATAGATTGTAATGTATCATAATGCTGTGTAACTACAATTAAGGCTGATGCTTCCTGAGAATTAATTCCTACTTTATTAAGAACTTCAACAGATTCTTCCAAGCCACGTGCAATTTCTCTACGTTGGTCAGCAATACCTTGACCCTGTAAACGCTTACTTTCCGCTTCCGCTTTAGCTTTTTCAACAATTAAAATCCTTGCGGCATCACCTTCGTATTGTGCGGCTACCTTTTCACGTTCAGATGCGTTAATTCGGTTCATGGCTTCTTTTACTTGTGCATCTGGATCAATATCTGTCACTAAGGTTTTAATAATATCAAAACCATAATCTAACATAGCATCTTGTAACTCGGTCTTAACAGCAATAGCAATATCGTCTTTTTTAACAAAAACGTCATCTAACTTCATTTTAGGCACTTCGGCACGTACTACATCAAAAACATAACTAGTAATCTGGTCATGCGGGTATTCTAATTTATAAAAAGCTTCATATACTTTATCTCTAATAATAACATACTGTACAGAAACTTTTAATTTTACAAATACATCATCTAAAGTTTTAGTTTCTACAATAACATCTAATTGTTGAATTTTTAAACTGACCTTTCCGGCAATTCTATCAATAAATGGAATTTTTAGTTGAAACCCTGAATGTCTTATGCTTTGAAACTTACCAAAACGCTCGATAATTGCCGCGGTTTGTTGTTTTACAATGAATATTGAGGCAAAGAAAATTAATAATCCGATAAAAATGTAGGGGACGTACCCAATATATGCTTCCATAGTTTTTAGTATTTAGTTAAAAGAAATTAAGACCATAAAGTTAATGATAATTCCAGATATTACGTACTTTTGGGAATATAAATCGTCATATTTATAAGTTAAAACATATAAATGTATTCAACTGTTAAAATAAATAGATTCCAAAAGCACATTTACTTTTTTTTAGTGGTAGGTTTATTTATAAGTTGCAATAATTCTTCTAAAAAGAAACTTTCACCTGACAACCTCATAAATACTAAAAAATTAAAAACTACACGAACTCCAAAAGTAGATGCTTTGCCATTGGAGGTACTATTCCCAAAAGATAATTCATTCACCAAAGAAAAAGCAAATTTAGGTAAGCTTTTGTTTTATGACCCGATTCTATCGGGTAATAAAGATGTTGCTTGTGCTAGTTGCCATCACCCAAGTAATGGGTATGCAGAGTTTTTAGATCTTTCAATAGGACCCAATGCACACGGTTTAAGTTCCAATCGTAAATTTATAGAACCAAACGACATCCCTTTTGTTAAAAGAAATGCTCAAACAATTTTGAATACTGCATTTAATGGCATGGATGAGAACAATAAGTATGACCCAAAGTCAGCATCAATGTTTTGGGATGAAAGAATAAAGAGCCTTGAGAATCAATCTTTAGAACCCATTAAGGCACTAGAAGAAATGAGGGGTAAAAACTATACTGAAGATGAAATTTTGCAAAAGGTTATAGCTAGGCTAAAAAACATACCAGAATATCAAACCCTTTTTAAATCTGTTTTTAAAGAAGACAACCCAATTACAATAGATAATCTTGCTAAGGCCATTGCTACTTTTGAAAGAACTTTAGTAACTAATAATTCGCGTTTTGATAAATACATGAGAGGAGATAACAACGCTATATCAATATCGGAGAAAGATGGTTTTGAACTCTTTAAAAAGGTTGGTTGTATTAATTGCCATAACGGACCAATGTTTTCTGATTATAAACCCCACGTTTTAGGAGTTCCTAGAAACGATAAATTACCAGAAGCGGATAAAGGAATAAAAGACACATTTGCCTTTAGAACACCTACGTTACGCAATTTAAGATTTACAGCACCTTATATGCACAATGGCAGTTTCAATGAGCTAAGAAGGGTTTTAGAGTTTTATGAAGACATTTCAAATGGGGTTGTTAGAAATGAATTGGTACCTAAGGAAAAATATGATCCTTTTGTTAAAAGTCTGAATCTAAGAGTTAAGGATATGTCATTAATAATTTCTTTTTTAAACACATTAAATGATGAAAGTTTTGATAAGGAAGTTCCAGAGAAAGTTCCAAGTGGTCTAGCAGTTGGAGGCAATATTCAGTTATAATCGATATTAATTTAGTAATTTTGGAATACTAAAATCAGATAATGAGAAAAGTTGTAGGAATTATTGTTGCCATAACAGGTGTTTTACTTATTGGGTACTTTCTATTTGTTTATTATGCCACATTTAGTAATGGATATAGATCAGGAGAGCTGATAAAAATTACGCATAAAGGGGTGATCTTTAAAACTTGGGAAGGCGAAATTAGTCAAGGTGTATCCGAATCGCAACACTTCAGCTTTTCTGTTGAAAGCTCGGAAAAAGAGGTAATCCAACAACTCAAAGATCTACAAGGACAGCATGTAAGGCTAACTTACAAAGAACGCTTTGCCACTTTTCCATGGTTGGGCGATACTAAATATTTTATCACAGAAGTTGAAAAAGCAAAGCAAGAATGACATTTTGCTAATTCACAATTATTTTCTTGACAGTACTTCCCTTATCTGATTGCAATCTTAAAAAATACATTCCTCTTTTTAGCGAAGTAATATTTAAGTTATTGTTGTTGCTTATTTGATTAAACGCTTTCACTTTTTGTCCGCTTACGCTAAATATTTCGGCTTTTTCTAAGTTTTGAGTACCGTTATTCTTGATAAACAAATTATCGTTACTAGGGTTTGGATAGACAGAAACAGCCCTTTGAAGTTCGTTATCATTAACAGATAACACTTTTTGAAAGGTAAATTTAAAAGTGCCAACAATTTGACTGGAAAAAGGAGCAGTATTTTGCAAACTGAACATATCTACAGCTGGGTTTGTGTCGCTATTATCTGAACCATAAGTTGTTCCATTATCAGTGCCAGCATCAGAAGCATAAACATCGATGGAAAGCTCAGATACCCAATCATTACTATTATCTATAAGTTTTACACTATCTATTTGTGCTACCCAATCTGGACTTGGGGCAATCATGGTAATCAAACTCACTAATGGAAAATCCATATCAATTTCAACATCGTTAATGGTAATAGTTCCCGGACCAGTACTTAAACCCGTACCTTTAATTTGTTTAAAAGCCGTTCCGTTAGAAATAGCCGAACTTATTTCACTTTCAAAAGTAGATGTACCACCAGTTTCGGCGACCTGTTCAACGCCGCTCGTTGCCAATTTACCAATACCGAAAAAAGATACGTTCTCGTTATGGCTCGCTCCAATTAACGGAGACCAGTGAGCTGAACCAGAAGGGTATTGATTGGGGTGCGTTGAAGCACTCCAGTTACTGATAAATTCAATTTTATAAGAAGCTTTTTGAGCGTTAAGAGGGGCTAAAAAAAGAAAAAAAAGACCGAAAAGAAGTAGTTTTTGTATCATAATATGAGGAGTTAAAACGATTATTTTATAATAGACGCACTAATATTCAATTGCTTACAAATAAAAAAGACCTGACAGGTTTTTAAAACCTGTCAGGTCTATGTTGAGCTCCAAGTTCCCCTTCCTTGGATGAGCTAAAGGAAGCTTGTCACTGCTTTTTCAATCCTATCAACAGTCTCATTCTTGCCGATTAACTCCATAATATCAAAAATATGAGGTCCTTGCATGGCACCTACCAAACTTAATCGTAATGGCTGCATCACTTTTCCAAACCCAATTTCTTTATTGGTAATCCACGTTTTTACAATAGATTCTACATTTTCCGATGAAAAATTATCAATCGGTTTTAAGATTGAAACGAGCTCATTCATTAATTCGGTCGCACCTTCTTTCCAAGCTTTTTTGGCCGCTTTTTCGTCATAGGAAGTTGGAGCGATAAAAAAGAAACTACCTAATTTCAATAAATCCGAGACAAAGGTTGCCCGCTCTTTTATTAAAGCAATCACTTTTTTGATATAAGCTTTATCGTCTAAATGCTTAGCATTTTCGTTTAACGAAGCCATTACGGAAGGATTAGTTTTCATGGCAAGCACATGAACAGCGAACAACTCCGCCAATTCATCATCACTTTTTGCCTGTAAATACTGTTGATTGAACCATTTAGTCTTGTCCGGATTAAATTTTGCACCCGATTTGCTCACATGTTCCAAACTAAAAGCCTCGATAAGTTCTTGTAAAGAATAAATTTCTTTTTCTGTGCCCTCGCCCTCGTTCCAGCCCAATAAAGCTAGCATATTGACCACCACTTCAGGAAAATAACCATCCTCACGATAACCACGGGAAACTTCGCCGTCTTTTCTCCATTCCAACGGAAAAACGGGGAAACCGAGTTTGTCGCCATCGCGTTTGCTCAATTTTCCTTTGCCCTCGGGCTTTAAGATCAAGGGCAAGTGGGCAAATTTAGGTGCATCCCAACCAAAAGCACGGTACAATAAAACGTGTAAGGCCAATGAAGGCAACCACTCTTCGCCACGGATAACATGACTGATTTCCATCAAATGGTCGTCAACGATATTTGCGAGATGATAGGTGGGCATACCGTCCGATTTAAATAAAATTTTATCGTCCAACACATTGGTATCAATGGTGATTTCACCTCTGACAATGTCGTTCAACACCAATGTCTCATTTTCGGGAGATTTAAACCGAATCACATATTTTTCACCTGAATTAATGCGTTGTTGCACTTCATCTTTACTTAAACTTAACGAATTATCCAATTTTAAACGATTATGCCAATTGTAAATAAAGGTTTTGCCCTTGGCTTTATGGTCTTTTCGGTGAAAATCGAGTTTTTCGGTCGTATCAAAAGCGTAATACGCATTACCAGAAGCTATTAATCTATCAATATATTTTTTATAAATGTCTTTTCGGTCCGATTGACGGTACGGACCTAGATCGCCACCGATTTCAGGGCCTTCATCAAATGGAATGTTCAACCAATTTAAAGAGTTAACAATATAGTTTTCAGCTCCTTCCACATAACGGGTTTGATCGGTATCTTCTATTCGTAGAATAAAAGTGCCATTGTGTTTTTTAGCAAATAAATAGTTGAATAATGCTGTTCTAACACCACCAATATGTAATGGCCCAGTTGGGCTGGGAGCAAACCGCACTCTAGTTTTGTTAATCATTTCGTTAAAATTAGGTTGCAAAGATAGTATTTGACAATGAAAATGCTATTTTTGAGTTTAAAATATAAAGAGAGCGGCATCTAAAATTTGACAAGTTTCAACAACATACAACAAAAACTACAACAGTTCATTAAAAAGTATTATACCAATGAGCTGTTAAAAGGACTGATTTTATTTGTGTCCTTTGGCTTGTTATATTTCTTGATTACGGTTTTTATCGAGTATTTTTTATGGTTACCGCCTGTAGCTAGGAGTGTACTTTTCTTTGTGTTTATTGCTGTTGAACTTGGTTTGCTGGTAAAGTTTATTGCCATTCCTTTAGCAAAACTGTTTGGTCTGCAAAAAGGCATTAGCTTATCGGAGGCATCTAAATTGATTGGCAAGCATTTTCCTGAAGTGGACGATAAATTGCTGAACGTATTACAATTGAACGAAAGCAAGTCTCAATCCGAACTGTTATTGGCAAGCATCGAGCAGAAATCGGCCAGTTTAAAACCTATTCCATTTAAAAACGCCATTAATTTTAAGGGGAATGTAAAATATTTAAAATACCTGAGCATCCCATTATTAATTTGGGCATTTACGGCTCTTACGGGAAATAATTCCATTTTTAACGAAAGTTTTAATCGTGTGGTCGATTATAAAACCGCTTACGAACCACCCGCACCGTTCGCTTTTATTGTTTTAAATGATAATTTACAAAATATTGAAGGGCAACCTTTCGAATTGATTGTTGCTACTGAAGGCAACGTTGTTCCCGAAAACGTAACCGTCAATTTTAACAACGAAAGTTATCTATTAAAGGATGTAAACGGTAACTTTTCGCATCAGTTCAACAACTTAAAAGAGCCTGTTGAGTTTTATTTGGAAGCAAATGGTGTACGTTCTAAACCTTATATATTGGATGTTCTGAAAACTCCCAATGTAACTGGTTTTGAAATGGTTATGAACTATCCCGGATATACCGGAAAAAGGGACGAACGTATTAAAAATACGGGCAATGCTGTAATCCCCGAAGGAACTACCATTACATGGAATATCACCACAAAAGCTACGGATTCAATGAAGTTTGTTTCCGCAAATAGCAATGTGTTTTCGTTAAAATCGGATAACAATTTTTCCATTTCAAAACGTGTTCGTAATGATTTGAATTATCAGATAACAACATCAAATACCCATTTAAAAAATTACGAAAAACTTGATTATTCAATACAGGTTATCAAAGACGAGCATCCCAAAATAGAGGTAAGGTCCGATATTGATTCTGTTAGCCGAGGTCCAGTACAGTTTGTGGGTCAATTAAGCGATGATTACGGATTAAAAAAACTACACCTGGTCTACTATGACAAGAATAATAAAGAAGCTGCACAGGAAATACCAATTGACATCAATAAATCTACATTTGAGGAGTTTTATTACATTTTTTCGCCCGAAATCCTAAAAATTGACGAAGGAAAAGCCTATGAAATGTATTTTGAGGTGTTTGATAACGACGGCTCAAATGGCAGTAAACGCACAAAAAGCAAGGTTTTTAGCTATTACAACAAAACCAAACAAGAAATTACGGACGATTTACTCAAAGAGCAAAAACAAAACTTAGAAGAATTAAATAAGACCAATAAAGATTCCGAGAAACTCAATAAGGATTTGGATGAGTTTTCTAAAAAATTACGTAAAAAGCCAGATTTAAACTGGAACGATAAAAAGGAATTTGACCAATTTTTAAAACGTCAGGAGCAATACAAGCAAATGCAAGAAAAGCATACCGAAAACTTGAAAGAAAATCTGGATGAGCAAGAACTGAACAATGAAGACCCGACCATAAAAGAAAAGAAGGAGCAGCTAAAAAAACGCATTGAGGAAACCCAAGAACTACAAGAGAAAAATGACCTGTTAGAACAGCTTAAAAAAATGTCTGAAAAGCTCCAAAAAGAAGATATGCTTGATAAATTGGATAAGCTGACCCAGCAAAACAAGCAAGAAAAGAAAACTTTAGAGCGGTTGCTCGAACTATCCAAGCGTTTTTTTGTAGAGAAAAAGGCGGCACAGATTACCAAAAAATTAGATTCTCTATCTAAGAAGCAGGAAAAAGAATCAGAGAAAACAGACAGCAAGGCAGAAGATCAAGAAAAATTAAATAAAGATTTTGAAGATATTAAAAAGGATTTTGACGAGTTGCGAAAACAAAATAAGAATTTGGCTCAACCGATGAAATTTCCAGATACAAATAAAGATGAGGAAGTTATTGATGAGCTTATGAAGAGAGCAGAGGAAAATTTAGATGATAAAGAGGCTGGAGAAGAAAATGAAAACAAAACTGACAAAAAAGACCAAAACAATAAGAATGCAAAAACGAATCAGAAAGCTGCGTCTAAGAAGCAAAAAGAATTGAGTAAAAAAATGGGTGGTGCCATGATGCAAATGCAAGGTGAAGCTTTAGACGAAAATATTGAAGATTTAAAAGCGATTTTAGAAAACTTATTGACTTTTTCCTTCGACCAAGAACAATTATTAATGGCTTTTGACGGAGTAGACGCCAGTAATGCCGAGTTTCCCAAACTCTTAAAGAAACAACAAATTATCAAAGAGAATTTTGAACACATAGATGATAGTTTATATATGCTTTCTATGAGGGTTCCACAATTGACATCAAAAATTCAAGAAGATTTAACCAATGCTCATTATAATTTAGATAAATCACTGGAACATATTGCGGAAAATCAAGTCCAGCCTGGTCGTTCTAATCAACAATACACCATGACCGCTGCCAACAACCTAGCCGATATGTTAAGTGATATGTTAAATAGCCTTCAAAACCCTAGTATGGGTCAAGGTCAGGGTAAAGGAAAAAGTGGACAGCCTGAGTTTAGTTTACCAGATATTATCAAAAAGCAAGGTGAATTAAGTAAAAAAATGCAGGAAGGTATGAAAAAAGGTGATGGAAAACCAAAAGGCGGTGAGGATGGTCAGAAGGGCAAGGACGGAAACCCTAAGGATGGTGAAGGAGGTTCTGAACAGATGACAGGCGAGCAATATGAAATTTACAAGCAACAGAATGCATTAAAAGAAGCTCTTAAAGAATTAATGGGTAAAGCGGGCAAAAATGGTGCAAAAGGACATAAGGCGATAAAACAAATGGAAGCGTTGGAAAAGCAACTGTTAGATAAGGGGTTTGATAAAGGTGTGATACAACGCATGCAACAATTAGAACATGAGTTGTTAAAGCTTGAAGATGCTCAATTAGAACAAGGCAAAGATAACAAACGAAAGTCTGAAACTAACAACAACACATTTGAAAAGCGAACGATTCCTAAAATAAAGGGAGATAAGCTCTTTTTTAATAAGGATGAAATTCTAAACCGTGAACCCTTGCCCTTACGGAACAACTACAAAAAGAAGGTTCAACAGTATTTTAAAGAACCAGTAAAAGAATGATTGAGTTTAATTATCAAATTGACTTTCAGCTTGAACATAAGAGTAATTTAACTAACTGGTTATCAGATGTTATAACTTCAGAAAATTATTCTCTCGATCATGTTAATTATGTGTTTTGTGATGATAGTTATCTATCTGATATTAATGTTAAGTACTTAAAACACAACACATTAACAGACATAATCACTTTTAATTACAACTTGGGTAAGACTATCTGTTCAGATATATATATTTCCGTTGATCGTGTGCGTGAAAACGCCAAGACTTTTAAGGTCTCTTTCCAAAACGAACTTCATCGTGTAATGGTTCACGGTATACTTCACTTATGCGGATATAACGATGAAAAGGAAACCGAAAAATTACAAATGCGAAAAAAAGAGGATTATTACCTATCTTTGCGGCCGTTATAAATCAACAACTTTAAGTTTTTTGTTATTTGAATCTAACTAAGTTCCACGTGGAACATATTTTCAAATGATCTTTATTTAGAACTAAGAAGTACAGCATATAAGAATGAGTATTTTTCAAGACATATACGATGTGATAGTGGTAGGCGGTGGTCACGCTGGTAGTGAGGCTGCAGCTGCAAGTGCCAACATGGGTGCTAAAACTTTACTAATAACCATGAATTTGCAGAACATCGCACAAATGAGTTGTAATCCCGCTATGGGAGGAATTGCAAAAGGACAGATTGTACGAGAGATTGATGCTTTAGGCGGGTATAGTGGTATTGTTTCGGATAAGTCGGCCATTCAGTTTAAAATGCTCAATAAATCTAAAGGGCCTGCAATGTGGAGTCCCAGAGTGCAAAGTGATCGAATGCGGTTTGCAGAGGAGTGGAGAAATATATTGGAACAAACAGAAAATTTAGATTTTTTTCAAGACATGGTTAATGGACTGGTTATTGAAAATGGAAAAACCACAGGCGTAAAAACAGGGTTGGGTTTGACTATAAAATCCAAATCTGTAATCCTTACAGCAGGAACTTTTTTAAATGGATTAATTCATATTGGTGATAAAAACTTTGGTGGCGGTAGAGCTGGAGAAAAAGCATCAGTGGGCATAACTGAAGATTTGATAAAATTGGGTTTTGAATCAGGCAGAATGAAAACTGGTACACCACCAAGAGTAGATGGAAGATCTTTGGATTATTCCAAAATGATTGAACAGCCGGGTGATGAAAAGCCAGAAAAGTTCTCATATACAAACCTTACAAAACCATTGACTAAACAACGTTCATGCCACATGACCTATACGAGTCAAGAAGTTCATGATTTGTTGCGTACAGGTTTTGACAGATCACCTATGTTTAACGGAAGGATAAAAAGTATTGGGCCGCGATACTGCCCATCTATTGAAGATAAAATTGACAGGTTTGCAACAAAGGATAGGCATCAAATGTTTATTGAGCCAGAAGGATGGAATACGGTTGAGGTATATGTGAATGGGTTTTCAACTTCCTTACCAGAAGATGTTCAAGCAAGGGCATTGCGAAAAGTTGCAGGATTTGAAAATGTAAAGTTTTTCCGTTTTGGCTATGCTATAGAGTATGATTATTTCCCTCCAACGCAGTTAAAACACACATTAGAGACTAAATTAGTGGAGAACTTATATTTCGCAGGTCAAATAAACGGAACGACTGGATATGAAGAAGCAGGATCACAAGGGTTAATGGCAGGTATTAACGCGGCATTAAAAATACAAGAAAGAGAATCTTTCGTGTTAAAAAGAAGCGAAGCTTATATAGGTGTTTTAATTGATGATTTGATTACAAAAGGCACAGAAGAACCTTACAGAATGTTTACCTCAAGAGCTGAATACAGAACGCTATTAAGACAAGATAATGCTGATTTGCGGTTAACGCCAATGTCTCATGCGTTAGGATTAGCTTCTAAAGAACGCTTGGAACGCGTTCATGAGAAACAAGAAAAAACTGATGTGTTTGTATCTTATTTAAAAGAAACGAGTATTAAACCAAATGATGTGAACCCAATTTTAGAAGCCAAAAACACGGCTACTGTCAATCAATCTATGAAGATGATTAAATTAGCATCTCGCCCACAATTGGACTTTGATGATGTGCGTCAATTTCCTGGTGTAAACGACTTTATAATTGACAACAATATTGACAATGAGATTGTAGAGCAGACAGAAATCCATGTAAAGTATGCAGGATACATTGAGAAAGAAAAGAACAATGCAGACAAACTAAATAGATTAGAAAATATAACAATTCCTTCTAACTTTGATTATCATAAACTAAAATCATTGTCTTTTGAAGCTCGCGAAAAGTTATCAAAAATTCAACCTACTAGTATTTCTCAGGCAAGCCGAATTTCAGGTGTAAAGCCTAGTGACGTTTCAGTATTGTTGGTTTATATGGGTAGATAAAAGTACTTACTTAAAAAAAGATAGTTCCACGTGAAACAAGAGCAAGTTATTTTAGAGCAATCAATTCCAAAATTCAGCTTGTTTATAGTGTTTTTACCAGTACTTCTGCTAGTTGGAATACTTTCTGTTTTTAAAATTTATTATATTTTTTTATTATTATTTCTGCTCCCTTTTTTTTGGTTAAGCTATGAGTATTGCATTCAAAGGAATTTTGAAAACTTTGTATATATAAAAATATTTGGTACGGCAATTTATCAAAAAAAGAAGGTGTTTATTGTTCCTGATTATATTAGTTTAAACCATCAAGGTTATAAAGAAGGTGGCACATGGATGTGGTATCCTACCATTTTTGGAGATGCCCGATACAAACTCTATGCTATTAAATTTTTTAAAGGAAATAAAAACCAAACAGTTTTTAAAACACCTTACAAAGAAGAGGCAAGGCTAAAAGCGGAACAGCTTTCAACATTGTTAGATATCAGAATTCATAACACATTAAAAACATAGTTTCACGTGAAACAAATAGTAAAATCCCCAATTAACAATTACGAATTAGAGCCTTATATTTCCTGTAAGGATTATACCGTTTCACGTGAGGCCTTTTCGATTCTTATCGATAAGAAAAGCGAATTACTGTTGACTTCGCCAAGACCAAATGATTCCGATTTGGGAAACTATTACGAGAGCGAAGAATACATTTCGCATTCAGACACAAAGAAATCACTAATTGATAAGATGTACCATTGGGTACGTAATTACACCATAAAGAAAAAGGTAAAGCTTATTAATTCTTTTAATTCCGAAGAAAAAACAATTTTAGATATTGGTGCAGGCACTGGAGATTTTTTAGCAGCATGTGCAACTAATGGTTGGAAAATAACAGGAATTGAACCGAATGAGAATGCACGGGCTTTAGCAAATTCCAAGATATTAAATTCCAAATTCCAAATTCATAATGATTTGGAAGAATTGAATTCAGAGACTTTTGATATTATAACCATGTGGCATGTACTGGAGCATGTTCCCGATTTGAATGATTATGTTAAAAAATTAAAATCACTTTTAAAACCTAATGGAACATTAATTGTAGCTGTTCCAAATTTTAAAAGTTATGATGCAAATTATTACCAAGAATTTTGGGCAGCTTATGACGTCCCAAGACATTTATGGCATTTTTCCAGAAAATCCATTTCAGAATTATTTGCCCAAGAAAACATGAAAGTTGAAAAAATACTACCTATGAAATTTGACGCTTATTATGTCAGCTTGCTTTCTGAAAAATATAAAACGGGTAAATCAAATATGCTCAAAGCATTTTGGGTGGGTTTAAAATCAAATATTAAGGCAAAATCATCAAAAGAGTATTCTTCACATATTTATATCATAAAAAATAGATGATTTCATGTTTTAAGCTAATTTAAAGGCTTTTTAACCTTATAACTAGTGTTAGCCCCACTATACCGAGGTAAACTCTTTTAAAACCTTTTTAAATAAATGGTTTTCTATAAATGAATCCTATAGACAGGTAAATAGCAATCAACTATACTTATAACAACATTTTAAGATATAGAGCACCATTATTTTTATATATTTGCCAAAATTTAAAATTAAATTAAAGCGAATGAAAAATTTAGTAATTGTAGTTATAGTTGCATTGGGTTTGTTCTCTTGTCAGGAACCAGTAAAAATTGCCTATGTAGATGTTGAAGAAATTATGAAAGAGTATAAAGGCACCAAAGATACTGAAGCTACTATGAAGGGAAAATCAGACAAGTTAAAATCAGAGTTGGATAGTTTAATTGCCAATTGGCAAAATAAAGCAAAGGCGTACCAAGATAATGCTCAGAAAATGTCAGCAAAAGCTAGACAAGATAGAGAGCAAGTGCTTATGCAAGAACAACAACAAATAAATCAACGTCAACAAACTATTCAACAACAAGTACAAGCTGAAGGTCAAGAGAGTTTAGAGACACTGTCTAAAGAAATTAATGATTTTGTTAAAAATTATGCCAAAGAGAAAGGTTACAATTTTGTACTGGGAACTACAGGTAGTAACGGTACTGTTATGTATGGCGAAGAAAGTGCTGATGTAACGGATGATGTTTTAGTTCAATTAAATAAGTCGTACAAGAGTAAGGAATAATACTTTAAAGTTACTAATAATCAATAAGTTAAGTCCGATTCTAATTAGAGTCGGACTTTTTTATGTTAATAAGTTGTTGATAACAAATACTTAAATAAAAAAACTATCGTTATGATTAAGCTAACGGAACTTAGATTTAGTAATGAGGAAATTTTTAGTATTAACAATAGTATGGTGTTTTTCTATGTCGGTTTTTTCGCAAACCGCAGAAAGTAAATACCTAATAAAATACTTAGAGACGAATACAGCACAGCCAGATTATGGCGTTACGTTTCTAAGCGATAATCAATTTATCTACAAATCCCCCAACACAGAAAAAATAAGCACAAACAGTAATAAACTATCAGAGTCTAATTTATTTTTAGCCACTGTGGGTAGTGAAGGCGACATTATAGATAAGAAACAGATTCAAGGTTTACCTACCGATAAGATTACAAAAACGGGAGCAGCGTACAGTCCTAATTTAAAAACGGTTTATTTTTCTGCAAAAAAGTACAGAAAAAGCCCAAGAAAAAAAGATAAGGAACAGTTGTACAGTGCAGATGTTGACGAAAATGGAGGCTGGATCAATGTTGTAAAACTACCTTTTTCCGATGACAGATATTCTTTTGGTGAGCCTTCTCTAAGTGCAACAGGAAAAGAATTGTACTTTACATCAGATATGCCTTCTACTTTGGGAGGTGCTGATATTTTTATGGTTGCCATAAATGCTGATGGTAGCTTTGGCAAACCTGTAAACTTAGGAAATAGAATAAATACTTCGGGTAATGAGGTTACACCTTACATAACAAAAGACTTGAAATTGTATTTTTCTTCAGATAACCATAAAGGCGGTCTGGGTAATTTAGATGTGTATTGCATCGATCTTAAAAATCCAACAGCTACACCTAACCATTTAGACGCCCCAATTAATAGTGTAAATGACGATTTTGCCTTTATTATTAATAAAAGTGATGATAGAGGTTATTTTTCTTCAAACAGACTGCAAGGTCAAAATAATCATGATATTTATTCATTTTTAGTTGAAAAAGTAAAAGAAGATGGACCATGCGTTCAAGAAATTACTGGCGTAGTAAAAGATAATGGTACTAAGGAAATAATTAAAGATGCCATAATTACATTGTTTGATGAAGAAAACAAGGAGTTAGAACAAATTAAAACAGACGTTGATGGTAAATACGCTTTAACTTTAGATTGTAATAAAACGTATACGCTAAAAGCTGGAGCTGAAAATTACAATACTGAAGATCATATTGTAAATACCGCAAATTATTTAGAAGCACCTACTTTAGAAGCTAATAAATTCTTAATAAAGAAATCTGAAGAAGAAATTGAAAACGACAAGCTAATTACTGAAAATGAAGGTATAAAAGAGGGAATAGAAAATGTTTCAGAAAATGAAGTAACAGTTGAAGAAACATCAGGTGCTAATCTTAATGACGAAGAGAAGGAGGAGAAAAAAGCAGTTGCTGAGTCAATTGATAATACTTCAACAATCAAAGAAGATGAAGCCGCTATTAAACCAGTGTATTTTGGTTTTGACAGATCCAGTATTACTACAAAATCTGCTAGAGAATTGGATAAATTAGCTAAAATTTTAAAGAATAATAAGAACATTCATGTAGAGTTATCATCTTATACAGACTCAAGAGGTAGTAGTGCTTATAACTTAAAATTATCTGAACGCAGGGCACAAGCCTCAGCAGATTATCTGGTATCTCAAGGTATTGATAGAAGCAGAATCAAAGCAAGAGGATATGGAGAAAGCAAAATGGTTAATAAATGTATAGACGGCATTGAATGTAGTGAAGCTGCACATGAAAAGAATAGAAGAACAGAATTTGCATTCGTTAACCCACAGGCTTCAATAGTAAGGCCACGTAATAACCCGTCAAATAAATTAACAGAAATAACTAAAGTAAAAGAAAAGCCTGTTAAAGAAGTTGTTAAATCGGCTAGTTATTCAGAAACAATTGAACCAAAAAGTACAATTGATAAAGGAGTTGAAAAAACTGAATCAAAACAAGCAGAAATTGTAGCAGTTAATGAAACTCAGGATGAAAATTTAGCAAACAACGCTGATGTAACGCTTACAAAAACTGACAATTCAAATACGCCTTCAGAAGAAAAATCATCTAATGTTGATGAAACAAAAAGAGAGGTAGCAGTTGTGACTGAATCTATCAAAAGGGCAACTGATAAATCAAACCAAAAAGCAACTATTGAGGTCGATTTAAATGAATCAAATAAAGAAGAGGAAACATTAAGTGATGAAGCCAAGTGGTTAAATAAAGAATTAGAAAAAAGTAACGAAGAATATAACAAAGCTCAAAATGAAAAAACTGAGAAAGTAAAACCTCAGTTAATTGAGCCAATGACTGAAACAAAGCAGAAAGCGGAAGCCCAAAAAGAAAAAATAAACAAAGAATATGACAATTTGGTTGCGAAGGCAGAAGCAGAAGAAAAGGTAACCGAAAAGTTTAATTTTGAGAAACAAAAGGAAGAGACAAATAAAAAGAATAATAATACTGATCCAAACCAATTATTGGCAGATATAAAAGCTAAAGGAGCCACTGACCAAACTGGCAGTAGTGATCAATTAGAAAAAAAGCCAGCAGATAAAAATAAAAACAAACCAACTGTTAAAAAAGAAGCAGTACTCAACGCAAGCCAAGTTAGTGTAAAGGCCATGCAGAGTAAAAGAGGTAAGTATATTGAAACGAACAACCCAAAGAAAATACATGCTTTACGTGTAATTTTTAGAATACAACCTAATATGAATGCTGTCAAAGGTTACAAAGATGCTTACGTGGTAATAAAATCACCCACAGGTAAGGTTGTTAACGAAAAGGGAGTATTTCCGTTAGCGGATGGTAAAAATCAAGCATATACAGATGAAACCACATTATACTATAATAAGCAAAGTATAAAAGCAGTGATGTTTATTGACAAAATAGTACACAAGTTTTCTAAAGGTACCTATACGGTAAATATTTTTATTGATGGTGTAGCCGTGGGAGAGAATATTCTGACATTATCTTAAAATATATACGCCAAAAACAGTGACCATAAAATACACTACAATTGTCATTGCCCCAGCATAATCTTTAGCAACTCTCTGACCGAACAATAGCATCAATAATATTTTTGAGGCTATAACAGCTGCCAAAAAACCTAAAAAAGTACTTTCAGACACATATATCTGAATTATCCCTATTATACTCAGAAACCCTACAATTACTTCACCAATAAGGATGATAAGTAGTAATAGAGGCACACTATTTCTTAAAAATGTTTTACCAAAATGTTCTTTTAAAAAAGATACATTTCCTTGCCAATCCGTTATTTTATCGACTCCAGACTGTAAAAAAGTAATGGCAATAAAAACAAGAATTAACAATTGCGGAGCAAATTTAATTCCTGTGTTATATAGGTTTTCCATGGTTATGGGTTTTATTCAAATATAGTTAAAACTATACAGACTTTGTATTTTAGAATAATTGCTTAAATATTTTTCACTATCTTAGAGGCAACTAAATCTGGGGAGATGGAGTTTCATTTTGTAATCCTTAATTATATTTCTTTCCATTTTTGTTTTAATCTATTCTATTAACGCTAAACCAATTGCCATGAAAAAAACAATTTTTACACTACTAATTTTAACATTATTTACCTTAACGTTTGTCACTTGTGAGAAGAACGAAGTTCCCTTTTTACCTGAAAGTACATCACAAATTAACATTGACCAAGTAAAGCATATTTACGAGAACTCCTTTAAAAAAGAAGCTTTTACAAGCTTAAGAAGGCCTCCCTTATGGGAAGAAGCAGAGAACTATACCTTAAATGGCAAAGCCGTTATTGAAGTTCCCTTTTATAACTTAAAAGCATATGACTTGGCAGAAAGCACAGCCTTTTCTTATGATAAGTTAGTAGCCTCTGTTGATTCGGATAATAACCTGTCTGTTAACATTGTTCATTTTTATTCAAGAGATGTAGAAAAAGCATTATCTACAACTATATCTTATTCTGAACCCAACAATTTTAATGGATTTATAACAGTTTTTGATTTTGACAAAACCCCTTTAGAAGTAAATAGGTATTTAAATGGTGTTAAATCAGAAAAGCAATATGAGTTTAAAAGTAGAAAGTATAACGAAGGGGAAACCATCTTAAAAAGAGTTAATGAAGATTGCGAAATAGTAGAAGAAATGATTTATACTAGAACTTGCTGGTATTGGATATATGATGATAATTCAACAGAAGTTATTAGTTGTAGCGATTGGGTTCCTGATTTTAACACTTATCAGGATTGTAGTGGAGATGGTGGTCATGATAACACAGAGACTGGCGGAGTTACACATAGAACAGAAGAAGAAGAAATACAAATATTAGACAGTCTAACTGGTAAAGCCAAATGCATTTATGACAAGCTAAATAATTCTAGCACGAAATTTGCAGATGCTATTAAAAAGTTTGATGGGGACTTTCCTGTTAGTCATTTAAGTTTAAAGATTGACAACACTCTTGCTGAGGGAAATTATGGAAGAACACATCCTCCGGAAAATTTTAATATTGTAATTGAGTTTAGCAACACTCAACTATCCAATATTTCTGACGTAGGTAGTGCGGTTGCATTTGCCCACGAGGTAATACATGCAGAAATTTTTAGAAAAATGTTATCAGCAGCAAAAAAAGGAGATTTAAATCAAAGTGAATATACTACAGAAGAAAGGGTTAATTATGTTAATTCTTTACGAAATAATTTTCCAGGGCTTTATGATTACTATTGGGATAGGTTTCGTTCGACTTGGAATCATAACTTAATGGCCCAACACTATCGAACAACTATTGCAGACATAGCTCAGCAGTTTGACGATAATAAATTCTCACGACAAGTTTATGAAGATATAGCTTGGGCAGGCTTAAGAATACTAGAAGATATGAACAATTCCGTGGCATGGGATAATTTGAGTACTTCAGAAAAACAAAGAGTGTTGGATAACTTAAAAAATATATTTCAAAATGGAACATCAGATTGTAATTAAGATGAAAAGAGTTTTCGCTATTACATTAGTACTTATATCTAATTTTGCTTTTGCACAAAATAAGCATTATTATTCCTTAGAAAAAGGAGGAAAAGAATATCCTAAAATAATTCGATTTGTTGAATTAGGTGGTGGAGAAAAGTTTTTAGACGATTCAAAAAATATAGTATTTAATATTGACAATCAAAGGTTTAAATATTTTGATAAAAAACATAAAATAGATACGTGTTCTAATTTTTCATTACAAAAACATAAAATAATTACAATTAAGCAATTGATTAAAGATGAGTATGAGGAACATTTAAACAAGACAAAAAAAGAAGGAATAAAAATGCCTCCTCCGTTGAATCATTATAATTCAAGAGTTTTTGTTATTGAGAAAATCAATGAAGAGAAATACATTAAATACGAGGTAGAATGGATTTATTCTATACCCTAAAAATTAATTTTTCTAGTTAAAATAATCTCCCCGGTATATATGATTATTATAGACGACATAAAAATTGGCAACATCAGCAAATGGCAACACATTACATAGAAACTATGGGAGATATGCTAAACGAATTTGATAATTCACAACATTCAGACCAGTTTTATGAAGACATAGCTTGGGAAGGGTTAATGTATGAAAATGGTAGTAATGCAATTTATACTTGGACCAGCAAGACTGAAGAAGAAAAAGATAGAATTAGACAGGTTATAACTGACTATGTAAATGATAACAAAAATGAAAACTGTCAATAATGAAACATTTAATTATAATAATATTATTTCTTAGCTCTCTTATGAGTTTTTCACAAACCAAAAAAGAAACTATTTATATAATGTTTAATAAAACAAGTAAAGAAACCTATAAAATTTAAGACGGTTCAGGTAATGTGGTATCTATCAAAAAATATAGAAAATAACTTAAGGACAAAGGTGTTAACTTTTATATAGGAGAAGAATTATTTCGTTGGAATAAAACAAATGGAAAAATAGATACATGTGCTGTTAGGTATTTGAAAAAAATAGACTTAAAAAATGTAAACTACATTAATACTGAAAGAAGCAAACTCAAATCAACTAATTTTTCTAAGAATAGCATATTTGAAAATATATATCTTATTGAACCATATGAAAAGTACATAATTAAATATAAAGTCTTTTGGGCAACTGATTTAGTTGAAAAACAATAGCCATATATCTTTTTCTACAACAATGAAATGGTCTAAAATAATATTTTTCTTATTGAGTTTTCAGTTGAATTCTCAAAATACCATCATCGATCCAGTATTTGTAATGTTAGAAGAAATGGTCTGAAAATTATTAAACTCTTGAAAAACAATTTTATTTTTTTAGTGCTCCTTTTAACATTTTCTTGTAATAGTGAAAATGGCAATAAGGGAAAAAACAACTATCAGGTTATTTCATTGATTTATAACAAATTGGCTAAACCCATCGAGCCAGTATTTCCCCTTCCCCCTCCTGATAGTCTAAATTATGTTTTTACCTCAAAAGATTCAGCAAGAATTGACTCTCTCATCAACCAAATAAAAAAAGAAACAGCTAAAAGAAGATTTATTGTAGCTATTGATTCTCTGAATAAGCCGTACCCAAATGTTTCTCTAAATAATATTGATAAAAATTGCAGTGATTATATAGATATACTATCAAAATTACAGCAACAAAAAGATACTTTAAAATTTGACATTTCAAAAATTGAAAATACAAGAAATGACTCAATAATTTATTTTAATAAAGAACTACTAACTAAAGGCAATCGTGATTTTTTTAAGTTTGACATACTACTTTCATTTTCAAGAATTGCATTTAACAAAGATTATACTAAAGCTGTATTACAAGTTTCTGAATCTCGAAGTAAATTAGCTGGTAATTCATCACTTTATTTCTTGGAAAAAATAAGCGGAAAGTGGCAAGTAAAGTGTACAAAAGAGCTTTCGATTTCATAAAATGAGCCTCAAATAGCTTCAAACACTTTCAAACCCCATTTTTCAGGGATACGACATTCCCTTTTTTTAGGCTATAAGATTGAGCAATAATCATTTAAATTTGTGGTTATATAATAATATTGTTATGCCAATACAGTGCTGTAACCTAACCCATTTAAAATGAAGACCTTCAATCGATTTTTTACCCTAGTTGTATTGATAATTGTAATTATTTCCTGTAAAAAGAAAAACCCACAAGAAGATACAGATAACCTTTTTAAATTTAAAGATTATATTTATTATACAACCTCGGGTGTAGTATCTGTAAAAGATCCAATTCAGGTTGGTTTAGCTAAAGAAGTGGAAGGTTGGGAACCCGATTCAGAAATTTCGGAAGATGTGCTTTCTATTTCTCCATCAGTAAAGGGAAAATTGACTGCTATAAATTCACGAACCTTTGTTTTTAAACCAGAAGAAAGCTTAGAAGCTGACACAGAATATACGGTTACTGTAAATCTTTCCGAACTGTATTTGAACGTACCATCTGAATTCAAATCTTATACTTTTAAATTCAAAACCATACAACCTAATTTTACGTTAAACACTCATAATTTACAATCGTACAGCAAAGAATGGCAATATATCGAAGGCGTTTTACGCTCGGCAGATGTAATACCATTGGAAACTGTAGAAAAATTGGTTTCTGTTTCCCAAAATGGTAAACCATTGACCGTAAAATGGTTGCCTGTTTCACAAAATTCATCGGTTTATCAATTTAAAATTGATAGTATTCATCGGTTAAAGGACGATTCTGAAATCGAGATAAAATGGTCGGGAAAAAAGTTTGGAATAGACAATGAAGGTGAGGCAAAAAGAACCATTCCTGGCATCAGTAATTTTTCCATAGTAAACGTTGATGTAGTGCAATCGCCTGAGCAACATTTGGCTATAAACTTTTCAGATCCCATTAAAAAACAACAGAATTTTAAAGGATTGGTAACCATTGGCGGTACTCAAAATCTTAAATATGTAGTTGATGGTAATGTGCTAAAAGTATATCCTGAAACCCGACTAAAAGGGAATGTACAGGTTGATGTTTTTTCAGGTATTACCAATATTGACGGTTATAAATTCAAGAAAAAGTTCTCTGAACAAATTGCTTTTGAGGAGTTAAAACCTGCGGTTAGGTTAATCAGCAATGGTGTTATACTTCCAGATTCAAAAAATTTACGATTGAATTTTGAAGCCGTTAATTTAAAAGCGGTCGATGTTCGCGTTATCAAAATTTTTGAGAACAATGTGCTACAATTTTTACAAGAGGAAAATCTTAACGGAATTAATAGTTACAGTATTAGGCGAGTAGGCCGCCGAGTAGCTAAAAAGACGATGAGATTGATAAATTCAGACATTGAAAATGATGGAAAATGGAAAACCTATGCAGTTGATTTATCTAAAATGCTAAAAGCAGATCCCGGAGCTATATATAGAATAGAATTGAGCTTTACTCAAGAATATGCTTTAAATACTTGTGATGGAAGCCAGTTAGTTACCAACGTAGAAACAGAGGACTACGAAGAATATTTTCAAGAAGAAAGCTATGATGATACTAGCCTTGCAGAAGAAGAGTTGGAAGAACGAGAAGAACAATATTGGGATAACCTGATTTATAATTACAGAAATCACAGATATTACAATTGGGAGGATAGAGAAAACCCATGTAAAGAAGCCTATTATTTTAACGAAAAAAATATTGCCACGACCAATATTATGGCGACGAATTTGGGCGTAATTGCAAAAAAAGGAGAAAACAAATCGTATCACTTTGCGGTAACCGATATTCTAACAACTAACCCAATTTCAGGGGTAAAAATCAAATTGTTCAATTATCAACAGCAAGAACTTGGCACTATAAATACGGACAGCCAAGGTTTTGCGTTGTACAAATCAGATAAAAATGCACATTTTGCGGTTGTTTCCCATTCAGGACAAAAAACCTATCTCAAATTAAATGATGGGTATTCGTTATCGTTAAGTAAGTTTGATGTTTCTGGTAAGCAGCTTCAAAAAGGCTTAAAAGGATATATTTATGGCGAACGTGGTGTTTGGAGGCCTGGAGATAGTATTCACCTGACTTTTGTGTTGAACGATAATGCAAATCCGCTTCCCAAAAATCACCCTGTAAAGCTTGAAATTACTGATTCTCGTGGAAAGCTAACGCACAAATTAATTAATGCCGAAGGCAAGAATGGTTTTTATAAATTCACTGTTGTAACGGATGAATCCTCTCCCACAGGCAATTGGAACGCCAAAGTAAACGTTGGCGGAGCCAATTTTTATAAAGGACTAAAAGTAGAAACAGTCAAACCGAACCGCTTAAAAATAGCCATAGATTTTGAAGATGAAATCTTAACGTCAAATAAGCCTCTTGATGGAAAACTATCCGTAAAATGGTTGCATGGTGCTGATGCTAAAAAACTAAGGGCGGAGGTAAAAGCAAAATTCACAAGTACTTCAACAGCTTTTAAAAAGTATCCAAATTATGTGTTTTCTGACCCGACTCGAAAATTTACACCTGAAGAAATAATCGTATTTGACGGTAAATTAGATGTCGAAGGAAACGCCAACTTAACCAAAAAATTAAATTTTAACAACAAAGCTCCGGGTATGCTAAAAGCCTCGTTTTTAACCAGAGCGTTTGAAAACGGTGGCGATTTCTCCATAGATGTTATTTCCAAAAACTTTGCACCTTACGATGCTTTTGTGGGTTTACAATCACCCGAAGCTAAGGCTTATGGCTCTTATTTTACGGATGAAGACGTTGAATTTGATGTGGTTACTGTAAATAATCAGGGAAACCCGATAGCCAAAAAAGGCATTGAGGTAAAAGTATATAAAGTAGAATGGCGTTGGTGGTGGAACTCGTCCTATGACGATTTGGCCTCGTACGTGGGTAGTCAATACCACAAACCAATATTGTCTCAAGTTTTGAATACATCATTGAGCGGTAAAGGCACGTTTATTGTAAATGTACCTGACGAAGAGGGTGGAAGATATTTAATCCGTATTTACGATCCTGAAAGTGGTCATGCCACGGGTAGAACCGCCTATTTTTATAAAGATTGGTGGAAACGTCCCGCTGGTAGCGATGCTTCGGGAGCAACCATGCTGGTTTTTTCATCCGACAAGGAAGAATATAACGTGGGCGATAAAGCCAAAATCACTTTCCCGTCAGGAACGGTTGGTAGAGCATTAATCAGCATAGAAAATGGAACAGAAGTCCTTAATCAACGTTGGATTAAAACCCAAAAAGGCGAAACCACCACGGAAATCGCCATCACTAAAGAAATGGCACCCAATGTGTTTGTAAACATTTCGTTATTGCAACCGCACGCTTCCACGGCAAACGACTTACCGATACGTATGTATGGAGTAATTCCGTTGATGGTCAAGGACCCGAATACCGTTCTAGAACCACAAATTTCAATGCCAAAAGTATTGAAACCTGAAGAGCAATTTACCGTAAAAGTAATTGAAAAACAAGGCAAACCGATGACCTATACAGTGGCAGTGGTTGATGATGGTTTATTGGATTTAACGCGATTCAAAACCCCAAATGCTTGGGATGAATTTTACAGCAAAGAAGCCCTTGGCGTAAAAACCTGGGATATTTTTGACTACGTAATTGGTGCTTATGGTGGAACAATTGCACAAATATTTGCCATTGGTGGCGACGAAGATGCGGGTTCTAAAAAACCAAAAAAAGCAAACAGATTTAAACCTGTAGTAACGTATTTAGGGCCATTTACCTTGGATAAAGGAAAAACGGCATCGCATAAAATTCTAATGCCAAAATACATCGGCTCTGTCCGAACTATGGTCATAGCTGGAGATAACAACAAACAAGCGTACGGAAGTGTAAGTGAAACCACACCTGTTCGTAAACCGTTGATGGTGTTATCTTCCTTACCACGAAAACTTAGTCCGGGTGAGAAGGTAACACTTCCCGTTACCGTTTTTGCCATGGAAAACAAGGTAAAAAATGCAAACATCAGTTTAAAATTAAGTAAAGGAATCTCAATTATCGGTCAACAGACCCAATCGGTTTCTTTTGCTAAACCTGATGAAAAAATGGTCTATTTTGAGTTGGATGTTAGCAAAGCACAAGGAATAAGTACTATTGAAGTTTTGGCTTCCGGTAACGGAGAAAAATCATCTTACAATGTGGAGATTGATGTTATTAATCCCAATCCTGTAAGTTCAAAATCAACGCAAGTAATTCTAGAACCAAATGCTTCTCAAACTATTGATTTTACAACGTTTGGAGTTCTGGGAACAAGTTTTGCACAAGTAGAATTTTCTACCTTGCCACCAATGGATTTTACAGGCAGATTGGGTTATTTAATCCGATATCCGCATGGGTGTGTAGAGCAAGTTACGTCAAGTGCTTTCCCACAATTGTATTTGACAGATATCTTGGATTTGACCTTTGATAAAAAACAAGAAATCGATAAGAATATTAAGAAAACAGTTGAAAAACTAGGTCAATATCAAACACCAAGTGGAGGATTAAGTTATTGGAGAGGTCAAAATACGGCTAATGACTGGGGTACAAGTTATGCAGGCCATTTTATGCTCGAAGCTCAGAAAAAAGGCTATGTAATGCCATTAACTTTTATGAACAATTGGTTAAAATACCAACAAGAAACGGCACGGAACTGGAGAGCAAGCTATAAACGTTACAATACAGATTTAGCTCAAGCATACCGATTATACACATTAGCTTTAGCAGGTCATGCAGATCTGGCCTCAATGAACAGATTGAGAGAATTTAACGAGCTTTCTAACAATGCCAAATGGAGATTAGCTGCTGCTTATGCTTTGGCAGGACAGAAAGAAGTAGCTAAAAAAATAGCGAATATTGCCAATATTCATTTTAAACCTAAAAATTACGATTATTATACCTATGGCTCAACCACCAGAAATAGGGCTATGGCAATGGAAACCATGTTATTGACCGACAATCCGAAATCACGTGAAATGGCGGAGTATTTGGCAAAAGAATTATCTTCTAGTAAATGGATGAGCACACAAACCACAGCGTATAGTCTATTGGCGATGGCAAAAATGGTTGAACTTGGCGGTGGTAAAGATTTGAGCATAGAGTTCAGCAACAACGGCGGTAAAGCTGAAGCCATCAACACTAAAAAATCTATTGCTCAACGAAAATTAACCATTTTTGACGGTGCAAATAGCTTAAAAGTGACGAATAAAAAAATGAATACGGTTTATGTTACGGTACTGAATTCAGGTATTTTGCCTTTAGGTGAAGAGCTAGTAGAAAAACGGAATTTAAGTGTACAGATGGTATATAAAGACACTAACGGAAAACGAATAGATGTTACTAAATTAGCACAGGGCACTGATTTTTCAGCAACAGTAACGGTAAGTAATTTAAAACATGAACGTGTTGAGAATGTTGCGTTAACTGAAATTTTCCCATCAGGATGGGAAATTCTGAGCACACGTTTTACCGATTATGGTGGTTCAACTACAAGCCAGGCCAATTTTATGGATATCAGGGACGATAGGGTTAATTTCTATTTTGATTTAGGAAAGCAACAATCCAAAACATTTACGGTTCAGTTAAATGCATCGTATTTAGGCAAGTATTATTTACCGGGTATACAAGCAGAAGCTATGTATGATAATGATTATTTTGTAAGAGATAAAGGCAAATGGATTGAGGTTGTGAAATAATTCTAATCGATTTAATAACCTGCAAGGTTCTACTTTTTTGAAAATGGATAATGAACAAAATTATATCCTTAATAAAAACCCACAAAAAAAAGAGTATTGTGATAACAATACTTTTGATTTGGTATTATTTTTCGCTACCTAAAACCCTATTTTCAGAACCGACTTCTACTGTAATAGAAAGTGCTGACGGACAATTATTAGGGGCACAAATAGCCAAAGATGGACAATGGCGTTTCCCACATACTGATAGTATTCCCGTTAAATTTTCTAAATCCATTATTGCTTTTGAAGACGCATATTTTTATAAACATCCTGGGTTTAACCCTATTTCCATCGGTAAGGCTTTTTGGCAGAACATGAAGTCAGGAAGTATAAAACGCGGCGGAAGTACACTTACACAGCAGGTAATTCGTTTATCTCGCAAAGGCAAAGGCAGAACTTATTTTGAAAAACTCATAGAACTTATTTTGGCAACGCGGTTGGAATTTCGCCACAGTAAGGAAGAAATATTAGGTTTTTACGCTGCAAATGCCCCATTTGGAGGGAATGTAGTGGGGTTAGATGTTGCATCTTGGCGATATTTTGGTAGAAATCCGCATGATTTATCATGGGCAGAAAGTGCAACCTTAGCAGTACTGCCCAATACACCAAGTTTGATTTACCCTGGAAAAAACCAAGAAAAACTCTTCAAAAAACGGAACAGATTGCTAAAAAAACTCCATGAAGAGCACATTATTGACGAACTGACCTACGAATTGGCCATACAAGAAGAACTGCCAAAAAAACCGTATCCGCTACCGCAGATTGCTCCTCATTTACTACAAAAGGTAAACAAAGAACACACAGGCAAAAGAATTATAACATCTGTAAACAAAGCTTTGCAACAACGAGTAAATACTATTGTAAAGAACAATTACAATACGTTGCAACAAAATCAGATTTATAATATTGGCGTATTGGTGTTAGATGTAAAAACCAGAAAAGTTAGAGCGTATGTTGGCAATTCGCCTACGGGTGCAGAACATCAAAAAGATGTTGATGTAATCGATAAACCACGTAGTACGGGCAGTATATTAAAACCGTTTTTATATGCTGCTATGTTGGATGCTGGTGAAATTTTACCGAATACTTTGGTGGCCGATGTGCCTACGCAAATAGCAAGTTATAATCCCAAAAATTTTAATTTGGAATATGACGGTGCCGTCCCTGCAAGCAGGGCTTTGTCAAGGTCGTTAAACGTACCAGCTGTTAGGATGTTACAGCAATTTGGTTTGGACAGGTTCCATCATTATGTTAAGGAACTAGGCTTAACGGACATTAAATACAATGCCAACCACTATGGCTTATCGTTGATTTTAGGTGGTGCGGAAAGTAATTTATGGGATCTGTGCAAAAGTTATGCAGCAATGTCTTCCACTATCAATCATTATGATGAAACAGGCGGGAAATACTATTCTAATGAGTTTGTAAACCCTACTTTTTTGGAAGGTACAGAAGTTGATTTCGGAAAATTTTCTACTGAAAAAACCATTTTTGATGCAGGCTCGATTTATATGACCTACCAATCCTTAAAGGAGGTTAACAGACCCGAGGGCGAAGAAAACTGGGAATTTTTTGATTCTTCAAAAGAAATTGCTTGGAAAACTGGTACCAGTTTTGGTTTTAGAGATGCTTGGGCCATTGGTTCCACCAAAGATTATGTGGTCGGTGTTTGGGTAGGCAATGCGGATGGTGAAGGAAGACCAGGGTTAGTGGGCGTTTCAACTGCGGCACCCATTTTGTTCGAAGTATTTGATGTACTACCGAAAAGTAAATGGTTTTCAGAACCGTTTGATGAGCTAGAAAAGATTCCTGTTTGTTCAAAAAGCGGCTATCGTGCGTCTGAAATCTGTGAGCAAAAAGATTCGGTTTTTGTGCAACGTACGGGGTTAAAAACCAAGGCTTGTCCCTATCATTTATGGGTGCATTTGGACGAGAACGGGCAACATCAGGTAAACTCTTCATGTTACCCTATTAATAAAATGAAGCATACCTCTTGGTTTGTTTTACCACCTTTAGAAGCTTTTTATTATCAGCGTAAAAACCCTTCCTATAAGAATTTGCCTCCCTTTTCCCAAGGGTGTATGTCTGCTGGTAAAGCGGTAATGGACTTTATTTACCCAAAAGAATCCGTTAAGGTTTTTCTGCCCAAAGATTTTGATGAAAATACCAATCAGTTGGTTTTTAGGTTGGCACATAGCATTCCAGATATTAAAGTTTTTTGGTATTTAGATGCCAATTATATGGGCACAACACATACTTTTCATGAATTGGCTTTAAATCCTAAATCAGGAAAACATATAGTTACTGTTGTTGACGAATTAGGGAATGAAATTAAACGAAGTATTGAAATTACAGATTAACTTCTATGTAAAATACTGAAAATGTAGTATCTTGCTCCTTAATAACTCTAATGCAACCCCTAACCATGTTAAAGACAGTACTTGTTGATGACGAAATCAATGCACTTGAGGCTTTAGAATGGAAATTGAACCGTTATATTGATGAGATAGAAATTATCAAGTGCAATGACCCTAAGGAAGCCATAAACACAATTGAAAAAGAAAAACCCGATTTGGTTTTTTTAGATATTGAAATGCCAAAGATGGACGGGTTTTCACTCTTACAAGAATTATCCTACACTAATTTTGATCTTATTTTTACTACTGCCCATGACGAATTTGCTTTAAAAGCTATTAAAGTCTCTGCAATTGATTACCTTTTAAAGCCTGTAGATAAAGATGAACTGATTACTGCCGTTAAAAAAGTAAAAGCTTCTAGAAAAGAAAATGTAATAGAAGATAAAATACAATCTCTATTTAAAAATTTGGGAGGTGTAAACGATAAAATCAGTATTGCAGCTGATGGAAAAATTTCATTATTTGAAAGAGATGATATTGTAATGTTAAGAGCTGATAAAAGTTATACAACAGTTCATTTAAAAGACAAAAGAACATTATTGGTCACTAAAACGTTGAAAGAAGTTGAAAAAAAATTTAACTATCCTGAGTTTTTCAGGGTACATGCTTCATATTTAGTAAACATGAATCACGTAAAAGAATTTTCTAAAAAAAACGGAGATATTTTAACGCTAATTAACGATTTAGAAGCTTCTGTCAGCAGAAACAAGAAAAACGAATTATTAGAAAGATTTTTTTAAATTTTTTTACAATAATTCAAACTTTGTATGTGACATTTAATAAACAATTCTTTTATGCTATTAGACTTTAGCTCTGAAATATACGCTTGGATAAGAGGAGCATTATTATTTGTAGCGACGTATAGCTTAATACTATACTTTTTCAATAAAAGAAGTCAGTATCTTTATTACAGCCTATTTTTATATTGCTTTTTTTTATATTTCTTAAAAAACATTAGCCACGGACTTTTAGAGTCCTCATATGAATACATTAACTTTTCACTGTTATTTTTTGGTCTTGCCGCTTATATAGCATTTAGTAGAGATGTACTTGAAACAAAGAAAAAAATTCCTGAGTGGGATCAACTTCTTGTATTGTCCATGCGATTTATTTTCGTTTTTGCTTTTGTTTTTATAGCCATTCAAATCTTATTAGGGTACAGCTACCAAGAAAAGCTCTTTATATTTTTAATGCCAATTATTGCCGTATTTACTATACTTACCTACATAGTGCTTACCAAAATTGAGGGTAAACATGTTACGTTTTTTATTATTGGATCCTTATCGTATTTATTACTTGCATTTACGAGTTACTTACTAAAACAAGTTTTAGAGGAAAACTATTTAGAAAGTATGGGAATTCAACCAAAGTTTTTAATGTATGTTGGAGCAATAGTAGAAATTATTATGACTGCTTTTTTATTAGGGAATAAGTTAAAGTTATTCGAGCAAAATAAAATTAAGGCTGAATTGGAATTGGCTTCAAAAACCAAAGAAATGGCTGATTTAAAAATGACGGTACTACAAACACAGATGGACCCTCATTTTTTATATAATTCCTTAAACTCTATTAACAATTTCGTGCTGCAACACGATAAAGAAAAAGCTTCTGATTATATAACAAAATTTTCTAGGTTAATTAGAGAAGTGTTAAAAAATTCCGCCAACTTGACTATCTCATTAGAAGATGACCTAGGTACTTTGGGATTATATATAAAATTGGAACAAATGCGTATGACAGATGGTTTTGACTATATTGTAACTATAGATGAAAGTATAAACTTAAGAGAAATTCAAGTCCCTCCTTTATTTATGCAACCCTATATTGAAAATGCTATTTGGCATGGATTTAACAACAAAAAAGACTATAAAAAAATTAGCCTTTCCATTTATGATGAAGAAGACAATATACGTTGCGAGATTATTGATAATGGTGTGGGCATTAAAGAATCCGAAGCTAAAGCAGCTAAATATAAGTCAGACAGAAAGCCTTTTGGATTAAAGGCATCTGAAGATAGAATTAAACTATTGCACGAAAATCAAAAAGTATATGTAATTATTGAAGACATTTCTGATTTTAAGGAAACGGGTACTAAGGTTACCATAAAATTTCCCAAAAAGATACTCTAATAAAATACCTATTTCCAGGAGTTTTTTTATGATTTGCTCTAAGTTTAAATACCATTTATTGGCAAAACTCTACCATTTATTAAACTTTTCTGGACAATTATTTATTTTAATTCAACTCAACAAAAACAAAATGTAACTTTGAGTAGTGTTTTTACCATCGAAGTAACCCAAATGTCAATTACATCATTTTCTAAACCATCAGATGTTGATGTGTTGCAAAAAATCGAAACTAATGGTGAGTTTTTAGAATTTGTAGGCAAAGGAATTTCTCTACAGAATGAAAATGAAACTCGATATGTACGAACGGTAAGAATTAAATATAACCAAGAAGAAATTGTTCAAAGTGTGGTTTTTGTAAAATCTGGAATAGATTGGTTATATAAAAAAACGGAAACAATTGCAATTGACTCAATAAAAAATGAAAATTACTAATTCGAATTCGGGAAAATTACTATGAAAAGGAATAAATTAGAGTTATTTCCTTAAACCTCAAAAATTGCTATCTATTTTGAGGTTTTTTTATGCTCATTTTTAAAATTTTACTTCCTAAAATTTGTATTTGCTTTAGTTATTATTGAATATATTTGACAGAAATCTATTTTTAATGATAAAGAGATTATTTTTCTTGATAATAATGTTATTGAGCCTATTAAGTTGGTCACAAACTGACTTTAGCCCCAGCTGGGAAGATTTTTATTCCTATAATAACGTAAAAGATTTTATTAAAGTCGAATCAAAAATTTATGCAGTTACTGATAATGCCGTTTTTATTTATGATGAAATCAGTCAAGAAACTGAAAAACTATCTTCGATACATGGATTGTCAGGAGAAACCACTTCAAGCATCTATTTTAGCGATAAACATAAAAAACTGGTTATAGGTTATCAAAATGGGTTATTAGAAATTGTAGATGAAAAAGGAAAAATCACATTGGCCACGGACATTCAACGGTTGAGTATTACCGGAGAAAAGGCTATTAAACACATAACTGAACACGATAATAAACTTTATTTTTCTACCCCGTTTGCAATTGTTGTTTACGACATTGAAAAGCTGGAATATAGAGACACCTATTTCATCGGCAATAATTCTTCAACCGTAAACATTAATCAAATAACTATTTTTAACGATATTATATATGCCGCCACGGGAAACGGTATTTATACTGCTGATGTTAATAGCACAGGTTTAATTGATTTTAACAATTGGCAACAACCACAAGGTGATTTTATAGGTGATTTTAAAACCCTAACTGTTTTTAATGACCAACTTTTTACCTCAAAATTCAGTGGACTCTACACTATAAACGGTAATAGTTTACAATTTATCAATTTTTTGGCCGATAATATTTTGCAATTGAAAGTATCAGAAAATTACCTTACAGCAACTACTCAAAAATCAGCATATATTTATAATAATAACTTATCTCAACAAGTAATTACTACCACTACTCAAGAGTATGATTATTTTTTACAATCTGCTTATGCGGAAAGTAATACAATTTATTTAGGTACTACAGAATTCGGAATTTTACAAAGAAGCTTTTCAAATCCACAAAGCCATACTGAAATACATCCGGAAGGCCCTATTTCTAATGATATATTTTCTATAACTACAGAAAATAATCATATTTGGGTAGTTTATGGTGGTTATGATGCTGCTTTTACACCTTTACAAAGTGAACGAGCGGTTAGCCATTTTAATGGTACGGATTGGATAAACATACCCTATACAGACATAAACCCTGTAAGAGACTTAGTGCATATAACCCTAGATCCTGACAATCCAGAAAAAGCTTATATAAGCTCGTTTGGGCAAAACGATACTAATAACCCTAATGCTTCAGGAGGTATGTTAATAATTGAAAATGATGAGGTTACTACTTTTTGGAACCATACCAATAGTGGCTTAGAAGATTTAGCCCCAAATGACCCCAATTATAACAGTGTCAGAATTAATGGTTCAGCTTTTGATAACAGGGGCAATTTTTGGATAAGCAATTCATGGGTCAATAAAAAGCTGAAAAAACTAAGCTCTAATGGATCATGGAGTGAATTTGATTTGAGTTCTTTGCAGACCAATAATGCTTTGGGTTTGACAGAATTGGTTATTGACAGAACAGGAAGTGTTTGGATTGGCACTAGAAGGAACGGTGTATACATCTACAATGAAAGTGGAGATAGAAAAAGAGCCTTGGTAACTGAAACTACAAAAGGATCTCTGCCAGACCCTAATGTAAGGACGTTGGCCGTTGACAGAAATAATAGAATTTGGATCGGTACTAAAAAAGGATTGGTAGTGTTTTCTAATGCTGGAGGCATTTTTGATGATGCCATTTACGATGCTTCCCCTGTAATTATTAACGATGATGGAATTGCGAAAAAATTGTTGGGTGACCAGCCAGTAAGCTCTATTGCCATAGATGGAGCTGATAATAAATGGTTTGGTTCAGAGACTGGTGGCGTATTAGCCACGAATCCTTCTGGGCAGGAAACATTATTTAATTTTAACAAAACAAATTCTCCTTTGCCATCCAATAAGATTATAAAGATTAAAGTTGATAACAGCAATGGTAAAGTATTTTTTGCAACGGACAAAGGTATTGTTGCTTTTAATAATAATGTTGCCCCTTTTGGGGATGAATTGGGCGAGGTTTACGCCTATCCAAATCCTGTAAAAAAAGAACATTCCTTTGTAACTATAGATGGTAGAAATGGCAAGCACTTGCCACGGGGTACTAACGTAAAAATTTTAGACGCTTCTGGGCGGCTAGTACATGAAACCAATGTTGTAGAAGGTCAAGAACTGAAAGGCGGAAAGGTAATTTGGAATAAAACCAATTTAGCTGGCAGAAAAGTAGCTTCTGGGGTTTATGTTGTGTTGTTGACAATTCCCGATAGGTCAGAGACTGCAATTACCAAAATAGCCATAATCAACTAAAATGCTAATTACAAGCAAAGCTATTGTACTGAACGCTATTAAATATGGCGATTACGACCTTATTGTAAAATGTTACACAGAGCAAGGCTTGCGTTCCTATTTAATTAAACGGATTTTTAAAGCCACAAAGGGAAAACTTTCTCCAGCTTTTTTTCAACCGCTTACTCAATTAGAAATTACAGCTAATTATAATAATAACAGGTCGTTACATTTTATTAAGGAGGCCAAGATCAGTACACCATATACTACGGTACACAAAAATGTTGTTAAACAGACAATGATGGTATTTTTATCGGAAATACTATCACATGCATTAAAGGAGGAAGAAGAGAATGAGCAATTGTTTAGCTATTTAGAAACCGCTTTTCAATGGTTGGACAATCATAACGAAACACCTAATTTCCACTTGGTTTTCCTGATGAATTTAACCAAATATTTAGGGTTTTATCCTGAAAAAGGTGATAATTTTTTGTATTTTGATCTTATTGAAGGAAAATTTTCCAATCACATCCTGTCAAACCTATACGTTTCCGGTATAAATTTAGATGGCTTTAAAACCCTGCTCGGCACAAATTTTGATAGATTGAATGCGTTAAAATTGAACAAAACGAACCGACGGGATTTGTTGGAAATTGTAATCCAATATTTTGAATTACATTTGCCCGGATTTAAAAAACCCAAGTCGTTGGAAGTTTTAAAAGCTGTGTTTAACTAAGTCGATTTAACATTTTTAACCAACCAAAACTTAATCCAAAAAAAACGCCAAGGATTGCAAAAACCAATGAAGATGAAGCGTGTTTTAATACTTATTTTAACCTTTGTAAGTTTCTCATCAATTGCCCAAACTATAACTATTTTAGATGATGAAAGCAAGTTTCCTATTGCCAATGTCGCAGTTTTTAACGAGGATAAGACTAAGAGCGTTGTCTCCGGAAAAAATGGTAAAGTAGATATATCCAAATTTAAGTACAACGATATTCTGTCCTTTAAACATGTTACCTATATCGAGTACGAAGTGTTAAAAAGGCAAATTACTACTGACACCATTTTTTTAAGAAGTACTTCGCATCATTTGGAAGAGGTTTTTCTGTCCACATCCAAAAGTATAGAATCGCGAAAGCGAATTGCCGAGCAGATTGATGTATTTTCCATTAAGGATATTCAACGTGTCGCACCGCAAACTTCCGCAGATATGCTGGCCGAAATGCCTGGCATAAAAGTGCAGAAATCGCAATTTGGTGGCGGAAGCCCTGTGTTGCGGGGCATGGAAGCCAATCGGGTATTATTGGTGGTAGATGGCGTTCGGATGAACAATGCAATTTATAGAAAAGGTCATTTGCAAAATTCGATAACAGTTTCGCCAAATATGTTGGATAGGGTCGAAGTCATTTTTGGGCCATCTTCAGTTATTTACGGTTCCGATGCTTTGGGAGGTGTAATCCATTACTATACCAGAAAACCGAAAACCAGTGAAGAAACGGACTTTGATGCTAATTTTTTAACGCGGTACAGTACGGTAAACCGCGAAGTAACCGCACAAGGTGGTGTGGAACTTTCCTTTGAAAAATTTGCAACGTTTACAAGTGTTTCACGTAGTAATTTTGGCGATCTGCGTATGGGCAAAAACCGTAATCACAATTTTGAAGATTGGGGAAAGGTCTTTGAATATTCCAATAATACGGACGATTATTACAACGAAAATCCAGTTGTAAATTCCAACCCCAATTTGCAAAAGAATACGGGCTACGATCAAACCGATATATTGCAAAAATTCTTTGTGCCGCTTTCCGAAAAAACCGACTTGAACATTAATTTTCAGTACAGCACATCTTCTGATATACCACGTTTTGATCGGTTAACAGAAACTAGAGATGGTGAGTTGCGTTTTGCAGAGTGGTATTACGGACCACAACAACGTTTTTTAGCATCTGCTCAATTAGAAATTAACCCAGAAAAATCTTGGGTTGACAATGGAAGCATAACCTTAGCGTATCAAAACATAAAAGAATCTAGGGTTAACAGAAAATTTGGAAGTTTAGACCGAACGATAAGAAAAGAAAATGTAGATGTTTTAAGTATAAATGCTGATTTTTCTGTACCATTAACTAAAGCTAAAGATAGAATTTTATCCTACGGAGCAGAACTTACGCATAACAATGTTTCATCCAATCCCGAAGGGAGAACATTAGAAGTTAGCGGCAATCAAATAATGGGATTTTCTGATACTTTCGCCGTGCAGTCTAGATATGCAGACGGTGGCAGTACCTATACCACAAGTGCCGCGTATGTAAATTACCGTCAAGATATTAGTAAAAAATCAACCTTAAACTCTGGTATTCGTTTTACAAATGCACATTTAACTGCCAAATGGATAGATGAAACTTTTTTTACGCTACCAGATAATGATATTACCGTAAATAATGCTTCAGTTTCAGCTACTTTAGGCTATGTTTTTAAACCAACTGAAAGTTGGCAATTGAATAGCGTAATCTCAACAGGGTTTAGATCTCCCAATTTGGATGATTTAGGAAAAGTACGAGAAAAAAGCGGAAATGTAACGGTTCCCAATATCGATTTAGGACCAGAATACGCCTATAATGCAGAACTAGGTGTTTTAAAACATTTTAACGAAAAAAAATTCTACATTGGAACAACAGTTTATTATACTTTATTAGACAATTATATTACTAGAGAAGCCTTTAACTTAAATGGAAAAACCACCATGATGTACGATGGTGAAGAAGCCAATATTGTTGCCAATGTAAATAAAAAAAATGCCTATATTTTTGGTGGTACTTTAGATGTAAAAGGTCAGCTTAGCAATCATTTGAGCACAAGAGCTTCCATAACTTATACCAAAGGAAAAGCCTATGATACCGATGAGCCATTATCTTCCATACCACCTTTATTCGGATTGGTTGAGTTTATGCATGAAAAGGGCAGATTGAGCTTAGGACTGGATATAAAATTTAATGGCAGAAAAAGACCTGAAGATTATAATATTACCGAGGGCATTGATCGTTATGAAGACACACCTTATCTTACAGAAACCGATACTCATTACGGTACACCTTCATGGACAACGTTGAATTTTAATTCAAAATACAAACTGACTAAGAATATAGATGCTTTAGTAAATATAGATAACATTTTTGATATCCATTATAGAGAATTTGCCTCTGGGATCAGTGCACCTGGACGAAATTTTTCTTTTACCTTGTTAGGAAATTTTTAATTAAGTGAAAAAAATTATACCCATTAAAATCGGCTTGACAAAACAAAAACTGTTTAGCTTTTTGTTATTTTTCTCATACGTTATTTTATGCTCCTATTCACAGACTAAAACTATAAATACGACCAAAGAAAAAATTTACCTCCATATAGATAAATCTGAATATTATGCAGGAGAAGATGTTTGGTTCAAAGCCTATTTAGTAAATGGTAATACGCATAGTTCGGAAGCATTAAGCAAAGTTGTTTATGTTGAATTGATTGCTCCTAACGATTCCATTTTAGCAAGAAAAACGATAAAAATTGTAGATAGTGGAGGTTATGGGGACTTTAAGCTTTCAACAAAGCTAGAAAAGGGTGCTTACACCATAAGGGCATATACCAATTATATGCGGAATTTTGATCAGGCTTATTTTTTCAGAAAGAGTATTTTTATCAAATCTTTAACATCAGAGACTTCTGAAGTTATTGTTGAGACAGCTTCTAAGCCAGATGTCCAGTTTTTCCCAGAAGGCGGTTACTTAGTTAATGATTTTCTGAATCAAATAGGTTTTAAAGCAATTGACAGCAATGGAAATGGTATTGATATCAAAGGAACTTTAATTGATAACTTAGGTAACAGAATCTCAAATTTTGAAAGCTCGCATTTAGGCATGGGTGCTTTTCATTTTATACCTAAAAAGGGTCTAAATTACAAAGCTAAAATAAGATATAACCAAGAGGAATTAGTTTATGATTTACCAAAATCTACACCAACAGGAGTAATTATAAAAGTAGTAGAACGTGAAGATGATTATGTAATTAATTTAAAATCTTCATTAGACAATGAGCTTCAGAACTTTACCCTTTTAGGGACACAGCGGAATGGTGTAGTGTTCAATTCAAAAATAGAAAGTAAAGAGAAGCAAGCGGTTGTTAAAGTACCTAAAAGTATTTTAAAAGAAGGGATTGTTCAATTTACATTATTGAACAATAATAAACCAATTTTAGAGCGATTGGCATTTTTTGAAATACAAGAAAGAGAAGCTCAGTTAAGAATTACACCCTCACAGAAAGCATATGGTTTAAGAGAATTAGTTGAATTAGAAGTTTCTTTGGATACTATTATTAAATCTAATTTGTCAATAGCTGTTACCGACTCGTCAACGGTAAAACCTAATAAGTATGACCTAGACATAAAATCACAATTATTACTAAATTCAGAACTAAAAGGAGCAATTGAACAACCGGGATATTATTTTTATTCAGACCATCCGAAAAGAAAAGAGCATTTAGATATTTTAATGATGACACAAGGTTGGCGGCAGTTTATTGGGAATGATGTTCTAGATGGTAACGAACAAAGCACAAAATATCCTATTGAACAAGGGTTTAGTTTCAAAGGTAAAGTAAAAAAATATTCAAATCGTAATAAGGCAGAATCAGCAACGGTATCACTTATGATTAGAAATAAGGGTGGGTTTCATATGAAAAATATGTTATCCGACACCAATGGTTATTTTGAGTTTGGTGATTATGATATTACCGATAGCACTTCAATTGTTATTCAAGCACAAAGCCTTAAGCCTAAAAAGACAACTTCAAAAAATGTATTAAAAAACTTGAAAACCAATTATTTTATAGAACTAGATACTTTTTCTTCAGCTGTTGTAATCAACAATATTAATTCAAAGAAGTCCAATTCTAAAAACAACAGCAATCAACATTTCGTCAAGCTAAAAAATCATTTAGTTAAATCAAACGCGGCCTTTGATAAAGAGAACGATAGAATAAAACTAGATGAAGTTGCTTTGAAGGCCGACGTAGGATTGAAAAAATACGATACGTATATAAAAAATAAACAGCTATATAGAGAACCATCACAACGTGTAGATTTTGCAGAATTAGGCAATCTACTATCGGGAAACATATTACAAAATTTAGAGGGTAGAATTGCTGGTTTTTCTACAAAATATATGGAAGAATCGGGCGATGGAAGAACTATCAACGGAATCGTGGCATATTCTACTAGAACGGGAGGACTCCCGCTGCATTTATTAGATGGAATACCTGTTGATGCTGGAGCAATAATGATGATTCCAACAACGGAAGTTTTGTTTGTCGATGTTTTAAGAGGTACAAAAGCTACAATTTATGGTCCTGAAGCAGCACATGGTGTCATTGCAATATATACCAGAGATGGTTCAGAGGATAAAAGGTTAAAAAGTAAAAAAAGAAAAGGTATAATTAATTTTATTCATCCAGGCTATAGCCAAGCTAGAAAGTTTTACGAGCCAGTTTATAAAACTAAAAAAGGTGAAGGCCTTGAATTTGATTATCGGTCAACTATATATTGGAATCCTATTCTCAAAATTTATGAAAGAGGTAAAGTAAAAGTGACTTTTTATACTGCTGATTTTGAAACTACTTACAGGATTGATATTCAAGGAATTACGGCAGAAGGACAAATTTTAAAAGCAGAAATGTTTGTTAATGTTGAATAATAAAAACCCAAAACAAGTAGCATTAAGTAAAAAAGGGAATTGGGGAAAACTTAACGCTACTAATAATGGGTAATACTTTTAAATCTGTTCTTTTTAACTTTGGAACAAACGTTAATAAGATCCTGAAACAAGTTCAGGATTCGATTTTTTTCAAAAATCGAACTTATATGTTAATCCACCAAAAACCTGTAATCCCTGTACATAGTAATTGGTATATTTTTGATAATCGCTACTCAATAAATTATTAACCTTAGCAAATACGGTCAATTTCTCGCCGAATTTATAGCCTCCGTTAAGATTCAAATCCACATAATCGCCAACAGTAACCACAACCGCTGGGTTAATAGGTGTGGATATTTCATCTTTACGGCTACCTACATAAAATATATTGGCACCTGCAAACCAATTTTCATTATTATAATCAGCAAAGGCACTAACCTTTAAAGCAGGTAAGTTCCATGCTTTGGCCTCGTTCTTGGTATCGTATTGGTTAAACTCCGCATTACCACCTAATTTTAACTGCTTGGAAAAATCTATAGTTACTTCTGCAAAACCGCTAATGGTTTTAATGGTGTCATACACAACCCCAAAGGAGTTACCAGCTTCATAACCGGCTCCTAATAAATCAATTGTAGTTCCACTAGTTTTAGAAGCATTTAGTTTATATAAAGGTTTATCACGTTCATTGCTATATGAGGCTTTAAAGTTATAGCCAATATTTGAAGCCAATTTTCCTTTTAAACCAAAAAATCCATTGTATTGTTCATCTATACGTTTCATAGTTAGCGTAGGCGATACAAACGGGTTTTCATCTGCAAAGCCTTTAAAGGTGTTTTGATGTAAATCTCCAGTAACACCACCATAAAGTGTCAAAACTTCATCTATAAGCTTGTAAGAGGCCGTTACATTAGGATAATAATACCCTTGGTTTTCGTTACCACTACCTGAACCTGAGCTGTACAATAATTTAACTCCTAAGTTCACCGTAAGGTTATTACGTAAAATTTCTAAACTAGGATTAAAACCGATATTAAAAAAGGAGTATTTTAATTCGTCAGTGTCTTCATAATTTCTAAGAAATTTACCTCTTAAAAACTCCAATCGCACATCGGCATTTATGTATTCAGAAGCTATTGGGAATTCTATTTTTGGTTTAGCCAAAAAGTGAATTTCAGCACTACCAGCATCATCCGTAAAACGATTGGATTCTACCGTACCTCCTTGAAAAAAAGAATCCTTATAATCCATTTTACCGCCAACATAAATTTCAGTATATTTTTGCTGCTCATCTATGGCATCAATAACAGTTTGATTAAAAACAATTTGTTCAGGCAAACCATACCAATTGTACTTTTGCATTCTTGCACCTGCATTCAATTGCCAATTAAAATCGCGTTCTTCTTGTTTGTAAAAAAGGTCTAAACGTGTATCAAAATAGTCATCATCTAACACAACATTGTTAATGCCGCCTTTAGAAGAAATAAAGTTAAAAAACGCTCCAAAATTATTGTATCTGTTACTATTACCATGAATGAATAATTCAACACCAGGTGTGGAAAAATTTCCAAACCCAGCAGAAATATAATTGTCATATACCTGTGGACTAGGGTTTACTTTTAACACTTTTGCCTTTCCTTTATTGGGTGTAAATGTTGATGCTACGGGAATGGAAAAAATACTGTAGCTAATGGGTTTTTTAATATTAATATCGTTGGTATCAATTTCTGGAGATGATTTTATTTTAAAAGCATCTGAAACCGTTGGAGTATATGATTTTACTACATTAATAACTTCTGTACCGATGGTATCTTTTTTTCGTTCTTGGGCCCCGATGGCTATCGGGGTTGTTACCAAAAGTATTGTCAATATTGAAATGTATTTTTTCATGTTTTACTAGATCTTTTTTCTCAATTAATTATTGGGATTTACAGATTCGTTAGTTTCTGCTTCTTTCCTTTTAATTTTTGTAAGTTCAGTTTTGGCCTCATCAGTAACATCTTTATAATCCGCAAAGTTTTTAATTACACTTTCTAAAATATAAGTAGCTTGATAAGCATCTTTCAGTTCGTAAAAGTTTTTTGCCATAACAATTAAGCCTTTGGCTCCGAAATATTTATATGCGGAATAATCTGCTACTAATTTTTGAACAATTGTGTTGGATACTTTATAACTTCCTTCTTGATGTTTAAAATAAGCGTCGTAATACAACGACTCTGCTTTTAATTCTCCTTTTGCAATTTTGCCAACCTCTTCATAAGCATCTTTAGCTTTACGTTCATCACCAGTTTTAAAAGCCGAACGAGCAATTATTATTTTAGCATCAGATTTTACTCTGTTTTCTAGTTTAGGCCTCAACAATACCTTTTCAGCATAAGCAACGGCAGCATCGTAGTTTTCCAGTTCGTAATGGCCTTTCATCAAATTACTCTGAGCGAACGTAATGTTCTGTGGGAAATCTGCTTGTTCTTCCAATCGTTCTAAAACAGGCATTGCTTTTGACCAATTATTGGCTTCTAAATAGGCTTGAGACAATCTAGACAATGCTTGTTCAGTAAATTCGTTACGTTCTTGATCAGTTACGTAATTGTAGTGTGTAATGGAAGCTGACTGTTGTTTTTCGTTAAACAAAGCTTCAGCCAAATAGAAATTAGCTTGTAAGGCGTGTGCTCCATTCGGGAAGTCTTTCAAGTAGCTTCTAAAAGCAGAAATCGCTTTTTTACGGTTGTTCAACAGATATTGTTTTTCAGCAGATTCGTACATATCACTCTCAAGTTCAGAATCTGTAACTGTTACAAAGTCCAATCCTTTGACCCAACTGGCATATTCATCAACACGACCCAAATCTACATAAATCTGTCTGGCATTAGCCACTGCTTGTTTAGCCTCGTCTGTATTGGGAAATTCTTTTACCACACGTCTGTACTTATCCAACGCTTCATTGTCTCTTTCAATATTGTAGTAGATCAGCCCCTGTTTTAACAAAGCTTTTGGCACATAAGAGCTACGTCTGTATTCGCTTAATAAACTATTGTAGGCAGCTAAAGCATCATCGTTATTTTCAGCGATTATGTAAGAATTACCCAATTCGTAATAGGCATCATCACGCAAAGTAGATTTCGGATAAGTCTTCAGAAAAGTATTGAAATCATCAATTTTTGAGCTGTTTCTTCGGATAAAACCATAGCTCATCGCACGTTGAAAGTGTGCATAGTCTCTATCAATCCCTTTATTATTAATTACGTTATTATAAGCCGTTATGGCTTTATTATAATTACTAGAAACGTAAAATGCATCACCCAAACGTAAATAAGCGTCATTCAGTTTATTTTCATCACCTGGAGTGCTATTGATAAATGATTGAAACTCATCACCAGCACGGTTATAATCTTTTAACTTAAAATAGGAGTAAGCAATATTATAATCAATAAATTTATTTTCTGCCAATCCAGATGCATTCATGTTTTTAAACTGTTGAAATCCAGTTAACGCCTCTTGATAATTATTAGATAAGTAATCGGCTTCAGCTTTCCAAAAAATGGCACGAGCGGTAATTGAACTTTCTCTAGGATTATCAACCGCAATATTAAAATGTTCAACAGCATCTTCATAATCACCTTCATTGAACAGTTGAATCCCTCTAAACAATGCCACTTTTTGATACAGATCCTTGTGATGAGCTTCGTTTTTACCTTTTAAGGCTTTTAATGCACCTTCATAATCTTTAGATGTAATGTAAGCACTGATTAACAGTTCGCCAATTTCATCCTTGGCAGAGGATTTAGGATAAAGGTCTAAATACTCTTGTAGCACATCCGGAACACTTTTATAGGGGTTACCGATTTCATAACTCAACTTGGCATAATTTAACCAGGCATCTTTTTTAATGTCTTCGCTATATTCCATTTGAGAAGCATTTCTAAAAGCATTCAATGCCTCGGTTTTTAGATCCGTTTTTAAATAACATTCTGCCAGATGATAATACGCATTTTGTGATACCGCATTATTTCCTCCAATTATTTTATTAAAATTGGCAATAGCATTTTCGTAGTCATTTTGTTTATAATAAGCGTAACCTAATAAATAATAATCAGTATTGTTCCATTTACGACGTTTACCTTTATAATTTTTTAGATGAGGTATCGCCTCTGCATATTGATTCAAATTAAAATAACTTTCACCAATAATTTTTGAAATTTCAGAATGTTCGTTTCTATCTGCTTTGGCAAGGAAAGGTTCTGCCACATCAATAGCCTCTTGAAACTGCCCCGTTTTAAATTTAATATTTGCCATATAATAAGGCACATCATCACCTAATTCTTTATCGTCAGCAACTTCACCTAAATAACGATCGGCATTATCATAATCATCATCTTGATAGGCAATAAATCCGTAGTAATATTTTGCTTGTGAGCCATATTCTTGAGATGTTAAGAGTTTTTGAAAAATACCTTTGGCCTGCTCATAACTTCTTACAGCAAATAAGCCGTAGCCGTATTTAAAATTAAAATCTTCTTCTTGTTTTATGGATAGATTTCGCGTCTCCACACGTTTGTACCATTTGAGGGCATAAGGATAATTGGCATTTTTAAAATAATAATCGCCTACTTCTAAAAAGGCGGTGTTTTGTTTGGTACTTGTAGGATATCGCTCCACAAAACTTTGCATCATTTTATCACCTTCTCTATCGCCAATTTGTATAGCACTGAATGCCTCGTAATAGGCACAGTTAGCCTTATATTCTGAAATATCGTCAAAGTCAGACTTTAAGGCGTTAAATTGATGTTTGGCAGCTACAAAGTCTCTGTTATTATATAAATCAACCGCGTGATTGTAGGCAGTTAAATCGTGCGTATAAATTTCGGTTTTTTGAGCAAAACCAACTGCAGAACAAATTAAAATTAGGGAGGCTAAAAACCAACTAGGGCGATGTTTCATTGTAAAAGATAATTTGTTAAATTAAAATCAAAAATAACACACTCTAAATTAAACAACGTGCAATTCATTCTAAATTGTATAATTGTTAATTAATATAACATTTTGTTAACTAAATGTGTTAAAATTTACTAACATGAGACAAATATTGAGCCAAAGTAGATGCGATTTAATGGTTTTTAATTTCTCTACTTAGGGATTAAAGTATTTTTAAGGTTATAATTTCTATCTTCAATCATTCAATTTTATTCCTTAAATTTGTCGGGTAAATAATTACCATTCCATGTCCGAACAAAAACCTGTATTGCACTTAAAAAATGCCTCTATTTTTCAGCAAGAAAACTTAATTCTCTCTGATATTAGTCTAGATATTTACAAAGGCGATTTTATGTATTTAATTGGGAAAACGGGTAGTGGGAAAAGTAGTTTAATGAAGACCCTGTATGGAGATTTACCTCTGCTTGAAGGAGAAGGGCACATTGTTGATTATGACTTAACTAAACTAAAAGAAAAGGAAATTCCTTTTTTGAGAAGAAAGTTAGGCGTTGTTTTTCAAGATTTCAGATTACTTAATGATAGAAACGTACATGACAATTTATTGTTCGTTTTAAAAGCAACAGGATGGAAAGATAGTTCAAAAAGCAAAGCGAAAATTGATGAGGTATTGGAAAAAGTAGGTATGAAAACCAAAGGTTTTAAAATGCCGTTTCAACTCTCAGGTGGCGAACAACAACGTGTGGCTATTGCCAGAGCTTTGTTAAATGATCCTGAGTTGATTTTAGCCGATGAACCTACAGGCAACTTAGACCCTAAAACGTCTTTAGAAGTAATGAGTGTTTTGGAAGAAATTAATAAAGAAGGCAGAACCATATTGATGGCCACACATGATTATGCCCTCATATTAAAATACCCTCATAAAACGGTTAAATGTGATGGGGAAAAGATTTTTGAAGTAGTATAAACACACTCTATTTAATACACTCTTATTAGCGATTTAATATCCATAATAATCCCTTCTTTCAACAATCTAAGCAACCTCAAAGATTGTGTTTTAAGCATTGAAAATCAAGCATATAAAAATATCGAAGTCTGGATTATAGATGGAGATTCTACTGATGGAACACAATCGTATTTAAAATCTTTAAAAGTTACATTCAACTGGGTTAGCGAAAAAGACAAAGGTATTTATGATGCCATGAACAAGGGCATTTCATTGTCAAAAGGGAAGTGGCTACTGTTCTTAGGTGCAGATGACAAATTATATTCGAAGGAGACTTTAAATAACATTTTTAACAAACCAATTGATAATAGCACGGAATTAATTTTAGGTAAGATTAAATTTGATTGGAAAAAGAATGACACTTATTTTATAAAAAAAAATAATGGTGTGATAACACCTTCTTGGTCAGATCAAATCTGGATTAAAAACACATTGCCACATCAAGGGATTTTTTATAATAGGAACGTTTTTGAAGATGTTGACTATTCTTTAAATTACGGTATTTTGGCTGATTATGCCTTGAATTTGAAACTTTACAAGGAGAAGTTAAAAGTCAAAGTTATTGACACAGTTATTTCTATTTGTGCAACAAACGGAATCTCAAAAAAGTATAGCTGGAAACTTTATAAAGAAGAAATAAAGCTGAAAACAGAAGCCAGTTCAATAGTATTAAAACCATTTTTTTTGTTTATTTCAGGAGTAAAATATATAGTTAAAAGGCTAGGGTTCTAATTTTACTTTAAATTTTTAAAAATGTCTTTCAGATTTTCTGCCTCATTTTCCCAATAGTATTTTTCTGAAGCTTGTTTTAGATTTTTCTTTTTAATTGCATATTCATTATCATCAGTTAAAATATGTTTCACCTTTTCCGCTAGTTTTTTAGGTTCAACAGCCTCAATTACCCAACCTATATCATTTTCTTGTACTATACCTGCCACTTCTTTTCTATCGGAAACCAATAAAGGCGTCCCGGCCTGTATATAATCAAAAACTTTATTAGGTAGGCTGAACTCGTAGTTTAGGTTGGTGTTTTTGTCCAATGATAAACCCAAATCCGCTATTTTGGTGTATTCCATCAGCTCTTCATAAGGCATTTTGTCTTTAATAATAACCTTTTCACCTAATTTTAAAGATGCTGCTAAACCTTTCAACTCCTCAAAAATATCACCACCTCCAATAATATAAAGAATAGTGTCATCCAAATACTGCATCATTTGTATTGCCTCTTCCGCACCACGATCAGGATTTATCCCAGAGCCTTGTAAAATCAGCATGTTTTTATCCCCTTTTATTTTTTTTGCAAATGCACGGTTAATGGATTTGTTTTCTAGTTTTGGAGCAATATTTCTTACAACCTTTACATCATTGCCATACTTTTTATGGTAAAAGCTGGTAATACTTTGGTTTACGGTATATACATTTTTGAGTTTTGGAAAAATAAAACGTTCAATAGACAACCATACTTTTTGTATCATTGGTCTGTGAATGAGTTCGCCTACTTCTGTGAACAGTTCGTGGCTATCATACACCAATTTTTTACCAAAAAATTTACTGATTAAAAAATTGGGAAGTAAGGTGTCTAGGTCGTTAGAAAGCAAAACATCCTTTTTTAGAAAGAGCAGTCTAAAAAATAGGCGAATATTATATTCTGCATAAAACCAAACCTTCTTTTTAAAAAACAGATTCATCCTAATGATTCGGTAGCTTCTAATTATTGGTAAACTTCTAGGTAATTTTCTTCCAATAAGGATTACTTCATAGTTCATATCGACCAAAGTGGTACAAACTTTATGTACACGTTGGTCTGTAACCAAATCGTTAGTAACAGAAACTATAATTCTTTGCAACAGGATTATTTTTAAGACGAAAGTAAAAAAAATCCCGCTTTTAACTTCTTAAAAACGGGAAATTGCTATGAAAAGAGGTGACACGTCACCTTATTATTATGTCGTAATGCGTAGGCACACCTTACAGAACTATTGTGCAGGTTTAAAATTATAGCTATCCTGATTAATACCGGTACCGCTAACGTATTCGTTGTTTATGTATTTACCACCAATATTTACACTTTCTTTGTAGTAAAAATTAGCTATGCCGTGTTTTAAGTTATTTTGCCACGTACCTTCGTATATTGTCCCATTTGTGTAGTAATAAATTCCGTATCCGCTACGAATACCATGACTGTAGTTCCCTTTATATTTTGAGCCATCGTTCCAGACATAAGTACCCATACCATGTCTTTTATCCTGCATCCATTGGCCTTCGTAAACATCACCGTTGGCCCATGTATATTTGCCCTCGCCATCGCGAAGCCCAGATTTCCAATACCCCTCGTAAACTCCGGTTTGGTATTGCATTGTACCTTTTCCGTTGGCACAGTTACCAGCGATACACTCTTCAATTATCACTTTATTTTCTTGCTTTTCGGCTGTTGGTTTTGTATCTTCGGTTTGAGCGGTGATATACAAAGGAACCAATAAAAATAAATAGATTAGCTTTTTCATGAAAAAGGTTTTATGTTATAAAATATGAATCATAACGTAAATATTTAAATTATAGTATGATGGCGTACATAAAGGGTTATGAAACTATATTAACTACAATACCGCTTTCCTCTAATTTTTTAATTATTGATTTTGAAATACCATCATCAGTAATAATCTGATCTACTTCTTCTAATCCACATATTTTGGCAAAACTTTTTTTACCAAATTTTGAGGAATCGGCTAGCACAACAGTTTTTTGTGCAGAAGCCAACATTTTTTTATTAAGCTGGGCTTCTTCTAAACTGGTGGTTGACAAACCATAATCCAAATCAATACCATCAACACCCAAAAATAATTTACTGAACGAAACATTTTCTAAAATTTGTGTGGCATAATTGCCGACAACCGAGGCCGAACTGTGCCTAACATAGCCGCCCAATTGTAAAATTTCCGTATTTTTATGATTGATTAGGTGAAGCACAACATTTAAGGAAGATGTAATTACCGTCAACTTGTTTTTTGGTTCTATAAATTTTGCCAACGCCTGTACTGTTGTGCCCGAAGCAATTAAAATAGAGTCGTTTTCATCAATTAATTTTGCCGCAGCTTGTGCAATTCCGTTTTTTTCTTCGACCGAAATTTTTTCTTTTTCATTAACAGCCTTTTCATTGATGTAAGGATTTTCCAGTGACGCACCGCCATGTGTTCTGAATAAAAGCCCTTTTTCTTCTAAAAGTTTTAAGTCTTTTCTTATGGTAACGGCCGATACGTCCAATAGCTTACATAAATCAAGTACTTCAAGGTATTTTTCCTTGTTTAAAATATCTAAGATTATTTGATGTCGTTTCATGATAGAGGTTCTATTTTTAGCATCAGTATTCACAAATGTAACTAAAATGAAAGTAATTGAAAAACGGATAAGGTATTTGTCTTAAATATTAGGTGGTATCCAATTAAAAATAATATTTCGTTTTCTTTCGTTTTCTTACAAAATGTGTATATTTGAAACCTAAGAACTAAAATTTTAGAATAAAAAGTGAATTTATTCCAGAGAGATAGGTTGGTTGAACAATTGCAATCCAATAAAAATTGGGATGTCATTATTATTGGAGGAGGTGCTACCGGTTTGGGAATTGCTTTAGACAGTGCTACACGCGGCTATAAAACACTTTTATTGGAGCAAATCGATTTTGCCAAGGGAACTTCGAGCCGAAGTACCAAATTAGTTCATGGCGGAGTACGATACTTGGCCCAGGGCAATATTGATCTGGTCAGGGAAGCGTTATACGAAAGAGGCCTGATGCTCAAGAATGCACCTCATCTGGTCAGTAATCAGACTTTTGTAATTCCCAATTACCACTGGTGGGAAACCCTTAAATATACGGTTGGGTTAAAAATATACGATTTTCTTTCAGGGAAATTGAGCTTTGGAAAATCTGTTCGTATAAATAAAAAGAAAACATCTTTAAGACTGTCAACAATAAAACCTGACAAATTAAAGGGCGGGGTGGTTTATCATGACGGACAATTTGATGATGCCAGATTAGCCGTTAATATTGCCCAAACTTGTATAGAAAAAGGAGCTACTCTATTAAATTATTGTAAGGTTGTCGGATTGCTAAAAGACGATAAAGATAAGGTAACCGGTGTCATAGCCTTTGATAGCGAAGCGGATGAACGATATGAATTAAATGCCAAATTGGTCATCAACGCCACTGGCGTTTTTACGGATGAAGTCCTAAAAATGGATAATAAAAATGCCCGTGATTTCGTCCGTCCAAGCCAAGGAATCCACTTGGTACTGGACAAGTCGTTTTTGCCCGGAGATGATGCCATTATGATACCCAAAACTGATGACGGCAGGGTGCTTTTCCTTGTACCTTGGCACGATAAAGTGGTAGTTGGCACTACCGATACGGTGCTGGATAGTCATAGCCTCGAGCCCAAACCGCTTTCTGAGGAAGTCGATTTTATTCTCGAAACGACAAATCGATACCTAACCAAAAAAGTAAGTCAAAAAGATGTGCAGAGCATCTTTGCGGGATTAAGACCTTTGGCCGCTCCAAAGGACGATTCCGAAAAAACAAAAGAAATATCACGAAGCCATAAAATAATCGTATCGGACTCGGGTCTTTTAACTATAACCGGGGGAAAATGGACTACTTATAGGAGAATGGCACAAGATACCGTCAATAAAGCAATTGTTATGGGTAAGTTGCCAAATAAACAATGTAAAACTAAAAACCAATCCATACATGGGGCAATAGAAAATATAGATAGAACAAATCATCTATATATTTATGGTACAGATCAAAAAAATATTGAACAATTAATGAAAAATGAACCTGAACTGAGCGAAAGATTGCATCCTAAATCGGATTTTACCAAGGCCGAAGTTGTTTGGGCAATTAGAAATGAAATGGCAAGAACCATTGAAGATGTGTTGGCAAGACGTGTACGAATGTTGTTTTTGGATGCAAGAGCTGCAATTATTTCAGCTCCAATTGTTGCTGAACTTCTGGCACAAGAATTAGGAAAGGATAAGGTTTGGGAGCGTCAGGAAATTGATAATTTCACAAAAATAGCAAAGCAATATGTACTCAATTTAAACGGAATGCTTACTTTTAAGGACCTTGTTCATCAATAACAAATAAAAAATTAAATTATGGGAAAATACATTTTAGCATTAGATCAGGGAACAACAAGCTCTCGAGCCATTGTTTTTGATAAAAAAGGAAGTATTATCTCTGTAGCTCAAAAAGAGTTTACACAACATTTTCCTAAACCAGGATGGGTAGAACACGACCCTACCGAAATATGGTCAACGCAAGCAGGGGTGGCTGCAGAAGCAATTGCCAAAAAAGGGCTTAACGTTGAAAATATTGCCGCTATCGGTATCACCAACCAACGTGAAACGGTTGTGGTTTGGGATAAAAATACAGGACAACCAATTTATAATGCCATTGTTTGGCAGGACAAACGGACCTCTAATTATTGTGATGAACTAAAAGAGCAGGGCAAAGCGGATATGATCCGTCAAAAAACCGGCTTGGTAATAGATTCCTATTTCTCCGGAACAAAAGTAAAATGGATATTGGACAATGTTGATGGTGCGAGAGAAAAAGCTGAAAATGGTGATTTGATTATGGGTACTATTGACACTTGGTTAATATGGAATTTTACCAAAGGCAACCAACACGTTACCGATGTTTCCAACGCTTCGCGAACATTATTGTTCAATCTAAACACCATGGAATGGGATGATGAATTGCTTGAGATGTTGACCATTCCGAAAAGTATGTTGCCCGAAGTAAAACAATCTAGCGAAATTTATGGGCATACTCAATCCACTTTTTACGACACCAAAATTCCTATTTCCGGTATTGCTGGTGATCAGCAAGCGGCTTTGTTTGGACAAATGTGTACTAAGCCCGGAATGGTTAAAAACACTTATGGAACGGGTTGTTTTATGTTGATGAACATTGGCGAAAAACCAACGGTTTCCAAAAATAATCTATTGACAACAGTTGCTTGGAAAATAAACGGCAAAACGAGTTATGCGTTGGAGGGAAGTATATTTATTGCCGGAGCCGTGGTGCAATGGTTACGCGATAGTTTAAAGATAATTCGAAATTCCGGCGATGTTGAAAAATTAGCGGAATCAGTAGAGAGTTCGGACGGCGTATATTTTGTTCCAGCTTTTGCGGGCTTGGGGGCACCACATTGGAACCAGCATGCACAAGGTACAATTTTCGGATTAACAAGAGGAAGTACAGATGCCCATATTGCACGAGCTGCGTTGGAGTCTATTGCGTACCAAACAATGGATATTCTAAAAGCTATGGAAGCCGACTCAGGTATTTCTATAAAAGAATTACGTGTAGATGGAGGGGCAACGGTAAACAATATGCTGATGCAATTCCAAGCTGATGTTTTAAATACAATAACGGTCAGGCCAAAAGTAGTGGAAACCACAGCAATGGGAGCGGCTTTTTTGGCGGGATTAGCTGTAGGTTACTGGGAAAACTCAGAAGAAATTCAAGAAATTTGGCAGACAGATAAACATTTTAGTCCTAAAACTGAAAGAAAAGAAATTGAAAAAGACATTAAAGGTTGGTATAGGGCAATTGATGCTTTAGAATATTGGACCAAGAACTAATCATAAAAAACTACTATCATGACACCATTTATTGCAGAAATTATCGGAACTTTTTTTCTTATTCTTTTAGGGGCTGGCGTTGTAGCTAATGTCATTTTGGAAAAAACAAAATCAAACGACCAAGGTTGGATGGTAATTACCACCGCATGGGGTTTTGCTGTTTTTGTTGGCGTAGTGGTGGCAGGACCTTATAGTGGAGCTCATTTAAATCCCGCTGTAAGCATTGGGTTGGCCGTTGCGGGGAAATTCGATTGGGCATTGGTGCCAAGCTATACTTTAGCACAGTTCATCGGTGCTATGTTGGGCTCATTAGGTGCATGGTTAATATATAAAGATCATTTTCGCATTACTGAAGACGGTGAAACTAAAAGAGCTGTTTTTTGTACTGCACCAGCAATAAGAAATTGGTCTTCAAACATTTTTTCCGAGATAATAGGAACTTTTACATTAGTATTTGTCGTACTTTATTTTACAAACCCTGCCCTAACAGATGTTGCTACAAATGCTGAAACTCCTATTGGTCTTGGTTCACTAGGTGCTTTGCCCGTGGCAATATTGGTCTGGGTAATTGGTCTGTCTTTGGGTGGCACTACTGGTTATGCTATTAACCCTGCTCGTGATTTAGGACCGCGAATTATGCATGCTATACTTCCAATAAAAAATAAGGCTTCTAACGATTGGGGCTATGCTTGGATTCCAGTTATTGGACCAATAATTGGGGCTTCTTTAGCGGGACTTCTTATGTTGATGCTTTCGTAACGAAAACAAATAAGTTTCGTTTAATTATTTTTTATTTCGCTTAACTTTGTTTTTATAAAAAAAATACGTATTATTGCCTTTAAATATAATAACGTGAAATAAAAGTTAAACAAAAAGAGATATTCGTTTCGCTTTTAAAGAAAAATAATTCAATTCAAATAATTATGAAACTCAAATTATTAATTAAAGAAAAATTGAAGTACTTTCCAATTTTGTTGCTAATGATGAGCTTTACAATTGTTACAGCTCAAAAAACAATAACAGGTACGGTACTAGATGAAACAGGGACACCATTACCCGGTGCTTCTGTTGTAGTAAAGAATACGACAAACGGAACATCTACCGATTTTGATGGTAATTTTTCGTTGAACGTAAACGACAATGCTACTACTTTGGTTATCTCCTTTGTTGGATACACTACTAAAGAAGTTGCAATTTCAGATACTATTTCAGATACTATTTCTGTTACATTGGAACCAGATGCAAGTATTTTAGATGAAGTGGTTGTGGTTGGTTACGGTACGCAAAGGAAAAGTGATTTAGTAAGTGCTGTTGCCAAAACAGATATGGCAAAAGCAGTTGCAACACCAACTTCCGATGTAACCGAAATGCTTAGAGGTAGAATATCAGGTTTAAAAGTTGACGTAGGAGGCGGTACTTTAAGACCGGGTGGAACTTCTGAAATTATTTTTAGAGGGCGTGGTTCTATTGAAGGTAACGTAAGTGGTATTTATGTGGTTGATGGAGTTGTTAGAGATGGCGGTATAGAAGACATAAATCCAGACGACATAGAGTCGATCGAATTTCTTAAAGATGCCTCTGCACAAGCTATTTACGGATCTAGAGCGGTTAATGGTGTAGTATTGGTCACCACTAAAAGAGGTAAAACGGATAAAGTGAGTGTTTCTTATCATGGTTTTGTAACCACAAAATCAATTGAAAGAAATTTTGACGTTTACAGTGGACAAGAGTTTGCACAATTAAAAAGAGAAGCCGTACGTGCTACAAATGCCAATGACGAATATTCTGACGATACTGATGTGTTTTCGGCCATTGAGTTAGAGAATATAAATAATAATAACTTTGTAGATTGGGAGGATGAGCTTGTAAAAAATGGATTTGTGAATAGTCATTCTATTGGTGTTTCTGGAGGTACTGAATTGACCAAGGTGTATGGTAGTCTAAGCTATTTTAAAGAGAACGGAATTATACCAACTTCAAGTTACGCGAGAAAAAACTTGCGTTTGAATGTAGATCAAAAAATTAGCAATAAGTTTTCCGCAACGTTTGACCTTAACTTGTTAAATGATGACACGGAAAGAGCGGCAAATGTAAATGTGATAACTGTTTCACCTTTAGGAAATGCATACAATCCAGATGGTAGTGTTACAAGATACCCTAGTGGAGAGGAGTTATCAGCAACCAATCCGTTATGGAATTTACGCGAACAGGATCATGATGAAAAAGGAAATGATTTTGTTGTAACGGTTATCCCGAAATATCAAATTACAGAAAATTTGCAATACCAATTAAAAGCTTCTATGACAAGAAAAAATTCTGAGAGAGGTCAGTACCAATCTTCGTTGAGTTCCGCAGGTAATACAGATAGGGGGATCGCAAGAATTGATAATCAATTAAGAGAAGCATTTTTAATTGAAAATATTTTAACTTACGATTGGGATATAAACGATAATAACAAATTTAATATAACCTTGGTACAAGCGGCAGATGAAAATAAATACTCAAGAACATTTACCGAGGGTAGAGGATTCCCAAATGAGAGCTTAGGGTATGATGGAATTACAAATGCCATAGGAAATGTTTCTGTAGAGCGTGATAAGACAAAAATAAGAACGGCTTCTTTTATGGGTAGAGCACGTTACAATTTACTGAACAAATATTTGTTTACCGCAACCTACAGAGCTGATGGGTCATCGGTTAACGCTGCTGATTTTAAATGGACGTACAACCCAGCAGCAGCATTTGCTTGGAAATTACATAACGAAAGCTTTTTAGAAGATGCGGGTGCTATACAGGAGTTAAAATTGAGAGTGAGTTACGGTTCGTTGGCAAATGCACTAAAAAGACCTTATACTTCACTGTTTACCGCAGACGGACAGAATTATATTTTTGATGGCGAATCCGCATCTGGATATTCTCCCTCTGTAGTATTGCCAAACACAAATTTAAAGCACGAAACCATTACAACACTTAACTTTGGTTTAGACTTTTCTATTTTTAAAAGATTTTTGACAGGTAGTGTTGAGTATTACGACTCTAAAACCAAAGATTTATTGTTGAGAAGAGGAGTCCCGTCTATTACAGGATATCAATTTACCTACTTTAATGCTGGAGAGTTGCAAAATAAAGGTATTGAATTGAGCTTAACAGCAAATCTTTTCAATACTGAAGATTTTAGTTGGTCAGTATCTACTAATTGGTCAAACAACAAAAATAAGTTGACTGAGCTTTACAATGATGGTTCGGGCCAACCAGTTCTTGAAGATGATGCTTACAACTACTATGTTGGTCAACCCATAGGTGTTATTAGACAATATAAATTTGATGGTATTTGGCAAGCAGGTGATGATTTTGCTAATGCTCCACAAGCAAATCCTGAATCTACAGTTACACAAGACAATCTTAGACCAGGCGATATAAGAATCAGTGATGTTAATGGTGATGGAAAAATAACTCAAGAAGATGATCGTGTATTTATTGACCCAAATCCAGATTGGTTCGGTTCATTGTCCACAAACATCTCTTACAAAGGATTTGATTTGTTAGTTGATTTTTATGCAGTGGAAGGAGCTACAAAACGTAATCCATTTTTATCAGATTTTAACAATGGGGGTACGTTACAAGGGAAAAATAATGGTGTAAAAGTACCATACTATACACCAGAAAATCCTTCTACAACTTTTCCTAGACCAAACTTTGATGCACCACCTCAATACATAGGAGCCTTAGCAGTAAAAGATGCCTCATATATCAGGCTTAGAACAATAAGTTTAGGGTATAACTTACCAGAGTCATTGACCTCTAAATTGAATATGAATCAAATTCGTTTTTATGTTACAGGTACTAACCTATTTACCGAAACGGATTATATCGGTTATAGTCCAGAAGTAAATATTAGAAACACCTTCTCTAATGCAGATACAGGTTATCCAGACGCTACTAGTTATACGTTTGGGGTAAAAGTTAATTTATAACAAAAAAAGATATTATGAACACAAAATATTTTTATAAAAAAGTAAAAGGTAGTTTGCTAATTGTAATGGCAATCTTTTTCGCAACATCATGCGAAGAATACCTGCAAGAGCAACCAGGTACGCTCATCGATTCGAATTATATATACACTACCGAAGAAGGGTTAAAATCTGGAGTAGTAAGTTTATATGAATTCAATAGATATCGTTACGATACTAATGTTCAAGATTGGATGGGAGGCGTAGTAATACCCTCTAGAAGTGATTTGACATTTGCTAGAACGGGTTATACAGGCTTGATCGGCAGATACGAAAGAGCTGTATCACCAATAGATTTAGGGTCTAATTTTATTTCAAGATTATTCTGGAAGAACTTCTATAGAATTACAAATAAAGCAACGGACATTATTAACGCAGCTGAGGTTGCTGAAGGTATAGATGAAGAAGCTAGAAATCAAATTATAGCTGAGGCTAAGTTCTTTAGAGCTAACTCTTACTTTTACTTATACAGAATGTACAATAACATTTATGTAACCACAAAATCAGTAACTGTTGATAATGCTTTTGATGTTATTCAAGACAAATCATCTAAAGAGGAAATTTTCGCATTATTAAATAGTGATTTAAACTTTGCTATAGAACATCTAAACTGGACAGATAAATTTGGACGTGTTACTAAAGGTACTGCAAAGCATGTTAAGGCTAAAGTAGCTATGTGGGAAGGTAATTGGGAAGAGGCAAAAACACAGGCGTTAGGTGTAATTGAAGACCCAGAAAGCCCGCACAGTTTGCTTGCATCAACAGCAGATGTGTTTAAAGGAGATAGAAACCATTCAGAACAATTATTTGTGGTTCAATCTCAAGATGATGTATTAGGTGGGGGAAGTGGAACTATGCTCAACGCGAATTTTACAACGCAGTATTTTCAAATATCAGGAATCGTAGCAGATGTTGAGCAAGGCGGTAGAGGTTTTTCTCGTGTTTTACCGAATAGATATTTATTAGATCTTTTAGCTGAAGATGAAAATGATACAAGAGATGACAATACGTATTTTAGATTACACTATTTTTATAATGATGTTGATAAAGTACCAGCAGGTAAAAATGTAGGTGATACCATTGAAATTTACAAACCTATAACTGAGGAAAATCCCAATGGTGTTCAATACAAAAATTATTACAAAAGATTGCACCCATCTACATTAAAATATGCCCAAGAAGATGACGACCCTAACTCTTATATACAGCGTAGCAATATTTTAGTATATAGATTGGCGGAAACGTATCTTATCGCTGCAGAAGCCATAATGAGGTCAGGAAATGGCGATCCTTTACCTTATATTAATGCTATTAGACAAAGAGCAGGTGCTGCTGATTTAGAAAGTGTAGATGAGCAGGCAATTTTAGATGAACGTGCACGCGAATTAGCTTTTGAAGGCCAACGTTGGTTTACCTTAAAAAGAATGGGGCAAGATGTAATTAACCGTCAAATGAGAAGTTATGCTGGTGATGGCGAATATTACCCTGCGTTTTTCGGAGGAGCAAAAGATTCACGTGAAAATTGGAAAGATCATTATATCAATTTTGCAATTTTTCAGAATGATTTAGATTTATTTGGTCCAAATTATCCTCAAAATGATGGTTATTAATTATACTATAAAATATTTTCATAATTAAGTTTTAGAGTTTAAGTTAGTAAGTTAAAAATCTAAGGGTAATGAATCAGCCCTTAGATTTTTTTGTTAATTTTAATCATCATTAAATTCGTGTAATTATCAAACACTTAACAAGATGCGGTTATTATTTATTATATTAGTTCTTACAAGTCTAATAGCGTGTAACAATAATTTGAAAGATAGCATTGAATTTTCGGATAATGTTGTAGTTGCCCATCGAGGTGCGTTTAAAGCCAAAGAGCTTCCAGAAAACTCAATCGCCGCCTTAAAACACGCTATCGAACTGGGCTGTACGGGTTCAGAGTTTGATGTGCACATGACCGCTGATAGTGTTCCCGTGGTTTATCACGATGCCGATTACAACGGTTTTATCATCAAAGAATCTACTTACGAAGCCTTATCTAAATTTAAACTATCCAATGGAGAAGTTTTACCAACGTTAAGAGATTATCTACTTGCGGGAATGGAAAACAATACTACCACAGGTTTGGTTCTTGAAATTAAACCAACAAAAGATAAAGAGCACAATATTAAAATGACTGAGAAAGTACTGGCATTGGTTAAACAACTTAATGCTGAACCTTACCTGCACTCTTATATTAGTTTTGGTTATGACATTCTAAAAAAAATCGTGGAGCTAAATCCGACTGCTAAAACACAATATTTAAATGGTTCTAAATCGCCACAGGAATTAAAGAATGATGGAATAAGCGGATTGGACTATCATTTTAATGTCTTTAAAAAGAATCCACATTGGATAAACGAAGCCAAAGAATTAGGATTAACACTTAATGCTTGGACAGTAAATAAACAAGAAGACTTAGATTGGTTATTGGCCAATGAGTTTGACTATATTACCACCAACGAGCCAGAATTGCTATTTGAAAGAATCAAAGAGAGTCCAACCAATTACAGTTATAGTTTAGTTTGGAGCGATGAGTTTAACTATAAAGGGAAGCCCGATAGCACAAAATGGGGTTATGCTTATGGTTTTATTGCCAACCAAGAGGAACAGTATTATACCGATAGTTTAAAAAACGCGAGGGTAGAAAACGGAAATTTGATAATAGAAACCCATAAAGAAACAATTGCCAACAAAGATTATAACAACCCTGAACTTTTAAAGAAAAGCTGGATGAAGTATGCTGCCGAGCGTAAAACGGCCAATTATACCTCAGCCAGATTAACAACCAGAGAACGTGCATCATGGAAATATGGTCGTATTGAAGTGCGGGCAAAATTACCAAAAGGTGTGGGTATGTGGCCCGCCATTTGGATGTTAGGTGAAAATAAGGAAGAAGTCGGCTGGCCGGAATCTGGTGAAATTGACATTATGGAACACGTTGGTTTTGATAGTGATTCCATTTTTGGAACAGTACATACCCTTGCTTACAATCACAATAAAAATACGGAACAGGGCAAAAGTACTTTTATTGACAAACCCTATGACAAATTCCACATATTTGCATTGGAATGGACACCTGAAAAAATGGATTTTATTCTAAATGATGAGGTTTACAATACCTTTAAAAATGAAAACAAAACCACTGCCGAATGGCCTTTTGATCAGAAGTTTTACTTGATTTTAAATGTCGCTGTGGGAGGCATGTTAGGGGGTCAACAGGGAATAGATGACAGTATTTTTCCACAGCAAATGGTAGTGGATTATGTAAGAGTGTTTCAACAAAAAAAATAAATTTGAGAACATGAAAAAAATTCTTTCTTCATTAATAGTACTACTATTCTTTTCTTCAGTTTACGGTCAAAACTTAAAAGTGATGACTTATAACATTCGGTTAGATGTAGCCTCTGACGGTGAAAACGCCTGGGAGCATAGAAAAGAGTTTCTAACAAATCAGGTTTTGTTTTTTAATCCTGACGTTATGGGAATTCAAGAAGGGTTACCTACTCAAGTAAAATATATAAAAGAGAAATGGACCGATTACAAAATGATTGGTCATGGTCGAGATGGCGGAGACAATGGAGAATATTCAGCTATTTTTTATAATACAAATAAAGTAAAAGTAGAAAAAGACAGTACGTTTTGGTTATCAGAAACACCAGAAAAGCACTCAAAAAGTTGGGATGCTGCCATAGAAAGAATTTGTACTTATGGATTGTTTACTGATTTAGAGTCGTTGGAGAAAGTATGGATTGTAAACACACATTTAGATCATGTTGGGCAACAATCTAGAGTTAATAGTATGAAGCTCATAGAAGAACATATTAAGATAATAAATTCCGAAAATTATCCGGTTATTATTATGGGAGACCTCAATGTGGAACCGGATAATGAATTAATATCCAATTTAAAACAAGATTATGTTGATACAAAAGCAGCAAGCAAACTTAAATTTGGTCCAACAGGTACGTTTAACGGTTTTAATTTTAATAAAGCTGTAAAAAGAAGAATCGATTATATTTTTGTGTCTAAATCTCCTGAAATCAAAGTCAAAAAATATGCAGTCTTAAGCGATTCCAAAGACTTAAAATATCCATCCGACCATTTGCCTGTTTTTGTACAGCTAAGATTAAAATGATCAATTATGAAAAAAATAGCCTTTTTATTAATTATACTAACGAGCGTATTTGCTTGTAAAAAAGCTGATAAAGAAGTTCAAGTAGAGCAAAAACCCAATGTACTGTTAATTGTTGTTGACGACCAAGGTTATGCTGATTTTGAACCTTTTGAAAATCACGATGCGGCTATTAGTACTCCAAATATGAAAAGACTGGCAGAATCAGGCACCATTTTTACCCAAGCCTATACTACTGCACCAGTTTGTAGTCCTTCTAGGGTAGGTATGTTAACAGGTAAAAATCAATTTAGATGGGATAAACCCGCAAGTTGGGGTCCTGGTTTGCCCGATTCGGTAAAAACCATAGCCGAATATTTAAAAGGTGCAGGCTATGCAACGGCTAGAATTGGTAAAAACGACCTCGGAAGAAACTTTCACAGAAATGATGTTAGGGAATACCCTTTAAAACATGGTTATGATGAATTTTTAGGTTTTAGTGCTCACGCACATGATTATTGGCTGCTTTCTAAGGACATTAAAGATAGAACACCAGACCCAAGCGGCACAAGTGCAGTATTAGGGCCTTTAATGCACAACAACGGAGAAAAAAGTTATGATGAAGGCTATTTAACGGATATTTTAACGGATGAAGCAATAAACTACATCAGTAAACGAAAAGAAAATCCGTTTTTTCTTACACTTTCTTACAGTGCAGTACATCATTTAATACATGAAGTGCCTCAAAAATATTTAGATAAATATGATGTAAGACCCATCCCTAATTACGATCCTGATAGTTTATTGGAATACGGAAAGCACAAACCGGGATCGTATTCAGCATATTATGATAAATATTCGCGGTTGGGAGCCATTCAGGATGAAGATTTACGCAAGTATTATTTAGCAAACCTTAATAGTTTAGACGATAATATTGGTAAGGTATTAGACGCATTAAAAGCAGAGAATTTAGAAAAGGAAACTATCGTAATTTTTATTTCTGACAATGGAGGTTCGCCGTTAACAGGTGCTAATAACAGTCCGCTTACCGGAGGTAAATACTCGCTTTGGGAAGGAGGCATCCGCGTACCAATGGCTATTCGGTTTCCTGGAAAAATTGAGGCTAACGCAAAAGAAACTCAATATGTATCTGCGTTGGACATTATGCCGACGGTATTAAATTATATTGGCGTAAAAACAAATGACAATACCATAGACGGTATAAACTTGATGAAACCACAAAAAGACCGTTTATTGGTGTGGAAATGGCAGAAAACTTGGGCGGTTAGAAAAGGAGACTGGAAGTTGACCAATTCTAACGAAAACCATTGGAAAAGTAGACCTTACAACCAATATATTAAACCCATAGCTAATAATTTTGAACTAAAACTTTTTAACATCACTAACGACCCTGGAGAACGTATTAACCTAGCTGAAAAACACCCTGAAATGGTTAAAGAATTAGAAAAAGAGTATCAAGATTGGTGTGCTAATAATATTGGTAAATTTTAGGATTGGCTTTCGCCCGCCCCTATTAATTCCAGTTCTGCAATTATAACTGCCCGCCTTTGCAAGCCAGATGTCTTAAAATAACAAAACCTGCTCAAGTAAACTTGGCAGGTTTTTTATCTTCTAACCCACAACGCAGTTGTGAGTGATCGTGGAGATGGAGGGACTCGAACCCTCGTCCAAACAAGCAACTAAAGTGCTTTCTACATGTATAGTTTCCGATTGGTTTTCGACTAAAAGCTGACCGAAAACAGCCTACTTTTAGCTTAGCTTCTTTAATTTCGAAATACTACCGAAGCCTAGTATTTCTATGTCAATTTTTACGATGTCTCAATCCCGATAGCTATCGAGGAGAACGCCATTAACAAAGGCTTTCAGGAGACATAAAGCTTCTCTACCTTGTAGAGACGAGGCTAAATCCTACTATAATTCAGATTATGCAGCTAAAGCGTAGTTATTCTCGCCGTTTAAAGTGTTGAAATTGAGTTTTACGAGTGCTATTTCATTGCTCGACATGCTTACAGTTTAACTGACCTTGCTGTCAAAACCAGTCATCCCCATTATTTTAAAGAACTTTGCAAAGGTACATAATATTTTAAAATCAAAACTTGTTAAATACCTTATTTCATAATACCTTGCAACAAATTTTATACCAAAACCCTATTTATGAAATTTGCCCTGATTAAAGAACGTAAAAACCCACCAGACCGCCGTGTAGTATTGTCGCCAAATGCCTGTCAAAAGTTAGTAGAAGAGTTCTCAAATGCTGAGTTAACCGTTGAATCTTCAGCTATTAGAGTTTTTAAAGACGAAGAGTATAAGGATTTTGGGATTGAAGTAACAGAAGATATTTCGGATTGTGATGTGCTGTTGGGCGTAAAAGAAGTTCCTATTGACAGTTTAATAGCTAATAAATCCTATTTTTTCTTTTCGCATACCATTAAAAAGCAACCTTACAACAGAGATTTATTAAGAGCGATGCTCGATAAGAATATCACGTTTTATGACCATGAAACCATTACCAATAGTAACGGTAATAGATTAATAGGTTTTGGCTATTATGCTGGTGTTGTAGGGGCTTACAATGCTTTTAGAGCCTACGGATTAAAATTTGGCGGTATGGACTTGCCCAAAGCCAATGATTTAAAGAACGGTATAGAATTAGAGAAAGAACTGAACAAAATTAAGGTACCAGCAATTAAAATTGTAGTAACAGGTAAGGGTAAGGTAGGTACTGGAGTTCGGGAAATTTTAGAGATATTAAAGATTAGAGAAGTCTCGGTCAATGATTATTTAAAAAAAGAATTTGACGAACCCGTTTACGTTCAATTAGATGTATTAGATTATAATAAGCGAAAAGATGGAAAACAACTTGACAAGTATGATTTTTTCGAAAATGCATCAGAATACAAGTCAACCTTTATGCGTTTCGCCAAGGTAAGTGATGTCTATATTGCTGCACATTTTTACGGAGAAGGAGCACCTTTTATCATCACCCATAGAAACACAAAATCAGTTAATTTTAATATTAAAGTAATTGCAGATATTAGTTGCGATATTGATGGGCCGGTAGCACCAACGATAAGACCCTCTACAATTGCCAACCCTGTTTATGGCTATAATCCGGAAACCAGTCAAGAAATAGATTTTAAAGACGATAAAGCCATTGTGGTTATGGCAGTTGATAATTTGCCCTGCGAGTTGCCCGATAACGCTAGTCGAGGATTTGGATCTATGTTTCTAAAAGATGTGATTCCCGCATTCTATAATAATGATAAGGATGGCGTTTTACAACGAGCTAAAATTACAGAGGGAGGTAAACTGACCAAAAATTTCAAATATTTGCAAGATTATGTGGATGGTAAGGAGTAAGAAAGTTAAATATTTATAAATGTGTCACCTCGAGCGGAGTCGAGAGGTTATTACTTTGACGCTTAATTAGGTCTCGACTCCGCTCGACCTGACATCCTCTTTGCACAAAGTTATCTCGAAATTAATATGCAAGACAAACAATTTCTCATAGACTTAGCCCATACCAAAATGCCCTATGGTAAATTTAAAGGCAGAGATCTTATCGATTTACCAGAAAATTATATCGTATGGTACCATACTAAAGGCTTCCCAAAAGGTAAACTGGGCATGATGTTGGGCTTGGTGTATGAACTAAAACTAAACGGTTTGGAGCATTTGGTTAGAGAGATTAAAAGACGAGAAGAATAATGTTAATAGCATTAAATTTTTGTTAAATCACTGTAATTCTTAAAATTAAAGCCTAAAAGTTTTACCTTTAGAAGATAATAAAACTAAATCTTAAAACTATGAGTACACAAAAAGTAGCCAATAGATTGGTCGAGCTAATGCGACAGGGCGATGGTATGACCGCGATTAACGAACTTTATGCCGATAACATCGTAAGCAAAGAAATGCCTGGTTTTCCAGGAGAAGTAACTTCAGGTAAAGAAGCCGTTACCCAAAAAAGTATGGAGTGGTTTAACAATGTACAAGAATTTCATAAAGGTGAAATTTCCGATCCGCAAGTGGCAGGAAACCATTTTTCATGCACAATGAATTTTGATGTTACTTTTAAAGATAAAGGCAGACAGCAAATGGAAGAAATTTGTGTTTACGAAGTTAATGATGGCAAAATTGTTAATGAACAATTTTTTTATGCCATGCCTTAGCTTAGGCTGTGATACAATAAAAAAGCAATGATTGAATTCATTGCTTTTTTATTATATCAACTTCTTTATTATCTGCTCGTATTAATTTTAACAATAAAAATCCGAATAAAAATAGTATTCCATATCCAAACGTTACGCCCCATGTGGCGGGATGTGATAGCGGGTTAACGATTCTATCAATAATATCTATTAACAGTAATTTTGGGTTTGAAATAATGTCCCAGCTATTCCATCTTAAAAACCTACCCAAATAAATGCCAAATCCCGAAAGTAATAGTGTGGAAATAGTTATAAACCAAGTCAATTTTAAGGAGACCTTAGTTAAAAGATGTTTATGCATATCATAAACAGATAGGTAGAACAGCAATAAACCATTTAACGCAAAAGAAAATATTAACAATAGGTCAAACCATATTGGCACATTTGCTCGTTGCTTCAGGTGAAAAATATCAGTAATAATATAAGAGGCATTTGGTAAAAACAACAGCCAAACTATAAAGACTAGTACAAAGCTGATTGTTTTTAATTTTACCTTTTTAATTGTGTTAGTAATACAATAAGGGATATAGGCCAAAATCAAATTCCACACTAAGAATAGATAAAAGTAGGATGACGTAAACCATCCACGAAAGATTACTAGAGCTAGGCAATAACCTGAGAATAGCAACAGCAACAGTTGTAATTTTTTATGAGAACTAGTTTTCATTTTTGTTCAGGTTTAAAAAACCATGTCCAAGCAAACATGGCGGTTATATAGGCAATACCAAATAGTAAGGAGCCAATTATAAAATCAGTCATTAGGATTACGATAATGCAAATAGTAAAAAAAGAGATTGAATAAAACGGAAAGTATTTTCTGAATTTTACGATCAACGCCTCTTTAGGGGGTATATAGTAGAACGGTAAAACAGTTAGGAGAATAGCAAGTATGCTTACAATAAATGTAATTATGGAAACAATCAAAAAAGCGGGTAAAATTTCCACAATTATTATTGGGGTCTCTTCCAGAGTAAATATTCCAAATACAAATAATGCAGAGGCCAATATGGCTGATTTAAACGCCGTTGTAAGTATTTTTGAAAGCACATTCATTTCTTATATTTTAGATTATCAAAAACTAATTCTTGCCAATTATTACTTTCCAATTTTTTACAGTATTGATCGTACTTGTTTTTAATTTTATTCTGAGCGGTTAAGGAGGGTTTATCCTGAGCGTTTTCAACAATGTTTTTAAGCAGAAAAGTATTATTATCAGAAAGATTTGCCAAATAATCATAATCAGTATTATGAGCGTATTTGGTGTTGTATTTAGTGATTAATTTATCCCAATTAATTGTAGTTGAAATCAGTAGTATGACAAAGCCTATGCTGACATTTCTTCGGCATAAAAACCAGAAATTTAATGTGGCATATACTTTAATAAAGGTGGTTATTAAACCGATCAGCGACAATAATAAATACACAAAAACACCGATTCTTTTATACGTTAAACCGTGGAAGCTAACATAAATGAAGTTTTTATAGGTCGTAACAAGAATGAGAATTATGTTTAAGACAATCCAAAGTACCGTTAGTACTTTTAAGTTTTTATTTTCCTTATAAAAATTAAGATTGCTTCTAAAGAAATAGAGTATGATTATTATAGCAAATACAATTGATGTAATTAATGCATAAATACCTTCATGTACCGTTTTAGAAAGTTCTGGAGCGTTTAAATCCGTCAATCTTGATAAATAGATAACGTCGGTTATCAAGAAAAACACGAGTAGCACATTCAATAGCACGATCAGGACCGTTCCCAATTGGTTTTCTTGTTTTAGAATTTCATCGGACTGAGGTTTTAACCGCTCTTTAATGAGTTTGTTGCCTATTTTCAGGTCGAATTCTGTAACATTTTCAATGACAATAGGATTTGAGATATTTAGCAGCAAAAAATACCCCATTATTGTAAATAGTACCCATTGTAAATTGATAAAGCTGAAATCGATTTTATTGATAATTTCATTAAAATATGGATTGGCACTACGGTATAAAATCACAAATATTAAAAGTACAATTATCGGAATTCCAACCATTTTCAACCAATAAATATAATTGATGGTTTTCTTTTTTACCGCCTTGGTTTCTAGAGATAATCGTTCATAGTACAATGTAAAACCAGATGCAATTGAAGAGAAAAAGCCATTTAGCAATTGAATATAAACTGAAGATTTATGTTCACTAATTATTCCCAAAAGGTAAAAGAATGCAATAACGGCAGTAAAAATACTCAGTGTTGAATTGTAAATAAACACGAATAGAGCCATGATTAAGTATAAAAACCCGGCTAAGAGCACTTTTTTATTTTTGAACCTTTTGGCATTAAAAAGGCCAAGTAATGTAATTGTAGTTAGAGAAAACAGCAAAAAATTTAGTCCGACATCTTGTTTAAAAAACAATAGACTAAAAATTAAAGAACCAAGGAGTAATAAAATGTTTTTGTTCATGATTTGAATATTTAAAAGCACTTTGTATTTCAAAGTAATGATATAAAAAAATTAGGATTTATTATTAATAATACGCTCTAAAGCGGTTAAATGTTTTTTAAATTCTAATGTTCCTAAATGGGTGGCATTATATTTAGTGTTCGTTTTTTTACCTATAAACGATTTTCTTATTTTAATATAATTTGCTTTCTCTAAAGCCTTAATATGACTCGCCAAATTACCATCAGTAACTTCTAGCAACTCTTTTAAGGAATTAAAATCCAATGTTTCGTTAACCATTAAAGCAGACATTATACCAAGCCTAACCCTATGGTCAAAAAGTTTGTTTATATTTTTTATAAGACCTTTCACGTATTATATTACTTTCTCTCCATTTTAAAATACATCAATCCGCCATAAATTATATGTAAAAAGCCAAAACCTAAAACCCAAAATAATAATCCATTACCAAAAAACACTAAGGCCAATAATCCTAATAAGATTTCCAATAGCCCCAAATATTTTACTTGACTCAAAGTATATTTGCTTGCATTAATAATTGCTAATCCATAAAATATTAAAGCGGCAGGAGCTGCAATTCCGTAAATTCCTTTTTGTACTAGAAGAAAAATAAATACTCCACCTGTAATCATAGGTATTGCAAAACTGCCCATTAGTTGACGTGATGCAGGATCCCATATTTTTTCATTGTTCTTTTTTGCTTTTTGTTTGGTTAAGAAATACGCTGATACAACTGATAAAAAGGCAACAGCCAAAGCTACACCTATTAATGTGTTTTTTAAAGAGGAAATTGTTATATAATTACTTCTTAAAGTTTCTTCATTATAATTGAAGGTATAATTGTATTCTCCCAATAGTTTATAAGCTACAAACGCTCCAATTAAAGCATAGCATCCAGCTAAAATACCTGATAGACCGCTTAGAGAAAGAAACCGTGTTGATCGGTTCATTATATCTTTAATCTCCGAAATATCTTTTAAATAATCTTTTTCGCTCATAATAAAAGTACTTTGAATTGCAAAGTTAAACTAAAACTTGAATTGTGCAAGATATTTTAGTAATTTTAAAATCATATAACTATTTTCTCACGCTATCAACCTCACATTACAGTTATGAATCCAGCTGAAAAATATATTTTAGATCAACCTGAACCTTACCGTTCTGTGTTATTGCATTTACAAGTGATTATTGAGAATACCATTACTAACGTTGATTTAAAGTATAAGTACAGAATCCCTTTTTACTATATAGGTAACCGTCCGTTTTGTTATTTGAACGTTAACATTAAAGAGCAATTTGTAGATCTTGGTTTTTGGAATGCTGCTCACTTGACTGTCAATTTAGAGTATTTAACCACTGCAAAACGGAAGACAATGAAATCTTTACGTTATAAAAACCTTGAAGAAATTGATGAGACTATTTTAATTGAAATACTTAAGGATGCATACACCGTAAAGGATAAAAAATTTTATAAATAATACGTTTTTCACTAAAAAAACAGTCTTAAAATTTATCAAAACTAAATCAAATTAAAAAATACTAATGAAAAAAAGTTTTCAACTTATCATTGTTATTAAAAATTAAAATTTATTCTAAAAGAAGTTATTTTCTGTATTAATTTTGAGAATTCAAATTATCAAATTAAAAGAAAATGTCTGTCGAAACTATCAAAACCAACCCCAAAATTTATGATTATCAAGAAGTTTTAGAGACTTCGTTAGCTTATTTTAATGGTGACGAACTCGCTGCTACCACTTGGATAAATAAGTATTGTTTAAAAGATAAAAACGGTAATTATTTAGAGAAATCGCCTGATGAGATGCACAAAAGAATGGCTGAAGAGTTTGGTAAAATTGAAGAAAAATATATCCCTACAGATAAAATAACAGACAATTTATCTACTTACGGAAAAACCAGAAAACCATTAACTACAGAGAAAATCTATCAGCTTTTTAAAGATTTTAACTATGTAATTCCACAGGGTAGTGTAATGTACGGTTTGGGCAATAAAGAGGTCATCGCTTCACTTTCAAATTGTATTGTTGTACCATCTGTTTTAGATTCTTATGGCGGTGTTTGTTATACTGATCAGCAATTAGCTCAATTGTTTAAGAGACGTTGTGGTGTAGGAGTTGACTTGTCAGAATTACGCCCTAAGGATGCACTGGTATCCAATGCAGCGGGAACCACAACAGGTGCTGTTTCTTTTATGAACCGCTTTTCAAATACCACTCGCGAAGTGGCACAGAATGGTCGCCGTGGTGCATTGATGTTGACAATGGACATTGCTCACCCCGATATTGAAGATTTTATAACCATAAAACAGGATTTGACAAAAGTTACAGGAGCAAATATTTCTATTAGATTGTCGGATGCCTTTATGAATGCGGTTTTAAACGAAGAGAAATTCACGTTACAATGGCCAATTGAGAGTACAGAACCCAAATACACCAAAGAAATTGATGCCAAAGATTTATGGGAAAAAATTATAAAATGTGCCCATAATACAGCTGAGCCTGGACTTATTTTCTGGGATAGACAACATCATTATTCAACTTCATCGGTGTATCCTGAATTTAAAAATAGTTCTACTAACCCATGTTCTGAAATTGCCATGCAAGGGGGCGACAGCTGTCGTTTAATTGCTGTGAATCTATACAGTTTTGTTGAGCATCCTTATACTAAAAAAGCAAAATTTAATTATAAAAAATTCTATGAAGTTGTTTATGAATCACAACGCTTAATGGACGATTTAGTGGATTTGGAATTGGAAGCTGCCGATAAAATTTTGGCAAAAATCGATGCCGATCCAGAACCAGATCATATCAAACGTACCGAAAGGGAAATTTGGCAACTGCTTTCCGAAACTGGTAAAAAAGGAAGAAGAACAGGGCTTGGATTTACCGCTTTGGCAGATGCTATTGCCGCATTGGGAGTTAAATTTGATACCGAAGAGGCGTTAACGGTAGTGGACAAAATCATGAAGAAAAAATTTACTGCTGAATTTGACAGTAGTATTGATATGGCCATCAACAGAGGGCAGTTTGAAGTGTTTAATAGAAATATTGAAGATACTTCAGAATTTGTGCAAATGATGAGCAGTGAATTCCCTGATTTATATGCACGAATGATGGAAAACGGACGAAGAAATATTTCTATAAGCACTGTGGCACCAACAGGCTCGCTGAGTATGTTAGCACAGGTTTCATCAGGTATTGAACCCGTATTTTTATTGTCGTATAAGCGTCGTAGAAAAGTAAATACCGGAGATGAAAATGCCAAAGTCGATTTTGTTGATGATCTGGGTGATGCTTTTGAAGAGTTTACAGTATATCACAAAAAACTAGAAACTTGGATGAATACAACGGGTAAAACCGATGTAAAAGAGAGTCCTTACGCTGGGGCTACCGCACCTGAAATCGATTGGAACAAGCGTGTTGAAATGCAGGCTTTGGTTCAAAAATACACTACACATTCCATAAGTTCTACCATAAACCTGGCTTCTGATGTTACGGTTGATAAAGTTGGTGATATTTACATTGAATCTTGGAAACAAGGCTTAAAAGGTATTACTGTATATAGAGATGGCTCAAGGAGCGGTATTCTGGTAAAAGCAGATGAACAGACCGAAAAGGAAGAAGTTTATACGGAAGAAACCTTAGTAGCCAAAAGACCTGAAAAAATTGAAGCGGAAATTATCCGATTCCATAATGAATCTGAAAAATGGTTGGCCGTAATCGGGTTGATAGACGGTAAACCTTACGAGATTTTTACAGGTAAAATGAAAGATGCTTTTAACCTTCCTCAATGGGTAGAAAAAGGTTGGGTGATAAAAAACAGGGATGAAGATGGTGTTGCCAGATACGATTTCCAATATATTGATAGTGATGGTTATAAAACCACTATTGAAGGATTGTCTAGATCATTTAACAAAGAATTCTGGAATTATGCCAAACTAATTTCTGGAGTGTTACGCCATGGAATGCCAATGCCTTATGTGGTTGATTTGATTCAGAACCTGAATTTATACGACGATCATATCAATACTTGGAAAAACGGTGTTGCAAGAGCCTTAAAACGTTTTATTCCTAAAGATGCTGAGGTAAAGGATAAAAAATGTGGTGATTGCGGCGACCCAGAAGGACTGGTTTTTGAAGAGGGTTGTTTAAAGTGTAAAAGCTGCGGGATGTCTAAGTGTGGTTGATAAAAACGAATGATACTTTAAAGACAAAATTCTTATTTTTTCTTTACATAAAACTCCAAAATTGGCCGTCTATTAGCAAAAATATACAGCTCGGCATCCCTGTTTTTAGTAAAAGGAATGTTGAATGTACATTGCTTGCTGTTACAGTTCAATTCAATTTTTTGGCTGTATTTATCACCTTTAAAGGCATAATATAAATTAATGTTTTCGGGTATTTTTCCCATTAAAAAAGTGATATCATAATTTGTTGAAGCCCTTATTACCCCTAATTTTGGTGAAATCAAATTAAGTTTATTGGTAAAAAACGATTTTTTATAAATAGGTTTACTGTAAAACTGTTTTATGGTAAGATTGGTATTGGTCAGTAACCATTCCTTTTCACTAGGGTAATGAGTTAAAGCAAATTCATCGGGATTGGTAAAAAAATAGAAATCATCAAATTCTGCTTTCCATCTATTGCCATTAGTGTAGCCTGCACCCCAAGTAGCATCAACCAAATACCATTTTTTATTAATTTTTACAGCATTCCAAGCATGATTTTCTTGATCAGGAATGTTGTCAATATCACTAATATCTCCTTTAGCATAACCACCAATTAATTTGCACGGTATACCCAAATATTCAGAAACTCGCTTAAACGTTTGGGCATAACCTTCACAAACTGCTTTTTTGGTTCGAAGCGTTTTGTTGACTATACTATTGTTTATGGCCTTCATTTTTCTATTAAAATCGGCTTGAGAAGTGTAGCTAAAACCAATTTCGGTTTGACCGCTGTTAAGTGCTGCCATATCATAACGGATATTTAAACAAAGCCAAGTATATAAAGCTCTAATCCTTTCTTTTTCTGTTTTAAAATCTTTGAGTATCCGCTCAGCTAAAGCTTCTGAATTTTTATAATTTGAACTGTAGCTCCTTACTTTTGTATCAACAGCATCATATACGTTACCAGCTTTTTTTGCGGAATTAAAAGCAGAACGTGAATTATTTAATTGCCCAGCAATTTCAAATTGCTGGCCATTTATTTCTAATATAAACAGAAATAACAATAAATATACAGTTAATGTTTTCACAGTTACTATATAACATTGAATTGATTGAAAAATTGTATTTTATGTGCGTCAGTCCGCAAGGATTTTTACTAATTATTAACGTTAACGATAAAATCTAATGCGTTAAACAACGTTAATTAAGTATTGTAAATTTGTACTAAATTTCATATAAAACATTTATGAAGAAATTATTTAAAATACTTGGAATAGCTTTAGTTGTTATTGTTGTAGCCATTATTGCCATTCCTATTGTATTTGAGGGAAAAATTATTGAGCTGATAAAGAAAACAGCAAATAATAATCTGAATGCAACTTTAGATTTTGAAGATGCGGATTTAAGTATTTGGAGTAGTTTTCCAAATGCTGAGGTTTCTTTAAATAATACTTCTTTGATAAACAATGCCCTTTTTGAAGGTGACACTTTGCTTAAAGCCAAAAACATTGATTTAAAATTACCAATTGGTCAACTTTTTAAAAGCAATGCCGATATAAATATTACCACATTTACCATAGATGAAGCCGATTTGAAAATAAAAATTGATAAAGATGGAAATGCCAACTACGATATTGTTAAGAAAAGCGAAGCGGAGACTACCTCTTCAGAATCTGAACCAATACATTTAAATTTGATTGGTTATGCCATTACTAATAGTAAAATATCATATCAAGATGTGTCGAGTGAAATCGTATTTTTACTAGATAAATTCAACCATAACGGAGAAGGCAATTTATCTTCGGCAACTTCTGAATTAAATACAAAAACAAATGGATTTATTTCATTTGAAATGGATAGTGTAGCGTATTTAAATAATAATACCGTTGATTTAGAGGCTGTAATTGGTATTGATTTGAATGAAAACAAGTATAGTTTTTTAGAAAACAAAGCCTTGGTTAATCAATTGCCCTTAGTATTTGACGGATTTGTAAAAGTTAATGAGAATAACAAAAAAGTAAATATTAATTTTAAAACGCCATCATCCGATTTCAAGAATTTTTTGGCTCTTATTCCTGAAGTATATTCAAAGAATATTGAAGGAGTTACTACTACGGGTAATTTTGATGTAAAAGGTAAATTTGAGGGTGTGGTAGATGAAACCCATATCCCAAAATTTGATATTGTTATCAATTCAGAAAATGCTTCGTTTAAATATCCCGATTTACCAAAATCGTTAGAAAACATCAATATCAATACAAAAATTGCCAATGAGACGGGACTCGCAAAAGATACGTATGTACATATTGATACGCTATCGTTCCGTTTGGATAAGGAAGTTTTTAATGCATCGGCTAAACTAACCGAAGTTACAGAAAACATGAAGGTTAATGCTCATTTAGCAGGTAACATCAACTTGGCAAACTTGGAACAAGTTTATCCCGCGGAAGCCGTAAAAGATTTAAAAGGAAATCTTTCCGTAAATGCAAATACTGCATTTGACATGAATTCTATTGAGAACAAAAAGTATGAAAATACACGTACTTCGGGTACTTTTACCTTAAAGAATTTTGAATATGTTTCTGATGAATTGAGCGATAAGTTAATTATTGATAACACATCGTTGTCATTAAGCCCTAAAACCGTTAAACTGAATAGTTTTGATGCCAAACTAGGGCAAACGGATATTCAAGCTACAGGCAGTATAAGCAACTTAATTGGTTTTCTGTTCAATAAAGAAGATATTGAGGGTAAATTTTCTTTGAATTCCAATACATTTTCGGTAAACGATTTTATGGTTGCCCAAACCGAACAGAAAGAAGGAGGAGAAACAGTAAAAACTGAAGCAGAGAGTATTCAAATACCATCGTTTTTAAATTGTACCATCGATGCAAAAGCAACTACAGTATTGTATGATAATATTACCTTAAAAAATGTGTCGGGTACGTTGTTGGTAAAAGATCAAACCGCAACCTTAAAAAACATGAAATCGAATGTATTTAATGGACAGATTGGTTTTGACGGAAGCGTATCCACTAAAACAGATACTCCAACATTTGCCATGAATTTGGATATGAACAGCCTAAATATTGACGAATCATTTAAACAATTGAATTTGTTGGAAGCGTTAGCACCTATAGCCAAAGTAATTCAAGGAAAGTTAAACACAAACATTAGTCTTTCGGGTAATTTGAATACTGATTTTACTCCAAACTTGAATACATTATCCGGTAAGGCCATTGCGGAACTGGTAAGCTCTAAACTTTCATCAGAAAAGTCTCCTTTAATTCAGAAGTTAGAGGAACAGCTTAAGTTTTTGGACACTAAAAAACTGAATTTAAATGATTTAAAAACAGCTTTAACTTTTAAAGATGGTAAAGTGCAGGTGAATCCATTTTCTTTAAGTTATGAGGATATAAAAATTGATGTAAGTGGAGGTCATGGTTTTGATAATACCTTAGGCTATGAAGCTGTAGTGAATGTCCCGGCAAAGTATTTAGGAAGTGATGTAACAAAGTTAATAGCACAATTAGGCGAACAAGAAGAGGGAAACATTAAAATACCTGTAAATACAATGATAACTGGTAAGTTTAGCAATCCTGAAATAAAAACGGACTTAAAATCAGCTGTTGCTGATTTAACGAAACAATTAGTTGCCAAACAAAAAGAAAAGCTGATTGAAAAAGGAAAGGATAAGGTAGAAGATGCCCTAAAAGATATCCTTGTCGGGAAAGACAAGCCCAAGGATACGGTTGATATTACTCAAGATTCAATTAAGAAACCAAAGCCCAAACCAACAGTAGAAGAAGCTGCAAAGGATGCGTTAAAAGATATTTTTGGCAAAAAAAAGAAAGATACTATTAAGTAGCTTTTTTTTAAGTTGAGGTTAGTCCCGATAATTATCGGGAGGACTTACTTTGTCAAATTTCTAAACAAGCTTTCCAAATCTTGATTTTTTACGGAAGATTGTAATAATTTTAGTCCATTATCATGGGCAAAATCGAAAATCGCAGGACGCATATCTTTAGATGTGGTAAAGGTCAGTTGCCAAACATTATCATGAATGTTTTCTACGTTTTTTAGTTTCGGAATTTGATTGAGTAGTTGAGGTTCAACACGTAAATCGAATTCAACTTCAATAACCTGTTCTTTATCGCCTTTAAGCTCGTTCAATTTTTTGTCAATTACAATTTGTCCTTTATTGATAATGATTACCCGATCACATACCGCCTCAACCTCTTGCATAATATGTGTAGAAAATAATACTGTTTTAGTCTTGCCTATTTCTTTTATCAAACCTCTTATTTCCACCAATTGATTTGGGTCTAAACCTGTGGTCGGCTCGTCTAAAATCAGTACTTCAGGGTCATGCAATAATGCTGCCGCCAAACCGACACGTTGTCGATACCCCTTGGACAATTGTCCAATTTTTTTATGAGCTTCAGGTGTAAGGCCTACTTCCTCGATTACTTCTAAAATCCGTTCTTTTGAAACTTTATGTACCGAGGCATTAAATTGAATATACTCTTTTACATACATATCTAAATACAAAGGATTGTGCTCTGGTAAATATCCAACGGACCGTTTGACCATCATTGGTTCCGCAGCAACATTATGTCCGTTTACCATGACAACGCCATCAGAAGCATTGATGTAAGTAGTTATAATCTTCATCATGGTAGATTTGCCTGCACCGTTTGGCCCTAAGAAACCAACAATTTCGCCTGAGTTTATTTTAAAACTAATATTATCTAAGGCTTTTTGTGTTCCGTAAGTTTTGCTAATTTGTTGTACTTCTATTGACATGATGATAGTTTGGTTTACAAAGTAACAAAAGTTTGATGAAATAATTATTTTTAATTTATAAACTGAAAATATATTACGCTATCTCTTCAAACCTTGAGTTAAAAGTTTTATAATCCCATTTATGACCTTTTTCACTCAATACAGCAATGAGAATTTTATTACCATCAGTTCGTACATTTACAAGGCCGTAAATAATTCCGTCGACAACAGTTAAACGATCTAAGGTACGTAGTTTTTTTGCTGCTTTTAAATCCCCAGCATTTGTACGTTTATAGTTTACCCATATTTCGCTCAGATTATTAATGACTAAGTTATTAGCTATATTATTGTCTTTGGGATGGTTAATATTGGCAGATAAAGGTGTACCAATTCGCATACTACGTGCAATTTCGGTAGCATAAATAAGCGGGGTTTTAAGACTATCACCATAGGTGGTTTTAAAACCAGTAATGGCTGCCATAGCCATTAAGTTAGGTGTTGGATGTGCGTGAGATTCATTATCTCCACTGGAAATAATTGTAGCGGCCGCATTTACATGTTCTAAAAACTTATAAGAAACTTTTTCGCTACCATGATGGCAAGCTTTTGCTACATCACTAGCGAATTCTTTTTTATCGTGGTATTGGCTTAATAAATCCTGACTGGGTTTATTTAAGTCACCAGTTAATAATAATTTGAACTGTTTGTATTTTAAACTTAGCACAATACTATTACCATTAGTATTTTTAGAATGACTACCCAAATCAAATAATTCAATATCATCATTATTGTTTTTATCTTGAATAGGACCAAGTACTTTTATATGAACATCAGATTCATTTGGAGCATAGTTGGGCATATATTGATCTCCTCCAATTGTGCTATCGTAACCCAAAATATTAATATTTTCGGCAGCATCGCTATCAATAAGTTCTTCTATAAAACTGCCCCATTCACCTTGTAGTTGTGGGTATTTATTTTTATCAAGTGCATTTACAAAACTTTGTTTATCTGTAAAAATAGTTTTCAATTTACCACCTTGCTCTATACCTAAAGAACGGTCTTTAGGTTTTTTTCTTACCCATGAAATACCGGCATGATAGAAATTTTTCACCTTTACTTCGTCTGTATCTAAATCATCTTTGGCTTCTGGAGAAGTACTTATCAAATCCCACAATCCACCATAATGATCAGCATCGCAGTGCGAAATAATCATATCATCTAATTCAATTTTATCGGCACCATATTCTTTACTGAATTTCCAATCCACAAAATCTGCAGCATTTTTAAAAGTAGGTTGTTTTTCACGCAAATAACCACCATCAATCATTATATGACGTCCTAATTTGGATTTGTTTGGGTCAGGACATTTAATCAACATACCATCACCCTGGCCAACATCAATTACATAAACTTCCAGTAAAGATTCATCGCCATAAGAATTAGGCTCAATAAATCCACTATTTCCACGAGCTTTGCATTTTATATATCCATCAGCATTTAAAACATTTTCATCTATTTTAATCCGATCTCCCCAAAGGAGTTCAGCTTTTATAACTTTTCTGTTATAGCCTGATCTTACAAATTTTGCAGTATTTTTAGAGACATACTTAGTTTTCATAATATAAAGAGCGTTAGCGTTATTAATATGCAAACAATTTACAATGAAACAATTACATTATCAAGGGGATTTTTCCCCTTTTTTTCCAATGGAGCTAATAACGTATCTTTATGCCTAATTGTCAGCCAATAGAATTTGGCTTGGTTTTAGCCAATAGTGTATAATGAGCAAAAAACAGAAAGTATCGTTTGCATGGGCATTTAAAGAATTTATTTGGCCAAGAAAAAACATCGTATTATTAGGGTTATTTTTAATTATTCTGAGGAGTTTATCAGGCTTGGTATTGCCTTACGCCAGTAAAAATCTCATTGACGAGGTAATTCCCTCAAAAGACATGCAAGCTTTAACAATGTTGTTGATTTTTGTGTGCTCGGCCATTTTAATTCAGGCTATAACTTCATTTTCCTTGACTCGATTGTTGAGTGTAGAGGCACAACACCTTATCTCATTGTTAAGAGCCAAAGTGCAAAAGAAGTTATTGACTTTGCCCATCAGTTTTTTTGATAACAACAAGTCGGGAGCCTTGGTTTCGCGTGTGATGACAGATGTAGAAGGCGTAAGAAATTTAGTAGGTACAGGTTTGGTTCAATTGATTGGCGGAACAATTACCGCTATTATTTCCTTAGTAATCTTAATCAACTTAAATGCTACAATGACCTTTTTTGTGCTGGTGCCTGTAGCCATTTTTGCATTTATCGCCTTAAAAGCGTTTGGATATATCCGCCCCATTTTTAGGGAACGGGGAAAAATAAATGCTGAAGTAACAGGTAGATTGACTGAAACTCTCAACGGAGTTAGGGTAATAAAGGGTTTTAATGCAGAGGCTCAGGAAAATAAAACTTTTGAAGATGGTGTTGAACGTTTGTATTTAAATGTAAAAAAGAGTTTGACCGCAACTGCGTTGATGACAAGTTCTTCCACATTTTTGTTAGGCTTGGCTTCTGCCGGAATTATGGGTATTGGCGGTTATTTTATTATGGACAACACTATGACGTATGGTGAGTTTGTTTCGTTTACGCTGTTTTTAGGCTTTATGATTGCCCCGATTGTACAAATGAGTAATATAGGAAGTCAACTTACCGAGGCCATGGCAGGATTAGACCGTACACAAGAGCTAATGAATATGACCGAAGAGGATAATCCTGAAAAAAGAACGGTATTGTTAGATGGCATTAAAGGCGATATTATTTTTGATAATGTATCGTTCAGTTATGAAGAAAACAAAGAGGTATTGCACAATATTTCGTTAAAAGCACCTTCGGGTAGTGTAACTGCTTTAGTTGGTTCTTCAGGCTCAGGCAAGTCAACCATTGCAGGATTGGCAGCTACTTTTTTGAATCCAATAGAAGGTAAAGTTACCCTTGACGGGATAGATCTAGCCACAGTTAATCTGAGCAGTTTTAGAAATAACCTCGCCGTTGTATTACAGGATGATTTTTTATATGAAGGTACTATCCGTGAAAACATTCTATTTGCAAATGCCGATGCTTCTGAAGAGGAATTGCTGGCGGCGGTCAATGGAGCATATGTCAACGAATTTACCGATAGGTTCGATGATGGGTTGGACACCGTAATTGGCGAAAGGGGCGTAAAGCTGTCAGGCGGTCAACGTCAGCGTATTTCAATTGCTAGAGCTATTTTGGCAAATCCAAAAATTATCATTTTAGACGAAGCAACCTCGAACTTAGATACCGAAAGCGAATCGTATATCCAAAAAAGTTTGGGGATGTTAATGCAAAACCGAACTACTTTTGTAATTGCTCACAGGCTAAGTACCATCCAAAAAGCGGATCAAATTTTAGTTGTTGAAGATGGCAATATTGTTGAACAAGGCAAACACGATGAACTCATTGCCAAAAAGGGTAGGTATTACGATTTATATACTTATCAGAGTAGGATATAGTTTATTTTTATTTAAATCAAATAATACGGTTTATTATTTATAGAGATACACTATTTTTTTAATGATATACTTTTACGTTTATCCAATTCAGCACGTATTTCATTAGCACGCTCTTCGGTGACACTATAATTACGCATCACGAACATCGCAATAAGTGTTCCTATTATAGGAATTCCAGAGAAAGCTAATCGTAACCCATCAACAGCCCCTTCAGGCTGAACGGCTTCGCCTGAATCAAAACCTACAAAACTCATAATAACACCACTCAACCCCCCTGCAATGGCAAAACCAAATTTTACCATCAACCAATAAATAGCCCCAAAAGTACCTTCTCTTCTTAGACCTGTATTGAGTTCATCTAGATCAATAACATCGGCAGTCATAGACATCATCAATAAAAATAGACTTCCAATACCAAAGGAGAAGAAAGGGAGTGCAAAAATGAACATATAGGGTTTACCCGGAATGAATAAGAACCAAAGCATCAAATATCCCAATATAGAAATTGCTTGTGATATCAAAAAGGCTTTCTTTTTCCCCATCGCTTTAGACATCTTAGCCACAATAGGAATGACAAAAAAGGTAGTTCCCAAAGCTCCTAAACATCCAAAAAGTGTAGGCCATATACCTGCTGCACCAGCATCACCATTAAAAAGACGATATACAATAATAAAGAATGAAAAGGATGCAATAGTCATAAACGCATTATACACCAAGAAAGTTGCGATACATAGTTTTCTAAATGGTTTCATTTTAAAAGCACTTACAAAACCTGATCCTATTTCTTTCAAGCTATTCCCTATACTTTTTAAATTGAGCGGGGAATAATCTTCGTTTAAAGTCGATTTACTTTTAATAAATATTCCTGGTACAATAGCACAAATTGCAAAAATTACACCTACCCAAACTGCAAGTGTTCGGGTAGCAACTTCTGCAGATTCAAACCACGATGGATCATACATAATCACCCAAAACCAAGGAGCGATAACCCACGCCCATTGCCCAATCCACTGTGCAACAGCCATAATGTCCGTTCGTTCATGAAAATCATCACTCATCTCATAGCCCATAGCGACATAAGGAACACTAAAAATGGTAATTCCTAAGTAAAAGATAAATGACCAAATCATAAAATAGGTGAAATTATAATCAATTCCTGCATCCTTATAAAGTTGCCACATAGCAATAAAAGAAATGCACAAAATGATACCACCAAGAATCACGTAGGGTCGTCGTCTTCCCCATCGAGATTTGGTATTATCTGATATATACCCCATAATAGGGTCTGTAAATGAATCAAAGAGTCTTGGAAAAAAATAAATGATTCCCCACATCCAACCTGGAAAGCCTAGATCTTGAACTAGAACTACCATAAAAATACCCAATGCGGCCGGAAACATTTGATTAGCGAGCATACCGACTCCGAAAGCTACTTTTTGGCCAAACGGCACTTTATTTGTTACGGTAGTTTGTTGATTTGACATGTTGCAATAGTTTTAGTTATGATTTTGGAATCACAATGGTTTGAATTGCTTGTCCATTAATTGATATATCAATACTTTTATTATTTAAGTTTAAATTTATATTTTTCGCTACATTACCTTCATTAAATAAAACTGTTACGATAGATCCGTCAGAATTTTGTGCTGAGGTAACCATTAAATCCTTGTCAGAATTCTCCAAACCAATTACTGTTGCTCCTGGTCTAATATATTTGCTAAAATGAGCCAATGTATAATATAGAGGTGTAAAATATACTTCATCTTTTTCTGGGTCAACAATTACTGGAGCAACACACCAGTTTTTAAACCAATTTGGACCACCTTGAGTATCTAAAACCATATTCCAATCTACCCAACCATCTACCCAGTTGTTCAAGCAACCAATTATGTCTCTTGCATAGCGATTTACTGGTGCATATTTTGGATGTAAGTGTTTATCTTTTTCTGGAGCCCAATCCCAACCCCAATCTGTTGCTTCTTTTTTCCAATACCAAGCATCATCCTTCCATTTTGGAATTTCAGAATCTACACAAGCTTCCGATTGAATTATATGTTTATTTGGTGCTTTTGCATGTGCATATTGCAGCTCTTCTGGGAAATAATCATAAGTGCTAGCATACCAATGTACAGCAGTACCATCAAAATACTTAGAAGTTTCTTCATTTTTAAATTGAGAATCTACCCATTCTTTTAAATGTTCTCTGTTTTGATCGTATCCTAGAATTTTAACATTGTGCTTATCGGCTTCTAATTTTGGGCCTAAATAATTTTGAACAAAATTTGTCATTTCATCTGGAGAATAGTGCATGCTTTCCCAGTTATTTCCATTTCCAAGAGGTTCATTTTCTACTGTAAATCCCCAAATATCTATTCCTTCTTCTTTATAAGCTGTTACATATTTAGAGAAAAACAATGCCCAAGTATCATAATATTTTGGTAATAATTTACCACCAACCCATTTGTTATTATCTTTCATCCAAGGTGATGCTGTCCAAGGTGATGATAAGATTTTAAATCCTTCTTTTGATATCGACATTGCATCCTTAATCATAGGAATGATATCATCTTTATCTTCATCTATAGAAAAATGGTTTAATTCTATATCGTCTGCAACAGGTGAATACGAATAATTACTAATCGAAAAGTCGCACGAATTCATGTGTGTTCTGGTTAAAGAATACTTTGCACCACTTTCTCCAAAATAAGCTTCTAAAATAAGGTTTCTGTTTTTCTTACTTAACTTGTTTAACAAATACGCTGAAGATTCTGTAAACGAACCACCAAATCCAGTAATTGTTTGAAATTCTTCTTCTGGATTTAGTTTTATGATTGATACATTATCTCCTGTTTTAAATTCTTTGATTCTTGTTAGGTTATTACCTGCAGCTGACGTTTCATAAACTTCAACATTTAATGATTCTTTTTTTTTAGTACAACCAATCACTATAAAAGCGAAAAAAATGGGTAAAAAATACCTGACTATCTTCATATCTATTCGTTCAATTATCTTTTTTATTAAGGTTTATATACTTCTCTTTTACAATGGTAAATACTTTTTTCTTTGTTCTATCTAAATTTACAATTCCCCAATATTCTTCATTTGGTGTGCCATCATAGGGAACACCAGTACTGTTAGGAGCCCAACCTCCAATATCTTGGGCTTTATTATTACCTGCTTTCCACCATCCATCGGTAAAAGAGAACAGTGTAACACCAGAACATATTTCCTGACTTTCAAATATTGAATTTAGAATTTTTGTCGTTCCATCTGCTTGTGCCTTTTCATTATCTCCTTTTTCATATCCATCTTTTGAAATAGTCATATAACTATCTCCACCAGCTTCAGATAAATACATTGGTTTTTCACTTATAATTTCCCATTGCTTAAAAATTGGTTTGGGGTTATCCCATCTGTAAACATTCATACCCCAAACATCTATATTTGGACTCATAGATAGTGCTAATGCATCTGGCAATTCACCATGTGCGGTTGAAGTTGGATGAGTAGAGTCATTTTTATGAATTAAATCAGCAGCAGCATTCATTACCTGATACCAATTTTTAATATTATTTTCAAACCATTCAGGATGATAATTATATTCATTACCTAGTTCCCAAAGTAATATTGCTTTATGGTTTTTAAATTTGTTTACATAATTAATAAATGACCCTGAACGAATATCGTATTTTCCTTTTTGATTGTATCCAAAACCAATGATTACTTTTATACCAGACTCATGAATTTCATCAAGAACCTCAATTTCTTCAATGGGTTCATAAACTCTTATTGTATTTATACCAGCCTCGACCATTAAGGCTAAATCTTGAGTTAATGCACTAAAATCTCTTTTATTACTGCCTTTTGGTACAGGATGATAACAAATACCTTTAATGAGATATGGTTTTTCATTTACTAATATTTGGCGATTATATACAGATACAACATCCTCTTTTGACTTGTTTGCACATGAAATTAAAACACACAAAATAATATTTATAAACAAAAATACTCTCATCTTAATATTTTAGAATTCTTCTATTTTTCATAATTGGTATTTGGCACCATTACGTCTTTCATTAGTTCGTCTAAATTTCCATTATACGTTTTGGTAATGATTTTTCCGTTTCTTTTTAACCTCTCAAAAATGCCCTTATCAACCATATCCCATAGTGGGTATTTTGCTTCTCCTTTTAAGTTGATTAATCCAAAATGATTTTCTGAACCTAAGGCGTTTTTGGCATCTTTCCATTGTTCATCAAACGCTTCAAAATAAAAACAAGAAATACCTGTTTTATTTGTCCATTCACGCAAATGATTATAATACAACCCTTGCTTGTACTCATCTGTTGCTCTTGAGCCTTCTGGCCCGTAAAAACCACTAGAAATTGTTGACCATCCCGTTTCTCCGATATGGATTGATTTTGTTGAATCAATACTTTTAACAAATTCGGAAACATTTTTATATTGTTTTTTCGCAAATTCTAAACTACGTAACATCGCAGCATCGACTTTTTCCATATCAGATAAGTTCTCTTCATTTTCTGGAACTTTCCAAAACTCTGAATTGTAATGCGAATTATGATACGGATAGGTATGCATTGATATATAATCTACTGCTTTAATTAATTTTTCTAAATCATCTGTATGATAACTTGAATCACCTCCGCCCCAAGACGAAAAATCATCTGAACTTGTAATCCATAAATCTGAAGGTAATTTCCCCGATTTTTTCAGGTCTTGTAAATGATTTACCCATTTTAAAATAACATTAGGTTGCACATAGTAAGAAGCAGCCCACCTAACCATGGCCTCGTTACCAACAGCTATCACTTTTACAATATCTGGATATTTATTTGCCAAACTTACCGCTCTGGCAATTTCACCTTCATTTTGAGGACTTTCTAAATCATGGTTTGGAGCTTTATCTGTCCAAGCGTTTAAACAATCTATCCAGGCTCCCAGCATTACATACATTTCAAAATTTGTATCTTCTTTTTTTAATTGGTCAATGGCCTCTAATACATTAGATGCGTGCGGTAGATTTGGCTGTACATTGTAAGTTCTCAACATCTTTATACCCAAAGCTGAAAGAATTTTCATGTCATCTTTCAATTCTTCTATAGTAGGTTGAATATCTCTAGTTCTTTCTCTATAACCACCATAAGAAATTGCTAAATAGTTCTGATTTCCTAAAATTTCAGCTGCTGTAATTTGTTTTTTCTCAACAGTACTTTTTACTTTTTCTTCTTTCTTTTTATTATTTCCACAACCCATTGCCAATATTAAAATTGGAATTACGAATAGCTTTATTAGTTTGGATTCCATTTTATATATTTAGAAATATCATAATTTGTTTAATCTCACCGGTTCTTTCAAAAACCATTGCACTAGTTTTAGCATCCAATTTCAAATGGTCAAATTCTAAAGTGTTTTGGTCGTAAAAAATTACTTTTAAACCTACTTTCTCTGATAATTTATAAATAACAGGGATTTGACAATATGTAAAGCAAAGTGAATCTTTTTCCAATACTATTTTATGAAAGGTTTTATGAATATCGTTATAAGCGAAAGTTTTCGTTTCAGTTAAAAACTCAGCTTTTCTTAATAGTATCGGATTAAACTGTAGCTTTCCTTCTTCTACAAAAACACCTAATTCACCAAATCTACTTAAGATATCTTCTTTAACCTGACCTGTCATTCCAGGTTGTTGAGCACCTTTACCTGCAGGAGTATGTGAATATGGATCTGTTGGAAAGGCACCATATAATTTTGGAGATTTATGAACGCCAATACCTTCATTGATTTCATAATAATGTTCTAACAGCCGGCCTTTGATTTCTTCGCTTTCCTCATTATAAATGGCCAATAAACAATTTTCCTGTACTGCCAATAATAACTTTGAAACCATATGCCAGTAAATTGAACCTAAACCTTCATAACCAAAAAATGTTCCTGATCTCCCCGTAAATGATTTATGATCAAAGATGTCTTCAAAAATATTAAGCAGTAATTTTTCTTCGCCCTTAATTAATGATTGATATTTTTCACTGGACAAGTCGTTTAAAGCATTTTTTAAACTAGTTGCATTATTGAAGTTGCCATTAAAATGATATTGACCTAAAATATCTTTTTCTATAATCTGGGTGTTTCTATCAGCGACAAGTTGTTTCAATAATTTCGATTTATTAACTGCATCTTCGGGAATATTATTCTTATTTACGAACCTTGGTAATTCTTTATTTGGATATAAAATGTAACTATATTGGTCTTCCCTAAATAAAGCACTTGCCTTTAAAGCATCTAATAATTCCAAAGCTTCTTTTGGCGATAAATATCCTGAACTTAATACAGCCACTTGACCTTCTAACATCTCTGATAAATAAGAAATAGAAACTTCTTGTTGATTTTCTATTGTCATTAAGTTATAAGAATGGTATAAATTATCTTGACGCTTATTTGCTTCAATGGTATGCTCTGTATACTTTTTTATGATGTTAAAAAACTCCAAAAGCTCTTTTTTTGAGATTTGAGATTTTTTGTTTTTGAATCCGTTTTTATAGACAGACCATCTAAAATTGCTACCTGCTTGTCCAACTCCATCTAAAACTGTTTTTCTATTTTTATCAGCTATTTTTCCTGACAGCATTGTTTGATTTGCTTTTAAAGTAGCTACTACTGATTCAAAGAAGGTTACCAGTTCAACTGAAATTTCGACAGTATCAATATCAGATTTTAAAACTACTCGTTCAAAAAAGTTTAGAAAACGTTGTAAATAGCAAAGTGTTACCATAGAAACCCCGTTACCCACTAATGCATTATTTGCATCGTTCCATTCGGGTCTTTGTGTATTTAACCAAATACCTCCTTCTGGAATAAAATTAGATACTTTTGCCAACACTGTTGCCAATAATTTCTCCATCATATTTACTCGGTAAATCGAATCGTTTGCATCTCTTAACAAAGCTCCATCGGCACCTATTCGGTCTCTTAAACTATTTATCTTGTAATCTAATTTATCGTCAAAATCAATTGTGTCTTTTGGATTTAACAAGGTTTCCTGATAACTTTTTATCTTATAAGGAACATTTGCATACACAAATACATCATCTGTAAAACTATTTGACAATCTGCCGGGGTAGTAGTTTTCTATAAACTCTAAAAACTTTAATAAATAAATAATTTGATGATCTCCCCAATAACCAATATAAGACCAGGGATCTTCAGGTTCAATAGTTTCCCAATCAAAACCATCTTTGGTGACTCTGTAAGGATTATATCCATCAAAAGTAGTTGCGTTTAAGAACTTATGAATCATACCTTCTATAAATTCAGGGTATGAATGTGCTAAGGCTTCCCAATTTTGGAAAATATCTCTCCAGTTTCCTTCGTAATCTAAAATTTTTGAACCATCGATTTCACTTCTTGTATTGATAGAAAAACGATTCCAAGGCCTACTTGGATCTCCATGCCTTCTGCTAAATTTAAGTGGTAAATATTCAAAACAAAGCCTTTTAAAATCTTTATCGCTATCTTTTTCAGCTAGGGCTTTTATAAAGTTTGAGTTAAATAACTCAGGAAGTTGAGCTAACGTTCTTTCTTTCCTCTCAGATAATTCTTTATTTGCTTTTTCAATAAATTTTAGAAAATCTGCTTTTTCAATTTGATAATTATCATCAAAAATTCCGCCCCTCATTATATTGAAAAGCGTATTTGCAAAGTGTCTGGTATTTCTTAATTGATCATTGCCCAGTTGTAATCCATCTGCCGCTCCTGTAAGCTCCAATAGGTTTTTTGTTCCAGCTTCAATATCCTGTTGAACCAATGCTGATAAATTGGGTTCATTTTTTATTTTTTCAGAAATTTGATTTATAGAACTTATTGTTTGGTTTACATTGGCGACTAACATCCAATTGACAATTTTATTAGGCTCTAGAGTCAACTCCTGCACCGTAAAATAAGCACCTTTCGTAGCTTTTAAATCTGTTTCTTGACGAATATTCTCTCCATTTCTAAACCTGTCTAACTGCAAAGAGGATATTAAATAGGTGGGATTGTCTATACCCAAAGACCAAACAATATTAGACTTTAATGCTTCACTGGGCTCTGCCTTATCCACTATTATAGCACTTAGAGCATATAAACCAATTCCAGTTTCAGTCTCTAATTCACATTTTTTGTATGCATCAACTAGATTGCTATAGCTGTTTTGCAATTCTGAACCAATACCGTAAGGGATTATGTTTTGAACGCCGTCTAAAACTGCTGCATTAATTCTAGAATTTGTATTATTTATTAATGTTGACTTCCTTATAAAACCATAGGTGTCACTTGTACACCACTGATATCTAAAAGAAACACCTAACTCTTCATTGACCTCTTCAAAAACAAGCTTATTTCCATAATTATTTTTGTATAAATTTCTTTTTGTTTTATAAATACCTTCATACTTATTTGAAAAAGGTTCCCATAACAGCGTTTTATCGTCTACCTGAACTTGAATAATGGTTTTACTTCCTGTAGTTTCGGCAGATTCGTTTATTTTATCATCTGTATAATATGGAAATAAAGCGTATTCTGCATTTTTTCTACCAGCCGTTAGACCTCCATTGCTAGAAATAAACATCCAGTGGTTAGAGTTACTTACAAGGCTCATAAAAAAAGGTCTCATACCATCACTATTGGATATTTTGTAATAAACTTCGTTATCAAAATTTATTTCTTCACCTTTTACATCCAATGATATATTCTGAACTTTATTTTTGCCTATAAAAATAGTGTTCTTAGCCATTTTTTATAATAATTAATGAAATAACCTACGAATTATGATAAAAGGTCGAATGGTTACTTTATCCGACCTTTTAATAACTAACTCAAAAATTTATTGATAAATCCTCACATATTCTATTTCAAGGGTATCTTCGGTAAACCCTGGATCTATATCACCTCCTAATGTACCACCCATTGCTACATTAAGAATGATAAAAAAATCCTTATTAAAAGGTAAACTACCCAAATTATCAAACTCGTAAAAAACTACGTCATCTAGCATTATGAATACCTTGTTCTCTCTCCATTCTAATGCGTAGTCATGAAATTCAGAATCAGCATTTGCAATACTTGTTTTACTTCCGGCACTTGCATTAGAACCATTATGGTTCCAATGTAAAGTTCCTAAAACTTCATTTTTAGCATTTCCAGTTTGCTCCATAATGTCAATTTCTCCGCAAGTAGGCCAACCAACGGTGTCAAAATTTGCACCAAGCATCCAAATAGCTGGCCAAGTACCTTGTGTAGAAGGTAACTTTGCTCTCACCTCTACTCTTCCAAAAGTAAACTCTTGCAAGTTTTCAGTTTTTAATCTAGAGGATGTATAACCACCATTACCATCTGATTTAGCAGTTATTTTTAGAGAACCACCTTCGACAATTACATTTTCGGAATTATGGGTATAGGTTTGGTCCTCATTATTACCCCAACCATTATTCCCTGTTCCTAAATCGTAGGTCCATTTGGCAGAATCGGGAGCTCCATCAGTATCAAATTCATCTGACCATACTAACTTTAAGCTTTTACCAGAGAAAAACACTTTAGCGCTTTTCAAAATGTTAATAGAGTTATTGGTTTCCGAATAGGCAATAGCAGTTATTGAATGTTCATTTATTCCGCCTTCATCAAAAGTAAAGTCTATTTTACCGTCTGTACTTTTTTGTTCAACGCCATTATTAAATTTGAATCCATATTTTACAGCATTTGTTGCGGTGGCAGTACACTTAATTTGTCCTAAACCATCACCATATGGGATGTTTTGATTTGCTCCAACAATTTCTATATTTAAGGTCAGGTTTGAAGGAATTACCTCTTGATTAGGCATATCTTTTGAATCACCTCCACAAGAATATAATACTCCCAACAATAATATAATGGCTATTGAGCCGAACTTCAATTTACCCATGATTTTAGTAATAATATTAGTGCAATAATTTAAGTAGAAGAGAAGGAACAAATTTGTTCCTTCTCATTTTATTTTATAGAGCCTACTCTGCTATTAAAACAAACCACCAATCAAATTCTCCATTACCATCAGTAGTTCTTAATGTCATTTCATTAGCTGAACGGTCAAATATTTCGTATTTATGATTCCCTCCAGTATAGTAGCCCATAAAGCCTAGACCTGTTAAACTAATTGTTTCAACGCCACCAGGTGCACTTAATGACCAGCTTTCGGTATAATCAGCATAAGTATAATTCAATATGTCTGCACCATCAGCAGTTCCATCGCCTGGCCCTCCTATTTCATTTATTAGATTTTCTCGTCCAAAAACAGTACCACCCGTTGCATGTGTAAAGGTTCCATTTTCATCAAATGTATATCTATCATCATACATTCCAGTACCAGCTTTACTATCAGCTCCTGCAGAAAACCATTCTGCAAATATTCCTCCTCCAACAGGTCCTAAACCAAAGTGTGCACTTTCAGATTTTATTCTCCAAATTTTTGAACCACTGCCAACCAACATCTCTAATAAATCAGCTGGTGGCTCGTACAATGCTAATACTTCTAATTGTACTGTTTTACTTGAAGAGTTTCCTCCTGTCCCATATGCAATTACCGTTACTGTATACGTATGTAAACCTGTAATGGCAAAGTCATAGGTCATTTCTCCTTGTGGAGCTAACCTCGTTTCTCCGTTATAAACGAAATGATATGCCAAGGCATTATCCGCATTAACTTTAAAATTAACAGTTCCACTGCCATCTCCATTAGGATTATTGGCGTCAGCACCAACAATTTCAGCAGTTATAGTGACATTTGAAGGGGCTGTAATGTCTCCCACATCCACTGTATCGTCTTGACAACTGCTAAATAATAGCAACGTAAAACATAAAAGGCCTATGATATATTTATAATTTTTCATAATTGTTATTTTAAATTTTAATTAGTTAGAGCAAATTCATCATAATAGTAAACTGAATCATCTCCAGCATTTCCAAAGTCAAAGAAAATAACTACCCTAACATAGTCTGCTGGTGGAGCGTCACTGAAGTCATAAACAAGCTCTTCCCATGCATTGGCTACGGAAGAATTTAAATCAACTTCATGGGTTACACTCGCATCTGCATTTTCAAGTTTCAGTTTAACGACAACACCATTTTTAGGAGACCAAGTTTTTACACTTATTTTATTATAAGTATTAAAATCTAGAGGATTGACCTCAAAGAATGTACCCGCCCAAACTTCTGAACCAGCAGTTTTTGTTAATTGGGCCACATTGCCAGTTGTGTTTGTACCTGTAGCGTCTGGATTTGCAATTACTTGAATATCGGCAATATTGCCAAATACGGTGAATACAGGTGCAGCACCTTCAAAATCTTGAAAAACTTGAGGAGGAATGCCTCCTTCATTTATCAATTCAATTTCATCATAATAATAAACCGAATCATCTCCAGCATTTCCAAAGTCAAAGAATATAACTATCCTAATATAATCTGCTGGTGGTGCTCCACTAAAGTCGTAAATTAATTCTTCCCATGCATTTGCTACAGATGTATTTAAATCTACCTCATGTGTAATACTAGCATCAGCATTTTCAAGCTTTAATTTAACAACTGCTCCACTTTTAGGAGACCAAGTTTTTACACTTATTTTACTATATGTATTAAGGTCTAGAGGACTAACTTCAAAGAATGTACCCGCCCAAACTTCTGCTCCAGCAGATTTAGTTAATTGAGCCACATTTGCCGTTGTATTAGCTCCAGTAGCGTCTGGGTTAGCAACCACTTCTGTAGCTGCAATATTACCAAACACAGTGAATGTAGGTGAAGCACCTTCAAAGTCTTGAATAGGCAGTTTTGACACTCCAACAGACGGTACTGCCTGCTTTATGTCATCGATATAAAATGTCCAATCATCTCCACCTGAGCCAACAGTTCCAAAATCAAAGAACAGAACTACTTTTTGATACTCTTTAGAAGTATCAATATCACTTAAATCGAATGTTACTTCTTCCCAGGCACTATTACCAACTGTAGTTGCTTCTTTTTCAAAGAAAATTCCGCCATCAGCAAGGTTTTCAAGTTTTAATAATACCTTACCACCAGCACGAGGAGACCAAACATTCATTTTAATAAGTTTTTTATTACTAAAATCAATAGGTGACGATGTTGTAATGACTGTACCTGCCCAAATTTCTGGGGTACCTTTCACAATTTTTCCAACCTTGGCAGAACTATTACCATCTGTATCTGGATTATCTATTACCTCTGCTGAGGCTCCCCCAAAGCCGATAAATGTACTTGCATCGAAAATTTCAAAATCAATTGGCAACTCAGTTGGTGCAGATACGGTAACAACAGTAGTTGTTTCTGTAGTTTCTGCTCCACCACTCAAGGCTACAACTCTTATCGTATAATCGCCTACTGCTGGATATTCAAAACTAACTTCACCATCTAAAGTAAGCGGCGTTGGATCTTCATCAGGATTATTTGTATCAAAAAACACATTAAACGAAGCTGCGTAGTCAGCCGTAGCAGAAACATTTATTTTGAATGGGTTTGATGAATCAACATTAGCCGTAACTTCTAAATTTTCAGGAGCTCTAAAAGAAACCATCAATTCCTGAGTTGCTTCGCTAATTAAGCCTGTAATACCTTTAGCTATTATTTTTATAGTATAATTGCCTTCAGGATAAATATTCTGAACATTTTCACCTTCTTTTACAGTTACTATCTCAGAACCATCTCCTAAATCAATATTATAAGACACTGCTCCTTCACCATTAGGAGTAATTGTTACCAAACCCGTATTGTTTTGGGTAATAGTATATGCTGCTGAAACATTAGTTGGAGCAGTTACTTCGTCTAAGAAGCCGAAGTTATCTTCTTCTTCACATCCTGTAAAGGAAACTAAGAAAATTAATAAACCGATTGTATATTTTATTGTTTTCATAATTTATAGTATTAATATCCTGGGTTTTGAGACCAGATATTACCGGCCAATTCAATTTCTATAGATGGTATTGGAAAAACTTCATGTTTACCAGCAACAAATCCATCAATCTCTTGTGCAGCTCTTCCAGTTCTAACCAAGTCAAAGAAGTGGTGTCCTTCACCAACCAATTCAACTCTACGTTCGTGATAAATAGCATCAATTAAATTTGTCCCGCTACTATTTATATCAGGTAAACCAGCACGAGTTCTAACTCTATTTAGATAACCTCTAGCGGTTTCGTCTCCTAATCCACCACGAGCATAGGCTTCAGCTCCCATAAGTAACACATCGGCAAAACGAATGGCTCTATAATTATTTGGATTTGTTAGATTTTGATCTCCAGTATTGGCATCACCTTGACGGGAAATATATTTTCTATTATAATAACCTGTATGTTCGAATCCGGTAACAAAAGTAGCTCCTGTTGAAGTGGCCCAAGCATCTATATCTAAAATGGCTGTTTCAAACCTTCCGTCTCCATCTTCAAACTCATCAACTACTTCTTGTGTAGGGACATTAAAACTAAAACCAGACTCAAATGTAGGCCCACTGTAATTGCGTATACCATTAAAGCCAACAGCTACATTACCTTCACTACATTGTAAACAACCAAATCCGGCACCTTCTTCATCTGTATATTGAATTTCAAAAACTGATTCAATATTATTCTCATTATCATTTTCAAACATTGTAGTATAATCATCAAGTAAATCATAAGGCCCTGAAATAGCTTGGTCAAGTACAGTTGCTGCTTCGGAAAATTTATCTTGAAATAAAAATACTTTACCCAATAAAGATTGAGCTGCTCCTTTAGTAACTCTACCTGCCTGTGTTTGTGTAGCTGGTAAATTATCAGCAGCAAATTGCAGATCAGATTCTATCTGTACATAAATTTGAGCTTTTGGTGTTCTGTCAAGGCTTGTCTCATCACCGAATAATATTCTTTTATCAACTGCCAAAGGCACATCACCAAACCATTTTACCAATTCAAAATAATAATAGGCTCTTAAGAACCGAGTTTGTGCTAAAATTTCATTTTTGCCGGCAAAATCAATATTATTTTGAAATTCCATTATAAAATTTGTTCTATTAACTCCTCCATACATCCAACTCCAAATATCTCTCAGTTGAGCATTTACAGGTGTATGAATCATATCATCTATTTCTTGGATACCAGGAACATCAGTTGCACTTTCGCCGCCAGCCAGTGTATTGTCAGATGCTATTTCACCCAGCATTACGTTTAAGTATGTTGATTGCAATGGATCATAAGCTGCAAGCAATGCACGCTCATAATCTTCAGTTGAATTAAAAAAGTTCTCAGAATTTTCACTTTCTGGCTTAACATCAACAAAGTCATCACCACATGAAAATGACACAAGCATTAATGCTATAAGACTTATATAGTTTATAATTTCTTTTTTGATTTTCATAATCTTAAAATTTAATATTTATACCAAACAAATATGTTCTAGGAACTGGATAGAATCCAAAATCTATACCACCACCTATTGGTGCTCCTGATGATGCTGAGGGATCAAAACCTCGATATTCAGTAAATGTATATAAATTATTTACGGAAGCGTAAATTCTTACATTGTCTATTTTAGTGGCTTCTTTAAACTTATCACCAAAGGTATAACCCAATTGTACATTTTGAATTCTCACATAAGAACCATCTTCTACATAAAAGTCTGAGAAGAGACTATTTGAGTTTGCCCCATTAGTAACCCTATGAAAAGAGTTTGTACTTCCCTCGCCAGTCCATCTATTTAAAAACTGAATTCCTTTGTTGGTTTGATTTTGCTGACGTTCGTAGTTACGAACAATATCATTACCAACCGAAGCATAGGTATATGTACTAAAGTCAAAATTCTTATAATTAAACCCAATGTTTAAACCCATAGTAACATCTGGTATTGGGTTACCAATATCTGTTCTGTCATCTGAATCTATAGCTCCGTCTCCATTAATATCTACATATTTTAAATCACCAGGTGCCGCATTTGCTTGATTGGCATGTGCATCCACCTCTGCTTGATTTTGAAATACTCCATTTGTTTGAAGTCCATAAAAATAACCTATTGGAAAACCAACTTCCATTCTTGAAGGCGGCTCTTGTCCTACACCAAATTGTCCACCAGTTAAAAAGTCTGTATTACTACTAACCGCTAAAACTTCATTTTTAAGCGTTGTAAAATTATAGCTTATATTAAAATCGAAATTTTCTGACAACCTGTCTTTATAGGCTATTGAGAATTCAATACCTTTATTTTCTACAGTTCCAGCATTAATTGTCGGTGCTGAGGCACCAGGAGCAGCAACTCCCAATATTCCAGATACAGAAGGTACTAACAATAAATCTTCCGTCTCTCTACTAAAATAATCCAACGTAACGTCAATTTTATTGTTTGCAAATTTAGCGTCAAGTCCAATGTCTAAGGTCTTTTGCTTTTCCCATTTAATTTCAGGATTTGATAAAGCACCGGCTGCCGCACCAAACGCCCTAGTTTCGTTAAAAACATATACACCTTCTCCATTTAATAAAGAGACGTATCTAAAATCACCTATTCTGTCATTACCTATAACACCATAACTACCTCTAAGTTTTAAGAAGTTAACAGCATCACCGTTATCAATTAAGATAGCCCCTATTGATGCAGATGGAAAATAACCGAATCTATTATTTGGAGCAAATCTTGTTGACCCATCACGTCTTATAACACCTGAGAATAAAATTCTACCTTTATAGTCATATTGTACCCTAGCAAAATAGGATAATAATCTTTGATCAAACTTTTTGGGCTGTTGAAACAAAACATCTTCTACATCTGTAGCATTTTCAATAGTAGCATTTTCAAAGGCATTATCTGGTATATCAAAACCTTTAAAATTAGAAAATGTTCCCGTGGTTTTGAAAACCGACATACCTAATAAAGCCTTTACATTATGATTTTCAGCAATTGTATTTTGATAGGTTATAAAGCTATCCCAAGTATAATCAGTATAGGTGCTTCTTATCTTTTGAACCTCACTTCTGTCCTTATTAAATACTTTACCAGAACCATAGAATGCCTGAGGAGAAAATACTTTAGTATTTACTAAGGCATGATTGAACTGGTAACGCGTTTCAGCAGTAAAATTTTTAAAGAAATTATAGCTGAGTCCTGCAACAAAACTTATTTTGTCGGTTTTATCTTTGTCATACGTATTTTCTATTTGTGCTAAAGGGTTTATAACTTCATTTCCTAAGCCTTCTGCTAATGTATAATCACCATTTTCGTCATAAACAGTTAGCGTAGGATCCATATTTAATGCATTAAACAAAATTGAACCTAATGCATTTTCAGATAATTTATTTTTATTAGCATCTGTATATATAGTAGAAAAATTAAATTTAAAATTCTTTAAGAAATCCAAATTATAATTGAAACGTGTTGAGAAACGATTGAAGTTTGATTTATCTCCCCCCACAATACCATCTTGCGTTAAAAAATTGGCTCCATAACTATAAGAAGAATTTTCGCCACCTCCATTTAGGCTTATACTATAATTAGAAATAGGTGCAGTTTCAAAAACTTCATCTTGCCAATTGGTTCCTGATCCTAAATTGGAAATATCAGTAAACCTAGGCGTCATACCCCCAGCCGCAAATGCTTCATTATTAATGACAGCATATTCAGTAGCATTTAAAACGGGAATCTTTCGCGTAGTTTCTTGAAAACCAACATAAGAGGAGAATTCAAATTTTGGTGACATGCTCTTTCTACCTGTTTTAGTAGTAATTAAGATTACACCGTTCGCAGCTCTTACACCATAAATACCAGCGGTAGCATCTTTTAATACATTAATGCTTTTTATATCACCAGGGTTTATAGTACTTAAATCCTCAATGACGTTTCCATCAACCATTATTAAAGGTCTACTATCACCATTAGTCGAAATACCCCTAATATTAATAGTAGCACCACTACCCGGAGAACCTGATTGTGATGTTATGTTAACACCAGGTACTTGACCTTGTAGGGCCTGCTCTACTCGAGTCGGTTTTAAATTCTCTATAGTTTCAGCACTAACAACGGTTACAGCTCCAGTAACTTCTTTTTTACGTTGTGTACCATATCCAACGACAACAACTTCATCTAAAGATTGAGCATCCTCTTGAAGTTGAATTGTTAAAAAGTCACTACCAGTTATAGTAACCTCTTGATCGGTAAACCCAATAAACGAGAAAACTAAGATGTCTCCAATCGTTCTCTTGGTAATAACAAAATTTCCATCGAAATCTGTAGTAACTCCGGTGGTAGTATTCTTTACAATTACATTTACACCGGGTAAGGGTGAATTAGTAGCTGCCTCAAATACGGTTCCTTTTATTTCTAAATCTTGGCCAAAGACCAACATTGAAAAAAATAAAAAAATGATAAGCGATAAATTTGATTTCATATGTTTATTATTTGATGTGTTAAAACTACATACAAACATTGTTCAAACAAAAAAAATCACCTCAACAAAAAATATACAGCATTATATATGATGTAATGTTAATATAGTAAAGAAATGGGTTAATTTAAAACATTTTATAGTGTTCATAGGTATTACAACTCCATTTTAAGCTAGGATTAAGACATTTGGAAAATCTTAAAAAGTATAAAATAAAATTATAAAGATATGTTAATGTTGAGGTAATGTTGAGGTAATAATGCCAAATGATGTAGTGTCTAGATCTCTAAAATGTAGTTAATTAAGCTATCTTCATGAGATAAGTTTAATTTTTTGCGTAAACGGTACCTTTTAATTTCTACACTTCTTACCGAAATATTAAGTAATGGAGCTATTTCTTTAGAGGATAAATTCAGCCTTAAATAGGCACAAAATCTTAAGTCATTTGGAGTTAAATCGGGATGAATATTTTTTATTTTTTTTAAGAAATCTTTGTCTGCATTGTTAAATGCTTCTTCTAAAAATTCCCAATCTTTATTATTATTGATGTTCTTATTGATAATCTTTATAACTTCGGTCTTTGCTTTTTCGGAATTTTTAATTAGTAATTCCTTTTTAATGCTACTTAATATTTCATTCTTTTTAATAATACTCATAGTCGAAATGGCCAATTCTTTATTTTTAAAGTCAATATCTTTTTGCAATTGCTCTTTTTCGATATTCATTAGTTGCTCTTTGGCTTTTAGTTCTTTTAAGGCTAAAACACGCTTGTTGCGTTCTAACAATAATTGACGTTGCCTCTTGTAATACCGTTTATAATTTAAGTGAACAAAAAAGCCCAAAAACAATATTGATAGAGCATAAATTACATAGGCCATCGCTGAACGATACCATGGTTTATCAATTCTAAAAGTAAATGTCGCAATATTGTTTGATTCCATTTCTCCTACTTTAGCTCTTACTTCAAAAGTATAATCTCCGTCAGGTAAATTTTGATAAACGGTTTTATGATCTGCTGACCAATCCGACCAATTATCTCCTCTCCCTAATAAACGGGTTTGGTAAAGAACAGGATACATAGCGTTGTAAAATGGTGCAGCATAATTGATTTCAAAGCCGTTGGTATTGTATTTAAATACTTGGTCTTCGCTGTGTGCAATTTTTGAAATAAAATCATTCTGAATATTATAATTTTCAATTTCATTAATTATGACCTCGAATTCCTGATTATTTTCATGATTTACATCAATTAATGTAAACCCATTAGATGATCCCACCAAGTAATTATTAGCATCAATTTTGGTCAATTTTTGAAATCCTTTCATAGAAGAAAAAAGTGTCATCGGAAATGGTACCTTTTTAAGTTCTAATTGATTGCTGAGTTGACCTTGCTTTAAATTTATGAGATTGTCCTTACCAAAGAGCCAAATTCCGTCCTCATTTACGGTCATTCTACCCGAAACAAAATCATCGTTTATAAATTTAGAAATAGAATCATTTCTTATAAATTCCATGGTTTCAGTATTATATTTAAAAAAGCCATGTTTACTTGTATAAAAGATTTGATCTTTATATTTACTTAATCCCGAATTTTGATATGAAATAAGGCTATCAAATTTTTTGATGTTTGTAAACTCAGTAAAATTTGAGTTAAACTTAAGTTCAAATACACCTTTATATTCATGGTTTACAATAATTTTATTATCCGCAAATTCAAAATATTGACTTGAAAAATCGAATCCTTTTAATTTATGTTGATATACCCAATTGCCGTCAATTCTTTTGAGAACATGAATTCCATCATAATTGCCCTGTAACAACAATTCAGGATGATTAGGTACTTTCCTAAAAAGCCAACTTCCCAAAACATCTGCAATTTTAATGGCTTTACTGTCTTTTATAATAAACGTGCCCGAATTATGACCACAAAATAATGTTCCATTATATTCAAATAGAGTCCAAACTTGTCCAGAAGTATTTGGAATAATTTCGTATTCATCTAAACTATTATCACTCTTATAAAACAACCCCTGATTACTACCTAAATAAATATACTGATTGTACTTAATAGCATCATAAACAGTACCTATTTTACCCCTCCTATCGTTAAAAATTTTTAAGGAAGTATTTACATTAATGTAGTTGATACCATAATCTGTACCTAGCCATATTGTATTGCTACTGTCTTGAAATAGAGAAAGTATCGTATTATTGGTTAATCCATTTTCTTGCTTTATATGATCTGTTATATTACCGTCAGAATCTACGATCATTAGTCCATTAGAAACTGTTCCAAGAGCCATACGTCCATCATTTAATTGAATTGCTGAGTAAATCGTCGTATTTTCGAAAATACTATTTAGTTGCTCGTTAAGCGGTTTATTATCATTTTTACCAATTTTAAAAATACCATTATCGGTAACAGCAACTAAATTATTTTGAAGCTTAAATAAGTTGATTACGCTTTTACTATTAATCAAAGCGTCAGATATGACTAACTTTTCTTGCCCTTCTTGTAGGGTATAAATACCTTCCCTCGATACATGAAAATAAACTTGATTATCAAAAACGGACAGGCTATTAAGTGAATTATTTACGGTCTGGTATCTATACTTTTTACTTTTTAGATTATAAAAATAAATTCGCCGTCTTGATCTGAATAATATCCAATCTTTATAATGTTCTATTTGCCAAAATTCTTCATCTTCAATGATGTCATTTTGAATTGTTTCACTGAGTTTTGTAAATTCAAGCTCTCCAAGTTCATTTTTCTCATAATATCCAAACTCCATATAAGAACCTACATATATTCGATTATTAATTACTTTTACCGAACGCATCGCAGAGGCATTTGGCGTATTATATAACTTCCATGATGCACCGTTATAGGTTAATAAACCCGCACTATTTGCAACATAAATTATTCCTGATTTATCTTGAGATATAGACCAGTTTTGATTATCTGCTAAATAATCACTAGGTAAAAAGGATTTAAGCGGAGGTATTTCTTGTGCAATAATTGACTGAGCAATACATAAAGAAAATATAAATGCGATCAATCTAATCATGGTATGGAATATGCAATAATTCTTGCTCCTATTTTTGAAATTCTAAACTTGTACCTTTTTATCTCGACTTACTCTGCCTTATTCTTCACGTATTTCTCCAACCATTGGTCTTGTTCCCAAAGCAAGTGCAAAATACTTTCTTTAGCTCTATAACCATGACTTTCTTTAGGTAACATTACCAATCTTACTGTTGCTCCTAGACCTTTTAATGCGTTGAAATAGCGTTCGCTTTGTAGTGGATAAGTTCCTGAATTGTTATCTGCAGCACCATGAGTTAACAATAAAGGCGTTTTCATTTTTTCCGCATGCATAAACGGCGACATGGTGTAATAAACATCAGGAGCTTCCCAATAATTACGTTCTTCACTTTGAAACCCGAACGGTGTTAACGTACGGTTATATGCACCACTTCTTGCAATTCCTGCGGCGAATAGATCGCTATGAGATAATAAATTGGCAACCATAAAAGCTCCATAACTATGTCCGCCTACACCAACACGATTTCTATCAATATACCCTAACTTGTCAACAGCATCAATGGCAGCTTTGGCATTTGCCACCAATTGTTTTCTAAAAGTATCATTAGGTTGTTCATCACCTTCACCTACAATCGGAAAAGCGGCATCGTCCAACACCACATAACCCTTATTTACCCAATAAATTGGCGAACCCCAATAGGGTGCAATAAACCCGTTGGGGTTACTGGTGTTTTGTGAAGCACTACTTTTATCTTTAAATTCTCTAGGGTAAGCCCATAGAATCATCGGCATTTTATCTTTTTTCTCTTTGTCATATCCTACTGGTAAATATAACGTACCTGAAAGCTCCAGTCCATCATCACGCTTATAGGTAATCACTTCTTTGTGTACATCTTGAATAGCTTTAAACGGATTTTCAAAAGAGGTTAATTGTGTTAATTTTTTATTTCTGACACTTCTGAAATAATAATTTGGGTATTCACTTGGGGATTCTATCCTAACTAATAATTGGTTTTTATCCACGTCATAATCGTTCAAATTTTCCAATTTATTGGTATATTTAGACTGATATAAACGTTGTTTGGTTTTACTTTTTAAATTCATTCTATCCACAAAAGGAAACTGTCCTTTTTCAGAAAACCCCCTCCCAATTAAATAAGCATTATTTCTCTTATCTAGAGCCAGTACATAACTGCCCATGTCGTTTCTTTTAGTAATAAAAGAGCCTGGATTTGCATAAACATCTTGGTAATTCCTATCATTAATAACAATAGGTTTTTGACTGGCATCAGACGGATTAAATGTATATGTTTTGGTGTTTCTGGTATTCCACCAATAATCGTAAGCTATAGCCATATTGTCATTTGCCCATTGTATGCCAGAATACCTATTTATTGTTTTTAAAATGGATTGCCCATCTCCTTTAAACGGAGCTTCCAGCTGAAAGACCTCGTCTCTAAAATCGACTTTATTTTCTGGGTCTCCACCATCCAATGCTTTGGCATAAATGAGTGTTGCCGGTTTATCGGTACGCCAACTCAAGTTTCTTCTACCTTTTTCGGTTGCCATAAAACCTTGGGGCAAGTCTTCCAATAAGGGAGATTCCAACACTATAGCTATTTCCATCCCATTTTTGGCATAAATCTTAGTTTTAGAGGGAAAACGACGATAGGTTACTATATATGAAAAGGGTTTTTCAATAGTATTTACCATAACATAATTACCGTCAGGAGAAAAAGTTATGGATCCGTACATTGCCGTTTCCAACCATTTTAGTGAAGTTCCATTTAAAGAAACTTTATGCAATTCCGACAACGCTAACTGTTCAAAATTATGTTCATCATTCGGGTTTTTTAATAAATCTTGATAGGTTCTGTTTTGTGCTTTTTTACCATCATTTACAGAAACTGTGGGTCCATCAGGTACTGCTTCAGCTGTATTTATTAAGTCCTTTCTATCTTCTGATAGCATTTTTACCAAGATATGCTCACTGTCCTCGAACCAGTTTATAACATCTCGCATATTGGCATTGATATTAGCGTCTGTTAATTTTTTGGCACTCGCATTTAAGATATCAATTACCCATAATTCAACGCCTTCTGGAGAAGTTTGTGTAAAGGCCATCTTTTTTTGATCTGGACTCCAACTTAAATTCGCTATTCTTGGATTTTCAGGTAAACCAGATACTTGCATCAATTCTGCTTTTTTACTGCCCAAACTTTTCATTTTAATATTGTTATAATAGTTAGTTCTACTACCAATATTGGTTTTTGGGTTTATACGCAATCCGCCCAAACGCATTTCATCTTCAGAAAGCTCAGCAATAGTTTTAAAAGCATCTCTATAAAGAAAAATCATAACAGTTTTTTTATCGTCCATTCTAACGGATGGAGCCAATGGCACATCAACCAAATCTAAAATTTCTTTAGATGGTTTTTGATAGGTAACATTTACTTGGGCGTTTGTACTTAGAATAAAAAGGAATAGGAAAGCATAAATTATTGATTTCATGGCGACAGTATTAGTGATTAGATATAAAAGTGAATAATGTTCAGCAATTTAGGAAGAATTAATCAATTTTTAAACTATGGGATGCTGATTTTATTTAATCATGTTTTAAAAATATCTCTCATAAAGATGGCTAAATAAAAAATATTTTATAATATTGCATTATGTTATACATAATATATAATACAAATTTCACTAACTCAATTAAATTTTATTAGTATGAGAAACAAAAACTATTATATCATTTCGATGATATTGCTATTGTTTTTATGTCTGCCCTTAAGTACTTATGGACAAACAAAAACAATTACTGGAACTGTAACTTCGGCAAGCGACAGTCAACCACTACCAGGGGCAACTGTGCAGATTAAAGGGACAAGTACAGGTGAAACAACTGATTTTGATGGTAATTACTCCATTGAAGCGAATACAGGTGATATTCTTGTATTTAGTTTTGTTGGATATACCACACAAGAAGCAACTGTTGGAGCTGAGAATGTAATCAGCGTAGCATTGGCAGAAGATGTTAATGTGTTAACTGAAGTAGTTATTACTGGTTATGGTAAGCAAACAAGAGCTACCTTAACTACTTCTATTTCAAAATTGGACACAAGAATTTTAGAAACTTCAACCCGATCAAACGTTGGTTCTGCCCTTCAAGGAACGGTTGCTGGTCTAAGGGTTACCAATACTACGGGTCAACCAGGTTCTACACCGCAAATTATTTTGCGTGGTGGTACCAATTTTGGAAATGACGCACCGTTAATTTTAGTAGATGGTATTCCAAGTTCATTTTATGGATTAAATTCTGATGATATCGAATCTATTGAGGTTTTAAAAGATGCGGCAGCAACCGCTATTTATGGTGCAAGATCTGCTAATGGTGTTATTTTAGTGACCACCAAAACGGGTAAAGTAGGTAAAAGCTCAGTAAACTATAAATTCAGATATAGTTCAAACAAAGAAAGGGACGATCAAAAATATATTGGTGCTGAAGACCATATCAATTACAATAGACAATCTATAGCATGGTTTAGAGAGGTCACGAACAATCCCGGTGCATTTGGTGCTTTTTTAAATGGAAACCATAGTGCGGCAACGGGCAACAATACAACCAATGACCCTTTTACTACGCAATTGCTAACTCCTGACAATCAATATTTATTGAATCAACCCGGTTGGAAATCGATTCCCGATATTTTAGATCCGAGTCAAGAAATTTTGTTTTTTGATAATAAAGATGTCGGAGATCGAATTTACCAAGAAAGCTTATCAAAAGATCACTATATATCATTTGACGGCGGTAATGAAAAAGGTACGTATTATTTAGGTTTAGGAGCTTTGGATAATGACGGACTCATTTTAGGTTCAGGTTTTAAACGTTACTCAGGTAAGTTTAGTGGTTCTTACAATATCAAAGAGAATTTTAAAGTAAATTCAACTATTCTATATACTCACTCTAACTTAAGTAGAAGTCCTTTAGGTAGTGATAATACCGTGTTTAGAAGGTTTCAGGGGCAAGCATCTACTGCTAGAACGTATGATAGTAATGAAGACGGTACTTTTTCAGATGTTTATGCTGTTGGGCAAAACCAAGGTTTTGGTAACCCATTATATTATCAAGATAAATTTATCAGAAAGAATTTAGAACAACGCTTATCTGCTACTGTTGGTATTGAATGGAATATTCTTGATGATTTAACCTTTGCGTTAACGGGAAGCCATTTTACAATTAATAACCATAACGAGAACTTTAACAAAGCATATAGAGTAGGAAGTACCACGGGACCTTTAAGAACTGCTCGTCAGGCAAGCGTTGATCTCAATAGAACGTTAAGAAATCAATTAACAGGAACCTTAAATTATATTAAAAAGTTCGGAGATCATAATGTAAATGTTTTGATAGGTGCTGAATATTACAAGAATAACGGCTTCTTTTCTTCCGCAGGGACAAGAAATTCCCCAACGGATTTAATACAGACCTTAAATGCTGCACCAGAGGCAGATGGTGTTCCTACAAGTTCTGAATCGGAATATGTAATAACTTCTACTTTTGGTAGGTTACTATATGATTTTAACGATAGATACCTAGTCAGTCTTACCTACAGATATGATGGTTCATCAAGATTAGGGAATAACAAATTCGGCTTCTTCCCAGGAGTTTCTTTTGGATGGAATGCACATAACGAAAAATTCTTTGAAAATTCATCCTTAAGCAATACCATTTCCAAACTAAAACCAAGAATAAGTTATGGTGTTAACGGTAATCAAGATGTATTGAGTAACTATGGTGTTTTTGGTTCTTACGGAAGTAGAGGAGTCTATAACGGACAAACAGGTTATGGTAATACAAGCTTACCTACCTTAGACCTTAAATGGGAAAAAGCGACTACGTTAAACTTTGGTTTAGACCTATCTTTATTTAATGATAGATTGAGTTTTATAGCAGATGTTTATTCAAGGGATATAAAGGATAAATTAGCCACGCTAACACTTCCGTTTTATACAGGTTTTAGTGGAATATTGACCAATAACGGTACCTATAGAAACAAAGGTTTTGAATTAGAGATAAATGGTGATGTTATTAAAACCGACGATTTGAACTGGAATGTAGGGGCAACATTTACACAAAACAGAAATTATGTGGTAAAACTACCAGAGAATGATAATGATTTTAACCGTCAAGGTGGTAACCTTATTTGGAACTCTGAAACGGGACAGGACGAATGGGTAGGCGGTCTACAAGAAGGCAAACGTTACGGTGGTGACTTGATTGTCGCCTTCATTCAAGAGGATATTTACGATACCCAAGCTCAAGCCGATGCCGACAATGGAATTACCGATGAATTGATGCCTGGATTTAGTCGAAATCAACGATGGGCAGGAGATGTAAAATGGAAAGATGTAAATAACGATGGTATTATTAATGGTTCAGACAGAGAAGTGATTGGTAGAACAACACCAGACTTCGTTGGTGGTTTGTTTACCAACCTAAACTATAAAAGATTCAATTTATTCGTTAAAACGGATTTTGCTACGGGTCATTTGGTGTGGAACCATATTAAGAACAAGGGATATGGACAAACTCAGGGTAATTTGGCTCAACCTATTGAAGTGTTAGATTCATGGACACCTACCAATACAGATGCAGACCTACCACGTTTTGTATTTGTAAATGGTGCTAAAAATGTTTGGAGAGGTAGTGAAGGTAGAGGAAGTCTACAAGCAGCCGGTAACAACAAGTTCTGGGAAAAAGGAGACTATCTAGCGTTAAGAGAGGTAACCTTGAGCTACGATTTGCCAACTAATATTTTTAAAGACAAAATACAGAATCTAAGTGTTTATTTAACAGGTACTAATTTACACTATTTTAAAGGCTTTTCTGGAGATTCTCCAGAAGAGGGTGGAGTACAATATGGAACTTTTCCGGTACCAAAGACTTATACTGTTGGACTTAACTTAACATTTTAAATTTTAAGAAAATGAAAAAATATATTTACATAATTACAGCTTTAGTATTATTCAGTTCATGCGAAAGTGAATTGGATTTAACAAGCCCTAGTTCGTTAACTGCATCAGGATTTTGGGACACTGAAACTGGTGCAAGAACTGCACATACAGGCTTGTACGGAGATTTAAGAGGGTCATATGGTGCCTTTTGGCTATTAGGAGAAATGAGAAGTGATATTTGGGGTGGTCGCACCTATGAATCACCAGCAAACGAGTCGCTGATAGAATCTAATATAACAGTTTCAACAGCCCCTTTTTCAGGTTGGGCTGGACTGTATTCAAATATTCATAGAGTAAATGATTTCTTAATAAACGTACCCAATGTTACATTTGTAAACGAAGATGATAAGAGTCACATGTTAGGTCAAGCCTATGGCATAAGAGCGTTATATTATTACACTTTGTTAAAGACTTGGGGAGATGTACCCATTATTTTAGAACCATTGACTGATGTTGACCCCTCTTCTTTAAGTAAACCAAGGTCTCCGCAAAGTGAAGTAATTACATTGATAAAATCTGATATAGAAGCTTCTTTAAATGCTTTTGGAACAAATGAAGGTTTTTTTGATGGAGGTAATGTTTTTTGGTCTAAAGCGGCAACATTGGCGTTAAAAGGAGATGTTTTTATTTGGTCCGGTAACATGATGGGCGGTGGAGCAGCCGATTTTACCACTGCAAAAACGGCATTGGAGCAAATAGGAGGATTAGGTTTTGAACTAGCACCGACATTTAATGACCTTTGGGGTGCATCCAATGAGGGCAATAGCGAGTTTATTTTTGCTTTGGATTATGCACAAGATGAGGCCTCAAACCTTTACAACAGCTTAACAGGAAGAAGTACGGAAATTAACCCTCAGTTTGATGAGGACGGTAATTCAATGTCAGATTTTATTATAGCCGGTGCTAACCGTTACGGACAATCTGAAAAGACTATTTTATTACTAGATGATAATGACGATAGCCGAAAAGATGCAACCTTTATAAGGTTATATACTGATGGCAATGGTTACCCTACCTATAACGAACCTACCTATTTTGGTTCTATTTTTAATAAGTTCTTAGGTCGTGTTGATGGTTCTGAGCGAATATTTGATAGTAATACACCTATTTATAGATATGCGGATGTATTGTTAATGATTGCCGAAGCAAAAAATTTGTTGGGCGAAGATCCTTCAGGTGAAATTAATGCTGTTAGAATGAGAGCCTATGGTGCAAATTACGTAGTGGCAACGCATGAATATACTAATGGTTCTCAAACCGCCAATGCCAATGCTATTTTGAACGAGCGTTATAAAGAATTTATTGGTGAGGGCAAACGCTGGTGGGATTTACGTAGAGCAGGCAACGGATTTGTGATTGACGAAGTGCCATTTTTAAATGCGGGTGATGAGTTTAAATTGTTGTTGCCAATTTCTAATACTATGATAGGTAGAAACCCTTCATTAGATCAAACAACAGGGTGGTAAATGAGTAAATTTTTTATATAATATAATTTGAGTTAGTTTTGCAACTGTATTTTTTAATATACAGTTTATAAAAGAGAGTTGTCGCCACAACAACTCTCTTTTAAATTTAACCTAATTTTTATGCAAATCAAAAATCTTATAGCGGCAACGTATGCTCCTATGAACAAAGACCAATCGCTAAATTTAGAGGTTATCGCTTCTTATAAGGCGTTTTTAAAAAACAACAGCATAGCTGGTGCTTTTGTAAATGGTTCTACTGGCGATTTTGTATCATTAACCGTTCAAGAAAGGAAACTGATTGTCGAAGAATGGTCAAAATACCGTTCTGATGATTTTACATTGATTAATCATGTAGGCCATACTAGTTTAAAGGTTGCAAAGGAACTGACAGAACACTCATCAGATAAAGTAGATGCCATTGCCGCACTTGCACCATTTTACTTTAAACCAAAGACACTACAAAGTTTAGTCTTTTACTGTGAAGAAATAGCGAAGGAAGCTCCTCATTTGCCATTTTATTATTATCATATTCCAGTATTGACCGGAGTTGATTTTGATATGGTTGAGTTTTTACAACTGGTAGAAAAATTGATACCGAATTTCGCCGGCATCAAATTTACTGAGGATAATCTCCAAGCCTACCAAAACTGTGCTAATTATAACAATGGCAAATACAACATCCTTTTTGGGGTTGATGAAAAGAACTACGAAAGTAGAGCGTTCGAAGCCAAAGGATGGGTAGGTAGTACCTATAACCACCTTGCTCCGCTGTATTACAAAATTTCGGAACTTGTAGCGAGCAACAAACACTCTAAAGCAAAAGAGTTGCAGAAAAAAGCTGTTCGATTTGTTACCCTTTTGGACAGTTATGGCGGATTTAACGGTGTGGCCAAAGGTTTTATGAAAACGCTGGGCATCGATTGTGGCCCAAGCAGGTACCCTCATACTACTTTAACAGATACTGATTATGTCGGAATTCAAAAGGAGTTGGACGCGATTGGATTTGATGATCTTTTTAGCAAAAACTCCGAACTCATTACTCCAAATTCGAAAATTTGATTCACTAAGATTTGTAAAAAAACTCCAAACTCATCAACCAGAACTCCGAACTACATTCAGTACCCTCTCAAAATGTGGCTCTAAATGTTGTCGCATTGCAATTCTAAAAGTTTCGGGCGTACCTTTAATCAGTTCGTTTAAGATATCTCTATGGGTTATAAATTTACCTGAAGAATATTGAAAATTCCCTGCATTCTGTAACATATTTTCGTGCACGTAACGGAAAACCGGCAACAAAAGATCCTGAAAGCGTTTTAAGGTAGAATTTCCCGAAATCTCATAAAGCTTTCCATGAAAAGCAATTTCCAGATCTAACGTAAAAATAGTGGAATCACGCTGAAGCCCTTCTTCATTTGATACTATTTTTTCCAATTTTTCAATATCCTTTTCCGTTTTACGGGCAAACAGCAAATCTGCCATCCCCATCTCCAATATAAGTCGTAACTCAAAAATATCTTTTAGTGTTTCCTCGCCCAACAAATTCGATTTTATGGCTTTTTCGAAGTTTCCTATAATATCAGGCTGGGTTAACACCATGCCTTTATGCTTTTTAGAATCTATAATACCAATGGTTCTCAATCTTAATAAAGCCTCTCTTACCACAGTTCTGCTCACACCTAATGCCGCAGCAAATTCTAATTCTTTGGGAATGGAGTCACCGCTTTTTAACTTATTCTCTTTTATAAATTGCATTACACGAATCTCAACTTCATCAACCAAAGACATATTTTTTATTGGTGCAATTTTTAATTTTGTATTCATATAAAGTGATTATGGGTTAAATGTATAAAAAATATTCAAAAAATTAGCTTGTTTTTCGTATTTTCGTATTATGTAATACATATAAAAAATGAATCATAGTCTCTTATATAAAGACACTTTGTTGAACGATGTTATCCCTTTTTGGGAGAAACATTCCATTGACCAATTATACGGTGGTTATTTCACTTGTTTGGACAGAACGGGTAATGTTTATGATACCGATAAATTTGTGTGGCTGCAAGGGCGTCAGGCGTGGACATTCTCAATGTTGTACAATAATGTTGAGAAGAATGAAAATTGGCTCAACATTGCCAAAAACGGTATTGATTTTTTAAGAAAATACGGAATAGATGCCAAAGGCGATTTCTATTTTTCAACTACTCAAGACGGTAAACCTTTGGTCAAAGCCTATAATATTTTTTCAGATTGTTTTGCTGCAATGGCTTTTAGTCAGTATGCATTGGCCTCTGGTGATGATGAGGTCAAACAATTGGCGATAAAAACCTATTACAATATTCTGAAAAGGAAAGACAATCCCAAAGGACAGTATGAAAAAACTACAGACGCAAGACCTCTAAAAGGGTTTTCATTACCGATGATATTGTCCAATTTAGTGTTGGAGCTGGAAGCAGTTTTGCCGAAAGAAGAAGTTGAAAAAACCATCGATTTCAGTATTAAAGAGGTTATGGAAGTGTTTCTTGATAAGGATTCTGGGCTTATTTATGAATTTGTTCGTTCTGATGGTTCACATGAAGACAGTTTTAATGGTAGGTTATTAAATCCAGGTCATGGAATTGAAGCAATGTGGTTTATGATGGATATAGCGATTCGTAGAAATGATAAGAACTTAATAGAAATAGCTACACAGGTAATTCTGAATATTTTGGAATATAGTTGGGACAAAAAATACGGTGGTATTTTTTACTTTTTGGATGCTAAAGGCCATCCGCCGCAGCAATTGGAATGGGATCAAAAATTATGGTGGGTACATTTGGAGAGTTTGGTGGCTCTGTCTAAAGCCTATCAACTTACCAAAAACCCTGAAATAAAAAAATGGTACAACAAGGTGCACGAGTACTCTTGGGCCCGTTTTTCCGATCCGAAAAACGGGGAATGGTTCGGTTACCTGAACCGACAAGGTGAAGTTTTATTAGATTTAAAAGGAGGAAAATGGAAGGGTTGTTTTCATATACCTCGTGCCATGTATCAGTGTTGGAAAATTTTTGAACAAATAGAATTAGATAAAAATAATTAATTTTTATGGTTAATGAACCAAGACCTTATGTGCTAGCAGAAACCAATTGGAAAACGGTCAAGAAAGAGGCCTATTCTATAGCGGTATTACCTTGGGGAGCAACAGAAGCACACAATTATCATTTACCTTATGCTACCGACAATATTTTAGCAGAAAACGTTGCTATTGAGGCTACAAAGTTGGCTTGGGAAAGAGAGGTAAAGAGCATTGTTTTGCCAACAATTCCTTTTGGAGTAAATACTGGGCAACTAGATGTTCCGCTTTGTATAAACATGAATCCAAGTACGCAATATGCTGTTTTAAAGGATATTGTACAGGTTCTGAACAAACATGAAATTTTTAAATTGGTTATAGTTAATGCTCATGGAGGAAATCATTTTAAGCAAATGATACGGGAATTAAGTCTAGAATTCCCAAAGGTATTTATTTGTTCAATTAACTGGTGGCAAACTGCCGATGCCAACTCCTATTTTGATGAACCTGGAGACCATGCAGGTGAGCTGGAGACTTCTGCAATGCTATTTTTAAAACCTGAATTAGTGTTGCCATTAAGTGAAGCTGGTGATGGAAACGCCAAAAGATTCAAACTAAAAGGGCTACAAGAAGGTTGGGTCTCCGCTCAAAGACAATGGACAGCAGTAACTGAAGACACAGGTGTTGGAAATCCAAAACTATCCACAAAAGAAAAAGGAGAAACTTTTTTTAAAGTGACGACACAAGCAATAGGGGATTTTTTTGAAGAATTGCACCACGCAGATTTAGGAAATATGTATCAATAACAAATAAATTATGCCCACAATCAAAGATTTAGCAGATTATCATCAGTTACTTACTGATTTATTCAAACAGCCCCAATCACACGAAGATTGGGAACAATTCCGCTTAAGTGATGAGCAAGTTGCTCATTTTCATGAATATGGTTATGTGTCGGGAATTAAATTACTGGATGAAAATCAGGTTGATTTTTTAAATGAACAATTGGTTGAGGTCATGAACCCCAATCATCCAGCACATCATTTATTTTATGAATATCATAGTAATGAATCTAATGATCCTAATTCGGTTTTATTTCATTCTTTGGGGCATTGGCGTATTGCTAAAGGTTTTCATGATGTATTATGGAATCCTGCCTTTGTTATGGCTGCTCACCAATTACTTGAAAATAAACCCGTTCGCTTTTGGCACGATCAACTATTTTGTAAACCAGCAAAACACGGAGGTGTAGTGGCTTGGCATCAAGATTATTCATACTGGACACGCACCATTGCCATGCAGCATTTAACATGTTGGACTGGACTGGATGATGCAACTGTTGATAATGGATGTCTTCATTACATTCCTAAAAGTCATAAATGGGGATTATTGAAGGCCCCTGAACTTGCTGGAGACATGGAGGGACTTTTAAAATATCTAACAGAAGAACAAAAACAAGAGTTTGAACCTGTGCCTATTGAATTAAAAAGAGGATATGCTACCTTTCATCACCCTTTGATGGTTCATGGTTCCTATGAAAACAAGTCCGAAATAAGTAGAAGAGCTTTTGTTTTAAATGTCTTTGCAGATGGAACTATTAGTAATACCAATGATGAACTTTTACAGGGAGTACCGATAATACCAAAAGGCAAAAAAATGGAAGGTAAATTTTTCCCATTACTATATAGTTCTTAGACATAATTTTAATGAAGATTAACAGTAAATTACGTTTTTTCATCCTATTTGTTGCTACACAAATAGTTATGTCTAATGCCCAAACGATAAAAGTGGCTTGCATAGGCAATAGCGTTACTTATGGTGCGGGAATTGAAAATCGTGAACAAAATTCATATCCCGCTCAATTACAACAACTACTTGGGGAAACCTATCAAGTTGAAAATTTCGGTTTTAACGGTGCTACCATGCTCAAAAACGGACATAAACCCTATTGGGATAAAGAAGTTTTTCAAGAATCACAAGCGTTTTTGCCCAATATTGTCATAATTCATTTAGGATTAAACGATCAGGGAAATAACAACTGGCCAGAGCATAAAGATGAATTTGTAGCAGATTATTTGGAGATGATTACCATTTATCAAAACCTAGCATCAAAACCCAAAGTAATTATTTGTAAAATGACACCCACTTTTTCTGGGCATCATTGGTTTGAAGAAGGCATGCGTGAGAGTTTTAAGGAAATTCAAGCTAAAATCGAAAAAATAGCCGATTCCGCCAATGTACAGTTAATTGATTTGCATGAAAAATTGTACCTATTTCCAGAATATTTTCCAGACAATTTACATCCTACAAAAAAAGGAGCAGCAATTATTGCCCAACAGGCCTACAGTGCCATTACTGGCAATTTTGGCGGCCTACAATTACCCCTTTTATTTGGAGAAAAGATGGTTTTACAACGAAATAAACCGGTTAAAATTTCAGGAATTTCAAACGCTAATGATGACTTAAAAATAACGTTTAACGGACATAAAAAGTTAGTTCAAGTTCCTGATAACGGCAAATGGCAAGCTATTTTTCCTGTTATGAAAGCAGGAGGGCCGCATAAATTATCGATACAATCAAAATTATCTGAAGACATTACCATAAACGAAGTGTATATCGGTGAAGTTTGGTTGGCTTCGGGACAATCGAATATGGATTGGAGAGTCAATCAATCCAAACACGCTAAAACGGTGTTAATAGATTCGTTAAATGAGCGACTATTCCTGTTTTCCTTAGATCCGAAAGTACTAAAAGCAGGAAAATTAACACATGAAGAATTGAGTTTAATTAATGCTCAAGATTATTTTAAATCAATGGGTTGGTCAAACACAAATACAGAAATTATTGAGAATTTTTCGGCGGTTGCCTATGCTTTTGGGTATAATCTACAAAAAGAGTTAAACATACCAATCGGTATTGTTTGTAACGCAGTTGGCGGTGCTCCAACACAAAGCTATATAAGCAGAAGTACCATGGAACAAGACCATCAGAGCATTGATTTACTAAATGATACATGGTTAAATACCATGTCGGATGTTTGGGTGGCAAATAGAATGGTTGAAAATATTGCAGATAAGAACAAAAAAGGAGTTAGACACCCTTACGAACCGACTATTTTATTTGATGCAGGGATTGAACCTATAAAAAATTATCCTTTTAAAGGTGTAATTTGGTATCAAGGAGAATCAAATGCCGAACAAATCATGTTACACGAAAAACTCTTTAAAATGTTGGTTGAAGATTGGCGGAAACAGTTTAACAATCCTGAATTGCCTTTTTATTATGTGCAATTGAGCAGTATGGAAAGATTGGGCTGGGGAGCTTTTCGAGATTCACAACGCAGATTGTTGTCCATTCCTAATACAGGAATGGCAGTAAGTTCAGATGTTGGGCACAGAACAGACGTGCATCCTACGCAAAAATGGGTGGTTGGTAAAAGATTATCAAACATTGCTTTAGCCAAAACTTATGGTAAAAACATCGCCTTTTCTGGGCCATTATTGGATTATGTTAACGTACTTGGCGATAAACTTGAAGTTCATTTTCAATTTGGTGAAGGTCTAAAAACAAAGGATAACAAACCAGTTAAGGATATTGAAATTGCTGGTACAGATAGAGTTTTTAAGTCAGCTAAAAGCACAATAAAACATGATATTTTAGAAGTTTGGCATCCTCAAATAAAGAATCCAAGATATGTAAGGTATGGTTATAAACCATTTACAGAAGCTAATTTAGCTAATAAAAGTGGATTGCCAGCATCCACTTTTTCAAATTTGGTCGAGTAATGAATAAAAAACAGCTGTTTTACATATTATTTCTTGTTGGATTAATAAAAAGTTATGCTTTTCAGGTGGACTATGATTCGTTGGAAGCTAAATACCCTATAATTCCCACACCACAACAGATAGAATATGGCAGTTCAGAAACTCATTTTACAGCTTTTGCCATTGAAAATGGTGATTTTGATGTTGAAAGTGAATTGTTAAAATCCTTTTTAACGGTAAAAGGATTATCGCAAGATAGCGAAGGAATAAAAATAAAATTTATCCACAAAGAAATTGCAGAAAACACTAGCGATGAAGCCTATACATTAAGTATTGATGAGGGCATCACAATAACTGCAAAGACAAGCAAAGGAGCGTTTTATGCGGTTCAAACGCTAAAACAAGTTTTTAGACAAGGCAATGGTCATGGAATATTCCCACGCCTTACCATTACCGATTGGTCTGCCTTTAAAATAAGAGGATTAATGCACGATACAGGCAGAAATTTTCAATCCATCGCTCAATTGAAAGAACAAATTGAAGTTTTGGCCGTGTACAAATACAATATTTTTCATTGGCATTTAACAGACAATCCCGCTTGGCGATTGGCAAGTAAAATCTATCCTCAATTACAAAACGAGTCTACTTTTACACGCGGAAAAGGCGATTTTTATACACAAGAAGATTTTAAAGAACTCGTAACTTTTGCGGCAGCGAAACATATCACTATAATTCCCGAATTTGATATTCCCGGCCATACTGATGCATTTAGAACTGCTTTTGGTTTTGAAACCATGCGAGATAAAAAAGTAGAACCCGTACTTTTGGATTTATTTAAAGAATTGTTGAGCTTGACCGATGCTACAACTACACCGTATATTCACATTGGTACGGACGAGGTCAGAAACAGCTACGAATATGTTGATAATGAGCTGATTTTAAACATAATGGCTTTGCTCAAAAAACACGACAGGGAAGTTATTGTTTGGGAAGAAGGTATCAGAATAAAAGAAGATACTACATCCATTGGGCAATTATGGGCACAACATCCGCCAAGAAAAGGGCATCGTTTTATTGATTCTAGAGCTAATTACGTAAATCACCTTGATCCTTTTGCGGGAATGAGCCGTTTATTTTTTCAACAACCTACAAGACAAAAAACAGGTGATGACGAGGCATTAGGGGGCATTTTATGCGTTTGGCCTGATGATAAAGTAAGTGAGGAGAGAAATATTTTAAAGCACAATCCTGTGTATCCGGCCATCGTTTTTTATGCGGATGCTATTTGGAAAGGAAGAGACAAGGATTATCCTGAATATTGGGCAAAATTACCGCCAGTTGATAGCAAAGAATTTAAAAATTTTGCTGATTTTGAAAGTAAAGTTATTGCCCATAGAGACTTATTTTTTAAGGATAAGGAATTCCAATATGTTAAGCAAACAGATATCCAATGGAAAGTCATTGGCCCTTTTGACCATCGAGGAGATTTAGAATGGATGTTCCCTGTCGAAGATGGAATTAAAAATTCATATAAAATTGGGGATAAACTTTACAAGTGGTCCCAAAATATTGCGGGTGCAACCATTCATTTCAAACACTTTTTCGGTTTTCCTGCTTTGACGGATAAAATAAGTGGGACGTATTATGCCTATACCAACATCTATTCTTCAGAGCATAAAACACAAGATTTTTGGATAGGATTTCAAGGATGGTCACGTTCTGGAGGCAGAAGAGGAGGTCCTTTTCCCGATCAAGGGCAATGGCATACCACCAATCCAAAAATTTGGGTAAATGATGAAGAAATAGGACCACCCGTTTGGAAACAACCAGGTTTGGGAACAAACACCCATGAAATACCCTTTATTGATGAGGATTATTTTTATCGTGAACCTACAAAAATAGATCTAAAAAAAGGATGGAATAAGGTCTTAATAAAAATTCCGCATGGTGGCACTTCGTGGAAATGGATGTTTACCTGTGTTCCAGTAAATATTGATGTTAACGGAAATGTAAATGAAGTTCTGGACTTAAAATTTGACCCTACTTTAAGAACTTACTCAGACTATTATTACAATAAAAAAGAAGAGTTTGAAACTGAAAAAGATACTGAAGATGAAATCATATTTTTAGGAAATAGCATTACCGATGGCGGTAAATGGAAAGAGCTATTTCCAACTATTAATGCCATCAATCAAGGCATTAGCGGTGACGTAACAGATGGGATTTTGAATCGTATAGAAGCGGTAACGAAACTAAAACCCAAAAAGGTTTTTTTATTGATTGGTACGAACGATTTAGCGAGAGGAAAAACGGTAAATTATGTTGCCGAAAAAATTAGAGAAATAATTGAAGAAATACAAGTGCAATCACCGAGTACAATCATTTATGTGCAAACCATATTACCTGTAAACCTCGATGTTGGCAATAAGTTTAATGGTCATAAGAGTAATGGTGACAAAATTATACAACTAAACGAAAAATTAAAAATTATAACATCTAAAACAAATATCAATTACTTAAACATTCACAAGCCATTTTCAGATAAAAATGGCAATTTAAAAGCAAAATACACACATGACGGACTTCATTTGAATGAAAAAGGGTATTCGTTTTGGAAGAAAAGGTTAAAAAATCACATCAATTAAATTAATAAATTATGAAGAAAACACTCCTATTTGCCGTATTGATTACAAGTACAAGTCTTATTTCTTGTAATGCTCAAAAAGAAGCAACGAATCAAGAACCTAAAAAACTTAGTAAAGAATTAGTTTTTTCGGATTTATTTAACACCTCAATGGCGGATAGCGTAAATTGCTATCGTATTCCTGCCTTAGTTACCGCTCCAAATGGCGATTTAATCGCCGCTATTGATGAACGTGTGCCTTCTTGTGGTGATTTAAAATGGAGTAAAGAAATTAACATTGTTATTAGGCGCAGTACAGACAATGGTAAAACATGGTCAGGTATTGAACGCGTAATCGATTTTCCTTATGGGCAATCAGCTTCTGATCCTTCAATGATTGTAGATAATATAACCAATGAAATTTTTATGTTCTATAATTTTATGGACTTAGATAAAGAACTCAATGTTTATTATTTACATGTTACAAAAAGTTCAGATAATGGAAAAACATGGAGCGAACCCGAAGACATTACTTTACAAATTGCCAAACCAGAATGGCATAATGATTTTAAATTTATTACTTCTGGTCGAGGTATTCAAACCAAAGATGGACGATTATTACATTGCATGGTAAATTTAGACAGTGGTATGCATGTTTTTGGTAGTGACGACCATGGCAAAACTTGGTTCTTCATTGACAGTCCATTAAAACCTGCAAATGAATCAAAAATAATAGAATTGGTCGATGGTACTTTAATGGTAAATGCTAGAGTTAATAATAAGGAAGGGATGCGATATGTACACACCTCAACTGATAATGGAAACACTTGGACGACCAGAGCACAAACAGATTTGATTGATCCAGCATGTAATGCTAGCATTATCCGCTATACTTCAATTGAAGACGGTTATAAGAAAAATAGATTGTTGTTTTCAAATGCCAGTAGCAAAGACAAACGTGAAAACATGACCGTAAAAATAAGTTATGACGAAGGAAAAACTTGGTCAAAAGGAAAAACTATTTATCCTGGAAGTTCTGCATATTCAACGTTAACCGTGCTTAAAAATGGGGATATAGGGTTGTTGTTTGAAAAGGATAATCATACAGAAAACCCTTTTGTTAGCTTTTCGTTAGAATGGTTAACGGATGGAGAGGATAAGTTGGAAAAATAAGCAATTTGTACTTAAAATTTTTAGATTCTTCGCTTCGCTCTGAATGACAGTTTCAAATTTGTCATTCCGAGGTACGAGGAATCTGTTTGATTGTAATTTACTTCTCTTTAAACATCAAACTAAACACATACCCAAACACAAAACAGGAAGTCAACCCAAAAAAGGCATACATTAAGAAGTTAATGTCAGTATAATTGCTGATGTAGAAAATGGTAATTGCACTTAAAACCAGACCTATCATTGTCCCTTTGGCATTGGCTTTTTTGGTAAGCATGCCTAACAGAAACATTCCACCTAGTCCACCTGTAAAGAGTCCGAGGAATTTATAGAACTGATCCCAAAGTGATTTAATGTCGGAACTTGCCATCCACAATGCTAAAATCATTCCTATTATACCTGTGGATATGGTTGCGATTCTTGCGATTTTTAATAATTGTTTATCAGCTACTTTTGGTCTAAAATGCTTATGAAAATCATTACAATAAGCAGTTGAAACGGAGTTAAGACTACTACTGATACTGGACATGGCTGCTGAGAAAATTCCAGCAACTAATAATCCTGAAACGCCAATGGGTAATTCTCTTACAATATACCATGGAAAAATAGAATCATTATTTGAAATAGCAGGAGAAAGTTTATTTGGCATTTCAGTGTAAAAAATAAATAGTAGGGTGCCTATTCCAAAAAAGATAATGGATGCTGGTAAGGTCAGCACTGCATTTGTATATAACGTTTTTTGAGAATCTTTTACATCTGTACTTGTCAAATAGCGTTGCACTATAGTTTGATCGGTACCTTGGGTAACCAAAGCAGAAGCCAATCCACCAATGAGGACGACCCAAAAGGTGGTATCCGTAAAGTTAAAATCAAAATTGTCCATATTGAACTTGTTATTCTCAGAAGCAAAAGTCACCATTTCGCTAAAGGGCATTTCGGTGTGCGTTAATATCCATATTACGGCTAAAACACTTCCACCAAGTAGTACAATTACTTGTAACACATCTGTCCAAATTACGGCTTCTATCCCACCAAAAGTGGTATAGAGAATACACAAAACACCCATTATCATGATACTGGTATCCACGGGAATACCGGTTACGATTGAAATGGCCAATGAGGGTAATAATAGTACGATTCCGATTCTACCTAATTGAAATAAAATAAACGATAAACTACCAAAAGCTCTGGCGGCATAATTAAAACGGTCTTCAAGATATTCGTAAGCAGTTTGAATTTTCAATTTATTAAAAAACGGAATAAATACAAGGGCGATAACTGGAGTTATCAAAATAGCAGACATATTTAACATAAAATAAGACCAATCTGTTAAAAATGCCTTTGCCGGAATAGCCATAAACGTAATGGCACTCAATAAAGTCCCAAAAACACTAAGCCCTGCGGCCCACCATGGGATACGGCCGCCACCCACAAAATAATCATCCGTTGATTTTTGCTTACTTGCAAAATAAACACCAATTAATAAAGAAATTAAAAGATAAGCTGCCAAAACGATATAATTTACCAAACCAAAAGGTTCTGCAGCATCGGCAACGATGTATTGTTGCACTTTAGGAGTTCTCATACCCGGAGCAACCTCTCCCGAGACTATGGTAAAACCGTCTTTGGTTGAAAACGCAAGAGCGGTTACGGGTATCTTGGATTCTAGAGTTTCATCGACAAACCATTGTTTAGTTACTGTGTTATAGGCTAAAATATCTTTTGAAAACCCAGGATGATTATTTAGGGTTTCGTTTCTCTCTGTAATGATTTTATTTGCGATAGAATCATGGGGCTTAGAGGCTAATTGTAACCCATAATTTTCTAATTTGTCAAACAAAACTTCGTCTGACCCACCATAAACCAGAATATGCATAGAACCTAAAGCTTCCGTTGAAGCACCCATCAATACACTGGGTTTGCCATCAATTAAAATATCACCTTCTTCTTGCCAAGTTTGTTTGTTAAGGTCGTACGAAATATAAGAACTCAGTGCTTCAGATTTCTTACCAGCAGTCTCATTTCTACCTCCAAGTACGAATATTTTTTTAGAATCTCCTGTATTTTGAACAATTGAAGTATGTACCGCCCGGGCCGGGCCGGGAAAATTGTCTAATTTTTCCCAATTTTTGGGGTTTTTCAAGTCCAAACGGTAAAACGAGTTGGTACTTTTTTTAGGATTTCTACCACCAATAACATAGACATAATCTTCAAAAATTTCGGCAGTTGCAAAAGCAAGTGGTTGCGGTAAAAATGGGTATTCTGTAATGTTTACTTTTTTACTCTCTTTGTCATAAGAAAGTAATAACACGTTATCGGTATTTCCTGATTCGTTATTACCACCAATGCTTAAAATGCCTTTTTCAGTAGATACTGAAGCGGAATAACCTAATGGAATAGGCAATTTAGTATCGGAAAGTTGCCATTTCCCATCATCAAGAACATAAATATTCTTGGTCCAAACTTTTTTACCGCCTTTCCATGGTAATGCCTCGGGAAAGTTAGCACCTCCAGCAGCAATAATAACATCATTTTGCAAACCACCCAACATACCTGCATAACCCAAAGAGACATCACTGCCTTGCTCTGCTGGTAAATCTTGTAAATCGGTTATTGTAATTTTAGGAAGTTCTTGCCCAGAAACCAAAACAACGAACAAAAAAGAAAGAATTATTGCTGCTATTTTTTTTAGTCTCATGTTTTGCAGGTTAAAGGAGATGCGAAGATACTAAAATTTGTATTATGTACTACATATCACATCTTTTTTGGAAGGATATAATTTTTTAAAAATCAAAAAGGTAAAATCACTTTCTATTTTTATACAGATTGATATAATGATTATCCAATGTTTCAGAATCTTTATACTTGGTTCTTGTGTCTTTCAATTTTTGTTTCATTTCTGCAATTTCATCAGCATACTCTTTATTATTGATAAGGTTATTCATTTCTTGTGGGTCTTTTTTACGGTCGTAAAATTCCCAAACATCTATATCGTGGTAAAAGTGAATGATTTTGTATTCCTTGGTCGCTATTCCGTAATGTCGTTTTACCGTATGCTCACCAGGATATTCGTAATAATGGTAGTACACAGCATCTCTATCCCATTTTTCTTTTTCTCCTGTCAACAATGGGACAAGACTTTTACCCTGCATATCTTTGGGGGCATTTACACCAGCAATTTCAAGGAAAGTTTGAGCAAAATCTAAGTTTTGTACCATTTCCTCTTCGGTTGTGCCTGCAGTAATTTTGTTTGGCCACTTAATCAATAAAGGTGTTTTAAACGATTCGTTGTACATAAACCGCTTATCAAACCATCCGTGTTCACCTAAATAAAAACCTTGATCGGAAGTATAAACAACAATGGTGTTTTCAGCTAATTTTTCTTTATCTAAATAATCCAATACTCTCCCCACATTATCATCAACGGAGGCAATGGTACCCAAATAATCTTGCAGGTAACGTTGGTATTTCCACTCCATTAATTGTTTATCATCCATAGTAGGATAACGTTTTTCAAACTCATCAATAATAGGGTTGTAAACACTATCCCAATTTTCCCTTTGTTCTGGTGTCATTCGTCTAGTTTCTGACCTTGCCAAGCCCTTGAAGATCCCCATTCTTTTTAAAACTTCCTTATCTACCTTATTGTCGTAAGATAAATGCATGTGCTTTAAAATGCTCATTTCTGCGGTGCTTGCAGCAACTCTGTCTGCATAATCATCAAAAAGTGTTTCTGGTAATGGAAAGGTTTTTTTGGTAAACTCTTTATAGTGTTTTTCATCAGGATACCATGCTCTGTGTGGTGCTTTATGCAAATACATTAAGAGAAAAGGTTTGTCTTTTACTCTCCTGTTTTGTAACCAATCTAAGGCTAAGTCAGTGGTAATATCAGTAACGTAGCCAGTTATTGTAGTATCACCTTGTTGAGTAATAAACCTTGGGTTGTAATAACTACCCTGCCCAGGCAAGATTTTAAACTCATCAAAGCCCTTGGGATTGTTACCAAAATGCAATTTACCGAACATTACTGTCTGATAGCCTGCATTTTGAAGCAGTTGCGGAAAAGTTACATTGGTAGTATCAAATTTGCTGATATTATCAATTTTACCGTTCAAATGACTGTGTTTTCCCGTAAGGATGACCGCTCGTGAAGGTGCACAGATGGAATTGGTAACGGTGGCATTGTTAAAAAGTATACCTTCATTGGCAATTCGATCTATATTCGGGGTCTGTATCAATTTATCAGAATATGCACTTATGGCCTGATAAGCGTGATCATCAGACATGATAAAGACAATATTTGGCTTGGGCTGTTCATCTGTTTTTGGTTTATTGTTTTTCTGCTGTTTGCTACAGGAAGAAACAAAAAGAATTAAAATTAAAATGAATATTACTTTTCTCATGAGATAAATTTAACTTTAAAAATATAAGATTTCCTTAAATAATCATATAAGTATTTGTAAAATCTGCAAAAAACAAGACAAATCACTAAAAAAATTTGTTTTTTTAAATTTTAAGTATAGCTTTGTCTTTTCAATTTGTAAAAAATGAAATTAAATAACACTTGGCAAGCTTATTTTTACTTCTTTTATTTTTATAAGATGAAGCGAGGCTTTGTAAGTGTTTTTAAACAATAATATGTAAACACAATCATATAGAAGCCTCGTTAATTCGAGGCTTTTTTTATGAACTGATTTAAAAATGAATATAGCAATTCAAGGTATAATGGGTTCGTTCCACCATATTGTGGCACATCAGTATTTTGGTGAGAACATTACTTTAAAGGAATGTCTGTCTTTTGATGAAATGCCACAAATGCTCAATGACAACAGGGTAGATGGTGCAGTAATGGCGATTGAAAATACCTTAGCAGGGTCAATTTTATCTAATTATGCATTGATTAACGAATTCGATTTAAAAATTCAAGGCGAGGTTCATTTGCCTATTCATCATAATTTAATGGGGTTGAAAGGTCAGTCTTTACAGGATATAAAAGAAGTTTGGTCGCATCCAATGGCAATATTGCAGTGTAGAAAATTCTTTAGAGCTTACCCGCACATAAAATTAGTAGAAGAAACAGATACTGCAGAAGTTGCCAAACAAATTAATGATAAAAAACTGAAAGGAATTGCTGCCATTGCTAGCAAAAAGGCAGCAGAAATTTATAATTTAAATATTATAGAAAGCGAAATACAAACCAGAAAGCAGAACTATACCCGATTTTTTATTTTGAAGAAAAGTAACGGAAATATTACAAGACCGAGTAAAGTGAACAAAGCCTCATTGCGTTTTATAACACACCATGAAACAGGAAGTTTATCAGACGTTTTACGTATTTTTGCGGACTTCAATATGAATTTATCCAAAATACAGTCACTACCTATTATTGATAACCCTTGGAATTATGCCTTTTTTGCAGATGTGGTATTTGATGATTATGATCAGTTTCAAAAAGCAATTGAAACGGTAAATGGAAAAGTAAGTGAGTTAAAAATTTTAGGAGAATACGAACAAAGTAAACGTAAACATGCCAACTAAAGCTAATAGATTAAATAGCGTTCAAGAGTATTACTTCTCTAAAAAATTAAGAGAGGTTCGTCAGCTAAAAGCAGAAGGAAAGCCTATAATCAATATTGGTATTGGCAGTCCGGATTTAGATCCGCCAATTACGGTGAGCAGGGCTATGCAAAATGCTTTGGAGCAAAATAATATACATGGTTACCAGAGTTACCAAGGTTTACCTGAATTTAGGACTTCAATTGCTGATTTTTATAATAAATATTACGGTGTTGAAATAAATCCTGAAAATGAAATTTTGCCTTTAATGGGTTCAAAAGAAGGAATAATGCATATTTCAATGGCTTTTTTAAATGCTGGGGATCAAGTTTTGATTCCCAATCCTGGTTATCCTACTTACACCTCCGTAACTAATTTGTTGGAGGCTGAACCTGTTTATTATGATTTGAATGATGATACCAATTGGTATCCAGATACAGCGGAATTAGAAAAACACGACTTGTCAAAAGTAAAATTAATGTGGGTTAATTATCCACATATGCCAACGGGTAAAAATCCAACTAAAAAGTTATATGAAGATTTAGTAGCTTTTGCTGAGAAACATGGTATTTTATTAATTAATGATAATCCATATAGTTTTGTTTTAAATGATAATCCGCTAAGTATTTTAAGCGTAAAAGGGGCTAAAAAAGTTGCCTTAGAACTAAATTCATTGAGCAAAACCTTTAATATGGCAGGGTGGCGAGTGGGAATGTTATTAGGATCTGCTGAAAATATTACTACAGTTTTGCAAGTAAAAAGCAATATGGATTCTGGCATGTTTTACGGAATTCAGCAAGGAGCTATTGCAGCCTTGCAATCTGATCAAAGTTGGTTTGCTAACTTAAATTTGATTTATGAAAAACGTCGAAACGTAGCTTGGCAGATTGCAGATGCTCTAGGTTGTACTTATGATAAAAATGCTTCCGGGTTATTTGTTTGGGCTAAATTACCTATTGGATTAACAGCAGAGCAAACGGCAGATGATTTATTATATACATATGACGTGTTTTTAGCACCGGGAACAATTTTTGGCTCTAATGGTGAAGGTTATATTAGATTGTCACTTTGTGTATCGGAAGAAATACTAACTCAAGTTTTACAACGAATTTTAACTAAAAGCGTATAATGGAAAAAATAGTTGTAATCGGTTTAGGGTTAATTGGAGGTTCAATGGCAATTGACTTAAAGAAAAAAGGCAATCGACATATTATTGGCATAGATAAGAATGAGAATCACACCCAAAAAGCATTAGAATTGGGTATTATTGATGTTATTGGAACTGAAAATGATATTGCTACAGCCGATATTGTTATTGTTGCCGTTCCTGCGGATGCTATTCCAACAGTAACCAAATCAGTTTTGGACGGAATTAATGAAAATACATTGGTTTTTGATGTTGGCTCGGTAAAGGAACAAGTTTGTAATCAGACAAAAAACCATCCTAATCGAAAAAATTATGTAGCCGTTCATCCTATAGCAGGTACGGAATTTTCAGGACCTGAAGCTGCTTTTAGCGGTTTGTTTACCAAAAAAATCAATATTATTTGTGATAAAGAAGCCTCCGACAAGAAAACATTAGATAAAGCATTACAAATCTTTGATGAATTACAAATGCGAATTACTTTTATGAATGCCGATGAACACGACAAACATATTGCTTATGTTTCGCATTTATCACATATCAGTGCTTTTATGCTTGGGAAAACGGTCTTAGAAATTGAGCCTAACGAAAAAAATATTTTTAATATGGCAGGTAGTGGATTTAGATCTACTGTACGTTTGGCAAAAAGTTCTCCAGCAATGTGGACACCTATTTTTCTGCAGAACAAAGAAAACGTACTAAAATCTCTAAATGAGTATATAAAGAACCTAGAAACCTTTAAAAATAAGATTGAAAAAGGCTCAAATGAAGAAGTTTATACTATTATGGAGAATACCAACAGGATAAAAAACATACTAGATGGTATTGTTAAGTAGATAAGTATTTAATAATCAATAGATAATAAAAATAAATAATAACAATAGAATACATATTAGTATTTAATAGCAAATAGAAAAAAATGGAAACAACAGACTTTTCAACATGGTTAAAAAAGATGGAATTGAGCCATCCTTTAGTAATTGCCGGTCCATGTAGTGCAGAAACTGAAGAACAAGTGCTAAAAATAGCACATCAATTAAAAGAAACAGATGCCACAGTTTTTAGAGCAGGTATCTGGAAACCCAGAACAAGGCCTGGAAATTTTGAAGGTAATGGTGTAAAAGCATTACCTTGGATATCCAAGGTTAAAGAGGAAACAGGAATGTTAACTACTGTTGAGGTTGCCAATGCTGAACATGCCAAATTAGCATTAGAATTTGATATTGATATTATTTGGATTGGAGCCAGAACTACTGTTAACCCATTTGCGGTTCAAGAGATTGCTGATGCTTTACAGGGTACTGACAAAATTGTGTTGGTAAAAAACCCAATTAACCCTGATTTGGCCTTATGGATTGGTGCTATTGAGCGTTTACATGCTATGGGCATTAAAAATTTAGGAGCCATCCATCGTGGTTTCTCATCTTTTAAAAAGACTAAGTATAGAAACATTCCACAATGGCAAATTCCAATTGATTTAAAAAATAGATTCCCAACATTACCTATTATTTGTGATCCTTCACATATTTGTGGTGAACGTGACGGTATTTTTGATGTATGCCAGAAGGCTTTAGATTTAAAATTTGAAGGATTAATGATTGAAACGCATTACGATCCTGACAATGCTTGGAGCGATGCGAAACAACAAATTACGCCAAACAGATTAAAGCAGATTACTGAAGATCTTAAGGTGCGAAAAGATAGAGTTGTAGAAAAGGACTCGCTAAAAAAATTAACTGGACTGCGTGAAGAGATTACCTCATTAGACAAACAACTAATTACTTTATTATCAGAAAGAATGGACGTTGTAGAGAATATTGGGAAAGTAAAAAAAGAGAGTAATGTTGCTATTTTGCAAAGAACCAGATGGCAAGAAGTTATTCAAGGGATGCTAAAAGAAGGAGAACAACACGGATTAAGTGAAGGTTTTGTAGAAAAAATATTCAAATCTATTCATCAGGAATCAATAGCTCATCAAGAAAAAATTGTGAATAGCTAGTATTCAATTTTTGAAATATAATTAACGGATTAAGTCCTATTTTGTTTTCAAAACAAAGTAGGACTTTTTTAATAGTAGCTCTTTTAGTAATTTCATTCAAAGTTTATGAATCGAAAATTACAAATATCAATCTTTTCAATGGTACAATTTTTGATAATTCAAAACCTATGAAATTATACATTCCTCTTTTAATACTTCTGCTGTTGTCTTGCAAAAAAAAGAACACCAATAAAACCCCTTTGGTTTCAGCTATTTCGATTTCTTTACAAGAAAATCTGATAAATCCTGAAGGGAAAACCCTAAAAACTAGATTCAATCCGCCAAAAGGTTATAAAAGGTATTCGCTAGGAAAAAACTCATTTGGGTATTTTCTGCAAAACTATCCATTAAAGGAACACGGTAAAAAAGTGCATCTATTTAATGGAAATTTAAAAAACCGCCAAGATGTACATATTGCTATTTTAGATATGAGCGTAGGTAAACGCGATTTGCAACAATGTGCTGATGCAGCCATGCGTTTGCGAGCAGATTATTTATACGAACAAAAAAAATATGACAGCATCCGTTTCAATTTCACTAACGGATTTGATGCCAAATACAGCAAATGGAGAAACGGACAGCGGATTTCAGTAAAAGGGAACAAAGTAAGCTGGTATAATGGTAATACCAAAACTGACTCTAGAGCTAATTTTGATAAATATTTAACTATGGTCTTTAGTTATGCAGGTACGCTATCATTAGAAAAAGAAATGAAAAAAGTTGCTGTTGAAGAGATGCAGATAGGTGATGTTTTTATACAGGGCGGAAGCCCGGGCCATGCGGTAATTATAGTTGATATAGCTAAAAATGATAAGGGAGAAAAAGTATTTTTATTGGCACAAAGCTATATGCCAGCACAGGAAATCCATGTGCTGAAGAATTTTAATAACACCGATATTTCCCCTTGGTACAATGCTAAAAATCTGGAGCAACTAAAGACTCCAGAGTGGAATTTCAGCAAAAATAATTTGAGGAGGTTTTAACCGCTACAAAAATTTATTTTCCTTTCAGGCAACTATTTCTAAATTCAATACGTCTATATTTATAGAAAACAAAATCATTGAAGATTATTCCATTTTATACCAACGAAAAGCAATTGATTACAAAGGCTGCCTCATCAGATAGGCAAGCACAACAAGCTTTGTATGAAAAGTACGCACCTAAAATGTTGAGTATTTGCAGGCAATATATTAAAGATATGCACTTTGCGGAAGATGTTATGATTAATGGATTTGTAAAAGTTTTTAAGCATTTAAGTTCTTTTAGACATGAAGGTAGTTTTGAAGGTTGGGTACGAAAAATAATGATTAGAGAATCGATATCCTATCTAAGAAAACAACAATTTGTGGTTTACGATGATGACGTTTTTGAACGGAATAATGAATTAAATATATCACAATCTTCTGAACTAGATGTTGCTCACATACAACTGTTAATTGATGCCCTACCTACTGGATATAAAGCTGTTTTTATACTTTATACAGTTGAAGGATACAAGCATCAAGAAATTGCTAAAATGCTTGATATTACAGAAAGCACATCAAAATCGCAATTGTTTAGAGCACGAAAAATGCTTCAAGAAAAATTAAAGCAACAGAAAATTATAGGCTATGGCACCAAATAAATTTGAACAACATATAAAAGATGCACTAGAGAAGCGGGAAATTAAACCTAATCTCACTGCTTGGGATAAAATTTCCGAAAAACTGGATACACCGCAAAAATCTAAAAAAAACAACTATTTATGGTTAGGAATTGCCGCTTGTTTTGCGGGACTGCTTATTATTTCTACAATTTACTTCAATTATGATAAAACTGATACTAATGCTACTGATACTATTGTTGACACTAATAAAGATAGTACAGAAATAAAAAATGACGAGGCTACTCCATTGCTAGAAAATATAGAGGAGGTACAAATTGTTAATACAACTAGAGATAAACAAGAAAAAATAGAAGTATCGGATAAGCCCGCACAAATAAAGCCTGAAAAATTAAACAATTACCCTCAAAAAGATGAAATTATAGAAGTTGCTACGGTTATTCCGAAATTGGAGGTAGAGTTGCAAAAAGAGAAGGTCAGTACGGAAAAAATAATCCAACAAAAAATTGCTGAGGTAATTGCCAAAGTAAATAAACTAGAACAAAATGATGAAGATGTAACAGATTCAGAGGTTGATTCATTAATTATAAAAGCTCAACAAGAACTATTGCAAAATAAAATATTCCGTCAAAACCAATCAATTGATGCTCTTACTTTACTTTACGAAGTGGAAGACGAATTAAATAAACCACTAAAAGATCAACTTTTCGACTTACTTAAAAAAGGAATATTTGAAACCAAAAATGCTATTGCCGCTAAAGACAATTAAGCCTCAAATATTTTATTAATCATTAAAAAATACCTATTCGCCACAAAAGGTGGTTATAACAAATAAATCAATTTATTATGAAAATTATGATACATGTATTAGTAGCTCTTATCTTATTGAGCGTACAAAGTTTAACTGCTCAAGAAGATTATCAAAAAACTAAAATAGAAGCCTTAAAAGAGCAGAAAGAGCAAGTGATTTTACAAGAAAAAGAGGCATTGAAAATAGAAGTTAAGGCTATCAATAATAAGTTAGAAAAAAAAGAAATAACTGAAGATGAAGCTCAAAGTTTAAAAGAAGAAGTTGCTAAAAAAAGAGCCCTTAATATTGAAAACAGGATAGCTATTATTGACAATAAAATTGCTCTATTAGAAAGAAATGCTGGTAAAGTATTAGTGTTAAGTAAAAGAGATTCTTTACCTCCTGTAAGCGTAGAAATTGGTATTGGAGCAAAAAGCAGAGATAATGATTATGTCTTTGGAATGTTAGTACAAGACAAAAGACCTAAAAAAATAAAATATGATCGTAGAACAAACTCAGACCTGATAATCGCTTTTGGCTTAAATAACGCTTTAATTGATAATCAGTCCTTGGATGAATCTCCATACAAAATAGGTGGAAGCCGTTTTTTTGAAATAGGATGGCAATGGCGGACAAGAGTATTTCAGAACACCAATTTTTTAAGATTTAATTACGGAGTTTCCTTTCAATTTAATGGTTTAAAACCTAAAGACAATAACTATTTTGTAGTAGAAAATGGTCAAACTGAATTACAAGAATTTCAGTATGATTTAAAAAAGGCTAAACTACGAATGGATAATTTGGTTTTCCCTGTTCATTTTGAAATAGGTTCTTCAAAAATTAGAAAAACAGAGCAAAGCATTAGGTATTACACGCACAATAGATTCAAGTTTGGTTTTGGTGGTTATGCAGGGTTTAATTTAGGTACACGACAAAAACTGAAGTATACTGTGGATGGTAATAAGGTAAAAGACAAAATAAAAAGAGAGTACAATACTCCTAATTTTGTTTATGGATTAAGTACATATGCTGGTTTTGGAGATACTATGCTCTATTTGAAATATGATTTAAACCCAATTTTTAAAGATGCTTTAGTAGAGCAGCATAACATATCATTAGGACTTCGTTTTCATTTATAGAATTAATTTGAAATTAAAAAACCTCCAATAAGGAGGTTTTTTTACTTTTTATGTTGCGATATTTTAGTCCTCAGCAGGAATACGCAATACTTGACCTGGATAAATTTTATCAGGATGCGTTAACATTGGTTTGTTAGCTTCAAATATTACAGGGTACTTCATAGCGTTTCCGTAATACGTTTTTGCTATTTTACTCAAAGAATCACCACTAACTACAGTATGAAACTGAGCTTCAGGTTCTTGAACTGCAGTTGTCATTCTATCGTCAACACTTGCAATACCTTCTGTGTTACCAACAACTAATACTACTTTTTCTCGCGTAGCTTGATTTTCAGCTTCACCATAAATTGTCGCTAAATCACCATCAACAGTAATGTCTAAGTCAGTTACTCCAAAGCCTAAAGCTTCAACAGCATTAACAAGTTTGCCCGCTTTTGCCCGACCAAGTTCAGCAGCTTTTGCTGCATCTTCAGCGGCTTCTTCTTCGGTAGTTTTACCAATGCCAAAAATTTTTGCACCAGCGTTTTTAATAAATGAAAATAATCCCATAATTTAATTTTGTTTTAATCGATTAATAATTTGTATTCAGTGCGTCAATATACAATATTTTTAAAAATTGTATTGGTTTTTGGAATTAAAAATTCTGTGGAAAATTGTATTTTTGTATAAAGTAATTTTTATGATAATTCACAACCTTGAAGAGAGTAACTCCATTTTAAATCAATTTATAGCAGAGATAAGAGATACTACTATTCAAAAGGATTCTATGAGATTTAGAAGAAATATTGAACGAATTGGGGAGGTTTTATCATATGAATTGAGCAAAACACTAGACTTTCAGACTAAAAACGTACAGACCCCATTAGGTGTGAAAGAGGCTGCTGTATTGCAAGATAAATTGGTGTTGTGTTCAATATTACGAGCTGGTTTTCCACTGCATCAAGGCCTGTTAAATTATTTTGATAATGCAGAAAATGCTTTTGTTTCTGCTTACAGACACCATCCAGATGGTAGCGATGATTTTCAAGTTATTGTAAATTATTTAGCTTCTCCATCTATTGAAAATAAAACTTTATTATTGGCGGACCCCATGTTGGCCACGGGTAAAACATTAGAAAATGTGCTAAAAGCTCTCAAAAATCATGGCGTACCTAAACAGATTCATATAGTTTCAGTAATAGGCTCTATAGAGGGTGTAAATTATATTAAAAAGGTTTTTCCTGAAAACTCACATTTGTGGATTGCCGCAATTGATGATGAGTTGAACTCTAAGGGTTATATTTTACCAGGTCTGGGTGATGCCGGAGACCTTTCCTATGGAGAAAAATTATAAGAAATATCCTATAATTGCTATTATTGAAAATAAATACAAAAACACCTCTTTAAACCATTTTTCTTTAATAATTTGTAGATAATTTGTAAAAATTATTGCCAAAGGAAAAAATAGATATAAAAACTCTGAACCATCCTTTATTGGTGATAGCACTACAATTAAAATACTTAGAATTAAGTGAGCCATTAGAACATACCAAGAGTTTTTAAGTTCACTTTTAAAGGTTATAATTTTAATTGTAGTTGGTATTAGTACCCAAATTAAAAAACCTAGCAATAGGGCTAAAGGTATTAATAGTTGTGGTGAATTATAATTGGTATATAAAAAGCTATACGTAAAATCTAAGTTAAAATTTTCAAACCCATCAATTAAAATTAAGTAGGTGCCATAAATAATAAAAGGCGTAATAAGTCCCACTAAAGGTATTATTACATTTCTTACAGTACGTTTATTAAAATTAACAATTGCTATATAAGGTAAAATTATGTAAAATATACACCAAGGATATATTAAAGTTGCAATGCCAATGTAAAAAGAGCTATCAAACAATTTTTCTTTGGGGTTCTTAATCGTTCTTAAGCTGTAAATTCTTCTAAAAGCTAATAACAAAATAAAATGAGATATTATTAAAGTATAATCAGTAGTCACTTTTGGAAACATAGCAATAAGGACTACCATTAAAAACAAATCGAAAGCATTGTCTTTTATTAAACCATTTTTCTTGGTAATAAACTGAACTAAAAAAAGAGTCAGTAAGAGCAATACTAGAATACCCAATCTTTCAAAAAAAAATAAAAGAGTAAAATCAACGGTTGGTAATGAAAAAGTAGTCACTAAAATTACCAACAATAACAAAATAAAAATAGAAAAAGTAGTTATTGGTGTTGATTTATTAAAAAAATTGGCAATCATTGGTAATTATTCATATTTTTGCCCTGTAAATATACTTAAGTTATGATTGCAAACAATATTTTTAGAGCTTTAGGCGATTTTTTCACTAATGTTTTATTTGTTCCTTATGATTTTTTCAGATCTATAGATGGTTGGTGGGCATCTAATATATTTAATACTATAGTTGTACTTATAAGTTTTATTGCAACTTTTTATTGGTTGGGTAAAATGGTTAAGCATCAAAGAGAAAATAGTCTTTAACAAAAACATGTTTTGGGCAGCAAAAATAAATTAAAACGCTTTCGCGAGAATGAAACGTTTGCAAATGTATTACAGCCCACTAGAAAAGAAATTTTTGATGGCTTTCATCTAAAATCTAAATGGCACACTTTTTTTAAAAACACCAATCCTATTATTTTGGAACTTGGTTGTGGTAAAGGAGAATATACAGTTGCTCTAGCCAAGCAAAATCCACAAATAAATTACATAGGCATTGATATAAAAGGTGCACGTTTTTGGCGTGGAGCTAAAACGGCATTAGAAGATAACCTTACTAATGTAGCTTTTATGCGTACTCAAATTGAGTTGATAGATTTGTGTTTTGGAATTGATGAAATTAGTGAAATTTGGATAACCTTTCCTGATCCTCAAATTAAGTTTAAACGGATGAAACATCGTTTAACAAATCCAGATTTTTTAAAAAAATACCAACAGATACTTAAAGACAAGGGTGTGGTTCACCTAAAAACAGATAGCGAATTTTTGCACGGATACACATTGGGATTATTACAAGAAGGGAACCATGAGGTTTTATATGCCCATCATAATATCTATAATAATCCGCACAGTCCGCTAGAAGTTACTCAGGTTCAAACCTTTTATGAAAAACAATTTTTAGAACAAGAAAAAGCTATTACTTACATTAAATTTAGTACATGCTATTAAAATATTTTTTAAATTAGTATTTTGTCTACCATATGTCTGAAGATAATTTTTTTGAAAGAGTATACAAAGTTGCCAGAAAGATTCCTTACGGTAGAGTTACTTCATACGGAGCTATAGCCAAACATTTAGGAGCTGCAAAATCTGCAAGAATGGTAGGATGGGCAATGAATGCGAGTGGCCTTGATGATACCATTCCGGCACATAGAGTAGTAAATAGAAATGGGGTACTAACAGGTAAGCACCATTTTAATGGAATTAATCTAATGCAGCAGTTATTAGAAAATGAGGGGATTAAAGTTAAAGACGCTAAAATTTTGAATTTTGAGTCGGTTTTCTGGAATCCAAAAGATTAATTGTTAAAAAACAAGCAATATTTTTAATAAAATTAAGTTTTAATAGTGTTTTTAAATAAAAGCATTGCATTATTTTTACTAAATTGCGACCCAAAAGGGAGAGTACATGAAACGATCTTATAAATTACTTACATTAATAATGTTTTTTTCTTTGACTGGTGCTTTTGCTCAAGTTGAATTTAGTCATGAGTTTGGCATCACTACAGGACCAGTTACCATGCAAACGGATTATGGTGAAAGACATCATTTACCAAGTAGTACTGCAACTAGCTTTGGAGCTGCCGTTGTCCATTACCTCAGTTTTTACGGAAGTAATTATAATTGGAGAAATGGGGCCAGTTATTTTTCTGATCATTTTAAACTAAAAACAGAAGTTTCATACTATTTCAACAATAGTTTAGAACACAAAGGGCGTTATGTAGCTGATGGATCTAACAATGCTGAACTTGCAGAATTAAGAGCCATGAAAGGGAAAACAAAATCAATTAATTTTGGTACGGCTTTAGAATATTATTTTAAAAATCTAGAAGATTACGGACTTTTGTTTAATGATGATGATAGGTTTGCTCCTTATATAAGTGCTGGGATTCAATTCAATATGTTTACTCCCGAACTGACATCTGACTTAGGTGACTGGATGACAAACCCCTCTGTACTGCCTCAAAAATGGCAAGACGAAGTCTATGTTGGTAAGCAAAATGCTCTTTCTATGACTTTGAGTGCTGGAACCCGTTATAAATTAAATAATTTTGACTTAGTCTTAGATGCCCGTTGGCAATATTTCTTTACCGATAAATTTGATGGTTTAGACGCAAAGGATACATCAAGTAAATTTAACGATACCTTAATTTATTTTAGTGTTGGAGTGGTTTTTGACATGGAAACTTTTGCAAGAAAATACTAATCTAAAACATTTTTTAGATCCTTTATAAGATCATCAATATCTTCAATACCTACGCTTAATCTTATTAAATTGGTTGTTATGCCTATTTTTTCTCTTTCCTTTTCAGGAATAGAAGCATGTGTCATCGTTTCAGGATGATTCACTAAACTTTCTACTCCGCCTAAAGATTCAGCCAAAGTAAACACCTTAAAACTTTCCAATATCTTAAACGTACTCTCTTGGCTTTCATCCTTTAGTTTAAACGAAACCATTCCACCAAAATTTTTCATTTGCTTTTTAGCGATACTATAATTTTTGCTGTTTTCTAATCCAGGATAAAAAACTTCACTTACTTTTGGGTGTGAATATAAGTACTGTGCAATTGCCAATCCATTTTCACTATGCCGTTGCACTCTTAAATGTAGGGTTTTTATACCTCTTAAAGCCAAAAAACAATCTTGTGGTCCAGCTACGGCACCTCCGGCAAATTGTATAAAATGGATTTGTTCTGCTAATTTTTCGTCCTTGACCATCAATGCACCCATAACCAAATCCGAATGGCCACCAAGATACTTTGTAGCAGAATGCATCACGATATCAGCTCCTAAATCTAAAGGTTGTTGTAAATAAGGAGTGGCAAATGTATTATCAACCGCTATAAGAATATTTTTATCAATAGCTTTAACATTTTTTGAAATTTCCTCAATATCAGCTATTTTCATCAAAGGGTTTGTAGGAGTTTCTAACCAAATCAGTTTTGTTTTTTCATTTATATATTTTTCGACATTACTAGCATCTTCCATATTTACAAAGTGGAATATCAATCCGTATTTTTCAAATAATTTAGTAAACATTCTATATGAACCTCCATATAAATCATCTCCAGCAATTATTTCATCCCCAGGGCTTAATAACTTTAATACACAATCGGTTGCTGCTAAGCCTGAAGAAAAAGCAAAACCGTGAGAGCCGTTTTCAATGGCTGCAAAATTGTTTTCTAACGCTGTGCGTGTTGGGTTTGCAGCCCTAGAATATTCATACCCTTTGTGCTTGCCCGGGCTACTTTGAGCATATGTAGATGTTTGATATATAGGAGGCATTACTGCTCCAGTTGATGGGTCATTTTGCTGACCTCCATGTATGGTTTTTGTGTTAAATTTCATGTTCTGTTTTATTGATAAGATATAATTTACAAATGTAACATTATTAAACCATCTTTTTTAAAGCTAAAATATAACCTAAATGAATCCCTTCATGGAAATTATTAAATTCAATGGCATCAGATATTGAATTTAATGTAACATTTGCACTTGTGGTATAAGATTGGTATGATTTAAAAATATTTTTCCCATAATCGTCCTCAAATTGATCTACCAAATTGAGCAGAAACTTTTTTGTGTCATTCAATTCCTGTTGGGTTATATCTATTTTAGGAGCTGTTCCTTTTTTGTATTTCTCTACCATTTTGTCAGAAACATATAATGGCAGCCCAGAGAATTTATAACATAACAATTGCTGAGTAACCACCAAATGAGCAATGTTCCAAGCGATGTTATTTTTAAACCCTTCAGGTATTTTATTGAGTTGTTCTAGAGAATAATTATCAATTATTTTTAGAATTAAAAGTCTATTTGCCCTTAAAATATCAAATTGTTTGTCCATATTTTTTAATTTAGCGTGAAAATAAAGTATTAATTTTTAAATCCAAATAGAATGAAAAAAATATATTTTTTAAAAACTTGTGATACTTGTCGAAGGATTTTAAAAGAAATTAATACTCAAGGATTTATACTACAAGAAATAAAATCCGAACCCATTACTGTTAAGCAATTAGAAGAAATGTATGCCATAACCAATAGTTATGAAGCACTGTTTAGTAAACGTTCTAAGAAATATGCAGCAATGGATTTAAAAAACCAATCCTTAACAGAAAAAGACTACAAGCAGTTAATTTTAGAGGAATACACGTTTTTAAAACGACCAGTTATTATCATTGAAAACGACATTTTTGTTGGAAATGCAAAGAAAACCATCGAAGCGTTAAAAAATCACCTTAAATAATCATTTTTTTTATTACAGTATTGGGTTTAAGAAAATTTTCTTTCAATTATAGTAATTAACCTCGCTTCATATTCTTCTTTTCCTGTCCAATCATAGTCAGGTTTTATCTGATTGTATATAAAATCCTTGGCCTCTTTTTCAGTTTTTAAAGTATTTAGTTGTGATAAAACTCTATTGAAATCAGCTTGACTGAAGTTAAACAGATTTTTCACAAATGCAATTCTATCATTTAAGCCAATTTGGATAGTTTGATTGAACATTTTATCGTTCAATGTTTTTTTCTCGTTTGGTTTGTCATCATCAAAAAGGGTAGATGTTTTATCAGCAGAAACAGAATCTCGAAACTCCTCTTTAGAACTTATTTGATTCGCCTTTAGGCCTTTGATGTCAATTTTAACCTTATCAAAAGTAGGCTCAAATAAATTTTTCTCTTCAACTTCTTTTTTAGGAGCTTTTGATTTGGTTTCTATTTTTTTTAGGAGGTCAACTTTTTTCTCAATTGGAGCGACAACAGTTTTTTTCTCAATTTTTGTCTGGACTTCTTCAATAAGTTCTTCTTTGGTTTTTTGAAGATTTGGTGTAGTTGCCACGTAATCATCTACAAAAGCAAGTAAAGAAAGCTTTTCATAAAGCAATCTTGCTTTCTCTTTTAAAGCAGGAGCTTCATCCTTGTTTTTCATTTGTAAAATGCTATGAGCTAGACTTACTAGCTCGGCTTCCAATTTTTTGTGCATAAAATGATAATTTTATATCTATTGTAGGACTAATTTTTAATAGATTTGTTAAGATTCTATAATCAAAAATAAGTCTATAATATATCAACGCTTAAAATTACAAAATGTTTCTCGAAAATACGGTAAATCAGGCAGAACAATTTGGTTGGATTGAGGTAATCTGTGGTTCTATGTTTTCGGGTAAAACGGAAGAATTAATACGCAGATTAAAAAGAGCACAGTTTGCTAAACAAAAAGTTGAGATTTTTAAACCAGAAGTAGATAAGCGTTATGATGATGATAATGTGGTCTCGCACGATGCCAACGAAATCCGTTCAACACCTGTGCCCGCAGCTGCAAATATCAGGATTTTGGCTAATGATGTTGACGTAGTTGGTATAGATGAAGCACAGTTCTTTGATGATGAGATCGTAGCCGTTTGTAACGATTTAGCCAATAGGGGTGTTAGGGTTATTATTGCTGGTTTAGATATGGATTTTAAAGGAAATCCTTTTGGACCTATGCCGGCACTTATGGCTACAGCTGAGTATGTTACCAAAGTACATGCGGTATGCACTAAAACAGGTAATTTAGCCCATTATAGTCATAGAAAGGTAAAAAATGATAAGGTTGTATTTCTTGGGGAAACAGAAGAATATGAGCCTTTGAGCAGAGCTGCTTATTATAAAGAAATGATTCAGGAGAAAGTAAAGCATATAGAAGTAAAAGATGCAGAAAAAATTACACCTAAATCAAAATAGCAGATGGCTCAAGTTCAAGAAACTGTTTTAGAAATTGATTTAAATGCTCTTCAGCATAATTTTGAATACCTAAAGTCAAAGCTTAAAGAGAAAACAAAGACTCTAGCAGTTGTTAAGGCTTTTGGTTACGGTACTGATGCCTGTATCGTTGCCAAACATTTAGAAAAGCTAAATGTAGATTATTTTGCTGTAGCTTACGTTAATGAAGGTGTTGCTTTACGAGAGGCTGGAATAAAAACTCCCATTCTAGTCTTACACCCACAAGTTGTAAATTTTAAAACGCTTATAAATTACTGTTTAGAGCCCAACTTATACTGCAAACAGGTGTTAGAAGCTTTTGAAGAAATAGCTAAAACTGAGAATCAAAAAGATTATCCTATACATATCAAATTCAATTCAGGTTTAAATAGATTAGGGTTTTCTGAAGATGACACTAATGATGTTATTGATATATTAAATGAAACAAATGCTATAAAAGTAGCCTCAATCTTCTCGCATTTGGCAGCCAGTGAAGATTTGAAGGAAAAAGAATTTTCTGAACGTCAAATTGAGGTCTTTGAAGAAATTATTGAAAAATTTAAATCAAATCTAAATTATCAACCACTGTCTCATATGGCGAACACTTCAGGAATTTTAAATTATCCTGAAACTCATTTTGATATGGTCAGAATGGGAATTGGTTTATACGGTTTTGCCAATGATGAAGAATTTACCAAACAGTTTAGGAATGTAGCTTCTTTAAAATCGATTATTTCTCAGATTCATACCATAAAAAAAGGGCAATCTGTTGGATATAACAGAGCTTATAAAGCTGAAAAAAAAATAAAAACTGCAACAATACCAATAGGCCATGCCGATGGAATTCATAGAGCATTTGGGAATGGTAAAGGATATGTTCACATTAACGGGGTCAAAGCTCCAATCGTTGGTAATGTTTGTATGGATATGCTTATGGTAAATGTGAGTAACATAAATTGTGAAGAAGGAGATGAAGTGATAATTTTTGACAATCAGGAAACCGTAAACGATTTAAGTATAAGCATAAATACTATTCCGTACGAGATTTTGACCGCAATTTCCCGAAGGGTGAGAAGAATTGTTAAGTAAATGTTAATTTTTGTATATTTGTCGTTATTAACCTATTAAACAAAACTAAAATGTTAAAAGAGTTCAAGAATTTTATTATGACCGGCAACGTTATTGATTTTGCCGTTGCTGTTATTTTAGCAGGTGCTGTTGGCCTTGTGGTTAACGGATTTGTAAATGACATTATTATGCCTATTGTTGGTCATTTTGCCGGCGGAATGGATTTTGCCGCTATGAAACATGTTTTATCTCCGGCGGAATTAGCTGCAGATGGTACGGTAGTTAAGGCTGAAAATACCATAAGATATGGTGCATGGATCAACACAATTATCAATTTAATTATTGTTGGCTTTGTAATGTTTATGATGGTAAAGGCATACAATAAGACGAAAGCCCCAGTAGAAGAAGCTCCTGCAGGTCCATCTCAAGAAGATCTTTTGGCAGAAATCAGAGATTTATTGAAAAAATAATAATATTCGTAATAACCAAAATCAATTACCCTTAAGACCCGAGTTGAAAAGCTCGGGTTTTTTGTTTTTTATAATTTTACATAAACATAACCTTTTCTGGTTTTTCTATAATGTTTACCACCCCAAGCGTAATATCTTTTTCCTTTTACATAAACCACTTTATGATATTTCGGTGCTTTTTTAATAAAAACGGTTTTTGTACGCACATGTGTTGGTCTAACAGTAGTTACACAAGATGTACTAAATAGTAGTAAGGAAACTCCTAGTAGAATTGTAAATAAATTTTTCATAATCATAGTTTTTGGTATTTAAACTATTTGACTAGATGATTATAAAAAGGTTTAAATTACTAAGGTTTTTTACTGTGATATGCTTCAGCTATAGTGGGATTATCGTTGGCTGTTTCTAGCAAAATCAATTCATCACCAATAGTTACATTGCCACTTTGGAGAACTTTAAAATAAACACCGCATTTGGTGGAATTCCAAAACTGTTTTACAATGGATTGGTCATTAAATCGAATACCTAGTTTAAAACAGGGTTGCCTTGACTTGCTTACTTGTATTTTAGCTCGGCCTAGTTGATAAATTTCACCAATATGAATTTCAGTTTCTTCTAAATTACTGAATGTTATGTTTTCGCCAAAAATACCATATTGCCAATCTAAATTGGGGTGTAGCTCTTTAAAATAATGGTAGTGGTTCTCTCCATAGGCATAAACGGCTTTTTCAACACCGCCATGGCTTTTTCTGTTTACAATAGTATCGTTCTTTACATTTTCAGTATCTAAAAAAATGGCTTCTTGCACAGGGTATTTAAAAATGCCGGTTTCAAAAGTTTTATTTCGCCATTGAATAGTCTTTTTTTTGCCTATATTTACAGATACAATTTTCAAGGTTTTTTATTTTTAATTAAAACATTCGCAATTTTCCTATCGTTGGACAATCTAGGTATTTTGTTTTGCCCTCCTAATTTACCAATAGATTTCATATAATTTTGAAAACCACCTTTTTTTATTTTAATAACCTTTAAAGTTTGCAAAATGTTTCCTACAATTAAATCATAGTAATAAGAATTTTGTTGTTGCATACTGGAATCTACTTTTGCAATAAAATCAAGCATATCCTTTGGTTCTTTTTCAAACTCTATAAACCATTCGTGATAAGGTAATCCGTTTTCTGGATTAGTTTGCGGTGCTACTGTAAATTCATTTACGGCTATATCCGTTCCTGTAGTAGCGTCTTGTAAAGCCTGTTCTACTTCTTTTGCGATGACGTGTTCACCAAAAGCAGAAATAAAATGTTTTATCCTGCCCGAAACAATAACTCTGTGTGGTTTTAAGGTAGTAAATTGAACGGTATCGCCAATATTGTAAGCCCAAAGCCCTGCATTGGTAGAAATTAGTATTACGTAATTTACACCTAATTCTACATCGGCTACGGTAATCCTTTCGGGATTTTCATCAAAAAATTCATCCGCTTTAATAAATTCGTAAAAAATGCCGCTCTTTAGGAGCAGTAACATTCCCTTTTCGTCTTGTTTGTCTTGATAAGCAAAAAACCCTTCAGAAGCGGGGAACAGTTCAATGGAATCCACTTTTTTACCGATCATTTTTTCAAACTTATTCCGGTACGGTTCATAATTAACACCGCCATAAACGAATAAATTGAAATTAGGAAAAATCTCGCTGATATTTTTTCCGGTTTTGGCCATCAATTTTTCAAAATACATCTGTACCCAAGAAGGAATACCACTAATGAGCGTCATATCTTCTTGTAAGGTTTCTTCAACAATGGCATCCACTTTGGTCTCCCAATCTTCGATACAATTGGTTTCCCAGCTGGGCATTCTGTTTTTTTGTAAATAGTTAGGCACATAATGAGCCACAATACCCGAAAGTCGTCCAGTTTTGATGCTATTTTTTTCATCAATAATGGGGCTTCCTTGTAAAAATATCATTTTGCCATTTACAAAGTCGGCATTGCCTGTTTCTGCAATGTACATTAACAATGCATTCCTTGCTGCTTTAATATGAAACGGCATGGATTCCTTAGTAAGTGGAATATATTTGGCACCTGAAGTAGTTCCAGAAGTTTTTGCAAAATAGAGAGGTTTACCCTGCCAAAGTACATCAGGTTTACCCTGCAAAATCTGTTCAATGTAAGGTTTTAAATCCTCGTAATCTCTAACAGGAACTTGTTGTTTAAAATCTTGGTACGAATTGATGTTACCAAAGTTGTGATCCTTGCCAAATGAAGTATTTTTAGCATGAGCGATTAATTTTTTAAAGACTTTGTTTTGTGTTTTCTCGGGTTCATTTGCCCATTTATAGATTCGTTTTTGAATACGTTTAGCAATAGGTTTCGCTAAAATAGATTTAATCTTCATCATTCAAAATCTATAAAATTTACTGGATTTACAGGAAAACCATCGTTCCAGAGTTCAAAGTGCAAATGTGGTCCGGTAGAGAGTTCGCCCGTAGAACCTGCATTGGCAATGGCTTCTCCGGATTTTACAATATCCCCTTGTTCTTTATGTAAGGAGGAATTGTGTTTGTAAACCGACAAAAACCCTTTTTGATGTTCTAAGATTATCACAAATCCAGTTTCTGCGGTAAACCCGGTAAAAATAACCGTACCGTCGGCCACAGCCTTTACTGGAGAATCTTTTTCAACGGCAATATCAATGGCATAATGTTTTTCTTCAGGATTATATACATCGGTAATTTTGCCCGAGATAGGGGCAAAGAAAACCAAATCCGTTTTTTTAGTAGCTTTTTCAAAAACACTAAACCGATCTTCACGTTCCACTTCTTCTCTAAAGGCAGAATCAACGGGAGAAATGGTATTGTCTAAACTTACGTCTTCAATACGCAACTGTTCTTCAATGGAATCTCTATTTATGGCAATGTCTTTTACCTTGCCCGAAAGCACTTGTTGAATGTTTTGCAGGTACACGTCGTTAACCGCTAATTTTTGTTCCAGGGAGTCTACTTTGTAAACTAAATCGGTTGCTTTTTTCTTTAAGGCTGTAGATGAATAACCAGGAACATATTCTTTTAATGGCGTAAAAGCAATTAAAAAAATAGTTGACCCTACCAGCAAAACAGAAAATAAAGAACTTAAAATAAGTACGTTAAGCCTATTGAGCTTAAAAGAAAAACGTTCTTCAAATGTATCTTCGTTTAACACCACAAAGCGGTATTTAAACGTTAGCTTTTCTTTGATTTTTGCCTTATTTACTTTTTGTTTAGCCATACGCAAGAAACAAATATACGACTGTTTTTTGAGTTTGGAACGGTTAAGAAAATTTCAAGTCAATAGAATTAATCAACTATCTATAAAAATTCATTTCATCCACATATTTCCAAACTTTACAAGGTAATAAGGGTTGTATGTTCTTTTTATCGGCAATGGCTTTTCGGATAAACGTAGCCGAAATTTCCATAATCGGGGCGTCAACGATATGGATTTTAGGATGGTTGTCAAATCGGGTTTCTGGTTTTTTGTCTTTATAAATTCGAGGATAAACGTAGATATTGTAATCTTCTAAAATAACCTCATAATTTTTCCATTTATGGAACGAGGCCAAATTGTCCTCGCCCATAATCAAGTTAAACTTGTGTTGAGGATATTTTTCAGCTAAATGAACAAGTGTGTTTATAGTATAGTTGGGTTGAGGTAAATCAAACTCAATGGTAGAGGGTTTTAGTTTTGGATAGTCTTCAGTTGCAATTTGTACCAACTGGTATCGATGATTGTCCGTCAATAAAGTAGATTTCTTTTTAAATGGGGAGTGTGGGGTAATGACAAACCAAACCTCGTCTAGCTCTGAAAATTCTGCCATATGATTGGCAATGGCTAAATGTCCAATATGAATAGGGTTGAAAGTCCCAAAATACAAGCCGACTTTCATTTTTTTTTCTTTTTTACACCCACAAAATCAGCTACCAACTCTTCAGCTTCTTTTTGGGCCACATCCAAATCGTAATTTTTTATAACCTTATCAAATTGTGGTGCGGTTGCCAGTTCTACCGAAGCTTTGGCAATTCGCATATTAATGCGGTCGTCACTTTCAGTCTTACGTTTTTTAAGCCTTATTTTAAGTTCATCAATACTGGGCGGTTTAACAAAAACGGCTAAGGTTTCTTCAGGGAACTTCTTTTTTATACGTAAACCACCAGCTACATCAATATCAAAAATTACATGTTTACCTAATGCCCAAATCCGCTCTACTTCTTTTTTAAGTGTGCCGTAAAAATTATCCCTGTACACTTCTTCCCATTCTAAAAAATCATCATTCTTAATATGATTTTTGAATTTTTTTGCGCTTATAAAATAATAGTCTTTGCCATCAATTTCTTTGCCTCGAGGTTCACGAGAAGTGGCAGAAATAGAGAATTCTAAGTTTAAATTTTCTAGACCTAATAAATGCTTTACAATGGTAGTTTTACCCGAACCAGAAGGAGCGGAAAACACAATAAGTTTACCTTTTTTCTGCTTAGAATTTTTATTTGAAGGCATAAATTGCTTTTTCTTTTATAAATACTGTTTGGTGTTTTAACAATTGCTGTAATTCTAATCTTACACTGACTATCAAATAATTATAAAAAACAAATACTAATTAGTATGTTTTTTTATAAATATCGTTTATAAAACATTTAGTAATTGTTCCTTAATTTTCTCTAATTCATCTTTCATTTGTACTACTACCTTTTGCATTGGAGCAAAATTAGATTTTGAACCCGTAGTATTAATTTCCCTACCAATTTCTTGACAGATAAAACCTAGTTTTTTCCCATTGGAATCTTTACTCAGCAAAGCTTCTAAAAAATAATCTAAATGATTATTCAAACGCACTTTTTCTTCTGTAATATCTAACTTTTCTAAATAATAAATGAGCTCTTGCTCAAATCTGTTTTCATCAACATTTTGCTTTAAATCTAATACCGCTTTTTCTAAACGTTCTCGGACTTGAGCTATACGTTGTTCATCTAATGTACTAACCTCTTTGGACAATTGTTGAATATTTTTGATACGTGTAGTAAAATCGAGTGCTAAAACAGCACCTTCGTCAGCTCTAAATCCTTGCACTTCGTCTATAGCTTCATCAATTGTTTTCTCAATTTCAGACCATTCAGTTTCATCAAATTCTTCACGCTGCGTTTTTAAAACATCAGGCAAACGCATTGCAATTTCTAATAAACTTTCAGATGAGACCTCGGTAACACTTCTTAATTGATCTATATAATTATTAACCACCTCTTGGTTAATGGTTGAAGTGGTTTCGCTTCCAGTACTTTCAATATAAATTGTAAAATCTACTTTTCCTCTAAATAATTGTTGTGATAATTTGCTTCTAATTTCTAACTCTTTTTCTCGATACATTGAAGGCACCCTAACATTCAAGTCTAAATTTTTACTGTTTAGCGTTTTAATTTCTACAGTTACTTTTTTTTGAGATAGTTCAGTTACGGCTTTACCGTAGCCTGTCATAGATTGTATCATATAATATCAGGGTAAGATTTACGCAAATTTACGCAAATTATGTTATTTGTTTAGGTTGACTAACGATAGTTACCATATAAACTCCAGTAAAAATTAACAACGTAGCTAAAATTTTAACAATACTTAGGGTGTCACTGTTTGTTAACAAAGCATAAATACTAGCAATTACAGGCTGCAAATAGATAAAAATACTAAGTGTAGTAGGTTTTAATTTTGTTAAGGCAAACAAATTGAAGAGATAAGTAAAGAAGGTAGTAAAAACAATTATAAACCCCGTTTTTAATAAAATATCCGTTGACATAGATTCCCATTGTATTTCTTGCAGCTCGGAAAGACCAAAGGGTATTACCATTAATAACCCAAATGTGTAAATCCATTTTACAAAGGTCAAAGGATGGTATTTATCAGTTAAGCGTTTTACGATAATCAAATAAAAACTATATAACGAAGCATTTATAAATACTAAAAAATTTCCCAACAGTGGATTTTCACCACTATTTATGCTCTGACCATAGACTATCAAAATAAACGCTCCGCACAACCCTATAGCTATGCCTATAATTTTTTTAAGATTTACTTTTTCCTTTAAAATAATTGTAGAAAGCAGTAACACAACAATGGGCACGGTAAGCATAATTACCGAAGCATTAATTGGGCTTGTTAAGCTTAATCCCTTAAAAAAAGTAAGCATATTGAATGCCACTCCGAAAATGGCGGCTAAAAAAATTCTGATATAATCTTGGCGTTCAATTTTTTCTTTTTTTGCAAAGAAGCTTATTGCCCAAAATAGAACGGTTGCTCCCAAAACCCTCAATATAATAAAGGCATAAGGTTTTACATATATGGGCATTACATCCTTGGCCACAGTATAACTAACACCGTAAATCAATGCTGCCAGAAAGGCAAGTAGTAAGGCGGCATTTCTAGGGTTCATTTGTGGTTAGTCGATTTTTGACAAATTTACTGAAAACAAAAAAGTAATGACTTGACATAATCAAATCATTACTTTATAAATAATATTCGGAATTTATTGCTAATTATTTGGCAGCATCATAACGTCTTTCAACCTCGTTCCAATTGATAACGTTAAAAAAAGCATTGATATAATCAGGTCTTCTATTTTGATAGTTTAGGTAATATGCATGTTCCCAAACATCAAGACCTAAAATTGGTGTACCACCACAACTTACGCCTGGCATTAATGGATTATCTTGGTTAGGTGTAGAGCAGATTTCAACTTTTCCGCCTTTATGAACACAAAGCCACGCCCAACCAGAACCAAAACGTGTTGCTGCTGCCTTAGAAAAAGCATCTTTAAATTCGTCAAAAGAACCGTATGCAGCTTCAATAGCATCTTTTAAAGGACCAGATAAACGGCCTTTATCTTCAGGACTCATAATTTCCCAAAATAAACTGTGGTTGTAAAATCCGCCACCATTATTTCTAACACCACCATTATCCATATCTAAATTGGCTAGAATATCTTCTATAGATTTTCCTTCAAGGTTAGTGCCTTCAATGGCTGCATTTAATTTATTGGTATATCCTGCATGATGTTTAGAATGATGTATTTCCATTGTTCTTGCATCGATATGTGGTTCTAACGCGTCATAAGCGTAAGATAATTTTGGTAATTCAAAAGCCATAATTTTATGATTTTAGATGTTAAACTTCTTTAGTTTTAATTGAATTCAAATATAAATATTTTGAATCTAAAAGTCTATCGATTCAGATAGAATGTTTTTATTAGGTAATAGATTAACGTTATTTTAATTTCTTAATTGATGTAATGCTTTGCTGACCGAGTTGTAGGTAATTTGTCTACCGTTCAATTCTTTAATTAATGTTGTTTTCTCTTCCTTAGACGCCTCAAGCTGATTTAAAATATTGTTTAAATGCATTTTCATGTGACCTTGTTGTATACCTGTTGTAGTCAAGGCTCTTAAAGCAGCAAAATTTTGAGCTAACCCAGCAACCGCAACAATTTGCATTAATTCCTTTGCGGATGGGTTTTGCAATAAGTTTAAGGATAGTTTTGACAAAGGGTGTAAAGAGGTTAGACCTCCTACAGTACCTAAAGCTAATGGAATCTCTATCCAAAAGTTAAAAACACCGTCATCAATAGAACAATCACTTAGGCTTTTATAAGTTCCACTTTTTGAAGCGTATGCATGCACCCCAGCTTCAACAGCCCTAAAATCATTTCCAGTAGCTATAACAACCGCGTCAATACCATTCATAATACCTTTGTTATGGGTAACTGCTCTATGAGGCTCTACTTTTGCAATTTGAACCGCTTGATAAAATTTTTGTGCAAATTCTAATCCATTTTCACCTAGATCTTCTATGTTACAAGAAACTTCAGCTTTAACTAAACAATCGGGTATGTAATTAGATAAAATACTCATTACAATCTCAATACTGTCCTTTCTAAAAGTTTTGGCGATAGTCTCTAAACAAGAATTTATAAAATTAGCCCCCATACTATTTTTGGTCTCAAAAGTAACATGGAGTTGATAGTAATTTTTTAAATCGGCAGTTTTATTTCTAAGTTCTATATCTAAAATCCCACCACCACGTTTTCGCATATTTTTAGTTATGGATTCAGTAGCTTCTATTAATTTTGGTTTTACAGAATTGAAATAGTTTTGCAATTCTTCAAAATTTTCATCACACATAAAATGTACCTGACCAATTTTGGTAGTAGAAATTACCTCAGCTTTAAAGCCACCTCTTTTGCTCCAAAATTTCGCAACTAATGAAGCAGCAGCTACAACCGAGCTTTCCTCAATTGCCATAGGTATAGCATAAGGTTTGCCGTTAATTATAAAATTAGGGGCAACGGCAAAAGGTATATAGAAATTGGAAATGGTGTTCTCTATAAACTCGTCATGAAGTTGTTGTATTTTAATATCAGGGTTGAGATATTGATTTAAAACCGAGTGCGACTCTGGACAATCTATTAAAAAATTATCCACCAGCCATGCTATTTTTTCTTTTTTATCAAGTTTAGAAAATCCACTTATAGTTTTAGACATATATCAAATTGCATTTAATTCTGTTGTAAAGATACCATTCAAACTCAAATTATCTATATTTTAAGCCAATTTTTGCTGAAATTTCCGTAAACTTGAAACACTTTTAAAAAATGACTATTTTTAACAAAATTTAATGTAAACCCATCAACTTATGTCAGAAATTTCCAATCAACCCCAAGAAAAACAAATGTTTGGACACCCTGTAGGACTATTTTATCTGTTTTTTGCTGAATTATGGGAGCGTTTTAGTTTCTATGGAATGAGAGCGTTGCTAACGCTTTATATGGTTGAACATATTTTCAAAGCAATTGTTGAGCGTGATACAGCAACTGCTGTTGTATATGCTTCTTACGGTTCTTTGGTCTATGCATCAACTGTAATTGGTGGTCAAATTTCTGATAAAATTTTAGGAATGAGAGCGTCTATTTTCTTAGGAGGGATTTTAATGGCTTTAGGTCATTTTGTGTTGGCTATAGAAAATGATATTGCTTTCTTTTTGGCATTAGCTTTTATTGTGGTAGGTAATGGGTTCTTTAAGCCAAACATATCAGCTTTTGTTGGTACATTATATAAAGATGGAGATGTAAGAAAAGATTCTGGTTTCACCATTTTCTATATGGGAATTAATATTGGAGGCATGGTTGCTCCTTTTTTATGTGGATTGTTAGCTCTAAGATATGGTTATCATTATGGGTTTGGTTTGGCAGGAATTGGAATGTTAACTGGTTTAATTTTCTTTTGGAGTGGCATAAAGAAGAATGTTTTTGGAGATAAGGGCATGCCGCCAAGCCAAGAAGTTTATGAAAAGAAAGTCCTAGGGATGCCTCAAAAAACTCTAATTCCAATCATTGCATTTTTATCTGCTCCTGGAATAGCATGGTTATTAGCTTCGTGGAAAGACAATTATGTCTCTGGAATATTTATATTTATTGGAATTGCTGTTTTGGTTTATCTTGCCTATATAATTTATAATTTAAAAGACAATGTTGCCCGAAAAAAATTGGTAATGGCGGTCTTAATTACTTTCTTTATGACATGTTTTTGGGGTTTTCATGAGTTATCAGGTAGTGTAATTACGTTATTTGCTTCCAGAAATGTGGCTTTAGATGGTATTATGACTGCAAGTCAAACTAACGGACTAAACTCTATGTTTATTATCATTTTGGCGATTCCTATTTCTCTATTATGGGGGTATTTAACTAAAAAGAAATTAAACCCAAGAACACCTTTTAAGTTTGGTTTAGGGTTAGTATTTGCAGGTTTAAGTTTTTATATTCTTTCAATAAGCGGTGGGAGTGCTAATGAAAATGGAATGGTCCCATTTTATTATTTATTTATAATGTATTTTATCATTTCAATTGGGGAGCTATTTATGTCACCAGTAGGATTGTCAAAAATTACAGATTTATCACCAAAAAACATTGTATCGTTTATGATGGGTGTTTGGTTTTTATCATCTGCTTTTGCTTTTCAAATCGTAGGATTTATTGGTAAGCAACTTGCAATTGAAAGTACCGATGTAAATGTTGGTGGGTTGGAAACATTAGGAATTTATACCGATGGTTTTGGGCTTATTGCAAATTATGCACTTGGTGCAGGTTTAATTGTATTGCTATTCTCACCCTTAATGAAGAAATTAATGGGGAATGTACATTAGACAATTTAAAATAAACAATAGAATACATCGTTTTGTAATTTAGGCATATTATTTGCGTCGTATGTTATAGAATAAATAATTAGAAGTAAAACTTAAAAGATACTCCGCTCTGGGCGGAGGATAACAATGAAAAAATTTATAATATTTATTGCAATACTAGGATATTCTTTTAACGGGATAGCACAAGAAAAAGGGGAAATCAACTGGATAACGGTTGAGGAAGCTATTGCTGCTCAAGAGAAAGAGCCCCGTAAAATAATGATAGATATGTACACTACATGGTGTGGTCCTTGCAAACTATTGGATAGAAACACTTTTCAGAATAAAGATGTTGCCGATTACGTCAACGAAAATTATTACGCCGTAAAATTTAATGCTGAAGGTGGTGGGACAGTCAATTTTAAAGATAAAGAATACGGAAACCCAAACTATGATGCCTCTAAAAAAGGAAGAAATTCTCAACATCAGTTTGCCCAATATTTGAGGGTACAAGCTTATCCAACTATAGTTTTTTTAGATGAGAAAGCTGACTTGTTGGCTCCAGTAACGGGATACCATGCTCCTAATCAGCTAGAAATTTTCTTAAAATTATTCGCCACTGACAAACATAAAGAAGTTACTACAAAAGAACAATGGGAGACCTATCAAAAAGAGTTTAAGGCAGAGTTCAAGGCCGATTAACTTTTATTTACTTAAACCCAAAAGGGTTACAAAACTTTCCTTACTTTGCAACACTTTAAAAACTTGTTGTGAACTACCTATCTGTTGAAAATATTTCTAAATCCTATGGAGAGCGTATACTCTTCGAAGATATTTCTTTTGGCATCAATAAAGACCAAAAAATTGCTTTTATAGCTAAAAACGGTACTGGTAAAACTTCCATATTAAATATAATAACAAACAACGATAGTCCCGATAATGGGCAGGTAGTCTCAAGAAAGGATTTACGAATTGCTTATTTGTCTCAAACCGATGAACTAAATGCTGAGCAAACAATTGAGGAAGCTATTTTTAGTTCTGAAAACCCTATTTTGAAAGTAATACATCAATATGAAAATGCGATAAAAAACCCCGATGATTCTGAAACCTATCAGAAAGCATTTGATTTGATGGACCAACATCAGGCTTGGGATTTTGAAACACAGTACAGTCAAATCTTATACAGGCTAAAATTAGAAGACTTGAGTCTAAAAGTGGGTAATCTTTCGGGTGGGCAGCGAAAACGGCTTTCTCTAGCAATAATTCTAATCAGTAAACCTGATTTATTGATTTTAGACGAGCCGACCAATCATTTAGATTTGGAAATGATAGAATGGTTGGAAAACTACTTTAAAAAAGAGAAAATTACACTGTTTATGGTTACACACGATCGGTATTTTCTGGAACGTGTCTGTAATGAGATTATTGAATTAGATGGAGGTAAATTATATACCTATAAAGGTAATTATTCCTATTATTTAGAGAAAAAAGAAGAACGCATAGCTATTGAGCAAACGACTATCGGTAAAGCTAAAAACCTATTTAAAAAGGAATTAGATTGGATGCGTCGCCAACCAAAGGCAAGAACAACAAAATCCAAATCGAGAATAGACGATTTTTATCAAATAAAGGAGAAAGCAAGTCAACGCAGAAAAAACCATGAGGTACAGTTGGAAATCAATATGGAACGTTTGGGAAGTAAGATTCTTGAACTGCACAACATTTCCAAATCCTATGGAGATAAAAAGGTGCTTGACAAATTTGATTACGTCTTTAAACGTGGTGAACGTATTGGTATTATTGGTAAAAACGGAACAGGTAAATCTACTTTCTTGAATATCATAACGGGTAATACTCCCGTAGATTCTGGTAAGGTGGTTATTGGTGAGACTATTAAATTTGGATATTATACGCAATCTGGAATTGAGGTAAAGCAGGGTCAAAAGGTTATTGAGGTCATTAAGGAATTTGGTGAGTACATTCCCTTGACTAAAGGGCAAAAAATATCAGCGGGCGGCTTGTTAGAGCGTTTCTTGTTCGACAGGAAAAAACAGTACGACTATGTTGAAAAATTGTCTGGAGGTGAGCTAAAACGCCTTTATTTATGTACGGTTTTAATCCAAAACCCTAATTTTTTGATATTGGATGAGCCTACCAACGATTTGGATGTTTTAACCCTAAATGTATTAGAAAATTTCCTGTTAGACTATCCCGGTAACCTATTGGTAGTTTCACACGATAGGTACTTTATGGATAAAATCGTGGATCATTTGTTTGTATTTGAAGCAGAAGGTCAGATAATGGATTTTCCTGGTAATTATTCCGATTACCGCGTTTATGAAGATTCACAACCTTCAGGTACTAAAAATGATTTACCAGAAACGCCCGAAATCCTTGTAACTGATGAAAAACACCAAAAACAAAAATTATCTTACAACGAAAAACAAGAATTCCGCCAATTAGAAAAGGATATTGCCAAACTGGAAAAACAAAAAGCTACTATAGAAAAACAATTTGCAAATAATGAAATTGAAAATGAGAAAATTGATGAAACTTCTCAGCAATTACAACAACTAATTGATAGTATTTCTAATAAAGAAGAACGGTGGTTAGAAATTTCTATGAAGATGGAATAGTAACAATTTCATTTTCTCGCAACAAATCTAAATTATTAAAACGTAATAATAATTGTGCTACGGCAATGGTATCTCGTTCACAATAGCTGACAATTCTTTCCAAATCATTTTCATCATAAAACACCTTGGCTACTTGACTACCATCAATATCTTGCTTTGGTGATGGAATTCCTAAAATATTGGTCAATAAATTTAAAGAGGTATAGTGCTTATAATCACCAAACTTCCATAACTCTAGCGTATCTAAGTGGGCAACTTCCCAAGGTTTTTTACCAAATAAGTTTAATTTTGGAGGCAAAGTTATGTTGTTGATAATCATTCTGCGAGCGATATATGGAAAGTCAAACTCTTTACCGTTATGGGCACATAATAACTGATTACTTTTATTAAAATGAATCTCTAACAAATTTTTAAAATTGACTAAAATTTGTTTTTCACCTCCAGAAAAAGAGGCGATTCTAAAACTTCTATCATTTTCAAAATCAACAAAATAACCAACAGAAATACAGATTATTTTACCAAATTCCGCCCATATTCCAGCACGTTCATAAAAATCTTCTGGAGAAATTTCACCTTTACGCTGGTATTCAGTTTTCTTAGCAAATAACTCTTTTTTTAAATCAGAAAGTTCATCAAAAGTAGCTACTTCTGGTACAGTTTCAATATCTAAAAATAAGATATTTTCCAATTTAATTTTATTGAGCATTTTATTTGTATTTACATAAAGTGATTATAAATATAGTAAATTATAACAAAAAAAGTGAGCTAATTAAAGTTCACTTTTGTAAATCGGGTTGGGGTTGTGTTATTTTACAACCAATTTGCGAATGGAAGTATTTCCCTTTTCATAAACTTTTAGAATATAAACGCCTGAATCAAATTTGGAAACGTTTAATTCCTTACCTCTTAAAGTAATATTCAGCACTTCTTTACCTAATAAATTGTAGAGCTGTACTCTCTTGTCTGCATTGTAAAAAGTATGTATATAGATTTTGCCATTAACCACAGGATTAGGATAAACTTTAAAATTTTTTATTTCAGTAGACTTTTGAACTGAACTGTTTTTGCTGGAATCAATATCGGTGTTTTGCCCGTAAAAACAAGTAGTTGCAAGCAATAATAATAAAAAAAAGTAATTTTTTTTCATGCTTATAGATTTAATTCGGCAAAAATGGTTGATTGACTCTTAGTCGGTTAGTTGAACAAATTTAGACAAATATTGTGCTCAATTGTGTTAATTACTCTAATTGTGAATAACTTTAGCAATTGTTGAAAAGCTTTTTTAGTCTTAACTTACATTTAGCAGATACTTAACCTTCAATAAATCAGTACATTAAAAATAATTTAGAACTTAATGTTAACTTAATATTGGCAAGTTAAAATAATGTTAAGTTTATAAAATTATTACTTTTGATGAATTTATAGTTTAAAATGAAGAAAAAAAACATAAAAATATTGTTGGTAGATGATGAACCAGATGTCCTAGAAATAGTTGGTTATAATTTAATAAACGAAGGCTATCAAATTTTTACAGCTAATAATGGATTAGAAGCTATCGATAAAGCTAAAGAGGTAATCCCACATTTAATTCTTTTAGATGTAATGATGCCTAAAATGGATGGTGTTGAGGCTTGCGAAAAAATTAGAAAAATTGATAAACTGAGAGATGTTATTGTAGCCTTTTTCACTGCTAGAGGTGAGGATTATTCTCAATTGGCTGGTTTTGATGCAGGTGCTGATGATTATATAACCAAACCTGTAAAACCCAAAGTGCTGGTAAGTAAAGTTAACTCATTGTTAAGACGTGTAAGGCAAAATGAAGAAGAGATAAAGACTATCATAACCATCGGAGATATTACTATTAATAGGGAAGAGTATTTTGTCCAAAAAAACAAAACAAAGATAATTTTGCCTCGTAAAGAGTTTGAATTAATGGCTTTGTTGGCTTCCAAACCAAATAAGGTTTTTGAACGCGATGTTATTTTACATAGCGTTTGGGGCAATGATGTTGTAGTTGGTGGCAGAACTATAGACGTTCATATTAGAAAACTTAGAGAAAAAATAGGTGACAACTATTTTAAAACAGTTAAAGGGGTTGGTTATAAATTTACTACTAAGTGAAGCCAAAACAAACATATAAATTTGCATTTAAGTCCTCTTTATACATTGCATTTTTCTCATTTCTTGTCGCCTTAGGGTTAGCATATTTTTTAACTCAAAAGATTAATTTACTTGTTAATGTACTTGCCGCATTTGCTATTTTCATTTTTTCATTTCTTGTTATACAATATAGAGTAGAGCATTTTATTTATAAAAGAGTAAAGAAAATATATGAAGATGTTTCTATGTCTAAAATGGACAACCTAGACAAGAAAAATATTACAACCGATATGGAAACATTATCTAAAAGAGTAAAGAAATTTGCCGAAGATAAACACTTAGAAATAGAAATGTTACAACTAAGAGAGGAGTATAGAAGAGAGTTTTTAGGAAATGTTTCGCATGAGCTAAAAACACCGTTATTCACTGTTCAAGGGTATTTGTTAACCTTGTCAGATGGGGCTATTAATGATAAATTAATTAGGGACAAATACTTAAAAAGAGCTAATATTGGTTTGGAAAGGTTGGTTAGTATAGTTGAAGATTTAGATATGATTAATCAATTAGAATCTGGAAACCTAAACTTGTCAATTAAGCAGTTTGATATTGTTAAGCTAATTAAAAATGTATTTGAATTGTTAGAATTCAAGGCTAAAAAACGAAATATTTCATTGCAACTTGATAAGATATATAACACACCCATTTTAGTTAAAGCTGATAGAAAACGTATTGAACAAGTAGTTACAAATTTAATTGAGAATTCAATTAAATATGGTAAAATTGAGAGTAAAAACACCGTAAGTATTAAAAACTATTCAGATTCTCAAATTATAATTGACATTAACGATGAAGGTGATGGTATACCTGAGCACAATCTTCCAAGAATATTTGAGCGTTTTTATAGAGTAGAACAAAGCAGATCTAGAGAGCAGGGCGGTTCAGGATTAGGTTTGTCTATTGTAAAACATATTATTGAAGCACATCAGCAAAAGGTATTTGCTAAAAGTGAATTGGGCAAAGGCTCTACATTTTCGTTTACTTTAGAAAAGTTTAAATAAATCAGAATTAAATTTGTCTTCTTTTGCTTTGGAGTTTGCAGGTTTAAAACCTTTATACTCATCTACCAAATTAAGCATTTCAATTTTAAAATCATCTTGCTTTGCGTAAGGGGCAATATTCAAATTAGATATCCTATCAGCTAAATATTCCTGTTCATATTGTCCTGGAGTAGGTATAAAAAATGCCTTTTTACCCAACTTAGCTAAATCCAACAATGTTGAATAACCAGATCTTGCTAAAACGACTTCACTTTCATTAATGGTTTGTTCCAATTCTTGACTTAACATATAGTCGACTATGGTAACGTTACCGTTAATTTCAGAGATTTTTTTATCGGTAAACAAACCTCTAACCAATATTATTTTTTTAGGATAGTTTTCAAGTTGGGCTATAAGTAATTCTTCTAAAAAACTACGTTGAGGTTCTGGACCGGACAGGACAACAGCCAAATCGTATTTTTTGGAAATTTTCCTTTTTTCAAATCTACTTATAGCACCAACATATTTAATATTCAACTTATCATTTTTTGTTAAGGATAATTTTCCTGTAAGTTGCAAATCATCAATGTCAGGAATCCAACACTGATCAAATTTTTCAATGATTTTTTGATGTATTTTTGAAGTAACCGCAGTTGTATTGCCTGACAGCACGTTAATTTGATGTGTAATATAGACCGATGGGACTTCAGACAGTCGCACTCCGAACCTATTATCAGAAATAATGCCCGAAAGCTTTTCATTTTTGTGTATATCACCAACTATTTTTTGCTCTTTGATACTTGCTTTAATAATAGTTGGACCACCCAAAAGTAACTGCAATTTTTGTGAGTTTCCCTTGCTGTAGCTGATATTGTAACTTGGGAGTTTGTACGATTTTAATTCTGGAAATTCTTTTTGAAGAAAGGTTAATGCAGCACCATCACTTGCCATAATAGGGGTGAAGTTGTTTTTAACTAAGGCCTTAATAATAGGTATGCAACGACTTGCATGGCCTAAGCCCCAATTTAAAGGTGCAACCAGTATTTTTTTCATTTTTTATGTAAGAACTTAGAAGGAGTTTCTGCCTCCTTCTGGGTATGCTATATTAAATCAAAGCCAATATCCTTTCGGTAATTCATGCTATCCCAATGGATATGGTCAATACTATCATAAGATTTTTTGAGGGCTTCTTCAATGGTATTACCAAAAGAGGTTATGGCCATGACACGACCGCCGTTGGTTACTATTTTATCATCTTTTGTCGTTGTCCCAGCATGAAAAACGGTTGAATTCTTTACCTTTTCCAACCCTAATATTTCTTTTCCTTTTTCATAACTTTCAGGATAACCTCCAGCAACTAACATTACGGTTGTAGCTGTTTGTGGATTAACCAAAAATGACTTTTCATGCAAGTTTTGATTGGCTACACCTTCAAATAATTCTAAAAGATCAGATTCTATTCTCGGTAACACCACTTCGGTTTCGGGATCGCCCATCCTTACGTTGTATTCCACTACAAAAGGGTCTCCTTTTATATTCATCAATCCAATAAAGATAAATCCACGGTAATCAATACCGTCTTTTTGTAAGCCGTTTATTGTAGGTTTAATTACACGTTCTTCAACTTTATGTAGGAAGTTTTCATCCGCAAACGGAACGGGAGATATAGCTCCCATGCCACCTGTATTTAATCCGGTATCACCTTCGCCAATTCGTTTATAATCTTTTGCCGATGGTAGAATTTTGTAACTCTTTCCATCAGTCAATACAAAAACGGAGAGTTCAATGCCATCCAAAAATTCCTCTATGACCACTTTGCTTGAAGCTTGGCCAAATTTTTGATTTGTAAGCATGTCGGTGAGTTCTGTTTTTGCCTCTTTAAGTGAATTTAAGATCAAAACGCCTTTTCCTCCAGCTAAACCGTCCGCTTTCAGTACATATGGAGGGTTTAAATTATCTAAGAAATTTTTGCCACCTTCCAAGGTCTCCTTGGTAAAAGATTTATATTTTGCTGTAGGAATACAGTGTTTTTCCATAAAGATTTTGGAAAAATCCTTACTACCCTCTAAGGTTGCTCCGTCTCTTTTAGGACCGATAACCGGAATATTTTGCAATTGCCCATCCTCCAAGAAAAAATCGTGTACACCAGCTACTAATGGTGCCTCAGGTCCAACAACAACCATATTTATTTTTTCGGAAATTACCAACTGCTTAACGGCATGGAAATCCGTTGAATCCAAGGCAATGTTTTTAGCAATTGACGCTGTACCTGCATTACCAGGAGCTACAAAAAGTTGGTTTATTTTTTTACTTTCTGAAAGTTTAGCAGCAAAAGCGTGTTCTCTTCCTCCAGAACCTAAAATCAAAATGTTCATTTTTTTCGTTTTTTAATATTCCATTTGTAAAAATACTGAAATACAGAAATGGTATGATAGGTAAATAATTTTAAATTTTTTAATGATCGCTTTTTAAGTACATGGACAATTTCCACATCGGGAAAATACAGTTTTTTAAATCCATGCTCATCCATTTTTTTACAAATATCGACATCTTCCATGTATAAAAAATACCTTTCGTCAAATCCTTTTAGTTTAATAAATACTTCCGTTTTAAATAACAGAAAACATCCATGTAAAAAATCAGGTTCAAAGGGCTGAGATAAATCGCTATCTCTATACTCACCTTCTTTAATAATTGAAGGGAAAACACTATTTAAAAAAGAAATTCTTCTTATAATTAATTCAGATAACGTTGGATATTTTCTACTTGTATATTGATGGTCTCCATTAGGAAATAATACCCTTGGGGATATCATTGCCGTTTTTTTATTTTCTTTAATTTTATCAATTAAGTTGGGAATTACATGAGGTTGAAAAGTAACATCAGGGTTTAAAACCAAATGATAATTAGAAAGATTTTTTATAGTATTAATTACTTTGTTGTGGGCTGCACCAAAACCAATGTTTTTGCCTATAAAGATGTAATCAATATCAGGGTGTATGAATTTTTCTTTTAACACATTCGTGGGTGAATTATCTACCAAAAATAATTTTTTAGACTGGGTAATACCCATAAAACTATCAATTGTCTTTGAAAGTTCAGCTACATTCTCATTGTATAAAACAATTGTAGCGGTTATAGTTTTATTTTTAGTGCTTTTGGCCATTAGTAGTTGCTTAATACGCTCTTTCTTCTAATTTAAAAAGGTTTAAGATGGTTTGAAATATAATTTTTAAATCTAAAAAAAATGACCAATTTTCAATATAATAAATATCTAAGCGTATCCTGTTTTCCATGTCTTTTTTATTTTGTATTTCACCTCTATATCCTCTTGCTTGTGCCAAACCAGTAATACCAGGTTTTACAAAATGCCTAACCATATATTTATCAATTTCTTTAGAATATTTTTTAGTATGTATTAGCATATGCGGTCTAGGACCAACCACACTCATATCACCAATAAGAACGTTAAAAAATTGTGGAAGCTCATCAATACTGGTTTTTCGAATAAACCTGCCCACTTTGGTAATTCGCCGGTCTTCTTTTTGTACTTGGACAATGTTAGCTTCTCGATTCATCTTCATGGAACGAAATTTATAACAATAAAAAACATTACCGTCTAACCCATCTCTTTCTTGCTTAAAAAATAAAGGGCCTTTTGATTCTAGTTTAATAATTATAAATAATATAGGTATAAGCCAAGTCATTACAAATATGATTATAAACAATGCAAAAACAATGTCAAAAATTCGTTTAATATATCTGATAATGGGCTTGTCAAATGGCAATTTTCTCAATGAAAGAACAGGGGTGTAATCAAAATACTCCAAGAACATTTCTTTACTAAATACATCTGTTACATCAGGAATCAATTTGAAAATTATCAGATTGTTTTCAGCAAAGTCAATAAATTTTTTAATTTGTTTTTGGCTCAATTCTGTGGTAGAACAATAAAGCTCATGTATCCCTTCACTTTTAATATAGTCAAAAGCATCGTTTATTTGACCTAAGTAGTTCTTTTGATTAGAGTTTTTATCTGAAAAATACCCCAATAATCTATAACCATATTCTGATCGTTCATTCAAAAAGCTAATAATTTTTTTTACATTTTCATTTTCACCAATAACAACTACTTTTCTATAATTACCTCCACCAACTCTATATTTTTTTAGAGCAAATAAAAACAACGTTCTAAAAAATGCAATTAAAATATATACAATAAGTAATATTTTAAGGTGATAAACAGTAACGCCAATTGTGTTAAAAACATTAATAAAGGCAAAATATGCCAAAGAAAAAATAATAATTTGACTAAAAAAACGAGTAATTACTTTTGGAGCTTTTAAAAGACGATGAAAGTTGTAAAATTTAGTAAAATAGCTAATACACAACCAACTGAAATTTATATAAAGAAGATGATAAAATTCAATTTTTTCTCTAAAAAAATAATACAGAATACCATTTATTATGATTAAATGGGCTAATGCTGATATGGGTTTTATAAATTTAGAGTATCTTTTTTTTTGTAACGGCATTAGTTCAGTTTAGCTCGTCAAAATTAAAGCTATTTTTATGATTTTTAATGTTGATAAAGGCAAAAAAGTTGATAATTAAGGAAAATAAGATTACACCTGACTGTTGTTCTAGAATGTTATCAAATAGCATAAGTATACTAAAGAATGATAATAGACTGAAGAAAAGTATGTTTTTTTGACCTAATGCTAGTTTAAAATTAACAAAAAGAAATAGGAAAAAGATGATAAGTCCAATTATTCCACAATCCAACCAAACACCAAGATATTGATTATGAGAATGATAAGATTTTTCCAATAATACATCTGAAGTTTGTGCGTAACAGTTGGCCAATTCATTTCTTACATCACCAATGCCATGACCAAATATGGGTTTTTCTTTTATCTTTTCGATGGCACATTTATAAATGCCAAAACGGATACTTGTAGAATTTGTATTTTCAATCTGGTTATAACTACGAGCAATAAAAACTTCTTTAAATCTTTTTTGAGTTACTGGTGCAACTAAAATCATTAACCCAACTGCTACTAGCCCAATCAGTACATATTTTTTCTGTTTTAGGCTTTTCACCCGATATACCATATAAACTACTGATGCTAAAACTAAAGCCAATAAAACCCCTTTTCTTGATAGGAATAAAAGCATGGAAAACAATAGGAATATCCCAACGAGTATCCCCATTTTATGCAATTTTCTTTTTAAAGTAAAAAGTAATTCTATCCCAAATAAAACTGAAATTGAAATAAACAAAGATGCATATATAGGGTGCTGACTTATGCCCCACATTTCGTGATTAAGGTGCGAATAATATAAATTAATATTCGTGTTTTGAGTTAGAAACCCAAGTTGATAAAAAAACAGTAGAATTAGATAGCAGTAAATAATTGAAACAACAAAATAGGTTGTTAAAAACAATCGGATTTGTTTAGGTGTAATATAAATCTTTGTAGTTGAAACCAAACCAAAAAGTATTGGAAAAATCAAAATAGAAAGCCTAGTTGTTAGGGTTTTATCAATATCTACAAAATTGTCAGTAAAAAATAGGCTTAGAATATAAAGTATGTACAAAGAGGCATAAAAAATAACTTTTTTAAAATTAAACGCTTGCTTTTTATTAGTAATAAAAGTGAAAAGAGCAATTGCAAAAAGTAAAATTACAGGCAATCCTTTTAGCCTATTGGGTGTTATGGGGAAAAAGGCAAAAAGTAGCAATCCATACAAAAAGAGGTTCTTTACTTTTTTCATTTAATTTGAACTTTCAATAACTTTATCAAAACTCACCTTAAAATCACTTAATATTTTTTGGCTAGAAAAATGAGTAGTAACATATTCTCTTGCATTTACACCCAATTCAGTTCCAAGTGCTGTATTATACATTAATTTTTCAATTGTAAATAAAACACCTTTTAAGTCATCTGATTTAAAATAATATCCGCCTTTGGATTCTTGTATTACTTCAGCAACCTCTGATTCTAGATTCCCAGTTATTATAGATGGTTTTTGACTAGCCATCATGGCTAAAATTTTAGAGGGCATAACTGTGTCAATACTATTTTCTTTTTGAAATAAGATATGAACGTCTGCACTACATAATAAATCAGAAAGTTCTCGATAAGAAACAGGATCATAGCATTTTACATGATTAAGCTTATGTAATTCTAAAATTAGCTTATCTTTTTTGGCACCATCTCCAACTACTACAAGTTCAACATTATTAAATCTTTTAAGCTCTTCGGCAAATTTTAAAAAGAAGTCCCAATCTTGTTTTTCACCTATATTGCCAGAATATAAAATTTTAAATTTATCGGATGACAAATATTTATGTTTCTGGTTTTTTTCAGGACCAATAAAATCAATATCTACCCAGTTTGGTAATAAATGGGTAGAAATATTTTTTGATTTTCTTTTAACTTTATTATACATGGCATTACTAATGGTGCTAATGGCATCTGCACGATTCAAGAGAAACCTTTCTATTTTGAACAATATTTTTAAAAAGAGATTGTTTTTCTTGATTAGATTTGATTCAATTGCGGCGTCTAACTCAAAATCTTGAATGTGAACCCACAATTTAGCTCTTTTTAATTTAGACAATAGTTTAGCAGGAATAATAGTGCTTGTAAATGGTATGATACATAGCACTAAATCAGTTTTCTTAATTTTTAAGATATTTATTAAACTTCCTAAAGTAAAATCAATTAAATGCAGAACTCTTTTAAAAAATGTGGGATTATTGGGGACATATTGTTTATATCGATAAACTTTAATGTTATTTATTGTTTCTTTAATAAACCTACTCTTTTTTAGATAATTTTTATTTATTTCCCATGCAGGATAATAGGGAAAACCAGTAATTATATTAACTTCAAATCCATTTTCAGATAAGTATTCTGCCAACTGTGTTGTGTATAAACCTATGGCAGTATCTTCAGGGTAGTAATTGACACCAATAATTGTGATCGTTTTATTCAAGCCGTTTTTTTATTGGTTTTGAAGGGTTTCCATAACAAACCCAGCCTTCAGGCATATCTTCAAAAACGTTACTTCTTGCTCCAATAACACATTGCTTATTAACTTTTACACCTGGAGCAACAAAGACGTCAGTAGCTAACCAACATTCATCAGATATCTCAATTCTTTCTTCAAAAATTGGAAAATCGACTTTTGTATAATCGTGTGATGCTGCACATAAATAAGATTTTTGAGAAATAACGGTATTTGAACCTATGATTATTTCGCCAAGGCTATATAATACAACATTATCTCCAATCCAGCTATAATCTCCAATTTGTATTTTCCACGGATAGGTTATTGTTGCAGATGGCCTTATAATAACTTTTTTCCCAATTTTAGCTCCAAATAACCTCAATAAAAATCTACGCCAACCATACAAAAATTGTGGTGATAGTTTGAAAAACAATGCATTGACAAACCTCCATAACTGCACGGTAAGAATACTTTTACCCCTGAAATTAGATGGGAGTTTGAAAAGATTTAGGTTCTGCATTATATTTAGTCTTCAAAGATATTTATTAGTGATTGTAAGAATACTTTTTCTGTAAAATTATTTTTAATATAATTAAAGTTATTAATCATAAGAGGTTCAAATTTAATCAAATTATCAGACACTATTTTTAATTTGTCTGCTATGTCTTCGGGTGAGTTTTTCTTTATATAAAAACCGTTTTTGTCGGAAAAAAAATCGGAAATTCCAGCGTGATTGGTTGTTAAGATTAGGTTTCCTGTTGCCATTGCCTCTAACAATGATATGGGTTGACCTTCCATTTTATAATAGGTTGGGAAGACAAACACATTAGATTCCAACAATAGTTTTTTCTTGTTTTCTCCCTTAACTACTCCTAAATAATCACAATTTTTAATTTTTGAAATTCTATTTAAAATTTCATCTTTTGTATTGTTAGCTATATTTCCAGCAAATTGAGCTGTAAATTTTATTTTTCTTTGTTGTAATATTTCCAAAGCATTCAACAAATCGAAAACACCTTTCTCGGTCATTAAATTACTAAGATAAACTATTCTTAACTCATCTTTGTATTTATTAAAAATGTTTTCATTGGTATTTTCAAGTAAATAATTATCGACATAATTATTTAAAATAGATATTTTCTGATTTGGTAAAAAAGGAGTGAGATTATCTTTTAATTTTTCTGACAAAACAATGCCTTTATCGGCTTTTTTTAAAATATTATAAAATATCTTTTTCTTAAGCCCTGATAGTAAATCGTATTGCGTCTTTAAATAATTACCATGTATATGAACAATAACTTTTTTATTTAAAAGTTTTGCAAAATAGATAAACGGTGCATATTTTAAAACACCATAAAAAGTTTGCCCAATAGTTAAATAAACGATATCAACTTTTATTATTTTATATAAGTAAAAGTAATTTATTAATTGACTAATTATTTTTGTAAAAGAAAATTTTCCAACTTTTTCAGTAAAAATGTTCCCTGAAGTGTTTAAATATGTAACGTTAATATTATACTTTACAGGTAATTCGTTAATAATTTTATCATTACAAATACTAACACCAGTTATGGGAGGTGATAAAGGGCCAATTAATAATAATGTTTTACTCATATAATACATTTTGATTTCTTTTCATAGCCATAGTTACCCAAAAGAGTGCTGAAGTCCAAAGAAATGAAGCCGCAGGAATTGAATATATGAAGATTAATACAAAGAGTATATTCCAAAAATTATGAATAGTGCTTGAGCCATAACGGATACTTTTTTTTATTGAGTTAAAGAAATCTACAATCAATAAAATCATAATAATTAGACCTAAAAATCCATATTTATGAATAAAAGCAAATGGCAATAGATGTATATTATGGATGGATTTTTCTCCCAACAAGGCTGAGCTAATAACAGCATTGTCTATAAAATATTTTCCATCAATTACCCCACCCAAGCCTGAGCCAAAAATAAAAGAAAATATATTTTCTGTCCATAAAGAAATTACTATCTGAGCCTCAATTAAGCGTTGAGATACAGATATATGGTAAGGGCTGGAATAATCTATACCTTCATTAATAATATCTAGCATTTGGCTTAGCCTAAAATAGATTTCAGAATTTTCAGAGAAAAAATTTAGAGAAAGAGTTATGATTTCTTGATAAGTCGTCAGTATTAAGATTAAAATTAAAGTGATAATAATGATACGATCCAATTTTTTAAAATATATAGATAATCTGTAAATAAAATATAATAATAGCATTGCCATAAAAACCAATAGCAAAGCTCTATTTGAATTAGATACTTCTAAAAAAAAAGGAATTAGGGCTATGATGGATTTCAAATATTTTTTTTCAATCAAATAAAAATAAGACAAGCTTATTAAAACTATAAATAAAATAGACGGGACTGTTAAGTCAAAAAGTATTACCAGATAACTTAAAATAATAATTACAGTTGCATACCAGTTAATTGTGTCAAAATCTAACTTTTTTTTAAATTTTAACATATTGGAAATTATAATGTATATCAATATTCCAAATGCAATATATACAAAATCAGCTATTAAATAAACTAATGGGTTTGCCAGCAAAATACCGTATAACAGCTCTATACAAGTAAATCCGAACCATAAAGATACAATTATGTCCTCAATAAACATGACACTTGTATTCTTTAAAGTCAATTTTTTTAAAAGAATTTCAGTAAGAAAATAGAAAAAAGTAAAAATAATATTCGACAGTCTATAATAGGGAATTGCCGCAAAACCTGATATACCAAATAGATCAAAAACCTGTATGGCTATTATTTGAAAAATAAATAATGAAACTATATAATTAAATATCTTATTATTTATTTTTTTTACTTTCAAAAGCACTTATTTTATTGAATTAGTAAATATTTTACGCTTAAAAGTATAATATAACCTGATGCTAACTAGGGCAAAATCAGAAATAATCCTTAAATAGACTAAATTCCAGAAAGTAACTTTGTCTAACACTGTTAAAATTGCCACAAAGGCAATATACAAAATGGACGATAGAATTAAAGAATAATTGAATTCTTTATGGAAATCAAATGCAACAAGCGTACAAGTGCCCAACATAAAAGTAACGGCAACCATTGGGGTAATTAAAGCCAAAGCCCTTAAAACATCTGCATATTTTGTCATTTCCTGCCCACCGAACAGACCCAACAATTGTTCAGAAAACTGATAGAGAACTGCCATAAAAATAAGCCCTAATACAAAACTGCCCCAAATTAATTTTTTTAATACATTTTTATTTTTATTTCGCGATATGGTAGGAAATACGGCCTGTTGCAACATATCAAACGGAATAATGGATACTAGCACTATTTTTAGTGCTACATCAAAACCCGTAACATAATCCATTGTAAAATAAATTCCGATTAAAAAAATGGTGGCAAAGTTAAAGGTAAGTGATAAAAATCGACCTAAAAAGAACATATAAGCCTCTTGGACAAATTGTCTTAACACCTCAAATTTGACCCGTATAAATTTAAAATTATACTTTTTTAACAGGGTAACATAACCCAAAAAACCCATAATACTATTGGAAATGACAATTAGTATGACATGAAGTATTAGATCACTACTCGATTTAACCAATAAAATAGTACCTATTATCAACAATACCCTTGAAAACACTACGATAAATGTGGCGGGTTTTAACTTTTCAATGCCCTGAAAATACCATATTGGAAAAAACACTTCGCCAATACCCATTAACAACATCAAAAATAAAATACTTTTATGTAGGGCGAAAGGATTAAAAAAAGAGAGTATAAAAAGGGTTGTGAAACTTAAAATCAGTAATAAAAGTTTTATGGTAAAAATGGAAGATGTAATTTGATTTATTTTTTCGTTATTATCCTTGTTTTCAACAATATACTTAGCCGCATAAATGTTAAATCCAAAATTGACAAACATTATAAAATATTGTATAACGGCATCCGACCAAGTTAAGATACCATAGCTGAATTCGCCTAACACACGAACCAAGTAGGCAACCAACAGAAATTTTATACCAATATTAAAAACTCTTAAAAAAGTTAAATAGGAAAGGTTTTTTAGAATAATGGAATTATCAGGCGATATTGATTTAATTTTTTTAATCACAGAACTTATGCTTCAAAATAGTTTTAAAAACCAGATGAGAATCATTCCAAGTATAAGTTCTAACATAAAGGAATTGAGATTATCATTTGCTCTCAACGAAATTCTTTAAATACTTATTCCATTGCCTAAACAAAATAAACAACAACATCAGTAAACCAAACCCAACTCCTAGTAAAAAAGTATATTTTTTTAAAAGATCTCTTTCTTTCACGCCTACTTTACTAAAAGCTGAAACCACATTTAAAATATCTGTAGTTTCAGCTTTGGCCTTATTGTTACTGATTAAGTCTTTATTAAGCTCTAAACTTTCATTAAATAACTCTAGCTCGTTTGTTTTTTTAGCACCTTGAGCTAAGGTTATATTAGTTCCCGTTTCTGATTTTTTAGCTTCAGTGATTAAAACCTCATTGTAAATATTTCTCAACGTATCAACTTCACTTAAAGATTTGATTAAAACATTTTCATTTTGCTGTAAGTTTTGATCGTTAATCTTTTTTTGATTTTTAAAATAAGGATTACTCTCAACAGAGTTTATGATAGGCACACTCAATTTTTCAAAAATACCATTGTTTAAAGATTTAACTTTAATCTGATGATATTTATAATCAAAATCCGTAAATCCTTTTTTAAATTCCTTAAAATCTACTCTACTAACAGTGGCTGTATCTACCTCATCAATAAATTTATCGAAAAGCTCATATTTTTCATTTTCGTTTCTAATAGGTTTGATGTAGAAGCCCTTCAATTTAGCTGCTTCACTTACAGAAATATTCAAAGCTTCTGCCAATAAAACAGAATCTTTTTGTTTTACTAATTCATGATAGAATTCAATGTTTTTATACAATTGCTGTGCACTATTAAAATTGTGTTCAACAATCATGGTAGAGGAGTATTTTTGGGGCTGAGTCAAGTCTAAAGCCAAACCTGCAATAGCACCGATTAAAATAGCTGCTCCTAATTTTACAGCATTATTTCTTATAAATACCAAAGCTAAAATCAGTAAATTAAAAATACTAATAAAGAATCTGCCTATAGCGTTAAAAAGATTTTGAAACCCTTTCCCAATTACTTTAAATAGACTCCCTAAATCTACTTCTTCATCCTTTTGTATATTTTGCTTGCTCATTTTTACTAAATTTAAGCTGAAAAAATTTGTTCTAATATTTTTTGGGTAATTGCGTATGTTGGTCTTACTCCGCTAGTTCCTAGTCCCCCAGAGGCTAATGTACTTCCAGTTTCCAAAGGATTGTCCGAAGCGTAGTATGCGTATCTTACTTTTACGTTTTCAGATATATTTCCCCTAATTTTTGACGCAGATTGTATTGCTTTCTGATAATGAGCCCCTTCCATTTCCAAACCAATAGCCCGCCAAGTAGAGTTGTGAAAAAATTCTAGTAAGTCTTTATTTTGCAAGGAAGTTCCCAGTACGGTAACCATTGATCCCTCATAAACATTTACACCAAAACCTTCTAAATCTTGTTTTTTAAGCTCGTTGGTAAACGGATAATTATCTGCAGTACCTTCAAAAATATGTGCGGACGGAATCATAATGTCACCTTTTCCACCTTTTAAGATGCCGGCTTTACCCATTATGGAAACAGACTCTATATTTAAATGATGTAATTTACCTTTCTCACAACTGTATGGTTTTAACAATTCGTCCATAGTTTCAAAAGCCTGTTCGCCAAAAGCATAATCCATTACAATAAGAATAGGTTTATTGTTTTTAGTTAAATTTTTGGGAAAAGAATACCCTGAGTTTTTAAAATCAATTTTTGCAGTATCTATAATCTGAACATTAATATTGGTACCAGAAGTGTCTTTTACATAAATCAACCCTTTTTTAGAGGCTTGTTCTTTTACTTTTTTTTGTAACTCTGAATTTACCTCATTGCTCAAAAGCTCAAACAAAGCTACGTCTTTATGTTCTTTAGCTTCTTTGGCTAGTATAATGGGTGCGTAAATGGAATTCATAACACTATGCATATTAGCACTAATAATATGAATGGGTCTGTCCAATAATGCGTTTTTATCCAATACCTTTTTAATATTCTGTGCCCATTTATCACCATAGATATGATGTCCTATGCGTTCTCTCAAAAAGGAACTAAATATAATCGTTCTTTTTTTGTTTAATAGTGTTTCGTTCAGTGCCAATTTGCCCATCCAAAAAATACAATTGAAAAATTTATTAGGGTTTTTGGTTGTTGAAAAACTGTCGGCTATTTTTTTTACCTCTTTAAAGGTTCTTCCTAAAATGTTGGCTAAATGTGTAATCAGTACTTCCCTTTCATTGTCAGATAGCTTTTTATTATTGATAACGACATTTTCCAAATGTTCCCATTCTCTAATAGTAATGCCTTCTTCATCAATAAGAATATTATTTTTTATTTTATGCGATTCAATAAAAAGAAAGGTCAAATGTGTCAAAACATCGTAAATATCAGAACGCCCTCGGGTAATTTCGATATTCATTTGGTCTTTATCAATTCTGTAGCAATTTCTACGTCTTTTTTTTGGTATTATAGGTGTAAAATGTGAATTTTTATAACCTTCATCAGAAGTTAGGTTTATAAACTGACACTCTTCAATACCTTCAGGTAGCCTTTCAATTACATATAATAAACCGTCTAGCTCTATATTTACATCGGCAACTGAACCATATATTTCTGGTCTTAATAGAAGTAACGACTCACGCAAGGTTTGCCCAGAAATGCCCATAGGTTTGTAAAAACCGCGATTGAACAAGTGCCGCATAGCAGTGTACATGCGTTCAATGGCATTAGAAGATTCTTGTGATTTGGTTGGTTTTAAGGTAGTCATTCAAAATATTTGAACAAAGATACCAAAATACTTACTAAAAAATTATTTTAATATGTTTTGATATTTGCTTTCATCCTTTAAGATTTGCAAGGCCTCAATAATTGCCTTGTCATGAGTTGCTTTATGGATATATTCTCCTTTTTTATAATAATATCGTCTTACAATTTCGTTGGTTAAAGCATCTTTAATTTCAGATTTATTTTGTGATAATTCTTTAATTTTTTCACTATTAATTTTTGAAATTAGGTTTTGATATTCTTTGTTTATACTAGTGCTATAGCCCTCCTTTTCAGCAGTTTTTATAACATCTGCTAGCTTACCATCAGTAGCCGTTTTGAAAACATCCTTATTCTCGGACAAGAAGTCAATAAAATTTTGATAATCAGAATCTTTAAGGATAAATTCTTCGGTACTTTCAATAGTTTTATTTTCGTTTGCAAAAATAGTAGCAAATTTAAAAATAGCATCAGATTTTAATAGAGCATCAGTAGCATTGGTCCTTTTCATTTTAGCTAATTTAATGTCGGGTTCTATACCTCCACCATCGTAAACTGTTCTGCCATTTTGAGTTTTAAAAGCATTCCGCTTAATTTCTGAAAATTTAGGAACTTCTCCATTTTCATTTTTATGTGTATAATCTAATTCTTGAATACACCTTCCACTAGGAGTATAATATTTTGATATAGTCAATTTTAATTGCGTTCCATAAGTTAGTTTTCTATATCGTTGCACTAACCCTTTTCCAAAAGAACGCTCACCAATGATTACGGCTCTGTCTAAATCTTGCAATGAGCCTGCAACAATTTCTGAAGCGGAAGCAGAATAACGGTCAATTAAAACTGCAATAGGAATTTCTAAATCTATTGGTTCTCTTTTAGTTTTATAGGTATCACTCCATTTTTTTACTTTGGCTTTAGTAGTTACAACAACTTCATTCTTTGGCACAAAAAAGTTAGTAATTTCAACTGCTTCGTTTAATAGCCCCCCTAGGTTTCCTCTAATGTCCAACACCAATTTGGTCATACCCTGTGTTTTTAAATCTTCAAATGCTGCTTTAACACTAGAAGATGCCTTGGTGTTAAATTTAATAAACGAAATATAACCTACTTGATCATCTAGCATTCTATAGTGAGGTACGGGGTCAAATTCATTTGCTTCTCTTGTAATAGTCGCTGTAACAGTTTTGTCTTGCCTTTTTAATTGTAAGGTAACTTTAGAATTGGGATTTCCGTTAAGCATAGATATGGCATCTATTGCAGGGACTTTACTCAAAGCAAGTTCGTTAATCTTTATAATTTCATCACCAGCTTTTAAACCCGCTTTGTCGGCTGCGGCACCTTCATAGGGTTCAGCAATATATAATTTATCATCTATTATTTTAGTACTAGCACCAATGCCGCCATTATCAGATGCTGCATTTATTCTTGCCTTTTCCACGCCTTGTTCATCATAGAACCGAGTATAAGGATCTAGCTCCTTTAACATATTGTCAATAGCTGTTTCTGTCAACTCCGCAGGATTGGTTTCGTCTATATAATACATGTTCAATTCTTTGAACAATGTGGTGTAGATTTCAATTTGTTTGGCGACTTCAAAAAAGTCGGATTTATATCCTACCGAAACTGTTAAAACAGTAATCAGTATGGCGATAATTCCTAGTTGTTTAATCTTCTTCATGTTATCAAGACTTGATTTTTTCTAAAAACTTTTTTAATAAAAATATTAATTTTTCTTCTATTTCAACGTATTTTAACTCGTTTTCGTCTGTATAGGTAAACATAATGATATGCTTTTCTTCAATGCCATTGTGCAATAGGTGCTTATTTTTGCGATATGCTTCTCTCATCAAGCGTTTTATTCTGTTTCTGTCAACTGCTTTTTTAAACTTGCGTTTTGGAGCAGAAAACGCAACTTGAATTGGGTAGTTTGAAGAATGTTCCATTTGCAGATAAACCAACCGTAACGGAAATTTTGACAAGGATTTTCCTTCTTCAAATAATGTTTCGATTAACCTTTTATTTTTAAGCTTTTCTTCTTTTTTTAGTGTATGTCTCACATAAACAAAAGTAGTCAATAAACAATTTAGAAAAAAACTTAATAAAATGACTTAAATCGTTACTTTTGAATATTAAAATTTAAGCCAATGTCACAAGATTTATTTCAAGCTCCCGATTATTACCAATTGGACGATTTATTAGAAGATGAGCATAAATTAGTAAGAGATGCTGCTAGGGAATGGGTAAAACGAGAGGTTTCTCCGATTATTGAAGAATATGCACAAAAAGCTGAATTCCCAGAACAAATTATTAATGGATTGGCAGAAATAGGTGCTTTTGGCCCTTATATTCCCGAAGAATACGGAGGTGCAGGCTTAGATCAGATCTCTTATGGACTAATAATGCAAGAAATTGAACGAGGTGATTCTGGAGTACGTTCTACCGCGTCGGTACAATCATCATTAGTGATGTACCCTATCTGGAAATATGGCACTGAAGAACAATGCAAAAAATACCTACCAAAATTAGCTTCAGGTGAATTTATGGGTTGTTTTGGACTGACCGAGCCTGATCATGGCTCAAACCCATCAGGAATGGTAACCAATTTTAAAGATAAAGGAGATCATTATCTATTAAACGGTGCTAAAATGTGGATTTCCAATGCTCCATTTGCAGGTATAGCAGTAGTTTGGGCTAAAGATGAAACGGGAAGAATTCATGGACTTATTGTTGAGCGTGGCATGGAAGGCTTCACAACACCAGAAACACATAATAAATGGTCACTACGAGCTTCAGCAACGGGCGAATTGATTTTTGATAACGTGAAAGTGCCAAAAGAAAATATATTGCCAAAAAAATCGGGCCTTGGTGCTCCTTTAGGGTGTCTAGATTCTGCTAGATATGGTATTGCTTGGGGAGCTATAGGTGCAGCTATGGATTGTTATGATACTGCTTTAAGATATTCAAAAGAACGTATGCAGTTTGGTAAACCTATTGGTGCATTTCAATTACAACAAAAAAAATTGGCCGAAATGATTACCGAAATTACCAAAGCACAATTATTGGCTTGGCGACTGGGTGTATTGCGTAATGAAGGTAAAGCCACATCTGCCCAAATATCTATGGCAAAACGGAATAATGTTCATATGGCTTTGAAAATTACCAGACAAGCAAGACAAATGTTGGGCGGTATGGGCATTACTGGAGAATATTCTATTATGCGGCATATGATGAATCTGGAATCGGTAATAACCTATGAAGGCACACATGATATCCATTTACTTATTACCGGTCTGGATGTAACAGGATTGAATGCTTTCAAATAATTTTGTTATATATTTGATAAGTGAAGTATATTATCATTTCAACCGTATTCTTTCTAAGTTATCAACTAAATGCTCAACCCCTTTTTTCCGAGAATGGACATCCAGAACACGTTATTGTCGGAGCAATAATAGGGGGAGGTACTTCCTATTTAGTTTACAGAAAAACAAACAACAAATTTAAAGCTTGGTTAATAGGGGCAGCAACTGCTGCTACAATAGGTTATATAAAAGAGGCTGTTGACCCTAAATGGTTTAACGGTGTTAGAAGTAAAAAAGATTTTCAGTACAGTGTATTAGGTGGTGTAATCGGTGCAAGTATAGTTATACCGTTAAAACGCAGAAAGCCGAAAAAAACGCCAAATATAGATGCGGCTTTTAATCAAGAAAAACCAGTTTTTGATTAAAGGTTAGGTTAGTTACTCATACATTTTTTTGTAATAATCTTTATAAGCACCTGAAGTAACATTATTTAACCACTCTTCATTTTCTAAATACCAATCAATAGTTTTAGACAAACCTTCTTCAAAAGTAACCGAAGGTTTCCACCCTAATTCTTTATTAAGTTTTGATGCATCAATAGCGTAGCGTTTATCGTGCCCAGCTCTATCTTTTACAAAAGTAATCAATTTTGCGGCAGTGCCTTCTGGTTGATTCAATTTTGTGTCCATTTGCTCACATAAAACCTTAATTAAGTTGAGGTTTGTCCACTCGTTAAACCCACCGATATTATAGGTGTCACCCAATTTACCTTTATGAAAAATTAAATCTATCGCTTTTGCATGATCTTCTACAAAAAGCCAATCTCTGATATAATTCCCATCTCCATAAACGGGCAAATTTTTACCTGTTTTAATATTGTGAATAAATAAAGGAATTAACTTCTCGGGAAATTGGTTTGCCCCATAATTATTAGAGCAATTGCTTATTACATAAGGTAGTTTGTAGGTGTTACCAAAAGATCTAACCACATGGTCTGAAGCCGCTTTTGATGCAGCATACGGTGATTGTGGATCATAAGGTGTAGTTTCTGTAAACAATCCTGTTTGTCCTAACGAACCGTAAACTTCATCCGTGGAAACGTGATAAAACAGCTTACCTTTAAAATTGTCTTTCCACAAATCGCGAAAAGCGTTTAACAAATTAGCCGTACCCAACACATTTGTTTCAATAAAATCGTTAGGATTTGTAATAGATCTATCCACATGACTTTCGGCCGCCAAGTGAATTACACTGTCAAACTTATGTTCTCTAAACAGATTATTAATAAAATCAATATCTTTAATATTGCCTTTAACAAAATTATAATTTGGGGCATCAGAAATATCGGCAATATTCTCTAAATTTCCAGCATAGGTTAGTGCATCTAAATTGAAGACGTGATAGTTAGGATAATTTTTTACAAATAATCGAACAACGTGTGCCCCAATAAAACCAGCACCACCTGTAATTAATATATTTTTCATATTCTTTACTTGTCATTATTCCTATGCAAAATAGGAATCTTTTTTATTTTACTTTAACGTTTGCTGCCATTTCCAAGCAGAAGCTAAGGCATCTTCCAAACTAAGTTCAGCTTTCCATTTTAGCTCGTTTTGAGCAAAGGTAGTATCGGCATAAGCTTCAGTAATATCACCTTCACGACGGTCAACAATTTTATATTTTAATTTTTGATTTGATACTTTTTCAAAAGCCTGAATAACTTCTAATACAGTACTTCCTTTACCTGTACCAATATTAAACACTTCAAAACTAGATTTATTATCTTCATTTAAGAGTCTTTTCATGGCTACAGTATGGGCTTTCGCCAAATCGACCACATGAATATAATCTCTAACAGCCGTGCCGTCTGGTGTGGGATAATCTCCGCCAAAAACAGAAAGTTCTTGTCTTATGCCAGCTGCGGTTTGGGTAACATAGGGAATTAAATTTTGTGGCACACCAATAGGCAATTCACCGATTTTAGCAGTTTCATGAGCACCAATAGGGTTAAAATAACGCAATGCAATAGCTTTTAAATCGGAAACTTTTGAACTATCCGAGATTATTTCTTCGCCAATTTGTTTGGTGTTTCCGTAGGGAGATTCGGCTGTTTTAAAAGGAGCACTTTCTGTAATCGGCATAACATCCGCTTGACCGTAAACAGTGCAAGAAGAACTGAAAATAAAGTTATTAACCTTGTGGACAGTCATTTCTTCCAATAAATAAATAAGTGTAGAAATATTATTGTGATAATACTTTAAAGGCTCTTCAACACTTTCCCCAACTGCTTTAGAAGCTGCAAAATGTATAACTCCTCTAATATTCTCATGTTTCGCAAAAAATTGTTGAATTGAGGCCTTGTCTTTCAAGTCTAACTTTTCAAACAAAGGTTTTTTTCCAGTTATTGAAGTTATTTTATCTAAAACCTCAATGGTAGTGTTAGAAAGGTCATCAATAATGACCACTTCAAAACCTTCATTTTGAAGTTCTACAACCGTGTGTGATCCTATATAACCTAAACCTCCTGTAACTAAAATTTTACTCATATTAACAATTATAATTCCACTATTTTTCTTCCAACAGACTCATAATGAAAACCGTTATGTTTCATTGCTTCCAAATCAAACATATTTCTGCCATCAAAAATTATAGGATTTTTTAAAAGGGTCTTCATTCTATTGAAACTTGGTTGTGTAAATTCACTCCACTCAGTACAAATTAACAAACACTCTGCATCTTCTAAAATGTCATAAGCGTTTTTACCATACTTGATTTTATCACCATAGATGCGTTTGATATTTGACATCGCTTCCGGATCATACGCTGTAATTTCAACATCTTGCAATAATAATTCGTTAATAACATCAATAGCAGGTGCTTCTCTTATGTCATCTGTATTGGGTTTAAATGCCAATCCCCATATGGCCATTTTTTTGCCCTTTAGATAGTTATTGAAATAACGGGATACTTTGGGTACTAAAGATTTTTTTTGTTTTACATTAATATCTAAAACTGATTTTAATATTTTAAAATCGTAATTAGCTTCATCACTCGATTTTACTAATGCATTTACATCTTTTGGAAAGCAAGAACCACCATAACCGATACCAGGATACAAAAAACGATTTCCAATTCTAGAATCTGAACCCATACCAATTCTAACCATGTCTACATCAGAACCTATGATTTCGCAAAGATTGGCAACTTCGTTCATAAATGTAATTTTAGTCGCTAAAAAACAATTGGAAGCATATTTGGTAAGTTCGGACGAACGCTCGTCCATAAAGATAATAGGACGTTTAGTATTGATAAATGGTTTGTAGAGTTTAGATAAAATTGATTTTGCTTTTTCACTTTTTGAACCGATAATAATTCGTTCTGGTTCCATAAAATCCTTTACGGCGTAGCCTTCACGTAAAAATTCTGGATTTGAAACCACATCAAATTCAACATTGGTATGACTAGAAATAATATCTTTTACTATATCTGAAGTACCTACTGGCACCGTACTTTTATTGATTATGATTTTATAATCTTTAATCATTTTACCCAAATCATGGGCTACAGCTTCTACATAAGACAAATCTGCAGAACCGTCTTCATCTTGTGGGGTAGGCAACGCCAAGAATATCACGGTAGAGTTTTGAATTGCTTCTTCTAAATTGGTTGTAAAATGCAATCTGTTCCCCGCTATGTTTTTATGAAAAAGTTCTTCCAAATTAGGCTCATAAATAGGAACCTTACCATTCTTCATGGTTCTTACTTTTTCTTCATTTATATCAACACAAGTGACATTATTACCCATATCTGAAAGGCAGGTTCCTGTTACCAAACCTACATAACCTGTACCTATTACTGTTAAATTCATGCTTATTTATTTATAAAATTCAATATTGTTCTAGTGATAAACTCTTGCTGTTCTTCTTCCAACTCAGTGTGCATCGGTAAAGAAATCACTGATTTTACCAACTGATTGGTTATGGGGAAATCCGATTCGTTATAGCGTTTATCAACATATGCTTTTTGACTGTGCAACGGAACGGGATAATAAATTGCACATGGTATGTTGTTGTCAATTAAATGTTTGTGCAGTGCATCTCTGTCAACATCAATTAGCCTCAATGTATATTGATGGAATACATGTGTGGTAAAACTACTTGTAATTGGGGTTATGATCTTATCGGATTTGGATAGGGCTTCATTATAATATTCAGCAGCTTTTCTTCTGGCGTTACAATAGGCATCTAAATGAGGAAGTTTTGCACTTAATACAACTGCTTGAAGACTATCCAATCTTGAATTCACACCAACCTCATCATGATAATAGCGTTTGTACATTCCGTGATTGACGATTCCTCGTAATTTATGTGCTAAACCATCATCATTAGTAAAAATTGCTCCACCATCTCCATAACAACCTAAATTTTTTGAAGGAAAAAAAGATGTTGTACCAACATTACCTATTGTTCCAGCTTTTTTTGATGTACCATTTGCAAAAGTATAATCTGCACCAATAGCTTGTGCATTGTCCTCAATAACATAAAGGTTGTGCTCCTTAGCAACCTCCAAAACAGCCTCCATATTAGCACATTGTCCAAATAAATGTACAGGTATAATAGCTTTAGTTTTTGGAGTAATAGCATTCTTCAATGCTTCAATATCTATATTAAACGTATCCGCTTCAACATCAACCAACACAGGTGTAAGTTTCAACAAGGCAATTACTTCAACGGTGGCTGCAAAAGTAAAGTCGGCCGTAATAACTTCGTCACCTTGCTCAAGTCCTAAACCCATCATGGCAATTTGCAAAGCATCGGTACCGTTGCCACACGGAATTACATGCTTAACGTCTAAATAATTTTCTAAGTCTTTTTGGAATTGTTTTACTTGAGGACCGTTGATAAAAGATGTGTTATCAATTACATTTTGAATGGATGAATCAATTTCACCTTTTATTTTTTGATATTGACTCTTTAAGTCAACCATTTGAATTGGTTTCATTTAATCTGGTTTTTTTACAATAAACGCACAAAATTACAAATTATTTAACGGCTAGTCATACAAATTCATATTTTAGCAAACTCTTTTGTATTTTCTATATAGCAGAGAGGTATATGTTGCAGTTTTTTTTGTTAAAATTATTGCGATTTTTAGTAAAGAAATGACTCTTTTTACTGAAGATTATTAGAGGTGTTTTTGCTAAATTAAGAGCTACTATTAATTTAGAAATTTAAGCCATTTGGCTTCATTTTATTTGCTTTAGTGAGTTTGAACAAGTAAGACAACTTATTGCAAAAGACCAAAAAACATATTTTGTAAAACTGAAAATTATGTCAATGAAAATGCGTAAATTCTTTCTAAGAATTCTAAAAGAAATGAATTTTTTACCACCAAAAAAATATGTTCATTACTTATATGAATATAAAACAGGTAAAAAACTAAATTTAAAGAATCCAATAGAGTTTAATGAAAAGATTCAATGGTATAAAGTTTTTTACCATCCTAAAATTTTGAATCAGTTAGTTGATAAATATGCTGTTAGAACTTATGTTGAAGATAAAATTGGATCACAATTTTTGAATGAGATTTATGGTGTTTATAATTCTGCTGATGAAGTTGATTTTGATGAACTTCCAAACCAATTTGTAATAAAAGCTGTTCATTCAAGTGGCGATAATTTAATTTGTGAAGATAAATCAAAACTCAATGTAAAAAAATGCCGTAAACTTTTTAAAAAATGGTTAAATAAAAATCAATATTATAGAACAGGTCAAGAATGGGCATATAAGGATGTAAAACCTAGATTGATGGCAGAGAAATTCATGAAGGATGGAGATAGAAGTTCTTTGTTGGATTACAAGTTTTATTGTTTTAACGGAAAAGCAAAGTTTGTTGAAATTCATTTAGATAGAGAGCTTAACCATAAAAGAGCTTTTTTTGACTTGGACTTTAAAAAATTACCATATAGATATGTGGCTGTTGAAGAAGTAATAACAGAAAAGATTGAAAAACCGAGTAATTTTGATGAAATGATTTTATTAGCTGAAGACCTCTCAAATAAACTTCCTTTTGTTAGGGTTGACTTTTATTCAATTCATGGGAAAACTATATTTGGTGAGATGACTTTTTACCCATCGGACGGGAGAAAAGATTTTTACCCTGATGAGTATAATAAAATTATTGGTGATATGTTTGTGTTGCCTGAAATACCTAAAGGTCAAAAATATATTACTGAAGTAATATAGGTTTATATAGTCTAGTTTTGAATATTCTTTAAGCAAACTATTAGTGGTAAATAATTTAAAAAATAACTTTCCAATTGATGCTGTCATTGCTTGGGTTGATGGAAATGATAAAGCTCATCAAGAGAAAATGTTACCTTTTGTTGAAAAAAGGCAATTAAATTTAAAAGAATTTAGAATAAGATTTAATCAAGTTGATGAGATAAAATTTACATTAGATTCAATACTAAAATTTGCACCATTTATTAGACATATATATATAGTAACAGATAATCAAACTCCATCATTTCTAAAATTTGAAAGTAATCAATCAAAATATTCAAATATTTCAATAGTAGATCATAAAATTATTTTTTCTGGAGTGGAAGAGTATTTGCCTACTTTTAATAGCAGATCGATAGAAACCCGTCTATATAAAATACCTGACTTATCAGAGTATTTTATTTATTTTAATGATGATATGTTTTTAATAAATCCAGTAACACCAACTGACTTTTTTATTGATGGTTTTCCTGTTTTAAGAGGAAAATGGAAGAAGCTTGATGAAGATAAAAAGTTTAAAACATTTAAGGAAAAGTATTTAAAGAAAACAAAGCAAGGTAATCACAGAAAGGCACAACAAAAAGGAGCTAAAATTGCAGGTTTTAAAAAATATTATAAATTTCATCACACTCCAAAACCACTTAGAAAATCAACCTTCGAAAGGTTTTTTGAATCTAACAAAGATATTGAAACTGAAAATATTAGATATAAATTTAGAAACTTACACCAATTTACACCTCAAGGCTTAGTTAATCATATAGAAATTAAGAATAAAACATGTGTATTAAGCGACAATCTTCAACTTATTTATATGAAGCCGTTTAGATATTTTTTATGGCAACTTAAATATAAGTTGAATAATTCTGATAATAAATTATTCTTATGTTTACAAAGTTTAGATCGGTGCAAACCGAAAAAATTAGAGTACATCTTAAACTGGCTTGCCGTTTTAGTTAAGAAATAATTTTAATTTGTAAATCAATAGAATTATTTAATAGTTTTTAAAACCATATTTTTGCCTAAAATCATTTTTTAACAATTAAACAATGGAAATAGATTTTGTAGTTTCATGGGTTGATATGGACGATCCTAAGTGGAAAGAAGAGTTTTATAAATATTCTGGGAAAATTGACAATACTGTTAATGAAATGTCAGAAGCTCGTTTTAGAGATTACGGGTTTTTAAAATACTGGTTTAGAGGTGTTGATAAATTTGCTCCTTGGGTTAGAAAAATTCACTTTGTTACTTGTGGTCAAAAACCAGAATGGCTTGATGATACCAACCCTAAAATAAATCTAGTTAATCATTCTGACTACATTCCAAACAAATATCTACCTATATTTAATTCCTCTTTAATTGAAATACATTTGCATCGTATTCCAGATCTTGCTGAGCATTTTGTTTATTTTAATGATGATTTTTATATTATAAATAAATTAAAACCTGAAAGATTTTTCACGAACGGATTGCCTAATGATATTGCTGCTTTTAGACACAATTTAGGACTTAGCCTTTGGAATAAGTGTTTAAAAAATAATATTAGGGTAATTAATAGTAAATTTAACAAAAAGGAAGTATTCAAAAGAGATGCCGAAAAATGGTATCATCCAAGTTATGGTAGTAGAGGTAGATTAGCTAAGTTGTTAAAATGGTATCCAAAATTTATTACACTTCGCACACCCCATAATGCACAACCTTATTTAAAAGAAACATTTAAAGAAGTTTGGGAGTATGCAGGTGATAAATTATGGGAGGTTTCTAAAAATAGGTTTAGAAATAAAAAAGATTTTACGCAAGAGTTATTCAGAACTTGGCAAATTTGTCAATCTAATTTCATGCCATATAACACTTATAAAGACACCAAAATGTTTCCTTTATTAATTAAATCTAAACAAGCTATTAAAGCTGTTAAAGATCAATCATATTCACTTGTGTGTTTAAATGATAACTCAAATGTGCGAAATTATGAACAGGTTATAAAAGAACTTGATAATTCATTTAAAACAATATTACCTGAAAAATCATCTTTTGAGTTATAAAATATAAATCTAAAGCAATAATTTTTTTTCAAATTCGGCTTTTGTAGGAATTGGAGATTATCAGTTGTCAATTGTAAAAACTGCATTTAAGGAGTTTGATTTAACCATTTTGGGCGTTGTAATATTTAAATTAATTATGAAGAATATACTTTTACGAGAAAAGTTAACATCCTATTTCAACGTAGTTTTTGAAGAAGAATTGATTGACGAAATAATCCGTGTAGGTATATATAAAAAAGTTAAGAAAAATGAACTATTGTTGGATTTAGGTGATAAATTCGATAAGATTCCACTTATTCTTTCTGGAGCCATAAAAATTAGTCGTGAAGATGATAATGGTGATGAAATTGTATTGTATTATTTAGAACATGGCGACACTTGCACCATTACATTTGGTAGTGGCTTGCATGGTGCAAAAAGCGAGGTACGAGGAGTAGCCGAAATGGATTCTGAAATTATTTTTATACCCGTTGCCAAGATGGACGAATGGTTGGCTAACTATAAATCATGGCGAACTTTTGTAATTGATAGCTACAATACACGTCTGTCTGAAATGATTGAAGCGATTGACACTCTAGCGTTTCTAAAAATGGACGAACGCTTGTTTAAGTATTTATCTGATAAGGTAAAGGTAATGGGAGATACTATTTTAAAGACTACACATCAAGAAATTGCACAAGATTTAAATACATCAAGAGTAGTAGTTTCAAGATTATTAAAACAACTTGAAAACGAACAAAAAATTAAACTTTTTAGGAATAGAATAGAAGTATTAGAGTATTAACTATGATAGATTATATTTTACAACCTTGGCAATGGTATGTTGCCGGCCCAGCAATTGCCTTAGTAATGCTGTTGCTGTTTTATTTTGGAAAAACCTTTGGAGTTTCCTCAAATTTAGAAAGTATATGCACCATAGCAGGTGCGGGCAAGTTCAATAGCTATTTTAAGTCTGATTGGACCAAAAACACTTGGAATCTCGTGTTTATTGTTGGAGCCATACTTGGTGGATTTATAACCTACCAATGGCTTTCTCCAAACGAAGTAATTGCTATAAACCCGCAAACAGTTCAAGATTTGTCAGAAATTGGATTTCAGAATGCGGGTCAAACCTATTTGCCACAAGAACTATTTTCGCTAGATTCAATCTTATCATTTAAAGGGATAGTTATTTTGCTACTTGGCGGATTTCTAGTCGGTTTCGGGGCACGATACGCTGGCGGTTGTACGTCAGGCCATGCCATTGTGGGTTTGAGCAATTTAGAAATTCCGTCGTTAATAGCGGTAATCGGATTTTTTATTGGCGGTTTGGTAATGACATGGTTATTAATTCCTTTAATTTTTTAAAAAATGAAACGCCCGTTAACAATTTTTAAATCAACTAAAATGATAAATATGGGCATTCCATATGACCCATTAAAATCAATATAAAAGAGCATATGAAATTTGTAAAGTTTTTTATAGTTGGCATTCTGTTCGGTATTGTACTTAGCAAGGCCGAAGTTATTTCGTGGTACAGAATTTACGAAATGTTTAAATTTCAATCTTTTCACATGTATGGCATTATCGGCTCTGCCGTAATTATCGGCATAGTACTTGTGCAATTGTTTAAAAAAGGGACAATCAAAAACAAAGACGGAGTGGAAATTATCATTCCCCCTAAAAAGAATGCTTTTAAGGCCAATTTGTTCGGTGGTATTATCTTCGGATTAGGCTGGGCATTGGTAGGTGCTTGTCCAGGGCCCATGTTTATTTTATTGGGTAGAGGTGCTGTGGCAATTGCCATTGTGATTTTAGGAGCTCTGTTGGGTGCTTTTGTGTATCACGGTGTTAAGAACAAATTACCCAATTAAGCCCGTATTTCTTTTGTATCTTTACCGTTAGCTTAAAATATTAAAACATGTTAACCGATACTTTTGGCAGACAAATTACCTATTTACGATTGGCGGTAACCGATCGTTGTAACCTGCGTTGCCAATACTGTATGCCCGCACATGGTATTGATATTGTTGATAGAAAAGAGCTGCTTACTTTTAAAGAAATGTATCGTATCACAAGAGTATTGAGTGAGCTGGGCGTCAATAAAGTCCGCCTTACAGGTGGCGAACCTTTTGTCCGAAAAGATTTTGTGAAATTTTTAGAAATGCTTTCTTTTAATGATTTATTAGAAGAAGTAAACATTACTACAAACGGTGTGTTGATTGCGAGTCACATTAAGGAACTAGAAGCTTTAAAAGTCAAAACCATAAACCTGAGTATTGATAGCTTAGACAAAGAAAATTTTGCCAAAATTACTAGGCGTGATGTCTTTGAAGATGTTTTTAAAACCTTGGAAGCTTTAGAAGATAGTTCCCTAAAATTAAAACTGAATTGCGTGGTACAATCAGGTGTTAATACGCATGAAATTATAGACTTTATCGAGTTGAGCAAAAATAAAAATATTGCGATACGCTTTATCGAGGAAATGCCTTTTAACGGAACTGGGCAAAGAACAACCCAAGAAGTTTGGAACTATAACAAAATTCTAGACAAGATTAAATCAAATTATAAAGAGATTATTCCTGTAAAATCGGGTAAATCCTCAACATCGCAGAATTTTAAAGTGCCAGATTATTCAGGTACATTTGGTATAATTCCCGCCTTTACCAGAACTATTTGTGGCGATTGTAATCGCATTAGAATTACCTCAACGGGAATGTTTAAAAATTGCTTGTTCGATAACGGTGTATTTAACGTTCGAGATTTTATACGACAAGGAGCAAGTAATGACGATCTAAAACAACTTTTTTTAAAAATTGTAAAAGAAAAACCAGAAAACGGTTTTGTTGCGGAAGCAAATCGTAAAAAAGATGTTTCTGAAAGCATGTCAACTATTGGAGGGTAGAATCTATGATAACATCAGAAAAGGCATTAGAAATAATACTATCCCAAACCCAAGATTTTGGCATTGAAGAAGTCCCATTTTTGGAATCTTTAGATCGTGTTTTAAAAGAGGATATTGTTGCCGATAGGGATTTTCCGCCGTTCGACCGTGTGAGTATGGACGGAATTGCCATCAATTTTGAGACTTTTGATAAAGGTCAGAATGAATTTTCAATTGAAAATGTCCAAGCCGCTGGAGCGGAACAGTTAACACTAAATAACTCTCAAAACTGTCTTGAAGTGATGACCGGAGCAGTGTTGCCAAAAAATACTGATACGGTAATTCCCTACGAATTGACAGAAATCCGGAGCGGAAAGGTGACTATAGTTACAGAAAAGGTAAAACAAGGTCAAAACGTGCATCCCCAAGGCTTTGATCGTAAACAAAACGACGTTTTGGTTAAAAAAAATACGGTAATTTCATCCGCTGAAATAGGTGTGTTGGCAACGGTTGGCAAAGCAACTGTAAAAGTGACCAAAAACCCTTCGGTAATCATTATTTCCACGGGCGATGAGCTAGTTGAAGTGGATTCAGAACCTTTAAATCACCAAATCAGGAAAAGCAATGTTTATACCTTGGTTGCATTGTTGCAGCAATTAAAAATTGAAGCAAAAACGGCTCATGTCGATGATAATAAAACCATTTTAAAACAGAAAATAGCAGATTTTTTAAAAGAATATGATGTGCTTATGTTCAGCGGAGCGGTAAGCAAAGGTAAATTCGATTTTTTACCTGAAATATTGGAAGAGCTAGGTGTTAAAAAACATTTCCATAAAGTAAAACAACGCCCAGGAAGACCCTTTTGGTTCGGGGTCAAAGACCCTTTTAGCATGAGTGATTCGGGTGAGGAAACTGGCATGTCAAATAAAACAACAATATTCGCTTTTCCCGGAAATCCTGTTTCCACGTTTGTGGGCTGTTTAAACTATTTTAATCCGTGGTTTCAAAAATCTATTGGAATTTCTCATAAGAATGAGCATAAGGCCATCCTGTCAGAAGATTTTATTTTTAAACCAGAATTAACCTATTTTTTACAAGTGAGCCTTAAAAATGAAAATGGAAAACTAATCGCCACACCAAAAAAAGGCAAAGGTTCAGGAGATTTGGCTAATTTAGCGGATGCAGATGGTTTTTTAGAATTGCCCGCTGATATAACCGAGTTTAAAAAAGGAGGAGTTTTTCCTTTGATTGGGTATAGAAAAAAATAGTAAGCACCTGACCTGACAGGTTTTTTTTAACCTGTAAGGTCTTTTTAGAGGAAATCTTAAAATGAAGATTATCGAGTTATATTTTATATGTTTTTCAAAACTATATGTAAAATTCTCAAATCAAAAGAACGATTGGTTTTATTTACCGCTGTTGATTATAAGTTTTATCATAAACATGAATATACTTACAATCTTATTGTTGTTCTGGGATACAAACCCATTATATCATATTGCCCTAGTTTTTATTTTTTTCTTCGTTTTAATATATTTTTTTAGTAAAAAAAGATACATTGACAAGGAATATGTAAGACAATTTAAACTGAAGAAGAACGTCTTATTATATCTGATAATTGGTTTATTGTTGGATTTTATAGTCATTTTTAAGATTTTGAATTACGCCCGAGAAACAAATATTTAGAAAAAATGAAAAAGCAATTCTCACATATCAATAAAAAAAACCAACCTAAAATGGTAAACGTTGGTGATAAATCCGTTACCAAACGTAAGGCTATCGCCAAAGCAATTATGTTTTTAGGTAAGGAGATAGTTTCCCATTTTAACACTAACGATATTACTACTAAAAAAGGACCAGTTTTTCAAACGGCTATTGTCGCCGGAATACAAGCGGTTAAAAAGACATCGGATTTAATACCGATGTGCCACCCGTTGGCTATAAATGGGGTAGATATTAATATTGAAATCACTGATGATGAGCATGCCCAAGTTTTATGTTCGGTAGAAGTAGATGGCAAGACAGGAGTTGAAATGGAGGCTTTAACAGGAGCTTCTGTTACGGCTTTGACTATTTACGATATGTGTAAAAGTATTTCCCAAGAAATGATTATTAAGGAAGTAAAGTTGTTGGAGAAAACAGGCGGAAAGTCAGATTTTAAAAGTTGAGAAAATGGAAACTAAACACCAAAAACATACAAAATTAAAAAGGCGTGAAAACGAGAATTTTGCTCCTAATGAAATAGCCATTTTAGGCACAAAATGCTCAATTATTGCTGATTTTGTTCAAAAAATGAGCAAAAAACTCGAAAAAAGAGCGAGAATTGGCTATTTAGACGCTTCGCATAGTGATTCGGTTTTTCAACCGGATTACGATAGTTTTGTAACTCATCATTCGGGAATTTTAAATACAACGGTGAGGACGGATTTAAACGAATACAACGAGCGGATCCGTTTTTCTCAATACGATCTGGTTTTTATCAATGGTAATCATTTTCAAGGTGAAAAACAGATTTTGATTTTGGACAATGAGAAAGAAGCATCGCTCAAAAAACGCTTAGACCAATTAACTCGAATTCAATTTGTCATCAAACTAAATGACGATTCAAAGTATTTCGATTTTTTAATTGAGAAATTCCCGCATATAAAGAATATTAAATGTTACTCAATAAATGATGAAGATGCTATTTCGAGGCATCTCAATAATTTAATACAAGAAAAAATCGCTCCCGTTCAAGGATTGGTGCTTGCGGGCGGTAAAAGCACCCGAATGGGCAAAGACAAAACGGAATTGGAATACCACGGCAAACCACAACGCGACTATGCTATTCAATTACTTGAAAAGAATTTGTTGAACACCTATGTTTCCGTTGCTGAAAGTCAGGAGGATGATTTTAAAACGATTTCTGACAAATTTGTAAATTTAGGAGCGTTCGGAGCCATTTGTTCGGCCTTTCAGCACAATCCTAACAAGGCGTGGTTAGTATTGGCAACAGATTTACCTTTTGTAAATGACGATATTATCCAGTTGTTGTTAAAAAACAGAAATCCCAAGAAAATAGCCACAGCAATAAAAGGAAAAGGCAAGGCTTTTGTAGAACCTTTAATTACTATTTACGAGCCAAAGGCATATCCCATTTTATTAAGTTATTTGGCACAGGGCTATTCTTGTCCGCGTAAAGTATTGATTAATTCAGAGGTTGAAATTGTTGAGGTTAATGATGATTTAATACGAAATATCAATACGCCCGAAGAATATCAACAAGCCATAAAGGAAATTAATGGCTAAGGTATTACACATATTAAATGGTGATAGCACGGCTGAAATTTTAAAAAAAACTTCAATTGAAGGTGATATTGTTGTCTGGCGGGAAATGCTTTGCGAAGGCCCGGTTTGTAATGAAGTTGGGAGTGATGAATTTTGGTTGCAACGATATGACTATTTTGAAAATGAATTAGGAGTTGACAAATTAGAATACTACGACAAAACCATAAAAGAAATTATTAAGTTAGAAGAAGTGTCTAACTATGATGAAGTTGTGCTATGGTATGAATATGACTTGTTTTGTCAGATAAATTTAATGGCATTATGTACCTATTTACTGCAGCATTACAGCAAATCGGTAACCTATTATTTAGTTTGTACAGGTAAACAAAAGGACAAACAACAATTACAGACCTTAGGGGATTACAGTCCTGATTTGTATCCCAAATTATTGGAAGACAAGATAAAATTAAGTCGGAATAACCTTGTGTTCGCCAAGCAATGTTGGGAAATGTACGTCGAAAACAATCCTGAAAAGTTAAAAAGTTTTGATTTTGCCCAACAGCCCAAATTCGCTTATTTTAAAATAGCTATCGATCAACATTTAAAACGTTTTCCAAAAGCAAACGGACTGAACCAAATCCAACAAAAATTATTGGAACTAATTGATCCTGGAAATTTTACAAAAAACCAAATCATCAGAGAACTATTGCTGTGGCAAAGAAACGAAACTGTTTATGGTTTTGGCGATTTACAATATGCCCTATATTTGGATAAATTGAAAGATTATTATTCGATTAATGGCGAAATTTACCAGTTGAACGAGAAAGGTAAAAAGATAGTTGATTTTTAGTGAAATTATGAAATTAACGTCATGCTGTACTCGTTTCAGCATCTCATTACCTCAACAGTAAAAACATCCTAACGTGTAATTTTTTTAAAGTTAAATGACAGAAATATTATGCTAAATTGCTAGCTATTAAAAATACAAATGAAACCATCACCAAAACAGCTCTTCCTCCGTCAAACCACTTTACCAGAAGTAGGCAAAAGCGGACAACAAAAACTACAACAAACCACTGTGTTGATTGTAGGTTGTGGCGGTTTAGGAAATACAGTTGCTACTTCCTTAGCTGGAAGTGGAATTGGCACTATCCATTTGGTGGATTTTGATGTCGTCGATGTCTCCAATTTGCATCGGCAATTGTTTTTTACACCTGACGATATTGGTAAACCAAAAGTCTTCATTTTAGGGAAATACTTAACCAAAATTGCCCCTTTTACGCAAGTTATTGAACATAATTTGGTCATTACCAAAGAGAATGTATTTGATCTAATTACCAAAGTTGATTATGTGCTGGATTGCACTGACAGTTTACCCACAAAATATTTATTGAGCGACGCTTGCGTATTGAGAAATAAGCCATTTATCTACGGTTCGCTCTATAAATACGACGGTTATGTGGCAAGTTTTAATATTCCGCAGGACGATGGAAGCACAACGGCCAATTTACGAGATGCTTTTCCCGAAATATCCAAAGATGCCATACCAAATTGCTCTGAGATAGGTACGCTCAATACTATTGTAGGAATTATTGGGCTAATGCAGGCCAACGAAGTGCTAAAGTTGGTGTGCGGTATTGGCAAACCGCTTATTAACCAACTGCTCATTTACAATAGTTTAGAGAATTCGCGATTTAAAATGAAGTTAAAAATGACTGATACTTGTCATTCAGAGCGTATACGAAGAATCTCACAACTATTTGAAAACGAAACTTATTTTGATGCCAATTGTGAACTGCAAGATAAAAGCTTGCTGATTTCTGCAAAAACCTTACGTAAAAAACTATCGCACGGTGAGGCATCTTTGGGGCTAACCATTATTTCTGTCATTGAAGATCTTGACATAAAATTACCGTTTAGTGTTCATAAAAAAATACCTTTGTCGCGGTTAAAAGTAGAAGAGCTCAATTTGCAAGAGAACAAAGAATATGTTATCGTATGTATGAGAGGTATTTCTAGCTATATTGCCACTCAAAAAATTAAAGAAACGTCTCCGAAAATTAACGTTTTAAGCTTAACAAACGGCATAAGTAATTACTAAATGCAACAACCACTAGAATTTTACAAGTCTGAAAAGGCAAAATACGAACTAGAACTCAAGTCATTAAAAAACAAGTTAGCTACATCTAGCACCATTAGATTGCTTCTTTTCGTAGCAATAGCATTGGGAGTTTATTTCTTTTTTGGGAACTTTAAACTCGTAGCGGGAATTGTAATGTTGGGAATCGCTATGTTTTTATATTTGGTGCTAAGACATGGGCACCTGCAATATAAACGTGACTTTGTGAAGCAACTAATTTCCATTAACACCACTGAAATTGAAGTGCTTTATGGCAATTATCTCGATTTGGATGAAGGTTTAACTTATGAAAACCCCAAACATTTTTACAGTTACGATATTGATCTTTTTGGAAAAGGGTCGTTCTTTCAATACGTCAACCGAACGGTAACCAAAGAAGGCGAAAAGGAGTTTGCAAACCAATTGACACTAAATGCTATTGATGTCATTGAGCAAAAGCAAAATGGTATTAAAGAATTAGCAAAAATGCCCAAATGGCGACAAGAATTTTCGGCCATTGCCAGTTTGGTCAATGTGCAACATCCGGCAAAGCATATCATAAAATGGATTCACAATTATCAATCGGTTTTGCCAAAATTTATGGCAGTTTTACCAAGAATATTTTCTGTTATTTCATTGATTTTAATGGTTTTAACAAGTTTGGAGGTGATTACCTATCACCTTTTACTACTTTGGTTTTTTATTGGATTGGGCGTAGCTGGAGCCTATCTAAAAAAAGTAAATGCTATTTATGAAGATGCGGGAAAAGCAAAGGATACGTTTAAACAGTATCACAAACTGTTAGATAAGATCGAAACCACCACTTTTTCATCAGAAATATTGATTGCACAACAAAATGCCATCAAAACCGAAAGTGAAAAAGCCTCTGTTATTTTTAAGAAATTCTCAAAAATATTAGATGCTCTGGACCAACGTAATAATATGATAATGGCGGTAGTGGGTAACGGGTTTCTGTTGTGGGATGTATACCAAGCTTTTAAAATTGAAAACTGGATAACTACTTACAAAGACAAGGTTGAAAATTGGTTTAAAGTCATTGCTTTTTTTGACGCCCAGAACAGTCTAGCTAATTTTGCTTTTAATCATCAAAATTATGTGTATCCTAAATTAAATGTAGAGAAAAACGTAATTCATGCAGAGCAACTGGGGCATCCATTATTGAAAACTACTAATCGTGTGGATAACGATTTTACTATTGAAAATCAGCAATTTTTTATTATTACCGGAGCGAATATGGCCGGTAAAAGTACTTTTTTACGTACCGTTTCTTTGGCAATTGTCATGGCAAATATAGGATTACCTGTTTGTGCCAAGTCATTTACATATTCTCCGATAAAATTAATTACCAGTATGCGGACATCCGATTCATTGGCCGATGATGAATCCTACTTCTTTTCGGAATTAAAACGTTTAAAGTTCATTGTAGAAGAAATAAAAAACGACAATTATTTTATTATTCTCGATGAAATTTTAAAGGGTACTAACAGCACCGATAAAGCCATTGGCTCTAAAAAGTTTGTGCAGAAATTAGTTGCTTCTAATTCCACCGGAATTATCGCCACACATGACCTTAGTCTTTGCGAAATAGAAAAAGAACTCACTGCTATCAAAAACTACTACTTTGATGCCGAAATTATCAACGACGAGCTTCATTTTGATTACCAACTCAAAACAGGGGTCTGTAAAAATATGAACGCGTCGTTTCTGTTAAAGAAGATGGAGATAGTTTAAAGTTAGATGTGAGGTCTGAAAACGTTGAATTATTCTTTAAACGAATAAAACAACACTTTTTCGTTCTTTTTTAGAATAGCATCCAGTTGATCTAAAAAGTCAATGGTTACAGTTGGGCAGCCCCAACTTGTGGCTATTGGTTTTGGATAGGTTTCTTTTTCAGGCATTTCTTTCCAGCCATGTAAAACCACAATTCTTTTTCTCATATTGCTGTTGGTTTCTTCAAGTCCATCTATCCAATATTTGTAGTTTTTACCCCAACGGCTATATGCCCTTTTGCCCATTACTGCCATTCCTAATGAAGAACAATGGCTTTCACTTACATTGCTAAAAACCGTAGGAATTGCTTTGGTGTTTTTTCCTTTTCCGCTACCATGACAGACCAATGCTTTTTTGATAATGCTGTCCTTTTTTAAATCGACCACAAAAAGCCTGTTTTTACCGCTGTGCAAGCCGTAATTAATCATTATTGCAAATTTTTGGTTGTAATCGCCTTTCTTGGCAAAGCTTTTAATATGTTCAATTTCTTTTGCGTAATCCAATTCTTTAGGTTCAGTATTTACTGTTTCTTCAACCAAATTCTGTTTTAGGTTAATTAAACCTTGTTTTTCTTTTTTGCAAGAGCAAAAAGATAGGATTAGTACTAAAATTGTAAACTTGTTAATCATATTTGTTAGTTGTAATAATACCCCTCAAAGGGATAATTCCAACGATTATTCACATTTGGATAATGATTTTACGCATTCCAATTTACGCATAGCAACGTTCCCTTCCCTTAGGGAAGGGCTAGGGATGGGCTTTTTTCTTACGGATGTGCGTTTACCCAAACCTCGCCATCCACAAAATGTTCTTTTTTCCAAATAGGTACGGTTTCTTTTAACGTATCAATGGCAAATTGACAAGCTGCAAACGCTGCTTTTCTATGTGCTGCCGAAATTGCAATAATTACCGGAATAGCACCAATTTTCAATTCGCCTTCTGCATGGTGAATGGCAATTCTTAAAATGTCAAAATTCGCTAGAGCGGTGTCAGCTATTTTTTGCATTTCCTTTATAGCCATGGGTTTGTAAGTGGAAAAATCTAACAAGGTAACTTCCTTATCTTGAGTTTGGTTTCTAACAGTGCCGACAAATAATGCAATTCCACCACAAGAAGGATCCTGAACAAAATCATAACACGCTTGGATGTTGAGTTTATCAGCCGTTATTTTAATGGAACTATTAGACATTTATTTTGTTTGAATTACTACAAATTTAATGAATCAAAGCGTATTTTTGCATTCAAATTTTAAACACATGAAAACCACCTTTAGAGTTGTATCCATATTAGAAGGGTTATCGTATTTAATATTACTATTTATTGCTGTGCCCATAAAGTATTTGGGCAATGACGAATCTTGGGTAAAAATGTTCGGTATGCCACATGGTTTGTTGTTTGTGGCTTATATTGTATTGGCTTATCTTATAAAATCCGAAATGAAATGGGGCACCAAAACCTTTTTAATAGTATTGGTAGCCTCAGTAATTCCGTTTGGAACATTTTATATTGATAGGAAATACTTGAGAAGCCCATCCTAAATCCTTCCCGGAGGGAAGGATTTTCATTTTGACAGAAAATTACGCGTAGCCATATTCCCTTCCCTTTGGGAAGAGCTAGGGTTGGGTTTCTATCCTCCACTAACTGGTGGAATTAAAGCCACAACATCATTTTCTTTTAGTTGATGATTGTCATCAACATATGCTTCATTTACTGCAATAGAAAAGCTTTTGTAAGCTGCTAGTTTAGGGTATTCCTCAAGTAAAAAAGCTCTAAAATTTACTATTGTTGTATTTTCTAGGGTTTGTAATTGCATCGAACTTTTTCCAATAACATCTTTAACAATCCCAAAAAGCAATAGTTCTATTTGCATATCGTTTTATTTAATTACATTACTTTTGTTAAAAGTAAAGATAATAAATATCTTGAGTAAAATCTTTCCAATATTAGACTGGCTTCCCAATTATAAAACATCTTTTTTAAGAGGAGATATTTTTGCTGGGTTAACTATTGGTATTATTTTGATTCCACAAGGTATTGCTTACGCCATAATTGCTGGTTTGCCACCTATTTATGGTTTGTACACAGCGTTAATTCCACAATTAATCTATACTGTTTTTGGTACATCAAGGCAACTTTCGACAGGACCAACGGCGTTAGACTCCTTAATAATAGCTTCGGGTGTATCAACATTAGCCGTTTTGGGATCGGATAATTATGTAACCATTGTTTTGCTCTTAACATTAATGGTGGGTTGTGTGCAATTTATTGTAGGGACATTTAGATTAGGTTTTATCGTTAATTTTATATCAAGGCCAGTCTTAACAGGTTTTGTAACCGCAGCTGCATTAATAATTGCCTTAAGTCAGTTTAAAGATTTATTGGGCTTGGATGTTTCACGTAGTAATCACATTCAAACTATCGTTTCAAATCTTTTTGAAAAAATAAACGAAATAAATTTTAATACTTTAATAGTAGGCTTAGTTTCCATTCTAATAATTTATGGATTAAGAGCAATTCACAAAAAAATACCAGGTCATTTATTAATTGTTATTATTGGCATTTTAATAATGAAATGGTTTGGTAATTATTTTACAGATGTAGAAATTGTAAAGGAAATCCCGAAAGGGTTTCCGCCATTTGCTATTCATGATTTTGACATTACATTAATTCAAAAATTAATGCCTATTGCGTTAACGTTGGCCTTTACTGGATTTTTACAAGGAATATCAATAGCTAAGGCCTTGGACGAAGATGCTATTGAATCTAGCTTAAAGCCTAATAAAGAACTAATTGCATTAGGTCTAGGAAATGTTGTAGGTTCTTTTTTTGGGTCATATACATTTACAGGAAGTTTTTCAAGATCTGCCATTAACAAAGAAGCTGGTGCCAATACTGCTATGGCTAATATAGTAGCAGCATTGTTTATCCTAGTAACCATTTTGTTTTTAACTCCCGTTTTTTATTATTTACCAAAAACAGTTTTAGCTGCAATAATAATCACAGCTGTGTTAGGGATGATAAAAATAAAAGACATCAAATTTTTATGGAAAACCAATAAGAAAGATTTTATAATGATGTTGGTTACTTTAATTATTACACTTACTATTGGTATAAAAGAGGGAATTATGGTCGGTGTAATGGTTTCCATTTTTGCAGTAATTTTTGAAACTTCAAGACCTCATATGGCGGTTTTAGGCAAAGTACCTAACACCACGCATTTTTATAGAAATAAAGAGCGTTTTAATGATGTAGAAATACATAACGAATTTCTAATTATCAGGTTCGATTCACAATTGTATTTTGCCAATACCAACTATTTTAAAGAAAAACTAGATGAATTTGTATTGGAAAAAGGTGATGATTTAAAATTAATTATTATTGATGCCGAGGTAATTAATAATATTGATAGTAGTGGTATTGCTGCACTAAATGACCTTTTAAGAAAGTATAATGGTAGAGGTATTAAAATATACTTTACCAGTATTAAAGGGCCCGTACGAGACGCCTTTACCAAAAGTGGATTGGTGAACAGAATTGGTGCAGAAAATTGTTTTATGAGCATTCAAGAAGCGGTCGATTGTTATCTTAATAAAGATAATACAGAACGGCAAAGAAAATATACCCAATATATAGATCAAGCAAATAAATAAAATACACTTTTTTAAACCCCTGACGTAATCTGTCAAAATCACCACTACATTTGCACTATGTTTAACCAAACTTGTTACTATAACAAGCTATAAAAATTTACAATTATGAAAAGTGCAGTTAGTTGGTTTGAAATTCCAGTAACGGATTTTAACAGAGCAAAAAAGTTTTACACTACAGTATTGGGTATTGGAATTAAAGACCACCCAATGCCAGACCCTACAATGGAATATGGTGTGTTTGACTACAAACCTGAAGAAGATGGAATTAGTGGAGCCATTTTTAAGGGCGAAGGGCAACATCCATCAATGGACGGTACAACCGTGTATTTGAATGGAGGCAATGATTTAAACCTTCCATTAAGTAGAGTGGAACGTGCTGGTGGTAAAGTTTTAATGCCCAAAACGGATATCGGCGAAAATGGCTTCTTTGCTTTATTGGCGGATACTGAAGGCAATAAAGTAGCATTGCACTCTATGTCTTAATTAAAAAAGACACAAGCCTTATAGAATCAAGAGTCAAGACAAAAAGCTTTAAAAAATAAAGTCTTGGTTCTTGATTCTAACCGTCCTGATTTTTGCCTCTTTTCTTTTACTACCTTTGCAAAGCATGCAACAACTATCACGACTAATAGCTATATTAACGCTGTTAAAATCAAAGCGAATTTTAACCGCAACTGAACTTTCTAAAAAGTTTGAAGTTAGTGTTAGAACCATTTATAGAGATATTAGAAAATTGGAAGTTGCGGGAGTTCCTATTATAACTTTAGAAGGTCGGGGATATAGTTTAATGGATGGTTATGTTGTTGCACCCGTTCAGTTTACCGAAAAACAAGCCAATGCGTTAATCACGGCTCAACATATTGTAAACAAGTCTAACGATGCTTCTTTTGTAAATGATTTTGAAGAAGCCATGACTAAAATAAAGTCGGTATTTAGAACCTCTATCCAGCAAAAAAGCGAATTGCTACACAGTAAAATTCACGTTTTTAACTTTAAACAGGAAAAGGTGCCCAGCAATGCCCTTTCCGAATTGCAATTGGCAATAACCAATTTTAATTTAACTGAAATTAATTATCGCAAAGCTGATCAAATAGATACTACTTTTAGGGTTATTGAACCTTGTGCTATCTTTGCTACGGATAACAAATGGATCTTAATTGCTTGGTGTCATTTAAGAAAAGATTACAGGGCTTTTAGAGTAGATCGTATTCAGCATTTTAAGATACTACCGACGCAATTTGAAGATAGAAAATTTGATTTGCAAACTTTTTATAAGTCAAGACCTTATAATCCTTAACCCAGATTATGCATTGGAGATTTGTTATGAGGGTTTGGAGTCGCAATAGATTTTTTAATACATAATCTGTGTTTAACATTTCTTTGTAATTATTGTTACCTAAGTTTCTTATATTAGTCAGTATCTTTGTAATCTAAATTTTGAATTATGAACATTGAACAGATTTATACAGGATGCTTAGCTCAGGGGGCTTATTATATAGAAAGTAATGGCGAAGTAGCTATTATAGATCCATTACGTGAGGTACAACCTTATATAGATAGAGCGATTAAAGACGAGGCAAAAATCAAATATATTTTTGAAACTCATTTTCATGCCGATTTTGTAAGTGGTCATGTTACCTTGGCGGATAAAACTGGTGCAAAAATCGTTTTTGGACCGACTGCGGAAACCAATTTCGATTCGCACATCGCTATGGACGGTGAGGTTTTTGAATTAGGTGATATTACCATCACCGCTTTACACACGCCAGGGCATACTATGGAGAGTACAACCTATCTGTTAAAGGATAAAAACGGAAAAGACCATGCTATTTTTAGTGGTGATACGTTGTTTTTGGGCGATGTTGGTCGTCCTGATTTAGCTCAAAAAGCTGCTAATATGACCCAAGACGAGCTAGCAGGCTTATTATATGATAGTTTACGGACAAAGGTAATGACCTTGGCGGATGATGTGATTGTATATCCTGCACACGGAGCAGGTTCGGCTTGTGGTAAAAATTTGAGCAAAGAAACCGTTGGGACTATTGGCGATCAGAAAAAAACAAATTATGCTCTTAGAGCGAATATGACCAAAGAAGAATTTGTAAAAGAAGTAACCGATGGTTTGCTACCTCCGCCACAATATTTCCCTTTGAACGTAAAGTTGAACAAAGAGGGTTATGAAAGTATTGATGCTGTATTAGATAAAGGTACTAAAGCCTTATCAGCTGATGAGTTTGAAAAAATTGCTAATGATACTGATGCTTTAATTTTAGATGTAAGACATCAATCAGAATTTATAAAAGGTTTTATTCCCAGATCAATTTTTATTGGACTAGATGGTGGATTTGCACCTTGGGTAGGAGCTTTGATACAAGACATTAAACAACCAATTTTATTAGTGACACCGGAAGGTAAGGAAGAAGAAACTGTTACCAGATTATCTAGAGTGGGTTTTGATAATACCTTAGGCTACCTTGACGGAAGTTTTAAAACTTGGTTAGCATCAGGTAAAGAAATTGACACGTTGGAATCGGTATCTGCTGAAACATTAGAAAGTAAAATGGCTGTAGAAATGGCTATTTTTGATGTTAGAAAGCCTAGTGAATATGCTAGTGAGCATATCGTTGATGTACCCAATACACCTTTGGATTTTATTAATGACCATATTTCTGAGTTCCCAAAAGATAAGGATTTTTATGTACATTGTGCTGGTGGTTATCGCTCGGTTATTGCTGCTTCCATTTTAAAAGCAAGAGGCTATCATAATGTTATTGATATAGCAGGTGGCTACGGAGCAATTAAAAAGACTGATATTAAAAAAACAGATTATGTCTGTCCAACTGCACTATAAAGAATTTATACTTATGAAAAATTCAAAAATAATTATGTTCTTATTAGGATTACTTCTAGTGTCTTGTCAAGAAAAAACGAAGCAAGAGAAAATAGATGAAACTACGGATTCTGAGAAAATAGTTGAAGTACAAAAAGAACCAATCGTGAAGGTGATTTCTCCAGAAGATTTTAAAAACAAAGTAGATAAAAAAACTGTGCAATTAATTGATGTACGCAGACCAAAGGAATTTGCGGAAGGACATTTAAAAAATTCAAAAAACATTAACGTTTTAGGAGCAGATTTTGTAAAAAACATGGAAAATGCTTTTGACAAAAACAAACCAATTTATGTTTATTGTAAAGGCGGTACTAGAAGTGCCAGAGCTTCAACAGCTTTAAAAGAAGCTGGTTTTACGGAAATATATGATTTAAAAGGTGGTTTTTTAGCATGGTCTAAAAAAAATTTAGAAATAGAAAAATAGAACAAAAAATGGCAACAATAGAAATACTGAACCTTAAATGCGGAGGTTGTGGAAATACTATAAAAAAAGGAATACTATCTGTTGATGGTGTTTCAGAAGTAAATATAGATTTAGAAACTTCAAAAGTTACTGTTAATTCGGAAAATGAATCCATTCTAAAATCCGTTAAGGAGAAACTCTCTAAAATGGGTTACCCAGAAGCCGGTGATGCCAATACCTTAATTCATAAAGCAAAGTCATTTGTAAGTTGTGCAACGGGTAGAATGGGGGAGAAGGTATAAATTATATTGCTTCTTAAAAATAAGCTTTTAACTAAAACTCATAATCATGAAAAAAAATGTAGGAAGTATCGATAAAATAGTTAGAATTATAATTGCTGTAGTTGCCGCTTATTTTGCATATCAAGGTAATTTTGGAGCTACAATAAGTTACGTTCTGTATGCGGTTGCTGGCATTATGTTATTAACATCTTTTATGGGTTCATGTCCAATCTATTCTGTATTAGGACAAAGCACTTGCAAAGTAAAAGAATAGTTCAAATCTTTTAAAGAGAACTCTGAAAGTTGTTAATCACAACATTCCTTCGTTCAAATAACCGTACTGGATTAACTCCTTTTCGTTTTTTAGTTTTTTCGTGGAACAGTCTTTTATAAGATAGATTTGAGTTGAAATCTTTAATACGTTAATGTAATTGTGGTCGGTAAGTATGATTCCTTTATGTTTTGCACGTTCTACGATAAGTTTGTTCGTTATATTTATCATTACAGGAGATAATCCATTGTAAGGTTCGTCCAACAATGCAAATTTTGAATCTGAACAAAGAATCAGCTTAATTTCTAAGTATCTCAATTCACCGCCTGAAAGGTTTTTTACTTTTTGGTTTTTAATACTTTCAATATAAGAATCATCATAAAACTCTGATAATTTATCTTTTGATAAAAACAAGCTGATAGCCTTTGAAACGTTAAAATGTTTAGGTATGAAGTTATCTTGTGGCAAATAAGAGATTTCGTTTGCATATTTATAAGCCTTATGCCTAAGTTGATAATCAATTCTTACAAATTTATGTTCAGCAGAAATAACACCATAAATAATTTTAAGTAAGGTAGATTTACCACATCCATTCCTGCCTAAAATTCCGATAATATCGCCAGTTTCACATTTTAAATAAACATCAGATAAAATGGTGTTATGACCATACGATTTTTCTATACTGTCGGCTTCTAATACACTTTTCATCTAAATAATATTAGTAAGATGAACGTAATAATTAGATTTAACAATAGACTAAAACCATAAAGTTGTACTTTGGTTATGCCACAATTCAAATAAAACAGATAGTCTTTGTATTTATTGGTTTCTTTTAAAAATAGGACTAATGAAAGACCAAACACACTTCCCAAAACAAAGGCTATGATGGGATTAGAAAAAGTCAAAAACAAGATAAAAAAACTTAAACTAAAAACTAAAGTGCTTTTATAAAATTCAAATACTACTTTTATCTTCCGTAGACTAAACATTTCTACTCCTCCAACAGACTATTAATAGCATCTAAATTAGGTGCTAAAATAATTTCAATACGTCTGTTTTTAGCTTTTCCTGTTGATGTAGCATTACTAGCTACTGGCATAAATTCACCACGGCCCGCGGCAGTAACTTGTTTTTGGGGCACGTTGTTATTTACCAAAATACGTACAATGGCAGTGGCACGTTTAGTAGATAAATCCCAGTTATCAATGAGTACTCCTTTTCCGCCGTAAGGTACATTATCAGTATGGCCTTCGATGAGTACATCAATATCAGGATTTTGAGTTAAGACTTCTGCCAAATTGTTAACTGCTCTCTGGCCCTCACTATTTACCGCCCAGCTACCAGAGCTGAACAATAACTTGTTTTCCATGGAAACATATACTTTACCATTTTTTCGTTCTACAGTTAACCCTTTGCCTTCAAAACCTTGTAGGGCAGCTGAAACCGCATCTTTTAAACGCTGCATAGCAGCTTCTTTGGCGGCAATTAAGCCTTCTAATTGATCTACTCTGGCAGAACGTTCGCTAAGTTCACTTTGCAATTCGGCCAAACGATCACTTTCTGCTGCCAATTTAGCTTCCTTTTCTTGTAACTGTACCAATAATTTTCTGTTTTCTTCGGCTTTTGCTGAAAGTTGCTGTTCACTATCATTCGCAAGATTTTCATACTCAGCCTCTAATTTATTCTTTTTAGCTTCCAATTGATTTACCGCATTGGTAATTCGCTCTTTTTCTTCTGCCAAATTATCCAATTCAGATTGCAATTTTAACCTAGCTTCTTCTAACTCCTTTTTTTGGTCAATTAGGTCCTGATTTTCACTAAATAAAGCTTCGTTATTACCACGTAACTTATCGTACTTTTCTTCAAGTTCAGTATATACTTTCTTTGAAACGCATGAACTCACCAAGGTTATAGTTAAGATTAATAATGTTACTTTTTTCATAATTTCTATTTTTAATGTATTTTAAAACACCCCTAATGTCCACTCAAGGGGACAATCTATAAAGTGCTAATTTTTAATTCCTTTTTTACTCCCTTCCCTTTGTGAAGGGCTAGTCCCGATAGCTATTGGGAGGGCTATTCAATTTCTACACCAATCGGACAATGATCAGAATGTCTGGCTTCTGGTAAAATATAAGCTCTTTTTAACCTTCTTTTTAAAGGTTCTGAAGCCATACAATAATCAATCCGCCATCCTTTATTATTATTTCTCGCATTTGCTCTATAACTCCACCAACTATAATTATGCGGCTCTTTGTTAAAATGCCTAAAAGTATCTATAAAACCACTATCAATAAACTTGCCAATCCACATGCGTTCCACAGGTAAAAATCCTGAAACTCCTTTCATTTTAGGGTTATGAATATCAATTTCTTTATGACAAATATTATAATCTCCGCAAATAATCAAATTTGGGATCTCTTTTTTAAGCTGATTGACATATTCTTGAAATTCAGCCATATAATTCAACTTAAAGTTTAGCCTCGCATCATTGGTGCCCGAAGGTAAATACAAACTCATAACGGAAACCGTATCAAAATCCAATCGTAAGTTTCTACCTTCAAAATCCATGGTTTCGATACCTGTTCCGTATTCAACATGGTTTGGTTTTATTTTTGACAACACGGCAACACTACTATACCCCTTCTTTTGGGCAGAAAACCAATAGTGATAAGGGTAACCTGCCTGTTCAAAAATTTCCAGATCCAACTGTTCTTTATGGGCTTTGGTCTCTTGAATACAAATTACATCGGGGTTGGCAGCCTGCAACCATGTCATAAATCCTTTTTTTAAGGCGGCTCGTATGCCGTTAACATTGTAAGAAATTATATTCACCTTGTTGATTTTTTAGTAATAGTTTAAAGCTCAAAAATAATTAATTATCAATAGCTATTTGTTAATCATTTCCTAAATACAGACCCCTCAATTTCCGCCGCATCACTTTTCCAGAAGCTGTTCTTGGTAATGTATCAATTTTTATAAGCTCCTTAGCTCTAAAAAGAGGATTTAGTTCCGATTTTATCAATGAATTCGTAATTCCGAGATACGAATCATCTACATTATCACTAGTATTATTTTCAACATAATAAATAACCAACACGCTAGGCCCACCATCTTCTGGAGAAACAGCAATAGCCGCTGATTCCTTAATAAAATCTAATCGATTTACTACAGCTTCTATTTGGACGGAACTTACTTTTATTCCGCCTAAATTCATAGCATCGTCAACACGACCCAGAGCTTTGTAATAGCCATTTTCTAGTCTAACCAACTGATCACCATGACGACGTAATTTCTGCCCTTTAAAAGATGGAGTATTCTTAAAATAAACCTCGTGATGGTTTCTGTTCAATAGTTTTTCAGATAATCCCATTATGGGCGGAATCAAAAACAGCTCTCCTTTATCGGTTGGTTTATTTTCATCATCTAGTAACACAAATTCACCACCTAAAGCTTGGGTAGAAAACGTACTGGGAATATTTTCCTGAACCATCGTACTCGTAACATAACCTCCACCGATTTCCGTTCCGCCACAATATTCGATAACTGGTTTATTATTGGCCAAATGCATTAAATATTCCATCTCTTTCGGATTGGAAGCTTCCCCCGTTGAACTAAAGCATTTAATACTACTCCAATTTAAATTTTCGTTGCATTTGGTTTTAATCCAATGTTTTACAATACTTGGCACTAGACCCAGCATGGTTACGTTAGCATTTTGCACAAATTCGCCAAAATTACGATCAATAGGTGCTCCGTAATACAATGCAATACTTGCTTTGTTGATGAGTGCGGCAAAAATGAGCCACGGCCCCATCATCCATCCTAAATTTGTAGGCCAACAAACCACATCGTTTTTTTGGATGTTATGATGGTAATACCCATCTGAGGCTCCTTTTATCGGAGTAGTGTGTGTCCATGGAATTGCTTTAGGCTCTCCGGTTGTACCCGAAGAAAATAAAATGGTCATCACATCCTCAGGATTTTGAATTATACTTTCAAAAACGGTATCATCCAATAAAAAATCATCCCAAAAAATATCATACTCTCGTAAATTTATATTGTCTTTCGTTGCTTTGATTACAATAGCTTTTGGAGCGTCCGCTTCCAATACTTTTTTATATAGTGGGAATTTTTTTCCTGCTCGCAACAAAAAATCTTGCGTAAAAATCAATTTGGGTTTGGTAATTTTTAACCGAACTGCAATTTCGTTTGAGGTAAAACTATCCGCAACCGTTGCAACCAGAATACCAGCTTTAATGCTGGCTAGATAAATGGCTACTGCCTCCAATGTCATTGGCATATCAATGGCAATAACATCACCTTTTACCAATCCAGAACTGTATAAACTATTAGCAATTCTGTTGACTAGTTTTTCTAATTTTTGCTGTGATATTTTTTGAAGTTGCCCATTTTCTTCTTGATAGATTATAGCTGTAGCGTCATCATCATTTTGAAAACAACTATCAACAATATTTAATTTGGCACCTTTTAGCCATTGCGGATTTTCAATTGCTGTACTATCAAATAATGTAGAAAATGGTTTTGAAAGTTTAATACCTAGATTAGAAATAGTTTCTGACCAAAATGCCGTTTTATTGGAAACCGACCATTGCCAAAACTTTTCATAATCCGTAAAATGATGTTGTTGCATCATTTTATGAATATTACTTTCTTTGATTATCTCTTCACTAGGTTTCCAAGACATTTAGAGTAGATTTAAAATTCAGGATCTTCAATTAAACCATTATTAGTGCTGTCTTGTACTTTTTTGTATTTCTCACAATCCAATTCAATGTCTAAGTTAGCAGGTTTCTTAAAAGCTTTATCACTAATATTAAGTTCCGTGTTGGTATAGCACTTTTTCATATATAACGCCCAGATAGGTAGTGCCATTGATGCCCCTTGACCTCTGCCTATGTCTGCAAAATGGATTGACCTTTCTTCGCCCCCAACCCATACACCTGTAGTTAAGTTAGGCACAAAACCCATAAACCATCCATCAGATTGGTTTTGCGTAGTACCTGTTTTTCCTGCAATAGGATTTGTAAATTTATACGGGTAGCCAGATACAATACTATCGGGATACTTACTCCAAGATGAACGCAAACGAGCACCAGAGCCAAACTGTGTTACACCTTCCAATAAATTAACAACGGTATAGGCAGATTCTTCACTCATAGCCTCCTTGGTTTCTGGCGTAAAGTTGTCTATAACAGTTCCATTTTTATCTTCTATACGTAAAATCATCATTGGTTTTACGTACATACCTTTATTGGGGAACGTATTATATGCTCCAGTCATTTCGAATAATGAAAGATCTACAGTACCTAATGCAATTGAAGGGACTTCTAGAATCTCACTTTCAATACCTAAATTTTTAGCCAATTTAACCACATTTTGAGGTGTAGTTTTATCTATTAATTGTGCAGTAACAACGTTTGTAGAGGTTGCCAAAGCATTTTTTAAGGTTTTAAATCCTCCATATTTAAGGTCAGAATTTTTAGGAGCCCAATCCTTATCCAATCCGTATTTTCCTTTCGGGATAGTCCAAATTGTATTTGACAGTTCTTCGCAAGGCGATAATTGTAATTGATTAATGGCTGTAGCATATACAAATGGTTTAAAAGTAGAGCCTATTTGACGCTTACCTTGTTTTACCATATCGTATTGAAAATGCTTATAATTGATACCACCTACCCAAGCTTTTACATGTCCGGTCTGTGGCTCCATAGACATTAGTCCAGCACGCATAAAATGTTTGTAATATTTAATGGAATCCATCGGGGTCATTACCGTGTCTATTTCACCTTTCCAAGAAAACACACGCATTTCGGTTTTTTCAGTAAAGGACTTTTTTATATCCGCCTCAGAAACACCTGCCTTTTTCATGCGTTTGTATCGGTTAGAACGTTTGATGGAAGATTCCATATTACGTTCTATTTGCTTTTTGGTCAAATCGTAATAAGGGGCATTTTTATTCTTTTTTTGCTGCTTGTTAAATACACGTTGTAAGTTTGCCATATGTTCTTCCATAGCTTCCTCGGCATAGTGCTGCATGCGAGAATCTAAGGTCACATAAATTTTTAATCCGTCACGGTAAATATTATATTCCGTACCGTCAGGTTTTTTATTGTCTTTTACCCAGTCTTTTAAAAACCCTCGTAAATATTCTCTGAAATAAGTAGCTACACCATAGCCAGTATCTTCAGGAGTAAAATCGAGCACCATGGGTAATTTTTGTAAAGAATCTTTTTGTGCAAGCGTAATTACATCATTTTTCTCCATTTGCATCAGCACTACATTTCTTCTTTGTAATGATTTTGCTTTGGATATCTCCCTGTGCGGATTGTATTGACGTGGGTTCTTAAGCATAGCTACCAAAACTGCAGCTTCTTCAATTTTTAAGTCTTTAGGTTCTTTACCAAAATAAATACGAGCAGCAGAACGCAAACCAACAGCATTAAACAAGAAACCTTGTTTGTTAAAATACATGGCTATGATTTCTTCTTTGGTATATTGACGTTCTAGTCTAAGAGCGATAATCCATTCTTTTACTTTTTGCAAAAGCCGCTCTGGAAGACTTTTTGACCCTTCACCATGAAATAACAATTTAGCCAATTGTTGGGTAACGGTACTAGCCCCACCATCTTTACCCAATTTTATAAAAGCCCTAGCGGTTCCATAAAAATCGATACCAGAGTGTTCGTAAAAACGTACATCTTCGGTAGCAATTAAAGCTTTAACTATATTATCAGGAATGTCTTTATACTTTATGGGAGTTCTATTTTCATTAAAATATTTACCCAATGTTTTATTGTCAATAGAAATTACTTCAGTGGCCAAATTACTTTCAGGATTTTCCAGTTCTTCAAAAGTGGGCAAAGGGCCAAAAACACCTAATGAGCCCAGAAAAAATAACAAAGCTATAACTCCGAAACCACTTAGAAAAAGTATCCAAAGCCATTTGGTGTATTTTTTAAATGCTGCTGTATTATCTGATTTTTTCTTATTCATTCTTATTCATTTTTTCAATTTGTATGCCCACATCTGTAACTCCTTTTAGGCTGGTTATACCATCGGTTTCGCCACTTTTACGCATAGCTTGTTCAATAGAAATGGTATAAGTTCCAGTAGTTGGAAAAATTACATTGGTTTTAAATTCCAATACATTTTCTTTGAGATCGGTCAAACCTTCTCCTAAAAATTTACCTTCTGCATCAGCCATTTCATATTCTAGCGTATCAACAACTTTATAGTTGTTAGGAAAGTCTATGCCTACAATCAAAAATAAATTACTGTAAGCATAAGCATCATTGTTCCTAAGATTTATATAAACGTTATTTCTAGAAACAGTATCTATAGGATTAAATTGAAATTTAACAATTGAGTCTTTATGCCATTCAGCACTAGGCATAGATTTAAACTGGTTAAAAACGGAATTATTATTACACGAAACCAGTACTACTATAACGACAATGAAACCTAAAATATTACGCATTTTTGCGGGATGATTTTCTTCTTTTATTATTTCTGTTTTTTCTCCTTTTGTTGCTCTTTTTTCCTTTGTTTTTATCAAATCTGGTTAAACTATCTTGGCCAACAACATTGGTAAAAACCTTTTCATCAATAGGAGCTAGATTAGTTTTTGCAGCGTAAATTTCTAAACTAGCTACTTTTTTACCTTCTTTGTTTAGTTCGATAATTTCGTTTACTTTTTCCACTTCCATATCCACCCATTGCATGGGGTTATCTTTGTAAGCATACCAAAGTAAACCCTTAAAAATATCCATTTTTTGAAAAACCGCTGTTCCTTTTTCGGTTTTTAACCAAGTGTCCGTTTTTGGGAAGTTTTTTAAGGCATCTAAATAAGAATCCAATTCGTAATTTAGGCAGCATTTTAATTTACCGCATTGCCCTGCCAATTTTTGAGGGTTTAAGGATAATTGTTGGTACCTTGCTGCCGATGTGCTGACTGATCTAAAATCGGTCAACCAAGTAGAACAGCACAATTCTCTACCACAAGAACCTATTCCGCCTAATCGTGCAGCTTCTTGGCGTAAACCGACCTGTTTCATTTCAACCCTGATTTTAAAAGTAGAGGCCAGTTCTTTAATTAACATTCTAAAATCTACTCTATCATCAGCGGTATAGTAAAATGTAGCTTTATTACCGTCACCTTGAAATTCAATATCAGAAAGTTTCATTTTTAGACCTAATCGTGTAACGATCAATCTAGATTTGCGTTGTACTTCTTGTTCTTTATCTCTAGCGGACTGCCAAACATCAATATCGCGTTGCGAAGCTTTTCTATAAATTTGTTTTACCTCTTCACTATCAAAACCAACATCTTTTTTTCGCATTTGAATTTTAACAAGTTCGCCAGTTAACGAAACCGTTCCTATATCATGCCCTGGAGAAGATTCAACGGCAACAATATCACCAATTGCAATAGGTAAGTTTTTGGTGTTTTTGTAAAAATGTTTTCTACCATTTTTAAAACGGACTTCCGCTATGTTAAAAGTAGATTGCCCATTGGGCAAATTCATATTAGAGAGCCAATCAAAAACCGTTAATTTATCACAACTCCCTGTACCACAATTTCCATTACTTTTGCACCCTTTAGGGACGCCATTTGTATCTGTAGAGCAACTATTACAGCTCATAGTTTTATGTTATATTTAAAATTATACTTACTAAATAAGCATAATGTAAATTCATATTCAATCAAAAAACAAAAGATATTCTATACCTATAGTTTAGAGGTTTATTCAATTTGTAAATATAAAGATATTTCATAACATTAAAAGTTAATAAAATTATATTTAAAAATTCGGTACATTTGTTCTTGAAACTAAGTTAAACGTGAAGAAATTATTGATTGTAATACTATTGTTACCGATTACTTGTTTTTCGCAAATAATTGGTGAAGCTAAGGGTGGAGAATTCAAATTTAATCAAGAAAATATACCCTGTATTACAGAAGAGGCAAAGGCAAAAATCAATGCCGAAGTTGAGGTTAATGTTGCCAATTTAATCAAACAGGGAAAATTATCGATAAAAAAATCAGGTTTGGCTCCACCCACTTTTATTTGGCCTGTTCAAAAATCTGCTGCAACGGAATTTAACGATGTTTGGGCCATTTCTAATTATGTAGATCATGATGCTGCATTTCCTAATAAATTGCAAGACTATAACTGTGGCACCAAAACATACGATACCAATTCGGGTTACAATCATCAGGGAACAGACATATTTACATGGCCTTTTTCTTGGTATCAACAAGAAAATGATATCGCTGAGGTAGTTGCCGCGGCTTCTGGAAAAATAGTTTATAAAAACGATGGCCAATTTGATATGAGTTGCGATTTCAATAATAATAATTGGAACGCTGTTTATTTAGAGCACAGTGATGGTAGCAGAACTTGGTACGGACATTTAAAAAAGAATAGTTTAACTACAAAAAATGTTGGAGACAATGTTGTTGCGGGTGAATATTTAGGTGTTGTAGGCAGTTCGGGCAATTCAACCGGACCTCATTTACATTTAGAAGTGTATGACAGTACTAATAAATTAGTTGATCCATTTAGTGGCAATTGTAATGATATAAGTACATGGTGGCAAAACCAACCAGGTTATTCAGACCCTAATATCAATGCTGTGTTAACACATAATATTGCACCAAATTTTGATAACCCTTGCCCTCAAGTAGAGAATACAAATTTGGCCAATAAGTTTTTACCAAATACAGAGGTTTTTTTGGCTGGTTATTTTAAAGACCAACAGGTTGGCACTACAGTTTTTTTAAGATTGTACTATCCTAACGGAAGTAATATTCAGTGGTCTCAAGCTATGGCAAGTAATTTTACCACTTCTTACTGGTATTGGAGCGTTAACAATCTTTCTGCTTTAGGCACTTATAAATTTGAGGTAAACTATCAGGGGCAAACGGTTAGCCATGAGTTTGAAGTAGCTTCCACTTTAAGTGTTGAAGACGAAAAACTAGCGAAAATTTCAATAGCCCCAAACCCCTTTGACGGACAGTTAAAAATTTCAGGATTTACTTTTGATGCTGCAGATTATTACATTTCCGTATATAATCAATTGGGTCAAAAAGTGGTTGAAAAGGATAGTTTTTCTGAACAATTAGACTTACAATTTTTAGCTAAAGGAATGTACTTTTTGAATTTAGACGATAAAACCACGGGAAGTTCAAAAACATTTAAAATCGTAAAAAAATAAATGCTTTTTTCGGACATCATAGGTCAAGAAACGGTCAAGAAACAGCTTATTTATAGTGTTGAAAGTGGTCGGATTCCTCACGCTCAATTATTTGTTGCTTCAAAAGGGACTGGTGCTTTACCATTGGCCATTGCCTATGCCCAATATATTTTATGTAGTAATACTGATAGCGAAAACAATACGGGTAACCAAGCTTGTAATATTAAAGTTAACAATTTAAGTCACCCCGATTTACATTTTGCCTTTCCCGTAGCTACTAACGATAAGGTAAAGCGACATCCAGTAAGCGATTTGTTTTTAGAAGAGTGGCGTCAGTTTTTAAAAGACAATCCTTATGGCGACCTATTAAGTTGGTATGCCCATTTAGGGATTGAAAACAAACAAGGTCAAATGGGTGTTGACGAAGCCGAGTCCATAGTAAAAAAATTGATTTTAAAATCGTATGAAGGCGGTTATAAAGTAATGTTGATTTGGATGGCAGAAAAATTGAATACCGCTGCAGCCAACAAATTACTAAAGCTTATAGAAGAACCACCAAAGGATACTATTTTAATTTTGATAACCGAAAATCAAGAACAAATTATAGGTACAATTTTGTCGCGTTGTCAAGTAATAAAACTAAATCCATTAAGCGAGAATGACATAAAAGAAGCGTTAATAGTTCGTGAAATAGTTACAGAAAACGAAGCCATAAAAATTGCACATCAAGCAGATGGAAATTGGAACAATGCTTTGCACATACTCAACAATTCTACTAAAGACGAACAATTTGAACAATGGTTTATTACTTGGGTACGTACCGCTTTTAAAGCGAAGGGGAATGCTACTGTAATTCAGGATTTAATAGCTTGGAGCGATGCTATTGCTTCTAATGGTAGAGAAGTTCAAAAAAGTTTTTTAAACTATTGTTTACAATTTTTTAGACAAGCCATGCTTCGCAATTATGCTGCTGATTCGTTGGTATTTTTAGAACCATATACCGAAAATTTTGACTTGGATAAATTTGCACCATTTGTACATAGTGGTAATATTATGGAAATCTCAAACGAATTGAACGATGCTATTTATCATATTGAACGTAACGGTAACGCTAAAATTATTTTGTTGGATTTATCCATTAAATTAACACGATTGTTACATCAAAAAGAGATTGTTTAGAAGACCTCACAGGTTTTTAAAACATGTGAGGTCTAGGTTTGTTTGGTATCTAAAGAACCCCTTCTTATTTGTCCTTACTCCAAGACATAAAAATACACCGCCATAAAATGTGAAAAACTCCCCAACAATACAAATACATGGAAAATAGTATGGTTGTATTTTATACGGGGAATACTGTATAAAATGGCACCAACAGTGTAGAATATTCCGCCGACCAATATCCAATACAAGCCGTTTATATGTAAATTTTCCAGTAGTGGTTTTACGGCAACAATAATAATCCAACCCATAGCAACATAGGCTGCAGTTGAAATTTTATCAAACCTGCCTGTATAAAATAACTTAAAGAAAATGCCAACAAGAGCAATTCCCCATGTAATGCCGAAAATAGTCCAACCCAAAGCTCCTTTTAATGTAACTAAAGTAAAGGGCGTATAAGTACCTGCAATAAGGACGTAAATGGCAGCGTGGTCTAGAATATTTAATTTCTTACGTAGTTTGGGTTGTTGAGCGTAGTGATAGAAAGTTGATGCGGAATACAACAGTATTAAACTAGCCCCAAAAATGGTGAAACTTACGATATGTCTAGCCGTTCCATGCTTATTAGCATGAATAATCAAAAGTACCAACGCAACAATACTCAAAACTAAACCGATAGCATGGGTAATTACGTTAAGTTTTTCTTCTTTAGAATTGTAATAGGTTAGGTGTTCATTTTTCATCACCGTTATCATTAATCAACTCATTATAAATAGTGTCAAAAGCCTGTTGCTTTACGGTTTCCATATCATCCAAAGTCAAGCCTTCGGTTTGTATAAATTTATGGATTTTCACTCGTAATTTTCCGGGCCATCCGCTAAAAAATGTCCATGAAAAACGCTTTTTAACATCGTAAAAGGTCATCGGCACAATCGGTATTTGATGTTCAATGGCCAAGCGGAACGCCCCATTTTTAAATGGAGCTAAGGTTACGCTTTCTTCCGGAACTAATCCTTCGGGGAAAATGGCAATACTTAACCCTTGGTTTAATTTTTTTTGTGCCAAAATATATACTTTTTTTCGGCTTTCGGCACTGCTTCTATCCACCCAAATACTTGTTTTTCTAAATACATAACCAAATAGCGGTAGTTTTACTAATTCTTTTTTGCCAACAAAAACTGCAGGGTTTTTCATCACCGAAAGCATCAACATCACGTCAATTAATGAGGCATGATTGGCAATAAACAAATAGCTTTTACCTGGCAAAATTTCTTCTTCCGTTTCAACAACAGGCTTAAATCCCATCACAAATAGTATCGTTTTACCCCAAGCCGTGGCAATTTTAAAAAATGCTGGGTAAAAACGGTCAAATGAAATTACGATAATTAAAACGGGTAAAGCAAAAAGTATGGAAAAAAATACCCAGCCATAAAACCAAGCACGCCAAAAAAGCCGGAAAATGTTTTTTAGAAGATTCATTGACGGTAAATGTAGGAAATCTAAATAAATTCCAATGCTCAAATTCCAAATTCCAACTTTTAAAATGAATAGATTTTTTACTGCGACTGCTTACCCGTCCGCAGCTTTAGCGAAGGCGGGAATACTGCCAACTTTTTTATTTGTGTTTTGGAATTTGTTTTTTCTAGTTTGCGATTTGTATTTTTGTGCAACAAAAATAGTTTATGTCTAGAATACTAACAGGAGTACAAAGTACTGGGACGCCGCATTTGGGCAATTTATTGGGTGCGATTATACCGGCAATACAAATGTCCAACGACCCTACAAATGAGTCATTTCTCTTTATTGCCGATATGCACACGCTTACGCAGATAAAGGATGGCAATACCATAAAACAAAATACTTACAGTACAGCCGCTACATGGCTGGCTTTTGGGTTAAATATTGACAAAACCGTTTTTTATCGCCAAAGTGATGTGCCTGAAGTCACGGAGCTTTCTTGGTACTTAAGTTGTTTTTACCCTTACCAACGCTTGACATTAGCTCACAGTTTTAAGGATAAGGCCGACCGTTTAGAAGATGTAAATGCAGGTTTGTTTACTTACCCTATGCTGATGGCCGCAGATATTTTGCTGTACGATGCTGAGGTTGTTCCTGTTGGAAAAGACCAATTGCAGCATTTGGAAATGAGTAGGGACGTTGCCAACCGTTTTAACCATAAAATGGGAGATACCTTGGTGCCGCCCGAAGCTAAAATTCAAGAAAATGTAATGATAGTGCCGGGCATTGATGGTCAAAAGATGAGCAAATCACGTAATAACGAGATCAATTTATTTTTGGAAGACAAAAAATTACGTAAGGTAATTATGAAAATCCAAACGGATAGCACCCCGTTGGAAGAACCCAAAGACCCTGATACATGTAATTTGTTTGCTTTGTATAAATTGATAGCTGATGAAAACCAAATTGCCGAGATGCGGGCCAATTATTTAGGTGGAAATTATGGTTATGGACATGCCAAACAAGCCTTTTTCGAATTGCTGATTACCAAATTTGCCAAAGAACGCGAGTTATATCATCATTATATGAACAATTTGCAAGAAATAGACGATGCTTTAGCTATTGGAGCTGAAAAAGCGAGAAAAGTAGCGAGTGAAGTGTTGGGAAGAGTTAGGAAGAAATTAGGTTATTAAACCTCCCGTCACCCTGTCCCAAAAGCTTTCGGGATTGATTCAGGGTCTCATATTGTGGTGCGATGCTGAAACGAGTTCAGCATGACGCATCTATTTAAGCCGCTGGATTCGGTATTTTACCATGCACGGCATTAATCTCATCAATAATTTCAGCAGACAGCTCTACATTTATGCTATCAATATTCTCTTTGAGCTGTGTCATTTTTGTAGCTCCTATAATATTAGTGGTAACAAACGGCAATTGATTTACAAAAGCAAGTGATAACTGTGTTAAGCTTAAACCGTGTTTTTTGGCAATTTCTAAATAATTACTAACTGCCATTTCAGAACCTTCGTTTCTATAGCGAGCGATAAATCTTGGATAAAGTGTACCTCTTGCTCCTTCAGGTTGATTTCCTTGTAAATATTTACCAGAAAGTACACCTTGAGCTAATGGAGAATAGACAAGTAGTCCAATATTTTCACGGAGCGAAACCTCAGACATTCCATACTCATAAGAACGATGAATTAATGAATACGAATTTTGAATAGTTATCATTCTAGGTAAACTAAGTTGTTTGGCAGTTTGTAAATATTTCATAGTACCCCAAGGCGTCTCATTTGAAAGACCAATATGTTTAATCTTACCTTGTTTTATAAATCCATTGAGAGTTTCTAAAGTTTCAGCGAAATTATCTTTCCATTCAGTTTTCGTAGCATAAGGAAAATCTCTAACTCCAAAAGAATTTACAGGTCTTCCCGGCCAATGTAATTGATATAAATCTATATAATCTGTTTGTAAACGCTTTAAACTATTCTCAATAGCTTCGCTAATCGCTCTTTTGCTAAATCCATCTTTTCTAATGTGAGCAGTATAGTCACCTCCACCAGCAATTTTAGTTGCTAAAACAATTTTATCCCTATTTCCTGTCTTATTGAACCAAGTACCTATAATTTCTTCGGTTCGGCCATAAGTTTCTTTACGTGCCGGAACAGGGTAAAGTTCCGCCACATCAAAAAAGTTGACCCCTTGTTCAAGGGCATAATCCATTTGTTCATGTCCTTCGGCTTCAGTATTCTGTTCTCCCCAAGTCATGGTACCAAGACAGATTTTACTTACTTTTATATCGGTATGTGGTAATGTAGTGTATTTCATTGTTGTTTTTTTCTCTTTCTTAAGTATTTAATAAGAAAAATAATTGCTATAAATAATATTATAAAAGGCCAAATGTTAGTAAGAAAAACAAAAAACCAAATTAAATTGTCCCACCCATTTTTAAAACCGTCTTTAAATTTTCTGCCAAATTCATTTCCTAATGTTGTGGTCTCATAAAAGGTCAAGGTCAAAGTTGATAAGGACACCTGATTTTTTAAATAATTAAGCCTACCTTCAATAGATTCAATATCGGTACGTAGTTGCCCAATTTCTTTTTCAACTTCCAATACTTCATTTACGGTATTTGCTTTTTTTAATAATTCTAGATACCTAGTTTCAAGCTCTTTTTTAGTTTTTAATCTAGCTTCTACATCTAAAAACTCTTCGGTAACATCTTTGACACGAATTTCCTTATTATCAAATTGTGTTACTCCTTTGGTAATTTCATTTAACAACGTATCAAAATTATCAGCAGGGACTCTTATGATTATAGTATTGCTTAATTCAGTGGTTGACTTATATTCTTGGTCCGAAGAGACATAAGCATTATATTTTTGAACCACAGCTAAAGTATTTGCTTTTGTGGCTTTTAAATCATCCGTTTCAAACCTAACATTTCCCTCTTTTATGAGCTTTCTTTGAACTTGAATAGGTTGATCGTTTTTGACCGACACTTCTTCAGCTGTATCGTACTTCCCCTGAATTTCAAAAGATTCACTGCTTTCATCTGATTTACAACCAACCAATAAACCAATAAAAAACAGAAATGTGGGGATGTATTTTAACTTCATATGATTTGGTTTAATAGTTTACAGTACTTTTTGTTATTTATCCATCTCGGATTCACAAAAGTAATTTCTGCCTGTACTTAGTTTCTTCCCCGAGCCCGTGCTGAGCGAAGTCGAGGTAGGGATACAGAGAGGCTTATATCGCCGCTATCCCCGGTAATTCTTTACCTTCCAACATTTCTAGCATAGCACCGCCTCCTGTAGAGACATAACTTACTTTATCTTCAAACCCAAATTGTTTTACCGCAGCTACGGAATCGCCTCCGCCAACAAGTGAAAACGCTCCATCAGCAGTTGCATCTGCTATGGCATTGCCCAACTCAATAGTGCCATTGGCAAATTTTGGCATTTCAAAAACTCCGACAGGTCCGTTCCATAAAATGGTTTTAGATTGGGCGATTACAAAAGAAAATCCAACATTGGTCTTTGGCCCAGCATCAACACCTTGCCAACCATCGGGGATTTGGTTAATGTCAACTACCTGCGTGTTTGCATCGTTACTAAAAGCATCAGCGGCTACAACATCAACGGGTAAATGTACTTTTACACCTTTTGCTTTGGCCTGTTCTAAAATTTCCAATGCCAGTTCTTGTTTGTCATCCTCACAAATGGAATCGCCTATTTGACCACCTTGTGCTTTTATAAACGTAAAGCTCATCCCGCCACCGATGATTAGATGGTCAACTTTGTCCAATATATTTTCTATTACCGTAATTTTAGAGGACACTTTTGCACCGCCTAAAATTGCCGTAACGGGTTTTTCACTATCTTTAAAAACTTTGTTGATACTGGTAATTTCTTTTGCCAGCAAGTCGCCAAAACATCTTTTACCCTCAAAAAATTGAGCAACAACCGTAGTTGACGCATGTGCTCTATGAGCAGTTCCAAAAGCATCGTTGACATAAATATCACCTAGTTTGGAAAGTTTTTCTGCAAAAGCAACGTCTCCGGCTTTTTCTTCATTGTGAAAACGCAGATTTTCCAATAACAAAACTTCTCCAGCTTCTAGTTCAGCGGCAGCTTTTTCTACGTTATCCCCAACGCAGTCATCAACAAACTTTACTTGAACCCCAATAATTTCACTGACGGTATCCACAATATGCGATAACGAAAATTCAGGGCTAACCCCTTTTGGGCGGCCCAGATGCGACATTAAAACACAGCTTCCGCCATCTTCCAGCACTTTTATAATGGTTGGTTTTGCCGCTTCTATTCTTGTGGTGTCCGTAACCTTGTATTCTTCGTTCAGAGGTACGTTAAAATCTACACGTATTAACGCTTTTTTATTTTCGAAATTAAAATCGTTGATTGTTATCATTGCTTAATAAATTTAGACCGTAAAAGTAACGTTTCTGATGCTTTTTATCAATTATAACGCAAGTTGTTTTTTAATAATTATGGCATCGTTAATGACAAAGGGCATGGGCATCATGGTTTCGCTTCGTGGCGTAATGTTAAAATACATACTTTCAAAAAGATCGTAAGACGTTTCATAAATAATGAACGAAGGCTTTTGTTCTTTAGGAATGGAGAATTCAAGATTCAAATATTCATCAACTGTTGAAAAGTAATAGCTTAACACCTGATTTTTGGTTTGGAAAACAAATTCAGAATCATCAGGTCTACGGAGCTTTTCTCCGTTTACGGAAAAGGTTTTAAAGGAAATAGAGTCTTTTGAAAGGATTTCTACCCTATTGATTTTCCGCTGAGGTATAATTTTTAGATTAATATGCCTAAAACCATCAACCAAGGTGTCTTTTAGAATTTTTAATTGTGGTTCAATTATTCTTTTTACTTCTGCTTTTTTATGCAGTTTAATCTTTGTGCCGTATTTACTTGCCGTGGTGGAATTATCAAAACCTCCTTTGGTAGGGCTGTCTCCTAAAAACTGTGCTGTAAACTCATCGGTTGTGTTGTTATAACTTGCCCAAAAAGCTTCGTTTTTATCGGCATCCAATACGTAATTTATACTGTTGGGCTGTTTTCTATCCATAGTGTAGCCCGATTTGAAAGTAGCAGCGATGAACAGCAACAACGAAAGGGCTAAAAATAAGTTGCCCATTTTTTTTATGTTTTTATATGATGAAAAAACAGGCACTAGCAATCCGAAAAGCAACACGATAAAAATACTGCTTACGGCTAACATTTTTAAACCCAACCCAACAGGAAACATTTGCACCAAAGGAGCGAAAATGAACAGTACGGGAATGGACAATACACTTAATAAAACGGATTGATTTTCTTTTTTTGAAAACAACAATAAGGTTAATGCTACCAACCCATAAACTACAGCTATGATAAAATACCCGGCACCTTTCAGATAAACGGCAATTCCGATATTGATAAGTATCCATATAAAAAGCGGTGCAATAATTAAATTTACCGCTTTGATCGTTTTAAAGTACTTTTTAAAGATAATGATACAAATAGCCAAAGTTAATGCAGAGAAAGCGGCAATATACCAATGGCCATTATAGGTAAATCCGTGCAGAATATCTTGATACTGCGGATGGATTTGCTGTAATAATTTCCATCCGAAAAAGGAAATTAAACCACTGATAATTAGCGAAAGTAAAAACGGAATGAAACTTTTGAACAATCCCCAAAGGCTAATTTTTTGCTTAAACACCCCCAAAATGACAAGCCCAAAAAATACAATTGCCAAAATTATTGTCAGCGGAAGAACCCAAGAAAAAGGGTAATATACTATCCCTATATAAGGTAAATTAAAATAGACATTATCCTTGTCTGAATTGAGATTTGTCAAATCAGCGTCGGAATAATAATTGAGCAAGGGCATTAAATAACTCGCTTGGTGTTCAAGCGTATTTCTATCCAATCTTTCATAACTATCTTGTTCAGTATGATAATCGAAATGGCCATCGATAAACGCAAAATTATAGCCTTGAATGTCGCCGTCTTCTCGGAATACTGTTAAATCAGTATCGTTAGGCAGCATTTTATAAATGCTGTACATTAAAGAGCTGGCGACTGGGTATTTTGGATTTGCCTCAGCAAATTGTTCAATCAACTTTTTATTACCGCCATCGGTTTCCATGAGCATATAGCTCGGGCCACCGCTACCTCTAGCTTCAAAATTTAACACCAAACCAATATTTTTTGCCCATGGGTGATGATTTACAAAAGCATTTGCACCTAAAAGACCCAGTTCTTCAGCATCGGAGATAAGAATGATAATATCATTTTTCGGAGTTTTATTATTCGCTAAAAACGTTCGTACTCCCTCTAAAATAGTCACAACACCACTGCCTGCGTCGCTTGCTCCAAGGGAAGAGTGTACGGCACTATCGTAATGTGTTAACAACAATAGTGCTTTTGAACTGGACGTGCCTTTAATTTTAGAAATTATATTTTGAGCAGTGGTTCCTGCACGCCATTTTTTATTTAGGGCTACTTGTTGTTGAATTTGAGTTGTTAGACCTAATTTTTCAAGTTCACTAATTATATATTGTTGTACTTTTTTATGCTCATCGGTACCTACAAAGTGAGGTTTTTTGGTTATTTTTTTCAAATGAACTAAAGCTCTTTCGTTCGAAAATTCTGTAAGCGGAGTGTCAGTACTAGTTATTTTCTGAGGCATTAAACTGCTGAATGACAAATAAATAGCTAGAATTAATATTAAAAAGGATATAGCTGAGGCGTATTTTTTCATTTAAATTTGGCTCTTGATTGCTAGTTGAATTTTGACTAAATTAAGTATTTTTAAAGAATTTATTATATATTTATACAAACCTAAAAAAATAAAGTTATGGCAGTCAAAAGTTTTCAAGGCAAAAGATCTCAACCGCAAAAAGATGAATTAAAACCAGCTTTAGTATCTGATTATATGACTACAAAGTTGATTACTTTTAGACCGGAACAACCTGTATCTGAAGTAGTGGAGTCATTAATTAAGAATAGAATATCTGGTGGGCCAGTAGTTGATGAAAATAACGAATTACTCGGTATTATTTCTGAAGGAGATTGTATAAAACATATTTCAGAAAGCAGATATTACAATATGCCAATGAATAATAATACTGTCGATAAGCACATGGTTAAAAATGTAGATACAATTGATGGTAATCTGAATATTTTTGAAGCTGCGGATATGTTTTTAAAAGCCAAGCACAGACGTTTTCCTATTGTTGAAAATGGCAAGTTAGTAGGTCAAATAAGTCAAAAAGACATTCTAATTGCTGCGTTAAAGCAAAAAGGGCAAAACTGGAAGTAATTCTACAAAAATCTACATAAAAAAAGCCCCGCTCTTCAGCGGGGCAATTTTCTCTAACTAAACTATCAACTTAAACTAATTCTTATTATTTTTTATGATTAAAATTTCTCTTAATCCCTCTAATGAGGATTCCTTAATTTGGGGAGAAAGGAGATAAAGTTTTAATGGTATTAACTTTTCATTTTTATAATTAAATTTCCACTTATTACGACTGAAGTAATGTTTGTTTCGCTACTTCAATTATAAAACAATTTGCTAGATAAAGTTCCCCCTAAAAAAGATAAATTTTTTCAATAAATTTTTTAAAATACTGATTATCAATTAAATATATTTTAAAATAATTTTATAACTGAAGTGTATTATGTAGTATAGATTATTTTTTGAGGGTTAAAATAGAAACCAAAGAAAGATAAATGGAGCTGAATATATTCTTAACTTAATTATTAAGTAATAGTAAGAAAAATGATTTTTTAGAATTAGATATTTTAAATCTTTTTTTAAACAAAAAAAGTCCTGCTTTTCGGCAGGACATTTTTCTCTAACTAAACTATCAACTTAAACTAATTCTGTCTTTTTTCTGGGGAGAAAGGAGATCAGATTTTAACGGTATGATTGTTTTCTTTTTTCATAGCAATTTTCCCGTTTTCGACTGAAGCATTGTTTGTAATTGTGCTTCGAATATGAAACAATTTGCTATGAAAAACTCCCCCTAAAAAAGTAAAGTATTTATTAAATTATTTATAGATAACTGATAATCAAAATTTTAACAAGGAATTAAATTTAAAATTATTCATTTTTAACTAATAAGTAAAAATCATTATCAAGAGGAAGATAACCTTGATCGTAAACGTAATAATAAGTATTACCTGTTTTTGTAGTATAAATAGAAGTAAAGAAATTAAAATCAAAATTATGGTCTAACAATTTGGCTCGCGTCACTTTTGTTTTTCCGGTGGTGTTAAGGTCTGATAATGTTTTATAATTTCTGCGTAAGCGATTATTGGTGTTTCTAATTAGGTTTTTACTATCTCTGTTCACTTTGTTGTTAAAAGCGTTACGGCAGTAATCAGAACAGAACTTTTTATCTTGTCTCCCTATTATTTTTGCTCCACATTCAGGGCATAGTTTTTCCATGAAAAAATATTATTTATGCAATATACAAATTATCCGTTTACATTCGGATAAGACTAATCAGAAGTCTTAGCAATCAATAAATTATTTGTACCATTTACTTTGTCATAATTTTCTACATTAAAATTATTCTTTTTTAAAAACTGACGGATGTTTTTAAGTTTATTATCATTATTCAATTCTAATGAGGCATTGCATAAAATAACTTGGGTGGCATTTATAAGGTTTTGCCAAAAAGGAGTTTCTAAAAAAGGACTTGGCACTTTGGTATCAATATACAGATCAACAATAATCAAATCGAATTTTTTGGTATTTACTTGCATAAAGAGCTGAGCATCATCGCAAATAACATTAAGTTTTTCATTTGACCTAACACCAAACTCCTCGTCTGCAATTTTAATGATAACGGAATCAATTTCTACCGCAGTAATATGCTTCTGAAATTTAAAATCGTTTCGCAAGGTTTTGATTACACTACCACCGCCCATACCTAAAATCAGGATTTTTTGACAATCTGTAAGGTCAATTTTTTGCAATCCTATTTTTAATATTTTTTGTAAAGAACCGTATGAATAATTAGCATTTTTCGAATTGAGGTGTTTTTTGCCATTATACCAAGTAATTTCCAACTCGCCGTTATATTTAGAAGTAATTTTTTTAGTAACTGGATAAATATAACTGAAGAATTTTTTCATACGGGTAAATTTAAGGTTATTAAAAAGAAAACCAGATGTTTTTAATATCTGGTTTTCTAAAACTCAAAAATTATAGTGGTTTTATCCAAAGTAAATGTTTCCATTTTTCCTTTTCCCTTAGTACTAGGGCAATATTTATAGCAAACAACCCGCCAGTTTTTATAAGTTCGCCAACCTCGTCGGCTTCTAAAAACAAGTGGAAAAGGAAAATGTGCAGCGTTATAGGAAGTAGAAATAAAGCTGCGATAAATCCAGTTCCTTGAATAATTAAAAGTAAACCGAATAGCAATTCACAAATACCCAGCACTTGCCAAAAGTATCCCGTTTGTTTGGACCCGCTTATATACAATATTTTTTGCAACGTATTTTCCTTTTCAGGAGAATTGAACTTATTAGCTTTTTCTACAACTTCAATAGGTGTTGGGATAGGTTTTTGAAATTTTTGAATACCTCCATAAATCATAAAACCACCTAAAAAAAGACGAAAAACAATAAAGATTATGTTGATTGATTTTTTCATCTTAAAAACTGGTTACGCCATTATTAGGTTGATATACATAGTCAAAAGTGTAATAAGGGGTTTCATCTTCAAAAGCGTTTGGCTCAGCTGGAGCGTCTTTGTAATAGCTCAAAATTTCCAGTTTTGCATAATTTCCAGTTCGTGTTTTAACCACCAATATTTTTCCTGGTGTCGGATTAATTAAATGGGTAGGCTCACCTGCATAGGTGTACCAGTCACTTAAAACATAACCACTATCAGAATCTTGTTTTAATTCTGCCGTGTTAACTTCTTTTAAAGAAGCCATTGTGCCATTAGCAATGTATGCCCCGACTTCCTTGGTTCTTGCCGGCTCATCTTGCGTACCCATAGAAGCACCACCGTTTACGATGATAGAAGTACCTCTAAAAGCAATATCCCATTCGGTTTCACTTGTTGTGGTTGTACCTGTTGCAAAATCAAATTTGATAAATGCACCAGAAACAGGCTCACCTCTACCGCCCAGCTGCGGAGCATGTAAATTGGTTACAGATTCAGATTTGACTTCTAGTAATGGCTTTGGGTTATCATCATCACATGAGGTAAATCCTATAAATAATGCGAGTACTGTTAAAAATTTAATTGTGTTCATTTTGATTTATATTTAAGTATTAAAATTGAATATTAAGTTTTGCGTATAGTATTCTTCCAGCTATATTGCTGATGTTTTGAGGGTCGGTAAAATCGAAGACATTGTCCATACCCACACCCAGTTGATAGTTTTTATAGAAGGTTTTATTAACGGCAACATCTATGATGGCGTAGCCATCCACAAAGTAGTCATAGCTGTCTAAATAATCATTGCCGTTGGTATCGAATAGACCATATTTGCTTCGGTAAGTACCTCTAATATTGGTATCTAAATTCCACTCGGGAATAGAATAAAATACTTTTAGATTGGCCATGTGGCGAGATCGGTTATACAACCCAAAGTAATCGTCTTTTTGCAGTTGAAAGGAGGGAGAACTAGCACTTTCTCTTGCAAATACTTCCCCATTTTTAAAAGCTTTTTCAACATCTTTGTCCTTAGCAAACAGCAATTGGTAACCTCCTGAAATTTTCAACTGGTTATCTGGTTTCCAAACGGTATTGAATTCTAAGCCCTGCGTATAAACCTTATTGACATTAAAATAACTGAACACGCTCTGTCCGTTTGTTCTTGTTGCAATAGCTCGAGTATCTATAAGGTCGTTTATATTATTCCTAAAAAAGTTGAGGTCAAGCTTAAGGCTAGTAGTAACATCGTAATCAAACCCTAAGTCTATACTGATGGAATTTTCTGGTTTTAATTCACTATTGAATTCGGTATTGGGAATAATGATATTCGAAATCTCCCCATTGTCTTCCAATGTTTTAATAGCATCTGGTACGGCATTATATCCTAAAATAGTATAACCAACGGAATTGTTGGTAAAATCGAAATACAGTTGTCTAAAATCCGGGGCTTTAAACCCATAACCAACAGAGCCTTTTATGGCCAATTTGTCATTGAGCGTATATCGTAATGCCGCTTTAGGACTAAATTGTGATTTGTATTTATTATGGCTATCAAATCTAGCTCCCAAAATTATATTTAGTTTTTCCGTGGGATTGCCATCGTATTGTAAATAGATGTATGGCGAGTTATAAATTGGCTTTTCAGTAAAATCCGTTCTGTCCAAAGTTTCATGGTTAAAACCGGCACCACCGATAAACGAAGCTTTTTCGTTAGGATTGTAAGTTGCTCTAACTTCAGGGCGAATCAATAATTGTTTGTAATAGGCATCGCTAACCGAAACTGCATTTTCATCATCCAAATTTTCATTGGCGTTGTATTGGGTCGTATAGAACTCAAAATAACTGCTCCATTTTTTACTGTAAGTATGGTTTAATTTTATGTGCGTGTTCCAATCGTCTATCTCGGTCTCACCTTTTAAAAGAGAAGACGCTATATTATCTTGCTTTTGATTGTAATATTTCCCTGAAATAAGCATATCGGTATCCTCCGAAAAATCATAGGTAACTTTTGCATTAACATTATAATTGCGAAAAGGATCTACGGTATTTAAATCGGTATTTTCCGTCAAATCATAACCATCGCTACTGTACCTGTTAAAAAAAGTACTGATGCTCAATTTTTCTTTTTTATAACTAAGTGTAGTACTTAAATCGTGTGTGTTAAAAGACCCTAATCTGTAATTTATATCTCCCTTAAACCCATTTTTAGGAGTTGCTGTAATAATATTGATAACACCGCCCAAGGCTTCACTACCGTATAAACTAGAAGAAGCACCCCTAACTACCTCAATTTGTTTAATATTTCCCACGGTAATTCTGCTAATGTCCAATGTACCCGCTAAACGTCCAACCAGAGGAACACCATCCACTAAAATCAATGTGTATTCAGCATCTAAACCTTGCATTTGAATACCTTCTCCGCCACCAAAGTCGGGTACGGTAATCAACCCCGTTTGTTCATTCAAAATCTCATTTAACCTGACGGAATTAGAACGCTTTATATCTTTTTGTGAAATAATTTGAGCAGGTAAGGGTAAAGATGATAGTTGTCTTATGGTTCTTGTAGCTGTAACAATTACTTCATCTAAATTTTGAACTTTTACAGAATCCTTTGTAACCGCTTTGTTTTCTTGAGAAAAAGCGATGATACTAAAAAAAACAAAAAAATAAACGTAAAAATATTTGTTATTTAGAACCATTCTTAATTAAATTTGCTGCAAATATATAAGTTATTTTTATTTAATCTAAATAAGAATAATTAAATTTTAATTTTTTTAAAGAACAAAAAACAAATCATTAAAAATGAAACAAGTAGCACTTTTATTAGTATCAATTTTAACATTTTCATTCAATGTAAATGCACAAAACAAAAAAGAACAGGATCAAAAAGCCATAAAAGATATGTGCGGCTGTTATGAGGTTAGCTTTAATTTTGCTGAAACTTTTCAGTATTCCGAAGACAGCACTTATGTTCCTTCAAAGGTAAAACATGACAAAGGTCTAGAGTGGGTAGAGCTAGTTGAGGATAGCAACGATAAAATCGTAATGCAACATTTATTATTGGTGGGCAGACCATCAAGCCCTAAAATAATTAAGCATTGGCGTCAAGATTGGTTGTACGAAAACACAGATCTTTATACTTACAACGGCGACAATGAATGGAATTACGTTAGCCTTCCAAAAAATGAAGTAAAAGGGCAATGGACGCAAAAAGTTTTTCAAGTTGATGATAGTCCACGTTACGAAGGCTCAGCAACTTGGGTGCATGTGGATGGAAAAAGTACTTGGGAAAATACTACTGATGCACCATTACCAAGAAGAGAATACACGAAGCGTAATGATTATAATATAACTATCCGTACCAACAAACATGCTATTACGAAAGAGGGCTGGATACACGATCAGGATAATGATAAAGTAATTCGAAAAGAAGGTGAAAAAGATATACTGTTAGCTCAAGAAAAAGGATTGAACACCTATAAGAAAGTTGATGATAGCAAATGCAAAGCAGCAAAAGAGTGGTGGAAAGAGAATTACAAGGCTTGGTCTTTAGTTAGGGCCAAATGGGATGATGTATTTGCCAGAAATAAGAATCTTAAATTGAAAGATAAGGCAGATGGAAAACATTTATATGAACACTTATTTTCTGAAGACTTCTCTAATACTAAAGAAGATATTAATAAAACCATACAATCGTTTGTAGCTGAATAAATTTTTAGCAAGATAAATGCTATTGTAAAAAATATATTTCCGTAATAAGCGTTATAATGCTACAAAATGCTAGAGGCGGAAAATCGCTTTGAGCGAGAAAAAGTGAAAGATCGTCTGAAAAGGCGGTCTTTTTAGTTTTAACAATATAAAATTACTACTTAACTTTGTAACAAAGTTTTTTTGAATCATGGCTACGTCCAATTTTTGGCTTTACTTTATAATGGTAATTGTAATTCTACATTTTGCGGTTGGTTTTGGCTATATAATTTATAAATTATCTCCAAGAAAAAACGATAAAAAGAAAAAGGAAACTTCCGAATCAGAAAATAATTAGTCTTAATTATTTTTTTATTAAATACCTATATTATATATTCCATTGTTATTGTTCATTTATCTAATGAAAATACAATTTCAATTTTAATAAATTAAAGATTCCGTAAAAATTATCATTGCACTTTTGCTTTCGCCAAGGCTTTAGTATTTTTACGAAAATAACTTAAACTATTTTATGTCTGTACAGCCAAGATTACAACGATTTAACCAAAATGTATTGTCTAAATACCAGATTTACAACAGTATTTTTATGACCCTGCCTTTTGATTCAATCACCAAGACAGGAGTATTGCTACCATTATTCCATGAAACCTGTAAAAAGGGCTTTAAAAATGGAGATGACCCAACCACAATAGTTGAAACTTTCTTTAAAAAATATCAAGCAAGGCGAAATCAACAAAGTCAATTTAATTTATTGTTTCGTTTTATTCAATATATTGAAAGACAAGTAGTTTTGTTTGATGCCATTGAAGATGCTGCTTTTCCCGTAGTAAATAATATGGATGGTATCGGTACTATGCGAAGCCTAAAAGAATCAGCTACTTCAGATAATAAGTTGGAGGTATTGAGACAATATTTGGAGGAGTTTAAGGTGCGGATTGTACTAACCGCACATCCAACCCAGTTTTATCCAGGTAGTGTGCTGGGAATTATTACCGATTTAACAAAAGCCATTAGAGAAAATAACCTATTAGAGATTAATCAGTTATTGGCACAACTAGGTAAAACACCTTTTTTTAAAAAGAATAAACCAACACCTTATGATGAAGCAGTGAGTTTAGTTTGGTATTTAGAAAATGTATTTTACTACTCTTTTGGTTCAATTTTCGATTATATCCAGCAGAATATTTTTGATAATAAAGACATTGACAACAACATCATTAATGTTGGTTTTTGGCCTGGAGGTGATAGAGATGGAAACCCTTTTGTTACTCCAGAAATTACATTTAAAGTTGCTAATAAATTAAAACAAGCTATTCTAAAAAATTATTATAGAGATGTTAGACGATTAAAAAGAAAATTAACTTTTAACGGATTAGAAGAACGAGTAGGAAAACTAGAAAGTCAACTGTATAGAAGTTTTATTGATGAAGGTGATGTTCCTGTAATTAGTTTGCAAGATTTTGAAACAGAACTAAAAGCAATTAGAAGTCTGGTCATTAAAGAACATCAATCGCTGTATTTAACGGAAATTAATAGTTTGTTAAATAAAATATGTTTGTTTGGGTATCACTTTGCCATTTTAGATATAAGGCAAGATAGTCGTGTGCACGAAAGCGTTTTTAACAGTCTTGCTGAAGAATTGATAACATCTAAAAACGGTATTTTCCCTGATAACTACTTTGAATTATCAGCAAAAGAGCAGGTAAAACTTCTATCAGAAGTAAAAGGCAAGGTTGACTTATCATTATTAAAAGATGAAGAGTTGTTAAAAACCTTTAAAACTATCAAAACGGTGAAGCAAATTCAACAAAATAATGGAGAAAGAGCTTGCCATAGATATATTATTAGCAATACGCAAAGCACCTTGCATGTCATGCAACTGTTTGCCATGTTAAAGTTGGCCGCTTTTCAAGATGATTTAACCATAGACATAGGCCCTTTATTTGAAACGGTTCCAGATTTAGAAGTTGCTCATATTGTTATGGAGGAATTATACACGAACCCTGCCTATGCAAAACACCTAAAAAAGCGTCAGAACAAACAACTTATTATGCTCGGTTTTTCTGATGGAACTAAAGATGGTGGTTATTTAATGGCAAATTGGGCCATTTTTAAAGCTAAAGAGCGATTGACTGAAGTTTCTAGAAAATATAATGTTGATGTTATTTTCTTTGATGGTAGAGGCGGGCCTCCTGCCAGAGGTGGTGGGAAAACACATCAGTTTTACGCATCCTTAGGGCCAACTATTGAAGCAAAACAAGTGCAATTGACTATACAAGGGCAGACAATAAGCTCAAATTTTGGCACATTGGATTCATCCCAATATAATCTAGAACAATTAATTAGTTCGGGAATTTACAATAAACTAGAAATGAATTCACCAATGACAGATGCAGAACGTGAAGTGATGGAAGGCTTGGCAAACATAAGTTATAAAACCTATTCTGATTTTAAAAACCATCCTATGTTTGTGCCGTATTTAGAACGTATGAGTACCTTAAAATACTATGCAAAAACAAATATTGGTAGTCGGCCAAGTAAAAGGGGTAAATCGGACAGTTTAAAATTTGAAGATTTAAGAGCCATTCCATTTGTAGGGTCCTGGAGTTTGTTAAAACAAAATGTACCAGGATTTTATGGAGTAGGTACAGCCCTTAAACAATATGAAGACAGAGGAGAATTTGATAAAGTAGAAGCACTTTATAAAAACTCAAAGTTCTTTAAAACTCTGGTTGGTAATAGTATGATGTCGTTGTCAAAATCCTTCTTTGATTTGACAAAGTATATGTCAGAAGATGCTGAATTTGGTCCGTTTTGGGATATTATTCACAATGAGTATCAAATTACAAAAACGCTACTGTTGAAGCTGACAGGTTTTAGTACATTAATGGAAAACCACCCAGCCAGTAAGGCCTCTGTTGATATTAGAGAAACCATAGTATTGCCTTTATTAACTATACAACAATATGCTTTGAAGAAGATCCAGCAACTGGAAAAAGAGCAACCAAAAGATGAAGAATTGATAAAAATTTATGAAAAGTTAGTGACCCGTTCTTTATTTGGCAATATTAATGCAAGTAGAAATTCGGCGTAAACTATTGGTGCAGTTTTAATTGAATTCGTTTTCTTACCACATCAACTTCCAATACTTTTACAATGATTTGTTTGTGAAGATTTACATGTTCACTTACATCTTTTACAAAAGTATCAGATAAGTTGGAAACGTGTATTAAACCACTTTCTTTGATGCCAATATCTACAAAACATCCAAAATTGGTAATGTTATTTACAATTCCGGGCAGTAATTGACCAGCTTTTACATCGTTAATCGTTTTTATATTTTGATTGAATGTGAAAACTTTGGCTTTTTCACGAGGATCTAATCCAGGCTTCTCCAGTTCGGAAATAATGTGGGTTAATGTGGGTAAACCTACGGTGTCAGATACATATTGTTGCAAATCTATCTTTTGAAGTAAATCGGAATTTCCAATCAAGTCTTCAACATTCTTTGTTACTTCTTTTGCCATTTTTGTAACAATACCATAACTTTCAGGATGAACTGCTGAATCATCCAAAGGGTTTTTAGCATTTTTAATGCGTAGAAACCCTGCTCCTTGTTCAAAGGCTTTATCCCCTAATCGAGAAACTTTTTTAATTTCGTTTCGTGATTTAAATGCACCATTTTCATCGCGATAAGCGACAATGTTTTCTGCCAATTTTGGACCGATTCCTGAAACATAGCTTAGCAAAGGTTCACTTGCGGTGTTTATGTTTACACCAATGGTATTTACACAACTTTCTACGACGGTATCTAAACTGTTTTTTAGTTTGGTCTGATCCACATCATGTTGGTATTGACCTACACCTATGGATTTCGCATCAATTTTTACCAATTCTGCCAAAGGGTCGGCCAATCTTCTACCAATAGAAACCGCACCACGCACGGTAACATCATAATTCGGAAATTCATCACGGGCAATTTTAGAGGCTGAATAGATAGAAGCACCCGCTTCACTTACCACAAAGACCTGAATGTCTTTGTTGAATCTTATTTTACGAATCAATCGCTCCGTTTCTCTTGAGGCGGTTCCATTTCCTATGGCAATGGCTTCTATCTTATAAGCATCAACCAACGAACTTATCTTTTTAATAGCACCAATGCTGTCGTTTTGGGGAGCATGCGGATAAATGGTTTCGTTGTGCACCAATCCGCCTTGAGCGTTTAAACACACAACTTTACAACCCGTTCTAAAGCCTGGGTCAATGGCTAAAATATTCTTTTCACCTAACGGTGCACCTAATAATAATTGTTTTAGGTTTTTAGCAAAAACCTGTATGGCATTATCATCTGCTTTTTCTTTGGCGATGTTTAGAATTTCATTGGACAAGGTTGGAAAAAGCAAACGCTTATAACTATCTTGAATGGCTAATTGTATTTGTTCTGCAGATTCACCATCAGAACGAACAATTCTGTTTTCAATGTTAGACAATACTTTATCATTGTCAATTTCAATTTTTACACGGATAAAACCTTCTTTTTCAGCTCTTAAAATTGCTAATAAACGATGTGAAGGGCATCGACTCAAACTCTCTGACCAATCAAAATAATCTCTAAATTTTTGAGCTTTTTCATCCTCTTTTTTGGCTGAAATTACTTTGGTCGAAAGCTGGGCGTGACGCTCCAGTTGACGACGGAGGTTGTTCCGTATATCCGTACGTTCGTTGATCCATTCGGCAATGATATGCCGTGCTCCCCTCAAAGCATCTTCAACTGATGACACTTCATTATTTAGGTAGTTGCGGGCGATGGATTCAATATCTGTTGCCCGCTGGCCCATGATGATTTTTGCCAAAGGTTCCAGTCCATTTTTTCTGGCGGTTTCCGCTTTGGTTTTTCGTTTCTTTTTAAAAGGTAAATAGAGGTCTTCTAAAGTAGTTAAGTCCTTGGCGGATTCAATTTTTTGTTTGAGTTCGTCGGTCAAAACCTCTTGTTCTTCTAACGACTTTAGTATGGAAAGTTTACGTTTTTCAAGCGTTTCGAACTGTTCTTTATACTTGACAATTTCGCCTATTTGAACTTCGTCCAAATTGCCCGTGGCTTCTTTTCTGTAACGCGAAATAAACGGGATGGTGCAATCTTGATTTAGTAATTCAATCGTGTTTTTAATGCCTTTTTCAGGAAGATTAATGTGAGATTCTATATACGTTAACATTGAATAGTTTAAGGACGTGCAATATAAAAACTATCTAGCAGAAAAGTGGTTATTCGTAGAAGTTATGCCACTTCTTTGAGCAAATCAAAACAAGGACATTTTTTGCAACGCTTCTGCTCTCCTTTTTTATATTTTTTACAGCAATCATTTTTTACTTTTTCAGGAATCAACCCTAACTTTTGTAATTTTTTAATTGCTTTCTTTTTCTTCTTTTTACCCAAAACGTTAGATGATAAAATAACGGGATAAATTTAGTTATTTTTATTCAATCTAAATAAGAATTGATGCAATTTTTTTTGATAATTAATACTTCATTCAAAATAAGCTACCTCAAACTTAGCCAAAGGTGCCATTTTCGCTTTATTCAACATCAAGGTTTCACCATCCAAAGAATAATTATCAGCTTTACTGAGAACTTCTAAAAATTGTTTTTCGGTTTCCATGTTTGAGCAATACATTTTGGTAGCACCTAGTTGCGAAAAAGTAATTTGATTACCTTCTTTAAGTTCAAAAGTACCGAAGAAGCGATTACAACCCGCATTCCCATAAACCTTGTTTTCTTCATCGGGTCTTAGTATAAGATAAGGTTGATTACCCTTTTTCTTATCGTACGCTACTTTTTTACCATTTAGTTCTACCAATTTCCAATGGCGGTCGGTGAGTTGAATTTGTTGTTTATTAAAAATATAGTTTTGGGCTAAATCACCAGTAATTTTATAGCCATCTTTATCCAATTTCCAAATCCTATTTTCCCCGATAAAATATTGTTGTGATTTATCGTTATTAAGCATTATCACTTGCCCATTACCCGCCCAAGCAAATTTTCCTTCAATTTTAAAAACAGTATCTTTTTTTTCTAAGTGTTTCGATTTTTTAGTAAATGTTAAATCGTCATTAATCTTAAGAATTGTTTTAATACCCTCACAGTCTGAGCAGGGTAAAGTAGCTTGATACGTACCGTTCCAATCCAACGCATTCATACTGTTATGCATATCAACTACTGTTTCATTGGCTTTTTCAGCATTATTGTTATTTTTTTTCTTTGTTTTACAGCTAAATAGAACAATAGCAAGTAAGATTATTAGATGTGTTGATTTCATATTTTTTTTATTAATAATAAATCCCCTTCCCTTTGGGAAGGGCTAGTCCTGATAGCTATCGGGAGGGCTTTCCTAACTAACTTTCCCACCATTCTCAACCTCTCCATCATGCTCGATAAAACTTAACTTTCCATCAGGTGTATCGCACATTAAAATCATACCTTGACTTTCTACACCACGAATGGTTCTTGGAGCTAAATTGGTCAATACCGTAACTTTCTGTCCAATAACTTCCTCGGGGCTAAAACTCTCTGCAATGCCCGAAACTATGGTACGCACATCTATGCCAACATCTACTTTTAATTTTAACAGTTTTTTTGTTTTCGGGACTTTTACAGCTTCTAAAATTGTGCCAATTCTAATGTCTAATTTGGTAAAATCCTCAAAGGCTATCGTATCTTTTTGAGGTTCAACGGCTTTATTTTCTTGTTCATTAGCTTTTTTGGAAGCAGCTAGTTTGTCCAACTGTTTTTGAATTTCAGCATCTTCAACTTTGTTGAATAATAATTCCGCTTTGCCTATTTGGTGACCCGTTGGAAGAAGAACTTCTTTTTTAGAAACATCTTTCCAAAACATCTCTTCGGAGCCTGTGCCGAGCGGAGTCGAGGTGCTCGATGTGACATTCAGTATAGCTTTCAATCTATTGGAAGTAAAAGGCAAAAACGGTTCAGATAGAACGGCCAATCCTGTTGCAATTTGAAGTGCAACAAACATAATCGTTTTTACACGTTCTTCATCTTGTTTGATGACTTTCCAAGGTTCTTCATCCGCCAAATATTTATTACCCAAACGAGCCAAATTCATCAATTCCATTTGAGCTTCACGAAAGCGGTATCTTTCAATTGATTTTGATATGATTTGCGGATATTTTTTTAGCATCATTAGCGTATCCTCATCAACTTCCGAGAATTTTCCTGCCGCTGGTACTTGTCCATCATAATATTTATGGGTTAACACCACAACACGGTTTATAAAATTTCCAAAAATGGCAACCAGTTCATTGTTGTTCCTTGCTTGAAAATCTTTCCAAGTAAAGTCATTATCTTTAGTTTCTGGGGCATTTGCGGTTAATGTATAACGCAATACATCTTGCTTGTCAGGAAACTCTTCTAAATATTCGTGTAACCAAACCGCCCAATTTTTTGAGGTAGAAAGTTTATTTCCTTCTAAGTTTAAAAACTCATTTGCTGGGACATTTTCAGGTAAAATATAAGAACCTTCCGCCTTGAGCATGCTCGGAAAAATAATACAGTGAAACACAATATTATCCTTGCCAATAAAATGTAATAATTTAGTGTCTTTATCTTTCCAATACGGTTGCCAATCCTTGCCTGTTCGTTCTGCCCATTCTTTGGTGGATGAGATATATCCAATAGGGGCATCAAACCAAACATAAAGCACTTTACCTTCGCCACCATCAACTGGTACGGGAATTCCCCAATCCAAATCACGGGTAACCGCTCTGGGTCGCAATCCGTCATCTAACCATGATTTTACTTGCCCTAATACATTAGGTTTCCAGTCCTGGGCATGTCCTTCAACAATCCAGCTTCGTAACCAATCTTGATAGTCGTCCAACGGCAAAAACCAATGTTTGGTTTCCTTTAACGTAGGCGTATTTCCGGTAATTGCCGATTTTGGATTTATCAAATCTGTCGCATTATGGCTTGTTCCACAATTTTCGCATTGGTCTCCATAACTCTCTTCAAATCCACATTTTGGGCATGTACCTATAACAAATCTATCCGCCAAAAAATGGTTGGCATCGGCATCATACAATTGAGCATTGGTTTCCTCTATGAATTTTCCGTCTTTATATAATTTTTTAAAAAATTCAGAAGCCATATCATGATGTACTTTAGCAGAAGTACGTGAATAGTTATCGAATGAAATTCCAAATTCCGCGAATGATTTTTTAATCATCTCATGGTATTTATCAACCACTTTTTGCGGCGTTATGCCTTCTTTTTTTGCTTTTATGGTAATGGGTACACCGTGCTCATCTGATCCACAAATGTAAAGCACATCATGACCTAGCAAACGTTGGTAACGTGCATAAATATCTGCTGGTACATAAACACCCGCCAAATGACCAATATGGACAGGGCCGTTTGTGTAAGGTAATGCTGCGGTAATGGTGTATCTTTTGCGTGTGCTCATTGCTGATTTTTAGTGTCACAAAAATAAGAAAAACGCCTTATAAGACTAGTTATATTTGGCATTTTATCTATTTTTACGAAAATCCTTAGTAATGAAAACTATAATGAGTAAAATTTTTAGCATTTTTTTTCTTTTTTTGATGTCAATCACCGCATTAGCTCAGAACGATAGCAATAGATCATTGATTAAACCTCCAAGTCTGCAAAAAGGAGATACGGTGATGATTTTAGCACCAGCTGGAATAGTGAGAGATTCTACGGGCGTTAACAATGGAATAACCTTGCTAAAAAAATGGGGATTAAATGTGAAATTGGGAAAAAATTTATTCAGCCAACATTTCAAGTTTGCAGGGACAGATGCCGAACGTTTAGCAGATTTTCAAAAAGCTTTGGATGATGATAATATAAAAGCCATTTGGTGTGCAAGGGGTGGATATGGAGCAATCAGAATTTTAGATGACCTTAATTTTACTAAGTTTAAGCAAAGCCCAAAATGGATTATTGGTTTTTCGGATATTACTGCTTTTCATAACGAAGTCCATAATATGGGTATTGAAACCATGCATGGTATAATGCCTTTGACTTATAAACCAGATAATAAAGAACAGAGATACGCCATAAAATCATTAAAAAAAGCCTTTTTTGGAAAGCGAGTAAGATACAGGGTTGCGGAGTCTGATTATAATCGAGAAGGGAATGCAGAAGCTGTTGTTGTTGGAGGAAATTTATCATTAGTATATAGTATGTTAGGATCTAAATCGCAAATTGATGTTAGCGGAAAGATCTTGTATTTAGAAGAGGTTGGCGAGGCATTATATCATATTGACAGAATGTTAATTAGCCTTAAAAGAGCTGGTTATTTTGAGAATTGCAAAGGTTTAATAATTGGTGGAATGTCGGGCATAAAAACGGAGCCTTCCGAATTTGGTATGACCTATGAAGAAATAATTTTAGATGCAGTTAAGGATTATGATTTTCCTGTAGCATTTGATTTCCCCGCTGGGCATATTACAGATAATAGAACATTGATTTTAGGAAGAGAGATTAAAATGAAAGTGAAAGGAAGTAAAACCGTGGTTAAGTTTGAACGATAGATGGCTAATCACAACGAATTAGGAAGGAAAGGAGAAGAGTTAGCGATTGCTTACTTAAAGAAAAATGGTTATAAAATTCGTGATATTAATTACAGGTATTTAAAAGCAGAAATAGACATAGTTGCACAAAAAGAGGATGTCTTAGCTATTGTTGAGGTAAAAACACGTTCTACTCGAGATTTTGGATTACCGCAAGATTTTGTAAGTAATAAGAAAATTAAATTATTGGTTATGGCAGCAGACCATTATGTAATTTCTAAAGATTTAGACGTAAATGTGCGGTTTGATATCATTGCTATTGTAAATAACAACAACAAATTTGAAATTGAGCACTTAGAAAATGCTTTTTATCATTTTTGAATAATGAAATTTATTTTTCCTCAAAAAATACTTTCACTTCCTCAACATCATTGGGTTTTCCAATAATTTTTTTATCAGCATCTAATATAAAATAAGTGGGTGTAGAGTTAATACCAAATTCTTGTGCAACTTTATTTTGCCATTTATTAGCTCCGTAAACATTAATAAAAGCAGGATAGTTTAAAATTAATTTTTCCCAAATAGGTTTGCTAACTTCTTCTTCCATCCCAAATGCAATAACTTTTGTATTCGTTTTATCTTTTAAAGATTCATATAAAACAGGGATTTCTTTAAGGCAATGCCCACATTGCGAACTCCAAAACACGATTACATAATTGTCGAAACCCGATAGGTTGTAAAGGTTGTCATCTGCCCATTTAATATTTGGAACTTTGTTACCCAAAGCGGTTTTTATTTTAGCTTCAACATCTTTTTTAAAATCTAAATCTTGATATTGAGGTGGTAATTTGGAATAGTAGTTCTCTAAAATAAATTTTACAACAGGTACATTTTGTTGTTGGGTAAAATTGTACAGCAATACTTCTTGAATATCTTTTGCCAAATTGTAATTATTACCAATTTTTATCATTACGGTTGTAATGGCTTCTTTTTTAAGTTGCGTATTAACATTTGTATCTTCAGAGGCATTAAGGTAAAAAATATAGTCGTTTATTTTATCGGTAATAAAGGTAGAATTTAATAGTGTTTCATTGTTAAAATCTATAGTATCAAAAAAATGGGTTTTTGTACTTTTTAGATAATCTGCGGGTTTTTCAATGGGCTTTTCGGCATTAAACCTGCTACTGGCTTTTATAAAATGATTAGCAAGTTTTCCTTTTGATTTTTCCTCAAATTGCTGTTGGATGTTGGATAGGTCAGTCTGTTTTTTTTGATAGAGCGAACTGATTTTAACCTTATCGGATGCGTTAAAATATGCCACTTGCAAGGAATCCAATTGATATTGCGGAACGGCGGTGCTATTTAAATAGTTGTAATACAACTTGTTTTCTTCAGAAGTTGTAAATTCAATTTCCCGATTGGGGTTATTGGGATTAAACGTAAAAGATATATCCTCGTTATTGTAAATTACATCCACAAAAAGCTGGTTTTGCAAATCGTAAACGAGACGATAAACCCCAACATCCAAACTATCTGCCAAGTTAAAAGAAAACTCACCCGCAGTAATATCCGCATTGGCGATATAATTTTGTTTTGCTCCCTGCATATGGTATAAAATCATCCACTCATAATCTCCTTTGGGGTGCATTTTACCGTTAAGGGTATGTTGGGCATTTATAAAAGTGGTTGTCAGTAAAATTAAAAGTAGGAATTTCTTTAGCATTGTGAAATCATTTGATATAATCCTGTCAAAAACTGAACCAAAGGTAGTTAATCTATTATAAACGTTATGGGTACAGTGTACATAACATTTACGGGTTTGTTTCTTTGGGTACCGGGAATAAAATCTGGCAAATCGGCAAATAATTTATTGATTTCAGTTTTTATTATCGGATATTTTGCTCTTGTTTTTATGTCAGTTACTCTTCCTAAACTATCTATTTTAAATGATGCATAATTCTTATATTTCCCCGCTGGAACGGTTTTTCGGATATTTTTCAAATCTAAGTTGGAATTGATAAATTCGACCATTTTTTCGTTAAATTCTTTTTTTATTTCGGAATTGGTTTTAGCGGTTGATTCTTTATACCTAGGGGGAGTTTCTATAACAATACCAAAAGCCACTTCACCATTTGTCACTGGCGGAGTAGGTGGAATTTGTATAGTTTCTTTAATTAGTGAATCGTTTTTAATTTCAAAAATACTATCAGTTGTTTCTTCTTTTGTTATTGCATCCGTTTTTCTTTCTCCAAAATTTTCAGGATTGGTAGCACTATCCAACACAATCACTTGATTAATTTTCTGTTTTTTGCCATTGCTATTGCAACTCATTAAGGTTGCTCCCATAGCTATGATTAAAGCGAGTAAAAACATTCTAGAAAATGAAACTTGCTGTAACAAAACTTGTTCAGGAATTTCAATAGTAATGGAGTCTAATTGGTTCTGTTGAAAACGTCCACAAACTTTTTGTCCTTGATTTTCAATAAAGAACGCTTGTATTTCTTTTACCGATTTTTTGGTGAAATCGACCACGGTCTTTGCACAAGTATTACAAAATTTACCTTGTTGGTTGGGTGTCATTTTCTGCCAATCTTCATGACAAGGTTTGGGAATAGAAATGTTGTGCTTATTTTTCATGGTTGATGCTTTTTAAAAAAGCATCAAACTTTGTACCGAAAAACTGTAGCTTACTTTTAATACCGCATCCAACCACATTCGCCATCATTGCATATACTATTTGCAAGTTTTGGATTGTCCAACACATCTTTTACAAAATAAACTTTGTTGTTAATGAGCATTTTTTCATAAACCAACCGTATACCGTGGCTGTAATCTACATACCAATCCACATGGCCAGTATATAAAGGCTGTATGGGTTTTCCATTTAGTTTATGCCAACCATAAATTGCAACTCTATTTGGTTTCGGATTCTTTAGAACTGCCTTAGATTGCACTACATCTTTTTTTATTCCCGCAACAATGTCCGAAGGTATTTTTCCGTCAAGCTGCTCTTGAACTAAATGATGATGTTTTACAAATGTTGGTTGGGAATCTCTATGTTCTGTTAATGGGATGGGAGGTAGTTTTATGTGGGCTGCTTCGTATATTTCATCTACCATCTTTGTAGTGGGCAAAACACAACCAAACTGATCTGCTAATAATTGTGCCGATTGAGGCGTAAGCGGCATTCTCACAAAATCTTCATTCGTTCCTATAGACAAATAATCTGGTGAGGTCCAAAAACTGATTTTATATTTTTCACCTTTAGCATTTTTGTGTTCATATGTAACCCTTTTAAATTGAAAATTATAAGAAGGCATAAAGCCGTTGGACATATACTTAATAAGTGAATCTTCCCGTTGTCTTACATTTAAGTGCGATAAATTTTTTAGCAATGAATCAACCGAGCTTGAATTAAAATTGAAATTTTCTGTAAAGGAGTCAACTTGTTGTTTTATTTCTTCCTCAATTATTTTTGAAGAGCTACAGGAGATTAGCACAACACTAAAAACCATGTGAAGAAAAATTCGACTAAACTTCATTTTTAATTTAAAGCTAATAGTAATATAGGGAAAGTGACTTAATACTTCCAATTATCATTTAAAAAATAAATTTTTGCTGATTCCTCTAGTTCGCTCCCCAAACTATCATCAAACTTAAAATTTTGGACCTGCCATATATCCTTTGGTTTATAAAGAATTAATGTAAATCGTAGAGGCTGTCTATCGTACTTTGCGAGGTAACTGATAAGTTTAAGGCTTTGCCCAACTGATTTCTCAGTTATTTTTTCAAATTCGTTAAACTCACCAATAAGTTCTAACGAATTTTCTAATTGATTTTTTAAATTATCAAGACCATCTTGATTTCTACTCATCCATTTATTGGTAGAAAACACATAATTTATACCCTCAATAGGATCTTTCTTGTATTCCTCTAAAAATTTATCAATTATCTCATGATACTCTTTTTGAGCAAATGTAAAATTTAGTGATGTAACAAGAAGTAATAGAGAAATAATTATTTTAAGCTTCATGTGTATAGTTTTAAGTTAATATTATATTTTTGATAATGATTCCAACGCCTTTTCAATGGAATTGATTTTAGGAAATGTCAACAACAAACGCAATCCACTTCGGGTTTCTTTTTCTTTCATGGTGCAACTAGCTGTATTTTGCTGTACAAATTGTAACACCTTAGTGAACGTTTCTGTTTGGTAATAGCTAGACTGGTTGTCAGAAATAAAATAACCAATCATTTTTCCTTTCTTTAAAATAAGACGTTCAAAACCAATATTTTTTGCCAACCATTTAACGCGAATACTATTTAATAAATCTTCTGCTTGAACTGGCAATTCGCCAAAACGGTCAATGAGCTGTTTTTCAAAAGTTTTTAATTCTTCTTCCGTCTTCAGTTCGTTCAACTCTTTATACAAGTTCAGCCTTTCGGTAATGGAATTGATATAATCGTCAGGGAAAAGTAGTTCAAAGTCGGTATCAATTTGGATGTCTTTTACAAATGTTTTTGGTTTATCGGAAGAGTCTTTATACAATTCCTTAAATTCATTTTCTTTAAGTTCTTCAATGGCTTCGTTTAAGATTTTTTGATAGGTGTCAAAACCAATATCGTTTATAAATCCACTTTGTTCACCTCCTAATAAATCTCCTGCACCACGGATTTCCAAATCCTTCATGGCAATGTTTAATCCGCTTCCTAGGTCTGAAAAAACCTCTAAGGCCTGAATTCGTTTTCTGGCATCATCGGTCATCATATGGTAAGGTGGTGTAATAAAATAACAGAATGCTTTTTTATTAGATCGCCCCACGCGACCTCGCATTTGATGTAAGTCCGATAAGCCAAAATTATTAGCGTTATTTATAAAGATGGTATTCGCATTGGGTACGTCTAATCCACTTTCCACAATGGTGGTAGAAACCAATACATCAAACTCATTATTTATAAAGGAAAGCATCAATTGCTCTAATTTTTTACCATCCATTTGTCCGTGACCAATCGCAACTTTTGCATCGGGTAACAAACGCTGAATAAGCCCAGCCACTTCTTTAATATTTTCAATTCGGTTATGAATAAAAAATACCTGTCCGCCTCTAGAAATTTCATATTGAATGGCATCTCTAATAGTTTCTTCACTAAAGCGGATAACATGTGTTTCTATAGGATGCCTGTTGGGAGGCGGAGTACTAATAACCGATAAATCGCGAGCCGCCATCAACGAAAATTGCAAAGTTCGTGGAATAGGCGTGGCGGTCAAAGTCAATGTATCTACATTTGCTTTTATAGTTTTGAGTTTATCTTTTACGCCAACACCAAATTTTTGTTCTTCATCAACAATCAATAAACCTAAATCGTTGAATTTTACCTTTTTATTGACCAATTGGTGCGTGCCAATTACGATGTCTATTTTACCAGCTTCCAAACCTTTAATAATTTCGTTCCGTTGTTTGGTGGTTCTAAAGCGGTTCATATAATCGATGACCACGGGAAAATCTATTAACCGTTCGGTAAAGGTCCTAAAATGTTGGAATGCCAAAATGGTTGTGGGTACTAAAACGGCGACTTGTTTACCATTATCTACTGCTTTAAAGGCCGCACGTATGGCGACTTCCGTTTTACCAAAACCAACATCACCACATACCAATCTATCCATTGGTTGTTTACTTTCCATATCAGATTTTACATCTTGTGTAGCCGTTAATTGGTCAGGTGTATCTTCATACATAAAACTCGATTCTAGTTCTAATTGGATGTAACTATCGGGTTTGGATTGAAACCCTTTTTGTAATTTTCGTTTGGCGTATAATTGAATAAGGTCATACGCAATTTGCTTAACGCGGGTTTTAGTTTTCTGCTTGAGTTTTTTCCAAGCACCAGAGCCTAACTTATATATTTTGGGTGCTTTACCTTCCTTACCATTAAACTTATTGATTTTATGCAACGAATGAATGCTGATATACAGCACATCTCTATCACCATAAACCAATTTAATGGCTTCTTGTTTTTTGCCCTCAACATCAATTTTTTGGAGTCCACCAAACTTGCCGATACCATGATCCATGTGGGTAACGTAATCGCCAATTTCAAGATTGGTTAGTTCTTTAAGCGTAATCGCTTGTTTTTTAGAAAAACCGCTTTTAAGTCTAAATTTATGGTAACGTTCAAAAATTTGGTGATCGGTATAACAGGCAATTTTCAGATCACTATCTACAAAACCTTGATAGATGGGAAAAACTAAGGTTTCATATTTCACATTTTCATCAATATCTTTAAAGATATCATGAAAACGTTGAGCCTGTTTTTCGTTGGCACAAAACAAGTAGTTTGTGAAGCCATTTTTCGTGTTTTGGTTGAGATTGTCGATTAGCAGATTGAACTGTTTGTTAAAGGATGGTTGGTGTTTGACTTGAAATGAAATTTCAACATCGTTATGAGATGCTGAAACAATCCCGAAAGCTTTCGGGACAGCATGACGCTTTTTGTCAAAAGCAACCAAACTAAAACCCTCAAGTTGATTTTTTATCAAATCACCATCACAAAACAGTTCTTTAGGTTCAGCTAATTTTAGGGTCTGTTTTTGTTCAGAAAATTCTGTTTTTGCTTTTTCAAATAATCCGTTTAAGGTGTCAAAAATTAAGTCTGTGTTTTTCGCAAAAACAATAGTTTTACTAGAAATATATTTTAGAAAACTTTCACGTTTTTCTTGAAGTTTTTTGTTTTCAACATTGGGCAGAATGCTTATTTTTTTTAACCTTTCTAGGGATAATTGTGTTTCAACATCAAAAGTTCTAATGCTATCTACTTCATCTCCAAAAAATTCTATCCGATAAGGTTCATCATTGGAAAAAGAAAAAACATCCACAATACCGCCCCTTACTGCAAATTCTCCGGGTTCAGTTACAAAATCAACACGATTAAAATGATATTCAAAGAGCATTTCGTTTACAAAATCGAGTGAAATTGACATCCCGACACTCAATTTTAACGTATTTCTGTCCAACTCGCTTTTGGTAACCACTTTTTCAAAAAGAGCATTAGGATAGGTTACAATTACAGCTGGTTTTTTCCGAGAATTAATGCGGTTTAGCACTTCCGAACGCAATAAAATATTTGCATTATCAGTTTCCTCTATTTGATATGGTCTTCGGTAAGAACCCGGATAAAAAAGTACATTTTTATCACCCAAAAGTTGTTCTAAATCATTTAAGTAATAAGCAGCTTCTTCTTTATCATTAAAAATGAGCAAATAAGGTTTTTCAACAACAGAAAACGAGTTCGAGATAACAAAAGACAATGAAGATCCAGCCAAATGCGATAAAAATAGCTTTTGGTTTTCTTGCTGAAGTAGTGTTGCAATCTGCTTTACGTTATCGGATTGCTCATAAAGTTTAACAATGGCTTGTTTGCTCAATTGTTTTAATTTTATGCAAAGATAAAATTATAAATAACCCTATAATAACATCACTAGTTTTTTTATATTTGGCAATTCAAAAATTAGTTATGTCGATATCAAATTTATACTCTAGTGAAGCTCATAAAAACAACCTAAGTCATTTTGCAAATATTGTTAAATTGGCCTTAGCAGATGAAAAATTAGATGATTCAGAAAAGGAGTTACTAAATAAATTAGCAAAAAGATTTCAAATAGGAGAAGAGAAATTTCAAGATATTTTAAATAATGCTGACAACTATACTATTCGCCCTCCTAATAGTTATGATGAGCGGATCGAACGCTTATTTAAATTAACTCAAATGATTTTTGCTGACGATGAAGTTACAGGTTCTGAAATGATTGTATTGCGTCGTGTGGCCATTGGTTTAGGATTTTCAACAACTAATGCAGAGAAAATTTGTGATGAAGCGGTACATTTAGTGCTTAACGAAAATGATTTGGAAGAATTTACAGAAGCTATTAAAAACGTAAATAAAAGCGAGTAGATTAGTTAAAAGCAACTTACAAACTTCTTAAAATCTTCTTCAGAATTATAAACATTTGGAGAAACTCTAATGGCATCTCCACGATAAGAAACATAAATTTGTTGTTCTTTAAACTTGGGTTTTAAGTCTTGTAAATCAATATGTTTTGGTAAATATACACCAAATAAATGTTTGCTTCTGAACGGATCATCTTCAATAAAACAACCTAGAGTTCGCAGTTCTTCAATATGTTTTTTAGAAATGACATCACAATAATTTTGAATACGCTTTGGTTGCCATTTTAATATCTGATTAATACTTTCAGTTAGCATAGCTACTTGAATAAAATTACTGCACTCACCCATATTATATCGACCTGCTTTGGGTTGATAGTCTTCATTATAATTTACCAACTGGGTAAAATCTTCACTTTTGTCTCTGCTGATCCAGTTATTTTCTATGGGTTCGCCATCGTTAAAAGCATCAGAATAATATGCCATTCCCAATCCATATGCACCCATTAACCATTTATATCCAACGGTGATTACCGCTTCAGGTTGAATTTCTTTAACTGAAAAGGGAGCGGCACCAATAAATTGGGAGGCATCAATAATCAACGCAGCATCATTAAGTTTCGATTTTTCTCTTATCGCTTTTAAATAAAATAAAGTGCCATCTGCCCAGTGTGTAGGACCTAAAGTTACTACAGCAGTTTTACTATTAATCGCGTCTAAAATGTTTTTGTTCCATTGTTGCCCTCGATTTTTAAATTCTGAAGGAGGTGAAATAATCTTGATTTTAGCTTTTTTCTGTTCCGCAACTTTCTGCCAAGCATACACATTACTTGGAAATTGTGCATCTACAATAATAATTTCATCTCCAGCCTCCAGTTTTACATTATTGGCAGCATTGGCTAAGCCATATGAGGCAGAAGGAATTATAGCCGTATTGTTAAAATCAGGAGCATCAATTAGTTTGGCAAATGTCTTTTTTAATTTTTCTGGACCACTAAAAAAGTCAGCAGCACCAATTTCATGTGGAAAACATTTTTTAGAAATCGCTTCGTGTCCTGTCTTTTCTACACTTCGCAATTGTGGTGCCATGTAAGCTCCGTTAAGATAGGTAATAGTTTCTGGAAGCTTGAATAAATCCTTTTGATTAATTAGCATGGTTAATTAAAATTTTGATTTCAAAGATAGGATTTAAATTAAAAGCACACTATTTTTAGTCTTGTCTAAAAATATTTTTATATTTGTAAAAATTTTATCATGTTATCGCAAGCAGAAGAAAATTATGTAAAGGCAATTTATGCGTTGGAAAATGATACTACAACTAGTGTCAGTACTAATTTAATTGCTGAACAGATGCATACCAAGGCATCTTCAGTAACAGATATGATTAAAAAATTATCGGAGAAAAGATTGGTAGCCTACAAAAAGTATCAAGGCGTTCAACTTTCTGATAAAGGTAAAAATGTAGCGACTTCAATCGTCAGAAAACATCGTTTATGGGAATGTTTTTTGGTTGAAAAATTAAACTTCTCTTGGGATGAAGTCCATGATATTGCAGAGCAATTAGAACACATACAATCGGAAGAAATGATAGATAGATTAGATGCTTACCTAGACTATCCGAGTGTTGATCCGCACGGAGATCCAATTCCCGACAAGGATGGTAACATAACTAAAAGAAAGAAAATTCAACTTTCTAAATTGAAAGAAAACCAAGAAAGTGTTTTGCTGGGGGTTAAAGACTCCTCGGATGAGTTCTTAAGGTATTTAGACAAAAAGAAAATAGCCATTGGCAATAAAATTAAAGTGATAAGTATTGAATCGTTTGATAAATCAATGCAAATTATAATGAATAACAAAGAGTTAACTATTACTGAAGCGGTTGCCCAAAATTTATTTGTACAAGAATAGATGAAAAACAATTCAAAATATTACAGCTTTTTATTCATCTTTTTAGTAATTAAATTATCAGCACAAGAGGATAATAATACAACAGATTTTGGAGCATTGGTTACCGACAGACCCGACGCTACAGAAGCATCTTCAACTGTTGGTAAAGGGATTCTTCAAATAGAAACAGGAGGATTGTATGAGTCTTTTGAAGATAATAACGTAAAATTTGAAAGTACTACTTTTAATTCAACGTTAATTCGTTACGGTTTGCTTAGTAATATGGAAATACGCTTGGGTTGGGACTTTGTTGAAGGTGTAACAAAAGTAAACGGAAATAAATTAAATAATGTTACCAGCGGATTTACACCTTTTTTATTAGGGGTTAAAGTTGATATTGCCGAAGAGAAAAATGGATGGCCAGAAATTGCATTGATTGGTCATGTGTTTCCTTTATTTACGGCTTCAAATGATTATCGGCCTGAATCTACAGGAGTTGATTTTAGATTTTCTATGTCGCATACACTTAGTGAAAAATCGAGTTTAGGTTATAATTTAGGTGGTGAATGGAAGGATGATTCCAACAAAGCGGCAGGTATCTACACGCTTGCTTATGGTTACAGTATTTCAGAAAAATTTGGAATGTATCTGGAGCTATATGGCGATTTACCTGAAGATAATAAGGCTAATCATTATTGGGATGCAGGACTAACCTATTTGGTTTCAAACGACTTACAATTAGATGTTTACACCGGAACCAGCATTACTAAAGGTCAAGATATTTTAGTGGGTTTGGGGCTTAGTTATAGAATCAGAAAAAAATAATTTTAAATATGAAAAAAGGGATAACTATACTAGCAGTTTTAGTATTGATTTTCAGTTGCAAAACTGACAAGAACGAGAATGGAAAACTAAATGTTGTTACCACTACGACTATGATTACTGATTTGGTAAAAAATATTGGTGGAGACCTTATCAATGTACAAGGTTTAATGGGCAGTGGTGTAGATCCACATCTGTATAAGGCAAGTGAAGGCGATGTAACCAAATTGGCAAATGCCGATATTATTTTCTATGGCGGATTACACTTAGAGGGAAAGTTGGTTGAAGTTTTTGAAAAAATGGAACATCAAAATATAAACACGGTTGCCTTATCAGATGCTTTAGATCAAGAAAAGTTGATAGGCTCTGAATACTTTCAAGGCAACAAAGACCCACATGTTTGGTTCAATATCGGTTATTGGAAAACGATTACTAGCTATGTAGTAAAAACACTTTCCGAAGCCAATCCGGAACATGAAGAAGCATTTGAAGTCAATGGAAAATCATATTTAGATAAACTCAATACTTTGGAAAAAGAAGTTAACTCAATTATCGAAACATTGCCTAAAGAAAAACGAATTTTAGTAACCGCCCACGATGCTTTCAGTTATTTTGGCGAGGAATACGGATTTAATGTAGTTGGTCTTCAAGGGATTTCTACTGCAACGGAGGCTGGGGTAAAAGATGTTCAAAAATTGGCTAATTTTATTATTGATAACAAGGTCAAAGCGATTTTTGTTGAAAGTTCAGTACCAAAAAGAACTATTGAAGCACTTCAAGCAGCGGTAAATTCAAAAGATCACCAAGTGGAAATTGGAGGAACACTTTACTCTGATGCCCTAGGAAATGCCGGTACCGTTGAAGGTACGTATATCGGAATGTTTAGGTATAATGTGAATACTATTGTAAATGCATTAAAATAAATGGAAAATTCAATCGCAGTACAAGTAGACGATTTAACTGTAGCTTATAACTATAAACCTGTACTTTGGGATATTGATTTGGAAATTCCCGAAGGTGTTTTAATGGCTATTGTAGGGCCAAATGGAGCCGGCAAATCTACACTTATAAAATCTATTTTAGGTATTTTAAATCCCATTGCTGGAAGCGTTTCTATTTATGGAAAACCCTATGAGAAACAACGTGATTTAGTAGCTTATGTCCCGCAAAAGGGTAGTGTGGATTGGGATTTTCCCACAACAGCATTAGATGTTGTTACTATGGGCACTTATGGTAGTTTGGGCTGGATTAAACGCCCTGGACAAAAAGAAAAAAAAGCTGCTTTGGAAGCCTTAGAAAAAGTAGGAATGTTATCCTTTCAAGAAAGACAAATAAGTCAGTTGTCTGGTGGTCAACAACAACGTATTTTCTTGGCCAGAGCATTGGTACAAGATGCTTCTATTTATTTTATGGATGAACCTTTTCAAGGTGTAGATGCTTCTACGGAAATAGCAATTATCAATATATTAAAGGAGTTACGAAAAGCGGGCAAAACAGTGATTGTTGTGCATCATGATTTACAAACGGTACCCGAATATTTCGATTGGGTTACCTTTTTAAATGTAAAGAAAATTGCAACAGGACCTGTTAAAGATATTTTTAATGATGACAATTTAACAAAGACATACGGTATTAATTATAAGGTTAGTATTCAAGAATAGTAGTTAGTTCTTAGAGGTTAGTAATTAGTAAATTAAAAGTGATGAAAGAACATAAGTTCAAATTTGAAGATTTAAAAGTTTATCAAAAGGCTCTAGATTTTGTGGATTTAGCATATGAAACATGCAACGAATTCCCAAAAACAGAAAGGTTCGGAATATCATCTCAATTTACTCGTGCTGCGGTTTCTATCGCTCTAAATATTGCAGAAGGTTCTTCAGATACCGATAAGCAGTTTAATAGATTTTTACAAGTGGCACTAGATTCTGTAAATGAGTGCGTTGTATGCTCAACTGTTTCACAAAGACGGAATTATATTTCAATTGAAACGAATAATGAAATAAGAAATAAACTGGTCGAACTATCAAAAATGATAACTAGTCTCCAAAAATATCTAAGATCAAAAACTAATGTCTAACCTCTAACAACTACAATCTAATAGAAATAACAGAATACATAAAACTAGTCTTTTCTGACTATACGTTGCGAACCATAACACTGGGAACCGCAATTCTCGGAGCGGTCTGTGGTATGCTAGGTAGTTTTGCTGTGCTGCGAAAAGAAAGCCTGTTGGGCGATGCCATTTCTCATGCCGCCTTACCAGGAATTGCTATTGCTTTTTTAATTACAGGGGCAAAAGAGAGTAACACTTTACTTTTTGGTGCTTTAATAAGTGGACTTATAGGTACATTTTGGATAAGAGGTATCGTAAATAAAACCCATTTAAAAACCGATACCGCATTAGGACTTATTTTATCATTATTTTTTGGGTTTGGAATGTTATTACTCACATTTATTCAAAAACAACCCAATGCCAACCAAGCTGGACTGGATAAATATTTATTTGGACAAGCCGCAACTTTGGTAGAAAGTGATGTATGGTTAATGGCAATTGTTACGGGTGTTTGTCTGTTTGTAGTATTGCTGTTTTGGAAAGAGTTTAAAATACTATTGTTCGATTCCGATTATGCACAAACATTGGGTTTCAACACAAAATTTATCGATGTTTTAATTACTAGTTTTATTGTGTTGGCAATTGTTTTAGGGCTACAAACCGTAGGTGTTGTTTTAATGAGTGCAATGTTGTTAGCTCCAGCGGCGGCGGCAAGACAATGGACAAACAGTTTAGGAGTTATGGTCACTTTAGCAGCAATATTTGGAGCTTTTTCGGGTGTTTTTGGTACGGCAATAAGTGCAAGTCAAAATAACCTGTCAACAGGTCCAGTCATTGTAATTGTGGCAAGCGTTTTTGTATTGTTTTCCTTTATTTTTTCACCAAGTAGGGGCTTGTTGTTCAGACAAATTCGTTTTATTAAAAACCGACGCGATTTACAGTTACATAAGACCTTGGCGTTTATGTATAATATTGCTGAAGATCATGAAAATATTTCGCATCCGCATACTATTAAAATTTTGAATAATTTTCAAGGGTTTACAAGAGGTACACTTCAAAAATTGGTCGATAGAAATTATGTAACATTAGATGGTAACATGTGGAGTTTAACCAAAGAAGGGTTTAATACCGCGGCCAATTTGTACAATCAACAATCCAATAATAATGAGTAGTGCACAACTTGAAATACAACTGATTGCGAGTCTTGTGGCTATTGCCTGTGCCATTCCGGGTACGTTTTTAGTGCTCAGAAAAATGGCAATGATTAGTGATGCCATCAGTCACTCTATTCTTCCAGGAATTGTAATTGGGTTCTTTTTTACACATAATTTGAACTCACCATTATTGATAATATTAGCAGCGTTAACTGGTGTTATTACAGTTTTTTTAGTTGAATGTATTCAAAAAACAGGCTTAGTAAAAGAAGATACCGCCATTGGTCTGGTATTTCCTGCTTTATTCAGCATTGGTGTAATTTTGATAGCAAAAAATGCAAATGATGTTCACTTAGATGTTGATGCTGTGTTATTGGGCGAACTCGCTTTTGCACCTTTTGATAGAATTATAATTGAAGACATAGATCTTGGTCCAAAATCACTTTGGGTTATTGGTATCATTTTATTGCTAACGATAATATTACTTTTCACTTTTTTTAAAGAGTTAAAAATCAGCACCTTTGATAAAGGTTTGGCAACATCTTTAGGGTTTTCACCAATTCTCATTCATTACGGATTAATGACCGTTTCCTCAATTACTACAGTTGGGGCGTTTGACGCCATCGGTGCCATTTTAGTAGTTGCATTTATGATTGCACCAGCAGCAACAGCTTATTTATTGACTACTGATTTGAAAAAAATGTTAGGCCTAGCCATTCTATTTGGTGTGCTTAGTGCGATTACTGGCTATTGGGTTGCACATTGGTTGGATGCTTCTATTGCGGGATCAATAACCACCATGTTAGGCATTTTATTTTTACTTGTTTACTTGTTTGCTCCAGCGAAAGGATTGTTTGCTGTATTATATAGAGAAAAACAGCAACGAACAGAAGTTTCTTTACTTACATTTCTCTTACACTTAAAAAATCACAACGAAGAATCTGAACGTCATGTAAATCATCTTAACGAACACATCAATTGGCAAAAAGTCCGCTCAAAAACTGTATTAGATTTAGCCATAAAAAATAATATGATTAATATCGATAAAAATATCGTTTCCTTGACGGATAAAGGCGATAAATTTACATCACTCGCCATAGATTATATTATTACTAACGAAGATGCTCAAATAGAAGATATGAAGAAGGATTTCTTTTTGTTTAGAGGGTAAATAAGTTAGAAGACCGAAGGCTGAAATTTGTACGTCCCTGATTTAGGTTAGCTGTTTTTAAAAAACTAAACACTAACCTCTAAGAACTACCGACTATTTCATACTTTTATAAAAATTTTTTCAATTGCAACAATCAACATTTCAAGTTTATAATGCTTCTGCTGGTAGTGGTAAAACATTTACGCTCGTAAAATCGTATTTAAAGCTATTATTAGAAACGGAAGATATGTTTCGATTTCAACATATTTTGGCAGTAACCTTTACCAATAAGGCCGCTGCGGAAATGAAAACACGAGTTATTGAAAGCCTTCGTGCGTTTGCTGAATCTGAAATTTTACAAGATAAAACAGATTTGTTTAAGGCAATTGAAAATGATTTTTTAATTGAAGGAAAAGATGTGGGTGATATTATCATTCACAAACGTTCCAAGAAAATTGTAAATGCCATTCTTCAAAACTACTCTGCGTTTAACATCACTACTATTGACAGTTTTACGCATCGGTTAATACGTAATTTTGCTTATGACTTGGGCTTGTCGCTCAATTTTGATGTGGAGATGGATGCCAATTCTCTATTGGATGAAGCTGTTGATCAGCTCATCTCCCAAATAGGAGAAGATGAAGAGCTCACTAATATTCTAATCGACTTTTCATTGCAAAAAACCGATGACGACAAGTCTTGGGATATTTCAAGAGAATTAAAAGAGATCGCTAAAATTTTATTAAACGAAAACAACAAAATACAGCTTGAAAAAATTGAAGAAAAACCCATAAAAGATTTTGTTGATCTAAAAAATCAATTGTTAAAAGAGCAGAAACTGCTCGAAAGTCAATTTAAGGAAATAGGGGAAGAAGGATTGCGGATTATTGATAGCTTAGGATTAAATTTCAATGACTTCTATAGATCAATGCTGCCCAATCATTTTAAAAATATAGCTTACAATTTAAATAATGCCAAGTTTTTTAGCACAAACACTTTACGAGAAAAAGTTACCAATCAAGAGTTCTATGCAAAATCGAAATCACCCGATGTTAAAGCTGCTATTGATGGTGTTGCAACTGAACTAAGTTCTCTATATTTTGAGTCTGAAAAATTATATCAACAATACACATTAAACGGACTTTTCCTAAGCAACTTAATTCCACTCGCGGTATTAAGTCGCATTAACAAAACCCTGAATGAAATAAAAGAAGAAAATAATATTCGTTTAAATACCGAGTTTAACCAACTCATCAGTAAAAATTTACAAGATCAACCCGCACCTTATATTTACGAACGTATTGGCGAAAAATTCAAGCATTATTTTATTGATGAAATGCAGGATACTTCCTTGTTACAGTGGCAGAATATTATTCCGTTGATAAAAAATGCCTTATCTCAAGAACATACTGGGTTACTTTTAGTGGGCGACACCAAACAATCCATTTACCGCTGGCGAGGTAGTGAACCCGAACAGTTTTTAAAATTAACTCAACAAGGAGACTCCAGAGCTCATAACCCATTCCATATAGAAAAAGAATTATTGTCTTTAGACACCAATTATCGGAGTTATACGGAGGTTATTGACTTTAACAATAGTTTTTTTCAGTATCTATCAAACCACTTTAATAAGACAGATTATACAGATATTTATTTTAAAGAGAACCAACAAAAACAGACGGATAAAGAAGGTGGTTATGTGGAAATTTCTTTTGTAGAAAAAGGGCTTTCCGCCGAGGGAAAAGATGCAGAATATGCTAAGAAAGTATTAAAAATCATTCAAAATTGTGCTGAAGATTTTCAGTTGAATGAGATTTGTATACTAACAAGAACCAGAAAACAAGGTGTTATCCTCGCCAATTTTTTAACGGAACACAATATTGATATTATTAGTTCAGAAACTTTGCTGTTACAGAATTCTGAAAAGGTAAATTTTATGATTGATGTGCTGACTTATCTTCAAAACAACAACAATAAAGAAGCGAAATTTAATCTGCTTTATTTTTTATATGATTATTTAAAAATAGATAGTGATAGACATTTGTTTTTAAAGGAATTAATCGACTTACCTATCGATGAATTTTTCAGAAATCTCAATGACTTTCAAGTTGAACTTGACCCCAAAGAAATTACACAATTACCGTTTTACGAAAGTGTTGAATATATTATTAGAAGCTTCAATTTTAATAAAATTTCTGATGCGTATATGCAATTTTTTTTGGACGAGGTGTTGAAATTTTCACTCAAAAAATCTACTGATACTAGGGCGTTTTTAGAATTCTGGGAAGATAAAAAAGAGAAACTGAGTATTGTGGTTCCAGAAGAAAAAAATGCCGTTCAAATTATGACCATCCATAAATCGAAAGGGTTAGAATTTCCAGTCGTTATTTTTCCCTATGATTTGGATATTTACAGAGACAAAAACCCCAAAGGATGGTATCAGATAGAAAACCCTGAGAGCTTTAATAATTTTGAAACCTTATTGGTCAATTACAACAAGTCTTTAGAACAAGTTGGTGATTTAGGTCAGCAATTGTACCAATCTTATCGTGACGAAAAAGAACTGGACAATATTAATTTACTGTATGTTACATTTACACGAGCTATTGAACAATTGTATATTTTAGCAGAACACAAAAGCATAAAAGACAATCCTAGCACTTCCTCACAATTTCTAATTGATTTTCTCGATAAAAAAGGCGAGTGGTCGGAATCTAAATCCACCTATAATTTCGGAAATAAAGAAAGGATTTCCGAGAAACAGGAAATCAATAAAAACACAGTTCAATTTAATCAATTATTGAGCACCTCTTGGCAATCACACAATATCGCCATTGTTGCCAATTCGGCGTTATTATGGGATAATGAACGGGGAGAATCTATCGAATACGGTAATTTAGTTCACGAGCTAATGGCTCAAATCAAAACTGCTGATGACATTGAAGAAGTGATTGAAAAACATATAAGTTTAGGAAACATTGCTGCGTCAAAAAAAGAAATTATTAGTAATTTAATTCATGAAATAGCAGCACATCCAAGCCTCAAAAGTTATTACCAACAAAATAATATGGTCTATAATGAACGTGAAATTTTTATGGAAACGGGTGAAATAATTATCCCTGACCGTCTGGTTATTGACAATCAAAATAATGCGACAATAATAGACTATAAAACAGGAAAGCCAGAAAAAAAACATCACCATCAGTTAAACAACTACGCTAGAGCAGTTTCTCAATTAGGGTTCAGTGTTGATAAAAAGATTCTGGTTTATATAGAGGGTGAAGTTACAGTTCAAGAAGTAATATAATTATCTAAAGATTAAAATTAGTAATAATATTAAATTTCAAATCTTTACTTTTGGGTTTTAAACACTAACCAATGAATACTTTAGATATAATATTAGCGGCTTTATTACTTTTCGGATTGGTTCGTGGATTTATGAAAGGTTTTTTTGTAGAAATAGCCGGATTGGCTGCAATGGCTTTAGGTTTATATGGTGCTATCCATTTTTCACATTTTGTTTCCAATTACTTAGAAAATAGTGTCTCATGGGGCGAAAAACAAATTCAAATCATTTCTTTTGCTATAACTTTTCTCATAATAATCATTGCTATTTCATTGGCGGGTAAATTATTGACTAAAATAGCTGATGCTGCCGCTTTGGGCATTTTCAATAAAATATTAGGGGCGGTATTTGGAGCAGTCAAAATAGGATTGATTTTGAGTGTAATTTTAGTAATTTTTAGCAAATTAAATAAAACCATTCCATTTGTAAGCAAAGAACAAATAGCAGAATCGCAACTTTACGAACCTGTCAGAAAATTGGTCCCTCTAATTTTTCCTAACATTGTCAAAGAAGAAAATGAGAATACAATAAATGATGACCAAGAATAAAAAACTGAATCATTCACACTTTTTAGTAACAGGTTTTCCCTATTTTTGAAATCGTATTAACAATAGTCCTCCTAAAACTATGTCAACCGCAAAAAAAGAATACAAAAGAGTTACCACTAAATCTCTGGTAGAGATGAAACGTAACCAACAAAAAATTGCCATGCTAACTGCCTACGATTATACCATGGCAACAATTATTGATAATGCAGGTATAGACATTATTTTAGTTGGAGATTCTGCTTCAAACGTAATGGCTGGTCATGAAACTACGTTGCCTATTACCCTAGATCAGATGATTTACCATGCCTCTTCGGTAATCAGGGCCATTGAAAGATGTTTGGTAGTGGTTGATTTACCATTTGGTAGTTACCAGGGAAATTCTAGAAGTGCGTTAGAGTCGGCAATAAGGATTATGAAAGAGTCTGGAGCACATTCGGTTAAAATGGAAGGTGGTGAAGAAATTTCTGAATCTATAACTAGAATTTTATCCGCAGGCATTCCAGTTATGGGTCATTTAGGTTTGACGCCTCAATCTATTTATAAATTTGGAACGTACACCGTTAGGGCAAAGAAAGATTCAGAAGCTGAAAAATTGAAAGAAGACGCTAAATTATTGGAAAAACTGGGTTGTTTTGCTGTAGTTTTGGAAAAAGTTCCCGCTAAATTAGCTGAAGAGGTTGCAAAAAGTTTAACCATTCCGGTAATTGGTATTGGAGCAGGTGGAGGTGTAGATGGGCAAGTGTTGGTTACTCATGATATGCTTGGTATGAATAAAGAATTCAGTCCACGTTTTTTACGGAGATACCTAGACTTATCTAGCGAAATGGATGGTGCCTTTAAAAAATATATTGATGATGTAAAAAGCGGTGATTTTCCTAATGACGAAGAGCAGTATTAAAGAAAATTTTAACAATTACAGATAAATCAGCTTAAAAATTTCCTAAATTCTTTTGAACCCCCTTATTTTAACCAAATTTTAACAACAAAACCCTTGCTGAAACGCTAAGTTTGCTAACCGTAAAACAAAGGTAATCCTTTGCTATAAACTTTTATAATATATGGAAGAACAATACCCTACTGTTGATATTAGAGCTATCAACGAAAAAATTGAAAAAGAAAGTGCTTTTGTAGAGTTGCTAACACTTGAAATGAAAAAAGTAATTGTTGGCCAAAAGCACATGGTGGAACGTTTGCTAATAGGCTTATTAGGTAACGGACACATTTTGTTAGAAGGTGTACCTGGTTTGGCAAAAACATTGGCCATAAATACACTTGCTAAAGCTGTAAAAGGTTCATTTAGCAGAATCCAATTCACTCCTGATCTATTGCCTGCTGATGTTATCGGTACTATGATCTACAATATGAAAGAGAATGACTTCTCTATCAAAAAAGGGCCAATTTTTGCAAATTTTGTTTTAGCTGATGAAATTAATAGAGCCCCTGCCAAAGTACAATCTGCTTTGTTGGAGGCTATGCAAGAACATCAAGTTACCATAGGTGAAACTTCATTTAAATTACCTGAACCATTTTTGGTAATGGCTACCCAAAACCCAATAGAGCAAGAAGGAACGTATCCGTTACCAGAAGCACAGGTTGATCGTTTTATGCTAAAAACAGTTATTGACTATCCAAAACAAGCCGAAGAACAATTGATTATGCGTAATAATCTAAAAGGAAGTTTTGAGAAGGTAAATCCCGTAGTTAGTCTTAAAGAAATTTTAACTGCCAGAGAAGCAGTTAAAGAGGTTTATATGGATGAGAAAATTGAAAAATATATTTTAGATATCATCTTCGCAACCCGCTCTCCTGAAGATTACAGATTACCAGATTTAAAACCACTAATTAGTTTTGGTGCTTCGCCAAGGGGAAGTATCAATTTAGCCATGGCCTCTAAATGTTATGCCTTTATCAAACGTAGAGGATATGTTATTCCAGAAGATGTTAGAGCAGTTGTACACGATGTGCTTAGGCATAGAGTGGGTATTACTTATGAAGCCGAAGCTGAAAATATTACTTCGGTTGACATCATTAACAAGATTGTAAACGAAGTAGAAGTACCTTAAAATAAGTCTTCAGTATACAGTCTTTTGCTTCAGTCAATTTCCCTTTTCTAAACGACTGCCAACTAAGGACTGCCAACTGATAAATGCTGATTAAAAGTGGATACTAAAGAAATACTTAAAAAAGTTCGTAAGATTGAGATTAAGACACGACGGTTGTCTGATCATATCTTTTCAGGAGAATACCATAGCTCCTTTAAAGGACGAGGTATGACTTTTTCCGAAGTGCGTCAGTATCAGTTTGGAGATGATATACGCTCTATCGATTGGAATGTTACCGCTCGTTATCACGAACCTTTTGTAAAAGTTTTTGAAGAAGAACGAGAATTGACCATGGTATTGATGGTAGATGTAAGTGGATCCGAATTTTTTGGTACAACCGAACAATTTAAGCGAGAAACCATAACAGAAATTAGTGCTACGTTAGCTTTTTCTGCCATACAAAATAATGATAAGGTTGGGCTATTATTGTTTTCTGATGAAATAGAATTATTCATCCCGCCAAAAAAGGGGAAGACTCATGTGCTAAGAATAATTAGAGAGCTAATAGAGTTTCAACCCAAAAGTAAAAAGACAAATATAACACAAGCCTTACGGTATTTTTCAAATGTAATGAAGAAAAAAGCCATTGTTTTTATATTGTCTGATTTTATGGATGATGATTATGACAATGCCTTGAAAATTGTAGGAAGAAAACATGATGTTACGGGCATAAGGCTTTATGACAGATACGAAGAAAAATTGCCTTCGTTGGGTATGGTACCAATGTTAGATGCCGAAACTGGTAAAACGGTATTGGTTAACACTTCTTCCAAAAAAGTAAGAAATAATTACAAGGCAAATTATCTAAAAACAGTAGATCAGTTTGAAAATTCGTTTAGAAGAAGTGGTGCTGGAATTATCAACACACGTATTGATGAAAGTTATGTAAAGAAATTATTAGGATATTTTAAACGCAAAGGAGCTTAGTGAAAGATAGATTTAAAATATTATTGGAAGTGAAAGTTCCCCAGTTGAGAGGGACTAGAGGTATGCTTTTCATGCTAGCCTTATTAATCAGCATATCAACATATTCACAAACGGAACCCAAGGTATCTGTAAAGACAGATACCACAAAAATTAGGATTGGCGAACAAATCAATTATCAAATAGAGGTTGATAATGTGGGTACTGGCGTTACATTTCCAGAATTGCAATTGGACCCTACAGGTAAAATAGAAATAGTAGAAGACTTAAACATTGATACCTTAAAAAATAGGTTGGTCAGAAAATATTTACTAACAAGTTTTGATAGCGGTAGCTATACCATTCCACAACAAAAAATTATGGTTTGGAGTCAAGAATACCTGACAGATTCTGTAGTTGTTGATGTAGCCACGGTTGCGGTTGACACGTTAAAGCAAAACATGTTCCCGATCAAAGCGGTACAGAACGAACCCTATACTTTTGATGATTTTAAAAGTTATTTGTGGTGGATTTTAGGAGCATTATTACTACTAGCAATCATTCTATATTTTGTGTTTAGAAAAAAGAAAACACAGGAAGAAATTGAAGCTAAAATTCCGCCTTACGATTTGGCTTTAAAACGTTTAAAAGAACTGGATAACAAACAACTGTGGCAAAAAAATAAAATAAAACAATATTATGTTGAGTTGACAGATATCATAAGGTCATATATAGAACGCGAGTTGAATATACCCGCTTTAGAATCAACTACCAATGAACTCATGGAAACCATTACGGACTTTAATAGTTCAAGTTCTTTAAATATTCCAGATGAGACTATCAAAAAATTACAAAGTTTGTTAAAAGACGCCGATTTGGTAAAGTTTGCAAAGTATGTTCCGTTATCTAATGATATTGAATTGCACAGAAATGATGCCGAGGAAATTATTGAAGTTTTACATCCAAAAATAAAAATTGAAGATGAAGCTGTGGAATAACTTAGAATTGACAAACCCAGAATTTCTGTGGTTATTCCTGCTAATACCATTATTAGCGGTTTGGTATTTTTTTGTACGTAAAAAAGATAAAGCAACATTAACCATTTCAAATACTAAGGGTTTTGGAGGTTCGTCACTTTTGGCAAAATTAAAACCATTATTGTATGTATTACGATTATTGGCATTGTCGCTATTAATCTTAGCAATGACAAGACCTAGAAATGTTGAAGTAAGTAAAAAAACGAAAACAACTAGCGGTATAGATATCGTAATGGCCATTGACATATCGGCAAGTATGTTGGCAAAAGATTTACGTCCAAACCGATTGGAGGCTTTGAAAGACGTGGCAAAATATTTTGTAAACCAACGCCCAAATGATAGAATAGGTATTGTGGTTTATGCTGGTGAAAGCTTTACACAAACCCCAATAACTAGTGATAAACGTATCGTTATAAATACCATTAACAGATTGCAATGGGGCGATTTAGATGGAGGAACAGCCATAGGTATGGGGTTAGGTTCGGCCGTCAATAGACTAAAAGATAGTAAAGCTAAAAGTAAAGTTATTATTCTGTTATCTGATGGTGTAAATAATTCGGGGTTTATAGATCCAAAAACAGCTACCGAATTGGCTAAAGAGTTAGAAATTAAGGTGTATACCATTGGAATTGGTACCAATGGAACGGCTCAATTTCCGGTGGCAAGAGATATCAATGGACGTTTAGTTTTTAAAATGCAACCTGTAGAGATTGATGAAGAACTATTAAAATTTATTGCCAACGAAACCGAAGGAAAATATTTTAGAGCAACCAATAATGAAAAATTAGCATCAATTTATGATGAAATAAACAAATTAGAAAAAACAGAGATAGAAGAATTTAAGTATTATAATTATCAAGAAAGATATCGCTCATTAGTATTATTGGGGGGCTTTTTAATTTTATTTGAAATGCTATTGCGTTATACGGTATTTAGAAGTTTTATATAGAAAATGTATCAATTAGAAGAAAAGACTTATTTTTATTATTTCGCTGTTGTAGCAGTGCTTTTCTTGGCGTATTTGTTAGTTTCTTTATGGAAAAAACAAAAGCAAAAAGCATTTGCCGATAGTATCTTATTGGAAAAATTAAGTCCAGAGATATCGCCTTTCAAGTCTTTTTTTAAGACGTTAATGGTAGCCTTGGCATTATCTTTTTTAATTGTTGCATTGGTAAATCCTAAAATGGGAACAAAGCTAAAAACCATTAAAAGAGAAGGGGTTGATGTTGTTTTTGCATTAGACGTATCCAAAAGTATGTTGGCGGAAGATGTTGCCCCGAACCGGTTGGAAAAAGCAAAACAAATTATCTCAAGAATTATAGATAAATTAGGCAGTGATAGGGTAGGAATTATTATTTATGCGGGCAATGCCTATCCGTTATTACCAATTACAACTGACCAAGCTGCGGCTAAAATGTTCTTGCAAAATGCCGACCCTAACATGGTTTCATCACAGGGGACTGCCATAAACGAAGCCCTAAAACTAGGGAAAAGTTATTTTGATGATGATGAGCAGACCAATAGGTATTTATTTCTAATTTCTGATGGAGAAGACCATGAAGAGAATGTAAGTTATATAGCTGATGAAGCTACCCAAGAAGGGATTAAAATATTTACCATTGGAGTAGGTAGTGCAGATGGCGGCCCTATACCTATGAAAAGAAACGGCACCCTTGTTGGATACAAAAAAGACAGAAAGGGCGAAGTTGTAATTACTCAACTGAACAATCAAACCTTACAAAAAATTGCATCTGAAGGTAATGGTGAATATATGTATGGAAGCAACACAACCGAAACGGTAGATTATATTAACGATTTACTATTAAAAGCAGATAAAAAAGAATTTGAAACAAAACAGTTTTCTGATTTTAAAGACCAATTCCAATGGTTTTTAGGGTTGGGAATTTTATTCTTGGTGCTTGATGCTTTAATGTTCAATAAAAAAACAAAATGGATTCAGAAACTGAATCTCTTTAACGAAAATAAAAAGAAATGAAGAAGATTTTAATGATTTTACTGTTAACAGGCAGTATGGTAGTTTTTGCACAAAAAAAGGAACAAAAACCTAAAATTGAGCAAGAAGAAAAGGAAAGTATAAGAACGGGTAATGAACTTTACCAACAACAGAATTATGAAGAAGCTGAAGCCAATTACAGAAAAGCGTTGGAGCAAAATCCTAATTATGAAAAAGCTAGTTATAATTTAGGGAATGCCATATATCAACAAAATAAATACAAAGAAGCTTTACCAATGTACGAATTGGTTTCAAAGACAACCGAGAATAAGTTAACTAAGGCTGAGGCATTTCATAATATGGGTAATGCCATGTTAAAGGAAAAACAGTATGCCCAAGCTATCGAAGCGTATAAAAACGCATTGAGAAATAGCTCTAAAGATGATGAAACTAGGTATAATTTAGCATTAGCTCAAAAATTATTAAAGAAAGAGCAAAATCAGAAACAAGATAATAAAGACGATAAAGACAAGGACAAAAAGCAGAACGATAAAAATGAGGATAAGGATAAGGAGAATAAGGATAACAAAGACGACAAAGATAAAGACAAGGACAAGGACAAAAAAGGCGATAACAAAGACGAAAATAAAGATCAGAACAAAGACAAGAAAGATGACAAAGGCGATAAGGATAAAGATGATAAGCAACCTAAGCCTAGTCAATTATCGCCGCAGCAGGTAAAGCAACTGTTGGAAGCAATGAATAATGAAGAAAATAAAACTCAGAAAAAAGTAAATGCCAAAAAAGCTAAAGGAAAAAAAGTAAAACGGGAAAAAGATTGGTAAAAAAAGTAAATGTTTAAAAAAGTAAACATATTAATATTACTTCTAACGGTAAGTCAGTCTGTACTTACTCAAGAAACCTCATTTAAAGCCTCGGTCAGCAAAGACAGATTAGGCGTAAATGAACGTTTGCGTATTACTTTTACGCTTAACAAACAAGGGGGTGACAATTTTACTCCACCTGATTTTAAAGATTTTAAAGTATTGGCTGGTCCAATGCAATCTACCAGTTTTTCATCTTTTAATGGTAAAAAATCTTTTGAAATGGCGTATTCCTATACATTGCAGCCCAAAAGAAAAGGCATTACAACAATTTCTTCTGCCAGCATTGAATTAGATGGAAACGTTGTAAAAAGTAACACTGTAAAAATAACAGTTACCGATGCTGTTGAAATACCCAAAGACCCTAATGACCCAAAATATATAGCTTCCCAAAATATTCATTTAGTTGCTGAGGTGTCTAATTCAACACCTTATGTTGGAGAAAGTATTTCGGTAGTTTATAAAATTTATGTTGATGTAAATAAGGTAAGTGTTAGAAGTTACAATGAAACAGAATCGCCATCTTTCAATGGTTTTTGGAGTCAGAATATTGAAATAAATCAATCTGATACCAAAGAAAGCTCTTTTCAAGGAAGAACACACCGTTATGCTATATTACGTAAGTTCGTTTTAATTCCTCAAAAATCAGGCAAACTAACCATTGGCCCTTTAGAAATGGAAATAGGAGCTGGAATCCCTGTTGGGAGGCGTGATCTTTTCGGGAATATGATTACCAGAAATTTTAGCTTTGTTACCACTACCGGCCAACGTACTATAAATGTGAAACCGTTGCCGTCAGAAAATAAACCCATAGATTTTACGGGTGCGGTTGGCGATTATGGTTTCAAGGTTACCACCAATAAAAATGAGTTAAAGGCCAATGAAGCTGCCCAAATAAAAGTTGAGGTTAGAGGTAAAGGAAATTTAAAAATGGTTGAACTCCCTGAGATTGAAACTCCCGCTGGGCTAGAAAAATATGAGCCTGAGCATAAAGAGAATATTAGAACTTCCTTAAACGGATTTACAGGAAGCGTTTATGACCAATATACAGTAGTACCTCAGTTTAGGGGCAAATATAAAATCCCTTCAACAACTTTTTCTTATTTCAGTTTAAAAGATAAAACCTATAAAACAATTACTTCTGACGCCATTATAATAAATGCACCAGAAGGAAAGGTAGCAGCTGATGAAAATGCAGTTTTAACCACAAAGAAAAATGTGATCTCTAATGCTAGAGACATCCGATTTATTAGTACTAATGCCGATTTAAAACCAACTGTAAATACTAAAGATTTCTTTAAATCTAACTTGTTTTATTTATTGTTGATTTTGCCTTTATTAGCTATTCCTTTTGGGATTTTTATTGGAATTAAAAAGCAAAAAAGAGATAGCGATGTAGTAGGAAATAAAAGACGAAAAGCAGATAGACTGGCCAAAAAATACTTGTCAGAAGCCAAAAAACAGTTAGGCCATAAAGAGAATTTTTACGAAGCTTTGGAAAAAGCTCTACATAATTATTTAAAAGCCAAATTACAGGTAGAAACGACTGATATCAGTAAAGAAAAAATTAGGGAATTATTGCAAGAATGTAATGTGAATAGTGAAACCATCAACAGTTTTATTAATGTATTTGATAGTTGTGATTATGCTCGTTATACACCAACTACAAACGTAATGATGAAGCAAGAATATGAAGCCGCCAGAAAAGTGATCGTTAAAATAGATAAACAACTATAAAATGAGGAATATTATTTTATACATATTGTTATTATCGTCAGTTGGCATTTATGCAAACCAAGCGGATAGTCTATTTGTAAAGGCAAATAAACTCTATCAGAGCGAAAAATATAGTGAGGCTCTAGATTTGTATAAAGAGATTGAAAAGCATAATATAAGTTCTGACGATTTGCTTTACAATATGGCAAATACTTACTATAAAATGAACAAAGTTGCCCCTGCAATTTATTACTATGAAAAAGTCTTGCAACAAAGTCCGAACCATACCGATGCTAAATTTAACTTAGCCTTTGCCAAACGTATGGCAATTGATAATATTGAACCATTGCCGAAAACATTATTGCAAAAAATAAATCAAGCTGTGGTTATGAAATTAACCTATAACACTTGGGCTTGGTTAGCAGTAGGGCTATCATTTTTATTCGCAGTATTGTTTTTACTATATCACTTTTCGTACAGTACAGGCAGTAAACGGTTGTACTTTATAACCAGTTTTGTCAGTGCCTTTTTAGCGTTGTTAACTATTGCTATTGCTTATAAGAACTACGACTATATAAGCTCCAATCAAGAGGCAATAGTTTTTGCTCAACAAACCGAGGTGAAAATAGCACCTACGGTATCTAGCGAAGTTAGTTTTGAGTTGCACGAAGGCACCAAAGTAAAAGTTTTGGAAAGCTTGGACAATTGGAAAAAAATTAAGATTGCCGATGGTAAAATAGGCTGGATAGTAGCGGATGATATAAAAGAGCTGTAATTAAATGCCTCAATTTTTTAAAATAAAGATAAGTACGAATTTCTTGTTACGTACTTGTCTTTTACTTATTTAATATTTGTCGATTAAGCGTAAGGTATTTAACACTAAAAAGTAGGACAAACCTACAATACCTACAATTAATATAAAAAGTTGTGGGATTCTTATCATAGGATCTTTCTTTGTCAATACTCTAAAGAACTTTCGGAAGCCCATAAAAATGATACCACCTATAATTATTCGTAAGATTAAATACAAAATGAGCATTAGGATATCCATAATTTTTTGTAAATATTAAGCTAAATACTAACTTTTACGAATATATGAATAAAAATAACAATCTAGTTTTAGACAATAGTTACTTAGAGCAAACCGGCAAAATCTCACCCTTCATTAATCGATATTTATCCATTTCAGTTTCAGATAATTTTTCAGAGTAGTTTACTTCATCAACGTTAAAACCAACAGCTCTAAGTCGCTCAAAATAATCGCTTCCATAAACACGTACATGGTCGTACTGTCCAAAATGTTTAGCACGTTCTTCGGGAGTAGTTATTGAAAAATCTTCGTATGTGGTTTTCCGTGAATAATCTTGTGGAATTTGAAAAATACCCATACCTCCAGATTTTAAAACCCTATATAGTTCTTCCATAGCCTTTTTGTCGTCTTCTATATGTTCTAATACATGATTGCAAAAAATCACGTCAAAGCTATTATCCTCAAAAGGAAGGTTACAAATATCAGCTTTAACATCAACAATTGGCGAGTAGAGGTCTGCAGTAATTAACTCAATGTGACTTAACTTCTTAAACCGTTTTAAAAAACATTGCTCAGGAGCCATATGCAGGACTTTTTTTGGTTTGGAACCATCAAAAAAATCGGTTTCGTTTTGTAGATATAACCATAACAACCTATGCCGCTCTAATGATAATGTACTCGGCGAAAGTACATTAGGGCGTTGTGTGCCATAACCGTAGGGTAAAAATTTCCGAAAACTTTTACCATCAATCGGGTCAATATAGTTTGACCCTTTTAAGTACCAAGCCAATATAGGACGAATCCAATAACTTGCTTTTATCAAAAAAGGACGGGGAATAGTATTTAATATGTATTTAAAAATGGTCACGGTTTATTTATAATCTTCTCTGACCGGACAGAATATGTCGATTACTTTACATCTTGTTAGTGCTTTTCCGGAGTGTTTGGAATTAGACTGTATTATAGCCACCATACCCGGTTGAAGAATTTTAGTTACTCCATCAATGGTCATTTCAAGTTTACCTTCTGTTACTTGAGTAATTTGTTCTTGAAAATGTGAATGTTCAGGTAAAATGGCATTTGCTTTAATAGTAACATAAGAAAACGTTACGTTTTCTGTATGAATTAATTTAGCTTTAAAACCATCGAGAATTTCTTTTGAAGGTAGCTTAGAAATTTCTTTAACGTCCATTTTAATGTGCTAATTTTTTACTTCTGAACTCTTCCTCTTCATCGCTCTCAATTCCTAGAGCATCGTAAACATATTTAAAAGTGGAAAGTAACTCGGGCTTCCCATCAACAATAGCAACATCATGCTCAAAATGAGCAGAGGGCTGTCCATCTTGTGTAAGTATAGTCCATCCGTCTTTCAATTGTTTAATTCTGTGCGTACCCATATTAATCATAGGTTCAATGGCAACGGTCATCCCTTCTCTAAATTTTTTTCCTCTACCACGTCTGCCATAATTTGGCATTTCTGGTCCTTCGTGCATTTTTCTGCCCAAACCATGGCCTACTAACTCTCTAACCACTCCATATCCATGGTTTTCACAATACTCTTGAATGGCGAACCCTACATCACCAACGCGATTACCTGCTCTAAACTCGCGAATACCTACATACAAACTTTCTTTAGTAACTTTCAACAGTTTTTTAATGTCTTCTTCTACCTCCCCAACTTCAAAAGTGTATGCATGATCTCCATAAAATTCATTTTTTATAGCACCACAATCAATGGAGATTATGTCGCCATTTTTTAAAGGGTCGTTGGTAGGAAATCCATGTACAACCTGAGCATTAGGGCTCATGCAAAGTGTATTTGGAAAATCATACAGACCTAAAAAACCAGGAACCGCTCCATGGTCTCTGATAAATTCTTCGGCCAATTTATCCAGCTGTAATGTAGTGACACCTGGTTTCACCTCTTTGGCTAACATACCCAATGTTTTTGAAACGATTAATGCACTTTCTCGCATCAACTCAATTTCTTCTCTCGTTTTTATTTTAATCATTACGTTGTAATAAAGTGCAAAGGTAATTTAAAAAATAGAATGAATAAAAAATGTTTTAAAACATGACTTTTAGCATGTTTTTTAATACTGTTAAATTATAATTTTGTTACTAAATTATAATATATATGTATAAAGCATTAACCGCCCAGGAAGCAGTAAAAGTTATAAAAAGTAATGATAGAGTATATGTGCATGCGGCTGCGGCTGCACCTCAAGCACTAATAAATGCAATGAGCGATAGAGCAGATGAATTAAGAAATGTTGAAGTATGTCATTTGCATGTTGAAGGGGAAGCTCCATATGCAGATCCCAAATTGAAGGACAGCTTTCATGTAAATTCTTTTTTCATCGGTAAGAATGTTAGACATACCTTAACTGCTGGAAATGGATCTTATACTCCTGTTTTTTTGAGTGAACTGCCATTATTGTTTAAAAGGAATACTTTACCAATAGATGTAGCATTAATACATGTTTCACCACCTGATAATCATGGATATTGCTCTTTAGGGGTTTCAGTAGAAGCTACTTTGGCAGCAATTGATAATGCCAAGCATGTCATAGCTCAAGTAAATCCAAAAATGCCAAGAACTCATGGTGCCGGAATTATCCATATTTCTGAACTAGATGCTTTTGTAGAGGTGGACTTAGATTTGCCAGAAATGTCTGCCGCAGAACCCTCTAAAATTGAAAGCAAAATAGGCGATTATATAGCTGAATTGATTGATGATGGTAGCACGTTGCAAATGGGAATTGGAAGTATACCCAATGCTGTTCTAAAACGCCTTACAAATCATAAAAATTTGGGTATTCATTCTGAAATGTTTTCCGATGGCGTAATAGATTTGATATTAAAAGATGTTATCAACTCTAATTTTAAAGGAGTAGATCAGGGAAGGGCCATGGCAACTTTTTTAATGGGTTCTAGACGATTATATGATTATGTAGATGATAATCCTTTTATAGAAATGCGTGGTGCAGATTATGTTAATGATGTGTCGATTATTAAGCAGAACCCTAAGATGGTAGCTATAAACTCAGCAATAGAAGTAGATATAACGGGGCAAGTTTGTGCTGATTCTATTGGGTCTAGAATGTTTTCAGGTGTTGGTGGTCAAATGGATTTTATTAGAGGAGCTTCTTTGAGTAAAGGTGGAAAAGCGATTATTGCCTTGCCATCAACAACAAGTAAAGGAGTAAATAGAATTGTACCTTTTTTAAAACAGGGAGCAGGTGTAGTAACTACCAGAGCACATATACATTACATAGTTACCGAATACGGAGTGGCTCATTTATACGGAAAAACGCTAAAACAAAGAGCAAAAGTATTATTGGATATTGCACATCCCGATTATAGAGAACAATTAGAAAGAGAAAACTTTACAAAAGCTTAAAATTTCCAAAAGCTTTTTTTCTTTTTTTTCGGAACTTCGGCGTTGGGGTTGTTTTTTATGATCTTGTAGATTTCGCCCCAACCTAACATGCCGCCAATATTTCTGTCATCAATAAAAAGATCGGCATTGATTTTCCGGCTTACTTTTCCTTGAAATTTTTCTTCGGGATAGTTTTTATTTACGGCATAAAACTTTATTCCGTTCTCTTCACAAAAGTCAACGGCATCTTGAAGTCGTTCTCCATATCGATAAGTCCAGAGAATTAATCGATGTCCATCTTTTTGCAATTCTAATAAGGTTTCAATTGCAAAGATTTTTGCCTTACCAACTTTAGGATAAGCATCTTCTACAATAGTACCATCAAAATCAACAGCAATTATTAAGGGGTCTTTAGGAATCATTTAGAGTTATTATAATTTGTGCAAATTTAAGTCAATATTCTATTATACAACATACTAAACTAAAATCTGGGTATTTTAGTATTTTAAAAACGAATAAATCAACTTTTATCGTAAGAGTGTTTGTAAGGTTCTCCTTTTAGAATTTTTAGAATATCTTTTTCTAAGGTTTCTCTGGCATATTCTACATATCTGCCAATTTCTTTATCTTTTTTATAAAAAATAAAAGTAGGTACTCTTATAATAGTAAAACCTTCTTGAAGGTTATCAGCTGTTTTTTTTCTACGATTAACAGCAATCATTTCTAAATCATTTTCATCAAAACCAACCTTTCCCAATAATTTGTAAAAATGAGGAATCTCTAGTCTGCTATCACCACACCAAGTACCCATAAAAGCTTTAATGGTTACTCCTTTTATATTTTTCTTAATTTCTTTTACTGTAGCCTCATCTAGCTTGTAATTGTCATAGTTTCTATTAAACCATGTATTGTAGGGAGCTTCTTTAAAAACATCTTGTGCAATTACTCCTTCTAAATAATTGGGTTTAGTAATGGTTTCTTTTTGCTGAGCAAAAGTACATCCGCCAAAAACAAACATACAGCTTACAATAAAAATTAATTTTTTCATAAATATTTTTTAGCGAATATTTAAATTAATGACTCTCTATTCATTACCTCAGGTTTATCAATGCCTATTAATTTTAGAATCGTTGGAGCAATATCTGCCAAAATACCATTCTTAACCGATTTAATATCCTTATCAACAATAATTATTGGAACAGGATTGGTGGTATGTGCTGTATTTGGAGAACCGTCTTCATTAATCATAGTTTCACTATTACCGTGATCTGCAATAATAATGCCAGTGTAATTATTTCTTAGTACACTTTCAATAATACGTTCAGTACATTTGTCAACTGTTTCAGCAGCTTTTATGGCAGCAGACATAACACCAGTATGGCCTACCATATCGGTATTGGCAAAGTTTAGGCAGATAAAATCGGCTTCTTGCTTATCTAATTCAGGTAGAATTGCCGCTGTAATATCATTGGCACTCATTTCGGGTTGTAAATCGTAAGTAGCTACTTTTGGAGATGGACACATCAATCTTTTCTCACCAACAAACTCATCTTCCCTACCACCAGAAAAGAAAAATGTTACATGTGGGTATTTTTCTGTTTCTGCTATTCTAATTTGCTTTTTGTTATGTTTTTCTAGAACCTCACCTAATGTATTTGATAAATCATCTTTATCATAAATGATATGGATATTTTTAAACTTATCATCGTAATTGGTCATGGTTACATAGTACAAGTTCAACTTTTTCATGCCAAATTCTGGAAAGTCCTTTTGTGATAAAGCCTCTGTGATCTGTCGTCCTCGGTCTGTTCTAAAATTGAATAGCACCACTACATCATCTTCTTTTATGGTAACGACAGGTTGCCCATTGTTATCAACCATAACTATAGGATTGATAAATTCGTCCGTAACATCATTATCATAGCTATCCTGGATACTCTCCACAGCATTGTGCGATTTTTCACCAATACCATTTACCATGGCGTTATAAGCTAATTTAACACGCTCCCAACGTTTATCTCTATCCATACCATAATACCTACCGGTAATAGAAGCCAATTGGGCATTATTCTGAGATAAATGATTTTCTAAGTCTGCAATAAATTCCTTGCCAGAATGTGGGTCAACATCCCTGCCATCTGTAAAACAGTGCACATAAGAATGTATACCAAAATTATTAGCAGCGGTAACCAATCCTTTTACATGATTTATGTGAGAATGTACACCGCCATTAGAAACCAATCCTACAAAATGGACATTTTTGTTATGCTGTTTAGCGTAGGTAAAAGCCTTTTGCAATTCTGGTTCGTTGGCAATACTTCCATCTGCTACTGCATTGTTAATTTTCACCAAATCTTGATAGACAATTCGACCGGCACCCAAGTTCATATGACCTACTTCGCTATTGCCCATTTGACCTTCAGGCAGACCAACATGTAATCCGTCAGTACGTAAACTGGCATTGGGGTATTTTTTTAAAAGAGAATCAATAAAGGGTGTATTAGCCTGTGCTATTGCAGATACTTCAGGGTTTTGTGTATTACCCCATCCGTCAAGTATAATTAAAATAACTTTCTTGTTCATAATGAAAAAATTGAACCACAAAATTAAGGATTTTTAAAGCGAATTAGCCATAAGAATACTATTAATAACAATAACGTTATAGTTGGTTTTAACACTGCTAAAAAAGCAATAACATTTTTTTAAGATACGGTTAAACTTAGGTTAATTACTGTTAATAAGAGTAACAATATGCATAAAGGCATCGTCTTTTATACTGTAACTTAAAACTAATATATTATGAAAAATCTAATTCTATTATTCGCATTCGTTTTTGGACTAACAGTAAATGCAAATCCAATTAAAGACACTACTAAAAACGCTAAAATTGAAAAAGTTGAAAGTAGTAAGATGAACCTTAACATTGTTTACAGTACTAGTGTTAGTACTTTTTGCAAATTAATCACTACCGGAAACTATGATGCAGTAAAAAGTATGATTAATGCCGGTGTAGATATCGATAAAAAATCGATTGGAATGACGCCCCTAATGTATGCCGCAAGATACAATAAAGTTGACATTGTTAAGCTATTAATTGCTAATGGTGCAGATTTGAAAGAAAAATCTAACAAAGGATATACAGCTTTAAAGTATGCTAAAATTTCAAAAGCAAAAGATACTTACAACATTATAGCCGAGGCTTTGGAAGCTCAAAAAGCGGAGCGAAAAGCAAAGAGAAAAAGAAGTTAACTTTTTCAATATTTCCCTTTTCTTCCCCAACGGTTTCCGTTGGGGATTTTTTTGTGTCAATAACTTTCCTCTCTATAAGGGAAACTCATTACTGTTTAAACTTAATTACGTTTAGTAAAATAATAATTAGGGTAAATGAAATAACAAAATAAAGTATGGTTATAATAAGTCTTTTTCTATTTTCTTTTTGAAGTTTTTCTCTGATTTCTTTTAGTTGTTGTGGTGTAGTTTTTTTATCAATTGTACCTTTTTTGTATTTTGTTTTAGGTTTTGATGACTTGAAATTTTCAATGTTTTTTCGTCTCAAGTTATTTCTGATACTACCAATCATTGCAGAGGCGTGACTAGAAAGACTTCCCAAAGCATTAAAATCACGACCTCTCATAACCTCTATTTACGATATTTCTCAATCGCTTCTTTAATTTTCTCAATCCTATTTTCAGGGTCAGGATGTGTACTTTGCATTTCAGGAACTCTATTTGGGCCTGCTGCTGCCTTTAGAATTTGCATAACCCCAATCATTTCTTCTGGTTGATAACCAGCGTCAAGCATAAACCGTACACCCAGATCATCACTTTCTAATTCATCTCCACGACCATATTTCATATTAATTACGTTACCAATCATAGCAGCCATTTGTCCGGTGCCATCACCACCACCAACTAAAACTCCAGAAATTATACCTTGTGTTAATCCTTGTTTGGCAATGCGTTCAGCAGAATGCCTACCTACAACATGCCCAATTTCATGACCTAAAACACCAGCTAATTGGTCTTCATTTTGTAATTGAGAATATAATGCATACGTAATAAATATTTGTCCACCTGGTAAAGCAAAAGCGTTTATGGCTTTAGGGTCTCTTAATAAATGAAAATCATAACGATAAGGTGTTTCCCTCGCTATACTATTATTTACCAGAGCATTACCAACTCTATCTACAATATCTTGATCTTTTTGGCTGGGGTACAGACCACCATGTTGTTGTGCCATCTGAGGGGCACTTTTTAATCCTAATGCAATCTCTTCTTCAGCAGATAATGCTATACTTTGTTTTTTCCCTGTATAAGGGTTTGTCTCTCTTTTAGAATAATAATTAAATAAGGTAAAAAGAATAATTCCTGCACCTATAAGTAATCTGATTTTGAGTCCGCCTCTGCCTCTCATAATAATAGTATTTAAGTTTTGTCGGACTAAATATACAATTAATTTAAAAAAAGTCTCCTTAATGTTCTCAAAGGAAGAATTTTTTTACATTTTCACTAATACAAATGCTAATAAAATATATTCTAATACATAATAATCATATATTGAGGTTATAATTGATAAAAATGTAAAATTTGATAAAACAAATTGATTAACTTTACAATTCCAATTACTAATAGTTTAAATGAACTTTAAGTCAAACAAAATAATTGCGAGATTGCCCAAGCATTTACAATCTTTTGTAATACGCCAACCGTATAATGAATATACATTTCAAAACCAAGCGGTTTGGCGTTATGTAATGCGGAAAAATGTAGATTATTTGTCAAAAGTTGCTCATGAATCTTATATTAAGGGTTTAGCAAAAGCTGGGATTTCTGTGGATACCATCCCTAAAATGCAAGGTATGAACCGAATTTTAAAAGACTTGGGTTGGGCTGCAGTATCTGTTGATGGATTCATCCCGCCAAATGCCTTTATGGAATTTCAGGCCTACAATACGTTGGTTATTGCCGCAGATATTAGAACTATAGATCATATAGAATATACGCCAGCTCCGGATATCATTCACGAGGCCGCAGGTCATGCCCCGATCATTGCAAATCCTGAATATGCAGAGTATCTCAGACGTTTTGGAGAAATTGGAAGCAAAGCCATTTCTTCTGCCAAAGATTATGAATTGTACGAAGCTATCAGACATTTATCTATCATAAAAGAAGATCCAAATACAGATGAAACAGCTATAGCTAAAGCGGATGAACGTGTTGCCGAAGTTGCCAATAGTATGACGGAACTGAGTGAAATGGCCAAGATTAGAAATTTGCATTGGTGGACAGTTGAATATGGACTTATAGGCACATTGGATAATCCTAAAATTTACGGAGCGGGTCTGCTGTCCTCAATTGGTGAAAGTCAGTGGTGCATGAGCGATAAGGTAAAAAAAGTTCCTTACTCTATTAAAGCTGCCGATACCGATTTTGATATCACCAAACCGCAACCACAATTATTTGTAACACCTGATTTTGCCCATTTAAGCATGGTGCTTGAAGAGTTTGCCAATAAAATGGCATTGCGAAAAGGAGGATTAAAAGGCATAAAACAACTAATTGATTCTAAAAATTTAGGAACTATAGAACTGAGTACAGGTATTCAAATTTCGGGTAATTTTAATAAGGTGATTGCGGATGAAAATAATAGGGCTGTTTATTTCAATACTGTCAGAGAAACCGCTTTGGCTTATAAAAACAAAGAACTTATCGGCCACAGTAAAACGCATCACGCTGATGGATTTGGCTCTCCAATTGGTAAACTAAAAGGGATTAATATTGCTATTGAGGATATGTCGCCTACCGATCTGGAAGCCTATGGTATTTATGAAGGGAAAACCGTAAACTTAAAATTTGAAGGGCAAGTGTCGGTTACGGGAGAAATTATTACGGGCAAACGCAATTTGCAAGGTAAAATCATTTTAATTTCATTCAGAAATTGTACCGTAAGGCATAAAGATAAACTCTTGTTTCATCCCGATTGGGGTATTTATGATATGGCCGTTGGTAAGGAAGTGGTCTCTGCATATTCCGGTGTGGCCGATGCTGAGAATTTCGGATTGGTATTTGAGCCGCCCAAAGAAAAAACACATAAGATTATATATGCTGAAAAAGATAAAAAACTACATGGTTTATATGAAGAGGTCAGAAAGATCAGGGAAAAAGGAAAATTAAACCCAATTCGGCTTGAGGAAATATTTATCCTACTGAAATTGAAATATCCCAATGATTGGCTATTGCCATTAGAAATTGCCGAATTGATGTTTCATGAAAAATCTCAACTCAAAAGAAACCTAATTAATTATTTAGAGACGTTGGCGGAAAACAAGCAAATAACCCATTTAATTAAAGATGGGATTGAGTTGTTGGAAAAAGATATGAAAAGGATTATTTAAACAAGTTTGCTAAAACTCTAACTCGAAAAGCTCTTCCTTGTTCGTAATGGCGTTTTCTTCATATTTCAACGTCCATCCCAGTGAATTGGTCAATACATAAAAGTTGGTAAGTTCTTCTAACAAACGTGTTTTGGCGTTTTTTTGAAGGTCGGATTTTTGTAGTTTTTTAATTAACGAAGATTTGACAGTCTCTTTTATTTTGTTATAATCATCGGCCTCGAACGGATTAAAATAATCTGCTTGGATGTCGTAATACTCCAGATCAGGGTTAATGGAAATCTCTTCTTTCGGAATATTGGTAATGTGCAGTATTTTGTTTTCTTTGTCAATATTATATTCAATTTTACTAAGGTCGTAAGATATGGTTACATCTGCATTAACAACCACTAGTGCCTTTTTATCTGCTGTAAAATAATCTGTAAATAAGGCTTTGGAATTCTTATAATTAAAAACCTCGCTAAAATGGCCTTCGGTAACTACAAGTTTGCCCACATTTTTGATCTGTTTTTGAATCAACATGGAACTTTCGTACAAAATGGATTTGTCTTCTTTCTTGTTTTCACAATATCTGAACACAAAAAAGAACACAACCGCAATGAGAATACCGAGAAGGACTTTTTTCATTGATTCCTTAGGTTATTAAGTTTTTTTTGAATAATAAAACATATAGTCTTTAGACACTTTAATTTCATATTTAATCATAATAATGACGCTGCGTAAAACACCCCTAAAGTCCCCTCTAGGGGACAACACTCATGCTCAATACACATAACAAAAATATTCGTCTTTCATTTCCAAACTTCCAGATTCCGATGCAAAAATATTTCCTTCCGTCTTCGGTCTTCCGACTTATTCAATCTGACTAACTCTTAACGTATTTACCATACCCTTGGCTTTCACGGGCATGGAAGTAAGGTTAATTATATAATCACCTTTTTTTACATAGTCTCTTTCCAAGGCTATTTGGTTGATATCTTCAACGGTATCGTCCGTACTTTTCATTTCATCATAAAAATGTGCTTTTACCCCCCACAATAAATTAAGCATTGCCAAAATTCTTCTGTTATCAGAAAATGCCATAATATGTGTTTTTGGTCTCCAAGCGGAAATTTGAAATGCCGTATAACCACTATTGGTGAGTGTGGTTATAGCCTTAGCTCCAATATCATCTGCCATTAGAGCGGCTTGATAACAAATGGTTTTAGATATAAAACGTTCATTAACACTTCGAATAAAAGTTTTTGATGGTGCAATCAGCGGTGAATCTTCAACATTTTCAATAATTGAACGAATCTTTTGAATAACTTCCACGGGGAATTCTCCCACCGAAGTTTCACCGGATAACATAACGGCATCAGCACCGTCCATGATAGAATTGGCAACGTCATTTACCTCAGCTCTTGTGGGTACCTGACTGGTAATCATGCTCTCCATCATTTGAGTTGCTATAATTACAGGAATTCTAGACTTTTTAGCTTGAATCACTAATTTTTTCTGAATTAAAGGTACTTTTTCCATATCTACTTCAACACCCAAATCACCTCTGGCAACCATAAGCCCATCGCAGTGAGGCGTAATACTACCAATTCTTTCTACGGCTTCTGGTTTTTCAATTTTAGCCATTATCGGAATTCTAAAATCAGAATGTTCAGTTATTAGTTCTCTCAATTCAATGAGATCTTCAGCATGTCTCACAAAAGAAAGTGCTATCCAATCTACCTTCATTTTAATAGCAAAAAGAGCATCTTTTTTATCTTTCTCTGTTAAAGCGGGTTGAGAGATATTGGTGTTAGGGAGATTAACCCCTTTTTTAGATTTTAGTTTACCGCCTCGTAATACTTTGGTAAGTACTTCGTTTTTACCATTGGTGCTAATGACTTTGAACATTAATTTACCATCATCAACTAAAATATTTTCACCCGGTTTTACGTCTTTCGGAAACTGTTGATAGGTCATAAATGCCCTTTCTTTTGTGCCTTCACATTCATCGGTAGTAAAAATAAATTGATCTCCTTTTTCCAATTTTACTTTTTCAGCCATTATCCCAACACGTAATTTAGGGCCTTGCAAATCGGCTAAAATGGCTACATTATAATCTAATCTTTTATTTATTTCTCTTATCATTTTTATTTTCTCAGCAACATTTTCATAATTAGCATGAGAAAAATTCACTCTAAAAACATTAACACCAACAGTCATCATTTCTTCAATAATTTCATACGTGTCACAGGCAGGACCCAAAGTGGCTACTATTTTTGTTTTTTTACGATTTCGCATATATATTAAAATATTAAATAATCCTTAGACTTTAAAGTTTGTGGAATAATATGAAAAGAAGCTATTACCCCTTTTATATTTTTTATTTTTTTAGTAATTTGAAATTCATCTATATCAATTTCTCCATTTATTTTTAGAAAATAATCAATTTCTTTTTTTTCGTTAATTAAATAATTCATTTTTGATTCTTCTTTAAATAAATCATTTACGTTACTGTTAATTGATGTATAAATGTGTTTGTTAGCTAATAATGACCATGAGCTAAAATTAATATTACATTCATAGTTATAAAAAGTAAATGTACAATCTTTATCCTTGAAAGAAAGTCCTTTAGGCCGGCAACTCAGTTTTATATCAAACTCTTTATTCAATAAATAAGCTAGTCTATAATCTTCTAAAGTACTATTTATAGCTATTAAGGTATAATCATGTTCAAATTCAAACCCTAATGGAAGTACCTTTACCATAAACCAAACAATTTATGCGAAAATAACGATTGTTTTATAAAAAAGAGAAAGTTTTAACGAAATCGTTATCGTAATATCTTATGATTAATTAATCAGATGGAAATAACATCTTGTAATCTGTAATAAGCCCGCTTTGAAGCTATTTCTTCTGCTTTTTTCTTGGAAGTGGCTCTGCCTTTAGAGAGAATTTTATTATCTATAAATAACTTTACGCTAAAGTGTTTTATGGTGTCATTTCCGGTATCTTCGTAAACCTCATAATTAATGTGCTTTTTAACCTTCTGACACCACTCTATTAGTACACTTTTGTAACTGGTTATTTTACCTTCTAAACGCTCAATATCTACATAGGGTTCAATTACCGTTCTGTTTATAAATTTATGACAGGCTTCATGTCCCTTATCTAAAAAAACGGCACCAACCAAGGCTTCAAACATATTTCCGTGAACATTATCTCCGAAGTTTTTTTTGGGAACATTACTGTCAATCAAGTTTATTAAGGCTAAATCTCTACCAATTTCGTTTAAGTGTTCCCTGCTCACAATTTTAGAGCGTAATTGTGTTAGATCACCTTCAGAACCTGTAGGTATTTCTTTAAATAAATAAACCGCAATAGTAGAGCTTAAAATAGCATCACCTAAAAATTCTAATCTTTCATAGTTAAGGGGTTTACCATTTTCGGTTGTTTTTTTTACCGAACTATGCGTAAATGCTTTTCTATAATATTTAAGGTCGTTAGGTCTAAAACCTATAATTTTTCTTATTGTAGCCAGGAATACCTCGTCTTGTTCAGATCGAGATTTTAAGATGTTGCTAATAAAACTCATTGTATCTTAAGCATCTAGCTTTTTGAAAACCACACAAGCATTATGGCCACCAAAACCAAAGGTGTTGCTCATAACTACTTTAACATCCCTTTTTTGGGCTTTATTAAGTGTTAGGTTTAAACTAGGGTCAATATTTTCGTCAACAGTAGAGTGATTTATTGTAGGAGGCACAATTCCGTGCTCTATTGATAAGATTGAAGCGATTGCCTCAATAGCACCAGCTGCTCCCAATAAATGCCCTGTCATGGACTTAGTTGAGTTGATGTTGATATTTTTGGCGTGGTTACCAAAAACTTCTTTTATAGCTTTAAGTTCAGCTACATCGCCCAATGGAGTAGAAGTTCCATGCGTATTAATAGCATCAACTTCTTCAGGTTTTAAACCTGAATTTTCTAGGCAATTTTTCATTACTACAATTACACCTTTTCCTTCAGGATGTGGTGCAGTCATATGATAAGCATCAGAAGATAAACCACCTCCAATAACTTCGGCGTAAATTTTAGCTCCTCTTGCTTTAGCGTATTCGTATTCTTCTAAAATAATCGCTCCTGCACCTTCGCCTAATACAAAACCATCTCTTGTCGCATCAAAAGGTCTTGATGCCGTTTCTGGGCTTTCGTTTCTGGTCGATAGGGCATGCATGGCATTAAAACCACCCATTCCTGCCATGGTTACAGCAGCTTCGCTACCACCAGTAACAATAACGTCACAATGTCCTAAACGAATAGTGTTTAATGCATCAAACATAGCATTTGCTGATGATGCACAAGCAGAAACAGTCGTATAGTTTGGACCCATGAAACCATTCTTGATTGAAATGTTTCCAGGAGCAATATCTGCTATCATTTTAGGTATAAAAAAAGGGTTGAATCTTGGAGTGCCATCACCACTACCGTAATTCAGAACTTCATTTTGAAACGTTTCAAGCCCACCAATACCGGCTCCCCAAATTACGCCAACACGTTCTCTGTTTATATTTTCTAAATCCAATCCAGAATCTAAGATAGCTTCATCTGAGGCTACCATGGCATACTGCGTAAACTTATCCATTTTACGTGCCTCTTTTCTATCTAAAAAATCAGTCGGATTAAAATTTTTAACTTCACATGCAAACCGAGTTTTGAATTTTGTTGCGTCAAAATGGGTAATGGGTGCAGCACCGCTTACTCCATTTACTAAACTTTCCCAGTAGGCATCAACGGTATTACCAATTGGTGTTAAAGCCCCTAGTCCTGTTACAACTACTCGTTTTAATTCCATATGAATAAGTAGGATTCGATTATTGATTATAAAAACTACGAGCAAACCACAAAAGTGTTGCTCGTAGCGTATTATTTAAGTATCTTTAGATTACTTTTTAGCTTCTTCTATATAGCTGATTGCTTGACCAACAGTTCCAATGTTTTCTGCTTGATCGTCTGGTATTTGAATATCAAATTCTTTTTCAAATTCCATAATTAATTCCACAGTATCTAAAGAATCTGCTCCTAAATCGTTAGTAAAGTTAGCTTCATTAGTTACTTCATTTTCGTCAACGCCTAGTTTGTCAACGATAATGGCCTTTACTCTTGATGCAATGTCTGACATAATTTTTCTAATTTTTAATTTAAATTTGGGCAAAAATATAAAACTTTAAGTTAAATACCTTATTTGCCACGAAAATATGAGGACTAATTTAAAAAAAATAGTTTAACTTTTAAATTATTCCACAGTATTTGTTAATAATAATTCTTTTTTTTGTGATATAATTTACATTTTAATAATGAAGAGAATTGTTATTTTGGCTTCAGGTTCCGGAACCAACGCCGAGAATATAATCAAGTATTTTCAAAAAAGCAATGTTATAACTATAACACATGTGCTTTCAAACAATAAGGATGCCAAAGTTCTGAAACGAGCTAAAAGGCTAAAAATCAGCAATTCAAGTTTCAATAAAGATGACTTTTTTAATACGGATAAGGTGTTGAATATATTAAAAGATAAAGCTGATTTTATTGTTTTGGCAGGGTTCTTATGGAAAATACCCAAAAATATTATCAATGATTTTCCTGATAGAATCATAAATATTCATCCGGCTCTATTGCCCAATTATGGAGGGAAAGGAATGTATGGCGATAACGTGCATAAAGCAGTTGTTATTAATAAGGAAAAAGAAACGGGAATAACCATCCATTATGTAAATGAGAATTATGATGAAGGAGCGATTATTTTCCAAGCAAAAGTTGAAGTTGATGAGGGCGATAGTTTTGAAGATGTCGCACAAAAAGTACATCAACTAGAATATGAACATTTTCCGAAAGTGATTGAACAAACACTACTTAAAAATGGCTAAAAAGAAATTTTATGTAGTTTGGAGGGGGAACAAAACAGGTGTTTTTACCACTTGGGATGCTTGTAAAAAACAGATAGAAGGTTTTACAGGGGCAGAATATAAATCTTTCACTTCTGAAGAAGAAGCTGAAAAAGCTTTTAGAGGAAATTATGAAGACTACAAAGGCAAAAACACCAAAAAAGTAAAACTTTCTGAAACCGAATTAAGACAAATTGGAAAACCGATTGTACCTTCCATTTCTGTAGACGCGGCTTGTAGCGGAAATCCTGGTAAAATGGAGTATAGAGGTGTAGAAACTCATTCAGGCTCGCAATTATTTATTCAAGGTCCTTTTGAAAAAGGCACAAATAATATTGGCGAATTTTTGGCTTTGGTGCACGGTTTAGGATATTTAAAACAAAAAAAGATTGATTTACCTATTTATTCGGATTCTAGAATCGCCATGAGCTGGATAAAAAAAGGGCAATGCCGTACCAATGTACAAATTACAGACGAAAACAAACCTTTATTTGAATTAATTAAACGTGCCGAAAAGTGGTTAGAAGAAAACCCTACCTACGTAAAAAACGCTACTATTTTAAAATGGGAAACCAAAGCGTGGGGAGAGATTCCTGCGGATTTTGGGAGGAAGTAGTTACTTATTGGAAGGGTTTTTATTCGAGAATTTTTAATTGGTATTATTCGATGAAAAGCTGCTATGTCTTTTAGTAATACCCAACTTTTTAGTTTACTTTTGTGAATATCACAGTGAAAATCCAACCTTAAATAATAATTGTGATGGTCTTAGAAGAAAGTTTGTTTCAATGTAACTGATGTTATTAATATTTACTGTTCGGTAATTATTTGTATTAAAAATGTTATTCCATTTGACTTCAAAGTCTATATTTTTCTTTTTCCAACTATAGCGATATATTAAATCAGCAAACAGGTTATTAGCTGCTTCTGAAAATAGATTGTTCTTAATATATTCGGTTCTTATAGCAAAATATTGATTTTCATTCGGATAAATATTGACGTTCAATTTATGTAATTGTTGCTTTATGGTTTGATTATCTTGACCTTGTATCCGATTGTTAGAAAATTGCCACATAGATATTATTTCAGTATTCAGCCAATCTGATATATCAGTATCTATTTTACCAGTTAATAGCCAGTTTTGGTTGGCTATATCTGTAATTTCAGAATTGATAATTTGTTTAACATCTTGAAAACTATAATTCGTGCTCAATGATAAGTTAGTTTTAATATTGCTTAAATATTTGCTTGTTGTCATCATTAAATTATGACTTAAACGCTTATTTTTATTTGCAATAGCTTGTAATACGATTGCACCATTTTCTAAAATGTTACGATCGTAAAGTAAATTTTTTTCTGTTGTACTATTGCTGTATATTAGATTAATAAATATCGATTTAATAGGGTTTCTATAGCCAATGGAGGCACTATAAATTAAGTTATGCTTCTGTGGCAAAGGAGCATCAATACGTTTAATATTTCGGTAATTTTGTAAAATATAAGCGTAATAGACTTGTTGAATAGCACCAAATTGATTGCTTATATTGGCAGAAGTTTTAAGATGCCAAAATGAATTAAGGTCATAATTAACAGATAGTTTAGGTTCAAAAGTCAGTCTTGAAACATCCTGTTTGCTTTTTAAGTTGGTGTCTTCCAAACTATAGTCATATAGATTAATTGGGGTTGTTAATTCAACACGCCATTTGTTTTTTTTATATTGAGTTCTTAAATCAAAATATATCTTAGAACGAATCCAATCTAAATTATTAGTAAATATTTTATCATTGTTTTGTGTTGATACAGTTGTAATAGTACTTCCTAAATTTTGTTTTTCAAATTGAATTCCAATTTTAGGACTAAAGCTAAATTGTTTAAACCCTTTAGTGATCGTTAATGAGTTATTTGTGTAAAAAGTTTGTAAGTCTATTTCTTGGGTCACTTCATCATAATCATTTCCATTATTAAGCAAGTCTTTAAATTGTCCAGGATTTAAGCTTAAATATTGTGGTGTTCTATTAATAGTGAAATAAGAATTAAGTGTTAACACCTGTTTACCCAACGGAAACAATGTTTTAAAATTATTTGACAGTTTAAAATACTTATTACTTAAATCTTCAAGTACATTATTAGTGTTTAAGTCTATTCTACCTCGTTGACTGTCCCAAAATCCCTGAAATTGTATTGTGTTTTTTAAAAATTTTTCACCTATATTTTTTTGAAGCGTTAAGGTAGTTTCTAATGTATTTGTAAAAAGTTGATTATACTTGTTTTCAAATATAGCAATAGTATCATCACTTATTAAAAATCGTGTATTTGTAAAGCCCTGCCTTTGCTGATAGTCGTTGAGGTAAGATACATTCAACCGTAATTCATAATCGGATTTTAGCTTTTGTAAATAGTTAGTAGTTATTAAATGAGTGTTATTATCTAGCCAACGACTTTTTGAAAAACTAGGTTCTCTTAATTTAACAATATCCAACCAATTTTTTTTTTCATCGTTGCGTTCAAACTGTTCCAAAAGATCATTGAGAGTAAACGTTTTTAATTGTAAGCTCAAATCATCACCACTATTATTAGCCTGATAAGAACTAATCATTTGTTGTTTTTTAGAAAACAACATTGGCGTAATATTGACATTCCACAACAAGGGATTAAAACCGCTACCTAATTCGGCTTGCCCTGTAAAAGTATATTTATTCTTTAGTTTAATATTAATTGCTGCTTGCTCTGAAGACACCAAACTATCTAAAATTTTTATTGGTTGATGGTTTTCTAAAACTTGTACTCTTGAAACTTCCTTGAAAGGTAGATTATTATTGGCTAAATTATACTTGCCCTCTAATAAATCCATACCTTCAATATAGTATTTATTAATTGGCCTACCTAGATAGAGGATTTTCCCATCCGACAATACCTCAATACCAGGCATATTTTTTAACACGTCTCCTATAGTTCTATCTTCTAGTTTAGAAAAAGCATCTACTGAATAATTAATTGTATCACCATTATGAGTAATCGGTCTTGATTTTATTACAACTTCTTTTAATTTTGTTGCCTGTTCGATTAAGACAATGTTTTTAGTTTGACTTTTGTTATCGATAACTTCCGTCACACTTTTATACCCCATAGCACGAATATTCAAATGTAGTTGCTCAGGTTTACTATATAAAGTAATTGAAAAATACCCATTGATATCAGATATATCATAAGCATAAGTACCGCTTGAATCAATTTTTTTAATAATAACACTTGCCCCGACAATTGATTTTCTATTTTCAGTTTTTAAATATCCTTCTATAGTGGTTTGCGAAAAGCATGAAAAAGATAAAAGGAAAAAGAAACATAATGTTATTAATAACCTCATTGATCGTTATCGTTTAATTCAATTGGGTTATTTTTCTTATTAAGTTTTACTTTTATTTGTTGTTTGTATTCTTCATCTACAGTAAATCCAGCCTGTGAAGCCCTTTCGAATATGTTATTTTTGAACTCTTTGAGTTTTTTGAAAAATGTTGATTTGTCTGTTATAAAAAGTTTATCTTTTGTTTTTAAAGACGGATATGTCATGCTTATGTTAACTTTTTCTATTAACTCAAAAACATAATGATTCTCTACATCTGAAATTTTAATAATCAGACCAGGAAGACCACTAAATTTATAAGGCCCATCAGAAATGGGTATTTCACTAGAAAACCAAGCTTCATATTTTCTTCCAGCATAAAAGGTGGTTGCTTTTTGGCTTTCAAAACCATTTATAGTCATAGTGTCGGATTTAATTTCCCATTTAATATTTTCTTTACTTTCGTCATATCTAAAGTTGTCAATAAAGATTTTTTCAAAAACTATTAAGCTATCATGGTTAAAGGTTTTGATTATCTTGAAACTAAATTGAGTTTTTGGAAATGAAGAAATGTTTGATAGACTAGAATTTTGTTTTTCTGGATTATTTTTTAATTCGAGCAACATTGAGTCTCTAACAAATCCATTATAACTTTGGAATATTGAACCGTCATTACCCGTAAAAAGAAGCATTTTTTCACTCTGCTTGCTGTTGATGTTGGTGGAATCCGATTGATAAGTTAGATTATATATAAACTTGTGATTCAATATGCTTTCTTGAGCATATGACATATTGACTGAAATTAGTAGTATAAATATAAAAGTTAGTTTTGGATTCATAATTATTAGAATTAGAAATGTTTATAAATAGAAACACCTATCTTTAAAGAGAGGTGTTTCTTTGAATTTACTATGAACAAAACTGTTGTTCAGCCCACAAAACTTTTGCAATGATTTCCGAAGTTGTTTCTCCACAAGCAAAACCTGTAATTCCACAAGATAAGGTAAAAGGAACACATTCCCATTCATGGTCTTCAGTGGCCTGATTAGGCATCTCATCATCAGACATCTCATCAAAAACCTCATTAGATATTTCATCAGAAATATCATTAGAAATCTCAATAAATATTTCATCAGAAATATCATTAGGAATAACTGTGGCAAAACTGAATGACGTAGTACAAACTAGCACTAATATTAATAATATTTTTTTCATTTTAATAATTTTTTAAAACCTGTCTATTAACAGGTAAGTTTAATACTATAATTTTTCCGTGAAAATCTTTACCTCTTTTTTCCAAAGCGGGTCGTAAATTTTGAAGGCATTTTCTATACAAAAAATAGTATCTTTGCACTTCCTCCAGTGGGGCTGGTTAACTTACATAGGCAACTGGTTTTAAATTAAACATTTCGAACTGTTTTTATTTTATTTACCTCAACTGGAGGTTATTTGTGCTGTCCCGACGCTTTGGGAGTTTCAGCATCTTTTGCTTTATATTTTCACTATTTATTTTACCCAATTTTATAATTTAAAATCAGACGATATTTTATTTGTGCTTAAAACTATACCTAGTTTAAACATTATTATTTTAGCAATTGTATTTTGCGAACTACAATCGCTCCAAAAAATTGTTCACTTATTACTATCTTCAGAATTGAAGAACTTTCCTATTAAAAGCTAATTTAGAAAAAAAAAAAAAAGGAATTGGCAAAATATTTTAACATTTTTTTAAAAGTGTGTTAAAATTGCAGCCAAAATTAAAAGTTAAAGTTACAAAACTTACCTCCCTTTAAGGGGTTAGAGGAGGTCAACTCAACATCTCCTTTGCTTTTTTAACTGCTTCCACCAATTTATCAACTTCTTCTTTGGTATTATAAAAAGCAAAAGACGCTCTCACAGTTCCGGGAATGTTATAAAAATCCATAATAGGCTGTGCACAATGGTGTCCAGTACGCACAGCAATACCTAATTTATCAACTATAGAACCAATATCATAGGGATGAATGCCTTTTAAATTAAAAGAAATAACTGAAGTTTTGTTTTCCAACTTTTCCGGCCCGTAAATTTTTAAACCGTCAATGGCGAGCAATTTTTCGGTGGCGTATTTTAATAATTCATGTTCGTAATTGGCGATGTTCTCAAAACCGATGCCATTCATATAATCAATAGCAACACCAAGAGCAATGCCACCACATACGTTGGGAGTACCAGCTTCAAATTTATGCGGTAAATCTGCATAAGTTGTTTTTTCGAAGGTAACTTCTGCAATCATTTCACCACCACCTTGGTAGGGTGGTAATTTATTGAGCCATTCCTCTTTTCCATAGAGAAATCCAACTCCAGTCGGTCCACACATTTTATGGGCAGAGGCTACATAAAAATCGGCATCTAAAATTTGTAAGTCAGCTTTGATATGCGGTGTAGCTTGTGCTCCATCAATTAAAACCGCAGCATCCATACGATGTGCCAAATCAATAATCTCTTTTATTGGATTAATTGTACCCAAAGCATTAGAAATATGGTTTACAAATACCAATTTGGTGTTTTCAGAAAGTAAATTTTTGTAAGCATCCATTAATAGTTCACCATCTTCATTCATCGGAATTACTTTGAGTGTAGCTCCTGTTCGTTCACAAAGCATTTGCCAAGGCACAATGTTTGAATGATGTTCTAAGGCTGAAACAATAATTTCATCTCCTTTTTTTAAGAGGGAAGAAAATCCGTTAGCTACTAAATTAATGCCATGCGTGGTACCCGAAGTGAAAATAATTTCGTGGGCATTTTTGGCATTAAAATGATTTTGAATTTTTTGCCGAGCTTGTTCATACGCGTCAGTAGCTTCTTGACTTAAGGTATGCACACCTCGGTGAATATTCGCATTATAATTTCTGTAATAATCCGTAATTGCATCAATAACTAGCTGAGGTGTTTGTGAGGTTGCCGCATTGTCTAAATACACCAATGGATGCCCATTTACTTTTCGTTGTAGAATGGGAAAATCAGTTCTTATTTTTTGGATGTCTAACATATTTTTTAGTCAGCTTACAAAAGTACAAAACTCAACCTTAAATCGTTTGATTAATTTATATTTGTTCTAATTTCAAACACAAAACTAAAACATGTTCAAAAAATCAATAAAATACATCCTTTTACTTGGTCTATTGGCTCTTATTTATACCATATATGCCAATTATCCAAGATTAAATATTTTAGCAGGATATTCAGCAAAAAATATGGCATCTTCTGTATTTTTAGCAGATAGAAGTGTAAAATATACCGATGAAGTAGATAATGCTTTTACACCTATTAATTTGGCTGAAGATAAGGTTAGTAATAAAGAAAAATCAGCTACTGCTTCTGTTTATGGGTTATTAACTAGAAAAGCAATTTATAGAGAGGGTTTGGGTGCTGTTCTTGTCCCGAAGGATGCTGAAGGAAACCAAAACTATTTGGTGCCGAAACGCAATTTTAAGAAAACAGACACTCCTTTTCCTTACGGCGATGCTAAGCAAAAAGATACGGTTTTTGAAAATATAAATTATGATATGCTGAAAATAGCTGTTGACAGTATGTTTAACAACAATAAGGTAAAGCAGACAAGATCTGTTTTGGTTGTATACAAAGACCAAATTATTGCAGAAAAATATGCGGAAGGCTTTGATGCAACTTCCAAATTGTTAGGTTGGTCCATGACCAAAAGTGTTACGGCAACCCTGTTCGGTATTTTACAAAAAGAAGGGAAACTCAACATTAATGACAAAGCACCTATTGAAAGTTGGCAAGAAGATGAACGTGCGAATATTACCATCAATAATTTACTGCAAATGAATAGTGGACTGGCTTGGGAAGAGAATTACGAAAAAATATCAGACGTTACAAAAATGTTGTTTTTAGCCGACGATATGCCTAAGATTCAAGAAGAAAAAGCTTTGGCTGGCAAACCCAATGAAACTTGGAATTATTCATCTGGCACCTCTAATTTATTATCGGGTATTTTACGAAAACAATTCCAAACGCATCAAGAATATTTAGATTTTTGGTATGCAGCTTTAATTGATAAAATTGGCATGCACTCTATGGTTATTGAAGCAGATATGAAAGGCAATTACGTAGGTTCTTCATATGGTTGGGCAACTACACGCGATTGGGCAAAATTTGGGTTGCTTTATTTGCACAAAGGCCATTGGAACGGCGAACAACTTTTTGATGAATCTTGGGTAAATTATGTAAAAACACCTACAAATGGTTCAAATGGAGAATATGGCGGACATTTTTGGCTAAACGCAGGCGGTAAATATCTCGATGTTTCAAAGGATTTATATTCCGCTAATGGTTACCAAGGCCAACGCGTATTTATTATCCCGTCAAAAGATTTGGTAATTGTAAGAATGGGGTTGACTAATGACGACAATGCCTTTGATTTTAATACGTTTTTAAAAGAAGTTATTGCAAGTGTTCAATAAGCATATAAAAACTACTAACTGCTACTAAACGATCTAATTTTTAAACTTCAAAACCCAAATTTACACCCAATTTGTTAGAAATAATTTTGGTTATTCTTGTTTTCAATTCGGGGATTTTAATTTTTTGTAAAGCATCATTTGCAAAAGCATACAACAACAAAGCATTGGCTTCTTTTTTTGGAATACCACGCGAACGTAGATAAAATAGAGCATCTTCATCTAATTGACCAATAGTACAGCCGTGGGAGCACTTTACATCATCGGCAAAAATTTCTAATTGAGGTTTAGCGTTAATAGTTGCTTTGTCGTCAATAAGTATATTATCGTTCTGCTGAAACGCATTGGTTTTTTGTGCTTCTTTTTCAACGATAACTTTACCGTTAAAAACACCAGTAGAATTGTCAAAATAAATACCTTTATACAACTCGTGGCTTTCACAGTTTGGCAATTTATGATTTACCAAAGTGTGGTTATCAACCAACTGTTTACCTTCTATTATTGTTATGCCATTAAGGTTAGAAGTAATATGTTCCCCTTCTTGATAAAACTCTAAATTATTACGTGTTAAGTTACCTCCAAATGAAAATGTATTAACGGAAGCTACACTTTGTTGCCCTTGTTTAACATAGGTGCTGTCAATTAACGAAGCCGATTTTTTATCATTTTGAATTTTGTAATAATCTACTATAGCACGTTTGTTGGCAAAAATTTCAGTAACCGAATTGGTTAATACAACGTTTTCATTTAGGCTTTGGTGGCGTTCAACAATCTGTACATGAGCGTTTTCTCCAACAACTATTAAATTACGAGGTTGTAACAACACTTCGGTTTCAATTCCTGTTGAAAAATGTACAATTTGTACAGGTTTTGGTACAACAGTGTTTTTTGGAATATTGATATAGGCTCCTTCTTTGGAAAACGCCGTATTTAAGGAAGTTATACTGTCGTCTTTTTTTGCTACAGTATTAAAATAATGGTCAATAACCATTTTGTATTTTGGTTTTGAAAGTGCAGCTGAAAGTAGGCAGATATCAAATCCATCATGTGTAGTTTCAGACAAAAATGAGCTATAAACACCATCAATAAATACAATTTTATAAGAATCGATTTCATGCAAAAAGAACTTTTTAACATCCTTGAATTCAATAGCCGATTCTATTTTAGGAAAAATTTTATAATCGTGTTTTAATAAAGGTTTTAAGGAAGTGTATTTCCATTCTTCGTCTCTTTTTGTAGGAAACCCCATTTCTTCAAAACGGTTAAATGCCTCTGAACGGATATCCTGTACTTTTCCGTCAGCCTCTGCACTTACCTTATCCTCATAAACTAAGAATGAAGTAATTAATTTTTCTTTTAAATCCATAACCTTATTTTACCCAATCATAACCTTTTTCCTCTAACTCTAATGCCAATTCCTTACCGCCAGATTTCACAATTTTACCATCGTGCAAGACGTGTACATAATCTGGGACAATATACTCTAACAAACGTTGATAATGCGTAATAACAATAACGGCATTATCTTTACTTTTTAATTTATTAACGCCATTGGCAACAACCTTAAGGGCATCAATATCTAAACCAGAATCGGTTTCGTCTAAAATAGCTAATTTAGGTTCTAGCATGGCCATTTGAAAGATTTCATTTCTTTTCTTTTCTCCTCCAGAAAATCCTTCATTTAAAGAACGTGATAAGAACTTTCTGTCTATTTCTAACAGTTCAGCTGTTTTTCTAATTTTTTGAAGCATATCCTTAGCAGGAAGATCTTCTAAACCATTAGCTTTACGAGTTTCGTTAATCGCTGTTTTAATAAAATTGGTAACTGATACTCCTGGAATTTCAACTGGATATTGAAAAGATAAGAAAACACCTTTATGTGCTCTGTCTTCAGGAGCCATATCATCTAAATCTTCATTATTTAAAATAATATTTCCTTCGGTGACTTCATATTCCTCTTTGCCAGCAACAACACTGGCCAACGTACTTTTTCCTGATCCATTTGGGCCCATTATGGCGTGCACTTCACCAGCATTTACAGTTAAATTTATTCCGTTAAGTATATTTTTATCATCTATTTTAGCGTGTAAATTTTTTATTTCTAACATTGACTTTTTCTTTGTTTAAAACTCTTATTGATTAATATTCATAGTAACTCGCTCATAGAAAGTATTGTCTAACATTTTAAATACAATACTATTTTTACTTTTAGATACTACTACAACTGCTTTATTTTTTTTATTATAAACCGTATCTTGCTGTTTTGCTAATCTACCAAAATCTATTTCTTCAAATTTTGTACTATTGGCTTTTTCATTATCAAAGACAGTTACACTGTCTTTTACTACCATTACAGGAATTTCATGTTTTTTATCGCGTGTAATTAATATCCACCGATTTTGTTTGTCCTCCAATTTTTCAAAATCAACTAAAACAGGGACACGTTGTTCTATTTCTTTTTCCTTAGAAAAATCAATGGTAATCTGATAAGATTCATGTTGAAGTCCGAGATACTGAAGGCAAATTAAAATTGCCAAATAAACATAATTAGTTGCTTCTACCATGACTTCTTATCCTACAGACCCTTCTAAACTTATTTCTAATAACTTTTGTGCTTCAACTGCAAACTCCATAGGTAGTTTATTTAAAACCTCTTTACTAAAACCATTTACAATTAATGCAATAGCCTTGTCTGTCCCAATACCTCTCTGATTACAATAAAACAACTGATCTTCACCAATTTTAGAGGTTGTAGCCTCATGCTCGATTTTAGCCGTTTTATTTTTGGTTTCTATGTATGGAAAAGTATGGGCACCGCACTCATTCCCCATTAAAAGTGAATCACATTGTGAAAAGTTCCTGGCGTTTTTAGCTCTCGAATTTACTTGTACCAAACCGCGATAGGAGTTCTGGGATTTACCAGCGGAAATTCCTTTGGAGATAATAGTACTTTTAGTATTCTTGCCCAGGTGAATCATTTTTGTACCCGTATCCGCTTGTTGATAATTATTTGTAACTGCAATTGAATAAAACTCACCAATGGAGTTGTCTCCTTTCAACACGCAGCTTGGATATTTCCAGGTAATGGCAGAACCAGTTTCTACCTGTGTCCACGATATTTTAGCATTATTTTCGCAAAGGCCGCGTTTGGTTACAAAGTTAAAAACACCACCTTTTCCAGATGCATCACCCGGAAACCAATTTTGTACAGTTGAATATTTTATCTCAGCATCGTCAAGGGCAATAAGCTCAACCACAGCGGCATGTAGTTGGTTTTCATCACGTTGAGGGGCGGTACATCCTTCTAAATAACTTACATAACTACCTTTATCTGCAACAACCAAAGTGCGTTCAAATTGACCAGTTCCACCTTCGTTAATTCTAAAATAGGTTGAGAGTTCCATCGGACATTTTACTCCTTTTGGTATATAACAAAAAGAACCATCACTAAAGACAGCACTATTTAACGCGGCATAAAAATTGTCCGTTTGAGGCACGACTGAGCCAATATATTTTTTGACCAGTTCAGGATGCTCTTGAATGGCCTCAGAAATAGGACAGAAAATAATGCCTTTTTCCGCCAAGGTCTCTTTAAAAGTTGTAGCAACTGAAACTGAATCCATTACAATGTCAACAGCTACGCCCGATAATCGTTTTTGCTCTTCAATGGAAATACCCAATTTATCAAAAGTTTTGAGCAATTCAGGATCAACTTGGTCTAAACTTTCTAATTCAGGCTTTTGTTTTGGAGCGGCATAATAACTTATATTTTGAAAATCAGGTTTTTTGTAAGTAACATTGGCCCAATCGGGCTCCTTCATGCTTTTCCAAATTCTAAAAGCTTCCAAACGCCAATTTGTCATCCATTCAGGTTCGTTTTTCTTTTTAGAAATAGCTTTAACTACATCTTCATTTAATCCAACAGGAAATTTATCAGATTCAATATCTGTATAAAAACCGTATTCGTATTCTTTAGTTTCAAGCTCTTTTTTTAAATCGTCTTCCGTATATTTATTCATTCTTGTTTTTTAAAGTGAAAAACTCTCTCCGCAACCACATGTCCTATTTGCATTTGGATTTTTAAAAACGAATCCTGTACCGTTAAGTCCACCTGAATAGTCTAATGTTGTACCAACAAGATATAAAAAGCTTTTTTTATCTACAATTATCTTTACCGAATTGGCTTCAAATATTTTATCGTTTTCTAGCTGTTCTTTATCAAATTTTAATTCGTAAGACAAGCCAGAGCAACCGCCGCTTTTAACACCAACACGGACGAAATCAGTAGTAGCGTCAAAACCATCGTCATTCATCAATTCAATGACTTTCTTTTTTGCGATATCAGATACCTGTATCATATTAATATAGATTCGTTCTAAATAAGTGCAAATATATGCTAAAAAGAAAGAATTAGAAAATTAATGGATTAAAAGATTATTGTTGCTAAACTAGTTGTAGAGTTACTGTTGTTAGTGTTTTTTAGACAATAAGTACATATATTATTCGTTCAATACGCCAGCAGGTTAATCATAGTTATTAACAACCAGCCTATGTTGCTAACAAAATTTTAACGTTTTTACTTGCTTAACATATATTTACCTTGTTTTTATAATAGAAGTGTCTAAAATTAATGCTAAATACTTGAATAACTTAAGAATTGTTGCAACGACAGTATTATTTTTATTAATGTCGTTAAATAGTATAGGACAAGTCTGCACGACCCAAACTTGGAATACTGGTGTAGCCATTCCTGATAATAATGCTACGGGTGTATCAAGAACGGTTAACTTTACAAGTACAGCTGCTGTTAATGATGTTAATGTAACTGTTAATATTACACATACCTGGGATTCCGATCTAATAATATCCTTACAAAGCCCCGCGGGAACCACGGTCATTCTATCAAATAGAAATGGAAGTAGTGGGGATAATTATGCTACAACTGTTTTTGATGATGCTGCAGGTACGGCCATTACCGCAGGCAGTGCACCTTTTAACGGGACTTTTATCCCTGAAGCTGCTTTAAGTGCCTTTAATGGGGAAAATCCATCAGGTAATTGGACATTAACAGTTTCTGATAATGCAGCTTTTGATACAGGAACATTAAATAGTTTTTCTGTTGAGGTTTGTAGTGCCGCTGTTGATCCATGTACTGATGTTGCAGGTATCGATACTGACGGAGATGGGATTAATGATGTTTGTGATTTAGATGATGATAATGATGGAATGACCGATGAAGAAGAATATTGTACTACTGCAAATACGGCATTTTTGGTATCCCAAGATGTTGGAACAAGATCTGTTGTTGTTAATCATACTGATACAGGTTATTTGAGGTTAGATTTTTCCTCCATGGATAATTCCTTTCAACTGGATATAAATGGAACGACCGTACATCCCTCTATTTTAGAATTTGAAAATGGAGCATTGGGAGCAGGTGAAGAATATTTTTTATTTCAATCAGATCTTTCTTTTATTGCCTCGCCTTGGGTGGCTAATGTGAATGGTTTGCCACGACTTCGATTGATTGTAGATGAAGCGGGTGATGTAGTATTATATGGAACAAGAAGTACAACCTCTACAACATTAGAATTAATGCAAGCTCAGGCAGGAACTGCTTTTAATACGATTAATTGGGTATCAGGGGCAAATAATACTTTTACAATAACAAACCAAGCTGGCCCAGGCCCAGAAGGTTTTACTGGAGAATTATTTGTTAGCGTTATATGTGATGACGATGGCGATGGAGTTATCAATAGTAAAGATTTAGATTCTGATAATGATGGTATTTATGACATCGTAGAATCTAGTGTTTTGGATGAAGCTGGGGTTAACGATGCTAATAATGATGGTGTTATCGATGGAGCCGCAGCTACATTTGGTAATAACGGTTTGTTTTCTGGAATAGAGGATAATGATTTCGATTTTGCTAATTTAACTTATACAATTGCAGATTCTGATAGTGATGGTATCTATGACCCCTATGAACTAGATGCTGATGATGATGGGTGTAATGATGTCACTGAAGCAGGTTATACTGATGGAGACAGCAATGGCTTATTGGGTTCAGGAACTTTTGGATCAGGTTTAACTGTCGATGGAGATGGTCTAGTCACATCTGGTGTTGATGGATATACCACACCAGATGACAACGATTCAAATGGAGATTATGATTTTCAACAGGCATTTGATGTTGTTATTACAGCTCAGCCTCCAAATCGGTCAATTTGTGAAACTGATAATACCACTTTTACGGTAACTGCAACAGGATCAGGATTGAGCTATCAATGGCAAATAAGTACTGGAGGTGCGTTTTCAAATTTAAGTAACGGGGGTGTTTATTCAAATGTTACTACCAATACACTCAATATTACTAATGCTCCTATAAGCTTAAATGGAAATCAATATCGAGTGATTGTTTCCAGTAGTGCAAATATTTGTACATCAGTTACTACGTCTGCAGGTACCTTAACGGTTCAAGCTCAGCCTGATGCGGGAACCAATGGTACGTTAACGGTCTGTGAAGGCACTACGCCTACGGATGCAGAGTTGTTTGCAGAATTAGGCGGTACCCCCGATGCCGGCGGTACTTGGTCAAATGTAGGATTGGTTTATACCTATACGGTAGCTGCGACAGCACCATGTACAGGAAACGATACCGCTACAGTTACGGTCACCGAACAAGCTCAGCCTGATGCGGGAACCAATGGTACGTTAACGGTCTGTGAAGGCACTACGCCTACGGATGCAGAGTTGTTTGCAGAATTAGGCGGTACCCCCGATGCCGGCGGTACTTGGTCAAAT